>NZ_CP095390.1:1200000-2400000 GCF_023008585.1 Natribaculum breve | reverse complement strand
CTATCGTCGTGACGATGTTCGAGACGGTCCACTCGTCGACGAACTCGCCGTCGTCTCCCCCTTCGGTCACAGGATCACCTCCGTGATCTCGACGGCGACGAGCAGGAACGCGACGCCGAAGACGTCGCCGACGGTCGTCACGACGGGACCGACGATGTTGTCGGGGTCGACGCCACGGCGATACCCCCTGAAGATCACGGCGAGCAGGACGCCGAGCATCGTCACGGCACTGAGGAAGCCGGCGATCGTCAGGATGAACACGAGCTCGAGCAAGTTGCCGGAGCGGCCGAACGCCAGCAGGACGACGTACGCGAGAAACGCGATGAGAATCGAGACGATCATCCCGTTGAGAAACGAGGCGACGACCGCGTTCCGGAGCCGGTCGTTCCACTCGAAGTGGGGGCTGATCAGCCCCTGGTGGAGCCCGCTCGAGAGGCGGGCTCCGAGCGGGCCGTAGACGCCGCCGCGCGTGGCGAGAAACGCGGGGAGCAAGAGGAGGAGGCCGGGAACGCTCTCGATCCCCTCGCGCATGGATTCCGTGCCGAGTAACGTTCCGGCGAACAGCCCTGCCACGAGACTGACGAGGATGACCGGCAACGCCTGCCGATAGACGTCGGCGGCTGAGTCGTGGCGCACCATCTATCCGATGGTCCCGCCCCGGCGCATTAAGCGTTGTTTCACCAGGAGGAGACGCTGGCGCGCCCGAGTCGATCGGCACGCGCTCGCCGCCGTCTCGAGGCGGAGTATCCCGAAAAACCGGTACCGTTTTGCGCTCGTGTCCATCACAGTGGTAGTATGAAACACGTACAGGGACCGCTGTGTTCGATCGACGTCGGCGACCGGACGGCCGAGACCGAAGACGTAGACGACGTCCTCGAGTCGTTCGTCGGCGGTCGCGGGGTCGGGACGAAACTCGCCCACGACCGGATCCCCTTCGACGCCGATCCCCTGGGCGCGGAGAACCGCCTCTACTTCGCGACCGGACCGCTACAACACTCGACGATGAGTTTCACCGGTCGGATGTCGGCGACGGCGCTCTCGCCGCTGACCGACGGCCTGCTCTCCTCGAACGCCGGCGGCTTTCTCTCTCGGAACTTCACCGCCACGGGCTACGGGGCCGTCGAGATCACGGGCGAGAGCGACGAACTGCTCGTCGTCCACGTCACCGACGACGGCGTCGAGTTCGAGGAGGTGCCCGACCTCGAGGGTGCGACGACCTCCGAGATCTGTGACTACCTCGAGGACGAACACGGCCTCGGGGCCGAACACACCGTCACCATCGGCCCGGCAGGCGAGAACCGCGTCCGTTTCGCCTCGATCATGACCTCGAGAGAGCGGGCGTTCGGTCGCGGCGGCCTCGGTGCCGTCCTCGGCGCGAAGAACGTCAAGGCGATCACGTTCGACGGGGACTCGACCCGCGAGGTCGAGATTCCGCCGCTGCAGATGGACGTCCACCGCGAGGCGGCCACCTCCGATCACATCATGAAACGCCAGGGAACCACCTCGATGACGGAGTTCGCGAACGCCGTCGAGGCGCTCCCCACGCGATACTTCTCGGAACTTTCCTTCGAGGGTGCGTCGGGGATCAGCGGCGACCGCGTCGAGGAAAAGAAATACGAGAAGGGGACCTGTTCGGCCTGTGCGTTCGCCTGCAAACTCCCCACCAGAGACGAGGAAAGCGGCCTCGAGACGGAAGGTCCCGAGTACGAGACGGTGATGGCGTTCGGGTCGAACTCGGGCGTCGACGATATCGTCGACGTGATGCAGTCGAACAAACTCTGTGACGAACTCGGGATGGACACCATCTCCTGTGGCGACACGGTCGCGGCCTACCTGGCGAGCGAGGACGAGTTCGGCAACGTCGAGTTGCTCCACGAGACCGTCGAGAAAATCGCCTACCGGGAGGGCGTCGGCGACGTCCTGGCGGAGGGCGTCGAGCGCTGTCACGACGACCTCGGGGTCGACAACTGGACGGTGAAGGGCATGGAGTTCCCCGCCCACGACGGCCGCACCCTCAACGGACAGGGACTCGCCTTTGCGACCTCCAACCGCGGGGCCGACCACATGTACGCGGAGTTTTACCCCTACGAGTACCCGCTCGTCGACGAGGAGCAGGCGATGGACAAGGAGGGACTCGAGGGGAAACCCCCGAAGGTGATCGAGAAGGAGAACCTCAACGCGATCAAAGACAGCGGCGTCCTCTGTAAGTTCTCCCGGGACTTCGTCACGCCCGACCGCCTCGAGACGCTTCTCGACGCCGACTACGAGGAACTCCTCGACGTCGGTGCTCGCGTGGTGTCCCTGGAACGTCACTTCAACAACGAGCGTGGCATGGATCGGACCGACGACCGGGTGCCGTACGACATCCCCGAGTTCGAGGACGCGCTAGACGAGTACTACGCCGAGCGCGGCTGGAACGACGACGGGACGGTCCCCGAGGGCGCGTTCGAGGGCGCCGACGTGGCGCCCGCGGACGACTAGATCGAGGGCAGTTTTCAGTTTTCGACGCCGTCGGCCTCGAAGCGCTCGAGCGTTCGCGCCGCGTAGCGGTAGCCGGCAGTACCGACGGCGGCAGCGAGCGCGACGGTGAGGACGGTCGCGACCGCGGCGCTGGTGGTCGGCGAGTGGCCGAACGCGGCGTCACCGAACCCGGCGAGCGACGGCGAGGCGACGACTGACATCGCGAGGAGGTACGCGAACATCGCGTACAGTTCGGGCGGGACGAGCGTCGCGTTCGCCGGCCCCTCGAGGTTCGGCAAGAACGCGCCGACGCCCAGTGAGACGCCGACGCCGGCGACGACGAGTGCGAGCGCGGCGACGACGAGCGCGAGGAGGACCGCCGGATGGTAGCCGCCGAACAGGCCGGTCACGACGGCGGCAGCGACGACGAACGGTGCGCCGGGGAGCAACGCGGCCACGGCGTGTCCGTGCAGGACCGACGTTCGGCCGCCGGGGGTCGTGAGGATCGCCGGGAGCGCGACACGCTCGTTGCCGAGCGGGTTGAGCGTCGTCCCCATGCCGACGGCGCTGGCGGCGTAGAGCGTCACCAGGACCGGGACGAACCCGGGCCGGGAGGCCGAGAGTTCGACCGACGCGGGGCCGACGAGCGCGAACGGCAGGAGGACGTAGATCATCGCCCGCGGCGACCGGCGGATGCGCCGCCACGTCGCACGGACGACCGCGGCCGTTCGGGGCGCGACGAGGCGCGCGAGGAACGGCTCGAACCGCGAACGGGAGCCGTCGGCGTCGACGGTCCCGTCGTCGAGGACGGTCTCGGCGAACCACAGCGACCGCGCCGTCGCGACGACGGCGGCGAGTGCGGTCGCGAGCACGCCGCCGGCCGCCGCGAGCGCGAGGAGTACCCGCCCCGACGCCGTCGGGACCGCGGGCGTCGTCGCCAGCAGGAGGTCGCCGTACCAGCCAAGTGGCGACCTCGCGAGTGCCGCACCGGCAGCCCGGCTGATCCCGAGCCCCATGAACGTCAAAAACAGCGTGACGGCACCGACCGCGTACCGCGCTCCGTAGAGGCGTGGCGACCGGCGGATGGCCGTCCGGAAGCCGAGACCGGCCGCAGTCCCCGCGAGCAGTCCCATCGCGACGACGGCGGCAGCGCCGACGGCCGTCCCGACGACCGTCACGAGCCGTCCCGTCCCGGCGGTAAACGCCAGTCCGCCGCCGACCGCGACGGGGCCGACGAACCAGGCGCTCTCGAGCAGTTCGTCCCCGAGGACGCCGAGGATCGCCGCCGGCAGCGGCACCGCCGTCACGAGCTCGACCGGGGGGTCCTCCCAGTCGTCGCTGACCACCGCGGTCAGCGAGGCGAGACCGGCGATCACGACGATCGCGACCGCCGCGACCTCGCGGGCGAGTGCGAGGACGGCGTCCGGGTGGGTGGCAGCCAGCGTCCCGTAGTGGTACGCGCCCGGTTCCGGCCAGAGTCGTTCGTAGCGTGGCAGCGGGAGCTGTCCGACGATCGACAGCGTCCCGAACGTCGCACCGAGGAGGACGGCGAACCCCAGCTGTGGGTGCTTGCGGCGACGGCGCAGTTCGACGCGGTGGCGCACCGCGGTCACGAGCGCGATCGTCCGGGACCAGTTCATGCCCGCTGGTCGACGTACTCGTCGGTGTCCGTGACCTCGAGGAAGACGTCCTCGAGGGTTCGCCCGCCGGTCGCGTCGGCCACCGCGCCGGCTTCGGCGCGGCGTTTCAGCGTCTCCGGGTCGCCCTCGGCGACGAGTCGGCCCTCGTGGAGGACGCCGATGGTGTCGGCGAGTTCGTCGACGACGGGGAGGATGTGCGTCGAGAGGAAGATGGTCATCTCCCGGTCGGCCAGGTCGGCGATGGTCTCGCGCATCGTCCGGGCGGCCCGGGGATCGAGACCGCTGGTCGGTTCGTCGAGGAAGGCGACGTCGGGGTCGTGCAACACCGCCTGGATGACGCCGACTTTCTGGCGCATCCCCTTCGAGTAGGCGTCGATGCGCTTGTCCGCGTCCTCGAGCAGGTCGAAGCGCTCGAGCATCGACTCGATGCGCTCGCACGCCGCCTCCTCCGGGAGGTCGCGCAGGCCGGCGGCGTACTCGAGTTGCTCGCGGCCGGTGAGTTCGTCGTAGATCGGCGGCTCTTCGGGCAGGTAGCCGATGTGGGGCGTCACCGCGTCGCGGTTCTCGACCGACTGGCCGACGACGCGTGCGGTTCCTGCGGTGGGGCGGGTGAGCGTCGTCAGCATCCGCATCGTCGTCGTCTTCCCGGCACCGTTCGGACCGAGAAACCCGTAGACGACGCCCGGCTCGATCTCGAGCGAGAGGTCGTCGACGGCGGTCTCGTCGCCGTACCGTTTGGTGAGTCCCGCGGTCTCGATGGCGAGGTCGGTCATCTGGCCCGGAATTGTCGGGGAACGGTGTTAACGGTGTCTCTCTGACGATCACCTCGACAGGAACAACACTGATAATGACGTTAGTTGACTAGTGGCACATGGCTGTCGACTACGACACCGCGACCGAGGAGTTCGAGTGGAACGTCCCGACCGAGTACGCGATCCCGT
Organism: Natribaculum breve; assembly: GCF_023008585.1. Lineage (GTDB taxonomy): Archaea > Halobacteriota > Halobacteria > Halobacteriales > Natrialbaceae > Natribaculum > Natribaculum breve. Next base: position 2,394,959 of record NZ_CP095390.1, on the reverse strand, counting down.
CGGTCGTCGAATCCCACGCCGAGGCGTTCGGCGATCGGATCGCCGTCCGGTACCTCAACGAGGACGGCGAGCGAGCCGAACGGACCTACGACGACCTGCGTGCGGATCTGTCCCGGTTCGCGAACGGCCTCGCGGAGCGCGGCGTCGGCAAGGGCGACCGGGTGATGCACCTGTTCCCGCGCCACCCGGACGCCTTCGCGGTCCAGCTCGGCGCGCTCGCGACCGGCGCGTTGCTGGTTCCCTGCTCGTCGATGCTCCGGCCGAAGGACATCGCCTTCCGCGCGAACGACTGCGAGGCGGAGACGGTCGTCGTCCACGACTCCTTGCTCGAGATGGTCGAGCCCGTCGCCGAGGAGACGCCCCTCGAGCGCGTGATCGTCCTCGACGGCGACGGCGACGAGTATCCGTCGTACGCGGACGTCGTCGCGGACCAGCCGACCGCGTTCGACGGCCCCGACCTCGCCGCCGAGGACCCGATGTCGATCAACTACACCAGCGGGACGACCGGCCAGCCCAAACCCGTCCTCCACAGGCACCGCTGGATGTACTGCTTCGAGCGGATCAACGCCCCCTACTGGTGGGGCGTCGACGAGGAGACCGACCTCGAGGACGAACTGCTGTGGGCCACCACGGGGACGGGCTGGGCGAAGTGGTTCTGGAGCCCCGTCGGCGTCGGACTGACGACCGGCGCGACCCAGTTGCTCTACGACGGCGAGTTCGAACCCGATCGGTTCCTCGAGATCATGGAAGCGGAGGGCGTCACCCGGCTCTGTGCCGTCCCCACCCAGTACCGGATGTTCTCGAACGCCGACCTCTCCGAGTACGACCTCGCGCTCACGGACGCCCTCTCGGCGGGCGAGCCGCTGAACCGCGAGCCGATCGAACGCTTCGAGGAGGCTTTCGGCGTCACGCCTCGCGACGGCTACGGTCAGACCGAGACGGTCGCGCTCGTGACGAACTACCCCGGCATCGACGTCGAGCCCGGCAGCATGGGCAAGCCGACGCCGGGCGTCGGCACGACGCTCATCGACGTCGACGAGGAAGAAGAGGTCGAGACCGGAGAGATCGGCGAGATCGCCGTCCCGGTCGACTCGCCGGCCATCTTCGACGGCTACTACGAGAAGCCGGACCTGGACGAACGGACGTTCGACGGCGAGTACTACCGCACCGGCGACCTCGCGAGCCGCGACGCCGACGGCTACTTCTTCTTCGAGGGACGGGCCGACGACATCATCATCTCCGCAGGCTACCGGATCGGGCCGTTCGAGGTCGAAGACGCCCTCGTCTCCCACGACGCCGTCGCCGAGGCCGCCGCCGTCGACAGCCCCCACGAAGAGCGAGGCAGCGTCGTCAAGGCCTACGTCGTCCTCGCGGAGGGCTACGAGGGCGGCGACGACCTGAAAGACGACCTCCAGGCGTTCATGAAAGAAGAGACGGCACCGTACAAGTACCCCCGTCGGATCGAGTTCGTCGACGAACTGCCGAAGACCTCGAGTGGCAAGATCCGCCGGGTCGAACTCCGACGCGAGGAACGGGAACAACGCGCGGACTGATACTACCGGACAACAGTCAGTAATACTATCGGACGTAACTGTGTGAAGATTCTCGCCACCCCGGGACGGCGAGAATCTTTCACGACTTACGTCCGGCAGTATAAATACTCGATCGCGTCTCGAGTGCGATCGATTTCTGGACCGTGTCGTCCGGCAGTATGATCGCCCGCGTCACGCCGACAGCGCCGCGAGCAGGTCGACGTCGCGGACGATGCCGACCAGTCGGTCGCCGCTGACCATCGGGATCTGCTCGATGTCGTTGCTGATCATCAGCTGTGCGGCCTCCTCGACGCTCTTCTGGGTCGAGACCGTGACGACGTCGTCGGTCATGAACTCCGAGACGGGGCCGGCCGGGAGTTCGATGTCTCGAGTCGGCAGGTACCGGCTCCCGACGCCCTTGATCCCCTCCCAGGCCCACTCCGAGTCCTGGTCGGCAAAGGAGTTGCCAGTCTCCTCTTCGCCCTCGACGATCCGGGCGACGTCGATGATGTCGACCTCGGTGAGGACGCCACACATCCGCCCGTCGTCGTCGAGCACGACGGTGTAGGGAACGTTCGCGTAGGAGAGGCCGCGCTCTGCTACCGGCAGCGGCGCGCCCTGGTAGGTCGTGTTCACGTCGGGGCTGGCGTACTCTTCGACGATGGCGTCGACCTCGGCGTCGCCGGCCGCGATGGCGTGGACGACGTCCGTCACCGTGACGATGCCCTCGAACTCGCCGTCGACGACCGGCACGCGACGGGCACCCTCGTCGATCATCAGCGCCGCGACGTCTTCGATCGTCGTGTCTGCGGTCGTCGTCGGCACGTCCTCCATCAGCATCACCAGCTGGTCTTCGTCCGGCTGTTCGATCAGGACGTCTCGAGAGACGAGCCCCCGGTACTCCGGGCCGTCGTCGGTCGGTTTGATCACGGGGACCGAGGAGAACGACCGTTCCTGGAGGTACTCGAGGACGTCGCTTCTGGTGCCGGGCAACTCGACGGTTACCACCTCAGAGCGGGGAGTCATCGCGTCGGCTACGTTCATATCCCGCTCGTACGGCCAAACCGAGTATAAAGCCAGTGTTTCGAGACACCCTCGCACGCGAGGGGTCGTGACGTCGCCAGCGATCGCGCCCGGACGCCGGCGGTGCATTTCGACGACTTTATACGTCGTCGAATGTGAATTACACACATGGTGGTGGATCACAACGGACACGTCGGCGCGTCGAACGAGACGGTCGTCGGCTCGATCGATTCGGACGGCCGCAGCGACGAGTACGTCATCGCCGACATCTCCGCGGACGGCGCGTGGCTCTCGATGCGAGCGGACGAGGCGGCGACGCTTCCCGCCTGGCGCTGATACTGCCGTCAGAGAGTACAGACGGACGAGACCGTTTTACCGGTAGACGTCGAATCTGGACCGAATGCCACGCCGTCGAACGCGATCCGAGCGAGAATCCGTCGACGAGTTCGGCCTCGACGACCGGGGTGGCCTCTCGAGTCGACTCGCCGACCTCGTCCCGGCGACGCTTGCACGACGCGGCGTCGTCGTCTCGGTCGACACCGACCGGCCCGTCTACGAGCGCGACGATCCAGTCGAGATCACCGTCGAGTTCGAGAATCGCCTCCCGGTACCGATCGCGGTGCCGACGCCGAAACGACGGCTGTGGGGGTGGACGGTCGACGGCCACCTCGAGGCCAGCGACGAGCGTCTGTACACCCGGTCGGACCCGTCGACGTTCGACTTCCGGGGCGGAGAGCGAAAGCGGGTTTCGGTCGTCTGGAACGGTCGACTCGAGCGAACCGACGGGATCCACGAGTCGGTGGTACCGGAGCCCGGCGAGTACGAGATCACGGCGTTCGTCGCGACCCACCCCGAGACGTACCGACCGAGCGACTCGACGACGGTCAGGATTCGGTGAGCGGCCGGAGCCGACCGGACGGATACCGTCTGCTGTCTGTCAGTGCCGGTACACACGCCGGTCGGCGTACGATTCTCGGGACGCGGGTACAGCAGCATTATATCCCCACCGGCGAAACCGGGTCGTACGCTTTTCGATCCATGAGATACGACCGCGTCTGTTACGACTGTGGCACGCGAACGACCGCACCCGTCGCTCGCTGTGAGTGTGGCGAGCCGCTCTGGCTCGAGACCGACCCTGGCTCGTTCGACTGGAACGACGTCGTCGACGCGCCGGGGATGTGGCGCTACGGGCCACTGCTCCCGGTCGACCCACCCGGAGGCCTCGCCGACGCCGCCGGCGGAACGCCGCTCGTTCACGAGCCGGCCGTAGACGAGTTCGCGGGTGCCCGCGTCCACGTCAAACTCGAGGGCGAGAACCCGACCGGGAGCTTCAAGGATCGCGGGAGCGCGTTCGGTCTGGCCGCCCTCGAGGCGGGTGCCGCGGGCGACGTCTCCGCCGTCGGCACCGTCTCGCACGGCAACATGGCGATGAGTACCGCCGCCTTCGCCGCCGCGGCCGACGTCCCCTGCGTCGTGATGACCCCGACCGACGTCCCGCCCGCGCGACTGGACGTCATCGCGCAGTACGAGCCGACGCTACTCGCCGTCGACGGCGACTACGGCCGCCTCTACGAACGGACGCTCGAGCGGGGTCTCGAGTCCGGCATCTGCTTTCTCAACTCCGACGTCCCGCTTCGCGTCGAGGGACAGAAGACGACGGCCCTCGAGATCTGCGAGGCGTTCGCGCCCGACGTGCCGGACGCGATCGTCGTGCCCGTCAGCAGCGGCGGCCACGCCAGCGGCGTCTGGAAGGCGCTGCGCGAACTGCGGGCAGCCGGCGCGATCGACGACTGCCCGCGGCTGTACCTCGTTCAGGCGGCGGCCTGCGCGCCCATCGCCGAGGCGGACGCGGCCGGGGCCGACGCGGTCACGCCGGTCGAGGGTGGCGAGACGGTCGCCTACTCTATCGCCAACGCCGACCCGCCGAGTGGGACCCGCGCGCTCCGGGCGGCCCGCGACACCGGCGGTGCGGTGATCGCCGTCGACGACGACGCGATCCGGGCCGCACAGCGCGTGCTGGCGACCGAGGCAGGCCTGAGCGTCGAGGCCGCGTCAGCGACGGCGCTGGCCGGCGTCAGGAAGCTAGTGGGCGAGGGCGTCCTCGAGTCGACGGACGACGTCGTCGCGGTCGCCACGGGAACGGGGCTCACGGAAGCGACCGCAGCCGGTTCGACCGCGGCCACGACGATCGACCTCGCCGACGTAGACGACCACCTCGACGCCGTCGGCGAGTGATCCGACCGACCGCCGTCACCGGTGTAAGTGACAGGCGGCGAAGTGTTCCCCGGTGCCGTACTCGGGTTCGACCTCGTAGGCGGGCCGTTCTCGCGCGCAGATGCTCTCCTCGGCGAACGACTCGAGCAGGAGCGTCGTCGCACGGTCCCACCCCTGTCGGTCGCCCCCGCCGTCCGTCTCGTCGACGGTGCGATCGATCGCGATCAGCCCGATGGCCTCGTCGACGATCTCGCCCGCTTCGCCGCGGGGCGTCCCGTCGTCGAAAAAGCGCGCGCGGATCTCGGCCTCGGTGGTCGGTTCGAACGACCGGCGTTTGACCGCGCGCATGAACGCCCGCGTCTGCTCCCACTCCCGATCGCGCCACTCGAAGGAGTCGGGCGCGATCAGTCGCGGACACCGGGTCCGGAACCGACAGCCGGAGGGGGGATCGACCGGACTCGGGACCTCCCCCTCGAGGACGCCGCGTTCGTCCCTGTCGCGGGGATCGGGCGTCGGAATGGAGTCGAGCAACGCCTTCGTGTACGGGTGCTGTGGGTTCTCGAAGAGTTCCTCCTTGTCCGCCAGTTCGACGACGTGTCCGAGGTACATCACCGCCACGCGGTCGCTTATGTGACGGATAACCGAGAGGTCGTGGGCGATGAAGAGGTAGGTCAGCCCGAACTCCTCCTGGAGCTGTTCCATCGTGTTCAGCACCTGCGCCTGGATCGAGACGTCCAGCGCCGAGACGGGTTCGTCACAGACGATGAAGTCGGGGTCGACCGACAGCGCCCGGGCGAGGTTGATCCGCTGGCGCTGGCCGCCGGAGAAGGCGTGGGGGTAGCGGTTGTAGTGGCGCGGATCGAGGCCGACCTTCTCGAGCAGTTCCTTCGCCCTGGCCTCGCGGCCCTCGTCGTCTAGCATGTCGTGGGCGCGCATCGGCTCCTCGATGATCTGGCCGACTTTCATCCGCGGATCGAGCGACGAGTGAGGGTCCTGGAAGATCATCTGGATCTCCGAACGCTTCCGACGGATTTCCTCGCCGCTTAGCTCCGCCAGATCGTCGCCTTTGAACGAGATTCGGCCCGCCGTAGGCTCGAGCAACCGAAGGATCGTCCGTCCGAGCGTGCTCTTCCCGCAGCCGGACTCGCCGACGAGCCCCAGCGTCTCGCCTCGCCTGACGTCGAAAGAGACGTCGTCGACGGCTTTCACCCGATCCACGCCGAGGCCGATCGGGGGGAACGTATCCAGCTCGAGGTTGACGCTCGCGAACAGGCCGGATTCGGACGCGAAGTGCTTTTTCAGGCCGTCGACCTCGAGGAGCGTCTCGCCCTCGCCGACCGACGAACGATCGGGACTACTCACGGTCCTCACCTCCGTCCGCCGAGGCGGAACCTGCATCCGCCATCAACTCGGGTTCGGGGTCGATCGGGACGCTCTCGTCGTAGCCGACGTCGAAGGCGTCGTGTTTCACGCAGGCCGCACGGTGTGGCTCGTCGCCCGCGAACGCGACCCGTCTGTTCTCGGGGTGGACGCGTCGACAGACCTCCCTGGCGTCCGGACAGCGGGGGTGGAACCGACAGCCCGACGGCGGGTTGATCGCCTCGGGCATCACCCCCTCGATCGGCTCGAGGTCCTCGACGGTCCGGTCGGGACGGGGGATCGAGTCGAGCAAGGCGTCGGTGTAGGGGTGTTTCGTGTCGTAGAACAGCTCGTCCACGGGCGCTTGCTCGACGATCTCGCCGAGGTACATGACGTTCACCCGGTCGCAGATCTCGGCGACGACGCCCAGGTCGTGGGTGACCCAGATGAAACTCGTGCCGTACTTCTGCTGGAGTTCGTCGACGAGGTCGATGATCTGGCCCTCGACGGTGACGTCGAGTGCCGTCGTCGGTTCGTCGGCGATGATGAGGCTGGGTTCGCAGGCCAGCGCCATCGCGATGAGTACCCGCTGGCGCATGCCGCCGGAGAACTGGTGTGGGTACTCGTCGTAGCGCTTCTCGGGGTCGGGGATGCCGACCTCCCGGAGCATGTCGACCGCCTCGAGGCGTGCCTCGTCTTCCGACAGTCCACGGTTGAGTTCGATGAACTCCCGCAGCTGCCCTCCGACGGTGAAAACGGGGTTGAGCGACTCCATCGGATCCTGGAAGATGACGGCGATCTCGTTGCCCCGGATCCGGGTGCGGATCTCCTCGTTCGAGAGCACGTCGTCGCGCTCCCGAAGGTCGCCGTCGGGTCCCTCCTCGAGGCCGAAGATCGTCTCGCCCTTGTAGGTGATCTCGCCGTCGACGATCTCGCCGGGAGACTCGACGAGTCGCAGCAGGCTCATCGAGGCGACGCTCTTGCCTGCGCCGCTCTCGCCGACGAGTCCGACGATCTCGCCCTCGTAGACCTCGAACGAGATGCCGTCGACGGCGCGTACTGTACCTGTTTCCGTAAAGAACTGCGTCTTGAGGTTCTCGACGCGAAGGAGTGGTTCCGAGCTCATGTTAGTCTTCGATTCGCGGGTCGAGGGCGTCCTGTAAGCCGTCGCCGAACAGGTTGAAGCCCATGATGGTGATCATGATCGCCAGCCCCGGCCAGATCGAGAGCCAGACGTTCGAGTGCATGTAGCCGTGTGCGGTGTTGAGCATCTGGCCCCAGTCCGGGGTCGGCGGCTGTGCGCCGTAGCCGAGAAACGAGAGTCCGGCGACGATGAGGATCGTCACGCCGATCTGCAGCGTCGCGTACACCAGCACCGGCGCGAAGCTGTTCGGCACGACGTGTCGCAGGATGACGTCGCGATCTTTCACCCCTGACGCGCGGGCCGCCTCGATGTAGTCCATCTCGCGGATGCTCAGGACCCGGCTCCGGATGATGCGGGCGAAGACGGGAACGAACGCGATCCCGACCCCGAGGACCGCATACCAGATGTTCGCACCGCCGACGAAGACGGTGAAGACGATGATGAGGATCAGCGGCGGGATCGCGTAGACGGTCTCGACGAGCCGCATCAGGGCGTCGTCGACCCGGCCGCCGTAGTAACCGGCGACGGCACCGACGATCGTGCCGCCGGCGAGGCCGATAGTCGTCGAGACGATACCGACGAACACCGACACCTGCGTGCCGTAGACGATCCGCGTGAAGTAATCTCGACCGGAGGGGTCCGTTCCGAGGGGGTGCTCGAGCGTACCCCCAGCCGGCAGCGGGTTCCACGGCTGCTCGGCGAGCGGGAAGTACGGCGGCATGTGCTGTGTCCCCTCGCCCGGTGGCGGGATGCGAGTGGGGTGGTCGAAGATCGGTAACAGCTTCGCGAACGTGTAATCGGAGAACTGGCCGAACGTGAGCCGCGAGAGGTTGCTGTCGACGGCGGCGTAGATCGCGACGAACAGCACGAACGCCACGACGTACAGTCCCCAGCGGGCCGTCGTGTCCTTCCGGATCCGCGCGACGGTGTACCGCCAGCCGACGCGGGCTTCGACCTCCTCGTCTTCGCCGGCCGCATCCGTGCCGCTGTCGACCTGTGATTCACCGACTGCCATCGTTATTCACTCTCTCCGTAGGTGACGCGCGGGTCGACGTACGCGTACGAGATGTCCGTGATGATGACGCCGATCACGAACAGGGTGCCGAGCACTATCGTGACGCCCATCACGAGCTGGTAATCGTTCCGCTGGATCGCGTTGACGAACAGCAGACCCATACCGTTGATGTTGAACACCGTCTCCGTGAGGACGGCACCGCCGAGCGCCGTCGACAGGTTGAGACCGACGATAGTGATGATCGGTAGCTGGGCGACCTGGAAGGCGTGCTTTCGCAGGATCGTCCGCTCGGGCACGCCGTACGCGCGGGCGAGTTTGACGTACTCGCCTTGCAGCGACTCGATCATCTGGGTCCGCTCGACGCGCATGATCGTCGCCATCTGCAACGTCCCCAGCGCGATCATCGGCAACAGCAGGTGTCTGATCGTCTGCTGGAACAACTCGAGATGGCCGTCGATCCCCCGGTAGGCGTCGGGCGGTCGCCACGGGTAGACGAGTCCACTCGAGGGGAGCCAGCCGAGTTTGACCGCGAAGATCAGGATGAGGACGATCCCGATCCAGAACGACGGGGTGCTGACGCCGACGAGCGCGACGATCCGCGAGAGGTGGTCGGTCGGCTCGTTTCGTCGGTTGGCGGCCACGACGCCGAGTGGGATCGCGGTCACCAGCGCGAACGCGTACGCCGACAGGACGAGCAAGAGCGTCGGCCCGATCCGGTCCATCATCAGGTCGGAAACCGGTCGCTGGTAGTAGATGCTCTGGCCGAAGTCGCCCTGCAGGAGACCGGCCATGTACGTCACGTACCGCTCGTGTAGCGGTTTGTCGAGTCCGTACCGCTGTTCGATCGCTCGGACCAGTTCCTCGTCGTGTTCCTGTCCCTGAAGCATGAGGCTGACCGGATCGCCCGGCCCCAGGTTCGCGAGCAGGAACGTGATGATGGAGATCCCGATCAGCACGGGAATCGCTTGCAGGAGCCTGAACAGTGCGTATTTCAGTAGTTTCATCGATCAGTCGTTTCGTCGCTATCGTACCGGCGTCGACTGCGCCGTCGGTCGGCCGACCGGAAGTCGGTCGCTCGCCCCGTCGACGGCCGGAAACGCCGCTGCGTTCACTGCAGCGATACGTTCGTGTACTCCGCGACCAAGGTCGGGTTTCTCGTCACCTCCGGATGGGCCTGCAGGTCGCTCACGTAGTCGCGGGAGGCCATCGTGTTGTCCTGCGTGAACGCCGGCAACGCGGGGAGTTGCTCGACGATCTCCCGGATGACGGGTTCGTAGAGATCGTAGCGTTCCTCCTGGTCGGCGGAGTTGCGCGCCTGCTGAATGTTGTCGTGGAAGTCCGCGCTTCCCTCGTAGTAGTGGCCCTGGTTCACCCCAGCCTGGCTCTCGTGGAAGAGCGGGTAGAGGTAGAAGTCGGGGTCGGGACCGCCGGTCCAGCCCAGCAGGTACATGTGGTAGTCGTCGGCGCTCCCGCTGGTGTAGGTGTCGACCAGGGTCGCGAAGTCGAGCGTCTGCACGTCCGCACCGTAGCCGATCTCGTCCAGCCGGGTGGCGAGCCGTTCGGCCAACTGCGCACGGATCCCCTCCGGCGTGATGATCGTCGGCGTAAAGTCGTCGGGCGCGTGCTCGTCGAGTAACGACTGGGCCTCGTCGGGATCGTACTCCGGCAACAGCTCCTGGTACTCGTCCTGTGGGAACTCCCAGATTTCGTTGACGACCGGCGGAATTGGACTGTACATCGGCGAGGCCACGTTTCCGGCGTTTGACTCGATGAAATCCGACATCGAGAACGAGTGAGCGATGGCGCGACGTACCTCGGGGTTGGTCGTGGGCCCCTCGTTACAGTTGAACGCCATATACATGAACGACGGACTCTCGGCCGAGTGGAGTTCGACGCCCCCCTCGTTCTCGAGGACGTCCCAGTCGTCGTTGGGAATGCCCGCGACGACGTCGGTGTTCCCAGCCCGAATGTCGGAGACGCGACCCGCGTCGTCGTCGTGAGCCACGAACCTGACCTGCTCGAGGTTCGGCTCGAGGTCGTCCCAGTAGTCGTCGTTGCGCGCGAGGTCGACGTACTCGTTCTCCTGGAGTTCGACGAACTCGAACGGGCCGGAGCCGACCGGGCTGGTATTGAACGCCTCGCGGTCCTCGGTTCGGACGGCCTCCGGGACGACCGTCACCCCCATCGTCGCGAGCTCGAACGGGCCGTACGGGTCCTCGCCGAGGTCGACCTGCAGCTGGTAGTCGTCTATGACCTCGGTGCTCTCGATCATGTCGTACTCGGCCGCGTTCTCCGTCTCCTCTTCGACGGGCGCGGTAAACGAGTGGGCGACGTCGCCGGCGGTCACCTCGTCCCCGTTGTGGAACGTCGCACCCTCTACGATCTCGAAGATGAATCGCGTGCCGTCGCGTTCGACGGTCGGCTCGCCGGTCGCGAGCTTCGGCTGGAGCTCGAGGTCCTCGCCGTACTCGTAGAGACCGTCGAAGACCTGCTGGATCACCTGGAAGCTGTAGGCGTCGTTCGAGATGACGGGGTCGAAGTTCTCTTCGCGCGATTGTTCCTGCGTGAAGTGGAGGCGGTTGCCACCGCCGCCACCGCCGCCTTCGTCGTCGTCGTCGTCGTTTCCGTTGCCACCGATACACCCTGCGATCACTGCTGCGGAGACGGCAGCCCCCGAACCGAGCAGTTGCCGCCGCGTTACAGTGGTCTGGTCTGGCACCATCTTGGCAGGTGTTATCACTACACCTATTTTGGTATCAACAGGGTAAAATATGCAAATCGGCTTTTACTCTCGAGAATAGTCGAAATACCGGGTCCATCTGCACCCACATCTGTCTTTCAGCGAACGATCTCGTACATCGACGCTGCCAGCACCGCGATCGTCGGTCGGACAGACGTCGGGTGACGCGTTCGGACCGACCTCACACGGACCGGAAAACCCCACTCGAGTCGACAGAGAGCGGTCGTCGCGACCGTCGACGATCGACCGGTCGGCCGCCGTTCCAGCGGCGTCGACGCCACCACTGCCGGGACGGACGACTGCCCCGTTCGCGACCCGTGGTATTTTTCTCCCAGCCGATACAGAACACGTCTATGAACTATCGCGCCGTCGAGACGACACGTGAGTACGTCGCCCGCCTCGAGACCGGAGCCGACTGGCGGGCGGAGATCGAGTCGCTCGCGGACGAGGTCGAGGCCGACGCCGCACTGGTTTACGGCGCTCGGCGCGGTCCAGGACGCCGAACTCTGGTTCTACGACCAGGACGACCTCGAGTACCGCCCGATCGAGTTCGACGAACCGCTCGAGGTCGCGAGTTGCGTCGGTAACGTCTCGTTGTTAGACGGCGAGCGCTTCGCACACACCCACGTCGTCCTCTCCGGCCCCGACGGCGACGCCGTCGCCGGTCACCTGAACGAGGCGACCGTCTTCGCCGGTGAGGTACACATGCGCGTCTTCGAGGAGCCACTCGAGCGCGCCCACGACGAGACCACCGACCTCGACCTCTGGCTCTGAGATGCGCGAGGAGGACGAACGCTACTTCGACCGACTCGAAGAGCAACTCGAGGCGGCGTTCGACGTCGCCGAGACGGCGAAAGAACGCGGCGACGACCCCGAACCCGAAGTCGAGATTCCGGTCGCACAGGACATGGCCGACCGCGTCGAGAACATCCTCGGCATCGACGGCGTCGCCGAGCGGGTCCGCGAACTCGAGGGGCAGATGTCCCGCGAGGAGGCAGCCCTCGAACTCGCGAAGGACTTCGCGGAGGGGAACGTCGGCGACTACGAGACGAAAGCCGGGAAGGTCGAGGGCGCGGTCCGGACCGCCGTCGCCTTGCTCACCGAGGGGGTCGTCGCCGCGCCAATCGAGGGGATCGACAAGATCGAGATCCTGGAAAACGACGACGGCACGGAGTTCGTCAACGTCTACTACGCCGGCCCCATTCGATCGGCAGGCGGGACCGCACAGGCGCTGTCGGTGCTCGTCGCCGACTACACGCGGGCGCTCGTCGGCCTAGAGCAGTACGACGCCCGCGACGAAGAGATCGAACGCTACGCCGAGGAGGTCGCCCTCTACGACAAGGAGACGGGACTGCAGTACTCCCCGAAAGACGAGGAGACGAAGTTCATCGCCAAACACCTCCCGATCATGCTCGACGGGGAGGCGACTGGCGACGAGGAAGTGTCGGGCTACCGCGACCTGGAGCGCGTCGACACCAACTCCGCCCGCGGCGGGATGTGTCTCGTCATGGCCGAGGGGATCGCCCTGAAAGCGCCGAAGATCCAGCGCTACACCTCCCAGCTCGAGGAGGTCGACTGGCCGTGGCTCCAGGATCTGATCGACGGCACCTACTACGAAAGCGAGGACGAAGCGAGCGAAGCCGACGGAGAGGAGGACGAGGACGAAGACGATAGCGGCGAGGACGAAGACGAGGCCGACGACGGCGAAACCCAGGACGACGAGCCACAGGGGCCGACGCGCGTCGGCGAGTCGACGAAGTTCCTCCGGGACCTGATCGCCGGCCGCCCCGTCTTCTCTCACCCCTGTGCCGAGGGCGGCTTCCGCCTGCGCTACGGCCGTGCGCGAAACCACGGCTTCGCGACCGCCGGCGTCCACCCCGCGACGATGCACCTCGTCGACGACTTCCTCGCCACCGGCACCCAGATCAAGACCGAACGACCGGGGAAGGCGGCAGGCGTCGTCCCCGTCGACACCATCGAAGGCCCGACCGTCAAACTCGCCAACGGCGACGTCCGCCGGATCGACGATCCCGACGAGGCACTCGAGGTCCGAAACGGCGTCGAGGCGATCCTCGATCTGGGCGAGTACCTCGTCAACTACGGCGAGTTCGTCGAGAACAACCACCCGCTCGCGCCCGCCTCCTACGTCCCCGAGTGGTGGATCCAGGACCTCGAGGCCGCCGGGGCCGACGCCCAGGCACTCGAGGACGACCCCCGGGTCGACGTCGAACGGCCGACCGTCGAGCGCGCCCTCGAGTGGGCCGAACGCTACGACGCCCCGTTGCACCCCGAGTACACCTACCTCTGGCACGACCTCTCCGTCGAGGACTTCTGTGCGCTCGCCGAGGCCGTCTCGGAAGGTGAGATCGAAGACGGGACGCTGGTCCTCGAGTACACCGAGGGGACGCGAGAGGCCTTAGAGACGATCGTCCTCGAGCATCGCCAGCGCGAGAGCGAGGGTCGGATCGAGGTCGACGACTGGCAGCCGTTCGTGCTGACGCTTGGACTGACGACCGACCTCGAGCGCACCTGGCGCGACGAGGACCTCTCCGAGCGCGCCCGAACGTGGGCCGACGGCGAGAACGCGATCGAGGCGGTCAACGAGGTCGCACCCTTCGCGGTCCGCGAACGGGCACCGACGCGGATCGGCAACCGGATGGGCCGCCCCGAGAAGTCCGAACGCCGGGACCTCAGCCCGCCCGTCCACACCCTGTTCCCGATCGGCGAGGCCGGCGGCGCACAGCGCGACGTCGCCAAGGCGGGCAAACACGCCGAGACGATGTCGGACACGCCGGGCGTCGTCGAACTCGAGGTCGGTCGCCAGCGCTGTCGCGAGTGTCACACGGAGACGTTCGAGAACCGCTGTCCAGAGTGTGGCTCGCGGACCGAACCCGACTACCGGTGTCCGAGCTGTGACTCGAGAGTCGAACCCGACGAGGCCGGCCGCGTCGAGTGCGACCGCTGTGAGGTCGAGGCGACCTGCGTCGAGCGCCAGGAGGTCGACGTCGACGAGGTCTACCGCGACGCCCTCGAGTCGGTCGGCGAACGCGAGAACGCCTTCGAGATCCTGAAAGGCGTGAAGGGACTCACCTCGACGAACAAGATCCCCGAACCGATGGAGAAGGGGATCCTGCGGGCGAAACACGACGTCTCGACGTTCAAGGACGGTACCGTCCGCTACGACATGACGGACCTGCCCGTCACGGCGGTTCGCGCGTCGGAACTCGACGTCACCGTCGGACAGCTCCAGGCACTCGGCTACGAGGAGGACGTCCACGGCGAACCGCTCGTCCACGAGGACCAGCTGGTCGAACTCAAAGTCCAGGATATCGTTCTCTCCGACGGCGCGGCCGAACACATGCTCAAGACGGCCGACTTCATCGACGACCTCCTCGAGAACTACTACGGGCTCGAGCCGTTCTACGAACTCGAGGACCGCGAGGACCTCGTGGGCGAACTCGTCTTCGGGATGGCACCCCACACGTCGGCCGCAACTGTCGGGAGAGTGATCGGTTTCACGAGCGCAGCGGTCGGATACGCGCATCCGTTTTTCCACGCGGCGAAACGACGGAACTGCTTCCATCCCGAGACGACGATCCAGTACGAGAGTGAGGGCGGACGCGTCCGCGAAATTTCCATCGAAAAATTCGTCGAATCCCGCCTGACCGATCCACGGGAAGATGACTTCGGGACGTTGATCCAGGATCTCGAGGAACCGGTCTCGGTCCCGTCGATCGACGAGGACGGTATCCCGGTCTCACGGCCTGTCGAAACCGTCTCGAAACATCCGGCACCAGACCACCTCGTCAGAATCGAAACCCGCGATGAACGGGAGCTTACCGTCACTCCGGATCACGAGATGGTCGTCTGGAACGGCGGACTCGAGTCCGTGGTCGCGAGCGAGATCGGGCCGGGTGACGAAATCCCGGTACCGCCCGAACCCGGCTCGCGCACCGACACACCTAGAACCGGTGTCGCCGACGGAGGTCGTCCGGGGGTTGATATAGTAGAACGAGCCGAGGTCGTCCCAGCCGATGTCGAATACACGTACTGTCTCACGGTTGCAGACACGCACACACTCGTCGCGAACGGTCTCTACTCCGAGCAATGTGACGGGGACGAGGACTGCGTGATGTTGCTCATGGACGGCCTACTGAACTTCTCGCGGTCGTATCTCCCCGACAAGCGCGGTGGTAGCGTCGCCGAGGATTCACGGCTGATCGCCTTCGATCCCGACGGGGAGCTACGGTTCATGACGTTCGACGAGTTCTGGGACGAACTCGACGTGCCGGTCGAAGTCGACGGCAAGTTCCAGAAGAAGACGGCTGCCCTCGAGGGCTGGAAAACCTACGCCTTCGACGAGAACCACGAGGCGTCGCCGAAACCGATCGAGAAGGCGATCCGGTACCGCGCTGACGACGACGAGGAACTGTTACGGATTCGGACGCAGTTCGGCCGCGAACTCGAGATCACGACCGACCACAGCCTCTTCCGGTACGACGACGGAATCGCGGAGGTGGCGGGGTCGGACCTCGAGGAGGGCGACCTGATCGTCGCCCCGCGAAACCTCGACGTCGACCCGACCAAGACGACGATCGACGTCCTCGAGTGCGTCGACGAACCATACGTCTTGGTCGACGACGGTCTCGAGGAGTGGCTCACCGAAGTCTGGAACGACGCCGAGTGGGGGAGTGCTACACGCGTTGCCTTCGATGGAGGACTTTCGTATCGGCTTTCGAAGAAGAAGATCCGCTGGGAAACGCTTGCCGAGATCGAATCCGAGTGCGGCGATCGACAGCTACCCGACGATCTACGGATCGGCTGGAAGGGGTCGTCCGACTGTATCGATCGCCTCGTCGACGTCGACGAGGAGTTCGCCTGGCTACTCGGAATGTTCGTCGCGGAAGGATCGTTGTCGGCGAGCCGACCGACGATCCACAACTCCGAGGAAGAACTCGTCGAGCGTATCGTCGAAGCAACGGAGGCAGTCCTCGGCTGTGAACCGAGCGTCCGCTGGTCGAATAAGTCCTACGAGATCGCGTTTCCCGCGGTCTTCTTCGACGTTCTGTACGAACTCGGCTTCGAAGACCA
This sequence comes from Natribaculum breve, assembly GCF_023008585.1. Taxonomy (GTDB): domain Archaea; phylum Halobacteriota; class Halobacteria; order Halobacteriales; family Natrialbaceae; genus Natribaculum; species Natribaculum breve. The sequence continues at coordinate 2,378,841 of NZ_CP095390.1, read as the reverse complement.
CGAGTCGTACAACTCGAGTGAGAAGGTCGTTCCCGAGTGTATCCTTCGTGCCGAGAAAGACGCCGTGCTCGCGTTCCTCCGAGGGTTCATCGCGGGCGATGGTTCGGAGACGACCGACGACAACCACACGACGATCGGATTCCACACCACGAGCGAGAACGTCAAAGACGGGATCGTTTTCTGCTGTCACCGTCTCGGCCTCGTCGCGAACGTCTCGCATAGAGAGCGTGACGAAACGCGACAACCGATCTATACGGTCACCGTCTCCGGTGGCGCGTCGGACAATCCGCTGGAACGGATCCTCGACGGACAGGAACCGTATCACCCGAAGAGCCTCGTCGTCTCGATCCCGACAGAGCTGATGGAGATACGCGAGATGGACATCGAGGGGGTCAAGCGACTCGTCCCGAAGTACCTCAAACGCCGTGAAAACATCTCCCTCCAGCAACTCCGGGAGATCGTCGCGGAACTCGACGAACGTGATCTTCTCGAGGAGGCCGAACGGAAACTCGAGGAGATCCGGCCGCTCGTCGACGGTGACCTCTCGTATCTCCGGATCACGTCGATCGAACGCGTCGAGTACGACGGTCACCTCTACGACCTGCAGGTCGGCGGCGAACCGATCTTCACGGCTAACTGGCTCTACGCGCACAACTCGATGGACGCGCCCCTGGTCATGTCCTCGCGGATCGATCCCGCCGAAATCGACGACGAGGCCCACAACATGGACGTCGTCTCGCAGTACCCCCGTGAGTTCTACGAGGCCAGCCTCGAGATGGCCGATCCAGGCGAGGTCGACGTCGAGATCGCAGAGGACACGCTGGGGACCGACGAGGAGTACACCGGCTTCGAGCACACCCACGACACGTCGAACATCGCGCTCGGCCCCGATCTGTCGGCGTACAAGACGCTCGGATCGATGATGGACAAGATGGACGCTCAGCTCGAGCTCTCCCGGAAGCTGCGGGCGGTCGACGAGACGGACGTCGCCGAGCGGGTCATCGAGTACCACTTCCTGCCGGACCTGATCGGCAACCTGCGGGCGTTCTCACGGCAGGAGACCCGGTGTCTCGACTGCGGCGAGAAGTTCCGTCGGATGCCCCTGACCGAGGTCTGCCGGGAGTGTGGCGGACGCGTCAACCTCACCGTCCACCAGGGGTCGGTCAACAAGTACATGCAGACGGCGATCGAGGTCGCCGAGGAGTACGGCTGCCGGGACTACACGAAACAGCGCCTCGAGGTACTCGAGCGCTCGCTCGAGAGCATCTTCGAAAACGACAAGAACAAACAGTCAGGTATCGAAGACTTCATGTGAAGCGACCGGTCCAGGTCGCCTCGCGTCAGGTGCGCGGTGGGGCTTTATTGACACCGACGGCGTGCAAACGCCTATGGGAGAAACAGGCGAGACGCCGGCGAGAGAAGGCGAGGAGGAGGCCGTCGAGCAGGTCCACGAGGTCGAGTTCGGCGAGACCGTCTACAGCGAGGACGGCGACGCGCTCGGTCGCGTCAGGGGGTTCGACAAGGGCGGATTCTTCGTGACGACCCGGGAGGGCGTCGAGGCACTCTCGGTCGAACACGCAAGGTCTGGCCACGAGTTCGGCGAGGCCGAACTGATGTGGCGTTGCATCGAGTGTGGCGAGATGGGCGAGATCCAGGACGGACTCCCCGAGACGTGCCCGAACTGTGGCACCGAAAAGGAGAACCTGATGTACTGGACCGAAGACTGACCGTTTCGACTGCTCGACGCCGAGACGAACTCGTTATGTAGCCGCCTCACACAGCCACCGGCATGGAAATCGTCGTCTTCGGGGCGGGAAGCCTGGGGAGTCTCGTCGGTGGCGTCCTCGCGCGCGAGCACGACGTCACGCTCGTCGGCCGCGAAGACCACGCAGACGCCGTCCGCGAGGACGGACTCGTCGTCGAGGGCGACCTCGAGGCGCGCGTCCGTCCTGTGGCGACGACCGACGGGCGCGACCTCGAGGCGGACCTCGCCGTCGTCACCGTCAAGTCCTTCGATACGGCGGCCGCAGCGCGGACGCTCGCGACGGGTGCGTTCGACACCGCGCTCTCGCTCCAGAACGGGATGGGCAACGAGGAGACGCTCGCGAGGCACCTCGAGTCGCCCGTCCTGGCGGGAACGGCGACCTACGGTGCGGTCTTGCGCGAACCGGGCGTCGTCGAGTGTACCGGCGTCGGCGAGGTCGTCCTCGGGCCCCGCGAGGGCGGCACCTCGTCGGTCGCCGACCGTGTCGCCGCGGCGTTCGAGTCGGCCGGCCTCGAGACGACCGTCGCCGCCGACATGCCCCGTCGGCTGTGGGAAAAGCTCGCGGTTAACGCCGGCGTCAACGCCGTGACGGCGCTCACGCGAACGGAAAACGGGGCCGTACTCGAGGAGCCAGCGGCCGACCTCGCCCGCGAGGCGACCCGCGAGACCGCTCGCGTCGCTCGAGCGTGTGACGTGTCGCTCTCGGATCGCGAGGCGCTGGCGGCGATGGAGTCGGTCGCAGAAGCGACGGCGGCGAACACCTCCTCGATGCACCAGGACGTCGCCAGAGGTCGTCGAACGGAAGTCGACGCGATCAACGGCTACGTGGTCGAGCGAGCGACGAGCCGCGGGCTCGCGGCGACGAGAAATCGGACGCTCGCGGCGCTGATACGAGCGTGGGAACGGGGTAACGGGCTCCGGTGAGATCTAGAACGGCGCCTCTGGACCTTCGTCTTCTTCGCCGTCGTCGTCGACGGTCTCGCCGGGGAACGACGGGCTCATCCCTCCGCCGCCGCCCATGCCGCCGTCCATCCCGGTCTGGGCGTGGACCTGCTCGATCTCGGGAATCTCTTTGACCATGCGGCTCTTGATCGCCTGGATCGTCATCGGCGAGATGCCACAGCCGCTGCAGGCTCCGCCGAGTGCGATCGAGACCTCGCCCGTCTCGCGGTCGAGGTCCTGGATGGCCGCGCTGCCGCCGTGCATCTGGATCTGCGGGAAGTTACGACGCAGGAAGTTCGTGACGCGCTCCTCGAGGTCGTCTCCCTCGTCCTGGGTCTCGGTACTCATGATTCGCCATTGGGGGTCAGCGTCCTTAGACCTTCCGTCGTCGAGAGTCGACCCCGTCCAGATACCACTCTGAGATATCTCTGAGGCTCGAAACCACCACGAAAGCCCCTGGCTCGCTCGACTCCCAGGTCTCGCTGCGCGCCGCCTCCGGCGGTGCTTGCGTCGCCCGGGTTCGGCGAGCGAGCCAGCCCCTTTCAGTCCCGCCCGTGCCGGCTGACCAGGCAGCCACTGTGGGCGGGAGTGAGCGGAGCTTCCGACGGGAATGCACGCACGCGAGCGGCGCGAGGTCGACCGACGGACGACCTAGAAAGCGATCAGAACAGTGCCTCGAGAGTCGACGGACCCACGATGCCCGCTGTAGCGGTTCCCAGAGCAGCCGCCGGACAGCGTCGGTTGCTCCAGGAATGACGTACAGGAGACGTATTCAGGCGAACCCGAACACGCGCTCGAGTTCCGATTCGATCTCGGCGACGTACTCCTCGAGAACCGTTTCGAACGTTTCTTGGTCGACGAGGACGCCGGTAAGCCGATCGTACGGATCGTCGGGCAGGTCGACGGAGAACTCGCCGTCGCTCGAGTCGTCCGGCGCACCGTCGTAGAACGGTTCGCTCTCGTTGAGCACTTGCTGGTCGATGGCGTGGACCAACTGCGAGTCGTACCGATCGTTCATCCGGTTGAACGCGTTCTTGTAGGCCTGCTGTAACTCGGGGAAGTAGTGGACGTACTTGTCCTCGAATTTCTCGGGATCGAACTCGGTCATGTGCGGGTCGTGGGCCGGTGACGACAAAAGTCGGCCGATCGATCACCGCCGACAGGCAGATCCGCTGACTCGTTAGTGGGCCCCTACATATAGCGGATGAGTACGCAAGCCGAACGGGCACCCCCGCCAGTACCATTCGCAGTGGTGATGCCAACCGACCAGCCACCCATCCCGCACGAAGCGCTTCCGCCGGGGTGGGGGCCAGCCGAGGTTCGCGACGAACACGTCGCGTACCGACACAGGCAGCCACAGATCGAACTCGTCGCCGAGCGAACGGAGGCGAATCAGTCACACCCGGCTCTCGGCCTCTGTCGATGCTGGGAGCTTCGCTACCGGCACCCGATCGGTGAGCTTTCGATCACCGAATCGATCGGCCACGTCTCCACTCGACGTGCCGCGTTCGAGGGACTCCTCGAGAGTATGAACCGCATCCACGAGTTCGTCGACGACCTGCACGATCCACTCGAGGTCAGGGCCGCCCTCGAGAGCGTCTCGCTCGACAGCGTCGTTCCCGACGGGGCGGCGAGGCCGCAGTGACAGGGGCACCTCGCGTGGAATCGCGAGTGCGAGTTTTCGACGCTCGATCGAGTCGTTTGGAGAGTACGAGGATACGTCGCTGGCGAACCCGCGATCGAATTTCTCCCTCGAGTCCCGTTCGTCGACTCATCCCACGGCCTGTGCCCTGTAGCTACGAATGACAGAATCCGTGCACGGAATCTCAACATCGATTAACTGACCGGTGGGGGACGATTCGTCCCCCACTGTGACAAACAACTGGTCAGATCGTGTTGCGGCTGCTGATGACAGCCGCACTCAACGATCAGTTGACGAGCGCCTACAAGATATCGGTCCACTCTCAGGCGGGTGGCTGCCCCTAACCAAGCAAGCCGCCGAGGTCGTCGACAAGACGACCTCTGCGGCCGAGTTGGTCACTCACCTCGACGTCAGCCAATACTGCCATGCTGATCCCATTCCCCATTGGCACGACTCTAAACCGTTCGAACCGATGCTCCGGGCGATTCTCCTGAAGGAACTCGAAGACGCGTCCGATGGCTGGCTCCATCGGACGCTCGACAGTGACCCTCAACTTGCGGATGCTCTTGGCTTTAATCCCGACGACACACCTTCACGAAGCACGATCTCCCGGGCACAGACTAATCGGTTTGCGGACCTCCAACCCACGATCGAGACCGCTACTCGTCAGATCCAAGCGTTGGCCGCCGAACGCGGTAGTCCGATCGGGACACCGTACGAAGACAGCGCTTCGGAGGAGCCAACAGGCTCCTCGAAGCGCACAGTCAACCGTCTCATTCGGAGGAAAACACGTGATCTCCTCGACGAACTCCAAACTGTCGTGTTGCCTGCCTTTGAGTTTGACCGACCTGATGACCCGGTTTACGACGACGAGGAACTCCTGATGCTGGAGGCCTGTCTCGGGCTGACAGGCACCGCCGCTAACGGCGGTGCCGAAACCTACGGCGATTTCGTCAATCCTGACCCAGATCTCGACGATCCCTTCTACGAGGACGGACCGAGTGGAGAGACGCTTCTGGAGGCGATCAAGGACCTTTCACCGACACAAATCGCGGAGATGGTCAACCAAAGCGCGGCCCGCGTCTTGACGCGGGCCAAGCCTCGCTTGGAGTTCGAGACACCAGTCATGCTGTCGATCGACATGACCTACGTCGCTTTCTACGGGGAGCGTGAGGAACTCGTACGTGTCCAGGGTGCGCCAAAGGACAAGTCCTACAACTGGTGCTACAAGTTTGCAACCGCGAACGTTGTTGGAGACAACGTTCACTTCGCAGCTGCGATGCTTCCAGTCGGGCACGCTGATTACCACGACCCAGAGAGCTATCCTGGCAAAAACAGGAGTTACCGAGTCGGCGATATCGTTCGCCGACTCGTCGACCACGTCAACGACGTCTGTCGCGTTCATACGCGGCGACTCTACGCTGATCGGGAGTTCTACGCCACGGACGTATTTTCGGTACTCGAACAGCGAGACCTTTTCTACGTGATTCCGGCACCGCGCGATGACCGCGTCAAGCGGTTCATCGCGCGCATGGACACGGATGTAGAGGGACAAAAGCAAGTGACAGTCAAATCCGAGCACGCGGTGTACGGGCCGGTAAAACATGGTGTCTCCAACACCAGAGCTGAGACGACGCTGGTTGGACTCCCGCCAGACGAGGACTGCGACGAGATGCAGGTATTTGCGACCAATCTCGACGTAAACGACGAGATTGGTCTTGACCGTCGCTTGACGAAAAAGCAAATCACTCGCTACAGACGCCGAGGCGGGATCGAAACGGCCTATAGTAAGATCAAGGAGTTCGCACCGTGGACGACGTCGACAAACTTCTCTATCCGGTTATTCCACTTCGGCTTCGCAGTTCTACTGTACGATCTATGGTTGCTTGTGGACTTTCTCGTCCAGACGTTGATCGACATCATCGAGTTTCGCACGAAACCGCGGGTGACTGCCCCGCGGTTTCGTGCGTTCCTCCGGAGGGAGGTGAGCGCATTGCTGTAGATCCCGCCCCGTGCTTGCCCTTTCTGAGAGGTATCACTGTCTAAATCGACTGATTATACCGTTTTCGCCCACCCGACCGCCACTCACGGGTGGTGAGTGGCGGTCGTGATTCCTTGATCGGCCCTGTATTCGGGATCGATTCCTACCGACAGACGCGAATCTCGTGCACGGATTTTGGGGTATTCGCAGCACCACCATGTGCAATTTAGTATCGTAATATATGGTTTATCGCGTGCGCTGGGACCGTCGTTCGTGGAGATGAACGCTGACGGCCAACGGTTCGCTCCGATGCGAAACCGCCGACGTCGTTCCTCCCGAGACGGCGGCCAGAACACGTCGGGTCACGACTCGACGCTCGAGTCAGGCGGCCGGGGGTGTGATCCGTTTCGCCACGGTGGGCCCACCGACTGCCGCCGTACTCGAGCGCCTGTCTCGGCCGGAGACGCCTTCGCCACCGTCTCGATAACCACTCGGTCTTCGACGGGTCTCCCCCCAGTCCATCGTGGTCGACGAGGGGTTCGTGCGATCGTCGGGACTGACACTCCAGGGCGATCCGACCGATACCGGCTACTGACCGAGCACGTTCAGCGCCGGCGACGCAGACTGGTGAGCGGTCCGTCGGCCGACTCACTCCCTGTGACCGTCTCCGGTTTCACGTACTCTCCAGCAGCGGGTGGTCGCTCCGACTGCGCGCAGAGCCGTTCGCGATTCGAGTGCCGCCGTTTCGCGGCCGTCGTCGATGGCGCTGCGATATTTCGTGGCAACTCCGGAGGGAGTCCGGCCTACAGTACCAACGGAACGTTCTAGCGTCGTCTCGGATACGTGCACTGGCCATCGGTGGCTGGTCTTAAACTACATCACGATATATGGAATCGGCACAGTGGTGCTGCGAATACCCCAAAATCCGTGCACGAGATTCGCGTCTGTCGGTAGGAATCGATCCCGAATACAGGGCCGATCAAGGAATCACGACCGCCACTCACCACCCGTGAGTGGCGGTCGGGTGGGCGAAAACGGTATAATCAGTCGATTTAGACAGTGATACCTCTCAGAAAGGGCAAGCACGGGGCGGGATCTACAGCAATGCGCTCACCTCCCTCCGGAGGAACGCACGAAACCGCGGGGCAGTCACCCGCGGTTTCGTGCGAAACTCGATGATGTCGATCAACGTCTGGACGAGAAAGTCCACAAGCAACCATAGATCGTACAGTAGAACTGCGAAGCCGAAGTGGAATAACCGGATAGAGAAGTTTGTCGACGTCGTCCACGGTGCGAACTCCTTGATCTTACTATAGGCCGTTTCGATCCCGCCTCGGCGTCTGTAGCGAGTGATTTGCTTTTTCGTCAAGCGACGGTCAAGACCAATCTCGTCGTTTACGTCGAGATTGGTCGCAAATACCTGCATCTCGTCGCAGTCCTCGTCTGGCGGGAGTCCAACCAGCGTCGTCTCAGCTCTGGTGTTGGAGACACCATGTTTTACCGGCCCGTACACCGCGTGCTCGGATTTGACTGTCACTTGCTTTTGTCCCTCTACATCCGTGTCCATGCGCGCGATGAACCGCTTGACGCGGTCATCGCGCGGTGCCGGAATCACGTAGAAAAGGTCTCGCTGTTCGAGTACCGAAAATACGTCCGTGGCGTAGAACTCCCGATCAGCGTAGAGTCGCCGCGTATGAACGCGACAGACGTCGTTGACGTGGTCGACGAGTCGGCGAACGATATCGCCGACTCGGTAACTCCTGTTTTTGCCAGGATAGCTCTCTGGGTCGTGGTAATCAGCGTGCCCGACTGGAAGCATCGCAGCTGCGAAGTGAACGTTGTCTCCAACAACGTTCGCGGTTGCAAACTTGTAGCACCAGTTGTAGGACTTGTCCTTTGGCGCACCCTGGACACGTACGAGTTCCTCACGCTCCCCGTAGAAAGCGACGTAGGTCATGTCGATCGACAGCATGACTGGTGTCTCGAACTCCAAGCGAGGCTTGGCCCGCGTCAAGACGCGGGCCGCGCTTTGGTTGACCATCTCCGCGATTTGTGTCGGTGAAAGGTCCTTGATCGCCTCCAGAAGCGTCTCTCCACTCGGTCCGTCCTCGTAGAAGGGATCGTCGAGATCTGGGTCAGGATTGACGAAATCGCCGTAGGTTTCGGCACCGCCGTTAGCGGCGGTGCCTGTCAGCCCGAGACAGGCCTCCAGCATCAGGAGTTCCTCGTCGTCGTAAACCGGGTCATCAGGTCGGTCAAACTCAAAGGCAGGCAACACGACAGTTTGGAGTTCGTCGAGGAGATCACGTGTTTTCCTCCGAATGAGACGGTTGACTGTGCGCTTCGAGGAGCCTGTTGGCTCCTCCGAAGCGCTGTCTTCGTACGGTGTCCCGATCGGACTACCGCGTTCGGCGGCCAACGCTTGGATCTGACGAGTAGCGGTCTCGATCGTGGGTTGGAGGTCCGCAAACCGATTAGTCTGTGCCCGGGAGATCGTGCTTCGTGAAGGTGTGTCGTCGGGATTAAAGCCAAGAGCATCCGCAAGTTGAGGGTCACTGTCGAGCGTCCGATGGAGCCAGCCATCGGACGCGTCTTCGAGTTCCTTCAGGAGAATCGCCCGGAGCATCGGTTCGAACGGTTTAGAGTCGTGCCAATGGGGAATGGGATCAGCATGGCAGTATTGGCTGACGTCGAGGTGAGTGACCAACTCGGCCGCAGAGGTCGTCTTGTCGACGACCTCGGCGGCTTGCTTGGTTAGGGGCAGCCACCCGCCTGAGAGTGGACCGATATCTTGTAGGCGCTCGTCAACTGATCGTTGAGTGCGGCTGTCATCAGCAGCCGCAACACGATCTGACCAGTTGTTTGTCACAGTGGGGGACGAATCGTCCCCCACCGGTCAGTTAATCGATGTTGAGATTCCGTGCACGGATTCTGTCATTCGTAGCTACAGCGTCGGGGTAGCGTTGCGAATGCTCCCATATCTGTGCACGAGATCTCTGCTAATCTGGGTCTACATCTCGATTTCGAACACAAATTGGACACTCACAACTGCCACTCGACAAATGAGTGGCAGTTGTGTGCGGGATTCTGAGGAAAGTAGGTCGTTTGGACAGCAATGCCTCTCACAGGGGGCAGACACGGAGTGGATTTCACAGCAATTCGATCAACCTCCGGGTGAGAAAGCCACGAAACCGCGGGGCTGTGACCCGCGGTTTCGTGCGGAACTCAACGATATCGAGTAATGTCTGGACAAGAAAATCAACCAGCAGCCACATATCGTACAAGAGGACGGCGAACCCGAAGTGGAACAACCGCACCGAGAAGTTCCTTGACGTCGTCCAGGGTGCGAACTTTTTGATGCTGCTGTAGGCATTTTCGATTCCGCCCCGCCGGGTATACCGTTTGATCTTCTTGCGAGTCTGGCGTCGATCGAGACCAATCTCGTCGTTCACGGCGAGATTGGTCAGAAACACCTGGCGTCCATCATAATCCTCATCCGGCGGAAGTCCGACCAGCGTCGTCTCTGCCCTGCTATTGGTTACTCCATTTTTTACCGGACCGTACATCGCGTGCTCGTCTTTTACTGCGACGTCGTCGTCCATCTGCGCGATGAACCGCTTGACGCGGTCATCGCGCTTGGCTGGAATTACGTAGAAGAGATTCCGCTCCTCAAGCGCTGCTACAACGTCTGTCGCGTGGAACCACCTGTCTGCATAGACTCGCCGTACGCTGAGACGGGCTCGGTTTTCGACGATGTCCACGAGCCGGCGGACGATCCCGCCGGCTCGGTGAGACTTGTCTTCGCCAGGATACGCTTCAGGATCGTGATTATCGGCGTTGCCGACTGGGACCATCGCGACCGCGAACTGAACGTTGTCCCCGACAACGTTCGCGGTCGCAAACTTGTGACACCAGTCGTACTCTTTGTCTTCAGGTGCACCTTGCACCCGGACCAGTTCCTCGCGCTCACCCGAGTAGGCGACGTAGGTCATATCGATCGCGAGCATGATCGGACGCTCGAACTCAACAGATGGCTTGGCCCGCGTCAAGACGCGGGTCAAGCCGCGATTGACCATCTCCGCAATCTCCGACGGCTCGAGGCATTTAATCGCCGTTAACAGGGTTTCTCCGGTCGGTCCATCCTTGAAGAACGGATCGCCGAGGTCAGGGTCAGGATTGACATGATCGCCGTAGGTCTCGGCACCGCCGTTGGCGGCGGTGCCTGTGACCCCGAGTAACGTCTCTAACCGCAGCAATTCTTCGTCGTCGTAGATAGATCCGCTTGGACGGTCGAAGTCGAATGCTGGGAACACGACGGTTGTAAGTTCCTCGAGGACTTCACGAGTTTTTCCTCGAATGAGTCGGTTGACCGTACGCTTCGAGGAGCCCGCAGGCTCCTCGGAAGCGCCCTCTGTGTATGGCGCGCCGATCGGACTGCCTCGCCTAGCGGCAAGTGTCCGAATCTGGCGCACGCATACCTCGATCGTTCTGTAACCCTTGGAAACGGCTTTGTCGCGCACGCGTGATCGTGCTTCGATCAGGGACCTCAGTCGGATCGAATCCAAGTGCAGTAGCGACCGACGAATCGGTAGTAAGCGTCCGATGCACGGCAGCATCGGACGCGTCCTCGAGTTCACGGAGGAGAACCGTCCGAAGCATTGGTTCGAACGGCTTGGAGTCGTGCCACGCTGGGTATGCGTCGTCTCGTGTGTAGGAACTGACATCGAGGTGAGAGACGAGATCGACCGCAGAGGCCGTCTCGTCGACGACCTCTGCGGCTTGCTTGGTCAACGGATGCCAACCGCCTGAGAGGGAATCGTTATTTTGGAGGCGCTCATCAACGGATCGTGGGTCGCGGCTGTCTTCAGCAGCCGCGACCCGATCTGACCGATTTGTGATCACTCGGGGGACTGTTCGTCCCCCATCGGTCAGTGTATCGATGTATCCCGTGCACAGATTCTGTCGTTCGCAACGCTACGCACATCAGCGTCAGCGAACTGGTCGGCGGCGCAGTGCTTATGCACGTCAACGAGGTATTGACAGACGAGCGCTCCTGGAAGCCCAATGACATCGCCGATCCCATTTGCCATCGACTTTCACGTCCACTCCAACGATTCGTACGACGGCCGCGAACCGATCGAGCTCATCCTCGAGCACGCGGCCGACATCGAACTCGATGGCGTCGTCGTCACCGACCACGACGAGATCGGCGAATCGCTGCGCGCGGCGGAACTGGCCCCCGAGTACGGGCTGATCGGGATTCCGGGCGTCGAGGTGTCGACGCGACACGGCCACCTGCTCGCGATCGGCGTCGAGAAACGGCCCGATCCCGGACGACCGTTCGTGGAAACCGTCGAGGCAGTCCGCGACCTCGGCGGGGCCGCCATCGTCCCCCACCCGTTCCAGCGCAGTCGCCACGGCGTCCGCAAGCGACACATCGAGGACGCCGACGCCATCGAGGTGTACAACTCGATGCTCTTTACGGGCTACCGGAACCGCCGGGCGCGAACGTTCGCCCGGCGTCGCGACTACCCCCAGATCGGCGCGAGCGACGCCCACTACCTGCCCAACGTCGGACGGGCGTACACCGAGATCCTGGTCGAACCCGACGACGCCGGCGTGACCAGAGCCGACGTCGACGGCGACGACCTCGTCGACGCGATCCTCGAGGGGCGAACCCAGATTCGCGGCAAGCGAACGCCCGTCCACAAGAGCACGATCCAGTACGCGAAAGGGGCCGTTCGAAAGTCGACGTACCTGGTCACGTCGCGGACGCCGCTCGTGCCGACGATCCCCGCGTCGATGGACCGGTCGTAGCTAGGAGAGCTGGTCGCCGACGATCGCGTCGGCGCGTTCGACGAACGCCTCTTCTTTCCCTTTCGGCACCGTCGCCCCGGCGGCGACGTCGTGACCGCCACCGTCGCCGCCGACGGACCGGGAGGCCTCGCCCATCACGACCGAGAGGTCGAGTCCGTTCTCGACGAGACTGTAGGTCCCGCGGGCGGAGACTTTCACCTCCTCGTCGTTTTTGTTCGCGAAGGCGACGATCGGCCTGGTCCTGTCGACGCCGTCGTTGCCGACGGCCATCCCCGCGACGATTCCGACGATCGTCTCGCGGATGCGATCGCCCGCGTGGAACCACTGGAGGTGTTCCTCGCGCGTGACGCCTTCCTCGGTGACGAGGTCGATCCCCTCCGAGAGGTTTCGCCGGTGGTCCCGGAGGAGTTTGCGGGCGCGCTCGAGTGCGCCCTCGCGGTTGCCGAGACAGACGCCGAGGCCGACGTCCGCGCGCTCGTAGCGTGCGGTCGCGTTCAAAAGCGTCGAGAACTCGCTGGCGTCGCGGAGTTCGGTGCCGATCGGCTCGTCGCTCAGGACGTAGGCCGTCCCGACGAGGTCGTCGATCTTCGAGGCCGGAACGCCCTTCGAGACGGCCCGCTGTACCAGCGCGCTCGCGACGACCTGCTTCTCCTCCCGGGTGAGGTCGGCCCAGCGCCGCCACTCGCCGTCGCGTTTCAACTCGAGGTCGAGGCCGTCGAGAAAGCGCAACGCACCGCCCGCGTCGCTGGAGATGCCGGGGATGTGGACGTCGGTCGCGTACTCGAGGAGTTTCGGCAGCGGACGCGTCTGTTTGCCATACAGCGTGAGGTCCGTCGCGGTCTCGAGGACGCCGGCCTCGATGCCCTCCTGGACGATCCGTTCGTTCGCCCCGTGGAGTTCGCCGCCGGAGGCCTGCATGTCGCCGACGGCACCGACGACGGCGAGTGCGGCGAGGTCCCGGTTGCTCGATTCGGTTTCTAACGCGCGTGCGAGGACGTAGCTCGCACCCGCGCCGGAGAGTTCCGAGGCACCGTCGATGCCGAACAGCAGGGGGTTGAGGTGGTACTCGGTCTCGGCGTCGGCTGGCTGGTGGTGGTCCGCGACGACGGGCGTAAAGTCGCCCGCGCGTTCGTGATCCGTGATGACGTCGAGCTGACCGCTCCCGAAGTCGGTAAAGAGGACGGTGTCGTACTCGGTGGCCGCAATCTGTGCAATCGCCTCGGCGTCGAGTTGCTTCTCGAAGACCGTCTCGAACGGGATCTCGGCGCGCTCGAGTGCGCTCGCGGCGACGGCGGCGCTGGTGAGCCCGTCGGCGTCGATGTGGGAGGCGAGCAGGACGCGGTCGGCCTCGCGGAGTCGTCGTGCACACGCGGCCGCGCGATCGTCGAGTTCGGGGACCGGTCCAGCCATCGACGGATCATTGGGACGGCTTTGGTCATAAACCCGTGGACTCTCGAGTCGGGACGAGGTAGCGCGTCACAGCGAGAGCAGCAGGTCGTCGCCGTCACGTTCGTAGCTCGTGTCGAACGGGGCGGAACGCTCGCGCATGGTCTCGTGGAGCCACGACGCGTCGGCGTCGGTCGCAGCGTGGACGGCGTAGTCGTCGACGACGACCGGGACGAGTCGCAGTTGCTCGAGGTCGCCGGCGTCGCCGAGGTGAACCTCGAAGAGGAAACTGCGGTCGTTTCGTAGTTCCGGTTTGACGACGTAGTCGTCGACGAAGTCGCCCGCGTCGTGGAGGATCACGCCCTCCCCGTACCGTTCGACGCCCTGGACGACGTGGGCGCTGTGGCCGTGGACGAGGTCGACGCCCCGGTCGACGAGCCAGCGGCCGAACTCGCGGTACCGGTCGTCGGGGTACTCGACCCAGTTCGGTCCCCAGTGTAGCGACGCGACGAGCAGGTCCGGATCGCGCTCGCTGGCGCGCTCGAGTGCGTCGTCGACGGCCGCCCGAGTGTCGGGGTCTTCCGGGTCACACTCGAGGTAGGCGGTTCCCGGCCGGTCGGCGGTCGCGGCGTACTCGGCGTAGTGGTCTGCGAAGGAAACGACCGCGACGTCGACGTCGCCGACGGTGACGAGCGCGGGCCGGCGGGCGTCCGTCGCGGTTTCGCCCGCTCCGGCGTGTGCGATCCCGCCGTCGTCGAGCGCCGCGAGCGTGTCGCGAAGCGCCGGTTCACCGAAGTCGAGCACGTGGTTGTTCGCGAGCGCGGCGAAGCGAACGTTCGCGCCGTCGAGTGCGGGAACGGCCCAGTCGGGATCGGCCCGGAAGTAGTAAGCGCGGTCGGGAAACCGCTCGCCGCGCGTCGAGAGCGTACACTCGAGGTTGCAGAAGACGCCGTCGAGCGACTCGAGGCGAGGGCGGACGTCGCTCCAGACCGATGCCGGATTCCGGCCGCCGTCGCCGTAGCGCTCGTCGAGGTTGCGCCCGAGCATGACGTCGCCGACGAAGCCGACGACCGTGCCGTCCCCGTGGTCGTAGCGGTCAGTGTCGAGCGCCGAACGCCGGCGGGGCGACGTCAGACAGCCACCTGCGATCGCGGTCCCGGCCGTCGCGAGCAGTCGCCGACGACCGACGGTCATCGATGCTCGACCCCCCGGTACGTCCGCGAGTGACGGACGGGAGTCGGTCGGCCGCGTTCTCGTTCCATGCGCGGCTGGTCGATTCGAGTCGGTAAAAACGCCGGTGAAAAGAGACCGGGACGGGACGCGTCGGTCACTCGCGGGCGTCGCCGGTCGCCTCCTCGAGCGTCGCCGCCGCGAGCGCGTCGAAGGTCGCGTCTTCCGGGACGACGTCGACGTCGACGCCCAGCGACTCGGCGGTCTCCCGCGTCGGGTCGCCGATCACGCCGACGGTCGCCTCCGCGAGCCCCTCGAGTGCGGCCTCGCGGACGCCTCGTTCGTCTGCGGCCGCGAGGAAGTTCTCGACGGTGAGCGAGGACGTGAACAGGACGGCGTCGAGGTCGCTGTCAGCGGCGAGTTCGGCCGACTCGCCGCTCCCTTCGGGACGGACGAGGCGGTAGAGGATCGTCTCGTGGCGGTACGCGCCGGCGGCCTCGAGTCCCTCGAGCAACACCGCGCTGCCGTGGTCGCTTCTGGCGACCTCGACGCGAGCGCCGTCGACCTCGTCCTCGAGTTCGGCGACGAGTCCGCTCGAGGTGTACGCCTCGGGGACGACGTCGACGGGGTAGCCGGCGTCCCGGAGGGAGTCGGCTGTTCGGGGTCCGATCGCACAGACGGTGGCGTCGCCGGGCTCCCAGCCGACCTCGGCGGCCAGTTCGACGCCGGTCTTGCTCGTGAGGATCACGTAGTCGGCGTCCGTCCGCGGGGTCTCACCCGTGGGCTCGACGGCGAGCATCGGGTCTGCGACGGGGTCGACGCCGCGAGATTCGAGAAGGTCGACGGCCTCCTCGAGGCGCTCGTCGTCGGGTCGGAAGACGGCGACTGCGGGGCGGTCGGCCATCTCACTTCCCCTCCGGTTCGTCGTCGGCCTCGCGGCGAGCGGCAGCGATCAGCTCGGCCGCACCGCGGTCCTCGAGGTCGTGGGCGAACTCGCGGGCCGCCGCGGGGTAACTCTCGACCGGCAGGTCGCGCGTCGCGGTGATCGACTCCTCGCCGTCGCGGTCGAACACCTGGACGGCGGTGTGGACGTACTCGCCCTGGACGATGGCGTAGATGCCGATCGGCGCGATACAGCCGCCCCCGAGTTCGGCGAGCAGCGTCCGCTCGACGGTCGTCTCCACCCGCGTTCGAGGGTGGTCGATCGCCTCGTTGATCTCGCGGGCAGTCTCGCCGTCCCGGGCGGTCACCGCGAGCGCTCCCTGACCGGGTGCGGGCGCGAACTGCGTCGGCGGGAGTCGCTGGTACTCCACGTAGTGTGCGAGACCGCTGCGCTCGAGGCCGGCCTCCGCGAGGACGATCGCGTCGTAGTCGGTCTCGACCTCGCGGCCGAGGGCCTGTTTCTCGAGTTCCGAGAGGTCGTCGAACCACTCGTCGACGGTGCGGTCGTACTCGGGTTCGAAGTCCTCGTCTCCGGCGTTGCCCTTCCGCTCTTTGTCGGCCTCGCTGCGTTCCTGGTGTTCCGCCTGGAGCGCGGGCGCGAGCAACTTCTCGAGTCGCGTGTCGACGTTCCCACGCAGCGGTTCGACCTCGAGGTCGGGCCGTTCCGAGAGCAGCTGGGCCTGGCGTCTGAGACTCGAGGTGCCGACGACCGCGCCCTCGGGCAGGTCCGCGAGTGCGTCGCCGTCGGGCGTCACGAGGACGTCGTTCGGCCGACCCCGTTCGGGCACGGCAGCGGTCACGAGGTCGTCGGGCTGTTCGGTCGGCATGTCCTTCATCGAGTGGATCGCACCGTCGAGCTCGCCCTCGAGGACGCGCTCGTCGAGTTCGCGGACGAACGCGCCCGTCTTCCCGAGGCGGTGGATCAACTCGTCTCTGATCTGGTCGCCCGTCGTCTCGACGGTCACGAGTTCGACCTCGTACCGGCGCTCTTCGAGTGCCTCCTGTACCAGGGCGGCCTGTCGCCGGGCGAGCGTCGACCCCCGCGTCGCCAGTCGTAACGTCCCACGCGTTCGCATACTCGTCCGTCGGCGCTTCGGCTATGAAAAGCGCACGCTCTGTCCGCGCGAGGTGATGGCGAACGTGTTCGGGTCGATCGTCACTCGCTGCGCTCCAGGCGCTCCCGGCGTTCCTCGAACTCCTCGCTCGAGATGTCGCCGCGGGCGTAGGCGACGCGAAGTTCCTCGAGTGCGGCGTCCGACTTCCGGTCGGTACCGAGCGCCGCCCGGTACAGGAGGTAGCCGATTCCGAGAAACAGCAGGAGAAACAGCGCCCACGGCAGGAGCCACGCCAAGCCGACGCCCGCACCGTCCCACCCCCACATGTGGCCGCCACCCCACATCCCCATCATCGGCATCGCGAGCATCATGAAGAGAAACGGCGCGAGCAACACGATGGCAGCGATGAGTACGATCGTCCGGAGGAGCGAATCGTCCGTGGCCATACCTCGAGATTGGCTAGCGAGCACAATAGTAGCGTCGCCGACGAGGGCGTTTCACCGACTCGATCGGACGGCGTCCCATCCCATCACCTCGATCGGACGATGGACGGACGGCACGTCACCACACCGAGCCGACCGATGGCGCGATCACAGCGCCTCTTTGTACGCCTCGAGGGTCTCCTCGACGTCCTCGTCGGTGTGGGCGTAGCTGACGAACTGGCACTCGAACTGGTTCTGACTGAGGAAGATGCCCTGCTCTTTCATCCGCCCCCAGAAGAGCCGCCGCCAGCGGTCGGTCTCGGCGCGTGTGACGTCGCCGGCGTTTTTCGGACAGTAGTCGTAGCGCGGACAGGTTGGATCCTGCCGACAGCCACTCGTACACTGTTCTTCGAGGCTGCCGGCACCCGGCCCGTCGCGCGTGAAGATCACTTTGAACATGCTGTCGGTGCCGACGACCGTGTACTCGGGGGCCTGGTCGGCGACGATGTCGGTCAGTCCCGACCGGAGCCGGTCGCCCAGCCGATCGACGTGGTCGTAGACGTCGTTCTCGGCGGCAAAGCGCAGCGTCTCGAGGCCGGCGGCCATCGTCACGGGGTGGCCCGAGAAGGTGCCCGCCTGGAAGACGTCGCCCGAGGGGGCGAACTGCTCGATTATTTCCGCGCGGCCGCCGATCGCACCGACGGGGAAGCCACCGCCGACGATCTTGCCGAAGGTCGTAATGTCGGGCGTGACGCCGAACTCGCTTTGGGCACAGCCGAGGCCGCCGACGCGGAAGCCGGTGATCACCTCGTCGAGGATAAACAGCGCGCCGTACTCGTCGGTGATCTCCCGGAGGAACTCGAGGTAGCCGTCCTCGGGGTAGACGATGCCGTAGTTCCCCAGAATGGGTTCAGACATTACGGCCGCGATGTCGTCGCCGTGTTCCTCGAAGACCTCGCGGACGGCGTCTTCGTCGTTGAACGGGACGGGGAGAGTGTGCTCGGCAAAGGACTGGGGGACGCCGGCCGAGGAGGGTTTCGGGTCGTCGGCGTCGCCCTCGACGAGCGTCGACTCCTGTGCGCCGTGGTAGCCACCCTGCATGACGACGATCTTGTTCCGGCCGGTGTACCCGCGTGCGAGTCGCACGGCGGAGGTCGTCGCCTCGGTGCCGGAGTTGACGAAGCGAATCTTCTCGACGCTCGGGACGTGCCGGACGACGAACTCGGCGAGGTCGACCTCGACCTCCGTGGGCGTGCCGTACATCGGCCCCTCGCTGGCCCGCTGCTGGATCGCGGCCGTCACCGCCTCGGGGAGGTCGTGACCCAGGAGGAGCGGGCCGAGTCCCATCACCCAGTCGACGTAGCGGTTGCCGTCCGCGTCGATCACGTGGCCGCCGTCGCCTTTCTGGACGAAGAAGGGGTACGGTTCGATCGCCGCCCGGACCGCCGAGTTGACGCCGCCGGGCATGACGGACAGCGCCCGATCGTACAGCGTACGTGAGTGTTCGTCGTTCATACGCGACGGGTAGGGAACGGGAAGGGAAAGTAGTACCGAGGTTCGATCGTCTAGCCCGTCCCGAACTAGACCGCTTCGGGGCCGGTCGCGCCGGTGCGAACCTGACAGGCGTCCTCGACGGGGAGCACGAAGATCTTCCCGTCGCCGGGTTCGCCCGTGTTGGCCGCCTCGCGGATCGCGTCGACGACGTCGGCCGCGGGGACGTCGGCGACGACGCACTCGAGTTTGACCTTCTGGTGGAGGTCGACCGTGTACTTCTCGCCGCGCCACTGTCCTTTCTTCGCGGGCTGGGAGCCGCGACCGGAGACGTTCGTCACGGTCAGCGAGGGCGCACCGACGCGGGCCAGCGCCTGTTTGACGTCGCCGAGGCGGTCGGGACGGACGATCGCCGTGACCATCTTGATCTCGCCGGCGGACCCACCGTCGGCACGCAGGGCCCCGCCGTCGGTGGCGAGTTCCGGCTTGCCGAACTCGGGGTAGGTGTCGACGCCGTGTTCGCTCACGTCGAGGCCGTCGCGCTCGTGTTCGGGATCGACTCGAGCCTGGCCGACGGCCGTGAACGCGCCGAAGACGGCGGCGGTCGCGGCGACGGTCCAGACGGTGATGACGACGACGCCAGTGACCTGCGCCGCGAGCAGGCTCGCGGAGAAGCCGTCGACGTGGACGAACGGCAGGGCGACGACGCCGAGGACGCCGGCGCTGCCGTGAACCGGGAAGACCGCACAGACGTCGTCGATCTCGAGGCGCTGCTCGACGAACTCGAAGACGATCGGCAGCTGTGCGCCGGCGAGGAAGGCGACGAGGATCGCCCCCCACCACGTGACGGCGTCGGCGATGCCGGTGACGCCGACGAGACCGGCGAGCAGCCCGTTGGCGACGTAGAGCGTGTCGACCTTGCCCGTCTTCTCCAGCGCGACGACGCTCGCACCGATCGCGCCCGCGGCCATGCCGAGCGTCGTCGCGAGTGCGACCCGGCCGACGTAGGCGAAGTCGCCGAGGACGAGTTCGCCGCCCTCGACGGCGAACACCGTCGCAGCGGTCCCGACGTTGAAGCCGTACCAGCCGAAGGCGAGCACGAGCGTCCCGAGCACGGCGAAGGTCATCGAGTGGCCGGGGATGACGTTCGCGGTGCCGTCGTCGTTGAACCGATCGAGACGGGGTCCGATCACGTACGCCGCGGTCAGACCGGCGATGCCGCCCATGCCGTGGACGATCATCCCGCCCGCGAAGTCGTGGAAGCCGACGCCGAAGACGTCGGCGAGGAAGCCGCCGCCCCAGGTGATGCCCGCGACGACGGGGTAGATGATCGCCGACAGCAACAGGGTGTAGCCGACGTACGCCCGGAGCTTCGCGCGGCCGGCGACGGCTCCGGAGACGATCGTCGCAGCGGTCATCGCGAACACCGCGCCGAACAGCCAGTCGACCCAGTCGTTGACGGCCGTGGTCGTCGTCGTCGCGTACAGGTCCGCCGGCGCGAGTCCGCCACCACCGGTCAGGGTACCGACGACCGTCGAGACGCCCGCGCCCAGGACAAAAAAGGCGAGGACGCCCACGCTCCAGGTGAGCAAGTTCTTGGTCAGCTGGTTCGCCACGTTCTTCGAGCGCACCTGTCCGGACTCGAGCATCGCGAAGCCGGCGTGCATAAAGAAGATCAGAAACGACACCAGCAGGACCCACGCGAGGTTGACCCCCTCCGCGAGGACGGTCGCATCTACCATGACACCACCTCCGTGACCCTGGTAGTACACTGGTTTTTGATTAGACGTTCGTCCACAGATTCCGGATTTTTACTCGTGGTCGTCTGCTCCATCACGTTCGAACTCGATGGAGGTAGTAGATATAAGGCTTAGCGTTGATGTTTGTCTATGTTTAGAGTGTACGGATAGACGAATGCGAGAATATATCGACATCTTATTCAATATAAGGTGTTCGAGTCGACAGAATCTGGACGATTTCGGGATCGGATCTGGACGATCGTCTACCGACTCGAGCGAGCACGTGGGCGCGAGTCCGCCGAACGAGGGACCACAGCGTAAATTTCACTCGTGCGCGGCGGATCGCGTTCGCACTCGCCACGCTCGAGGGACGGAAGTTGACGATCGTCGAACTCGAGTGGCGAGGCAGGCGTCTACAGACGCGCCGCGACGTCCTCGGCGAAGTACGTCAGGATCAGGTCCGCGCCGGCGCGTTTGATCGACAGCAGCGACTCGAGTGCGGTCTCTTCTAAATCGAGCCACCCTTTCTCGGCGGCGGCGTGGAGCATGGCGTACTCGCCGGAGACGTTGTAGGCGGCGACGGGATGGTCGAACTCCCGGCGCAGCGAGGAGACGACGTCGAGATACGGGAGCGCGGGTTTGACCATCAACACGTCCGCGCCTTCTTCGACGTCGAGGGCGACCTCGCGGATCGCCTCGCGAGCGTTGGCCGGGTCCATCTGGTAGTGTCGTCGATCGCCGAACGCCGGCGCGCCGTCGGCGGCGTCCCGGAACGGGCCGTAGAAGGCGCTCTCGTACTTCGCGGCGTAGCTCATGACGGGAACGTTCTCGAACCCCTCGCGGTCGAGTGCCCCGCGGATCGCGCCGACCATCCCGTCCATCATCCCGCTGGGGGCGACCATGTCAGCGCCCGCCGCGGCGTGGGAGACGGCGATCTTCTCGAGAGATTCGAGGGTCGCGTCGTTGTCGACGGTACACGTCGCGTGGGCGTCGTCCGCGTCCGCCCGGAGTTCCTCCTCGAGGGTGCCACAGTGGCCGTGGTCGGTGTACTCACAGAGGCAGACGTCGGTGATCACGTAGGCGTCCGTCTCGGCGACGATTCGACGGGTCGCCTCCTGGACGACGCCGTCGTCGGCCCACGCGCGGGTCCCCTCGGGGTCCTTCGCGATCGGAATCCCGAAGAGCATGACGGCCTCGACGCCGGTCTCGAGGACTTCCTCGACGCGGTCGACGGCCTCGTCGATCGGCACGCGCTCGTGGCCGGGCATCGACTCGATCTCGATCCGCTCGTCGGTCGTCGCGTCGACGAAGACGGGCGCGACGAGGTCCGTCGGCTCGAGGGTCGTCTCGCTGACGAGATCCCGAACGCGGTCCTGGCGGAGCCGTCGCGGACGGTGGGTGAGGTCCATACCCGACTGTTCGGCGGCGGGCGCAAAAACGCCTCGCTCGAGCGTTCGACCCGGTTCGTCGATCAGACCATCGCCTCGTCGCCGACCTCGGGGTGCTCGCGGACGAACGCGGCGAGTCGGTCGACGTACGACTCGAACGGGGGACACTCGAGGCCGCTTCCGGCGAGTGCCCGCTGCGCGTTCGGGCAGGCGTACCGCGTGGGATGATCGAGGTAGTCGATCGTGGCGGGTTCGGCGGGCAGGCCGCGATCGGCGAGTCGTTCCATCGCCCGCCGAGCGAGCGGCTTCGGCGTCGGCACCGGGACGGTCCGCCGACCTGCGGCCTCGGCGAGGGCGTCGACGAACCGCGGGACCGAAAGCGGCGCGGGATCACACAGCTGGTAGACCTCGCCGACGGACGACTCGAGGCCGCTCAGGTAGGCGATGGCGTCGACGACGAAGTCACGCGGGACGACGTTCAGTTCCGCGTCGCCCGAGCCGGGGAGGGTAACGGAGAGCGCGAGCCGCGACGGCTGGGCGAGTAGCAAGCGAAGCAGGTAGTACGGCCCGTCGTACTTGTCAGTCTCGCCGGTCTCGCTGTCGCCGACGACGATCGCGGGCCGGTAGATCGTCGCGGGCAGCCCGTCGGCCATCCGCTCCTGGACTGCGGCCTCCGCCCGATACTTCGTCTCCTCGTAGGCGTTGTTGAACGACTGGCCCTCCCGCAAGTGGTCCTCGGTGAACACGCCGTCGTAGCGCCCGCTGACGTAGCACGTGCTGACGTACTGGAAGCGTTCGACGGCGAGGTCGTCGGCGACGTCGAGGACGTGCTCGGTCCCCCGGACGTTGACCGCCTCGCCGACGGCGGGGTCGACGGCCAGGTCGTAGACCGCCGCGAGGTGGTAGAGTTCGCGGACGGACTCGAGGTCGGCGAACCCGTCGAGTCCGAGGTTGGGTTCCGTAACGTCCCCCTCGTACAGCCGGATCCGGTCGTCGTCGGGACCGGCGATTTCGGCCGCCCGCCGCTCGGCGAGTTCGCGATACGTCGGCTGGACCAGACAGGCGACCGGGCCGTCGCCGCGGGCGAGCAGCCGCCCGAGCAGCGCGGAGCCGAGAAAGCCGGGAAAGCCGGTGAGCAGGATCGTCGGCTCGGTCGAACTCACCGCAGCCACCCCTGGAGGCGACGCTGCACGCGAGTCAGCGCTGTCAACCCGCGGACGAACCACGAGGTCGGGACCCCCCGCGGCGGCGCGAGCGGACCGACCCTCGAGGTGGCGACCGTCCGCGCCTCGAGGTAGCGACGGAGCCCCTCGGGACCGTGGCGGCGACCGAGCCCGGAGTCGCCGAATCCGCCCATCGGTGCGTCGACGGCCGCCCAGCCCGCCGTGTAGGCGTCGTTGACGCAGACGGTCCCGCAGTCTATCTCGCGGGCGACCTCGCGGCCGCGCTCGCGGTCGGCGGTCCAGACGCTCGCGTTCAGGCCGTACGGGGAGTCGTTGGCCGCCTCGATCGCCGCCTCGGCGTCGGGGACGGGCGTCACGGAGACGACGGGACCGAACGTCTCCTCGCAGGCGACCCGCGAACCGGGGTCGACGCCGGTCAGGATCGTCGGCTCGTAGACGAACGGACCGACGTCGGGACGGTGGCGACCGCCCGAGAGGACCGACGCGCCGTCGGCGACGGCGTCCTCGACGTGGGACTCGACCCGCTCGAGCTGGTCGCCGTTGATCAGCGAGCCGACGTCGGGGCCGTAGTCGAACGCGAGGCCGAGCGACAGCGAGCGAGTCGCGCCGACGAACGCGTCCAGGAACTCGTCGTACCGGGACTCGTCGACGTAGATCCGCTCGGGAGCCAGACAGAGCTGGCCGGCGTTGGTGAACGCGCCCTGGATCGCCCCGCGGGCGGCCGTCTCGACGTCGGCGTCCGCGAGGACGACCATCGGATTCTTCCCGCCGAGTTCGAGCGAGCAGTCGATCAGGTTCCGTCCCGCGCGTTCGGCGACGGTTCGACCGGTCTCGGTGCTACCGGTGAACGCGACGTAGTCGACCCGGTCGATCAGCGCCGGCCCGACGACCGGCCCCTCGCCGGTGACGACCTCGAGGACGCCCGCCGGGAGGCCGGCTTTCTCGAGCAGGTCGGCGAGCGCGAGCGCGACGAACGGCGTCTTCGCGTCGGGTTTGCAGACGACGGCGTTGCCCGCCAGCAGGGCCGGGATCGCGTCGGTCATCGCGAGCGTCAGCGGGTAGTTCCACGGCGAGACGATCCCGACGACGCCCACCGGGTCGTAACTCACGCGGGCGTCCGTCGCGAACGGGATCGCGCCCCGCCGTCGCTCCTCGGCGAGCTGTCCGGGGCCGACGTCGGCGTAGTACGAACAGGTCAGTGGCACGTCGAGCACCTCCTCGACGGCGTGGCCCCGGGCCTTGCCCGTCTCGAGTTGAACTAGATCGAGAAGCGTCTCACGGTGCTCGAAGACGAGGTCGCCGAAGCGCTCGAGAACCGCCGCGCGGTCCTCGACGTCTCCGTTCGCCCAGTTCGACTGTGCATCGCGAGCGCGTGCGACGGCGGCCTCGACGTCCGTCGCGGTGCAGGCGGGAATCTCCCCGATCGCCTCGTCGACGGCTGGCGCACGGACGGGGATCGACTCGCGCCCGCCCGTCGTCTCGACGCGATCGGCGAGCGTCTCGAGGCGACCGGACGACAGCCGGGTCTCCTCGAGGATCGGTGGGGTCGCTACTGGTGACACAGTATCTCTGACACGTTCGGAATACGTGTAGCTGTTGATGAGCGAGTGTGCGATCAGCCCTGGCTGGTGGCACGAGCCTGCTCGTAGAAATAGTTACACTTCTACGATCGCAACGTGTAGATATGGCGACGTCGGTGAAGATGGACGAACGAACCAAGGACCGTCTCGAGCGGCTGGTCGATACCGCCTACGAGTTTAGATCCGACTTCATCGACTCGTTTCGGGAGGAGTGGGACGGCCTCACCGACGAGGAAATCGAGCGATTTCTCTCGGGAACGGTCGCCTCGGGCAATCCCGTCGACGAAGAGGAGATAGACGAGGTGCTGTACGGCCCCGAAATCGAATGAGTCTTTTCGTCGACACAGGGATCTTCTATGCCCATCACGATCGGGACACCCCCCGGCACGATACCGCACTCGAGGCGGGCGAGCACGAGCTGAGACCCACAGGAAGAGAGACGAGATCGGCGCTCGGTACGGAGCGTAGTACTCGAGTCGACTGCGTTCGGATCCACAATTACGGATTTCATCCGGCGAAAGGCGCTGAACACTGGTATCTCGATCGCCACTCTCCGATGGATCGCTCGCAGACTGGTAGCGCAACGTGTGGGTAAGAGACAGGACTGAAGTCGTGGGCTTTCTCCTCGATTTCGTGTAACGCTCGTTCGTGGGCGAACCGGGCGCTTCGAAGCCGCCAAACGCGTCGGGGATCGAATCCGCGGCGTCGATCCGTTTCCAGAAGTATTTGATCTGCTACACGTGACGGAACCGGTTTTCGAGAGAACGATCGAAACTTTCCAGCGATACGACGATCAGTCACTCAGTTTTACCGACGCGAACACAGTCGCCCTCGTCGAGGATTACGACGTCGACGCCGTCCTCAGCTTCGACGACGGCTTCGACGGGATCGTCGACCGCGTCGATCCCGCGTCCGTCTAGGCCGTCGCCTCGGCCTCGAGTCCGGCCCGCTCTTTCGCGTCGATCGCCTCGACGATGAGTTCGGCGACGTCGACGATCTCGATGTCGTCTTCGAAGCCGCCGGTCTTGCGGCCGTCCTCGTACATCGTCATGCACATCGGGCAGGCGACGACGAACTTCTCGACGGCCGCGCCGGCGTCGGTGTCCTCGAGGGCCTCCCGGAGCCGTTCCTCGCTGGGTTTGGGATCTTCGTCGAAGTCCATCCAGAGGCCGCCGCCGCCGCCGCCACAGCAGAACGAATCGGCGCGATTGCGCGGCATCTCGTCGAGTTCACAGCCCGTCGCCCGGATGAGTTCGCGAGGTGCCTCGTACTCGTCGTTGTACCGGCCCAGATGGCAGGGGTCGTGGTAGGTGACGGTGTAGTCGAGTTCCGTACCCGAGAGCGCGAGTTTGCCCTCGGCGACGAGTTCCTCGACGGCCTGGGTCCAGTGGAGCACGTCGACCTCGCCGTCTTCGTTCCAGTACTCGTCGTACTCGAAGGGCATCATCGGGTCGTCGGCGAACTCCTCGAAGTCGACCTCCGGGTACTCGTTCTTGAAGGTGTTGTAGGAGTGGGGGTCCGTACAGACGATCTTGTCGAACTCGCAGGCCTCGAAGGATTCGACGTGGTGGCCGGCGAGTTCGAGGTAGAGGAACTCCTCGCCGACGCGGCGGATGTCGTTGCCGTCGTACTTCTCGTCCTCGAAGAGGATGCCGAAGCTGACGTCGGCCTCCTGGAAGATCGTCGCCAGCGAGCGGGCGACCTTCTTGTTGCGCTCGTCGTAGCTCGGGTAGTCGCCGACGTACCAGAGGTACTCGACTTCTTCCTCGCGGGCGTCCGCGAGGTCAAAGTCGAGGTCGTCGACCCAGTCGGCGCGGTTGCGCGGGGCGTCGCCGAAGGTGTTGCCGTTTTGCATGACGTTCTGGAAGACGTCCTGCATGTTCGGCGAGATGTCACCCTGGTCCGTGAGCTGGCGGTTGAGCCGGGTGAACGATTTGAGGTGTTCGATCTCGACGGGGCAGGCGTCCATGCAGGCCATACAGGCCATACACGACTCCATCGTCTCGCTGTCGATGACCGACGTGCCGCCGTCGGCGACGATCGGCTGTTCCTCGCCGCCGGCGTCGAGCGACTCCCGGTAGCTCTTCAGGTCGAGGATGACGTCGCGGGGATCGAGCGGCCGATCCGACGCCTTCGCGGGACAGACCGACGAACAGCGACCGCACTTGGTACAGGCGTCCTGGTCGAGCAGTTCCTTCCAGGTGAAATCAGCGATGGACTCGGCGTTCGTGGCGTCGAGGTCCGACGGGACGCCGGGGAGACGCGCGCCCGCCTTCTCGTCGCGCGTGACGACGTTCGCGAACGACGAGAGCATGTGGAACGGCTTGGCGTAGGGAATCCACGCGACGAAAAACAACGCGAGAAGCGAGTGCGACCACCACGCCCACCGGTGTAGCGTCGCGGCGGCTTCGGTCGTGACCCCCGCCGCCTCGAGGGCCATCGCGATCCCCCAGCCGACGAAGCTGACCGTCTCGAACTCGGGGTAGTCGTTCCCGAGGATGCGCAGTCCCTCGAGGAGGAAGCCGCCGACGCCCAGCAAGAAGAGCGTCCAGACGAAGAGGGCGTCCTCGCTGGAGGTGTGGCGTCCCCAGAGACGGTCGTTCTGGACCCAGTAGCGACGGTAGAGCGCCATCCCGACGCCGATCACGAACAGCAGTCCCATCGCGTCGACGGCGAACTGGTAGCCCAGGTAGAAGTCACCGACGAAAAAAGAGTCCTGGCCGAGCGCCTTGGTCCAGACGTCCATGTCGAACGCCAGGATCGTCGTCGCCATCAGCAGGGTGAGAAAGCCCCAGAGGATAAACGAGTGCATCAACCCGCCGTAGAGGTCGCGGTTGAACTGCTTCTCGTTCGAGAGGACGATCTTCGTCGCCGTAAGGACCCGGGTGCCGAAGTCGTCGAGTCGGTCGAACCAGTCGTCGTCGCCGTCGGCGTATCGTGCGAAACGTGTATAGACACCGTAGAGGAAGACGACGATGGCGACCGCGGCGAGATAGTAAAACAGTATCTCCTCGACGCCGCCGAGACCCCAGAAGGTCTCACGAGTCGGCGTCTCCCCTGTCTGTGCGACACCTATCATGTACTATGACCCGGAGTGAGGCGACTTAACTCTTGTCACAACGATCCAGGTGTACCCCGGTGCCGTCCGTCGGGAATCGTGTCGAAGTTGTGAGTTTATAACGGCGATCGCACGCGGTGGCTGCCGTCGGCTATCCCGGGTTCGTCGGCGGGTCCGCGAGCGTTTCCCGACGCTATCTGGCAACAGGCTTAAATAGCCGCCCGTCGCCAGTGTCCATCCATGAACGAGAAAACCGAGGAACTCCGAGACATCTTCACCAGCGTCGCCGACGAGGACACCGTCACCGAATCCCAGGAGGACACCCGCGGCTCGCTCGAGAAAGACGAACGGACCGTCGACGAGCGACTCGAGAGCGTCGTCGCGAGAATGCGCGAACGGTACGAGTTCGAGACGCCGCTCGAGGACGACGAGCTGGTCGTCGTCGCAAAGCGGTTCTACGAGGGACGCGACGA
This sequence comes from Natribaculum breve, assembly GCF_023008585.1. GTDB lineage: Archaea > Halobacteriota > Halobacteria > Halobacteriales > Natrialbaceae > Natribaculum > Natribaculum breve. The sequence goes on along the minus strand of NZ_CP095390.1, from coordinate 2,350,806 downwards.
CGGCGAGATCGCCGACGAACTCGGCGTCGACGAGGAGGCCGTCTTCGAGGCCCGAATGGCGCTTCACCTCGTGAGTGACGACGACGCCGACGAGGTCGACCTGGTCGCGATCCGCGAGCGCGACGAAGACGACGCCACGCTCGCCGCGGAGTACGGCGTCGACGAGGGAACGATCCGCCGATACCGTCGCGTCGCCGCGGCGAAAGACGAGTCGCGAGCGGCAAACGACAGGTACCGCGACGAGTTCGACAGCGTCCTCGCCGACGCCGACCTCTCGACGCAGATCGCGAGAGACGTCCGCGAGGACGGACTCGAGGACGCGACCGAGGGGATGGAAACCGACGTCTCGTTCTGATACTGCCGATCGGACCTGATCCCTCGATGTACCCCCACGACGGGTCGCCAGTGCGCCGGAACGACCGTACGATCGGCGTTGTGAGGGTTTTTATCGGAAGGCGAGGCCAGACACCCTCGTGACGCACGTCTCCTTCAGCGACCTCCGGACGGCGGCGTACTGTCCCCGAAAGCTCTACTACGCCCGCCAGGACGACGACCGCGGTGGACCACCCGCCGTCGACGCCGTCCGCGACCTCGCGTTCCGGTACGACGACCTCCTCGAGTCGGCCGACTCCGCCCTCGCAGCCGAACCGATCGCCGTCGATCCGGCGACCTACCGCGAGCGCCTCGAGACGGCCCGCGACCGACTCGAGTCACGAGGTCGCTGGGCGACGCTGTGCGAGCCAGAAGTGCGGGACCTGCTGGCGACTGGACGGCACTGTCGCGGCGTCGTCCACAAGGTGCTCGCCGACCCGCTCGAGCCGTCGCTGCTCTCGCCGGGACGACCGCCGGCGCGTGGCGTCTGGGAACCCCACTCGGTCCACGCCGTCGCGGCGGCGAAGGCCCTGGCGTGGGAGCGCGAGACGGCAGTCGAGACCGCCATCGTCGAGTACCCGGCCTACGGAGTCATTCGGCGAATCGACCTCACGACGCGACGAAAGGCGTCGTATCGCCGCGCGCTTCGAACCGTCAGGAGCCTCGACGGACCGCCGCCGCGCGTGCGAAACCGCTCGAAGTGCGAGTCCTGTGCGTACGCCGAAACGTGTGGCGTGCGGACGCGAACGCTGCGGTCGCTGCTCGGGTTCGGCTGACGGCCAGCCGCCGAAACCGAGACTGGCAGTGTCAGTGCTCTTCGAGCCAGCGTTCGATCTCGTCGGCCATCGCCCCCCGGCGGTGGATCTCGCCGCTCGAGACGTCGACGACGGTGCTCTCGGGGACGGCCGCCTGGTCGCCCAGTTGTGGCTGTCGGGGCAACGCAGGCAGGTCGTCGACGTCCTCGACGACGACGGCCGCCCGTTCGACGATCTCGGGGTCGAGGTCGTCGACGGTTCGCGCGCTCTCCCGGCCGCTCACGTTCGCGCTCGTGGCCGTAATCGGCGTCCCGGCACGCTCGAGCAGCATGAGCGCGAGCTGGTGGTCGGGGACCCGGACGCCGACCCGGTCGCGGCCGGCGGTGAGCACGGACGGGACGGCGTCGCGGCGACGACAGAGCACCGTGACGGGGCCGGGGAGGAACGTCGCCATGAACTGTCGTTCGCGGTCGGTCGCACGGACGTACTCGAGTGCCGCCGGGACCGACGGCACTGCGAGCGAGATCGGCTTCGAGCGGTCCCGTCCTTTCGCGTCGAAGACGCGCTCGACTGCGTCGGGGGTCGTGGCGTCGGCGCCGAGTCCGTAGACGGTCTCCGTGGGGTAGACGACCAGTTCGCCGGCCCGGATCGCGTCCGCCGCACGCGCGAGTGTTTCCATCAGTCGCAAGTCGGGCGGTGGCGGGCAAAAACGTACCGCGTCTCGAATCCAGGGGGACGATCAGGCCGACTCGAGCGTCGCCTCGATCTCGTCGTACTCGAGGAACTCGGGCCACTCGGTGGTCACCCAGGCGTCTTCGACGACGCGCTCCTCGTCGACGACGAAGATCGCGAGTCGAGGTTCGCTCACGCCGGTCATGTCGTCCAGGTCGTGGGCGATGCCGTACGCCTCGGCGACCGCGTTGGTCGGATCGGCAAAGAGCGCGAACGGGAGGTCGCGGTCGTCGATGAACCGGGAGTGGACGTACGGCGTCGAGATCGTGACGCCGACGACGGTCGCGTCGTACTCGTCCCAGCCGCGATCGCGCAGTTCGTCCCAGGTGTACTGTGCCAGAAACGTGCCGTCCATCGGCGTGAACACGAGGACGACGCGACCGTCGGCGGTGAGTTCCGAGAGCGAGCGATCTTCCCAGAACTCGTCGGTGACCAGCGGCCGGGTGAAGTCGGGTGCCTCGTCGCCGGGTTCGGGGTGGTCCGCCGGGCCGAGGTCGACGACGTCGAACTCCATCAGTGCTCACCTCCGTCCGCGGCGGCGACGTCGGCGTCAGACGTGGTCCCGTCTCCGTAGGTCGCCTCCAGGTACTCGGCGATGTTCTCGCTCTCGGCCATCGTGACGCCGGTTCGGTCGTCGACGACGACGGGGACGGTCCGGACGCCGGCGACGCGTTTGACGACGTTCCGTCGCGAGTGCAACGGTTCGACGAACCGCGACCGGTAGGAGAGGTCGTACTCCTCGAGCAGGCGGGCGACGCGTTCGCAGAACGGACAGCCCTGCAGTCGGTAGAACGTGATCTGCGGGTCGGTCGTCTCGCTCATACCCGTTCGTTCGAAAAGCGGTCGGGTAAACGTGTCGTCGTCGGCATCTGGAGCACGAAAAGCGGAAAACGTTAATCGGCAGGGTGACAAACGTCGTGCAGTCAATGCTGCAGTCTTCGCTCCTCGAGGCGACGTTGGCCGCGTACACGATCCCCGGAACGGGATTCGAGGTCACCCAGTCGACGGTGACGATCGCGGGAGTGATAGTGGTGGCCGTGCTGATCGCGCTCTCGGGGTTTTTCTCTTCGTCTGAGATCGCGATGTTCTCGCTGCCGAAACACCGTATCGAGGGGATGGTCGAGGAGGGCGTCGTGGGCGCAAAGCGGGTCAAATCGCTCAAGGACGATCCCCACCGCCTGCTGGTGACGATTCTGGTCGGGAACAACCTCGTCAACATCGCGACGTCTTCGATCGCGACGGCGATCCTGAGCATCTACTTCGGCGGGCTACTCGGCGTCCTCCTCGCGACCTTCGGCGTCACCGCGATCGTCTTGCTGTTCGGCGAGAGCGCACCAAAGTCCTACGCCGTCGAGAACACCGAGTCGTGGGCGCTACGGGTCGCCAGGCCGCTGAAGGCGACCGAGTACCTCCTCTATCCGCTCATCGTGCTGTTCGATCACCTCACGAGGCAGATAAACCGGCTCACAGGCTCGACGAGCGCGATCGAGACGCCGTACGTCACCCGCGACGAGATCCAGGACATGATCGAGACGGGCGAGCGCGAGGGCGTCCTCGAGGAGGAAGAACACGAGATGCTACAGCGCATCTTCCGGTTCAACAACAGCATCGTCAAGGAGGTGATGACGCCGCGACTGGACATGACGGCGGTGCCGAAAGACGCCACCATCGACGAGGCGATCGAGACCTGTATCCAGAGCGGCCACGCCCGCATCCCCGTCTACGAGGGCAGCCTCGACAACGTCCAGGGGGTCGTCCACATCCGCGACCTCGTGCGCGATCTCAACTACGGCGAGACTCAGGACCTCGAACTCGAGGACCTCATCCAGCCGACGCTGCACGTCCCCGAGTCGAAAAACGTCGACGAGTTGCTCACCGAGATGCGGGAAAACCGGATGCACATGGTGATCGTCATCGACGAGTTCGGCACCACCGAGGGGCTGGTGACGATGGAGGACATGATCGAGGAGATCGTCGGTGAGATCCTGGAGGGCGGCGAGGAAGAGCCCATCGAGGAGATCGACGAGGACACCGTCATCGTCCGCGGCGAGGTCAACATCGAGGACGTCAACGAGGCCCTCGAGATCGACCTCCCCGAAGGCGAGGAGTTCGAGACGATCGCCGGGTTCATCTTCAACCGTGCGGGGCGGCTCGTCGAAGAGGGCGAGGAGATCACCTACGACGGCGTCCGCATCACCGTCGAAGAAGTCGAGAACACCCGAATCATGCGCGCACGGTTGACGAAACTCGAGCAGCAGACGGTGACCGGGAACGGCGACGACGCCGGCGAAGAGTAGTTATCACTCGGGGACGAGCGCCTGCAGTTCGCGTGCGACCGCAGCAGGAACGACGAGTCGTCGCGGCCCCGGCACGTACGTGCCGTCGGGCTGGGCGTACTCGAGCGAGAGCAACGCCGTGTCGCCGAAACGGCGGACGGAGACGTCGTCGACGAGCTCGAGGTCGACGACTTCCTCGGGGTCGTAGAGCCGGAGGCGTCGCCCCTCCCGGTCGAGTTCGCCGACCGACTCGAGGGCGGTCGCGAGGACGATCGCGACGAACGCGAACGGAATCGTCAGTGCTGCGAGGCCGTGACCGAGGCCACCGCCGACGCCGCGAGCGAGGACGAGGACGACCACCGCCATCACGACCGCACCGATCGTCGAATCCCGGACGCGGTCGAGTCCACCGCCGGAGTTCGAGAACGGAAGCCGTCGGCGCAGGAACTCGAGGCGGCCCGTGGTTCGGTTGACGGCCGCGACGGCGACGATCGCGACCGCGACGAGCGTGGCCACGACGACGGATTCGGTCCGTCCGAGCAGCAAGAACAGCCGCGCGGCGACGATGAGGACGATCGCAGCGAGGAAGGTGCCGGTTCCGAGTGCCCACAGCACGCGAACGGTCCGGGAGTTCGAGGCGTCACGTCGCCACTGAACCGTTCGGGAGTTTCCCATGGGGCAACCTGGCATCCCACCGGGTAAAGTCGGTTCGGTCTCGTCGGCCGACGGTCAGAACAGCAGAGCGTCGACGGCCGTATAGCCCGCGTAGCCGACGCCGAGCGAGAGCGCGAGCGAGAGCACCCACGCGAGTACGGTGTAGCCCATCTTGCGGGCGCTGACGCCGCCGCCGACGTCCGACGCGGCGTATCCGCTGCCGATGATCGCGCTGACGATGATCTCGTTGAACGAGACGGGAATGCCGTAGAGGACGGCGGTCTGGGCGATCGCGAAGGAGGGGATGAGCGCGGCGATCGATCGGCGCGGACCCAGCGAGGAGTAGTCCTGTGCGATCGCCTTGATCATCCGCGGTGCACCGGTCCACGAGCCGACGAGCAGACCGAACCCGCCGCCGACGAGCAAGGCGAGAAGCGGCAACTCGAGGTCGGTCGACAGCGGGATCAGCGGGCCGATCGCCAGGCCGACCTGACTCCCGCCGGCCGAGAAGGCGACCAGCGCCCCGAGGACGAGCAGGAAGTGTCGCTCCCCGGCCTCGACGTCCCGCCGGAGGTCGACCGCGAGGAGGAACGCCCAGATCGCGGCCACGAGCGCCGTCACGGCGATCACGCCGACCGTCTGCGAGCCTGGAAGCGCGTCGCTCGCCGCGACCGCGATCGACGCACTGCTTCCCTCGGGGCCGAGCACGGCGAACTCGACGTTCGCGACGAGTACGCCGACGACTGCGGCGAATGCGAGGATCAGGTACCGTTCCGGGACGGGTTCGATTCGCAGGAGGCGGGCGATAGAGTAGGCGATTCCCCCGCCGACAAACGGCGTCAACACCCAGAGGGTGGCGATCTCCTGGTACTTCGCCCACGCGGGATCGCCACCCATCGCCAGCCCGACGCCGATCACGGCACCCGTGACGGTAAACGCCGTCGCGATCGGATACCCCGCGAAGACGCCGGTCGCGACCAGGATCGCGGCGATCGTCAGCCCGATCGTGGCGGCGATAGGCGACAGCGTCACGCCACCGATCAGTTCCTGTCCGACCGCCTCTGAGACGTTCGCTCCCTGCAGGACCGCGCCCGCGAAGCCGAGGATGCCGACGAAGAACCCGGCCCGCATCACCGAAATCGCGTTCGCGCCGACTGCGGGGGCGAACGGCGTCGACCCGCTCGAGCCGGCCCCGATCGACCAGGCCATAAAGAGACTCGCTATCGAGGCAACGGCGAACGTTCCGAGCGTCGCGACGTCGACCATCTACGGGTGGCTACTTGCGGCCCCTACAAGTGTGTGCCGACCTGTCGCCGCGATCGACGACCGTCATCCGTTTCGCGTCGCCTTCGAGTTGTCCTCGGACTCCGGCGGGGGCTCGGCACCCTCGATCGCTTCGGCGGCCTCGGTGTCTTTCTCGACCTCGATGTGCCAGCGGTCGATCTCGTCTTCGTACTCGGCGAGTTTATCCGAGACCTCCTCTTTGAGGTCGTCGTCGTTGACGTTCACCTCGAAGACGAACTCCTCGCCGTTCCCGCGGCCGGACTGCTGGATGTTGGCGCTGACGAGTTCGTTGTCGAAGTAGTACGGTGCCAGTTGCGTCATCACGCGCTGGTAGACCGTGTCCTCGACGCGCCGCAGCGCCTTGCGGCCGGCCGAGTCCGCCGCGCGTGCGACGTAGTCGATCGACTCCGACCACTTGCCGACGGCACCTTCGGCGTCGTCCTCCTCGAGGGCCTCGTAGGACTCCGAGAGCTTCTCGCCTGCGGTCTTGATGTCCTCGTCGGGCTCTTTGCCGGCTTTCTCGCCTTTGCCTTCCTCGACGCTGGCCTGCTCGGCCGTCTTCTCGCTTACGTCGGCGTCGAGCGTTTCGTGGGACTTGGGACGCCACTCTTCCCACTCCTCGAACGCACGGGCGAACCGGGCGTCGTGGGCTGCATCTGGGTCGTCGACGCCGTTGTCTCGGAGCGCACGCGTGATCCGCTCGCCGTGCTCGACGACGTCGCCCCAGTCACCGCGAACCTTGAATCCCGAGATGCTCTCTTCCATTCGGCTGGTCGGGTGGTATGCGGTCGGCCGGTATAAACTTCTCCGACGCCTCAAAAATGAGGGATACCGCCTCAGTAGAACTGCTGGCCGGAACCTTGCACCTGCTGGCCGCCGGTCATCTGCGTCTCCTGCATCTGCTGTGTGCCCGCCATCTGTGCGCCTTGCCCGACGGTCTGTAACACCGTCTCGCAGGAGTCGATCGCGCGGTCGATCGCCGAGATCGTCTCGGTGATGTGCGGGTGCTGGTGCCCGTGTTGCTCGAGTTCGGGCAGGCCCTCGATCGCGGTGCGCACGAACAGGTCCGCGAGTTCGGGACCGAACGGCGAATCGCGCGCGATAAATCGTTCGTTGATCTCGGCCAGTTCGGAGACGTCGTGGCAGATTCGGGCGCAATCGGCCAGCTGTGGCCCCGCCGTGGCACACTCTCTCGCACACCACTCGGCGACGTGGGCCACGTGGTTCAGGTCCTCGAGGGCGATGCGAAGCTCGTTCGAGAGGTGGTCTTCGAACTGCGCGATGGACTGTCGACCGCCCGTTCGCTGGCCGGGCCGTTGGCCGCCCATCTGCTGTTGCTGTGTCGACTGCCCCGTCGACCCGCGCCGCGTCGGCTGCTGACCGTACTCACGTTCCATCGACTGCTGCTGACCTGGCTGGTGCTGTTGACTCATGACGACCACTGCCCGCTGGATGGGGCGAGGAGTGCTACGGCGATCGGTCGAATAAAGCGGCACAACCGTTACGACGATTTCGAACGACGAATTTCGACGTTGTCGCCACGGCCGTCGGCAGTCGCTCGAGGTGGACGCGGTCGCTTCGACGGCTCGAGGACGAAAACAGCCGATTACCGGCCGTAGACGAGCGAGAAGACGGTCTCGTCGAGCCGGCGCTTGAGCCGGCCCAGCCAGACGGCGACGAACGCGGTCCGGCGCATCGTCTCCTCGCGAAGTTCGATCCGCTCGCCGTCGAAGGGGTTTCGGCCGCCCTCGTCGTCGCCATCGTCGACAGCGTCGACGACGGTCGTGACGCTGCACCGGCCGCAGGCCTCGGTTCTATCCGCCATGATCGTTCCTACGGGTTCGATCGGAAAGAAGGTTCGGACTCGACAGTGGATATAAATCGATCCAGTCGCTGAGTACGGGCATGAACGACGACGCGAGCGATCCGACGGCGACAGACTCGACGCGCGAGTACCGGACGAGCGCGCGGTCGCTCGGCGAAGCGACGCGACTCGAGGGACGGGCCGACAGCGACTCATGAGCGACTCGACGCCGGAATCCGACCGCGACCCGGACGCCGACCGCGAGCAGCTCGACCTGCCCGAGTGGGACGACGAGTACGTAGAGCGGGTCTGTGGCCGCCTCGTTCACAACTACGACCTCGAGAAAGATCGGGTGGTCGCGGGCGAGCGGTTTACGATGTACGGCCGGATGGAACTGCACAGCCAGAAACACGTCCTGCACCCGGCGCTGTCCTTTGGCCACCACGAGGCACACGAGCACCTGTTCGTCACGCGCACGGATCGCGTCGACGACGCGACGCTCGATCGGCTCGTCGACCTCGGTCACGAGCTCGCCGACGAGTGGATCGACCCGGACGAGGAACACTTCAGCACGGACTTTACGTTCGTCGTGATCGCGCCGACGATTCCCGACGAGGTCGCCGAGCGCGTCGAGTCGTTCCGCGATCGGAACATGCTGAAGTACGGCTTCCACGGCCACTACGAGATCAACCTCGTCGTCGTCGCACCCGAGACCGAAGAACTCGCCGCGAGCGAGGAAGCGACCGTCGAGGCGGCGTTTCGACTCTGGGAGCCGATAGAATCGGAAAAACCGGGCGTCCTCCGATCGATCGCCCGGCGGTTACGGCGGTAGCGTCGCTAGTCGTCGTTCGGACCGGGTTCGCCGCCGTCGGCGGCGACCGCGTCGCCGGTTCCCCGGACCGTCTGGATGTTCTCGTAGCCGATCTTGAACAGCGACAGCGCGAGGAAGATGAGCGTCGCGATGATGACGACCTGCACGACGGCGGAGACCTGCCCGAGCAGCGTCGTCTCGGCCTCGGCGGTGATGCCGAGGAGTCGACCGCCGATGACCTGGTAGACGCCGACCCACGTCAGGCCGCTGAGCGTGATGACCGCCATCAGCGCCATCGGGCCGCCGGTGGACATGAGCTGTTTCGACTCGTCCCAGTTGGCGATCCAGATGGTGCCGGTCAGCAGGGCGAGCGACGCCAGCAGCTGGTTCGCACCGCCGAACAGCGTCCAGAGGTCTTCCCACCGGCCGCTTCCGAGCAGGAAGAACGCCACGATAGCGATGACGGACGTGTTGACGTACTGGTTGGCCGCGTACTCCTGGACGGTCGTCTCCGGCGTGCCGACGATCTCCTCCATCATGTACCGACCGAGACGAACCGCGGTGTCCATGCTCGTCAGCAGGAAGCTCGCGAGCACGAGCGCCATAAACGGCGCGCCGTAGGACATCGGAACGCCGAGGGCGGTGAGGATCGCGCCGCCGCCCGTCGCGAAGTTGGGCAGCGCGAGGCCGATACCGCCGGTCGCCTCCGGCAGCGCGACGATCACGACGGTAGAGAGTGCGACCGCCGCGAGCAGCCCCTCACCGAGCATTCCGCCGTACCCGATGAGTTTGGCGTCGGACTCCCTGTTTAGCTGCTTCGCCGTCGTCCCCGACGAGACCAGCGAGTGGAAACCGCTGATCGTCCCGCAGGCGATCGTGACGAAAAGCAGCGGGAAAAGCGGCATGAGCGGCAGCGACTCGGCGAGCGGGCCGCCCTGACCGAAGAAGCCGTACCAGGCGCCGGTCGCGATCTCGAAGTCGAGCGGTGCGCCGGTATCCGGGTGGGTCGCGTCCATGCCGGTAAAGAACGTGCCGACGATGACCGCGAGCAATCCGCCGCCGACGCCCGTATACAGCAAGAACGACGACAGGTAGTCACGCGGCTGGAGCAACATCCACACCGGGAGGATGCTGGCCAGCGCACCGTAGACGAGGATCGTCACGACCCAGGCACCGATGTTGGCGCTACCGAGCAGCGCCGGCACGAACGCCGGATCGCCGCTCAACAGGACGATCGTTCCCTCGGGGTACTCGCCCGGCGTGATCGCGAGCGGGTACTGGATGCCGACCCAGACCGACGCGAACACGCCGACGACGAAGATCACCGTCCCGACCGAGAACGGCAGGTTCAGCTGGTACAGCCAGAACCCGAACACGAACGCGAGCGTGACGTAGATGAGACTCGAGGTCGCCGACTGTGGATAGGCGTTGAACACGACGCCGATGACGAGTGCGAACACCGCCACGACGAGGATGATCAACAGGAACGCGAACCACAGCAGCATGTTCTTGCCGCGCTCACCCACGTACTCGCCGATGATGTAGCCGATCGACTTCCCCTCGTGACGAAGGCTGCTCGACAGCGAGATGAAGTCGTGGACCGCGCCGAGGATCGGATTTCCGATCGCGACCCACAGCACGGCCGGCACCCAGCCCCAGACGAGCGCGGCCGTGATCGGGCCGACGATGGGTGCGCCGCCAGCGATACTCGAGTAGTGATGCCCCAGTAGAACCGGCTTTTTCGCCGGAACGTACTCCTGACCGTCCTGGTACTTGTGTGCCGGTGTCTCACGCGAGTCGTCGAGGTCGACGAACTCGGCGAGGTACCGTCCGTACCCGACGTACGCGACGGAAAACGTCACCAGCACCAGTGCAACGATCCAGATTACTCCTGCCATAGTGTTACCCTGTCACACTTCTGGGGCGGGTACACTATAAATGTATTCAAGAATCGTTGTGATTCGATCGGAGTTCGGCCAGTTTTCCGTATTTTTACCAACCAGAAGTGGTGAGAATCATAACAGTCGCTGGATTCTCGCCGTCGCCGTCGCCGGTCAGGATCGCGACTCGGCGACGCCGTCGGCCGGCGCGACGTCGACCTCGAGTTCGGCGGCGACCTCGTCGAGGATGGTTCCGCGAACCTCCTCGACGCGCGTCTCGATCGTCGCCACGACGGGGACGTCGAAGTCCGCGTCGATCCGCTCCAGGCGCTCGCGTTCGGTCTGGACGCGCTGGCGGAGGAATCGTGCGCCACGGCCCTCCTCGTCCGGATCGGGTTCGGGCGTGAGCCGGTTGACGACGAGTCCCGCGACGGGGAGGTCGGCCTCCGCGAGCGTCTCGACCGATCGTTCGGTCTCGCGGATCGAGAGTTCGTCGGGGTTCAACACGAGGTAAAACGCGGCGTCGTCGCGGAGCACCTCACCGGCGAACTCGAAGCGTTCCTTGCGTTCCTGGAGGCGCGCGAGGATCGGATCGCCCTCCATCATACGGCGGGATTCCATATCACCGATCGCGGCCTTCTCGAAGAGGTCGATGCTTCGCTCGCGTTTGTGCATCAGCCGCTCGATCCACCGCTCGAGGAGGTCCGGCAGGGAGAGCAGGCGGAGCGTACTCCCCGTCGGCGAGGTGTCGAAGACGACCCGGTCGTACGGGTCGGCGTCGCGCATCACCTCGACGAAGCGGTCGAACAGCGCAGCCTCGTAGGCACCCGGCGTCTGGTGGGCCATCTCGAGTTGGACGTCGACCTCGTTGACCATCGCCGGGCTCAGTTGCGAGCCCAGCTGGCGCTTGAGGTCCATCAGGTGATCCTGGACCTCCTGTTCCGGGTCGATCTCCATCAACGAGAGGCCGTCGTACCCCTCGACGGGGCGGGGTTCGTCGTCGAACTGCTGGTCGAACACGTCGGAGGTGCTGTGGGCGGGGTCGGTCGAGACGAGCAGCGTCTCGAGACCGGCGTCGACGCACTCGAGTGCGTACGCACTCGAGACGGTCGTCTTGCCGACGCCGCCCTTGCCACCGAAGAAGACGAATCGTGCCATCAGAAGTGATACTGCTGGCCCTTGCGTTCGACGAGCGAGTCGCGGTCCCACATCCGGCGTTCCCAGGCCTCGAACTCCTCGGAGAGGTACGGCAGCAGTTCCGCCGTGTAGTACGAGACGGGGCTGGGAATGCCGAAGGCATCGGGGAAACAGGCGAGCATGAACGCGTCTTCCAGGTCTTCGGCTTCCTTCTCGATTTTCTCGTATGCAGGATGAGTGATCATCCCGTGGTAGAGCCCACGGAGCCACTCTTCGACGACGTCGCGAAACGTCGCGATCCTGTCTGCCAGCGTCATACACGTTGCTACGCAACCGGGCGGGAAAAAGCGTGTCGGCGACGTATCGGTCGGACGATACCCGTCGCGTTCCGCTGACGACGACACTAAGTACGACAGATCGATTGGTAGAGATATGCACGACGACCGCGTGCCCGTCACCATCGTCAGCGGCGCACTGGGTGCGGGAAAGACGACGCTTCTCAATCACTTACTCGAGAACAACGAGGGGCGCTCGATCGCAGTGCTCGTCAACGACATGGGCGAGATCAACGTCGACGCCGAGTTGCTCCAGGCGGGGACGGAACTCGATCCAACCGGCGGCGTCGCCGAACTCTCGAACGGCTGTATCTGCTGTGAGCGTCAGGACGACCTCGAGACCGAGGTCGCGCGTCTCGCGGGCGACCGCGAGTTCGACTACCTCGTCGTCGAGGCGTCGGGCATCAGCGAACCCGCGCCGATCGCCCGGCTGTTTACCACCGAGTCGCGCGCGGCGGCGCTGTACGAGGTCGACACGACGGTGACGGTCGTCGACGGCCGGGCCTTTCTCGAGACGGTCGACCCCGAGGAACCGCTCGAGCGCGAGACCGCGCCGGGTGCCGAGGACCGGCCGCTTTCGGACCTGCTGATCGAGCAGGTCGAGTTCTGCGACGTCGTCGTCCTCAACAAGTGCGACCTGCTCACCGAGCGCGAGTGCGAGCGCGTCGAGGCGCTGATCGGCGCGCTCCAGCCGACCGCGTCGATCGTCCGGACGACCCACGGCGAGGTCGACCCCGACGAGTTGCTCGAGACGGGACGGTTCGATCCCGATCAGGCACGGGACGCCGCGGGGTGGAAGCAGGCACTCGAGCACGACCACGAGCACGGCGAGCACTGCGAGCACGACCACGATCACGAGCACGACCATCGCAACCCCGAGGACGTCTACGGCGTCACCTCCGTATCCTACCGGCGCGAGCGGCCGTTCCATCCGGAACGGCTCCGGTCGTTTCTCGCCTCGGTGCCGCCGAACGTCGTCCGCGCGAAAGGACGGTTCTGGGTCGCCGGTCGCGAAGAACCGGTGCTCGTGTTGAACGTCGCCGGTCCGTCGGTCCGCGTCGACGTGTCCGGGCGCTGGATCGCGAGTCTCCCCGAGCCACAGCGCGACCTCTACCGGGACAACCGGCCGACGGACCACTGGGACCCCGAGTGGGGCGACCGCGAGAGCAGACTGGTGTTCATCGGCACCGACGTCGCGGAGGCGGGGCTGGTCGAGGCGCTCGACGACTGCCTGTTGACCGACGCGGAGATGGACGACGACTGGTCGAGCTACGAGAACGAGTTCCCCGAGCGGGACGGCGAGACGCTGGTCGTCGAGTGAGACAGTCGTCCAGCAGTCTCAGGTCGCCAGGACGAGCGCGCCGGTGAGTCCGAGCAGGGCGACGACGCCCACGAAGATGGCGTACAGCAGCCGTCGCACTCTGAGCGCCACGGGAACTTCGTCGCGCAGTTCGGGCTGGGCAGACAGGACGTACCGATAGTAGGCGACGACGACGACGCCGGCGGTGAGCGTTATCGACACGGCGACAGCCGGGGCGAGGGGGACGCCCCACTCGAGGAGAAAGGGCGGTCCCCAGCCGATCAGGATCGGGATCGAGAGCAGTGAGACGACGAGAAACGGAACCGGGTCGACGGCCGTCCCGTCGTCGTTGCGGAGTCGAAAGCGCATGGGTGGCTCACACGTATCGACGGCCTCGAGCAATATAGCCACGCAGGCTGTCTATGAAAGCCGTCGGCCGCCGAGACTGACCGGGATCGAGACCGGTCCAGCGACGGGGCAAAGCAGTTATTCGGACGGAACATAGACGTCGACGTAATGTCTGTCTCCGAGGGGGTCTCCTCGTCGAAGGGCGATCCGCGAGTGCTGTTCGTACTGAACGCCGTCCTCTCGGCGGCGTTCGCCAGTATCGTCCTCTCGCTGCTCGAGTTCGCCGACCTCGTCTCGTTCACGTGGCTCCGGTTTGCCGTGCTGACGATCCTGCTCATGGTCGTCACCTACGTCGTGACTCACTAGCGGTCGAAGGACACTCGAGGCGCGGTCAGCACGCACAGCCGGCCGAGTCGGGCGAGCGCTCGAACCGCATCGACTCGCCACACTCGGGACAGGACGGGCGGTCCGCGTCGGACGCCGGCTCCTCGTCGACGGGACGGCGGATCGCACAGTCGTCACACCAGTACGCGCCGCCGGCGCTCGAGCGACGCTCCGGTTCGACCGCGCCGAACGCCTCGCGAATCGTGTCGACGATTCCCATACGCCAACGAGGGACGCCAGCATCAAAACGGTATCCCCGATCGGACACGACGCGCAGACGAGAGCAGGGCTCGAGACAGTATCACTCGAGGTCGGTCGCGAGCCGTTCGAGTGCCCGCTCGAGTTCGCTTCGTCGTTTCCAGGCGGCGATCCGGTCTGTCAGCGCCGCCGGCCACAGTCCCATATGCACCGTCGACTGGACGGTGACGCGGGTACCCTCGTCTTCGGGTTCGCAGGTGAGCGTCGTCTCCATGACCTCGAGCGGCCCCTCCTCGCCTTCCTGTTCGTAGTAGAAGCCGTTCTCGAGGCGTTCGAACCGGAACGTGAGCTCGAGGGTGGCCGTTCCGGCGGTGACGAGCCAGTCGTCCTCGCGCTCTCGGACGTCCCTGACGGTGAAACTCCCCTCGTACTCGACGATCGTCTCGGGCGTGAGGTGACGGTCGACTGCGTCGGGTGAGGCTCGGACGAACGTGGACGACTCGACAGTTTGCACCGATGACGATTCGTGTATCGACACCTTATACTCCCCGGAGACCACCAGTTCGAACGAAAATGACGATCGAAGACCGGGACGAGGCACATCTCGTCACGCACGCGCTGGCCAAACACACCCTCTCGCAGTTGCGAGACGTCGAGACCGAACAGGTCAGTTTCCGGAAAGGGCTCGTCAAACTCGGGCGCATCTGTGGCTACGAGATCATCGACGGGCGCATGGAGACGGAGTACGTCGAGATCGAGACGCCACTCGAGGAGACGATGGGCGAGCGAGTCAAGGGGCTCGACAACGTGGTCATCATCAACGTGTTGCGGGCGGCGACGCCGTTCGTCGAGGGACTGCTCAAGGCGTTCCCGCGGGCGCGCCAGGGCGTCATCAGCGCGAGCAGGGACGAGGAGGCGGGACGCGACGAGGACGGCTCGTTCCCGATCACGGTCGACTACGTCAAACTGCCCGAGATCGGCGAGGAGGACACGGTGATCGTCGCCGACCCGATGCTCGCGACCGGGAGCACGATGTGTACGGTGTTAGATCACGTCGTCGAGAACTCCGCCGACCCCGAGCACCTGATCGTCCTCTCGGCGGTCTCGGCACCCGAGGGGCTGCTCCGCGTCGGCGAGGCGTTCCCCGACGTCGACCTGCTGACCGTCGCGATCGACGACCGCCTCGACGACGACGGCTTCATCGTCCCGGGTCTGGGCGACGCCGGCGACCGCGCGTTCCGGACGACCTGATACGAGCTGTTATTTCCAGGTCGGAACCCGCTCACTTCGCGTCGAAACCGGCAGACTGCGGCGAGTCGATCGCCGAGGATTTCCAGTCGAAGCCCACCTCGTACTCGAGTGACTACTCGTCGTCTGCGTCGGCACCCGCCGAGAGGTCGGCGTCGGGGTCGCGCTCTGTGGCGGGCGGGACGTCGTGGTGGTCGGAGTAGCCGTCGAACCAGCGGGCGATGCGCTCGATGCGGTCGACGACGTGTGCGGGTTCGCCCGAGCGGGAGAGTTCGTGACCCTCTCGCGGGTAGCGCACGAGACGGGTGTCGACGTCGTACTTCTTCAGCCCGAGGTAGAACAGTTCGGCGGTGTTCGCGGGCGTGCGATAGTCGCGGTCGGAGTGTACGACGAGCGTCGGGGTCGTCACGTCGGGGACGTGGGCCACGGGCGACCGCTCCCAGAGGAAGTCGGGTTCCTCCCACGGGAGCGTATCGAAGTCACCCTCGACGAGCATGAACGCGTCCGTCGAGCCGTAGAAGCCGGTGAGGTCGTAGACGCCGCGCTGACTGACCGCGCCGGCGAAGCGGTCGGTCTGGCCGACCGTCCAGGCGGTCATGTAGCCACCGAAGCTGCCGCCGGTGACGAACTGGTTGTCCGTATCGACGTACTCACGCTCGCAGACCGTCTCGACGCCGGCAAGCACGTCGGTCAGCGTGACCTCGCCCCAGTCGCGTTCGATCGCCATCGCGTGTTCTTCGCCGTAGCCCGTCGACCCCCGCGGGTTCGACCAGAAGACGACGTAGCCGCGGGCGGCGAGCGTCTGGAACTCGTGCCACATCGTCCCCGCGGTCGTCCACTGGACGTGGGGGCCGCCGTGGATCTCGACGGCCAGCGGGTAGGTCTCGTCGGGGTCGAAGTCCGGCGGCGTCAGCACCCACCCCTGGACCGATCCCTGCTCGCTTTCGAACCACAGCTCTTCGGGCTGGGAGACTGCCCGTTCGTTCAGGTAGTCGGCGTTGACGCGGGTCAGCCGGGTGACCTCGTTGCCGCCGCGCGTCGAGAGGAAGACGTCGCCCGGGTGGTCCCACTCGCTTTGAACGTACGCGATCGCGTCGTCGCCGACCGAGAACCCTTCGACGGTGACGCCGTCGCCGTAGATCGTCCGCGGCTCGTCGCTCGCGTCGCCCGGCACGGAGTGGACGACGACCGACCCCTCGTCCGGCGTCGAGAAGTACAGCAGGTCCTCGTCCGGCCCCCACTCGAAGCTGCCCTTGTAGCCGAACGTCCTGTCAAGCGACTCGGTGGGGATCACTTCTTCCTCGTGCTCGCGGTCGTAGACCGCGATCTCGGTCTGGCGGAGCGAGAACTTCTCCTCGGGCGTGTACGGGTAGGCCACGCGGCCGTCGGCGGTCGCATCGAGCATCGAAACCCCGCCCGTCGTCTGGGTGACGACTTCGGCGTCGCCGTCCTCGAGGTCGTGCGCGTAGATGTCGAAGGTGATCGAGTCGTCCGGCCGGTCGCCTTTCGACGCGTAGTAGACGGTCTCGCCGTCGCCCCACGTCGGCGCGACGTAGTCGGCGTCGCCGTCGGTGAGGCGTTCGATTCCGGCGTCGTCGCCCTCGAGTGCGGCCTCGACGTCGAGGACGTAGACGTGGCTCCGCCGCCCGTCGAAGTACTCCTGGTGGGCGCGGTAGATCATCCGGTCGATCACGCGGGGATCGGGCTCGTCGGGTTCGTACTCCGGGTCGACGGCGAGGTCGCGCTCTTGCTCGCGGTCGTCGTCGCTGACCCGCTGGGTGAAACAGAGCCGGGAGCCGTCGGGGCTCCACTCGAGGTCGGCGACGCCGCCGACGACGGTCGTCAGCTGCCTGGCTTCGCCGCCGTCGGCGGGGAGAAGCCACAGTTGCGGTCGGTCGTCGTCGTCGCCGCGCGTGCTGACGAACGCGAGTCGGTCGCCCGAGGGACTCCAGCGCGGTTCGCCGTCGACGCCCTCGGCGACGGTGAACTGCCGCGGCTGGCCGCCGCCGACGGGGACGACGTACACCGTCGCCTCGTAGGACTCGTCGTCGTCGGGCACCGTGCGGACGAACGCGACGCGTTCGCCGCCGGGTGCGAGTTGTGGATCCGAAACGTGAACGAGGTCAAAATAATCGCTGGCTTCGATGCGGTTCATGACCAGTATCATCGTTCATGAGAAAGTATATGTTTCGATCCGAAATTGATTATTTACTCAAATGATTGGGCAGTAACAGTGGAAATTTGTCAACCAATACCGAACAGTAATACGAATTTTAAAAGTATATACGCGCCCGATACAGATTCCTCCACATGGTATCTCACGTCAACAGACGTCGACTGCTCAAAGCGACGGGTATCGCAGGTATTACCGCGATCGCCGGCTGTCTCGGCAGCGATGGCGACGGCGGCGACAGTTCGCAACTCTCCTGGCACGCGGGCGGGCAAAGCGGGACGTACTACCCGCTGTCGAACGAGTTCAAGAGCATCGTCGACGAAAACACCGATTACTCGCTGCAGGTCCAGTCGACCGGCGCGAGTGTCGCCAACGTCGGCAGCCTCGGTCGCGAGGAGGCCGACTTCGCGCTGATTCAGAACGACGTCGGCTACTTCGCCGCCAACGGAACCAGCCTTGAGGAGTTCGAGGGCGAGCCGGTCGAGAACCTCCGGGGGGTCGCGACGCTGTACCCCGAGACGATCCACATCGTCACGCAGGCCGACTCGGGAATCTCCTCCATTCAGGACCTCGAGGGAGCGACGATCAACACCGGCGACCTGGGCAGCGGGACGCAGGTCAACGCCCTGCAGATCCTCGAGTCGGTCGGCATCACGACCGACGACTTCGAGGAACAGA
Organism: Natribaculum breve; assembly: GCF_023008585.1. GTDB lineage: Archaea > Halobacteriota > Halobacteria > Halobacteriales > Natrialbaceae > Natribaculum > Natribaculum breve. The sequence goes on along the minus strand of NZ_CP095390.1, from coordinate 2,332,437 downwards.
ACTCCGGGTTCTCCTCGGCGTCCGACCAGATCAAAGACGGCGACATCGATGCGGCGTTCGTCGTCGGCGGCTGGCCCGTCGGCGCGATCGAGGACCTCGCGACGACGTCCGACATCTCGCTGGTCGAGGTCCCCGAAGACGTCCGTGAAGACATCAAATCGGACGCGGAGTGGTTCGCCGACGACACCATCCCCGGCGGCCAGTACGGCGGCATCGACGAGGACGTCGAGACCGTCTCCGTGCAGGCGATGATCGCCACGCACGCCGGCGCCGACGAGACCGTCGTCGAGGAGGTCACGGCGGCGATCTTCGACAACGTCGACGAACTGTCGACCAAGGCCGACTTCATCAGCGTCGACTCCGCACAGGAAGGGATGTCGATCGAGCTGCACCCCGGCGCTGACGCCTACTTCAACTGATCGACGTCAGCTCCCGACAGCATCGATCGTGTTCCGACTATCACGGCAACGACTGGCTGTTGTACTCCTCGTCGTGCTCGTAGCCGTCAGTGTCGTCGGTACGACGGCGTACGCGACCGGGTCGACCGACCGAACGGTCGTCGTCGCCGACGCCGACTCCGGCGAGCGGTTGCTCGAGGTGCCCGTCGAGAACGGGACGGAGGTGACGCTTTCGTACACCCACAGCGTGGAGAAGACGCCAGTCAGAGACGTCTACGTCGTCGACGGCGACGAACTGCGAATGGTCCGGATGGTGTTCGACTCCTACGGCGCGGGCCTCCCCGCGAGGGCGGACGTCGAGCAGACCGACGACGGGCTCGTGACCAGAGTCGACAAACCGACCGAGCGGCTCTACGTCGCCCCGAGACCCGTTCCAGGCCACGAACTCGTCGTCGGCGACGACCGGTACGATCTGGTCGCACTTGGCGACGACGTCGACAGCGTCGCCATCTTCGTCGACGGCGGACTCTTCGACGGAATCGTTACCGAGGTACGTACTGCGGTGGGTGGAGACGAGACGAACCAATGATATCCGACATCTAATATGAGTGTAGAGACCGACACGGACGCAATCTCCGACGAAGAACGAGAAGAGATCCTGCAGGAGGTCGAGCGACAACGATCGCTTCGCGGACCCGCGGCAATCGCAGTCGCGCTCGTCGGGCTCGCCTTCTCGGCGTTCCAGATGTGGCTCGCCGCCCGCGGGTTCACCTTCGAGATCCCGATCCCGTTCGGGGAGCCCTACCGGCTCGGCCAGCTCCAGAAGCTCCAGCTCAACGCGATCCACGTCTCGTTCGCGCTCGTGATCGCGTTCCTCCTCTTTCCGCCGACCCGTGGCGACGGCCCCGTCGCACGCCGGCTCGGCCGACTCGAGCCCGTCGCTCGCGATCAGTTTGGAGCCGATCACGTCCTGACGCGCGTCGTCGAACGGCTCGGCGACGGCGTCCGCTGGTTCGCCGTGGACCGAGAGATGGAGCGCGTGACGCCTTTCGACCTCGTGTTGATCGTGCTCTCGGTCGTTCCGACCACCTACATCGTGACCGAGTTCGACGAAGTCCGACGGACAGCCACCGTCGGACTCGGTGGCGTACGGCCGATCCAGGAGGTCTACCCGGTACTCGAGCCGCTCGTGTCGGTCGTCGCCGCCGTCGGCGTGCCACTCGACGAGATTTCCTACGCCTTCCTGCTCGGCATCGTCGGCGTTCTGGTCGTCCTCGAGGCGACCCGTCGGGCGCTCGGACTGCTGCTCACGTCGCTGATCGCGGCGTTTCTCGCCTACGCCCGCTGGGGGTACGTCATCCCCGCCGACTCGCCCATCGGCGCGCTTGCGATCCCGCCGTCCGGGTGGGACAGCATCGTCCGGAACATGTGGTACACGACCGAAACCGGCGTCTTCGGGACGCCGGTCGACGTCAGCGTTCGGTTCATCTACATCTTCATCCTCTTTGGCGCGTTCCTCGAGATGAGCGGGGCCGGCAAGTGGTTCATCGACCTCGCGTACTCGCTGACGGGGACCCGCAAGGGCGGCCCCGCGAAAGCCAGCGTCGTCTCGAGTGGCTTCATGGGGATGCTGTCGGGCTCGTCGATCGCCAACACGGTGACGACGGGGGCGTTCACGATCCCGCTGATGAAACGCTCGGGGTACTCGCGGGAGTTCTCGGGTGCAGTCGAGGCGTCTGCCTCCTCGGGTGGGCAGATCCTGCCGCCCGTGATGGGCGCGGCGGCGTTCCTGATCGTCGAACTGACGGGGACGCCCTACCCCGACGTGATCACCGCGGCCGCGCTCCCGGCGATCGCGTTCTTCTTCGGGATGTGGGTCATGGTCCACTTCGAGGCCGCCCGCGGCGGCATCGGTGGGCTCTCGCGAAGCGAACTGCCGGACGTCCGCTCGCACTTCCTGCAGGGCTGGTTCTACCTGCTGCCGCTCGTGCTCCTGCTGTACTTCCTAATCGGTCTTCGCCTCTCGATCAACCGCGCCGGCTGGTACACGATCGTCACGATCGTCGCGCTCATCGCCGTCATCGCGGCGTACGACGAACGAAACCGCGTGCCGTTGCTCGGCACGATCGGCGTTCTCGCGCTCGCACAGCTGGGTGCTTACGCGACCTACGGCGTCGGTCTCGTCGACGCACTCGGCGTGCTGGCCGGGATCGACGCCGGCGGTGATCCGCTCTCTCTCGGTGCCGCCGCGACCGCCGCCGTCTCCGACCTCGGGACGATCGCGATTCTCGTGAGCGTCGCGTTCGTGCTCGCCCGGCCGAACCGCGACGCGCCGCTGCTCGAGCTCGACGACGCGGTCGACGAGAGCGCGGCGAACGGCGCTGCTGCGCTTGGACGGCCGGATCTGGCCGACAACACGGCGTTCCAGTTCGGGAGTTTTATCCTGAAGTCGATGGCCTCCGGCGCGCGGACGGCGACGACGGTCGTCATCGCTGTCGCGGCCGCGGGAATCATCCCGGGCGTCATCAGCGTCTCCGGGCTCGGGCCGAACCTCACGCAACTCATCACGACGGTCAGCGGCGATTCGATGCTCCTGTTGATGATCCTGGCGGGGGTCGCCGCGATCATCTTCGGGATGGGGATGCCGACGACCGTCATGTACATCATCCTGGTCGCGATGCTCGGCCCCGCTCTCGAGAGCCTGGGCGTCGTGGTGCTGGCCGCACACCTGTACATCCTCTACTTCGGGCTGATGGCCGACGTCACGCCCCCGGTCGCGGTCGCGGCGTTCGCCGCCGCCGGCGTCGCCAAAGCAGACGAGTTCGGCACGGCGGCGATCGCCTTCCTGCTCTCGCTGAACAAGATCCTCGTCCCGTTCGCGTTCGTCTTCTCGCCGGGCATCCTGTTGATCCGGCCGACCGAAAACGGGTTCGACATGGTCGGTCTGGCGGAGCTCACCGACCTCGGCTACGCCGTCCCCGAGGTCCTCATCCCGATCGTCGGGATGTTCCTCGGCATCTACACGCTCGGCATCGCGATCATCGGCTACCAGTACGCGACCGTCGACGGCCTCGAGCGAGTGCTGTTCTCGCTGTCGTCGATCTTCCTCATGGTGCCGGACATCCCGCTGCGGATCCTCGAGGGGGCACTCGGCCTCGCCGGAGCCGAACTTGGGCTGACCGCGTTCGTCTTCACCGTCTCGCTTCGCGCCGTCGGCCTCGCGCTGCTCGCCGGACTGACCAGTCGCAACCGCCGCAAGTCGCCAAAAGCCGAGACGGAAGAAGCGACGACGGTTGCGCCAGGCGACGCCTGATACGGGCTGTTGTCCCCGTCTTCCGCAGCGACCGCCCGAGGAGACGCGGTCGCTGCCGGACGGACGTACAGCGGTCCGGACGACGATCACTCGAGGTCGGCCCGGCCGCTCGTCGCACTCCTGATGCGGTCGCGAAACGTCTCCGCCTCCGCCGTGGGAACGCGCACGTCGAACGACACCGCCTCCTCGTACGCTGCGTCGAACTCGTAGCCCTCGCTCTCGAGGATCCCCCGGACGGTGCCGGAGTCGTCGTACGCGACGGTGATCGAGACGCGCTCGTGAGGGCGTTCCTCGACGACGCCGGCCTCGTCGACGGCCTCCTTGACCGCGCGGGAGTACGCCCGGACGAGTCCGCCCACGCCGAGGTTCGTCCCGCCGTAGTAGCGGGTGACGACGACGGCCACGTTCTCGAGGTCACGCCCCTGGAGGACGTTCAGCGCGGGTTTGCCGGCGGAGCCGGAGGGCTCGCCCTCGTCGCTCGAGTACTCCCGCAGGAGGTCGCCGTCGGCGTCGGCCCGCACCCGGTAGGCGGGAACGTTGTGGGTCGCGTCGTCGTACTCCGCGTTTACGGCGTCGACGAACGTCTCTGCCGCCTCGACCGACTCGACGGGCCGCACGTGGCCGATGAACTCCGAGCCCTGCACGACGAAGCTCGCGGTGGCCGGCTCGGCGACGGTGTGGTACGTTCGGTTCACGGCCGTTCACCACGTCTGCACCGCGTGTACTCCATGGCGGCGGTACTCTCGCCGGCGAAAAGAGTACGTCGGTCCGACGCCCGCCGATACCGTCGCACGCGAGGTCGAAGCCACCACCGACGATCCGGGGCGACACTACCGTTATGCTCTCTCGACGCGGAGAGACAGCGACTTCGATGAGCCTCGACGCACTGTTCCCGCTCACGCCCGTCCTCGATCGTCTCCGTCGGGTGTCCTCGATCACGGTCGGCCCGGACACGGGGTCGACCGACGTCACGATCACCGCACTGCGCGAGGAGAACCTGCTCGAGGCGGCGGCCGTCCTCTCGGCTGCACTCGCCACCGAGACGTTCACGGAGACGACGTTTCACGACCGCGACGGGCGGTTCGATCGTGCCCTGCGTCGGATCGTCGAACTCCGCCTGCGGACGTACCTCGAGGCCGGCCAGCCCGTCTTCGTCGCGACCGTCGACGACCGAGTCGTCGGCGTGGCGATCGTCGACCGGCCGGGATTTCGCCCCTCTCGGTTGCGACTCGTGCGGTCGCTCGTCGCCCGGTTGCCGTCGACGCTCAGACTGCTCGGACGGGCCGACTGGCCGGGCTGGTACCGCGTCTACCGGACGGCGACGCCGCCCGAGGTGTTACCGACGGCCACCTACACGCTCGAGGCGATCGGAATCGACCCCGACTGGCGTGGCAGGGGGATCGGTCGGGCGCTGCTCGAGGCCGTCCAGGATCTCGTCGACCGCGATCCCGGTACGTCGGGGGTGTACCTCGCGACGACGGACGCCCTGAACCGGGACGTCTACCGCCAGTTCGGCTACGAAACGGTGGCGACGAAACGCGTCGACGGCAGTCGCGTCTACCACATGTTCCGGCCGACCGACGTTCGCGAGTCGGCCGTCTGAACGAGACGAGGAGAGTGCGGACGTCGAAACGATCGTCGGGCCACGAACAACCGTTACGCTACGTGCGCGCGGTCACTGCAACTCGATCTTGCGGACGAACTCGAGATCCCGGAGTTCGGTGATGAGTTCGCCCGGCAGGTCCTGGTCCGTGACGAGATACAGCCGCGGGTCGTCGGTGAACTCGGGATCTTCGCTGATCGTCTGGCGGATCGAGACGTCGTGTTCGGCGAGCAAGCCGGTGACGGAAGCGACGATCCCCTTCTGGTCCGGATCCTCGACCGCGATCGTGAGCACCGTCAGGTCGAGCACCGGCGCGAGGTCCATCAGGCTCGGCACCTGCGAGATGTTCTGGAAGATGCGCCTGAGTTCGGGATCCTCGAGGATGACGTCCGTCGTCGAGTCGACCACGCGTCGGTCGACGTCGATCTCCCGGGCGATGCCGGTGTTTGGAATTTCGATACCGCCGGAGACGACTCTGCCCTCGTCGTTGACCGAAAAGCCCCGCTCGAGTAGCAACCGAATGACGGCCTGCTGGCTCGGCGACCCCTCGAACTTCTCCATGATCTCGTCGAACATCCGTTGGAGCCACTACGCACGCTAGCGTATAATGGTCGGTGTTCGACGATCGACGGCGTCTGACGGACGTTTTTTTACTCCCGGACGAGATCGATCCGACATGCGCGCGCTCCAGAGCTGCGACTTCTGTGGATCCGAGGCAGTCGGCACCTTCGAGGTCGTCCCCGCCGAACTCGAGCCGAGCGAAGACGAACAGCGTCGCGTCGTCCTCTGTCCAGACTGTCGGGACCGACTCGAGACGCTTCTCGAGCCGCTGCTCGCCCGTGTCGACGGAAGCGTGGACGGGGAAAACGCCGGCGGTGACGCGAACGAGACGGTCGCCGCGACGACCGACGGACGGACCAACCGTCACAAGGGGCCGCAGCGTCCGGCCACGGGCGGTTCCGAAGACGACGAATCCGACACCGGCGTCACGATCACGACTCGAGAGATCACGGAGACGACGGACACCGATGCGGACGAAACGAGCCTCGAGAGCGTCGACTCGAGCGAGCCGACCGCGCCGTCGTCGGCCGACGAGACTGGAGACGACGGACGGAGCGACGACGCGACCGACGAGCAGACGACGTCTCGAGCGGCCGCCGGTCGACGGGAAACGGGGACCGACGCCACGGAGGCCGCGCGACCGCCACGCGCCTACAGCAAGGTCGTGCGCCTGCTTCGCAACCGCGAGTTCCCGATGGAGCGGACGGCCGTCGAGGAACTCGCCGCCGGCGCGTACGACCTCGAGAGCCACGAGGCCGAGGCGATCGTCGACCACGCGATCGACGACGGCGAACTCGTCGAAGAGCGAGGCGTACTCGAGCGGCCCTAGAGTTTCCCTTTCGTGCTGGGCGTCCCCTCGCGGCGGTCGTCGATCCGCGTCGCGTCGTCGAGGGTCCGTGCGGTGGCCTTGAACAGTGCCTCGATCTCGTGGTGGGCGTTCTCGCCGACCACGTCGGCGTGCAGCGTCAGCCCGGCGTTTGTCGCCAGCGATCGCAGGAAGTGTTTCGCCATGTGGCTGGTCATCCCGCCGACCCGTTCCTGGGAGAAGTCGCCGTCGAATCGGAAGACGGGACGCCCGCTAACGTCGACGACGACGCTTGCGACCGCCTCGTCGAGTGGCACCCGGCGGTCGGCAAAGCGGACGATCCCCGATCGATCGCCCAGCGCCTCGTCGAACGCCGTCCCGAGGACGATCGCCACGTCCTCGATCGTGTGGTGGTCGTCGATTTCGAGGTCGCCGTCACACGCAACCGAGAGGTCGAACAGGCCGTGTTTGGCGAACGACGTCAGCATGTGATCGAAGAAGCCGATGCCGGTCTCGACGTCGGCCTCGCCGGTCCCGTCGACGTCGAGGGTGAGGTCGATGGTCGTCTCGGCGGTCTCCCGCGAGACGGTCGCGGTTCGCTCGCTCATGGCTAACACGAGGTGAGCGACGGTACAAGGCGATTCCGTTCGCGTGGAAGCCGCGAGAGCCGGTGGTCGAGCGATTCTCTCGAAACGGATCGAAAAGCGGTTATAAAATATCTAGGCGGTTTTGAGGGCGTTTCGAAAGGTGGTTATCAGTCGTATACCGCAGTGAAACGGGCCGAAACGAGACCAACGTTCGGCCGTTTATATGATACGTGGGGAGAATGTCGTGAATAGTTGGAGGTGAGTAACCGACCGATGCCCAACCACTCCCCGCTCTCGAACGATTCGATCGCACCGTCCAGCCCTGAGACGGAACGCCAGCACGACGGCCGCCGACAACGACTCGTCCGCTCGGTCAAAGGCCCGATTCAGTTTCTCGGTTTCTGGGTCGCAATCACGCTCCCGTTCGTACACGTCCCCCTCCTCGTGCACGGACTGGACGAGCCAGGCGTCACAGCCGCGTTCCTCGGCCTGGTCGCGGTGAACCTCCTCGCGCTCTACACCGGCCACGGCTACAACCGGCCGTAGCGTTTCGCCAGAGGGTTTTCGTCGCTCGCGACCGTTTCGTCGGTCGATGCAGATCCGCGTCGACTGGCGCTCGAGTTGTAGCCTCACGGGGACGGTCCTGAAGTGGTTCGCAGTCCCGCTCTCGGTTCCGCTCACCCTGGCCGTCTACGACGGCGACGATCCCGTCCCGTTCGTCGCCGCGATCGTCCTCACGGTCGCCGTCGGATACGCCCTCGAGCAGTTGCGCGCCGACCGCCAGCTCGGCCAGCGCGAAGCGTTCCTGATGGTCGCGCTGACCTGGCTGTCAGTCGCGGTCGTCGGCGCGGTGCCGTTCGTCCTCGCCGGCAACGGCGTCCTGGCCCACCCCGTAAACGCCCTCTTCGAGAGCACGAGCGGGATCACGACCACCGGGGCGACGATCATCGAAGACTTCGGGGTCCACCCGCGGTCGATCATGCTGTGGCGACAGCTCCTCCAGTGGCTCGGCGGCCTCGGCATCCTGATCATCGCGATCGGGCTGCTCTCGAACCTGATGGTCGGTGGTGCCCAGCTGATGGAGACCGAAACCCAGACCAAAAGCGTCCGGAAGCTCCGCCCGGAGATCGACGACACCGCGCGGCTCATCTGGGGGCTGTACGTCGGCCTTACGGTACTCGCCGTGGCGACGTTCTACCTGCTTTACCTCCTCGGACTCGCGCCCAACATGACCTTCTTCAACGCCGTCGCCCACGCGCTCACGAGCGTCTCGACCGCCGGCTTCTCGCCCGAAGCCGAGAGCATCGGCGCGTTCTCGCCGGCCGCACAGTGGGCGATCGTCCCCTTCATGATCGTAGGGGCGACGAACTTCGTCCTGCTGTACTACGTCACGCTGGGTGAGTACCGCCGTCCGCTCGAGAACGAGGAGTTTCGCTTCTACCTCGGCGTCCTGGCGTTTTTCGGCGGGGTCGTCGTCGCCATCCTCGCACTCGAGGGTGACTTCGGCGGCCGACTCGAGCCGACGCTCCGACACGGGGTGTTCAACGTCGTCTCGATGGTGACGACGACCGGCTACGCGTCGACGAACTTCGACCTCTGGGGGCCGGGCGCGAAACACGTCCTCTTTCTGTGTATGTTCCTCGGCGGGATGGCCGGCAGCACCACGTGTTCGATCAAACTGCTGCGGTGGCTCGTGATACTCAAGAGCTTTCGACGGGACTTTTTCACCTCGGTCCACCCGGAGGCCGTCCGTCCGCTCCGGCTCAGCGGGGACGTCGTCGACGAGGGAACCGTCCGGGACGTCTTCTCGTACGTCATGCTCGCGATCGTCATCTTCTTTCTGCTGACCGTGTTCGTCGTCGTCGACGCCGCTCGAGCCGAAACGACGGTCACGGAGTTCGAGGCGCTGAGCGCGGCCGCGTCGATCTTCCTCAACATCGGTCCCGCGTTCGGAGCCGCTGGACCCTACGACAACTACCTCGTGTTCCCGACGAGCACCCGCTTCGTGATGGTGCTCATGATGTGGATCGGCCGGATCGAGATCGTCCCCGTGCTCGTCTTGCTGACGCCGGCGTACTGGCGGTCGTGAACCGATCGCCCGTGTCGGGCCGTCGCGTTCGAGGCTGGATATGTGGCCCACCCGTCGCCGGTCGCGGTGAGTCTCGGCGAGCGTCGACGAGCCGCCTGCCCTTCCCCGGGTCACACGACTCTCGCGCCGCTCGAGCCGCGCTCCCGGCCGGTTCTATCGTCGTCGTTCGTGAGTCGGTTACTCCTCGACTGCCGCCTGTGCCTCCTCGAGCGTGAACGCGCCCTCGTAGAGCGCGCTGCCGACGACGACCGCGGCTGCGCCCGCTTCCTGCAGGTTCTGGACGTCCTCGAGCGTCGCCACGCCGCCGCTGGCGATCACCGGGACGTCGGTCGCCTCGACCAGGTCGCGGACGGGGTCGGTCGCGACGCCCTCGAGTCGCCCCTCGACGTCGACGTTCGTAAAGAGGATCGCGGCGGCACCGAGGTCCTCGTAGCGTTCGGCGGCCTCGACGGGCGAGATGCCAGCGCCCTCGGTCCAGCCCTCGACGACGACCTCGCCGTCTTTCGCGTCCAGGCTGACGACGACGCTGTCGGGCCGCCGGTCGCTGATTTCGGCGACGATCTCGGGGTTCTCGACCGCCGCCGTGCCGAGGATGACGCGGTCGACGCCCCGCTCGAGCAAGTCGAGGGCGTCTTCGGCCGTGCGGATGCCACCGCCGAGTTGCGTCGGGACGTCGACGGCGTCGACGACCGCGTCGATCGCGTCGGCGTTGACCCGCTCGCCCTCGAACGCGCCGTCGAGGTCGACGAGGTGGAGCGTCCGCGCGCCCGCGTCGATCCACCGCCGGGCGGCCTCGACCGGATCGCCGTAGCGTTTCTCGGTGCCGCGTTCGCCCTGGACCAGTTGCACGACCTCGCCGTCCTGTACGTCGACCGCCGGGATCACCTCGAACGTCTCGTTCATGCTCGGGAGAGCGAGGGCGACTCGAGTAAAGGCGACGGTTCCGGCCGGCCACCGGATGGCGTCGCGCTCGAGAGGACTCGACCGTCACGGTCGGGACACTGTCTACGTTCCGTGGAGAACTATTACATGTTTGTGCGGTGGCCGGTTCCCTATGGCGGCGTGGGTCCTCCTGGAACCGTCTCCCGATACTCCCGGACAACGGTCAGTGCACACTCGATCGCGTCTCGACGGCCGTCGTCGGCGACGACAGCGTCTCGAGTGCGATCGACGGCTGAACCGTGTTCTCCGGCAGTATGAGCCGGTCACCGAGTCGGTCGCGACCGACGAGTGCCCGCTGCTCGAGGAGGGGGCATGGTCGGCAGCGTGAGAGAACTCGCGTTCGCACTCGCGATACAGACGCCGTTACAGGCGACGGAGACGCCAGCACTCACGACCGACGCACTCGTCGTCTTCGCGATCATCGCCGTCGCCGTCGTCCTCTTCGTCACGCAGCCGGTTCCCCTCGACGTGACCGCGCTGGGGGTCATCGTCGCCCTCGTCGTCCTCGAGCCCTGGACGACGATCTCGCCCGACGACGGCATCGTCGGCTTCGCGAACTCGGCGACGATCACGGTGTTGATGATGTTCGTTCTCAGCGAAGGGGTGCGACGGACGGGCGCGGTCCAGTTGCTCGCCGAGCAGCTGGCGACGTTCGCCGGCGACGACGAGCGCCGCCAGCTCGGCTCCGTCGTCGGCGTCTCCGGACTCTCGGCGGGATTCGTCAACAACACGCCCGTCGTGGCGCTGATGATCCCCGTCGCGGACGAACTCGCCCAGCGGACGAACACGTCGCCGTCTCGGCTCCTCATCCCGATCTCCTACGCCTCGATGCTCGGGGGCATGCTCACGCTCATCGGCACCTCGACGAACCTGCTCGCCAGCGGCATCGTCGCCCGCCCGGAGTACCTCGGCCGCCAGTTCACCATGTTCGAGTTCACCGCGCTCGGCGTCCTCGTGCTCGTCGCCGGCTCGATCTACCTGCTCGTCGCCACGCCGTACCTGTTGCCCGAGCGGATCGAACCCCGCGAGGAGCTGACCGACGAGTTCGACCTCGCCTCCTACCTCACCGAGGTCGTCGTCCCCGAGGGCTCGCCGCTGGTCGGGCGGACGGTCCGCGAGGCGCTTTCCGACGTCGAGGTCGATCTCGAGGCGGTCACGCTCGTCCGCGACACCGACGTCTTCGGCGCGTCGATCGGAGAGAAAGAGCTGGTCGCCGGCGACGTGCTCGTCGTTCGAACCGGGCGCGAGGCCGTCCTCGACGTGACCGAGGTCGGGGGGCTCGAACTGCTGGCTCGACTCGACCTCGGCGACGCCGACCTCGAGACCCGCGGGGACGAACGGGCGGCTCCGCAGTCGCTCGCCGAAGTGATCGTCGCACCCGACGGCGGGCTCGTCGGGCAGACGCTCGCGAGTTCGAACTTTCGGGAGCGTTACGACGCGACGGTGCTCGCGGTCCGACGCGGTCCGGAAGTCGTCCACGCGCGCATGGACCAGCGGCCGCTGCGGGCCGGCGACACGCTGCTCGTCCAGACGAGCACGGAGGCGCTCGAGCGACTCGCCGACAACCGGGACGTCATCGTCGCCGGGGACGTCACGCGGCCGACCTACCGGCGGTCGAAACTGCCGCTCGCGCTCGCGATCGTCGCCGGCGTGGTCGCGATCGCCGCCCTCGAGATCTACCCGATCCTCGTCACCTCGATCGCGGGGGCGGTCGCGATGGTGGTGACTGGCGTCCTCGAGCCCGGCGAGATCTACGGCGCGGTCGACTGGGGCGTGATCTTCCTGCTCGCGGGGCTGATCCCGCTCGGGCTGGCCATGGAGCGGACCGGGGCGGCGGCCTTCCTCGCGGGACTGTCCGTCTCGGCGGCCGGCGATCTGAACGTGATCGTCGTGCTCGGGCTGTTCTACCTCTTTACGGCCGTCCTGACCGAGCTGTTGAGCAACAACGCGAGCGTCGTGTTGATGATCCCGGTGGCGTTCGACGCGGCGGTCCGGATCGGCGCTGAGCCGTACTCGTTCGTCCTCGCGGTCGTCTTCGCCGCGAGTACGCCCCTGCTCTCGCCAGTCGGCTACCAGACCAACCTGATGGTGTACGGCCCCGGCGGCTACGAGTTCACCGACTTCGCTCGAGTCGGCGCGCCGTTGCAACTCATCTTGACCGTCGTGACGACGCTCGGGATCGTCGCGATCTGGGGTGTGTAGCCCGTCTCGCGTCCCGGAAATAGGCGCGTTTTTAGGGGAGGGGGCCGTGGTCTGGATACGTGACGGAAGTACTGCTGCTCGTGGGAATTCTCGTCGCGGTCTTCGTCGGATACAACATCGGCGGTGCGACGACGGGGCCAGCGTTCGGACCGGCGGTCGGCGCGAAGGTGATCACGAAGCTCTTCGCGGCGGCGTTGATGTCCGTGTTCTTCTTTCTCGGCGCGATCACGATCGGCCCGCAGGTCGTCGACACGCTCGGCACCGAACTCGTCACCGACACTGCGGTGTTTACGATGCGGTCGAACGTCGCCGTCCTCTTTTTCATCGGCGGGGCGTTGTTTATCGGCAACTACGCCGGTGTGCCGGCCTCGACGTCGATGACCGCCGTGGGCGCGATCGCGGCGCTGGGCCTGGCGACGGGCGAACTCAACTGGGCCGTTCTCGGCCGTATCGTCGCGTGGTGGATCGTCGCCCCCGTCGTCGGCTTCTGGGTGTCGGGCGTCATCGGCCGGTACTTCTACCCGCGGCTCAACGCCTGGATCGCGATCGAACAGGACCCCGACCGCGAGGATCCGATGGTGACGGTCACGGCGAACGGCGGCGTCCCGACGATCACGACGTCGGGCGACCTCGGCCGGCGGAAGACCGTCGCCGCCGGCGTCGTCGTCGCGATCGGCTGTCTGATGGCCTTCTCGTCGGGCACGAGCAACATCGCGAACGCGATCGCCCCGATCTACGGCACCGGCGACGTCGACATGGTCACGCTGATTCTCGTCGGCTCCGCGGCGGTCACGATCGGCGCGTTCACGATCGCCCGTCGCACGCTCGACACCCTCGGCAACGACATCACCAACCTGCCGCTGACGGCCGCGATCGTCGTCGCCGTCGTCAGTTCGGGGATCGTCATCACCCTCTCGTGGCTCGGCATCCCGGCGAGTTTCGTCGTCATCGCCACGATGAGCATCGTCGGCCTCGGCTGGGGACGGGCGACGCGGACGACGACCATTCCCGACGCGGCCAGAGGCGACGAGACGGCCGTCTCGGTCGGCGCACTGACCGCCGAAGAGGAAGGCGAGCCGTCGCCGGAGATCGGCGAAGAGAGCGTCGAGGACATCCCGAGAGCGTCCGACCTGTTCGACCCGTCGACGACCGCACGCGTCATCCTCATGCAGAACGTCGTTCCGATCATCTCGACCGTCGGCGCGTTCCTCACGTTCCGGTTCGTCCCCCTCTTCTGATACGACTTGACGAGAGCCAGGACACACCCGATCGCGACTCGAGAGTCCGGGAGCGAAAAGGCAATCCACCGGGAGAGATAACGACGTAGACATGGTCGAGGTCCTTCTCGTCGTCGGAGTTGGGGTCGCAATGTTCGTTGGATTCAACATCGGTGGATCGTCGACCGGCGTCGCGTTCGGTCCCGCGGTCGGCAGCGGCGTGCTGTCGAAGGTGACCGCAGGCGCGCTGATGTCGATCTTCTTCCTCGCCGGCGGTGCGATCGTCGGTCCGAACGTCGTCAGCACGATGGGTGGCGACATCGTCCCGGAGCGGCACTTCTCGCTCGCGGCGAGCGTCGGCATCCTCTTTTTCGTCGGTGGGGCCCTGCTCGTCGCCAACTCCTTTGGCGTCCCCGCCTCGACGTCGATGACCGCCGTCAGCTCGATCGTCGGACTCGGGATGGCCGTCGGCGACGTCAACTGGGACGTCTTCGGCCGCATCGTCGCCTGGTGGATCGTCGCCCCCGTCCTCGCCTTCTGGATCGGCGGCGTCATCGGCCGCTACATCTACCCGTGGCTCGACGCCCGGTTCGCCCTCGAGAGCTCCGATGGTCCCCTCCTCACGGTCGACCGCTCGAGGCCCGTTCCGCGGCCGACGCTCGGTCCCGGGACGACCGGACGAGAGTTCGTGGGCAGCGTCGTCATCCTCGCGATCGCCTGCTACAGCGCGTTCAGCGCCGGGGCGAGCAACGTCGCCAACGCCGTCGCACCGCTGGTCGGCAGCGGCGAACTCTCGATGACCGGCGGCGTCGTCGTCGCGTGTTCGGCCGTCGCTGTCGGTGCGTTCACGATCGCCCGCCGTACGCTCGACACCGTCGGGAGCGACCTCACCGACCTGCCGCTTCTGGCCGCGTTGATCGTCGCGACCGTCGCCTCCTCGCTGACCACCTTCCTCTCGTACATCGGCATCCCCGTCAGCCTCGCGCTGTCGGCGGTCATGTGCATCGTCGGGCTCGGCTGGGGACGGGCGACGCGCGTGACGACGATCTCACAGGCCGTCCGCGGGGAGAAAGAGGTCCCGGTGACGACCCGCGCACTGACGATCGAAGAAGAAGCTGAGAAACCGCGAGCCATCGGCGAAGAAGAACCCGAGGACGTCCTCGACGCGAGCGACCTCTACGACCCCACGGCGACGGGACGTGTCATCGCACTCTGGATCTTCACGCCCGGGTCCGCAGTCACGCTCTCGTATCTCTTTTTCACTGCCGTATTCACCCTCGTCTGAACGGTCGTTCGTGACAAATCATACGAAACCGAACAGCAAGCTATACCAGTACGGGACTCGAAGCGGGGAGTGATGCCCACGGTAGAATACCTCAACTACGAAGTACTGGACGACCAGGGCTGGGACATGGACGACGACGACCTCTTCGAGCAGGCCGCAGACGCCGGCCTCGGTGAGGAGGACTACGGCACCCTCGAGGTCAACGAAGGCGAGTACATCCTCGAGGCAGCCGAAGCCCAGGGCTACGACTGGCCCTTCTCCTGCCGTGCTGGTGCGTGTGCGAACTGCGCCGCCATCGTCAAAGAGGGCGACATCGACATGGACATGCAGCAGATCCTCAGCGACGAGGAAGTCGAGGACAAGAACGTTCGCCTGACCTGCATCGGCTCGCCGGCCGCCGACGAGGTCAAGATCGTCTACAACGCAAAGCACCTCGACTACCTCCAGAACCGCGTCATCTAGAGGGACGTCCACGACTCGTCCGACCGAGGGGCGGGTCCGTCACATCCGTCGACGACGCACTAGTCGACCCACCGATATTTTTTACGCACCCCCTCTCGAGGGGTGCGTCTCTCGTTTCGACGATCGCGCCACGGGCCTTATCGGCAGCGCCACCCAATCCTCGAGCGATGGACAGACGGACGTTCGTCGCCGGCGTGTCGGCGCTTTCGCTCGCCGGTTGTCTGTCGTCGGACGACGCCGATCCCGACCCCGAGGCTCGGCTATTCGTTCGCAACCAGGAGTGTCTGGGCGAGACGAGCGTCGAGGCGGCAAACCAGGTGTGGATCGACGAGCGAGACGGCGAGCGGCTCGTCGTCTCGGGGCAGCTCACCGACGGTGGGTCACGCCAGACGGCCGAACTGAGTTCCGTCGAACTGTCCGGAAGCGACCTCTACGTCTCCGTTGAAACGACGACGGACACGAGCTGTTCGCTCGACAGCAACTGTCCGGTCCTGATCACGTACACGATCGAGATCGATCTCGGGACGGACATCGACGCCGTCGACGACGTGCTCGTCTACCACAGTGGCCGGCAGGTCTCGCCGTCCTGATCGCCAGAACGCCGTTCGGCAGGACCTGTCACGACGTACGAACGTCTTACAGTTTTCGCAGTCGAAGATTACACGTCGACGAACGGGTGTGGTGGCACCTACTGGCCGTCACGTCGCTCGATACCGGCGACGACGACCGCCGACACCGTGCTCGACTGACCACGGATGGAGGTGTACAAATGGTCGCATACCAGACAGTCACCGTCATGTAATAACTGATATTTTCACACACAACACATGAACGGGGAACGTAGAGCAACAAAAGGAGATAATACTAATGGAACCAATTGTAGTTGGTTCGTGGCAGTATCGAAGATGAACGAACTAGAAGTAGAGCAGTACTTCGACACGACGTCGGAGACGTACACGCGAAAGCGAGACGTCGACGAGATCGAATCGTGGCCACTTTTCGACGAGTTTCTCGAGGAGGCGAGCACCGAGGGAGATCGGCTGCTAGAGATCGGATGCGGTGACGGACTCTTACCCGAGTACGCACTCGAGTACACCGACGTTACGGAGGCACACGGACTGGACATCTCGACGGAGATGCTTCCCGACGACGGACGGGCCCAGTACCTGAACGCGTCGGCGACGGATCTGCCGCTACCGTTCGAGCCGGAGTCGTTCGACTTCGTCGTGTTGAGTGACGTCCTCCACCACCTCGTGGGAGATCGCCGATCCCAGTCGAAGCTGAAAGCCCAGGCTGCGTTGATCGAGGCGACGAACCTCCTGAAGGAGGGCGGACATCTCGTCGTCAAAGACATTTCCTACCGGAGTCCGATCGGCCCCGACGAACTGACCTCGTATGCGATCTTTTATGGACTCAAGTACCTCACCGGCCTCGCCTCGGCGATCGACGACCAGGCCGCGCCCGGACTGCTGGTTTCGTTTTATACGCAGGACGAACTGGTCGAGATGCTCCAACAGGCAGGGACGACGATCACGAGAAAAGAGATCGACGTGAAAGAACAGCGGTCGGTACCGAGGCGCGTTCTCGTCGGTGAATCGGCCTGTATTCGACTGTACGCCAGGAAGAAACCGAGAACGACGGAGAAAAGCCGGGCAGCAGACGAAACTACACCCCGTTCTCGCGTTACCGTCTAGAACCCGTCAGCAGGTAATAACATCACAGGCACCACAACGATCGACGGAAACTGTGTACATGACCGGCGTTCCCGAGGTAGTGGCGGTCGGCAGCGCACTTCTGGACGAACAGTACCTGGTCACGAATCTGCCGGAGCCCGACGGCGGCGCCTACGTGACCGAAGAATCGGAAGCGTTCGGCGGCGTCGCCGCCAACGTCGCCGTGGCGCTCTCGCGACTGGGTCGGACGACCGGGATCGTCGTGCGGCTGGGCAACGACGACACTGCCGACGCAGTCGTGAAGAACCTCCGCGAGGAGGGTGTGGCGATCGATCGCGTCAGACAAAGCGAGGTCGAACGGTCGACCTACTGCAAGGTATTTCGCGATCCCGACGGGCGACGGATGATCGTCACTGGCGGCGGCGCCGCAAAGCAGTTGACGCTGAACGCCGACGACGGAGAGTACCTCCGATCGGCCGAAATCGTCTTCACGAACGGGTTCTGTCCGGACCGCGTCACGCGCAAGCTGTGTGAGCTCGCCGCAGACGGGGACATCCGGCTGGCGTTCGACCTCGCCAGTCCGCTCGAGGGACTGGAAGGACGGGGGACCGAACGGAAGACGGTAGACGAGTTGCTGTCACACCTCGCGCTGTTCGTCGCCAACGGGCCGTCGATCAGTGCGTACCTGGGAGCCAGGGGGAGAGAAGCGGTCGATATCCTGCGCACCCGCGGTGTTCGTCGCGGGGCGTTGACCCGTGGGGAACGCGGTGCGATACTCTGGGACGACGAGGAGGTCGTCGACGTACCGGC
The DNA here is from genome assembly GCF_023008585.1 of Natribaculum breve. Classification (GTDB taxonomy): domain Archaea; phylum Halobacteriota; class Halobacteria; order Halobacteriales; family Natrialbaceae; genus Natribaculum; species Natribaculum breve. Next base: position 2,314,490 of record NZ_CP095390.1, on the reverse strand, counting down.
ACTCGACGTCAACGTCGTGGACACCACGGGTGCAGGCGACGCGTTCGTGAGCGGACTGATTCACCGGTGGCTCCTCGAGAACGACCCCGCCGACGTAGCCGGCCGTTTTGCGACCGCGGCAGGCAGCTACAACTGCACCAGAACGGGTGCCCGCGGAGGGATGACAGGCGAAGACCGCATCGAGGCCGTGTTGAACGACCGCGTCGCCCACTAACCCGAACTCGGTCGCACGCTGGCCAGCGAGACGTCCGCCGCTCGAATCGACGGTCGCGCGTCACGGAAAGTCGAAAAGGTAACACTGCCTGACTCTCGAGTGTGGCCCGTGACGCTCTCGGCGCTCCAGGCGACGGTCCCCGACCTCCTTCGACTCGTCGCCGTCCCCGTCTTCGCCTGGGCCGCCGTTCGCGACGTCAGGACGCGACGGATCTCGAGTTCGCTGTGGGTGCCGCTGTCGGCGCTCGGGGCGGCGTTGCTCGCCTGGGACGGCTGGATCGCCCGACAGACGGGCGCGTGGGTCGAGTTCGTGATTCCGGCGACGGTCAGTCTCGGCGTCGTCGTTCCGATCGCCTACCTGTTCTGGTGGTTCGGCGGCTTCGGCGGGGCCGACGCCAAGGCGCTCATGGTTCTCGCCGTGCTGTTCCCGGCGTTTCCACGGTATACGATCGCCGGCCTCGAGTTCCCGGCGACGGCCACACCCGTCGGTGCGTTCTCGTTTACGATCCTGACGAACGCCGTCCTCGTCGGCCTCGCAATCCCGATCGTTCTGGCGATCCGCAACGGCATCGCCGGCCGGATCGCGCCCGTGATGTTCGTCGGCTGGCCCGTCGACGTCGACGAGATTCCACGGACGCACGGCCGACTCCTGCAGACGCCCGACGGACTCTCTCGAGGCGGCCTCGACCTCGACGCCCTGCGGATGTACCTGCGCTGGCGGGGTCTGACGCTCGAGGCGGTTCGCGATCACCCCGACCGCTATCGCGACCCCGCGACGCTTCCCGACGAGCCGAATCCGCCGACCGACGGCGCGGTGGCCCGCGACGCCGACGTCCCGGAGGACGACGTCGAGACCCTCGAGTACCGGGCGTCGAGCGACGCCACGGCGTCCGAGGATCCGTGGGGTGCCGAGGCGTTCCTCGAGGACGTCGAACGCAGTACGTACGGGACGACTCCCGAAGACCTCCGGGCGGGACTCGAGGTGCTGGTCGAGGAGGAGACGGTCTGGATCTCGCCGGGGACGCCGTTTCTCGTCCCCGTCTTCGTCGGCCTCGTGATCGCACTCGGCTACGGCGACCTGTTGCTCGGGCTACTGTTCTGAGAACGCGCGGTCGTACAGCGGGATCGCGACCGTCCACAGCAGGACGAACGCCGCTCCGACGACGACCACGGCGAGCCAGAGGCCGCCGCGACCGGTCGGCGGCCCGCTGGCCATCGCGGCGAACGTGCCGACGAACAGCGCTACACAGACCGCGAGACTGCCGAACTCGAGCGTCGCCGCGACCGGACGTTCGCGTGCAGTCTCCCAGAGAGCGGCGAGGTCAGTGCGGAGACTCATCGTCGAGGTGGTCGCTCGAGCGTGCCGCCAGTGCCGCCTGCAATCTCACGCACGCGACTCGATGTCCGCGGCGATGTCGTCGAGTTCGTCGTCCGAAAGGGTCGGGAGATCGCCGAAGATGGCGTGAATCGGCCCGCCGGCGTCGTCCTCGAAACGCGGGACGACGTGACAGTGGACGTGGTCGACCTCCTGGCCGGCTGCCTCGCCGTTGTTGAACGCGACCGTCGTCGCGTCGGCGTCGACGGCGTCCTCGACGGCCGGCACGAGTCGGTGGATCGTCGCGTAGAGGTCCGCCGCCTCGTCTTCGGGGACGTCCTCGAGCCGTTCGTACTCCGCTTTGGGGATGACGAGCGTGTGTCCCGGCGCGAGCGGGTTCGCGTCGAGAAACGCGAGCGTCGTCTCGTCTTCGTAGACGATCCGTGCCGGAATCTCGCCGTCGACGATCTGACTGAAGATCGAACTCATAGGCGAGTGTGTGGTCGCACCCATCAAGAAGGTTACTCGTGGCGACGACCTCCTGGGGTTCGTGGGCGCGTCGGCGGGTACGTTCGGGCGTCTGGTGCTTTCCGGCGTCTCCCCCCTGGCGCGCGCCGGGCCGTGGCGAACGACGAGTGAGCCGCGGCTCGACGTCGTGCGAGGGATGAGCGAGCGAACGCCGTGAGCGAGCGAATCGGCTGGGGAGGGCGTGGATTTCGACGTGTTCGTGCGAGCAGGACACTCGTCGCCGCAGTCTCGACTCCTCGAGCCGTCCGCAGTCGTCCGCACTCGAGATCACGTCCGCAGTCGTCCGCACTCGAGATCACGTCCGCAGTCGTCCGCACTCGAGATCACGTCCGCAGTCGTCCGCACTCGAGATCACGTCCGCAGTCGTCCGCACTCGAGATCACGTCCGCAGTCGTCCGCACTCGAGATCACGCCCGCTGGTCGCCCTCGTCTACACCTCGACTTCCCTCCCAGCCCTCGAGGTGGACGAGGTCGTCGAGCTCGAGGCGGTCGCGCCAGCCTTCCGTCTGGAGGATCGGCTCCTCGGGGAACGACTCCGGGTAGCCGACACAGAGGTAGGCCACGGGCTTGACGTGGGGTGGAATATCGAGCACCTCGCGCACCTCCGACGGGTAGAGAAAGCTCACCCAGCCGACCCCGATTCCCTCGGCGCGGGCGGCCAGCCAGAGGTTCTGGACGGCCAGACACGTCGAGTAGACGTCCGTCCGGCGCATCGAGTTGCGACCCAGCACGTGCGGTTCGCCACGCGTCGGATCGCAGGTGACGCAGACGTTGACCGGCGCGTCCTCGATCCCCTCGAGTTTCAACCGGCCGAACTGCGACCGCCGGGGCTGCTCGTAGGCTGCCCGGGCGGCGTCGATCGCTCGCGAGGCGATCGCTTCGATCTCGGCTTTCGTCTCCGGATCCCGGACGACGACGAAGTCCCAGGGCTGGGAGAAACCGACGCTCGGCGCGTGGTGGGCCGCGTCGATCACCCGCTCGAGTGTCTCCTCGGGGATCGGTTCGTCCCGAAATCGGCGGATATCCCGTCTGGCGTAGATCGCCCGGTACACTGCCCGAATCTCGTCGTCGGTGAATCCAACCATACTGGAGCTAGAAAAATTATACTTGAAGGCGTTTTCCATCTCGCTGACAGCAGGACCGATCCCGCCGTCGGCAGGGCAGCCGATCAGACGGGCCGACGGCCGGCAACTCGCCAGCGGGGCAGCCGACTACTCGAGCGACCACTCCTCGGGAGGAGCGGCGAGACACGCCTCGAGGGCGTCCTCGATCGCCGCCACGTACGCCGCCGGATCGTAGCCGAGGCGAGCGATCCAGACGTCCTGGTACGATGGATGCAGGATCGGGAGGAGCCACGTCTCGAGTCGGTCACAGCGGACGGGGTCGAGCACCGCGTCGAGAAAGCCCTCGAGGTCGCGTCCCTCGGCCTCGAGGATCGTGGTCGTCGCGTGCTTGCCCGTCGCGAGGACGACGGCCGGCGAGACCGACTCGAGTTCGGCGAGCAGGTGCGACCGGCAGGTCGCCCGTTCCTCTGCGGTCGGTTCGCGGTTGGTCGTCTCGTCGTCGGCCGCGGGAAAACACTTGACGGCGTTCGTGTAGTAGGCGTCGTCGGCGTAGCCGACCGACTCGAGGAGGTCGCGAACGCGACGGCCGGAGTGTCTCGAGGTGTAGGCCTTGCCGGTCCAGTTGCCGCCTCGCCAGCGGTCGGCGTCGGGGTCGCCGTAGCCGGGCGCTTCGCCGACGACCATCACGGCGGCGTCGGGATCGCCGGTACCCCAGGAGATGCGCTCTCGAGCGTCGACGAGGGCCGGACACCGGATGCAGTTCGACTCGAGGACGTGGCGTCTGGTCGGGAACTCGGGCACGTGTGGTCGTGGGTCGGCGCGTCGAATCACGGTGTCGATGCCGATCGACGGCCGGCGAGGCGAGGGTCGTGGGAGGTGGCTCCGATCGGACGGCCGACACGACCCGGGACGTCACCGAAATCGGTCACGTCGCTCGAGGTGTCAGCACAGCCTCGGAACGGGAACGATATCAGGATCACGACCAGTTTCGAGGCAGATCGTTTCGGGCCGAACTGCAGATTTCCGTCTCGAGTTCGTACGTTCTCGGATGGTGTTATTTCGAGTATAGTTCGCAAACAGATAATGATAGACTGGCGACAGCGTAATCGATGATTCCGACGGCGCAACGATCGGACGGGTCGGCCGTTGCCGGCGACGACGGCGACGAAGCGATCTGTTGTCGCCATAAATGACAGATTCCAGTGATCGTCGCCTGACTCATCGCTCGGGACGGAAACGGCGTGCTAGAGCTGGAATGATCGACGCGAGCGGGCTGACACGTCGTGAAACGATCGACCGCACTTATGCAACGAGTCGGACAATAAGTGGCCGCCCCGACAGGGGATACAGGAGCGAGAGACATGACTGACGAAATACACGAATACGAACACGACGGATCCGACGATTCGCGCCGGTCGTTCGCGAAGAAAGGTGCGCTCACAGCGGGTGCACTCGCACTCGGGGCGGGGGCCTCGAGTACGGCATCGGCCCAGGAAGATGGGAACGCACTGATATTCCCCTACCACTACATCCCGAACCAGGAACTGGAAGTGCTCGCCCAGCTCGAGCAGAGTATCACCGTCGACGTCCTCGTAGTCGACGGCGAGACGGTCGACGAGATCAGCCAGCCCGACGAGTACAACGGACACGTCGTTCGGTACGACATCGGAGACGACGCAACGGGAACGACCGGCTTCCTCTTCTTGCGAGAGACGAGTCTGAGCGCGGGCGACACCGCGACGCTGTCGACCGACGCCTCGATGTTCAGTCCCGAACTGAACGTTCTCAGCGTGTCGATCGAGAACGACGGGTAATCGGGAAGCGACGGTTCGATCGGTCGTTTTTGTGACGAGAATTACGAGACGACGCGACGATTTCGCCGTGACGTCGTTCACGCAAACTGGTAGAAACGATCGATCGGCGGCATAAATGTCTGATTCCACAGACCGTCGTCTCGATCGCCGATCACCGTGAAAACTCCACGCCGGGAGACGAATCCTCACCACGATTGTGCTGATACGTCGTGAAACGATCGACCGCACTTATGCAACGAGTCAGGTAATGATTGGCCGCCCCCGGCAGGGGATAGGAGCGAGAGACATGACAGACGAAAACTACGAATTCGAACACGACAGATCCGACGGTTCGCGTCGATCGTTCATGAAGAAGGGTGCACTCGCAGCAGGTGCACTCGCACTCGGGGCAGGGGCCTCGGGTACGGCATCGGCCCAGGAAGATGAAAACGCACTGATATTCCCCTACCACTACATCCCGAACCAGGAACTGGAAGTGATCGCCCAGCTCGAGCAGAGCACCACCGTCGACGTTCTCGTAGTCGACGGCGAGACGGTCGACGAGATCAGCCAGCCCGACGAGTACAACGGACACGTCGTTCGGTACGACATCGGTGAAGAGACCGCGGGATCGACCGGCTTCCTCTTCCTGCGGGGGACGAGTCTGAACGCGGGCGACACCGCGACGCTGTCGACCGACGCCTCGATGTTCAGTCCCGAACTGAACATTCTCAGCGTGTCGTTCAACGGAGACGGCGAAGCAGACGACGATGACGACGAGGACGACGACGAAGACGAGGAAAACGGGGACGACGAAGAAAACGGGGACGACGACGGCGTCACGGTCGAGACGGAAGTCGGCGAAGACAACGAAAGCGACGGCGCGTAATCACCCCCCGTCCGTCACGACAGGCGTTCGGGCCAGACGACGCTGGCCACACGCTCTGGAAGACGGCGTTTTCGTATTTTACCGATAGCAGCTCGCGACCCGGCAGCCAGTACTGGCAGCGCCGCTGCGAGCAGTGTGTAACTCGTTTCAGTTGTCACGATAGCCGCCATTCGGTTCGATCACGTCGCGACTGGCGAGCGACGCCTCGAGGCCGATCACCGACGCGAGAAACAGTTACAAGGATGATAGAAAACGTGACCGACGGTGTTCTAGACGAAACGGCACCTCCGGTTCGTCTCGAGGAATCGACCAGTGACGACCAGGAGACGGCGAGAACGCTCACGAGGACGGTTCCTTGCCCCGGACAGCCGTCGATTGTGGCCGAAGAGACGATTCGGACCAGTGACCGTTTCCGTTCTAACGCGTTCTTGGATGGACTGAAACGATCGAGTTCCGTTCGGTGATCGCACCGCCGCGGCCGGTATCCGTCGTTCGTCAGCGTCGGATTGGCGAGGACGAGATCCGGTCGACGATCACGAAAATATACACCGGCGCTGGCTGCCAGAACGGACGACGAACGGTCGTCGACGGAGATACCGCTCACGTGACACCGTGGATCTCCGACGCGAAGACTCACTCGTGCGGGCTGTCAAAAGACGGACTACTCCGGGCACAGGGCACGTAGGTTATCGGTACGCTGTGAAACGATCGGCCGCACTTATGCGACGAGTCGGGCAACGGTTTACTGCCCCGACAGGGGACGAGAGTGAGAGACATGACAGACGAGAACTACGAAACCGAACACGACAGATCCGGCGACTCGCGCCGATCGTTCATGAAAAAGGGCGCACTCGCGACGGGTGCCCTCGTCCTCGGTGCCGGTGCCAGCTCGAGTACGGTGTCGGCCCAGGACGGCGAACAGGTGCTGGTGTTCTCCTACGACTACCTCCCGAACCAGGACTTCGAAGTCCTCGCCTCCCTCGAGCAGAGCACGACGGTTAGTGCACTTGAGGTCGACGGCGAGATGGTCGACGAGATCAGCCAGCCCGACGACTACGACGGGTACGTCATCCGGTACGACATGGGCGAAGACACTGCCGGAATCACCACGTTCCTCTTTTCGGAGGATGCGGACCTGAGTGAGGGCGACACCGATACGCTGTCGGCAGACGCCTCGGTGTTCAGCTCCGACCTGAACCTCCTCAGCGCGTCGCTGGGCGGGAACGGTGAAAACGGTGACGACGGCGACGACGAAGAAGAAGACGACGAAATGGCTGACAACGCCACCGAAGAGGACGACAACGCCACTGCAACCGACAACGCTACGGATAGCTGATCCCCGTTTCGGCCATTTCCACCTTCTTCACAGCGGTGTAGCAGATCAACCGCACTGACGAGTGGCGCGAGTGTTGGAACTGCGGTCGCTTCCCGAGACCGCGTCCGCTCGCGCCCGCAGGACAGAAACGTTACGCCACACCGTAGCGATCCATCACGTCCAGTGTACGTCGGCCGATCAGTTTGGAAGCCGTGTCGACTCGACCGGGGGTACACGGCAAGAAACGAGTGATTTCTTCATCAGTCGAAGAACGGGTCGTACACGCTGAAAACGCCGATCGAGAGCGCATCCCGACGATATTCGTTCGACAGACGAATCAGGGCACCCGTCGATCGAACGATGGACGGGCGTCTCCACCGAAGGGATCGGTAGACGGTGGAAATACCACCGAAGAACACATTACGACGCGTCTGTCACGAGAACGTCGCCAGTGCGTGTGAAACGATCGACCGCACTTATGCGACGAGTCGGACAATGACCGGCCGCCCCGACAGGGGACGAGAGTGAGAGACATGACAGACGAGAACTACGAAACCGAACACGGTAGCGACGGCGAATCACGGCACTCGCTCGCGAAAAAGGGTACGCTCGCAGCGAGCGGGCTCGCACTCGGGGCGGCCGCCTCGAGTACGGCATCGGCCCAGGACGATGACGACGACGAGGCACTGGTGTTTGCCTACGACTACATTCCGGACGAAGACTTCGACGTGCTCGCCTCCCTCGATCAGGGCACGACGGTTAGCGCACTCGAGGTCGACGGCGAGATGGTCGACGAGATCAGCCAGCCCGACGACTACAACGGGTACGTCATCCGGTACGACACGGGCAACGACTCTGCGGGGATCACCACGTTCCTCTTCCTTCGAGATCAGACGCTGGATACGGACGATTCCGAGGGGTTCGAATCCGACGCGACGATGTTCAGCCCGGATTTGAACCTCCTCAGCGTCTCGCTCGACTAACCGAGACCCGGTATCGGAGTCTCAGCCAGGAGAGACGATGTGTGCCCCAGACCCGAAGGATAGCACCAGCGGAACGACCGACGGAGGCGACGCGGAGTCGACCGACTCGACACGGCGGTCGTTCCTGAACTACGACGCACTCGCGGCGAGTGCACTCGTGATTGGAACCGCCGACGCGAGCACGTGGGCGTTCCAGAACGAAACGTACGGAGAGAATCAGCGCGAGGAGCTGGTGCTCGTCTCGATAGACGACTACCGACCCGAGACGACGGTCGACGTCGTCGACCGCCTCCCAGCGCCACTCACCGCCGATCTGCTCGTAACCCCCGACGGAGAGAGTGTCCGTGTAGCGACCCAGCCCGACGAGTACACCGGATACGTGGTCCGCTCGAGAGCAAGCGGCGACGTCGTCGACACGACGACGCTGGTGTCTCGCGCGGACGGCTCGAGACCGACGGTCGATACGAGTTCGCCGCGGACGCACAGGTGTTCAGCGGCCAGTTGAACCTGTTCCGGGCGACGCTCTCGAGTGTGACGTCCACAGACGAGTGACGGCGTGCGAATACCAGCCCACGGAATATCAGCCCACGGAATACCAGCCCACGGAGTCGAACGGGCCGTCCGGTCGAGTGCGGCCAGTTCGTCGACCCGACGACGTCGTTCGTTCTGCACGCGAGAGGCAACGTAACATCCAGTCGGTCTCGAGGGGACAAGTTTACGTTCGTCGGATGAGCTATACGAACGTATGTCATCACTGCTGCCCGAACTGCTCGGCGAATCGCTCTCGTTGCTCGTGTACGCGCTCGTCGCCGGAGCGTTGACCGTCGGCGGCGTCGTCGCCGAGTTCGCGAGCCTGCAACACTACGGCGCGGGCGACGTGACGGTGGGACTGTGGCTGGCCGCAATCGGCGGCGTCATGCTGTACGCCGGCGTCTACGGCGTCGCCTACGGGAAACTCCTCGGTCGACTGACGTCGCGTCTCTGATTTTCGGCCGCCACGGAGTTCGACTCTCGCGAGCGTGGTCGGGCAGTCACACCTGCCGGACCGATTGTCCTTTAATCTCGGAGTGAGTCACGTCACGTATGAGCAGGTTCGGCGAGGTCGACGACCAGTACGACCCGCACGCACTCGAGGAGGCGGTCTTCGAGTACTGGGACGAGACCGACGCCTACGAGCGAACGGTCGAGCACAGAGCCGAGGGCGAATCGTACTTCTTCGTCGACGGGCCGCCGTACACCTCCGGGGCGGCCCACATGGGGACGACGTGGAACAAGACGCTGAAAGACGTCTACATCCGCTTCCTGCGGATGCAGGGGTACGACGTCACCGACCGTCCGGGCTACGACATGCACGGGCTGCCCATCGAGACGAAAGTCGAGGAGAAACTCGGCTTCGAGAACAAAAAGGACATCGAGGAGTTCGGCGAGGAGAACTTCATCGAGGAGTGCAAGGCGTTCGCCGAGGAGCAACTCGAGGGTCTGCAGTCGGATTTCAAGTCCTTCGGCGTCTGGATGGACTGGGACGACCCCTACAAGACGGTCAATCCGGAGTACATGGAGGCCGCCTGGTGGGGCTTTTCGAAGGCAGCCGAACGCGGCCTCGTCGAGAAGGGCCAGCGGAGCATCTCGCAGTGTCCCCGGTGTGAGACGGCGATCGCGAACAACGAGGTCGAGTACGAGGACGTCAAGGACCCCTCGATCTACGTCAAGTTCGACCTCGAAGACCGGGAGGGCTCGCTGGTCATCTGGACGACGACCCCGTGGACGATCCCGGCGAACACGTTCGTCGCGGTCGACCCCGACCTCACCTACCAGGGCGTCCGCGCGAAAAAGGACGGCGAGGAGGACGTTCTCTACGTCGCCGAGGAGTGCGTCGAGGACGTCCTCTCGAAGGGACGCTACGAGGACTACGAGGTCGTCGAGGAACTCTCCGGCGAGGAGATGGTCGGCTGGTCCTACGAACACCCCCTCGCCGAGGAGGTCCCCGACCACGCAGACCACGAGGGCGCACTCGAGGTCTACACCGCCGACTACGTCGAGGCCGACCGGACGGGGCTGGTCCACTCCGCGCCCGGACACGGTGAAGAGGACTTCGTGCGCGGTCGGGAACTCGACTTCCCCATCTTCTGTCCCGTCGCCGGTGACGGCGTCTACACCGACGAGGGCGGCAAGTACGCCGGCCAGTTCGTCAAAGACGCCGACGAGGAGATCATCGCCGACCTCGAGGACGCGGGCGCGATGCTCCACTCGGGCACCGTCGAGCACAGCTACGGCCACTGCTGGCGGTGTGACACGGGCATCATCCAGATCGTCACCGACCAGTGGTTCATCACGATCACCGACGTCAAAGACGAACTGCTCGAGAACATCGAGGACAGCGAGTGGTATCCGCAGTGGGCCCGGGACAACCGCTTCCGGGATTTCGTCGAGGAGGCACCGGACTGGAACGTCTCCCGGCAGCGCTACTGGGGCATCCCGCTGCCGATCTGGACGCCCGAGGATCGTGACGACGACCAGGATCGGATCGTCGTCAGCACGCGCGAGGAACTCGCCGAACGGGTCGACCAGGAGGTAGATCCCGAGACCGTCGACCTCCACAAGGACACCGTCGACGAGTTGACGATCACGGAAGACGGGACGACCTACACCCGCGTCCCCGACGTCTTCGACGTCTGGCTCGACTCCTCGGTGGCGTCGTGGGGGACGCTCGACTTCCCCGAGGACGACAGCGAGTTCGACGAACTCTGGCCCGCCGACCTCATCCTCGAGGCCCACGACCAGACGCGTGGCTGGTTCTGGTCGCAACTCGGCATGGGCACCGCGGCGCTGGGCGAGATCCCCTACGAGCAGGTGCTCATGCACGGCCACGCGCTCGACGAGGACGGCCGCAAGATGTCCAAGTCCGTCGGCAACGTCGTCGAACCCGACACGGCGATCGAGCGCCACGGCTCCGACGCGATGCGGCTGTTCTTGCTGTCGGCGAACCCGCAGGGCGACGACATGCGCTTCTCGTGGGACGAGATGGCCACGATGGAAAACCACCTTCGGACGCTGTGGAACGTCTTCCGCTTCCCGCTGCCGTACATGCGCCTGGACGGCTTCGACCCGTCCGAGACGGACCTCGAATCGGTCGAGGAGGACCTCGAGCTCGTCGACGAGTGGGTGCTCGCCCGCCTGCAGTCGACGAAGGCGGAGATGACCGAAGAGATGGAGCAGTTCCGCCAGGACCGCGCGCTCGAGGCCTTACTCGAGTTCATCGTTGAGGACGTCTCGCGATTCTACGTCCAGGCGGTCCGCGAGCGGATGTGGGAAGAAGAGGACAGCCCCTCGAAGACGGCGGCCTACGCGACGATCTACCGCGTGCTCCGCGAGGTCGTCGCGTTGCTCGCGCCGTTTGCACCCTTCGTCACCGAGGAGATCTACGGGACGCTGACCGGCGACGACGAGCACCCGACGGTCCACATGGAAGACTGGCCGGCGGTCGACGAGGACCTGGCCGACGAACAGCTCGAGGAAGACGTCGCCCTCCTGCGGGCGATCGAGGAGGGCGGTGCGAACGCCCGCCAGCAGGCCGGCCGGAAGCTTCGCTGGCCCGTCCAGCGCGTGATCGTCGCCGCCGACGACGAGCGCGCCGTCGAGGCAGTCGAACGCCACGAGACGCTGCTGGCCGATCGGCTCAACGCACGCGAGATCGAACTCGTCTCACCGGACGACCGCTGGGAGGAACTCGCCTACAGCGCCGAGGCCGACATGAGCGAACTCGGCCCCGCCTTCGGCGGCCGCGCCGGCGAGGTCATGACCGCGCTCAACGAGGCCCGCATCGAGGAGCCGACCCTCGAGGCGCTCGAGGACGCCGTTTCGGACGTCCTCGGCGGCGAGGAACTCGAGGAGGAGATGGTCTCGTTCGTCACCGAAACTCCCGAGGGCGTCGCCGGTGCCTCGTTCGGCCTGAACGGCGACGACCGCGGCGTCGTCTACGTCGACGCTGCGCTCACCGAGGACATCGAGAGCGAGGGCTACGCCCGCGAGGTCATCCGCCGCGTCCAGGAGATGCGCAAGGACCTCGACCTGGACGTCGAAGAGCGCATCGCCCTCGAACTCGAGATCGACGACGACCGCGTCGCCGACCTCGTCGCAGACCGCGAGGACCTGATCCGCGAGGAAGTGCGCGCGGACGAGGTCGGGACCGTCGAGGACGGCCACCGCAAGGAGTGGGAGGTCGAAGGCGTCGACGTCGAACTCGCGATCGCACCGCTTGCGGAGTCGACGGCCTGACCGATGACGACGGTCACGATCCTCTCGGACAACGAGGTCGGCACGTCGCGACCGAAGGGACTGCGCGCCGAGTGGGGCTTCGCCGCGGCCGTCGGCGACGTCCTCTTCGACGCCGGACAGACCGGCGTCGCGGCCGACAACGCCACGAGACTCGAGGTCGGCCCGCTCGAGACGATCGTCCTCAGCCACGGCCACTACGATCACACGTCCGGACTCCCGCCGTTTCTCGAGGACGCCACGGAGCTGTACTGCCATCCCGCGGCCTTCGAGCCGAAGTACAGCGGGGACGGTGACGAACCCATCGGGATGCCGTACGCTCGGACGTGGCTCGAGTCCCAGGTCACCGTGACGACTCACGACGAGCCCGTCGAGGTGGCCGACGGGATCTACGCGCTCGGTGAGATCCCACGGGAGTTCCCGGACAACCCCACCGGCGAGACGATCGACCGGGACGGCCGTCGCGTCGCCGACTCCGTCCGTGACGACCAGGCGCTCGCGGTCGAGACCGACGACGGGATCGGACTCGTCCTCGGCTGCGGTCACGCGGGGCTGCGGAACACGGTCGTCCACGCCGAGGCCACCCTCGACGAACCCGTCCGGACGGTCGTCGGCGGCACCCACCTTCGGTCGGACGACGTCGACGAACTGACGTCGATCGCGCGATGGCTCGAGGACCGACTCGAGCGGATCGTCCCGACGCACTGTACCGGCCACGAGGCCGAGCGAATCCTCCGGGAGACGTTCGGCGACGCCTTCGTTCGGGTCGGGGTCGGATCGACGATCGAACTCTGACCGCGGCCCGTTCCGACCTGGTCGGGTCGCTGGCCGAATCGCCGGCTGATACTACCAACGGTCAGTACATACGCGATCGCGTCTCGACGGCGGTCGTCTCCGAGCGCTGTCGTAAGATCCTTGAACGTTCACGCGACAGCGTACGTCGTGAAAAATCGGGTCGTCACCGTCGTGCTGGCGGTTTTCTTCGTCGTGAGCTCGCCGATCGGTACCGTCGCCGCCGGCACGGAACCGCCGCCAGCCGCGAGCCTCGAGGCCGACCGGCCGGCCGCGGTGAGCGAGGTCTCGAGCGCGCCGGACGACGGCATCCTCCACCGAACGCTCGTCCTCAGCCAGCGACCCGACCGGCCCGGCGAGTTCGAGACCGAGCTGACGGTCTCGATTCCCGAGGCCGTCGGCGACCTCGAGGTCACGCTCGAGTCGGCGGCGACGGTGACGGAGACGGCGGGCTTCGACCGACTCGAGGAGAACGTCTACCGGTGGGACGGGTCGACCGCCGAGCCGACGGTGACGTTCACGATGCCGGCGAACCGGACGGGAACCGAGCGCCGACGCGCGGCGGCCGGGTCGGAGGGGTACACGTTCGTCGAGACGGGTTCGTGGGGCGTGGTCCAGGTTCCCGACGTCGTCGCCCTCGAGTGGCGCGAGCGCGAACGCGTCGGGACGGATCGAACGGTCGTCGTCGACGGTCCCGGCGCGACCGGTGGCGACGTCGCCTTCTTCGGCGAGGCGACCGAGTACGAACGGACCGTCGACGGCGAACGGTTCCGTCTGGTCGTCCCCGAGGCCGCCGACCTGGCCGAACGTCCCGACGACATTCTCGAGTCGCTCGCGACCGCGAGCGAACGACTCCGGATCGGCGCACCCAACGACGAGGTGTTCGTCGTCGCGGCACCGACCGACGGCGTCGAGTGGGGGCCGCGGGGGATCCAGTACGGTGACGGCGACGCGTGGGTCAGAGACGACGCACCTCTCGACGAACCCGAAAACGTCTGGATCCACGAGTACGTCCACACGCGCCAGGACTTCGCGAGAGGCGAGACCGGGACGACAGCGGAGACGCGGTGGCTGGTCGAGGGCAGCGCGGAGTACTACGCCGCACTGGCGACGCTCGAGCAGGACCGGATCGACTACGACGAGTTCCGGCGATTCCTGGAAGCCGGCGGGCGGTCGCCGTACGCCGACGGCACGCTCGACGCGCCGGCGACGTGGGATCACGAGCGGACGGACTACGTCAGGGGGGCGCTCGTGCTCGGCACGCTCGACAGGGAGCTTCGTCTCGCGACCGACGGCGAGCGATCGCTCTCGGCCGTCGTTCGAGAGCTGAATCTCGAGGATGACGCCCTGACCCAGGCGGCGTTTCTCGCGGCACTCGAACGGGCGGGCGGCGCGGACGTCCGGGCGCTCGCGGAGCGATACACGGAGACCAACGCAGTTCCGGAGACGTGGTCGCGACTCGAGCACCGGACGGCCTTTGCCGGTCCGATCGCGCTCTTCGAGTACCGGATCGAGGATGCCGCGATCACCGGGGCGTACCGCGAGGCCGCGTTCGCCGAGACCACGACCGTCGTGGTCGGTGAAACGGTGGCGTTCGACGTGGCCGTCGCGAACGTCGGCGACCGGGTGGGGAGCTACGACGCGACGCTGCAGGCGGACGGCCGGCTACTCGAGACACGGCGTGGAACGCTCGCGGCCGGCGACGGCCGCGTCGAACGACTCGCCTGGACCCCGGAGGAGCCCGGCCTGTACGACGTCACCGTCGGCGACCGGCGGCTGTCGGTCCGCGTCCGATCGCCGGCCGAGGCGACCGTGACGCAGCTCAGGCTCGAGTCGGCGACGGTCGAACCCGGCGAGTCGGTGACGGCGACCGCGACGGTCGAGAACGACGCCGACCGCCCCGGCGAGGCGACAGTCCGGTTTCGCACGCCCGAGGGCGTCGCAGACGAGCGGACGGTAACGCTCGCGGCCGGCGAACGGACGACTGTCGAGACGAGCCTCGCGTTCGACGAGGCGGGACGCTACCAGGTCGCGGCCGGGGACCGCGTGGCGGTCGTCGCCGTCGAGGACGACCTCGCGTCGCGGATCGAATCGGGTGCCGAGTCGGTGCCGGGCTTCGGCGTCCCCGTCGCGCTCGTCGCGGCGCTCGCGGTCGCCGTGGCACACGGACGCCGCCAGTAGAAGCGGACGACTACTCGAGTCGCGTCGCGACCGTCGAGGCGACGGAGACGTCGCTCGCGGGCCGTTCGATCGTGTCGGTCCCGTAGATGGCCTCGACGCCGGCACTCGAGAGGCGCACGTAGGCGTCGCGGACGAGCAGCGGGTGGACGCAGGTGACGAAGACGCGGCCGACGTCGCGCTCGCTGAGGACGCCGATGGCCTCGCTCATCGTCGACCCGGTCGCGATGATGTCGTCGGTGACGACGACGTCACGACCCGCGACGTCGACGTCGCTGGGCGTGATCTCGACGTCCGTCCCCGAGTGACGGACCTTCTCGAAGTAGTCGGTCTCACCGGAGCCGTAGGCGTCGCGGACGGTCTCCGCGAGGTCGATCGCGCCCGCGTCGGGCGAGAGGAAGACGGGATCGGCGAGGTCGCCCGGAAGGGGCTCGGCGAGTCGACCCGCCGCGTCGATCGACTCGGCCGTCGGCTCGAAGAAGTCACAGATCGCCTCCTCGTGTGGGTTGACGGTGAGCACCCGGTCCGTGCCGGTCGAGATGGCGCGGGCGACCGCCCGCGCCGAGACGGGGTGGCCGGGCTCGAAGGCCTCGTCCTGGCGACCGTAGCCCATGTACGGGAGCACCGTCACGACCTCCTCGGCACCGGCTTCCCGGACCGCGTCCTGCAGCTGCAACAGTTCGACGTGGGCGTCGCTCGAGACGGTCGAGGCGACGATCACCGCGCGCTCGGCGTCGAACTCCGGGACGGCGGCGAGCAGTTCGCCGTCGGGGAAGCGGTCGTACGCGACGTCGGCGAGCGGTTCCTCGAGTTCTCGGGCGAGTTCCGCGGCGAGCGCTTGCGACGCGGAGCCAGCGACGATCATACTCGGACTCACAGTACGGGTACTAAACCCGCTTTCGTTCTCCTATCGCTCGTCGTCGCCGCTACCTGCAGTACACGCACCGCCGTCGGTCGACCCCGGAATCGACAGCGTGCCGTCGCGAGTGACCAGCACGAGCAGGTTCAGACAGTTCGGGTGGTTCCACTTCTCGGGCGTGACCTGGGTGAGTTGCGTGCCGTCGAGTCGAACCGTCAGTCGGAACTCGCCGCCGGTCGTCGGCCAGTCGCGCTCGAGCGTGACGCCCTCGCCGTCGGCCTGGATCTCGTGGGTCGACCAGTGTTCGATCTCGTTGTCGAACTGGACCAGGACGTCGATCGTGTGGGCGCTGTCGTCTAGGTTCTCGATGGAGACGTCGCCGAGGACGGTCGTCCTGGTCTCGTCTTCGCCGTCGGCGGAGTCGTCCGTGCCGCTGATCTGTTCGTCGGCGCCGTCGGTCGAATTGTCGACACCGTCGTCTCCTCCCCCGTTCTCGTCGCTGCCGTCGTCGCCGCCGAGACAGCCGGCAATCGCCCCCGTCGCGGCGACGCCGGTCGCCGCGAGGACGCGACGACGCGTAAGTCCGCTCATGCTGACCGCTCGTCGGCAGGATCGCTTAACTGTTCGTCAGACATAGTCAATTCATCTGAGAGGAATCGCGAGGCCGCTTACGTCTGTCACGCCGAGCAGCCGCGAGCGCCAGGCGTCGGCGTCCGACTCGCCGTCCGCACTCGCCGCGAGGAAGGTTCCACCCTCGGTCACCGCGTAGAGCGCGTCGCCGTAGCCGACGCCGACGACCGGTTCGTCCGCCTCGGCGAACTCGCGCCACTCGCCGTCGACGTGTTCGTAGACCGTCGACCCGGCCACCGCGTGGGCGCGCTCGAGTCGACCGGGTTCGGAGAGCGGGTCCGCGCCGACGGCGTCGAACCGACCCTCGCGCTCGCGCATCCAGCCGTTGCCGAGTTTGTAGAGGCCGTCGTCGGTCGCCGCCAGGGGAACGCCCGCCGCGGAGACGTCGGTTACCGCCGAGAGACCGGCGTACTCGAGGGCGTCCCCGTGTACCCGGTAGAGGCCGTCGGCGGTGGCGACGAGGTCGCCGTCGATCGCCCGCACCTCGCCGTCGAACGGCGACTCGAGGGCGACCCACTCGTCGTCCCGCCGACGAGCGACGCGGCCGTCCGGAGCGGCCGCGAGCAGGTCGCCCCCGTCGTAGCCGACGGCGACTGCGGGGCCGAACCCGGTCGGTTCGAACGCGGCGTCGTCCGCGTCCGAAAGCGCCAGCAGGCGGACGTCCTCGTCGGTCGCGACCGCGACCGCCTCGTCGCCGGCGGCGACGTCGCGTGCGTTACAGCGGGCGACGAGGCCGAACTCGCCGACGATGTCGTCTGCGACCCGGACCCAGCAGACGCCGACGCCGCTCGCGACGTACGCCTCGACCGCGCCGCGACGGTCGTCGTAGACGCGTTTCTCCTCGATCGAGAGCATACGCGAGGGGAGACGCGCCGCCCTCGAAAGCGTTCCGCCTGGGGACGAGTCGCGACAGCCGTGACCGTCCGGAATCCATTTGAGGACTCCGCCAAGAGTATTTTCCGATGGAAGTGTTCGGATCGAGCGGGACGCGTGGCGTCGCCAACGAGGAACTGACGCCGGAGTTCGTCCTGCGCGTGGCGAAGGCCGCGGGGACGGCCTGGGGGGGAAGACGGGTCGCCGTCGCTCGAGACACGCGACTCACCGGGCGAATGCTCGCCGACGCGGCGACGAGCGGTCTCGCGAGCACCGGCTGTGACGTCGACCGTCTCGGGGTCGTCCCGACGCCGGCCGCACAGACCTACGCCGAACGGGAGGGGGTGCCGGCGATGGTCATCACCGCCTCGCACAACCCGCCCCAGTACAACGGCGTCAAACTCGTCGGCAGCGACGGCGTCGAACTCGCGGTGTCCGACCTCGAGGCGATCGAGGAGACGCTGCTGGCGGAGGCGTTCGACGTCGTCCCGTGGAACGAGACCGGGCGCGTAACCGAGGTCGAGAGCGCCAACCGGGCCTACGTGGACCAGTTGCTCGCGGCCGTCGACCGGGAGACGATCGCCGACGCCGACCTGACCGTCGCACTCGACCCCGGCCACGGGGCGGGGTCGCTGACGAGTCCGGAGTTCTTCCGCGCGCTGGGCTGTCGCGTCGTCACCGTCAACAGTCAGGCCGACGGCCACTTCCCCGGCCGGGACCCCGAGCCGATTCCGGACAACCTCGAGGATCTGGGCCGACTCGTTCGCGCGACCGACGCCGACGTCGGGATCGCACACGACGGCGACGCAGACCGCGCGATCTTCTTCGACGAGAACGGCGAGTACGTCGAAGGCGACGCCGCGCTGGCCGCACTGGCCGCCGCCGAACTCGATGCCGGCGACACGACCGTCTCCGCAGTGAACGTCTCCCAGCGACTCGTCGACGTCGCCACCGAGGCGGACGCCGACCTCGAGCTCACCCCGATCGGCTCGACGAACATCATCACTCGGATCGAGGAACTCGAGGCCAACGGCAGGCAGGTTCCGATCGCGGGCGAGGGCAACGGCGGGATCTTCTTCCCGGACTACCGGCTCTCGCGAGACGGCGCGTACACCGCCGCCCGGTTCCTCGAGCTCGTCGCCGAACGGCCGGCGAGCGAGATCGTCGCGCCGTACGACGGGTACGCCAACGTCCGTCGCAACATCCACTACGACTCTACCGCGGAACGCGACGCGATGCTCGACGCCGCCGCGAACCACGCCCAGGCGTCCGACGCCGACCTCAACACCCGTGACGGCTACCGGCTCGATCACGGCGACGCGTGGGTCCTCGCGCGTCCCTCGGGGACCGAACCGCTCGTGCGGATCTACGCCGAAGCCCGCAACCCGGATCGCGCCGAAGAACTCGCGGGCGATATGTACGACGCCCTGGCCGCGGCGAAAGGCGACGCCTAACGCTTCCGTCGACGCCGCCACCCGAACCCGTCGGTGTGGACTCTCCTAGCGATCGCCGCCGGCCGCGAGCGTCTCGCGGAGCCGATCGCGCTCGGCGCGCAGGCTCTCGAGTTCCTCAGCGACCCGTCCGTCGGCCAGCCGATCGCGTTCGTCGGCGCTCAACTGGTCGGTCGCGACGGCGGCCGTCCGCAATCGCTCGAAGTCGGCGTCGACGGTCAGGTCGCGGATCGACCGGAGCGCGGCGACGACCGACTCGTCGGCGACGCGGGCGACGAACGGCCGCAGTTCGCGACACCGGTACTGGAGCACGCCAGCGGGTTCGGGAGGCCACGCGACGGTCAGCGGCTCGGCGTCGATCCCGTCGAGGTAGGTCTGCTGGGTCGCCACCTGCCGTTTGAGTTCGTCCGCGTCGTCGACGTAGTGGTCGAGTTTCGAGCGCGAGTAGTCGGCGTACTCGAGCAACTCGGGGATCGTGTACTCCCCCGCCGGGTTCGTCTCGATATACTCGCGAAGGTCGGCGGGCGGGCGCTCGAACTCGACCAGCGGATACCACCGGCTGCGCTCGAGTAGCGCGAACACCTCGCGTGCGGATGCGGACGCGCGGTAGTCGACGAACGCCGCCCGGACGGCCGCGTTGTAGTCGTCGATCGGGTCGCGAAGTCGCTCGACCGGCGCGTCGAGGTCCGCGCTCCCCAGTTCGAGCAGTCGCTCGCGGCCGGCGATCTCCTCGTCGAGTTCCTGCAGCCGTCTGCTGGCGTCCGTGCGCGCCTCCTCGAGCGCCTCGCGGGCGGCCTCGCGTTCCTCGAGCAGGTCGGCGAACACCTCGGCCGGCTCGAGGGCGGCCTCGGCCCGCTGGAAGTCCGACTCGCTCAGCCGGCGTTTGTCGATGGCGTCCAGCGCCGCCTCGAACGCCTCCCTGCGGGGAAACTCCGCGGGGAGGTTCTCGACGAGCGTGGAGAACTCGCCCTCGAGTCGAACGTAGGCCTTGAAGTTCTCCCGGCCCGTCCCCGTCGCCCGGTCGACGTACTCCGCGAGCAGGTCCGACGCCCGCCGGTAGGCGTCGGCCACGCGGTCGACGGTCTCCTCGCCGTGGTCGTCGATCCGGGCTTCGACGTCGGCGAGTCGGCTACGGGCCCGCTCGAGTCGTTCGCAGTGGTCGGTTCGGTGGAGGGTCTCGCTCATCTACTCGTAGACTGCGTCGGGGTCGAAGACGCGTTCGCCGACGTGCTCGCCGTCGACGGTGCGGTAGAAACACGACCGGTGGCCCGTGTGGCAGGCTCCGCCCTCCTGTTCGACGAGATAGAGCAGGGTGTCCGCGTCGCAGTCGACCCGGACCTCCTCGACGCGCTGGACGTGGCCGCTCGTCTTCCCTTTCTGCCACAGTTCGTCCCGGCTACGCGAGTAGTAGTGAGCGAGCCCGGTCTCGCGGGTGCGCTCCAGGGCCTCCGGCGAGACGTACGCGAGCATCAGTACCTCGCCTGACTCGGCGTCTTGCGCGATGGCGGGGACGAGTCCGTCCTCGCCGAAATCGACCGAAACGTCGTCCATGTCCGAGGTGATGACCGTCAGGGCGATAGGTCTTTTGCCGCCTCGAGGCGGTGTGTCGACCGCGAACGTTTATCAGTCGCCGCGTGGGCAGGATGTCGTGATGACCGACTACACGAAAGCGAACTACCAGGACGTCGACGACCGCAACGGGATGTACTTCCTCCGCGACGAGCTGGACTGCGAGAACGTGGGCGTGACCGTCGTCGAGTGTGAGCCCGGCTGGGAGGGGAAAGAACACGATCACGAGGAAGAAAGACAGGAAGAGGTCTACGTGTTGATAGAAGGGGAGGCGACCGTCACCGTCGAGGACGAGGAGATAGCGATGGAAGCAGGCGACGCGATCCGGATCGCCCCGGACGTGACCCACCAGATACGAAACGGCGACACCGAGAGTCGATTCGTCCTGATCGGTGCACCCTGATCGCGTCGACGTCAGCTTACGCCTGTCCGTTCAGCGTGATGTACCGGACGCCGATGATCCGCTCGTCGCTCTCGAGTTCCTCGCGTGCGGCGTCTGGCACTTCGGAGTCGACGTTGTACACCGTCAGCGCCTCGCCGCCGATGGTCTCGCGGGCGTTGAACATGCCCGCGATGTTGACGTCGTAGTCGCCCATCACGGAGCCGATGAGACCGATGACGCCGGGTTCGTCGGTGTTGCGCGTGACGACCATCCGGCCGTGGGGGATGGCGTCGACGCGGAAGCCGTCGACGCGGACGATCCGTGGATCGTCGCCGGCGAAGAGCGTGCCGTCGACCGAGATCTCCTCGTCGCCGTCGGAGACGGTCACGGAGACGAGACTCTGGAAGTCCGCGGCCTGGTGGGTCTTGGATTCGGTGACCTCGACGCCGCGGTCCTCGGCGATCTGGGGGGCGTTGACCGCGTTGACCTGCCACTCGAGGGGTTCGAAGACGCCCTTCAGCGCGCTCGCGGTGACGAGTTCGACGTCCTCGTCGGCGATGTCACCCTCGTAGGTGACCTCGACGCCCTCGATGCGGCCCTCGAGGAGCTGGGCGGCGACCTTGCCCGCGGTCTCGGCGAGGCCGATGTACGGTTCGATGCGGGGGAACGCGCTCTCGTCGACCGAGGGTGCGTTCAGGGCGTTCATGACGGGTTCGCCCTCGAGTGCGGCGACGACCTGCTCTGCGGTGGAGGTGGCGACGTTCTCCTGGGCGGCCTCCGTCGACGCGCCGAGGTGGGGCGTGACGATCACGTCGTCGACGCCCAGCAGTGGCGAGCCCTCCGGCAGGGGTTCCTCGGCGAAGACGTCGAGCGCCGCGCCCTCGAGGGTGCCGTCCTCGACCTTCCGGGCGAGGGCGTCCTCGTCGACGATGCCGCCGCGGCCGACGTTGACCAGGTAGCCGCCCTCGAGCTTCTCGAGTTCGTCGTCGCTGATCATGCCCTCCGTCTCGGGGGTCAGCGGCGTGTGGATGGTCAGGAAGTCGGCACGCTCGAGACAGTCCTCGAGGTCGACGAGTTCGGCACCGATGCGATCGGCGCGTTCCTGGCTGATGTACGGGTCGAACGCGACCAGGTCCATCCCCAGCGAGTCGAGTTTCTTTGCGACCTCCTGGCCGACGCGGCCGAGGCCGACGATGCCCAGCGTCTTGCCGTTGAGTTCGGCACCGAGGTAGTCGCTTTTCGCCCACTCGCCGCCTTTCAGGCGGACGTGCGCCTGCGGAATCGAGCGAGCGGCGGCGAACGTCATCGCGACGGTGTGTTCGGCCGCCGCACGGACGTTGCCCTCCGGCGCGTTGGCGACGATGACGCCCTCGTCCGTGGCGGCGTCGATGTCGATGTTGTCGACGCCGATCCCGGCGCGGCCGACGATGACGAGGTCGTCGGCCGCCTCGAGCACCTCTCTCGTGACTTCGGTTCCGGAACGGACGATCAGCGCGTTCGCGTCGGCGACTGCCTCGAGGAGGTCCGCTCCCTCGAGTTCGTAGCCAGTTTCGACTTCGTGGCCGGCGTCGCGGAGTACGTCGAGACCCGCATCTGCGATGGGGTCTGTGACGAGCACCTTCATGCGCGAGACAATCGGATGGAACGGGTAAACCCTTCCGTTGTCGCCGTGGCCGGCAAAAACTACCTCCTCGACGGCCGGTAGCGCACGCGACGCGCTCGGGTCGTCGACCTCGCGCCGGAACGCGCGATCGGTCGGTCGATTCGGCGTCACCTGCAACTCGGCAGCGGCGATCCGTTCACCCGTCGACGGTCACTCACCGTCGGGAAATGCCTGGTGCCAGAGCCCCAGTGCGACGACCACCAGTACGAACGCGGCCAGCCCGGCGACGGTCGACGCCGCGTCCGGCATACCGGGTGCGACCGTCGTCACGACGATCGACAGGATCGCCACGCCGACGAGGGTGGCCGCGCCCACCGCGAGCCGTCGATCCATCGGCTCGAGGGCGACCGCCTCGAGAGGTAACTCGAGGGCGTCGACGGCCCGTCCGGGGTCCGCGAAGGGACCGAGGAGTCGGTTTCGCTCCGCGTCGTCTCGGGTCGTCGTCTGGATCGTCCGCGTGCCGAGCAGTCGATCGGTAAACCGGTCGTTCGCCATCGTCACGTCCCGGAGGTCCTCGACGCGCGTCGACCACTGTGGCTCCTCGACGAGCCAGTCGTAGGCGACGAGGTGCTCCCCGCGGCGCTGGTACTCGAGCGTGCCGTAGACGAGGAAGTAGACCACTACCTGGACGCCGACTGCCGCCGCTATCAGGACGACCAGCGCGACCACGCCGAGGGGGACGACAGGCGACGACTCGAGCAGACTCGCAAGCGAGAGGACGACGAAGGCCCCGACGAGGCCGGCGATCGGAAGGTATCCGACGGCCCGCGTGGCCGCCCTGAAGAGGGCGTTGCGGACGACCGCGCTCCGGTCGGGCCGAACGCGTCCGGTCGGTGCCGCCGAAGGCACGCGGACGGACGCTTCGGAATCGTCTGGTTCCGACGGCCCGGCGAACCACGCGACGAAGCGACTCGAGTCGTCGTCCGCGCGGTTCGTGCGATGGGCTGCCAACTCGACGAGAAGTTTCAGGCCGACGACGAACACGAGCGCGCCCGTCGAACCCAGCGCGACGCCGAGCGTCCCCACGACGAATATCAGCACGAAGACCTGACGGGCGGCGGTCTCGACGGCCGCGTACGGGGAGACGCGCTCGTACTGTCGCCGCCGACGGTACTGCCCGTCGAGTTCCACCAGCTGGCCGACGAAGAGCGCGCCGACGCTCGCCAGCACCTCGGTGCCGAGGAGTTCCGGTCCGACGTCGGCGATCTCGAGCAAGAAGAGCCCGAAAAACAGTCCGTAGAGGGGCGTCACGTAGAGGACGGCGAGGGCAAACGGCACGTTCCGGAGGAAGATCGGCGGCAGCCACGCGACCGGCTGGACGCTGCCGCGTTTTTCGGCCAGCCGGGAGTCCGACAGAGTCAGGACGCCGCTCTCCCGGTCCGACAGGGGCCGTCGCTGGGCGAACAGCGCCTTCACGCTCGCCAGCAGCAGCGACAGCAGGACCTCGAGACCGTAGACGAACACGAGCACGGTCGGCTCCCACTCGAGCCAGACGACGCCGGGAAGCGGCAGGAGGTTCGCGAGCAAGACCGGCACGAAAGCGGTCCGGTCGTCTCCGTCGGGCGGACGCAGGGACACCATTGTGCTTCGATTCGGCCGACGTATCGCTGACAGGTAACGGAACCGATTCGATCAGCAGACTGACCGATCAGATCGTGATCATCGCCGCGCCGACGACGATCAGGCCGGCACCCGCGACCACGCCTTTCGTCACGCGCTCGAGGTCGCGCAGGAGGACGGCCGCGAAGACGACGGTGAAAAGCGGGGCAGTCGCCACCAGGGGATCGACGATGGCGATCCGTCCGTCCTCCAGGCCGAGGGCGGCCATCAGCGAGACCATGGCGACGGTCGTCAGCAGGCCGCTGCCGGCGAAGTAGGCGTACGTCTCACGAGGCATCGAGAGCACGTCGTCGCGCCCGAAGGCGACGACGTAGGCCACGAGCGCGACGAGACCCGCCGTCTCGTTGAGAGTGACGGCCTCGAGCGGGGAGATCGGCGACTCGAGCATGCCGTAGCGGCGGGCGACGTTGGCGACGGCGAACGTGGCCGCGGCGGCGATCGGCCACGCCAGGTCGCGGGGCCGCCAGCCCTCGAGGTCGCCGCCTTTCGAGACGGCGAGCAGGGCGAGTCCGGCGACGAGGATCACGATGCCGGCGGCCGTCAGCGGGCCGAGCGGTTCGCCGAGCACGACCAGCGCGATCAGCGTCGCGAAAAGCGGTCGCGAACTCAGAATGGCGCTGTTGAGACTCGCGCCGACCCTGTCGACGCCGACGAAGATGACGATCCGGCCGAGTGCGGTGCCGATCACGCCGGCGAAGACGAAGACGGCGAGGACCTCGAGGGCGAGTCCCGCGAACGCGCCCCGGCCGTAGAAGACGGCGACGACGAGCCAGTAGATCGTCGAGTCGACGAGCACGACGACCAGCGACGCCTGTACGGAGCCGCCGCCGGCGGCCATGCCGCGTTTGTCGAACACCGGCGCGAACCCCCAGAGGACGGCGGGAACGAGCGCGAGCGCGAGAACCTCGAGCGTGGCGCTCACGACACCACCTCGAGCGAGTATCCCGTCGAACGGACCGAGCGGACGGCAGTCACGTCGTAGCCGACAGTGGAGTCGCCCACAGCAAAGCGGTTGTGGTGTCGGGTCGTGACAGGAGTGAGACACTGCGTGTCGATCGACGACTCGAGTCGTTCCCGCGGCGTAATGCGGTCTGTTGTGATACGTTACCGGTGATCGCGTCCCTGCTCGAGCGATCACCGGTAAAACGTTACAACGATCCGTATGAGACCGGCCCACGGGCATTATTGTGCTCCGAGACGTACAGTTTCGTATGTACGATCGGATTCTCCTGCCGACCGACGCCGACGAAGGGACCGAGCGAGCGATCGACCACGCGATCGAGGCCGCCGACCACTACGACGCCGAACTCCACCTCCTGTACGTCGTCGACAGCGACGTCTACTCGTCGTACACGGGCGACGAGTACGTCCACGAGTTCGAGGGGCTGGAGTCGGCTCTCGAGCAGGAAGGCGAGGAGGCGCTCGAGGATATCGGGGAGCGGGCCCGCGAGGCGGGTCTCGAGCCGGTCGTCGCGGTTCGTCACGGACGGCCACACGAGGAGATCCTCGCGTACGCCGACGACGAGGACGTCGACCTGCTGGTGATGGGCTCGAAAGAACGGCCCGGCGAGTACCGTCGCCTGCTGGGTAGCGTCACGGAACGGATCGCGCGGCTGGCCTCGCGGCCGGTGACGATCGTCAAGACGCCGGTCGAGGAGTGACGAGCGGAAACCTGAACTGGTTTATTCTCCCGGCCGAAAGCCGGAGGCGATGACACTCGTCGCCTTCGACTTCGACGGGACGCTTTCGGACTCCGAGATGACCGTACTGCTCGGCGAACGGATCGACGTCGCCGAGGACATGGCCGAGATTACGGAACGTGCGATGAACGACGAGATCGGCTACGCCGAGAGCTTACGCGAGCGGGCCGCCCTGCTCGAGGAACTGCCAGAGTCGGAGGCGCGAGCCGCCTACGACCGCGTCGAACTGCGGCCGGGGGCGGCCGACCTCATCGAGACGCTGAACGACGCCGGCGTCACGACCGCCATCCTCACCGGCGGGTTCGAACGGGGCGTCGAGGCGGCACTCGAGAGCGAGGGCGTCTCGGTCGATCACGTCATCTCGAACCGGCTGCCGATCGAGGCCGGCGTCCTGACGGGCGACGTCGAGGGCCCGCTGATCGAGGGGACGAAAGACGACGCCCTCGAGGAACTTGCCGCCGACGTCGACGTCCCGATGGCCGAAACCGTCGCCGTCGGCGACGGTGCCAACGACCTGCCGATGCTCGAGGTCGCCGGCCTGTCGATCGGGTTCGCGCCGAAGCCGGCGGTCGAACCCCACTGCGAGATCGTCGTCACGTCGATGGCGGAACTTCACGACGTGCTCGTCGAGGACGGAATCCTCGACAGCAAGTAACGAATCGTACTCACGACCGTCGCGTTCTCGAGACGATCGTCACGCCCTGATCGTCAGCACAACGATCGCTTTGTGATACCGAGAGAGTTTTTACTCACTACCGAGTTACTACTCATGATGATGTGGCAAGACCTCGTGTTCCTCGTCGGCAGCAGCCTGTCGATCGTCTTTCTGGCCCCGACCCTGCGGGATCGAACCGCACGGGTCCCGCTCGGAACGAGTCTCCCGTCGATGGGAATCGGCGGCGTGTACGCGTTCACGTTTTCGACACTCGGGATGAGCTTCTCTGCGGCCGGGGCGGCCGCCGCCGCGACGATGTGGTCGCTGATCGCCCTCTACCGCTCGCCGGGTGCACAGTCGCCGGTCCTGACTCGACGCGACGACGTCGTCCTCTTCGTCAACGACGCGTTGCGGTGGGCGAAACGACTCGTTGCCGGCTCGAGCGTGCGAAACCAGTACGAGTACGACCGGGCCGAGTACGGACAGTCGGCCGACTGATCACGGACCAGTGGACTCGAGGCGTCGATCGCGCGATCAGAACGTCTCGCCGACCTCCGGGGCGTACTCCTCCGGCGCGACGTCGACGACCCGCTCGTCGTGGAGCGTCGTAAAGAAGAACGCGTCGCTGACGTAGTACTCCTCGAGCGCCGGACGCGCGACGACGTCCATCACCGCCGGCGACGCCGGTTCGTCGGGGGTCAAAAGCAGCGAGAAGTTGTGCCCGGTGAGGCCGAGGTCGGCGTAGTACTCGAGGACGTTCTCGAGTCCGGCGGCGAGGTCGCCGACGACCTCGGCGTCCGGGTCGGGAATCCCCGTGACGTCGGTGACGCCGGCGACGTGCCACTGGTGGGCCGGCGCGAACGGCGCGATCCACTCGACGTCGCCGGTCGACCCGACGTGTCGGGGCCCCGATCGCTCCTCCTCGAGCAGCTCCGCCCAGTAGGTGCGACCGTGGTCGTCGTAGTACTCGCGTTCTCGCCGGACGATCCGGCGCACCTCGTTCGTCCCGCGGTCGTCGGCCATCGTCTGGAGGTGCGGGTGGACGACGCTGCTGCCGGCGGAGGGCAGCAGGTTCATGTTGATCGACGCGAACGCGACCTCGTCGTCGTGGGCTGTGACCGCCTGGAGGTACTCGAGTGCGCAGGCGAGACCGTCCTCGAGGACGTCGGCGGTGAACTCGCCGAGCGGTTTGACGTGGTCTTCGGTGAGCACGACGACGTTCGAGTGTTTCGCGTACGGGAACAGGTTGGGAAAGGAGACGGCCTCGCCGACCGAGCCCCGGTCGACGCCGACGAAGTCGGGGTAGGTCGGCGTCGCCTCCTGGACGCTGTCCGGACAGAAGAAACAGCCCTCGCCGTCGGCGAACGTCTCGAGGTCGACGGGCTCGTCCGGCCGCGGGAAGACCTCCGGAACGATCCGGGTCTGTCGATCCGTCAGCGGGTCCTCGCGGATCTCGATCTCGACCGTGTCCAGTTCGAACCCCTCGAGTGGACTGTGAAAGCGGGCCTCCTGGACGGTGCTGTCGTACTCGATCGGCATGGTACGTGTCGCTTCGACGACCGTCATCAAAAAACGACTCGTCGATTTGTCGGGAAATCGGCGAGTGGAGTCACTTCGAGAAGAGACTCGCGTGAACGGGCGCGAAGCAGTCGTCGTCGGCGTCGGCCGGTCGCGTGTCGGTGATCGCCCGGCCGCCGAGTCCCTCGGCGAGCAGCGTGGATAGCGGCGGCCCGACCTTCTCGGGTTCGACGAGGAAGGCGTCGTGGCCGTGGTCGGACTCGACGACGTGGTGGGCGACGTCGACGTCGACCTCACGGCACGACTCGGCGAGGGCGTCGGCCTGTTCGACCGTGAAGTGCCAGTCGCCGGTAAACGAGAGGAGGAGGAGTTCGCCCTCGAAGGCGGCGAGCGCGTCGGCGTCGGACTCGTAGCCAGCCGAGAGGTCGAAGTCGTCCATCGCCCGGGTCAGATAGAGGTAGCTGTTGGCGTCGAAGCGGTCGGTGAACTTCTCGGCCTGGTAGTCGAGGTAGGACTCGACCTCTCGATAGGGGAAGAAGGCGGCTGCGGGGTCCGGGGGCTCGTCCCGGACCGTCTCGCGGCCGGCCGACCGGCGACCGAACTTCCGGGCCATCGACGACTTCGAGAGGTACATCACGTGGCCGATCTGGCGCGCTCGAGCCAGCCCCTCCTCGGGTTCCGGCCCGCCGTAGTAGTGGCCGTCGTTCCAGTTCGGGTCGCCGGTGATCGCGCGACGGGCGATGGTGTCGAGCGCGAGACACTGGGCGTCGAGTCGCGGTGCGGACGCGACCACGGCGGCCCGGTCGACGTCGTCCGGGTAGCGCCGAAGCCAGTCCAGGACGTTCATGCCACCGACGCTCCCGCCGACGACGGCGTGGAGGCGGCCGACGCCCAGTTCGTCGAGCAGTCGCCGCTGGGCGCGGGTCCAGTCGCCGACGGTCACGGGCGGGAAGTCGGTGCCGTATGGTTCGCCCGTCTCGGGGTTCGTGCTGGCGGGACCGGTCGTCCCGTAACACGACCCGGGGACGTTCGCACAGATCACGTAGTACTCCGTCGTGTCGACCGCCTTGCCGGGGCCGACGACGTCGCCCCACCAGGCGCGGGCCTGTCCCGCCGTGTCGTCGCCGGCGTCGGGCCGGCGCGCGACGTGCGAACTGCCGGTCAGGGCGTGACAGACCAGCACCGCGTTCGTCCCGTCGAACTCGCCGTAGGTTTCGTAGGCCACCTCGAGCGTGGGGATCGACTCGCCACACTCGAAGGTGAACTCGCCGAGGTCGGCTACGTCTCTTGTCGTCACGTTCGGGTCACCTCCGGTCGCATCGTCAGGATCGCCCCTCCGTCGACGTCGTCGCCACGTCGATGGCGTTCTCGAGGTCGGCCAGTATGTCTTCCGGATCCTCGATGCCGACCGAGAGCCGAACGAGGTCGGGCGTCACGCCCGCTTCCTCCTGTTCTGCGGGAGTGAGCTGGCCGTGGGTCGTGCTCGCGGGGTGGATGACGAGCGTCTTCGCGTCGCCGATGTTCGCGAGGAACGACGCGACCTCGACATTCTCGCAAAACGCCTTCCCGGCCTCGTATCCCCCTTCGAGTCCGAAGGCGATCATCCCGCCGTAGTCCTCGAGGTAGCGCGAGGCGTCGTCGTGGGTGGGATGGGAGTCGAGGCCGGGGTAGGTGACCCACGCGACGTCCTCGTGGTCGTCGAGGTAGTCGGCGACGACGGCGGCGTTCTCGCAGTGTCGCTCCATCCGCAGGGGCAGCGACTCGAGACCCTGCAACGTCTGCCAGGCGTCGAACGGTGACTGCTGGTTGCCGAGACTGCGAAGCGACCGGAACCGGGCCGCGGCCGCAAACGGCGCGTCGGCGAAGTCCCGCGAGAAGTCCACGTCGTGGTAGGCGTCGTTCTGGCCGGCGATCTCCTCGTAGCCGTGTTCGCCCCAGGGAAACGAGCCACCGTCGACGAGGATCCCGCCGACGGTCGTCCCCGAACCGTGGATCCACTTCGTCGTCGACTCCCAGACCACGTCCGCACCGTGCTCGAGCGGCCGGCACAGTGCCGGCGTCGCGAACGTGTTGTCGACGACCAGCGGGACGCCCTCGTCGTGGGCGATCTCGGCGACGCGCTCGAGGTCGGGCGTCACGAGCGACGGGTTGCCGATCGTCTCGACGTGGACGAACGCGGTATCGTCGTCGATGGCCTCCTCGTAGGCGTCGTACTCGAGCGTGGGGACGAACCGCGCCTCGACGTCGCGTCGAGAGGCGGTCTTCGCGAAGTAGGTCGTCGTCCCGCCGTACGTGTCGGTCGAGCAGACGACGTTCTCACCTGCCTTCGCGAGGAGCAGCGTCGCCGAGTCGAGCGCGGCCATCCCGCTCGCCGTCGCCACTGCACCGACGCCGCCCTCGAGCGTCGCGAGTCGATCCTCGAGAGTCTCGACCGTCGGGTTGCTGATTCGCGAGTAGATGTGGCCCTCGCCCTCGAGGGCGTACAGCGCTGCCGCGGCGTCGGCGCTCTCGAAGACGTAAGAGGTAGACTGGTAGATCGGCGGCGCCATCGCGCCCGTCGCGGGATCCGGCGACTGCCCGGCGTGGACGCTTCTGGTCCCGAAGCCCCACCTCGACTCCGGAACGTGTTCGTCGTCGCGCTCGTCCTCACTCATGTTTTGTGTGCATAACTCACCCAGATTCTTATGACTGGCAGTAACGGCAAAATCCGCAATCCGTGCCAGCGACCCGCACGAATCGGGGCCGTTCGCTCGAGTGGCGCGATCGTCGAACGAGCGGCACAGACGAACGGTTTGATACGTTCGGACGTCCAACGGCCGATCGTGCACTCGAGTGACCGCGACCGGATCGTCCTCGCCGCCGTCGTCTTCGCGGTGTTGTTCTCGCAGCTGTTGCTCTACCCGGGCGTGGCGACGCTGGTCGGGGCGCTGGGCGCAGACGTCGCGACGTCGCCGCTCGCCGAGACGGCGCTGTCGGCGAGTATGTGGTTTCTCGTCGCCGAGTTCGCAGCCTACGTCGCGTTCGTCGGCGTCTGGGGCGTCGCGAGCGACGTGACCGGTCGCCGGACGCCGTTCATCGTCGCCGGCGCGTTCGCGGGCGCGATCGGCTACGCCGCTCTCGCCGTCTCGCCGTCGATCCTGTCGCTCTCGTTCGAGGGCGTCCTCCTGCTTCGGGTCCTGCAGGGAGCGATGACGATCGGCGCGTTCTCGCTGACGATGACGATGCTCATGGACCTCGAGGGCGGCCACGGGAAGAACATGGGTGCGGCGGGCATCGCCATCGGCCTCGGGGCCGCACTCGGCGCACCCGTCGGCGGCCAGCTGACGGGGATCGATCCGCTCGCACCGCTTTTCGTCGCCGCCGGCCTGCTCGTCGGCGTCGGCCTGCTGGTCTCGACCGTCCCCGACCGCGCACCCAGCGATCGGCGCACGGCTCGAGCCGTCGTCGACGGCCTCCGCCAGCGGCCGGTGCTGACGATTCCGTACGCGTTCGGCTTCGTCGATCGCCTGACGGCAGGCTTTTTCGCGCTCGTGGGGACGCTGTACTTCCAGGACGCCTTCGAACTCGACGCCGCCGGCACCGGTCTCATGCTCGCGTGCTTTTTCGCCCCCTTCGCCCTCCTGCAGTACCCGCTCGGCGTTCTCTCGGATCGGATCGGTCGCGTCGTGCCGATCGTCGTCGGCTCGCTGCTGTACGGCGTCGGCATCCTGGGCGTCGGCGCGTCGCCGACGGTCCCCGTCGCCGCCGTCGCGATGATCGCCGTCGGCGTCCTCGGCGCGCTCGTCGCCCCCGCGACGATGGCGCTCGTGTCCGACCTCGCCGACGACGGGGAACGCGGGGTCGCGATGGCCGGCTTCAACCTCGCCGGTAGCCTCGGCTTCCTCGGTGGCTTTCTCGTCGGCGGCACCGTCGCCGACGCCTACAGCTACGAGGCCGCCTTCCTCGTCGTCGGCGGCCTCGAGATCGCCATCGCGCTCGTGGCCGCCCCCGCGTTCGTCCGCCTCTCGCTCGAGCGCTCGACGACGTTCGCCCTCGACGAACGAGAGGGCAAGGACGTGTGAGCGAGACGGCCACAGAAACGACAGGAAAACGGACCTTCACGTGCTGATTACTTTTGATCGGCCGCGTCGGATCCGCGATCGTGACGCGAACTCGAGCGGCGTCTC
The DNA here is from genome assembly GCF_023008585.1 of Natribaculum breve. Taxonomy (GTDB): domain Archaea; phylum Halobacteriota; class Halobacteria; order Halobacteriales; family Natrialbaceae; genus Natribaculum; species Natribaculum breve. The sequence continues at coordinate 2,282,062 of NZ_CP095390.1, read as the reverse complement.
GGCGGACGGTGGTGCTCGCAGGACTTGCAACGTCGACGGCGCTCGTCGCCGGGTGTCTGAGCGACGGTGGTGGCAGCGGTACCGTCGGGGACGGTGGTAACGACGGTGACGATAGCAACGGCGGCGACGATGGAGCTGACGACGGGAGCAAGACCGGAGACGGCAACGCTGACGACGACAGCGACACGGACAGTAGCGACGACGGCGACGTCCGGACGGCACCCGACGACGTCGACGCGTACCTGACCGAAAACGACGCGAACCTGTACGACGGCACGCTGGCCGATCACACCGGCGACGACGACGACGTCACGGTCGCAGTCGGGGCCGGCAGACGTGGCTACGCGTTCGATCCTGCCGCGCTGTGCATCGACGCGGGAACGACGGTCGTCTGGGAGTGGACCAGCGACGGCGGCGCTCACAACGTCGCCAGCAGCGAGGAGTCCGATTTCGAGTTCCGGAGTGGGACCCCCGTCGGCGAGGCCGGCCACACCTACGAGAGAACGTTCGACAAGCACGGGACCGTGCTGTACCACTGCGAGGTCCACGAGGAGATCGGCCACCACGGTGCGATCGTCGTCGAGAGAGAAAACGACGGCGACGAGACCACCGGCTAGACGGTCACGCGACTCGAGAAGTCGTTCTCGAACCGGTCACGAGAACGACGTCGCCGACGACAGCTAGATCGCCGGCCGGGAGAACTCTTCTCTACACAATTATTACCATACGTAGAACTAACGTTGTGTCGTGGTACCAATTGTCGTCGAATTCCGGCATTTCAGACCCTAGAAATGGAGAATAGCAAGATAGAAGTAGTGACACACTCCTTCGTAATAACATGAACGTCGATAGAGACATCTTGCTCTTCGTCGCGCTCGCAGTCGTCTGGGGGAGCGCCTTCACGGCGATCGAGGTCGGCCTCGAGACGCTACCCCCGCTGCTGTTCGCCGCGTTCCGACTCGACGTCGCCGCCGTGGCGTTCGCGGGGGCCGTCGTCGCGGTCGGCCTCCCGTGGCGACCACAGACGCGTGCGGACGTCCTCCAGATCGTCGCCGGGAGCGTCCTGCTCTTCGGTGCCCACTTCGCACTGCTGTTTCTCGGCCAGACGTACGTCTCGAGCGCCGTCGGCGCGATCGTCCTCAGCCTGACGCCGATCGTGACGCCACCGATCGCACTCGCCGTCCTCCCGCGCGAGGAGATCCGCGCACCCGCCGTGGTCGGCCTGCTGCTCGGACTGGCCGGCGTCACCGTCATCGCCGTCAGCGGCGGAGCGCTCGACGGACGGGCGATCGGCGTCGCCCTCCTGTTCGCTGCGGCGCTGGTCTTCGCCGTCGGGTCGGTGCTCACCGAACGACTCGAGGGAACGCTGCCGATCGTCTCCTTGCAGACGTGGGCGATGGCCGGCGGTGCCCTCGTCTTGCACGCCCTGAGCGCCGTCCACCCCGCCGAGTCGATCGCCGCCGTCGAACCGACGCTCGCCGCCGTCGGCGCGCTCGCGTACCTGTCGCTCGTCTCGACGGCCGGCGGCTTCTTCGCGTACTTCGTCTTGCTCGAGCGCATCGGCGCGACGGAACTCAGCCTGATCAACTACGCCGTCCCCGTCGTCGCGGCGGTCGTCGGCTGGATCGCACTCGGCGAGTCGCTGACTGCGGCGACGGTCGCCGGGTTCGCGCTGATCCTGCTGGGCTTTGCCCTGTGCAAGATCGACGCGCTCTGGAGCGTCGTCGCACCGGTCGTCGGTGCCGGCCCACACCGATCGTCCGCCGAGACCGACGGCGTCGTGGTAGACGGGAACGTCTACGTCTCGGGCGACGACGACGCGAACCGATCTTCGGGGTCGCCGGCGTCGGCCGACTAGCTCGAGTCGATTTCAGCGTTCACGACGTTCGAAACGATCTGAACGCGATCTAACGGTCTGAACTGCCGCGGACCTTATCTCCAACTGTCGCCTCCGGGCGACTGTATGACGAAAACGACAGTCACGATGCTCGTCGTACTGCTCGCCGGCCTCGCGCTCGCGACGGGACCGGTCGCCGCACAGCCGGGCGACGCTGGTCCATCCGAGTTGCCCTCGGCCGTCCCCGACTTCGTCTCGAGTCTGCTCGACGACGTCTCTGACGTCGGCGGACGCGCTCTCGCCGACGTCGGTTCGCTCGTCGAGCGCGTGACGCCCGACGGCGTCCCGGGTCTCGAGAACGTACCGGCGTTCGAGTGAGCGGCAGTTCGTCGACGACCGTCGCCGACCCGCTCTCGGTACGGCATCAAAAGTACCATACCCCCCCGCGACCCAGTGGACCGTACTCAGGTGATTCCGTGACCGAGAAACGCGAATACAGAGACGACTACCCCGACAAGACGCTGTACATCCCGGGTCCGACCGAGGTGCGCGAGGACGTCGTCGAGGCGATGTGCGAGCCGATGTTCGGCCACCGCATGGACCGCATGACGGACCTCTACACGACCATCGTCGAGGACACGAAGGAGTTCCTCGGCACCGACAACGACGTCGTCGTCCTCACGGGTTCGGGGACCGAGTTCTGGGAGGCGTCGACGCTCAACCTCGTCGACGAGAACATTCTCGTCCCGACCTGCGGGAGTTTCAGCGAGCGCCACGCCAACGTCGCCGAGCGACTGGGCAAAAACGTCGACCGCCTCGAGTACGAGTGGGGGCAGGCCATCAAGCCCGAGGACATCCGCGAGGCGCTCGAATCGAGCGACAAGCACTACGACGTGGTCGCGACCGTGATGAACGAGAGTTCGACCGGCGTCCGCAACCCCATCGAGGAGATCGGCGACGTCGTCGCGGAGTACCCGGACACCTACTTCGTCGTCGACGCCGTCTCCGCGCTGGGTGGTGACTACGTCGACATCGACGAGCACAACGTCGACGTCATCTTCACGTCCACCCAGAAGGCGTTCGCAATGCCGCCGGGACTGGCGGTCTGCGTCGTCAGCGAGGACGCCTACGAGCGCGAACTCGAGAAGGATTCGGCGTCGTGGTACGGCGGCTTCCAGCGGACGATCGACTACTACGACCGGAAGGGCCAGACCCACTCCACGCCCGCCATCCCGATCATGCTCGCGTATCGAAAACAGATGAAACACATGCTCGAGGAAGGCCACGAGGCCCGCGACCAGCGCCACCGAGAGATGGCCGAGTACACCCGCGAGTGGGCCCGCGAGCACTTCGATATGTTCCCCGAGGAGGGCTACGAGTCCCAGACGGTCGCCTGCATCGAGAACACGCAGGGCATCGACGTCGCCGAGACCATCGAGGCCGTCTCAGAGGAGTACGACATGGTCTTCTCGAACGGCTACGGCTCACAGCTCGGTGAGAAGACGTTCCGCATCGGCCACATGGGCGAACACGACCTCGAGTCGATCGAGGCGCTGACCGACGCTATCGAAGACGTCGCCGGGCTCTGACCGCCCTCGAAAACGCGAACTCGAGGAAACCCTCGGACGAGCGGCCGGAACGTCGTCACGAGCGCGACTGCGTCGGCGCCGTGACGAGATGACGCTATTTCACTGGGACGACGATATCGTTCTCGACTCCACAGGGCGGTGGGTTACTCGACGATTTTCATGCTGACCAGGACGGTCGGGATGACGACGGGAATCGTCAGTATCGCACCGCTGATGACCACGAACGGGGCGACAGATCGAACGGGATAGGTGAGAACGTCGACCGTCATCCAGTTGACGACGTTTACCGTTACAGAATACGACACGGCTGCGAGCAGCACGATCACGCTGATACTGCCGGACGTAAGTCGTGAAAGATTCTCGCCGTCCCGGGTGGCGAGAATCTTCACACAGTTACGTCCGATAGTATGAACGTTACCGTCACCACGCTGACGACGTGTTGCGCAGATCGGCCGCCGGGTTCCGTCTCCGTTTGTACACTCATGCTGTATCGATCTCCACGGTATTGTGTTATCCGCACACGGTTAAATGACCCGAATGTATATCTCTAATAAAGATATGACTATTGTGCATATCCAGGAGCCAGTAACCATCACGGGACGAGTCACGGCGGGGTCGCCCGTCGCGTTTCGGCCAGTCGCCGAGCACCCCGGCGACTGGTACCTCGAGCGTCCGGTCGACGAGACGGTCGGGACTCGAGGACGTGAACCGCCGGTAGAACGACCCCGTCTCGGACGACGGGACGAAACGAGCCACGGTCCAATCGCACGTGACCGATCGAAAATGGGTCCGACAGTATCAGGGAATCAGCTGCTCGCCGTCGTCGTCGTAGATCGTGATCGCGTCGACCGGGCAGGTCCGGGCGGCGAACTTCGCGTCCAGTTCGGCGTCCTCGGGAACCTCGCGGACGAAGACGCCGTCCTCGACCTCCTCGCTATCCTCGAGGACCGCCTTCCCTGCGGACTTGTCCTCCTCGAAGGCGTCCCACTCGGCGACACACTGGTACATCCCGATGCAGGTCTCCCGGTCGAACTCGACTTTCATACTCGAAGGTTCGAACGATCGGCGTAAATCCTTGACGGACGGGTGCCGTGTCATGTGTTACATGTGACCAAATGTCAGCGTATGTTTACAATTCGGCGGACCGTCCAGTCGCGTATGCGATCGACCGAGGACGGGCACGCCGATCCGCTCGGTCGTGCGATGTACGACTACCAGCGCGGCGACCCGGGGACGTTGACCTACCGCGACGGTGCCGCGGTGCGCGACGGCCGCGTCGAGGAGTACTACTTCCAGCCGCCATCGGAGTGGGCCGACGCGACGGTGTCACTGCTCGAGCGACTCGCGGCCGCCGACGGACCGGTGCTCGACGTGGGGTGTGGCGCGGGCCAGCACACCCTGTGGTGGCAAGAACGCGGGGTCGACGTCGTCGGCGTCGACGTCAGCCCCTGGGCAGTGGCGGCCGCTCGAGAGCGTGGCGTCGAGGCCGTCTCGGTCGCGGACATGTTCACCCTGCCGTTCGACCGCGACGCGTTCGGCGGCCTGTACGCCGGCGGGACGCAACTCGGTCTCGCCGGGTCGCTCGCGGGGATCGGCGACCTCCTCGCGGAGTTCGCCCGCGTCACCGACGGCGAGGCCGTCGCCGTGGTCGACAACTACGATCCGACCGACCTCGAGGAATCGTTTTTCGGCTACCGACCGGATCCGCGCGAGGGCGTCGCCCACCGGTGTTTCCACTTCGAGTACGAGTTCGAGACCGACGAGGGCGAGCGGACCAGAGCGGTCGGGAAGTCGCTGCACTTTCTTTTGTGTTCGCCCGACCGCCTCCGCGAGGCCGCGATCGCCACGCCGTGGACGGTACGCGACGTCGTCGGTGGCGACGGCCACTACAGGGCGGTCCTGACGAAAGCGAACGAGAGAACCGGTCGATAGCGAGACGGGGTGGCGGTTCCAGCCGGCACCTCGAGCGAGGCAGTCGCGTGTCGGCGGTTCACGTTCGTCGCTTCGCCCAGCCGTCTCTCTCGACTGCGAGAGTGGGCGTGATCGACGGCCGAACGCTTTTGCCGCCGTTGAGCGAATCCAGTGGACGAATGGTCGCCCTCTCGTTCGGCGTGCTGGTCGCCGTCGCCATCGTCACCTGCCTGTTCATGGCGTGGGTGCTCGGGGCCAACAGCAACTCGCCGCCGTTCGCGCCGGCGATCGGGGCGAACGCGATCTCGACGATGCGCGCGGCGTTCGTCATCGGTCTCCTGGCGGCGGCGGGCGCGCTCATGCAGGGCGGGAGCATCTCCGAGACGATCGGCGCGGACCTCATCGACGGGGTGGCGATCACCCCGCTTGCAGCCACCGCCGGGCTGTTGACCGCGGCCACGTTCATGGCGGTCGGGATCTACACGCGCTATCCCATCCCGGCGGCGTTCGCGACGACGGGAGCGATGGTGGGCGTCGGACTCGGTCTCGGCGGCGATCCCGCGTTCGACACCTACCGCAGGCTGGGGACGTTCTGGCTGCTGGTCCCGTTCATGTCCGGCGGCCTCGCCTACGCCACCGCGGTCGTCCTCCGGCGCGACGACGTCCCAGAAGCGACCAGCGTTCCGGCGCTCGCCGGCCTCGTCGGGGCGATCCTGGCGAACGTTCGCCTCGGCGTCATTCCCGACCCCGAGGCAGCCCAGGGGACGCTCGCCGGCTTCCTCTCGCGTCGGCTGGGCAACGGCCCTGCGCTCACCGCCGGCGTCGACCTCGGGATGGTCCTCGTGACGGTCGGGGCGGGCCTGCTGAGCGCGTACCTGGTTCGCAAACGGGTCCTCGTCTCCGCCGAACGGGGCATCCGGTCGTTCCTGCTCGCACTCGGCGGGATCGTCGCGTTCTCCTCCGGCGGCTCGCAGGTCGGCCTCGCGACCGGGCCACTCGAGGACCTCTTTCGAACGCAACTCGGCCTGCCGACGACGCTTCTACTCGCGATCGGCGCGGCCGGCATCCTCGCCGGTGCGTGGATGGGTGCACCGCGGCTGTTGCAGGCCACCTCGAGGGAGTACGCCCAGCTCGGTGCCCGGCGATCGATCGCGGCGCTCGTACCGGGGTTCGTCATCGCCCAGCTCGCGATCGCACTCGGGATCCCCATCTCGCTCAACAACATCGTCCTCTCGGGCGTGATCGGCGGCGGACTGGCGGCGGGGTCGGCCGGCGTCTCCCGCCGGAAGATCGGCTTTACGGTCGCCTTCTGGCTGCTCACGCTCGGCTCGTCGATCGCCGTCGGGTTCGCCCTCTATCGCGCGTTCGCGACGGTCGTCGGGGGCTAGGCAGGGGTCACTCGAGCACCGTCACTGGAACCGGCGTCCGGTCGACGAGGGTCGCCGCGATCCCGCGGCCGAGAACCCGACGGAGGAGCCACGACGACTCCCGCCCGCGCACGACGACGTGATCGAACCCGCCCTCGGTGGCGAACCGCGGGACGACGGTCCCGGGCCGTCCCTCGGCCGTGACGACCTGCACGCGATCGGCGGCGTCGACCGACTCGACGAGCGCCGCCGCTCGCTCTCGCGTCTGTGCGATCCGTTCGTCGTGTCGCTCGAGGACGTTACCCTCGCTCAGCGGCGCGTCGAGCGGCGTGACGACGGCCAGCACCGTCACGTCGGCGTCGGGAAACGTCTCGAGTGCGTACTCGAGTGCCTCCTCCTCGCGGGGACGGCCGAGCGTGGGGACGAGGACGCGGTCCGGATCCACCATGACATCCACTTCACGCGACCGTCCCAAGGGTCTATCGCCGGTCGAGCGACAGTTTAAACCGCGGGACGCGAAAAGAGGGAGTGATGAACGTCGAGGAGCTGTCGGGGCTGCCGCCCGGGGCCGTCTCGCACTTCCAGGACGAGGGAATCGAGGAACTCTACCCGCCACAGGCCGAGGCGGTCGAGTCTGGGATCCTCGAGGGCGAGAACCTCGTCGCCGCCGTGCCGACGGCGAGCGGCAAGACGATGATCGCCGCCCTCTCGATGCTCTCGGCGATCGAACGCGGCGGGAAGGCGCTGTACATCGTCCCGCTGCGAGCGCTCGCAAGCGAGAAAAAAGCCGAGTTCGAGGCCTACGAAGAGTTCGGCGTGACCGTCGGCGTCACGACGGGCAACTACGAGTCGACGAGCGAGTGGCTCGCCACCAAGGACGTGATCGTCGCCACCAGCGAGAAAGTCGACTCGCTCGTACGAAACGGCGCGGACTGGCTCTCCGAACTCACCTGCGTCGTCAGCGACGAGGTCCACCTCATCGACGACCGCAACCGGGGGCCGACGCTCGAGGTCACGCTCGCGAAGCTCCGGAAGCTCAATCCCACCTTGCAGGTGGTCGCCCTCTCGGCGACCGTCGGCAACGCCGACGAGATCGCCGACTGGCTCGACGCGGAACTCGTCGACACCGACTGGCGACCGATCGACCTGCGAATGGGCGTCCACTACGGCAACGCCCTGAGCTTCGACGACGGGTCGACGCAGGAGGTGCCCGTCGAGGGCGGCGAAAAACAGGAGACCGCACTGGTCCGGGACATCTTAGACGAGGGCGGCTCGTCGCTCGCCTTCGTCAACTCCCGGCGCAACGCGGAGGCGGCGGCGCGGCGGCTCTCGAAGGTCACGTCGCGGGTACTCACCGACGGCGAACGGGCCGACCTCGCCGAGTTGGCCGAGGAGATCCGCGACGTAAGCGACACGGAGACCAGCGACGACCTCGCCGACTGCGTCGAACGTGGGGCCGCCTTCCACCACGCCGGACTCGCCGGCGAACACCGCTCGCTCGTCGAGGACGCCTTCCGCGATCGCCTGCTCAAGGTGATCGCCGCCACGCCGACGCTCGCCGCCGGGGTGAACACGCCCGCCCGCCGTGTGATCGTCCGCGACTGGCGGCGGTTCGACCCCAGCGCAGGGGGCATGGCGCCGCTCGACGTCCTCGAGGTCCACCAGATGATGGGACGGGCGGGCCGTCCCGGCCTCGACCCCTACGGCGAGGCCGTCTTGCTGGCCAACGGTCACGACGAGCTGGACGAGCTGTTCGACCGCTACGTCTGGGCCGACCCAGAGCCAGTCCGCTCGAAACTCGCGGCCGAACCCGCACTCCGGACACACGTCCTCGCGACGATCGCCTCCGGCTTCGCCCGCACCCGCGCGGGCCTGCTCGAGTTCATGGCGGAGACGCTCTACGCGAGCCAGTCGACCGAAGCCGGACGGCTAGAGACCGTGACCGACAGCGTCTTGCAGTACCTCGAGGCCAACGACTTCGTCGAGCGCGAGACGACGGACGACGACGCGGGCGCGTTCACGTCCGCGGCCGACCTCGCCGGAAACGGCGACGACGTCGAACTCCGGGCGACGAGTCTCGGACACACCGTCTCGCGGCTCTACCTCGATCCGATGACCGCCGCCGAAATCGTCCACGGCCTCGAGTCGGCCGACGAACGCCCCACCGCACTCGGGCTCTACCAGCTGATCTCGCGGACGCCGGATATGTACGAACTCTACTTGCGCTCGGGCGAGGACGACGAGTACGCGGAGCTGTTCTACCAGCGCGAGGACGAACTGCTCGGCGACGCACCCAGCGAGTACGAGGACGCCCGCTTCGAGGACTGGCTCGCCGCGCTCAAGACGGGCAAACTGCTCGCAGACTGGGCGAACGAGACCGACGAGGACCGGCTCACCGACCGCTACGGAATCGGCCCCGGCGACCTCCGCGGGAAGGTCGACACCGCCGAGTGGCTGCTCGGCGCGGCCGAGTCGCTCGCCGCCGAGGTCGGAAGCGAGTGGACCGCCGCCGTCCGCGAGGCGCGAGCGCGGGTCGAACACGGCGTCGGCGAGGAACTGCTCGAGCTCGTCTCGGTCCGCGGGGTCGGGCGCAAGCGCGCCCGCCAGCTCTACGACGTCGGCCTCGAGACGCCCGCCGACCTCCGGGAAGCGGACAAGGGTGTCGTCCTCGCCGCGCTGAAAGGAAAGAAGACCGCGGAGACGATCCTCGAGAACGCCGGCCGCGAGGACCCGTCGATGGACGGCGTGGAAGAACCGCCCGACGAAGACGACGGGTTCGAACGGGCGCGGGACGCCGAGTCGACGGACGACCGGGAGGACGAACCGGCCGAGAGCCAGTCCAGCCTGGGTGATTTCTGATGGAGGTACTCGAGGGCCGACTCGAGATCGACGACCTCGACGCCGTCGTCGCCCGACTGGGCGAGATCGGCGAGGAACGCGACGTGACGATCCAGGCGTTCGACGCCCGCTACGTCGCTGACGCCCGCCACCTCGAGCGGGCCGTCGAACTGGCAGACCGGGCGATCGAGCGCGGGGAGAACGTCGCTCGCGACCGGGCCGTCGAGATCCTGCTGTACGCCGCCGGCCGCAGGCAGATCGACGACGCACTCGAGATGGGCGTCTCGGCGGGCGAGAACCGCGTCGTCGTCCTGGTCGACGGTGACGACGAGGTGGGCGCGCTCGCAGACCTCGAGTCGCTCGTCGAACCCGAGCCGACGCTCGGCGAGTACGACGAGGGGCTGCTGTGTTCGTTCTTCGGCGTCACCGAGGCCGAACGCGAGGCGACCGAGGCGAGTCTCGGCGACCTCGTCCGCGAGCGCGTGGCGTTGCTCGAGGTCGAGAAGTAGTCGGCGCCATCCTCTTGTGGTATCGAGTCGAACCGAAGCCATGGCCACGCTCGAGGACTCACTCGAGGTCGGCGGCGTCGAGATCCCGAACCGACTGTATCGCGCGCCGTTGCTCGAGTGTGCGGGCAACGGCCCGGACGCCGTCGAGACGCTGATCGACGACCTCGAGCCGGCGGCCGAATCGGACGTCGGACTCGTCTGTCAGGGAGCGACGATCGTCCGCGGCGACGGCGGCTGTGCCGCGCCGGGGATGACGCGGGTCCACGACCCGGCGTTCGTCGCCCGCCTCGAGCGGCTGACCGACCGGATCCACGACCACGGGGGCCGGATCTTCCTGCAACTCGAGCACGGGGGGCTGCGGAGCATGGAAACCTGGCACGCCGACTATCGTCGAGCGAATTCGGACCTCGAGCAACTGGCCGTCTCGCGGCCGCCGTGGCCGCTTCGGCTGCTGGATCGCCTGGGGTTCTTACGCTACGACGTGCACGTCCTCTCGACCGACGAGGTGTACGAACTGGCGGCCGACTTCGGGCGATCGGCGGCGTACGCGGTCGACGCGGGCTACGACGGGATTCACGTCGCAGGGGCGAACATGGGCATCGTCCAGCAGTTCCTCTCGCCGTTTTACAACCGCCGCGAGGACGAGTTCGGCGGCTCGCCCGAGGCCCGCCTGCGATTTCTCGCAGCCGTCCACGACGAGATCCGCGAGCGGGCGGGAGACGTCCCGCTGATAACGAAAGTTCCCGCCGAAACGCCCGCGCCGCCCGTGATCCGGCGAAAACTGTCGCTCGAGGACGGCGTCGAGATCGCCCGCCGACTCGAGCAGATCGGCTACGACGCGGTCGTCCCCGTACAGACGTCCGTCACGTGGGACATGAGCATCGTCCGCGGGAAGTACCCGAAGCGGGCCTGGGAGAACGAGGGGCTGCGAGACGGGTACGACGCGGCCTTCGGCGGCCCGTGGCGGACCCGACTCGTGGCCGCGGCGAACCGACTGCAGTCGCTGCAGTACGGAACCGAACCGGCGTGGAACGAGGCGTTCTGCCGGCGCGTCCGCGAGGCGGTGTCGATCCCCGTGTTCGCCGAGGGCGGCATCCGCGAGCGAGCACAGATGGATCGACTGCTCGGCGCGGGCGCGAGGGACCCGGCCTGCGACGCCGTCGGCATGGCCCGGCCGTTCTACGCCGAACCGCGACTCGGCACCCGACTGCTCGAGACGACGGCGTCGCGGGTCCTCTGTGAAAGCTGTAACAACTGCACCGTACCGCAGGTGACCGGCGCGCCGGGGATGTGCCGGACGCCGTCGGTGCTGCGAAAGCGCGGCGAACTCGAGCGCGCAGGCGCATACGACCAGGGATCGCAGTCGTGAAAAATTCCGATACAGTGATACTGATCGATAGAGATATACGGTACCAAGACACGTTCGATCCGATGGCGTGGGGAACGCCCGTCGGCGTCGGGATCGATGTGGAGGCGGGATCGCCCGCCTGGTGAGAGAGTGCCCCAGTGCAACGCCTGTATGACGGAGATCGACGACACGACCGACACGCACGTCACGGTGGTCAAACCCGTCGACTACAAGGGTTCGACCAGGAAGATCAGACACTACTACTGTACGATCGAGTGTCTGCTCGAGAGCGCTAGTCAGTGACGACGCCGCTCGACCCCTTCGTTTCGACTGGAAATCGGGGGGCGAAGTCGGGCCGAAACTCGAGGAGAAACGAGAGAAGTAGTCCCGGGAGGATTCGAACCTCCGTCTCGAGCCCCAGAAGCTCGAAGGATTGGCCACTACCCTACGGGACTTCACTCGGAGTGAGGAGGTGGCCTCACTAAACGCTATCGTTTTCCAACTGTCGAGGACGATCGTAGTGTTCTTTCCGGTGGCAGTTCGCACACAGTATCACACACTTTTCGATCTCTTCCTCGAGCCGCTCTTTACCGTATCCGTGTGTGATCATCTTCCCGACCGCCATCTCCTTTTCGTCCTCGTCGAGATGATTGATACTGCCGGACGTAAGTCGTGAAAGATTCTCGCCGTCCCGGGGTGGCGAGAATCTTCACACAGTTACATCCGATAGTATGAAGTCGAGGCACGCGGGATCGTCTTCGTCACAGCGGATACAGCCGCCCTGCTCTCGTTTGTACTCGTACGCCCAGGCCCGAAGTTTCGCCCGCCTATCGAGAGTCCGCTCGGTGTTCCACTCGGCGTTTCGATAGTGCCATCGCTGATCGACTGAGAGTTCCTCCCAGGACGTCTCTGGGGGAAGTTCGACGTCCGATGGCTTTGAGCCAACGCGCGAGCCTCTCGAGTACCAAGTTCGTAAGCCTGCGGCTTCCTTCGCGTCGTTCCAGCTGCCGAACGTCCGAATGATCGTTCCGGAGGCGGGCGTCAGGCCTAACTCTTCGTACTGTGCTTTCGTCGGCGATTCGCCGAGTCGGTCGGCAGCCTCGAGTAGCGCCTCGAGACACTCGTCTTCCGTCGTCACACCGCCGTTCGCTGCGTTATCGGTTATAAATTCTCGAGTCCGGATCAGGACAGTTGCGGCCACTCGAGTGCGAACCGACACCCCTTTTCGTCCCTCTCGCCCACCTTGGGGTATGTACGTCGGACGATTTCTCGTCGTCGGACCCGAGGCAGGCGCGTACCGCGTCTCCTCGCGGTCGTTCCCGAACCGGAAGATCACCGCTCGAGACGACGCGCTCACCGTCTCGCCGACCGAAGACGCGCCGCCGACCGACAACCCGTACGTCTCGTACAACTGCCTTCGAGTCGTCGAGACGCCGACGGGCGAGACGGCGGCGTTCGGAAACGGCTCGCACGTCGATCCGATCGCCGAGAAACTCGAACTGGGGTATCCCGCCCGGGACGCCCTCGCGACGAGCCTGCTCGCGCTCGACTACGAGAAAGACGACTACGACACCCCGCGGATCGCGGCGACGATCGACGCCGACGGCGAGGCGTTGATCGGCACCGTCCGCAAGGACGCCCTGCTCGTCGAGACCGTCACCGAGCCGACGCTTGTCGCGACCTACGAGACGGATTCGCCCGAGCCGTTCGACTTCGAGGCGGCTACGGCCGAAGCAGCCGCCCAGGACGCGTACGACCTCGAGTTCGAGCACGCGGTCTGTGCGGCTGGCGTCGCCCGCACCGAGGACGGCTTCGAGACGGCGATCGAGAACGGCGACGAGTAAGCGCGTCGTCCCGGACAAACTACATATTTCTGGCGGGCCTCGGTCCCGCTATGCGAGTCGGACTCATCTCCGACGTCCACGCGAACAGGGTCGCCCTCGAGGCGGTCCTCGAGGACGTGCCGTCGGTCGACGCGCTGGCCTGTGCGGGCGACGTCGTCGGCTACAACCCGTGGCCCGCGGCGTGCGTCGACGCGCTTCGAACCCGGGACGTGCCGACGGTGATGGGCAACCACGATCTGGCCGTCGTCGAACGCAGTTCGTTTCGGTTCAACGAACTGGCCAGCGCTGGCGTCGAGCACGCACAGCGGCAACTCGACGCCGAGCAGCGCCGCTGGCTCGAGTCGCTGCCGACCGAGCGTCGAGCGTTCGACGGGCGAGTGAAACTCGTCCACGGCCACCCCGACGATCCGAACCGCTACACCTATCCCGAGGAGTTCTCGCCGCGTCTGCTCGGCGACGAGGACGTGCTCGTACTCGGACACACGCACGTCCAGCACGTCGAACGCTACGCCGAGGGGATCGTCGTCAATCCCGGCAGCGTCGGCCAGCCGCGCGACGGTGATCCCCGGGCCGCCTACGCCGTCGTCGACCTCGAGGCGATGACCGTCGACACCTGCCGCGTCGAGTACGACGTCGACGCCGTCCGCGAGGCAGTCGAGGAAGCGGGACTCCCCGAGCGCATCGGGACGCGTCTGACCCGCGGGCGGTGAGCACACGCAGGAGGTAAGTGACCGTGACGTTCTCGAAATCACAGGTGCGTGCTAACAGCTATCAATGGGGGCGTGGTACGTCGGTCCGCATGGCGCTACAACGGATGCTCAGTGGCGATCCCGCGAAGAGTTCGATGCTCTACATCGGCATCGGCGTCCTCTCGCTGGTGAAGGCGATCGCGGTGCGAAAGGACAGAGAGCGGTTCCGCCGAGAACTGCTCGACGCCGGACTGTTCCTCGGCGTGGGACTCGTCTTGCGGCGGTACAGCCAGCTCAAAGAAGAGAAACGCGAGGAGATGCTCGAGAACGTCCCCGAGTGGCTTCGTGGCGAATCGACGACGGGGACGGCCGGGTTGCGGGCGAAGGCGAAACAGCGGCTGGGGAGCGAGCCCGAACCCGAACCGACGTTTACCGAGCGCGCTCGTCAGGTCGTGGCGCAGATTCGATAGCGGAGACGTCGTCGCCGGGACGTAACGCCGTTCGCTGTCGATCCGATCAGGAGGGAACGGGCTCGAGTTCGGCGGTGAAGTGGCGAAGTTCGGGGAGCTCGGGTTCGCTCTCGATGCGAAGCCCCGTCACCTCGGCGCGGTTCTCGAGGACGGTCGCCGCGGTGTCGACGACGTGTTCGATGTGTTCGCGGTGGTAGGTCCGACGCGGGAGCGCGAGCCGGACGAGCTCGGGACGGTCGGTGTCGGGGAACGCGAAGCTCCCGAGTTCGACGCCGCGGACGCCGCCTTCGCGGTAGAGTTCGCAGACGAGCACCTGGCCCGGGAACTGACCGGCCGGAACCTGCGGGAAGATCGCTTCCGCGTCGAGGTAGACCGCGTGACCGCCCGTGGGCGTGTAGATCGGGACGCCGGCCGCCTCCAGGGCGGCACCGAGTTCGCGGACCTGTTCGATTCGATCCGCGACGTAGGCCTCCTCGACGGCTTCCCGGAGGCCGACTGCCATCGCCGCCATGTCCCTGCCGGCCATCCCACCGTAGGTGGGAAACCCCTCGTAGAGGATGGCCCGCTGTTTGCAGGCCTCGTAGAGGTCACGGTCGGTCGTCGCGACGAACCCGCCGGCGTTGGCGAGGCCGTCTTTCTTCCCGCTCATCACCAGGGCGTCGGCGTAGCCCAGTTGCTCGCGGGCGACGTCGGCGACCGACGCGTTCGCGAACGCCGCCTCTCGCTCCGTGACGAAGGAGGCGTTCTCCGCGAACCGGCAGGCGTCGATCACGAACGTCGCGTCGATCTCGTCGGCGAACTCGCGGACGGCGCGGGTGTTCTCGACGCTCACCGGCTGTCCCGCCGCCGAGTT
The DNA here is from genome assembly GCF_023008585.1 of Natribaculum breve. Classification (GTDB taxonomy): domain Archaea; phylum Halobacteriota; class Halobacteria; order Halobacteriales; family Natrialbaceae; genus Natribaculum; species Natribaculum breve. The sequence continues at coordinate 2,266,807 of NZ_CP095390.1, read as the reverse complement.
GTTCGTGATCGTCGACACGACGACGGGAACGTTCTCGGCACCGACCTCGTCGACGACCTCGCGGGCGCGCTCGATCGAGAAATTCCCCTTGAACGGTTCGTCGCCGTCGGGGTCGTGGGCGGCGTCGACCGGACAGTCGACCGGCTCTGCGCCCTGGTTCGCCACGTGAGCGCGGGTGGTGTCGAAGTGGGTGTTGTTCAAGACGACGTCTCCCTCCGAGAGCAAGGTGCCGTAGAGGACGTTCTCCGCGCCTCGACCCTGGTGGGCCGGGACGACGTACGGAAAGCCCATCACGTCCTGGACGGCCGACTCGAGGCGGTCGAAACTCGACGACCCGGCGTAGGCCTCGTCGCCACGGACCAGCGCGGCCCACTGGGCGTCGCTCATCGTCCCCGTTCCGCTGTCCGTGAGCATGTCGATGAACACCTCGTCGGCGTCGAGATTGAAGACGTTGTAGCCGGCGGCCTCGAGGTTTCGTTCCCGCTGCTCCCGGCTGGGCAGCGAGATCCGTTCGACCATCTTGGACTTGTAGGCGACCATACCCTAGAACGGACCGGAGACCTGTTCAATCCATCTGGTGGTTTTCGGGTTCTAACGGCTCGAGACGGCGGTTTATCGCCGAAGTCGACGAGCGATGTACGAATCAGTCCGCTCTCGACGGGGTCGTCGGCGACACGTTACGTTCCCGTCAAAAAAACACGGAGTTATAATGCAAGAGGGTCATGACATGACATGGCAGGATACGACCAGACCCTGCGACCGTTCCTCTGGCGCGCCGAACGACTGTACCCGGACAGAGAACTCGTCTCGCGGACACACGAGGGAATCGAACGATACACCTACGGCGACTACGCCGAACGGATCCGACAGCTGGCCAACGCGCTCGAGGCCGCGGGCATCGAAGAGGGCGATCGAGTCGGCACCTTCTGCTGGAACCACCACCGACACGCGGAGGTGTACTTCGCAGCGCCGAACGTCGGCGGACAGCTCCACACGATCAATCCGCTGCTCCCACCCAAACACGTCCAGTACATCGTCGAGAACGCCGCCGACCGGCTGTTGTTCGTCGATCCATCGCTGCTCGAGGCGCTCGAGGACGCCTACGACGCCGAGGCCTTCGAGAGCGTCGAACGGTTCGTCGTGATGGGCGCTGCGGTCCCGGAGACGGACCTCGAGTCCGTCGTCGACTACGAGTCGTTCGTCGGCGAGCACGACGACGACTACGAGTGGCCGGAACTCGACGAAGAACTGCCGGCGGGGATGTGTTACACGTCGGGGACGACGGGCGAGCCGAAAGGCGTCGAGTACACCCAGAAGATGCTCTGGAGCCACACGATGGCGACGCTGACGCCGATGGGGCTCGGGATAGACGACTCCGACGTCGTGATGCCCGTCGTGCCGATGTTCCACGTCAACGCCTGGGGGCTGCCGTTTACCTCGACGGCTGCCGGCGCGAAACACGTCTACCCCGGCCCCGCACCCGATCCGGCGGACCTCGCGGCGCTCATCGAAGAAGAGGGCGTCACCCTCACTGCGGGTGTCCCGACGGTCTGGCTCGGCCTGCTCGAGTACGTCGAGGACAACGACGTCGACCTCTCCTCGCTCGAACGGATCGTCATCGGTGGCAGCGCCGCGCCGCGGAGCGTCGTCCGGCAGTTCGACGAGCTAGGCGTCGAGGTCGTCCACGCCTGGGGGATGACCGAGACCGCCCCCATCGGCACCGTCTCGCACCTCAAACCGGACCTCGAGGACCTCCCGAAGGACCAGCAGTACGAAAAGCGGACGAAACAGGGGCTGATCGTCCCTGGCCTCGAGTTCAAGGTCGTCGACGACGAGGGTGAAGAAGTGCCATGGAATAGCGCGGAACGAAGTTCCGCGGACCGTTCGAGCGGGCAAAGCCCGCGAGAAGACGGTGAGGACTTCGGCGAACTCCTGATCCGGGGACCGTGGGTCACCGATTCGTACTTCAAACGCCCGGACGCAAACGAGACCGACTTCGAGGGCTCGTGGCTCAGAACCGGCGACATCGTCAGCGTCGACCGCGACGGCTACGTCAAGATCGTCGACCGGGCGAAAGACGTCATCAAAAGCGGCGGCGAGTGGATCTCCTCGGTCGAACTCGAGAACACGATCATGGCCCACGACGCCGTCGCCGAGGCGACCGTCGTCGGCGTCCCCCACGAGAAGTGGCAGGAACGCCCCGCGGCGTTCGTCGTGCCGGCCGACGACGCCGACGTCGATCGCGACGCCCTCGAGGCGGACCTCCAGGAGACGATCGCCGACGAGTTCGTCGACTGGTGGACGCCGGACGCGATCGTCTTCATCGACGAGGTGCCGAAGACGGCGACCGGCAAGTTCGACAAGAAGGTGCTCCGCGAGGAGTACGCCGACGAGGAGTTACTCGCAGACGAGTGAGTCGAAGAATCGAACGCGAACGCGTCGTCGAGTGCTAGAACAGATCCTGGGTGATCTCGAGGGTCTGCTCGCGGTCGTCCCAGTCGACGAAGATGGCGACGCTGGTCGCGCTCGTGATGAGGTCGTGGATGTTGATCCGGGCGTCCTCGATCGGATTGACGATCTCGCTGATGATGCCGGGTCGGTTGGGGAGTTCACCGCCGGTGACGCGAACGACGGCCAGCGGCGAGTCGACGGTGACACTCGAGAGCGCGTCCTGTTCGATGACCTGTCGGTGGAGGATGTTCTCGGCGAACTCGGCTTCCTCGTCGTCGACGTAGAAGGTGACGGTGTCCATACCGCTGGCGACGGCGTCGATGTTGACGTCGTGGTCGCCGAGGGCGGCCGACAGCGACTGGAAGACGCCGGGCTGGTTGCGGATGGCGCGGCCGGCGACGGTGAGACAGGCGAGTGGCTCCTCGCGCATGTCCACCAGGTTCTCGAACTGGCCTTCGATGCTGGTGCCGCCGGTCAGGAGGTCGCCGTGCTGGTAGTGGACGACGCGGACGTCGAGGTCGCCGTCCTTGTACGACAGCGCCGAGGGAGCGACGACTTCCGCGCCCCGGAACGAGAGGTTCCGGAGTTCGTCGACGGAGATCTCGCCGACGTTGCGGGCCCCTTCGACGACGTTGGGATCGCCGGTCATGACGCCCTCGACGTCGGTGACGATCACGACCTCGTCGGCCTCCATGTACTTGCCGAGCATCACGGCCGTCGTGTCGGAGCCGCCACGACCGAGCGTCGTGATCGACCCGTCGGGGCCTTCCGCGAGGAAGCCGGTGATGACCGGAACCACGTCCTCGAGGTCGTCCGCGACCTCGAGTGCGCGGTTGCGGGTCTCCTCGACGTCGACCTCGCCGTACTCGTCGGTGACGACGGGCCAGTCGTCGCTGCCGGGCTCCAGGAAGCGTGCGTCGACGTCGCGAGCCGAGAGCGCAGCCTTGAGCATGCGAACGGACGTGCGCTCGCCCATACTGACGATCTGGGCCTGGTCCGCCTCGTCGGCCTCGAACGTGATCTCGTCCAGGAGGTCGTCGGTCGTCGATCCCATCGCGCTGGCGACGACGGCGATCTCGTGACCGTCTTCGACTGCAGCGGCGACCGAGTCGGCGGCGCGGTTGATCCGATCGCCGCTTCCGAGACTGGTGCCGCCGAACTTCGCTACGACGCGCATGGCCTCACCCCACTGGCGTGTGGCGAACCGATGGATACACTCATGTACAGGTTCGTTGCCGGAGAGGGCAGATAACTGTGTTCATCTCACGCGATTTTACCGGACACGGGCGGACCAGCCGAGGTGAGTGTCCGGTAGTATAGACCGTGCGGACGACGGAAAAAAACCGGTCCGTTCGTATCGGAACCGGAGCCTGTTCGGGCGGGATTTATACCCGTGCGTGTCATTACCGGGCATCGATGAACGTACGGGATGCACTCGAGGCCGACGCGGACGCGCTCGCGGCGATCGCCGACTCGCCAACCGACGTAATGCGGAATCTCGTGCACGATCGCACGGTGCGCGTGGCCGAAGACGGCGCCCGGACTACGGATCCGAACGCCGACGTCGAAGGCTCGCAGTACGATGGCTCGGACCCCGAAGACTTGCTCGGATTCATCAGCTTCGACGCCCAGGAGGAGACGGTCCACGTCACACAGATCGACGGGACCGAAGACGCCTGCGAACGACTCCTCGCGGAACCGGTTCGGTTCGCCGACCGAGAGTCGATGGCCGTCGAGGTGCTCGTTCCGATCGGCGACGAGGACGTCAAAGCGGCTGCCGAGGCGCTGGGCTTCGAAGAGAACGGGTTCGGGCCGCAGTTCGACGGTTCGCGGACAGTACGGTTTCGACTCGAGCCGGACTCCTGATACTGCCGGACGTAAGTCGTGAAAGATTCTCGCCGTCCCGGGGTGGCGAGAATCTTCACACAGTTACGTCCGATAGTATGAGCGTCAGGCCGACAGAGATAGAATCGGGGCGAGCGCAGACGCTAGCTGAACTTCTGGACCGTAACGTCGAGGGTATCCAGGTCGACGATGGGTGCGTATCCCGCGTCGGGATCGATGTTGACGCTCTTCTGGAAGTCGGTCTGGGCCTGCCAGCAACCGGAGTTGATCGCCAACACGTTGTGGTACTTGCCGAAGCCGAGTTTGTGGACGTGGCCGGTGTGGAAGATGTCGGGAACCTCGTCGATGGTGAGGTAATCTTTCTTCTCGGGCGCGAGGCGGGTGTGCCCGCCGAACTGCGGGGCGACGTGGCGCTTTTTGAGCAGCTGGTACATCGCCCTGTGAGGCTCGTCGTAACTCGCCTTCTCCTCGGGGAGTTCCGCGATGACCTCGTCCAGCGAGACGCCGTGGTACATCAACACCGAGACGCCCTCGACGGTGACGGTCGAGGGGTTGCTCACGATCCGGGCGTCGTGGGCCGACATGATCTCGCGCAGGTCCTCGTCGAACCCGGGCTGGGGCTCGGCGAGCCGGACCGCGTCGTGGTTGCCCGGGATCATGACGATCTCGAGGTCGCCGGGGACTCGCTTCAGGTGTTCGCTGAACGCCTCATACTGCTCGTAGATGTCGACGATGTCGAGTTCCTCGTCCTGGTTGGGGTAGACGCCGACGCCCTCGACCATGTCGCCGGCGATCAGCAGGTACTCGACGTGTGCGGCCGCCTCGGTGTGGAGCCAGTCGGCAAAGCGATTCCACGCGTCGGCCATGAACTCCTGGCTGCCGACGTGGACGTCGCTGATCAGCGCCGCCTGCACGTGACGATCCGCAGTCGAGGGGTCGTGCGTTCGCGGAACGTCGGGGAAGTAAAGCGAGTCGACGAACGCGATGCCCGAATCGTCGGAGAGCGTCCCCTCCATCGCCAGCACCTCGTCGTACAGCAGCTGGTCGACGAGGTCGACGTACTCGCGATCTTTCATCACCAGCCACGGGAACGTCCCCGTGGCGTCCTCGAGTTCGATCAGCCAGTGGCCGCTCGCGGTCGACCGGACGTCGTTGACGAGTCCGACCATCGCGACCTCGCTGCCGCCAGGCATGTCCTCGATGGCGGTCGCCGGCCGGTGGTTGACTCGTCCGCGAAGTTTCGACCCGAGCCGGTCGAGCCGATCGCGAAAGACGGAGACGAAGTCGCGATACTCGCCGGTTCCCGTACTCTGGCCCGTCATGTCGCCGACGATCTCGAGGTCTCGCCGCGACGGGTCGACCGATCGCTCGAACCCACTCTCAGACCCCATCGTTTCGACTGGAGAGTTCGATTCCGTATCTGGATTATTACTCGAGTCGACTCCAGTCGAAGTGGGGGTGTCGGGTCGATCGGCGTCGCCGCCAGCGGAGCCACGGGACGAGTCGAGAACCGATCGAACGTGGTCGCGTTCGACGACGAGGACGTCCTCGGGGACGGCGTCGACGACGCGCTCGAGCGTCGCGCCCGGGTCGTCGGCCGACGCGATCAACGTCACCGCCTCGCGTTCGGCGTTGTACCCGCGGTTCGTGAGTTCGCTCACGATCCGAGCGGGACCCTCGAGTGGCACACCACTCGAATTCGTGAGCGCGGAAATAAGGGTGGCGAATGCGTCGACGCCGGTGACGGTTCGCCGAGACGAATCGACGACCGGGCAGGATCGGTGACGTGAGAGGGAACAGAAGGTTGATTGCCGGCCCCGGCAAAACAGGTGACGATGAGCGGTCCCGGCTCCGACGACTCCTCGGACGGTTTCGGCGACAGTGACGACTGGGATCGACGGGAGTCGTCTACGAGCGACCACGACGATCAACGCCGGCCGTCGTCCCGGAGGGACGGCCGGGAGACGACGGACGAAGCAGACAGTGGAGGATTCGGCGACAGATCGGGGCGGCCGGACGCCGACTCGGAGCGTCGTGCCAGCGACGAGCCCGGGAGAGAACGTCGCAGCGACGCCGATCGACCGCGGGACGCACGGTCGACGTCGAGTTCCAGGCCGGTGACGGTCGAAGACGACGGCGTCTTCCGCTGGTTTCTGCGGAGCAACGACGGGACGGTCGTCGCGATGCGCGACGTCTTAAGTAGCGTCGCGATCGTCCTCCTCGTCGGCCTCGTGCTGTTCGGCGTCAGCGGCGTCTGGCCACCGCTGGTCGCCGTCGAGAGTGGCAGCATGGAACCGCACATGGAACGCGGCGACCTGGTCTTCGTCGTCGACGAGACGCGATTCGTCGGCGACGAGCCGATCGACGGGACGGGCGTGGTTACCTACGACGCCGGCGCGACCGCCGGGTACGAGCAGTTCGGCAATCCCGGCGACGTCATCATCTTCAAACCCGACGGGAGCGAATCGCAGACGCCGATCATCCATCGGGCACACTTCTGGGTCGACAAAGACGAAAACTGGGTCGAGACGAAAGCGAACCCGGAGTACACCGGTGGCGCCACCTGTGCGGAACTTCGAACCTGTCCCGCTCCGTACGCCGGCTTCGTCACGAAGGGGGACAACAACCCCGGCTACGACCAGGCACCCGGCGGCGCGGGGAAGGGGATCGTCAAACCCGAGTGGATCACCGGCAAGGCCATGTTCCGCATCCCGTGGCTCGGTCACGTCCGCCTCGCGTTCGACCAGACGCTAACGATGCAGACGCTGACGACGTCGCCAGACGCGGGCGCGGCGTCCACGCCCGGACTGTCACCCGCTCCGGACGGGATCGAGATCGGCCTCGTCGGGGTCGCGAGCGCACTCGCCGTCGCCGGCAGTCGACGACCGGGAAGCTGGTGACTGCGCGAGTTCGAGAGCACGTGAGCCCGGGAGCGACGTTTCGACTCGAGATCGAGACGATCAGTTGTCGAATCGAGCCTGGACGAACGGCTGGACGTCGTCGATGTCCGAGAGTCGGGAGTCAGACTGCAAGACGACCTCCGTCTCTTCGAGTGGAACCGAGAGGCTGATCTCTTTCGTTCGGCCGTACCGACCCTTCGAGACCACGACGGCGTTGACGATGCCGAGCATGTCGAGTTCGCTGATCAGGTCCGTCACCCGACGCTGGGTGAGGACGTCCGCGTCGATCTCCTCGCAGAGGCGCTTGTAGATGTTGAACACCTCGCCCGTGTTGATGCTGTGGACGCCGTTTTTCTCGAGGAGGATGATCGCGAAGAGGACGAGTTTGCTCTGCGTGGGGAGGGTGCGAACGACCTCGACGACGCGGTCGAGTTCGATCTTGTCCTGTGCCTGCCGGACGTGTTCCTCGACGATCGTCTCGGCCTGGGACCGTTCGGCGAGTTCGCCCGCCGTGCGAAGTAAATCGAGCGCGCGTCGGGCGTCGCCGTGTTCCTGTGCGGCGAAGGCAGCACACAGCGGGATGACGTCCGGCGAGAGCGCACCGTCTTTGAACGCCACCTCGGATCGGTGCTGGAGGATGTCCCGGAGCTGATTTGCGTCGTACGGCGGGAAGACGATCTCCTCTTCGCCCAGGCTCGACTTGACGCGAGGGTCGAGAAAGTCGGTGAACTTCAGGTCGTTGCTGATCCCGATGATCGACACCCGCGAGTTCTCGAGTTCGGAGTTCATCCGCGAGAGGTTATAGAGGGTGTCGTCGCCGCTTTTCTCGACGAGTTTGTCGATCTCGTCGAGCATGATGACGACCACGCGCTCGGAGTAATCGACCGCGTCGAAGAAGACGCTGTAGACGCGGTCGGTCGGCCAGCCGGTCATCGGCACCTCCTCGAAGTCCGCTCTGTCTGCCTCGAGCGACTCGATCCGTGCTTCGACGTCGGCGACCGACGAGAACGGCGTCCCGGCGAGTGGATGTCCGGGGTCGCGAGCGTCGACCGACGAGTCCGAAACCGACATCCCCGGTGACTCGGATCCGTTCCCGGGCGACTCGGATCCGTTCCCGGGTGACTCGGACCCGTTCTCCGGCGACCCGTACCCCTTCGTTTCGACTGGAGAATCGCCCGACAGCGAGTCGATGCCGACGTCGTCTCGAGTCGTTTCGAGGGGATCGCTACCCGGGTTTGCGTCGTGCTCGTCGACGGCCTCGGCGAGGTCCTCGAGTGAGGCGATCCGGTCGTCGATGAGCCGTTCGTTCTCCTCGATGAACTTGTTCGCGAGCTGGGCGAGGACGCGATACTGCGTGTCCGTCACCTCGCAGTTGATGTACTCGACGTCACACGGGACGCTGTACTTCTTGGAAGTGCTCTCGAGTTCCTTGCTGACGAACTTCGCGCTCGCCGTCTTTCCCGTCCCGGTCTTGCCGTAGATGAGGATGTTCGACGGCGTCTCGCCACGGAGCGCCGCGACGAGGATCGTCGCCATCTTGTTGATCTGGTCGCTCCGGTGTGGAAGTTCGTGTGGCGTGTACGACGGCCGAAGAACCTCCTTGTTCTCGAAGATCGGTTCGCCGCTGAGTAAATCGTCGAACAGGCCCTGATTCGACTCGTCGTCGGTCAGCTCCGTTTCCGGTAGATTCGTCGCGAATCCGCTGGGAGAGTCGAGATCGACCTCCCGGCTCGAGCCCGGTCGTTCTGAGTTGTCGTCAGACATTCGTCGTACGCGTACCCCTTTGTTTCGTGTGGAACACCGACCCGAGGACGGGAATGTGGGCTCGTACACGGCTCGAGAAAGCCATCGTGTGCGAACAGATCCGTTCGTCGGGTCCAGTTGATGCAAACGAACCAGAGGGGTACCTAGGTATTAAATTATTCCCTTCAGAACGGAAGATGGTCAGGTAGCTCGAGAGATCGATCCGGCCGATCGGACCGCAGTCGGTGGGTTTCGTCTCGAGGTGGCGGAGAACCGACGGGCCGAGCGAGGTCGTATGAGCGTGCCGACAGTTCAGCGAGCATCGAGACGATAGCGAGCCAGAAGAGAGACCAGAGATGCAGTGGAGATTTCGCGATCGAAGACACGTTCACGTGATTACGTAATCACGTGGTACGTGATAGCGCATACGTGATGCGTAATACCACATCATAGGTGCATGACAACACATAGCAAGGAAATAGCGTCGAGAGTCGTCGATCAGCGTCACTGGCAGTGAGCGTCACCCAGTTTATTGAGACTATTTCGCATGATTTGGATCGTGTCTCTCGGAACTGCTTCCCGTTAGAGAGTGTCTATCGGATGGCTGGGGACCCCCCACCCCTTCGTTTCAGGTGGAACTCTTCGAGGGAGGGGGTGGGGGGACGGTGGTCTCTAGAACGGGAAGATTCAAGTAGATTGAGGGAGAACAGTATCCGCACTCCTAGCAAATCGAGTGTTTTACTAGAGATGGTCGTTTTAGTTACTAGGATCCACTAGAATTTCCTCATATATTGCCCCGAGTTACTAGACCGAACTCTTCCGTCGAATTCGTCGGTTTTCGGGCTTCAACTCCTCGTTCGAGGTGAAACGAGGGGTCTATCCACTCCATATTCCAGCCGTTCGGTCGATCACAGGGACACCGGCTCGAGTATCTCCAGTTGAAACGAAGGGGTGGGGGGCACCTCGCCGGGCCTATATCGATCAAAGGTAGTATTATCTCTCGAAGTGATTGGTATCGATATTAGTTACCACGCACTGACGTACTCGATCTCATACACACTGGGTCTCATACCTACTCGAACCCACAATATCACGACACCATTTTCGTGGCTCGACGTCACGTCCGTCGTCACGTCTCATCCGTCCGTCGTCACGTCTCATCCGTCCGTCGTCACGACTCATCCGTCCGTCGTCACGACTCATCCGTCCGTCGTCACGACTCATCCGTCCGTCGTCACGACTCATCCGTCCGTCGTCACGACTCATCCGTCCGTCGTCACGACTCATCCGTCCGTCGTCACGACTCATCCGTCCGTCGTCACGTCTCGTGCATCTCGAGTTTTCACGCGAGTGAAGCTGTACATACCGTCGTCAGTCTTCGTTTTCGGCCGAAAATACACCTCCTGCGTTTCCAGTCGAAAATCTCCCTCTCCTGGATCGAACGAAAACCTTCCTCTCCCCGATCGAACGTACCACCTCGCATACGATGACGTCGCCTCGAGGTGTCGACGCGAGTCCGCTCGAGGAGCGATCGATACAAACGACTGTCACGACAACCTGGAGAACTGTCACAGATAACTGTCATTACATAATATTGGTTATTAATCACGTCTGACGTAGGCTTAAGTGAGTCGAGTCCAGTATTACGCGCAGACGCACCCCCGTAGGTGCCGGAGGACCCAAGGATGGGACTGTTCACAGAACTCAAAGATAGTATCTCTCGCGTTACGGAACGCCTGTTTTCGGAACAGGAGCCCAAGCGGATCGGTATCTACGGTCCGCCGAATGCCGGGAAAACGACGCTGGCGAATCGAATTGCGCGCGACTGGACCGGCGACGCGGTCGGTGCCGAAAGTCACGTTCCACACGAGACGCGACGTGCGCGCAGGAAGGAAAACGTCGAGATCGAACGCGACGGCAAGACGGTCACGATCGACATCGTCGACACGCCGGGGGTGACGACGAAAGTCGACTACGAGGAGTTTACCGACGAGATGAGCAAGGACGACGCCATCCGCAGGTCCCGCGAGGCGACGGAGGGCGTCGCCGAAGCGATGCACTGGCTGCGCGAGGACGTCGACGGCGTCATCTACGTGTTAGACAGTGCCGAAGACCCGATCACGCAGGTCAACACGATGCTGATCGGGATCATCGAGTCCCGCGACCTTCCGGTCCTCATCTTCGCGAACAAGATCGACCTGGAGGAGTCGAGCGTCAAACGCATCGAAGACGCCTTCCCCCAACACGAGACGATTCCACTTTCGGCGAAGGAGGGTGACAACATGGACGAAGTGTACGACAGCATCGCGGAGTACTTCGGGTGATATCATGCCAGAAGCACGAGGGAAAGACGACGCCGACGGCGTCCAGATCGACCTCATCAGTGGCCAGCGGATGGACGAGATGGCCACCATGGAGAAGATCCGGATGATCCTGGATGGCGTCCACGACGGAAAGATCGTCATCCTCGAGGAGGGGCTCACCCCCGACGAGGAGAGCAGGCTCATCGAGGTGACGATGACCGAGATCAGCCCGGACGAGTTCAACGGCATCGAGATCGAGACCTACCCGAAGTCGAGTGCGAACAACTCGTCGCTGCTCGGGCGGTTGATGGGCAACAGCGAATCGAACGCCAAACTGACGGTGATCGGGCCGGCCGATCAGATCGAAACACTCCACAAAGACGAAACGCTCATCAGCGCGCTCGTGTCCCGAAACTAATGCCTCACCAGTGTACGAACTGCGGCCGCACGTTCGCCGATGGGTCCAAAGAGATGCTCTCCGGATGTCCCGACTGCGGTGGCAACAAGTTCCAGTTCGTCCCGTCCACCAGCGCGAAATCGAGCGCTGCTGCCCGGTCGCGCGAACGTGCCGAACAGGTGTCGTCCGACGACCCCGACGGCGCGATCTCTCGAGGCGTCGAGACGGTCCGCGAGTTCGTCTCCGACGAGCCGAGCGACGATCGTTCGTGGCCGTCACACGACGACGCTGAAACTGCCGCGTCGGACTCCTCGAGCGGCGAGTTCGCGGCGTGGCCCGACTCCGCCCGCCCGCCGGAAGACCGATCGTCGGCCGGCGAGGAGCCGCCGGCCTCCGGGACGCCGTCGAGCGGTGACGAACCCTCGAGCGTCGACACGTCCCGTGCCGGATCTGGCACCGACGCCGACACCGTGACGAGCGTCGACGATGGCGTACGCCGAGACGGGACCGAAGACGTGGCACAGGCCGACGCCCGAAGCGAGGTCGTCTCGTCCGAGGAGTTGCCCGCACACTCGGCGCGTCCCGACGACGAGGACGAGCGGCCGGACCACGGCCGCGTCGTCAGCGAGCCGTCCGACGACCGACCGTCGCTCGAGGAACTTCGCGAGGAACTCAACGATCAGTTCGAGAGTATCAAGATCCTCCGTCCGGGCCAGTACGAACTCAACCTGATGGAGCTGTACGATCGCGAAGAGTACATCGTCTCGTTGCAAGAGGACGGTCGGTACGTCATCGACGTGCCGGACTCCTGGCGCGACGCAGAGTAACGGTCCTCGAGGGATCTGCTCTCGTCACAGCGTGTCCCATCCGAGTGAGTCGGCGTTTGCAACGCCTCTGTTTCTTCTGCGAATCACCTCGATTTTTGATGATGAATCTCTGTCCGTGGTGGTTCGGTTCCAGTCGAAAAGACGCGATCGCCCCGGTCGGTGATCGTCGACTCCGGAGGTATCGTCTGGCGCAGGCGCGGAGGTATCGTCTGGCGCAGGCGCGGAGGTATCGTCTGGCGCAGGCGCGGAGGTATCGTCTGGCGCAGGCGAGACGTGCCACGGGCGGAAGAAAGATGGATTTAAGCGACGTGGACGACAGCCACGAAACATGAGCACTGCAACCAAGATCGTCCTCACCACGATCGTCGCGGCGGCGTTACTGTCGATCCTGCTCGTCTTCCAGACGACGTTCGCCTGATGTTCGAGGCCCGCGAACTCTCGAATGCCGTCGAGTCGGTTCGCGACGAGCACGCCCCCGACGCGCTCGTGTTCGACTGCGCGCGCGACTTCGAGACGCTCCCGCCGGCCGTCGCCGAGGACCTCGGTTTACTCGTCGACGCTCTCGAGCCGGCGAGCTATCCCGCGGAGTGGCTCCCGGCGGACGCGCCGGCGCTCCTGGGCCGATACGCGGGCAGCGACTTCACCGTCGGAATGCCCGGCGACGGCAGCGTCGCCTGGACGTCCCAGACCGACCCGCCCGTCGTGCTCGTGAAACCGCGCGTACAGGGATCTCCGGCGTCGTTCGTCGACTTCCTGCTCGCCGAAGCGCTCGTCGAGGTCGGCCTCGACGTTCCGGAGCACTTCCTCGGGTTCTTCGAGGACGGCTACCGCGATCTCGACGCCGCGCTCCCGCTCGAGGCGAACGGGACGTACCAGGTCGCGGCCGCACTCTACGACGGCTGGAAGGGCCTCCAGACGCGAGACGTGTTCGCGACCTGGCACGACGAGAATCCCACCCTCGCCGACGCGTGGCAAGATGCCGGGACGAGACTCGAGGGTCGCGTCTCCGACCTTCCGACGGCCGTCGCTCGTGGCGAGACGGAGTTCGCGGACGCCACGGAACTGGCCTGTAGCGCGATCAAGCACGCGATCGAACTCCCGGCACCCTTCGCGGCGCTCGATACGACGGCGTATCGCGACCACGGCCCGGCCTACGCGATCCGGTGGGCCGAGAAGACGTTCGAGGCGCTTTCCTAGGAATCGGCGTCGTCGCTCTCGACCCGCTCGAGAACGATCCGTTTCGAGAACTTACCGCGTCGATCACGTTTCTCCCGTCTGAGCCGTTCGAGACGCGCTCTCGAGGCTCCCTGGTTCTCGAGGACGGCGTCGATCACCTCGAGAACGTCCGCGAGTTCCTCGAGGTCGCCGCTTTCGGCGAACTCGTCTGCTTCCTCGCGCAGTTTCTCCCGGAGTCGCCGTTCGTATTCCTCGTCGTCGGCGACGTGGACGACCGGCCGCTTTCCGTCGGCCGCGACGATCTCCGGAATCCGGTCGCGGACGAGTTTGTCGTACCGGGTCACGCGGTCAGAACTCGGCGGTGACCGTCCCGTCCTCGTCGAGGTCGATTACGCCGTCGAACAGCGCGCGGAAGTCGGCGACGACGTCGTCGTCGTGGACCTCCTCGGAGAGGTGAAAGAGGCCGACGGCGTCGTGTTCTTCGAGCAGGTTCAGGATTCGCTCGGTCGCCTCGAGAGTCGGTTCCTCGCCGGCGTAGTAGGCGAGTTCGGTGACGGAGTCGAAGCTGATCCGAAGTTTCCCGTCGTGGGCGTCGAGAAACCGTCGGACCTGTTCGACGATCCCGTCGAGGTCGTCGGGTGCGGCGACGTAGTGGACGCTGTCGCTCGAGCGCCGCGAGTAGCCGCGTTCGATGCTCAGAGTGTCGAGAATGTCGGCGCGGCTCTCGTCGACGTCGTAGTATTCGAGTTTCTGTCTGACTTCGCGGGCGGTCGTACGCGTCGAGACGACGAGAAAGTGGTCGGTGTCGGTCTTGAGAAAGTCGGTGTCGATACGGTCCGTTTCACCCGTACTCGGGTGGAGCAAGAGAACGCCTGTCCCCCCCGGTACCGTCTCCGGTGTCTCGTCGATCTCGAGCGAGTACTCCATATTGGAGTGAACAAGTTTCGGCACTGACTTAAGATTGCGGGTATCACAACTTTTCTTCGGTTCTCGCAGGCGTCGGCCGTCGACGGCACGGATTCCCGCAAAAAGGCTGAAGGGGCGGTGAGTCAGGGACTCGGTGGACGACGAAAACCCGATGCCCACGGATTTTCGGCTGACCTAAACCCTCCGAGTCGATATTATTTAGGCAAGCCTAAAGAATTTGTCGGTGCCGATCCGCCGGGACAGTTCGGCGATGCGAACCCGTTTAGTCGCGTGCGATCGATGACGTCGGTATGAGCGTTCGCGAGGAGTTCGACGACTGGGCCAAAGCGGGTCGCGACAGGGGAATGGAAGAGCGCCACTGGCACACGGCCAAACACGCGCTCGCGAGGATGCCGGTCGAGTCCGGCGACGTCGTCCTCGATCTGGGCTGTGGCAGCGGCTACGCGGGCCGGGCCATCCGCGAGACCTACGACGCGGCTCGCGTCTACGGACTCGACGGCGCACCCGAGATGGCCCGCAACGCCCGGGGCTACACCGACGACCCGAAGGTCGGCTACGTCGTCGGGGACTTCGGGTCGCTGCCCTTCGCCGACGACTCGATCGACCACGTCTGGTCGATGGAGGCGTTTTACTACGCCGCCGACCCCCACCGGGCACTCGAGGAGATCGCCCGCGTCCTCCGGCCCGGCGGCACGTTTTACTGTGCAGTCAACTACTACGAGGAGAACGTCCACTCCCACGAGTGGCAGGCGTCGATCTCGGTCGAGATGACCCGCTGGTCCCGTCGACAGTACCGCGAGGCCTTCCGCGAGGCCGGCCTCCACGTCGCCGAACAGGACAACGTCCCCGACCGCGAGATTACGATTCCGGCGGAAGCCGAGTTTCCACTCGCGGAGTGGGACACTCGCGAGGAGATGGTCGAGCGCTACCGCGAACTCGGCACGCTCCTGACGGTCGGCGTCGCGCCCTGAAGCCGACGACCCCTCCGTTTCCACTCGAACTTACCGTTCGAAGCGTTCGCCCGCCGGAATCGCCACCTCGAGCCAGTTCTCCTCGGGCGGGAGCGGGCAGTCGAACGTCTCGCTGTAGGCACAGAACGGCGAGTACGCGAGGTTGAAGTCGACGACGATCTCGTCGCCCGTCTCCAGACCCCGATCGGTCTCGAGTTCCATGTACCGCCCGCCCCGGTACGTCTGCTGGCCTGTCGTCTTGTCCCGGAAGGGGACGAAAAGCGCCTCCTCGCGTGCACCCTCCTGCTGGTAGGCTGCCAGTTCGAACGTGCCGTCCTCGAGATCCGCGTCGTCGCGCTCGAGGTCGAACGCGAGAGTCGCCACCCGGAGGTAGCGAACCTCGCGACCCGCCGTCGTCTCCATCGTCACCGGGTCGGGATCGTCGTGGACGGTGACGGTCGCGCTCACGCGGTAGTCCGGGTCCGGCGGGAAGTACTCGAGTCCGTCGAACCCGTCACGGTCGTCCGGCGGAATCGGTGACTGCGGGTGTTCGGCGAAAAAGCGGTCTTTCTCGTCGCGTTTCTCCTCGAGTTCGCTCCTCCAGCGGTCGACGTCGACGGAGTCGGACATACTCGAGGTTGTCGCTCGCGAGGTGAAGGCGTTGTGTTTCCAGTGTGCTTCGGTACGCTTCAAGAAGCCGTCAGGATGTTCTCAACCGCTGAGAACGTAGGGCCCCCTTTTAAACTTCATGATCTGTAACGTACAGACGATGCCCAACGAGCTATCGAAAGAGCGGCGACGCTTCCTCCAGTTGACCGGTGCGACTGCCGTCGTCGGACTCGCCGGCTGTGGCGGTAACGGGAACGGCGACGGTGGCGACGGTGGCGACGGCGGCGGCGGCGACGGCGAGGTCCCGTCGGAGTACGAGGGCGCGACCGCGCTGGACGGAACGGAGTACGATCCCGGTGCCGACCTCCTGGCGCAGGGCGACGTCCAGTACCAAGAGGAACCTAGCGGCGGCGAAGCCTGTGAGAACTGTCGTTTCTACGTCCCAGACCAGAACGACGACGGCATGGGTGCCTGCGTCGAAGTCGAGGGACTGATCGATCCGCAGGGCTGGTGTACGCTCTTCCAGGAGTTCGAGGGTGACGGCGGTAACGAGACCGACGGTAACGAAACCGACGGTAACGAGACCGGGAACGAGAGCGCATAATCCGCCGTAGGCAGCGATCGGTGGTCGCTCGAGGTGTCGCCGATCGCACTCTCGCCGAATCTTCCGATCGGCTTCCGATCGGTAGCGTATTTTTCCACCGACGACCGCAGGTTTATATCCGAAAGCGGGGCCAGTGTCGTCCGTCAACCCTATGACCGACCGACGATGAGTACGGCAGGAATGACGGACTGGCGCGCTGTCTTCGGACACGACGAGCCCTACGACGAGCAGGTCGACGGCATCGAGACGGCCATCGACACTGCCCGCGAGGGCGGCTACACCGTGATCGAGGGTGCCTGCGGGACGGGCAAGACCATGATCGCCCTGACCGCGGGCATCGACCTCGTGCGCGACCCCGAGACCGACTTCGAGCGCGTGTTCGTGCTCACGAGCGTCAAACAGCAACTGCGTCAGTTCGAGGCCGACCTCGAGACGATCAACGCGAACCTGCCGACCGGCTGGAACCCGGTTTCTGGACTCACGCTGGTCGGGAAAGCCGACGTCTGTCCGTACAACCGCGAGAGAGCGGCGAACTTCGACGACGGGAACGTCTACGACCGCTGTGAGACGCTGCGAGACCGGACCCGTGACCTGGTCGGCGAGGGCGGCGAGACGACGACGGGGAGTCTCGCGGCGAACGCACGGAGCCAGCAGATCGGACTCGCCGACAGCGGCCGCCAGGGCGGCGGCGGGCGCTTTCTCGAGACGGCCGGCGAACCGACGCCGTACCCGCCCGATCTGCCGGCGTACGGTGACGGCGGCGCGGTCGGAAGCGAGATCGAGTACTGTCCGTTCTACGCGCAGTACCTCGAGGACCTGCCAGACGAGGGAAGCGACGGCGACGCCGCCGAGGCGGTCCCCTTCGACTTCACCGAAACCGGACTCGTCACGCCCGAGGACCTCGTGGCGCTGTCGGCACGCCACGGCACCTGTCCCCACTCGGTGATGGGCGCGCTGCTGGGCCACGCCGAGGTCGTGATCGGCAACTACTACCACGCGTTCGACCCGCAGACGACCGCGGCGTTCACCGCTGCGTTGCTCGACGATTCGACGTTTCTCGTCTGTGACGAGGCACACATGCTCGAGCCGCGCGTCCGCGACCTCGTCAGCGACGGCGTCGCCGACACCACGTTGCGCGACGCCGAGACCGAACTCTCGCGGGTGATCCAGCCGATCAAATTCGAACGCGAGGGACGACGGGCCGAGGGCGGTTCGATGACCGCCGACGCCGAACTCGTGCGGGCGGAACTGGCCGATTCGGACGTCTCCTTCGAGGAACTCGAGCGGACCCGACAGTTCGTCCGCGACCTCCGCGAGGAACTCGACCGTCGCGTGCGGGCCTACCTCGATCGCACCCACCGCGGCTGGCAGTCGGCCCTCACGGACCTCGAGGACGACGAGATTCCGCTGCGCGATCCCGCGACGCCCGCGCGCGACGACCTCTCCGAGTGGGCCGACGGGGCGGGCTACGGCGACGTCGCCTGGGTCCGGGCCGAACACGTCGGCGCGGTGGTCGAACGGATCTTGAACGAGGCGGAAGACGAAGAGCGGACGAGAGCCACCCCCGCCGTCGGGCGCGTCCTGGGGGAGTGGTACCGGTGTGGCCACACCGACTACTTCCGCGAGATCGAACTCGAGCGCACCTGGGACGACACCGAACCCGCAGACTCGTGGCGACGCGCCTACACCGCCCGCCTCGCCTTGCACAACTGCGTGCCGAGCGACGCGATCGGCTCGCGACTGGCGGCTTTCGGCGGCGGCATCCTGATGAGCGCGACCCTGGAGCCGATGGAGGCGTTCGCCGAGGTGACGGGCCTCGAGTACGTCGAACGCGAGGAAGACCGTCCGGTCGTCGAGCGCCGCTACGGCCTGCACTTTCCAGCGGAGAACCGCGAGAGCTTCGCCGTCGCCGCGCCGAAGTTCACCTACGACAACCGGGGACGGCCCGGCGAGGAGAATCCGACCCGGATTCACTACGCCGACGCGATCGCGAAGGTCGCCCGCGTGCCCGGCAACGTCCTCGTCGGGATGCCCAGTTACGGCGAGGCGGAGTGGGCCGCGGGCGTCCTCGAGGAGCGCGTCGACAAACCCGTCTTGCTCGACGAGTCGAGCGCCGACGAGGTCACGGAGTCGCTGAAAGACGACTTCTTCGCGGGCGAGGGGAAGGTGCTGGTGACGAGCCTTCGTGGTACGCTCACGGAGGGCGTCGACTACAGCGGCGATCGCCTCAACGCGGCCGTCGTCTGTGGCGTTCCGATCGTCAACACCTCGAGTCCGCGGACCGAGGCCGTTCGGCGAGCCTACGACGAGGCGTTCGGCGAGGGGTTCGCCTACGCCCTGCTCGTTCCCGCGGTGCGAAAGGCCAGGCAGGCGACCGGACGAGTCATCCGTGGCCCCGAGGACGTCGGTGTCCGTGTCCTGCTCGACGAACGCTACGCTCGCGACGGCTGGGACTCCGTTCGCGACTACCTGCCCGCCGACGAACGCGAGGCGTTCCAGCCCGTCAGCCCCGACATGCTCGAGTTCGGTCTCGATCGAATCCGGGATCGACTCGAGTCGTCGTGAGACGCCCGTCTCGAGCGCTAGACTCAGCCGGTCGACCGTCTGATCGTGGTCGCCGTCGACTCGGCTGTGTACAGCGAGTACCACAGCACGAGGAATCCACCGGCGGTGAACGAACTCTGGACGGCGACGCCGAGTGTGACGTTCTCGCCGAGGAGGTGCACGAGACCGCCCAAAAGCGAGCCGGTGACGATGAATCCGAACCCGACGGCGACCGCGCGAAGCGGCGACGAGCCGGTTCGACGGAACGCCCGGTGAGCGAGCAGCACGATCAGTCCGCCGACGACGAGCGTCGTGGTGTTCGCGAGCGCGATGATGGCGGTGTATCGGTCCATGGTGATCTGTGACGGAACGAGGTTCGGTGACGAAGCTACCTCGAGGTTCACCGCCAGTGCCTTTCAGTCGAGCCGCCCGTTCTCAGTTCGCTGGAATCGCCGCCGTGAACGCACAGACGTCGGCCGTCGACGCCTTAGCCGTCGACGACGTGGACTGCTTCGGGATCGAACCCGACCGTGATCGTCTCGCCTGTAGGGGGATCGCTCACCCGGAGGACGATCGGCGTGCCGTTCCGGCGACCGTGCACCCGGACGCTCTCGCCGAGGAACTCGCTCGTCTCGACGTCGACCTCGAGTCGGTTCGCCTCGACCGCCCGCGAGAGCGCCTCGGGACGGACACAGAAGGTGAGCCGGTCGGCGTCGGTCTCGAGCGGCGGGAGTCGGAAGACGTCGCCGTCGACGTCGACGCTCGTCCCCTCGCCGTCGCGCTCGAGCACCCGGCCCTCGAAGACGTTGTTGTCGCCGACGAACTCGGCGACGAAGCGCGTGGCGGGCTCGCGGTAGATCTCCTCGGGTGTGCCGACCTGCTCGATCCGACCGTCGGACATCACGGCGACGCGATCGGAGATCGCCAGCGCCTCCGCCTGGTCGTGGGTGACGTAGACGGTCGTGATCTCGAGGTCCGACTGGATGCGTTTGAGCTGTCTGCGAAGCGATTCCCGGAGGCGCGCGTCGAGCGCGCTCATGGGTTCGTCGAGCAACAGCAGGCTGGGTTCGGGGGCGAGCGCTCGAGCCAGGGCGACCCGCTGTTGCTGGCCGCCCGACAGCTCCGTCGGCGCTCGCTCTTCGGTCCCCGGCAGGTCGACGAGCTCGAGCAACTCGGCGATCCGTTCGTCTTCGCTCGTCCCCTCGGGTGGGTCGCGAAAGCGCAGCCCGTAGCCGACGTTCTCGGCGACGGTCATGTGCGGAAACAGGGCGTAACTCTGGAAGACGACGCCGACGTCGCGCTCTTCGGGTGGGACGCCGGTCGTCTCCCGGCCGTCGAAGCGGATCGTCCCCTCGGTGGGCTCCTCGAAGCCGGCGATCACCCGCAGCGTCGTCGTCTTCCCACAGCCGGAGGGGCCGACCAGGGTGAAAAACTCCCCGTCGCGGATCTCGAGGTCGATCGACTCGAGTGCGGTCGTCCCGTCGTAGCGTTTCGTGACGGACTCGAGGGCAAGGTCAGTCACGTTCGAACCTCCCGCCGACGCGGTCGACGACGACGAAACTCGCGGCCGTGACGACGAGCAAGAGCGTTCCCATGGCGATGGCGGGACCGGGCCTGCGACCGAGGTAGCGCTCGACGGCGACGGGCATCGTGTACGTCTCGCTGCCGGCGGCCAAAATCACCGTCGAAGAGAACTCGCCGATGGAGATGGCGAACGCGAACGCTGCGCCGGCGACGACGCCGCTCGCGACTAGCGGCAGTTCGACGTCGAGCAACGCGCGAGCGCGGGTTGCCCCGAGCGCGCGGGCGGACTCGACCATCGCGGGGTCAAGGTCGGCGAGCAGCGGCGAGACGTTCCGGGTGACGAATGGGTAGGCGGCGACGGCGTGGGCGGCGACGATGGCGACCGCGCCCGTCACCTGCAGCCGCCAGCCGCCGGGCAGCGCGATGCCGAAGACGAGTCCCTGGAGCAGGCCGATGCCGAAGACGATCCCGCTGACCGCAAGCGGCAGCATCGCGAGGGCGTCGACGACGGTCCCGAGTCGGCCCGCTCGAGCCGTCAGCACCGAGATCACGACGCCCATCGGGAGCGCGACGGCGAGCGTCGCGACGCCGAAGAGAAGCGAGTTGCGGATCGCCGGCCACGGCCGGGTCTGGAACGACGCTCCCTCGACCTGCCGCTCGAGCAAGAACGCGTAGTACCGGAGCGTGAAGCCGCTGCCGTCGGTGACGCTGCCGACGATCAGGCTCGCGAGCGGGCCGACGAAGACGATCGCAGCGACGACGCCGTACCCCAGGATGGCGAGTCGACGGGGGGTGAGCGCGGTTCGGACGTCGGGAAACAGTTGCTCGCGCGGCGGTGGCGAGGCGGCACGGCTCATCCCAGCCTGTGCGGACTCGTACCGGAGGTAGGCGTAGGTGACCGACAGCGTGACGATCGTCTCGAGGACGGCGAGCGTTGCGGCTTCGGCGAACGCGAGCCGCCGGATGCGGTCGTAGACCCAGACCTCGACCGTCGCCAGTTGCAGTCCGCCGAGCGCGAGGACGATGGGGAACGTCATGAACGTAAAGACGAACGTGAGCAACGCGCCGGTGAGGACGGCCGGCAGGAGCTGTGGGACGACCACGTCCCGGAACGCTCGTCGGGGGCTCGCGCCGAGCGACCGGGCGGTCTCGACGGTCCGGACGTCGACGCTCTCCCAGGCGGCGACGGTGATCCGGGCGACCAGCGGCGCGTTGTAGAAGGCGTGGGCGACGATCACCACGGCCAGCGGGTACCGGCCGAGAAACGGGTAGGGCCCGAGTCCCGCGAGGCCGAGCAGCGAGTTGAGCGTGCCGGTCCGTCCGAACGTGGCGTAGAAGCCGACGGCGACCATGATTCCCGGGAGGACGAACGGGAGGATGGTAAGCGAGCG
Source organism: Natribaculum breve (assembly GCF_023008585.1). GTDB lineage: Archaea > Halobacteriota > Halobacteria > Halobacteriales > Natrialbaceae > Natribaculum > Natribaculum breve. The sequence continues at coordinate 2,244,616 of NZ_CP095390.1, read as the reverse complement.
CAGCGTCCGTCGGCCGCGAAACTCGTAGTTCGCGAGGACGTACGCCGCCGGCAGACCGAGGACGACGCTCGCGATCGTCGAGAGAGTCGCCTGGTAGGCGGTGAAGCCGAACAGCCCCAGCCGAACGTCCGGCACCTCGAGTGCGAGCCAGGGGAACGCAGGCGAGAGCGACACCGAGATCGACGCGAGCCAGCCGACGAGCGCGCCGAGGTGGGTTCCGATCGCGAGCGGGTCGGCGAACACCGGTGCCAGGACGCCGAGGTAGAACGGGTCGGTGAGCACCGCCCGGAAGTTCCCGATCGAGAGTCGGTCGCCGACGAACAGCGCCTCGGAGAAGACGACGCCGACGGGGACGTAGAGCATCACGACGAGTACCGCGGCCGTCGCGAGCGCCGTCAGGACGAGCGCGCGTCCGGCGAGCCACGCGCGAACGCCGGCGAGTCGATCGCTCGCCGACACGCTCACCGACCGACGATCTCGCGCGACCACTCGTCGGTCCAGCCGTCGATGTTCCCACGGAGGTCGTCGTAGCTGAACGTCACCGACTCCGACGGTTCGAAGGCGTAGTCGGTGAAACTGTCCTCGAGGTCGACGTACTCGGCCTCGACAGCCGGGAACTGGACGTTACGCGTCGCGATCTCCGCCTGTGCCTCACTCGAGAGGACGAAGTCGACGAACTCGTACGCGAGGTCGGTCTGTGCACCTTCGAAGATCGCCATCCCCTCGGGGTTCGCGTAGCCCTGCTCGTTCGGGAACGCGACCTGGTGGCGCGAGAGGTCGAGGTCGTCGGCGACGGCGAACACCTGGTCGGTCGAGTAGGAGACGACGATCGGCCGCTCGCCCTCGAGGTAGGCGGTGTACGCCGCGTCCCAGTCGCCGCGGACGTCCACGTCGTTTTCCACGAGTTCGCGCCAGTACTCGAGGTAGCCGTCGGTGCCGTAGGCCTCGATCGTCCAGAGCATGAACGCCCGTCCCGGGTCGGACTGCTGGGCGTTCTGGGCCAGCAGCGTCCCCTCGTAGGCGGGGTCGACCAGGTCCTCGAGCGTCGTCGGCTCGGCCACCTCGTTCTCGTCGTAGACGAGGCTGATGTACCCCGTATCGTAGGGGAGGACCCGGTCGCTCGGGTCGTCGAACTCGAGGTCGGCCCGGACGCGGCCGGCGTTCTCGAGGCGGTCGCGATCGAGCGACTGGAACAGCGCCCCCTCGCCGAGTTCGTCGTCGACGCGCACGAGGTCGTCGACGTTGAGTCCGAAGTAGAGGTCGGCGTCGACCTCGACGTCCTGCTGGGCCTGCTGGACGTAGAGGTTCATTCCGTCTTCGGGGACGGTCCACTCGAGTTCGGCGTCCGGATGCTCCTCCTCGAAGGCTTCTTTGAGCCACGGGCCGGCGGGGTCGTAGCCGTCGACCATGGACGTGTACGTCGCGATCCGGAGGGGACCGTCGTCTTCCGCCGGCGTCCCGTTTTCGTCACCGTTGCGAGTCAGACAGCCGGCGAGCGTGACGCCCGCGGCGCCAGCACCGGCGGCTCGCAGCACCGTTCGTCGGTTCATTACGCGGTTGTTACACCGGGTAGTCTTAAGTTCGGTGGATCGTCTTTCAGCCGAAGCGAACAGTTTTCATCCTCGAGCGTGACTCTCTCCTGTGACAGCCAATCGCCGGTACGTCCTCGCGGGCGTCGTCGCCGCGCTCGGCGTGGTGACGGGTGCGATCCTGCTCAAGGTGCTGGGGACGATCCTCTTCGCGCTCACCGTCGCGTACGTCCTCCTGCCGGTCCACGGCTGGCTCGTCAGGCGCGGTCTCTCCGAGTGGACGGCGGGCGTCGTCGCCACGTTCGTCGGCTTTTCCGGGGTGGTCACGGTCGTCTCGCCGATCGTCGTCACGCTCTACCTGCGGATGGACGAACTGCTCGCGATCGTCCGCGACCTGCCGACGGAACTGACGATCACGGCCGCCGACGCGACGGTGACACTCGAGGCGACGGAGGTCAGAGCGTGGCTGATCGACCAGCTACGGAGCCTCTCGGTGGGCCTCGCGACGGCGGCACCCGAGTTAGCAGTGAAGTTCACGCTGTTCGTCCTCCTGCTTTTCGGACTCCTCCTCAAGGGCGACGCGGCCGGCCGGGCGGCGATCGCCCCGGTTCCACACGAGTACCGCGACGTCGTCCACGCGCTGGCCTGGCGCGCCCGCTCGACGCTGTACGCCATCTACGTCCTCCAGCTGGCGACGGCGGTGGGGACGTCCGTCGCTGCGTACCCGTTCTTCCGGCTGCTGGGCTACGACGCGGCGCTCATGCTCGCGATGATCGCCGGCATCTTGCAGTTCGTGCCGATCGTCGGCCCGACGATGCTCGTCGCCCCGATCGCGCTCTATCACGTCGCGCTCGGCGAACCCGTCGCCGCGGTGGCCGTCGGCGGCCTCGGCGTCGTCCTCATCGGCTGGCTCCCCGACGTCGTCATCAGACCGCGACTTGCCCGCCGTTCGGCCGGCCTCCCCGGCAGCCTCTACTTCGTCGGCTTCACCGGCGGCCTCTTCACGCTCGGCGCGATCGGCGTCGTCGTCGGGCCGCTCGTCGTCGCCGTCTTCGTCGAGGCCGTCTCGCTGCTGGCCGACGAGGTCAACGGCGAGGACCTCCCCGACCTCGACGGCTCGCCCGGCCAGCGCGTCGGCGTTCCCGACGCCGCCGTCGACGCTGCCGACGCCTCGAGCGAGACACGCGCCGACGAGCCGTCGCGAGCGAGCGACTCCCCCTGACCCTCGGGCTTTTGGGCCCTCGACGTGTGACACCTCCTATGAGTAGACGCCACACCTTCGTCAACGCCGTTCTCGGTGCCGTCGCCGGGATCGTGCTCTCGTTTCTCCCCTTCTCGCCGCTGCTCGGCGGTGCGCTCTCGGGCTTTCTCGAGGGACCGGACGGCCGAGACGGGACCGTCGCCGGCACGCTCGCCGGTCTGCTCATGTACCTCCCGTTCGGCCTGCTCGGCGTCTTCGTCCTCGGCGTGCTGGGTTTCGGCTTCGGCCTCGGCGGCCTCCCGATCGAGGGGTTCGCCGTCTTCGCGTTCTTCTTCGCGTTCGCCGCGACGGTCCTGTTCGTCTACACCGTCGGCCTGGCCGCAGTCGGGGGTCTCCTGGGCGCGTACCTCGCCCAGGAGTATCCCGACACGCAGGCGAACGCCCGCGAGACCATCGGGATGGGTAACTCCCGTGCGAGCCGTCGGAACGACCACGAACTCGACGAGTTCGAGCACGACGGGTCGACGATCGACGACTCGACCCGGGACGACCTCGAGTCGCACTGATCCCTGTCACTCGTAGCGCAGTGCGTCGATCGGGTCCGTCCGTGCGGCCCGCCACGCGGGATAGAGTCCGGAGAGGATGCCGACGACGACCCCGACGACGATCGCGAGGGCGACGTACTCGTAGGGGTACACGAGCGGCAGGTCGATGTACCACGCCCCGAGATACCCCGCGAGCAGTCCGACCGCCGTGCCGAAGATCGCGCCGACGGTGCCGAGGATCACCGCCTCCGAGAGAAACAGGCCGAGGACGTCGCGGTTCTGCGCACCGACGGCTTTCATGATGCCGATCTCGCGGGTGCGCTCGGTCACGGAGACGAGCATGATGTTCGCGATGCCGATCGAGCCCACCAGCAACGAGATGGCCGCGATGCCGACGATGAAGTTCTGCAACAGATCGAGGACGTCCTGGAGTTGCTGGAGCAGTTCCGTGCTGGTCTGGAGTCTCACCTCGAGGTCGTCGCCAAGCAGGTCGCTCGCGTCTGATTGCTCGCTCTGGAGGTAGGACGTCGCGCTCTCGCGGGCCCGCTCGACCGCCCTGTCGTCTGCGGACTCGGCTTCGACGACGATCGCGAGGTACCGCGCCTGGTCGCCGCCGTCACCGCCGAACCCCAGTCCAGCGGCCTGCTCTGCGTAGAACGGGTCCGTCGGGACGTACACGCGCGGTGCGGTCTCGAATCCCTCGAACGGGCTCAACCCTTCGGAGGTGTCGGTGATGCCGACGACGGTCACGGTCGTCTGCTGGCCGCCGAGGATCGTGAGCGTGAGTTCGTCGCCGACGGTGACGTTCTCCTCGAACTGTTCGGCTGCGGCGGGGTTGATCACCGCCTCGCTTTCGTTCATCTCGAACTGCCGTCCCTCCCGGAGGTCGTCCTCGCGGATGTACGACGGTCCCGCGGCGATCAACCCGTCTCCCTGTGGCACCTGTTCGTCCCCGTTCGAGATCGCCTGCGTCTGGATCGTCGCGTAGCCGTAGGCCGCCTCGACGTCCTCGCGATCGGACAGTTCCTCGAGGTCGTGCTGGCTGAACACCGGCTGTGCGCCCGCCAGTGGGCCGCCCTCGGCGTCCGGCTCTGCGGCCCAGCCGTAGAGGTTGCGCTGGTCGTCGGGACTGATGTCGCCGATGATCCCCGCCTGCAGGCTCGCCCCGAGCGTGACGAACGCGATCACCGCGGCGACGCCGATGATCACACCGAGCGTCGTCAGCGACGACCGGAGCTTGTGGCCGCGAATCGACCGCCACGAGAGGCGGAGAAACTCGAGCGGTCGCATTCAGGTACTCGCCTCCGTCCCCGATTCGTCCGTCGTCGATCCGCCGTCGAGTTCCTCGATCCGCTCGATCTTCCCGTCGAGGAGGTGGACGATTCGATCCGCTCGTTCGGCGACGTGGCGCTCGTGGGTGACGACGAGCATCGTCGTCCCGCCCTCGTGGAACTCGTCGAAGAGGTCCAGGATCTCGGCTTCGGTGTCGGTGTCGAGGTTCCCCGAGGGCTCGTCGGCCAGCACGATCGCCGGATCGTTGACCAGCGCGCGGGCGAGCGCGACCCGCTGGCGCTGGCCGCCCGACAGTTCGTTCGGCAGGTGCTCTTCCCGGTCGGCCAGGCCGACGCGCTCGAGTAGCTTGCGCGCTCGCTCGCGACGCTCGGCCCGTCCGACGCCCTGGAACAGCTGTGGCAGTGCGACGTTCTCGACGGCGTTCAGCCGCGGCATGAGGTTGAACGTCTGGAAGACGAAGCCGACTTCCGTCCCCCGGAGACGCGTCCGTTCGCGGTCGCCGAGCGAACCGACCTCGCGGCCTCCCACGACGACCTCCCCTTCCGTCGGCGTATCCAGACAGCCCACGAGGTTCATCAGCGTCGACTTGCCCGAACCACTCGGCCCCATGATCGCGGTGTAGGAGCCACGGGGCACCTCGAGTGAGACGCCGTCGAGCGCGTGAACCGGCTCGCCGACGCGGTAGGTCTTGCGGACGTCGATCAACTCGACTGCCGTCTCGCCCGTCTTCATGGACGTTCCGTTGGGTTGCCGACCGAAAAACCTTCCCTGGAACCTCACGACGAGAGATACGATCGAGTACGTACCGACCGTCGTCCGGCAGTATATACACGCTTTTGGGCTCCCCACGCACTCGTGAGAGCATGAAGACGGACGGTGGCTCAGACGCGGCGAAACGACGCGCCGGCGAACGCGCGGCCGAGGCGGTCGAGGACGGGATGGTCGTCGGGCTCGGTACTGGCTCGACGGCCGCCTACGCGATCGAGGCGATCGGCCGGGCCGTCGACGACGGCCTCGAGGTCCACGGCATCCCGACGTCCTACCAGTCCAGGCGGCTGGCGATCGACGTCGGTATCCCGCTGACGGCGCTCGACGAAGTCGACGCGGTCGACCTCGCGATCGACGGCGCAGACCAGGTGGCCGGCGGCGACCTGATCAAGGGTGGCGGCGCGGCCCACGCCAGAGAGAAACTCGTCGACTCGGCGGCCGACCGCTTTCTGGTCGTCGCCGACCCGTCGAAGCTCGTCGATCGGCTCGAGCGCCCCGTTCCCGTCGAAGTCCTGCCGGACGCTCGTCCGGTCGTCGAACGGCGAGTCCGCGACGCGGGCGGCGAACCCCACCTTCGAGCCGCGGAGCGAAAGGACGGCCCCGTCGTCACCGACAACGGCAACCTCGTGCTCGACTGTGCGTTCGGCGAAATCGACGATCCCGGCGACCTGTCGGCGCGCCTGTCGGCGATCCCCGGCGTCGTCGAACACGGCCTGTTCGTCGACCTCGCGGACGCCACCTACGTCGGCACCACGGACGGCGTCGACGTCCACCGGTACTGATCCGCGTTCGATCGCTCGAGTACGCCACCTTCGACGATCAGGTACCTTTTCACTCTCCCCCCGTCACACTCCGGGTGGAGACGTAGATGCCCGAAACATCCGACCGGAAGGACGACCACATTCGCATCATCCAGGAAGAAGACGTCGAAACATCGGGAACCGGATTCGCGGACGTCGAACTGGTTCACGAGGCGCTGCCGGAGATCCACAGAGACGAGATCGACACCTCGATTTCGCTCGTCGGCCACGAACTGGCCGCGCCGATCGTCATCGAGAGCATGACCGGCGGGCATCCCAACACGACGAAGATAAACCGGAACCTCGCGGCCGCCGCCCAGCAGACGGGGATCGCGATGGGCGTCGGGAGCCAGCGCGCCGGTCTCGAACTCGACGACGAGGACCTCCTCGAGTCGTACACCGTCGTTCGCGAGGCCGCCCCCGACGCGTTCCTCTACGGGAACGTCGGCGCGGCCCAGTTGCTCGAGTACGACGTCGACGACGTCGAACGCGCCGTCGAGATGATCGAGGCCGACGCGATGGCGATCCACCTCAACTTCCTCCAGGAGGCGGTCCAGCCCGAAGGCGACGTCGACGCCCGGGGCTGTCTCGACGAGATCGAGCGGGTCGCGAGCGACCTCTCGGTCCCGGTGATAGTCAAGGAGACGGGCAACGGCATCTCGCGAGAGACCGCCGAACGCCTCACCGACGCTGGCGTCGACGCGATCGACGTCGCGGGCAAAGGCGGGACGACGTGGTCCGGTATCGAATCCTACCGGGCGGCCGCGGTTGGCGCGACCCGCCAGGAGAAAGTCGGAAAGCGCTTCCGGGCCTGGGGCGTCCCGACTGCCGTGAGCACGCTCGAGGCCGCGTCCGTCCACGACTGCGTGATCGCAAGCGGCGGCGTCCGCTCCGGGCTCGACGTCGCGAAGGCGATCGCCCTCGGCGCGCGAGCGGGCGGCCTCGCAAAACCGTTTCTCGCGCCCGCAGGTCAGGGGACGGATGCCGTCGTCGAACTGATCGAAGACCTCCTCCTCGAGCTCACGACGGCGATGTTCGTCACCGGCTCCGCGTCGATCGCCGACCTGCGCGAGTGTGAGTACGTCGTCCTCGGCCGGACGAACGAGTACCTCGAGAGTCGCCGCGATCGCTGAAGACAAATATCTCGTTTTCGTACTCCCGCCAGATGCACCGGATCACGCTGGCGAACACCGTCTTCGAGGGGGAGAACAACGCGTACCTGCACGCCGGCGAGTCGACCGTCCTGGTCGACACCGGCGTCGCGGTCGCGGAGACGCGCGCCGAACTCGAGGCCGGTCTCGCCGCCCACGACGTCGAGTTCGCCGACGTCGACGCGGTCGTCCTGACGCACTATCACGCAGACCACACGGGGCTGGCCGGGGAGATCCAGGCCGCGAGCGGGGCGACCGTCCACGCCCACGTCGCCGACGCGTCGCTGATCGCGGGCGACGCCGACGCGTGGGACGACGTCCGAGAGACGCACGAACGGCTGTTCGACGAGTGGGGGATACCGGCGGCCGACCGCGAGGAACTGCTCTCCTATCTCCACGACGGCCGCGACCTGTCCGGCACGCCCGCCGACGTCACGCCGTTCGAAGGCGGCGACCGCCTCTCGTTCGACGGGTTCGAACTCGAGGTGCTCCACGCGCCGGGCCACACCGCCGGCCTCTCCACGTTCGTCCTCGAGGGCGGCGACGAGGTGCTCACCGGCGACGCCCTGTTGCCCAAGTACACGCCCAACGTCGGCGGTGCCGACGTCCGCGTCGACCGACCGCTCGAGCGGTACCTCGAGACGCTCGAGACGATCGCCGACCGCGGGTTCGACCGCGCGTGGCCCGGCCACCGCGATCCGATCGACGACCCGTCGGCGAGGGCGCGACAGATAATCGCACACCACGAAGAACGATCGTATCGCGTCCTCTCCGTGCTCGACGAGCACGGACCGGCCGACGCCTGGACCGTCAGCGCCCAGCTGTTTGGCGACCTTTCGGACATCCACGTTCTCCACGGCCCCGGTGAGGCGTACGCCCACCTCGAGCACCTGGCTCGCGCTGGCGATCTCGAGCGGGTCGACGAGGGGTATCGACTGACCGACGACGCGGCGCGACGGCTGGCCGACCGCTCGGACGGCCGCTGGCCGCTGTAGCTCGCGACGGCCCGCTACCGCACGGCCGAGAGCAGTCGCTGTCCGACGTCGACTCGCGAAAAAATATCGCTCGAGTAGCCCTTACAGGTCGCGGGGCTGGACCGTCTTTCGGTCGTTCGCTTCCGCACGGCGGGCAGCGTCGTCGAGCAGCTCGGAGACTTCCTCGTCGAGAGCGTCGTAGAAGTCCGAGGCGACGTTCTTGTCATCGAGCGCTTCTTTCACGGCGGCTTTGACGATAAGGTCTGCCATACGATTCACCTCTTTCCGTTACCCCTTTATAAGCGTTCTGTTTAATATCGCCGATACCGGGTCTCTGCCGGCTGAAACGGGGGTTTCTCCCCTGCTCGCCACCGGAAAGTATATGTCCGATGAATTGCCTGCCGCTATGTCGATGGGCACGACGGACAGAAAACCGCTCGCGCGCGCTTCTCGACCCAGTCTGTGGTCGCGATCCCTGACGACGCATTCGAGTGTGTCCGCGTGATAGCGAACGGTATGCGTGAGCTACTCGAGGCCGTCGCCGCCGGCGAGCGGTCGCCGGCCGAGGCGGAAGCCGAGCTTCGCGGGTACGTCACCGGCGACGCGGGTCGGTTCGACGCGGTGAGAGACGAGCGACGCGGCATCCCCGAGGCGATTTTCGCCGCCGGGAAGACGCCCGAACAGGTCGCGAGACTCGCGACGACGGCAGTCGAAACGACCGGCCGAGCGCTCGTCACCCGGGTATCCGACGAACAGGTCGCGGCGACGACGTCCCGGCTCGAGGCACTCGACGCGGACGCCGACGTCGAGCACCGAAGTTCGACGCTGATCGTCCGGGCCGCCGACTACGAGCCGCCGTCGCTCGAGGCGACGGTCGGGATCGTCACCGCCGGCACGGTCGACGGGCCGATCGCCGACGAGGCGCAGGTCGTCTGCGAGGACGCCGGCGCGACGGTCGACCGGATCGACGACGTCGGCGTCGCCGCACTCGACCGGGTACTCGATCAGGTCGACCGGCTCCGCGAGGCGGACGTGCTGATCGTCGTCGCCGGACGGGAAGGTGCGCTCCCGACTGTCGTCGCCGGTCTCGTCGATACGCCCGTGATCGGGGTTCCCGTCTCGAGCGGGTACGGCTACGGCGGCGACGGCGAGGCTGCACTCACCGGTATGCTCCAGTCGTGTACGGTCCTCTCCGTGGTCAACGTCGACGCCGGATTCGTCGCAGGCGGCCAGGCTGCGTTGATCACCCGTGCGATCGATAATAATGTCGACTGTTGACGTGGGACCACCCACATCCCAGAAATAATTCTACCAAAATCAAAAACTCCATACGTCGTTTGGGAAAGCTTATTTAACACCTCCTGGGTTATATCTCGGTACCGGCGGACGCCGGTGTGACTATGCCAAAGTGTAACCACTGCGGTGCGCACGTGTCCGAGCGCTTCGCGCGCGTCTTCGCAGACGAGCACGGCGAGATCCACGCGTGTATTAGCTGCTCGGCAAACGCCGGAATCGCGGAAGTCGCGAGAGAACGCGCCCGGAGCACCTGACCCTCCCGAGGACTGTACCGTACAGAACCACCGGACGGACCCCCTGGCCAGGCGAGTCTTTTTGTATCGACGGCCGTACCCCGAGCCGATGAGCGAGCACTTCGTCTACGTCCTCGAGTGTGCCGACGGCTCCCTGTACACCGGCTACACGACCGACCTCGAACGCCGCGTCGCCGAACACGACGCTGGCGAGGGTGCGAAGTACACCCGCGGGCGGACGCCGGTCGACCTCGTCTACCACGAACGCTACGAGACCCGGTCGGCGGCGATGTCACGCGAGTACGAGATCAAGGAGTTGACGCGAGCGCAGAAAGAGCGACTCGTCGGGTTCGAATGAGCGGCGAGCGGCGTCTCCTCTCGGCTGTCGTGACCGTCGAATCGCCGAGACGGTCTTTTTTGGACGGCTATCGGGGCTGAACCTCCCGATCTGTTCTTTACCGCTCGAGGTCGTAGCTATCTCGAGATGGGAGATCCAGGTCACGACGGCAGCGTAGAGTCCGACCGGCGTCGGTTCGGTCGCCGCGAGACGCTCTTGCTCGCCGGTGCAGGGCTCGCGTCGGCGACGGCGATGCCGGCGGTCGCACAGGAGGGAAACGAGACCGACGGTGGCGGGAACGAAACCGCCGGCGGCGGCAACGAGACTGCTGGCGGCAACGAGACTGCCGGCGGCAACGAAACCGAGGGCGGGGGCGGCGGTGGCGGCGGCACCCAGACGGTCGAACTCGTCGACTACGCGTACGAACCCGGCACCGAGAGTCCGCTACAGATCCAGCCGGGGACGACGGTGAACTTCGTCTGGGTGACGGACAACCACAACATCGTCGTCGACAGCCAGCCGGAGGGTGCGGGCTGGGAGGGCCACGAACCGATCGAGAACTCGCCGTTCGAGTACCAGCACACTTTCGAGACCGAGGGGACCTACGAGTTCCACTGCACGCCCCACGTCGGGCTGGGGATGGAGGGGACGATCGAGGTCACCCAGGACGCCGGCGGCGGTGGCGGCGGCGGTGGTGAGGCGGGGCCAGCCAAACTCGTCCCGGACGAGGCGCTGACCCTGCTGATCGCGACGATCGTGGGTCTGGTCGCGGTGTTGAGCCTGTCGTACGTCTTCATGAAGTACGGCGGGACGGCAGGTGAGTGACCCCTCGCCCTCGAGCGACCGCCCAACTTGGTCGGCGGTCAGTCGTCCGCAGCAGCCGTCCGCGAGGTCGTGACCTCCGGTTCGATGGCGGCGTACTCGACGAGCGATCGACCGAGCGTCTCGACGCGCTCCTCGAGGTCGGCGTCGACGAACCGCCGGCCGTCGGTCGCGTCCGGATCGTCCACGAAGGCGTCGTAGGCTTTCCGGATGCCGACCTGGTGTGGGAGGACCCAGCCGTGGACGCCGCGAACCGTGATCCGGAGGTGGTCGAGCGTCGAACCGTAGGTGCCGCCGCCGGCGGTCGCGAGCAGGCCGACGGTGGTGTCCTCGTACTCCTCGAAACTGCAGTAATCGTGGAAGTTCTTCAGCGCGCCCGAGTACGAGCCGTGGTAGACCGGCGTCCCGAGCGCGACGGCGTCGGCCTTGCGGACGATGCGCGTGACCTCCTCGCCGTCGCCCTGCTCGTCGACGTCGGGATCGTAGACGGGAAGGTCGTACTCGCGGAGGTCGAGCAGCGTCGTCTCCGCACCGGCTTCCTCGGCCGCACGGAGGACGTACCGCAGCGCCGTCCGCGTGTAACTCTCCTCGCGGAGGCTGCCACAGACGGCGACCACGTTCGGGACTGAACTCATACTCGAGCGTCGGGTTTCGCTTCGTAAATCCTTCTCGCATTCGTCGGACGCCGTGGCGAGTCTGCCGTCGGCTTTTTCGGACCGCACCGCGATGGAGGGCGTATGGAGACGATCAGTTTCGGGACCGACGGCTGGCGGGCGACGCTCGAGGAGTTCACCACGCCGCGGGTCCGTGCGGTCGGACAGGCGGTCGCGTCGTACCTGCGAGACGAGGAGTTCGAGCGGCCGGTCGCGATCGGTTACGACGCTCGCGAGAGTTCGCGCGGGTTCGCCGAGGAACTGGCGCGGGTGCTCGCCGCCAACGGGTTCGACGTGCTGCTGTCCGATCGAGACCGGCCGACGCCGCTCGTCGCCTACGGGATCGTCGACCGCGACCTCGCCGGCGCGCTCGTCGTCACCGCCTCGCACAACCCGCCGGAGTACAACGGCGTGAAGTTCGTGCCGGCCGACGGCGCGCCCGCGCTGCCCGGCGTGACCGAGGCGATCGCCGACCGACTCGCGGAACCCGACCCGCTCCCCGAGTCGGACCACGGCACGATCCGCGAGGTCGACTTCGCTCCCTCCCACGCCGAGGCCGTCCTCGAACTCGTCGACGCCGACCTCGAGGGACTGGCGGTCGCCTACGACGCCATGCACGGCAGCGGCCGCGGGACGACCGATGCCGTCCTCGAGCGGGCCGGAGCCTCCGTCTCTCGGCTGCGCTGTGCGCGCGATCCCGAGTTCGGCGGCTCGCCACCCGAACCCGCGCCGGAACACCTCGAGGAACTGATCGACCGCGTACAGGCCGGCGAGGCCGGCCTCGGGATCGCAAACGACGGCGACGCCGACCGACTCGCCGTCGTCACGCCCGAGCGGGGTTACCTCGACGAGAACCTCTTTTTCGCCGCGCTGTACGACTACCTGCTCGAGGACGACGCGGGGCCTGCGGTCCGGACCGTCTCGACGACGTACCTGATCGACCGGATCGCCGAGGCCCACGGCGAGCGCGTCGAGGCGGTCCCCGTCGGCTTCAAGTGGGTCGCCGAGGCGATGGCCGAGACCGACGCGCTCGTCGGCGGCGAGGAGTCCGGCGGCTTCACGATCCGCGGTCACGTCCGCGAGAAAGACGGCGTGTTGATGGCGCTCGTCGCCGCGGCGATGCACGCCGTGGAACCGATCGACGAACGCGTCGACCGACTGCTCGACGAACACGGCACCGTCGTCCAGGACAAGACGAGCGTCGCCTGTCCCGACGCGGAGAAAGAGCGCGCGCTCGCCGACCTCGAGGACGCGATACCGGACGCCGTCGCCGACACGGCCGTCGAGGACGTCAACACCGCCGACGGCTTCAAACTCCTGCTCGCAGACGGCTCCTGGCTGCTCGTCCGCCCCAGCGGGACCGAACCCGTCCTCCGGATCTACGCCGAGGCCGAAGACGACGCCCGCGTCGGCGAGTTGCTCGAGGCCGGCGAGGACCTGCTCGAGGAGGTCCTGTAACGCTGAGGTTGCCATCGCCGGGCCGACGTTTACCGGGATCGAACCCCTCGACGTTCGTATGAGCGGACGCGAGCGGCACAACGACGACGCGGCGTACATGGAACTGACGCCGGATACCTGGCACCAGAACGACGAGGGGAACTACTACATCGACTGCCCCGAGTGTGGGTCGGCCGCGACCCTGATGAACGTGGTCGAACACGGCCGGTGTAACGGCTACCTCGACCAGCGCGAGAGCGAGACGGAACTCGACGAGCGGGCGATGGACTGCACGGCGAAACTCTGGTTCGAACTCGGCTACGTCTCCGATCCGGAGGAGGTGGCGACCGACGAGGCCGTCGGCGACGGGAACTGATACTACCGGCGACGGACAGGCGACGATGTACCGACTGTCGTCCGGTAGTATATCAGTCGGTCCCCCGGCTGGCCGGAGGGGCGCTCTTGTACCCCTGATATCGCCGGCCGTCGATCGCCTCGAGCGAGAAGTCGAGCGACTCGTAGAACGGCCGGACGCCCTCGTCGAACCGCGCGGTCAGCCGTCCCTCGCGCTCGAGCGCCCGGTCGACGAGGGCGGTTCCGACGCCGCGATCGCGGCGTCGTCGACGGACGGCGATCGCCGAGACGTACGCGCCGTGCTCGCGCGGTTCGAGGACGAGCGTTCCGAGCAGTCGATCGTCGCCGTCTGCGACGGCCACCAGCACGTCGCCGGCCGCGATCCGACCCTCGACGTCTCCCGTCTCGAGCATCGCGGCGTCGAGGATACGCCGGACGTCGAGCGCCTCCTCCGCTCGCGCTTCGCGGACGATCATCGCTCGCCGGTACGACTCGAGTGCTCAAAACGCTCGTCCTTTCGTTCCTTTACTACGATTTCAGAATCGTTTTACTACAACTTTCGAAGTAATAGTACGGCACTCACTCCTTCCAGAGCCGCCAGAGCGCCCGGTAGAGCGTCCAGAGGTCACACTCGAGGCGGTCGGCGGCCGACCGACAGCGCTCGAGGTACCGCTCGTAGTCCGCGACCGACGGCGAGTCGGGGTACGGTTCGTCCAGTTCGCCCGCCTCCCGGAGGACCGTCCACTCCCGTTCCCCGAGGACCACGTAGGCGTCCGGGTCGACGAAGAACAGAAACGCCGAGGCCACCTGGACGTCGACGCCCTCGAGGGCGGTCAGCCGGTCGACCCGCTCGGCGAGGTCGGGTGTCGACGCGACGGTCACGATCGTCTCCCGGACCGTCTCGAAGTCGTTCCGGCCGAACTGTTCCTCGAGTTCGCGGCGCTCGGCGTTCGGAAACTCGCCGAGGAACCGCCGGTAGTACCACCTGACGACCCACTCGGCGTCCCGCCAGCCGAACTCGCCGTCCGCAAAGGCCTTCGGGAGCAGGTCGATCTGCTCCTGTTCGACGGTGTACAGGGGCTCTTCCTGCTGGTACTCCTCGGCTCTCGCTTGCACGACCGAGTGAGTCAGCTCCATCGTGTCGGTTCCTTCGACGGCCACGCTGGTCAACGTTTCCGTCGGCTTCGCCGTTCGCGTCCGCCTCGCCCGTCGGGGACATCTTATTGTGGCGTGAGCACATCTAGCAGTACGAGATGGGGTTCCCATCGAGAGGGTGTTCACAATGTCCAGTGACAAACGCGATCCGGTCAAGACGATCTGTCCCTACTGTGGCGTCGGCTGTGGTATCCAGGTCCAGCCGGGCGAGGAGCCCGGGGAGATGCGCTTTATGCCCTGGGGTGACGCACCGGTCAACGAGGGGCGGGTCTGTATCAAAGGCGGCGCGGCGACGGAGGTCGTCGATCACGAGGATCGACTCACGGAGCCGCTGATCAAAGAAGACGGCGAGTTCCACGAGGCCACCTGGGAGGAGGCCTACGAGCGCGTCGTCTCCGAACTCGAGCGAATCCGCGAGGAGTACGGCCCGGACGCGCTGGGCTTTTACGGCTCCTCGAAGGTGATGAACGAGGAGAACTACCTCCTCCAGAAGCTCGCGCGCCGGTACGGCACGAACAACGTCGACAACTGCACCCGGATGTGCCACGCCTCGACGGTCTGGGCGCTGCGTACGAGTCTGGGGGCGGGTGCGATGACAAACAGCATGCGCGACCTCCGCGAGGAGGCCGACGTGTTCTGGATCCAGGGGGCGAACCCGGGCGAGCAACACCCGATCGCCAACAGCCAGTACTTCCGGCAGGCGGTGCTCGACGGCGCGACCGTCATCCAGGTCGACCCGCACGCGAACAAGACGACGCGGTCGTTCCAGATCGACGACACCGATCGCCACCAGCACCTGCAGTTGAACCCGGGGACCGACATCCCGCTCCTGAACGTCGTCCTCAAGACGATCCTCGAGCACCACGAGGCCCATCCCGAGGACGGCTGGATCGACGAGGAGTTCGTCGAGGAACGCACGGAGGGCTTCGACCACCTGAAAGAGACCCTCGAGGGGTTCGACGAGGAGGCTGCAGCCGAGGAGTGTGGCGTCGACCTCGAGGAGATCGAACTCGCCGCCGAGAAGTACGCCGCGGCCGACAACGCCGCTATCTTCACGGGGATGGGGATGAGCCAGCACGCCTGCGGCGTCGACAACGTCCAGAACGAGATCAACCTGGCGCTGATCACGGGCAACGTCGGTCGCCCTGGAACGGGCGTCAACCCGCTGCGCGGCCAGAACAACGTCCAGGGGACCTGTGACGTCGGCGCGATGCCGAACGTCCTGCCGGGCTACCAGCTGGTCGACGACGACGAGGCCCGCGAGAGCGTCGAGGAGGTGTGGGGCTTCGAGGTGCCGCCCGAGCCGGGGCTGACGAACGTCGAACTCTCACACGAGTTCGGCGAGACCGTCCACGGACTCTACGTGATGGGCGAGAACCCCGTGATGAGCGAACCCGACGCCAACCGCGTCGCCGAACGCATCGCGGACCTCGAGTTCGTCGTCGCCCAGGACATCTTCCTGACCGAGACCGCCGAGTACGCCGACGTCATCTTGCCGGCGACGACCTGGGCCGAACGCGGCGGCACCGTCACCAACACGGATCGGCGCGTCCAGCGGATGCGCGGCGTCGAGAAAGTCCACGAGAACACCAAACACGACCTCGAGATCGTCTCCGAGATCGGCACGCGGCTGTTCGGCCCGGACGAGTTCGACTTCGACGACCCCGAGGAGGTCTTCGAGGAACTGCGGCAGGTCTGTCCGATCTACCACGGGATGACCTACGACTTACTCGGCGAGGAAGGACTCCACTGGCCCTGCTACGAACCCGGCGACGAGGGCGACCCGTTCCTCTACGAAGAGGAGTTCGACACCGAGAGCGGTCTCGGCCACGTCGAGGGCGTCCGGCACACGCCGCCGGCGGAGACGCCCGACGAGGAGTACCCGCTGATCCTCACGACCGCCCGACTCGAGGAACACTACAACACGGGCACGATGAGCAGGCGCTCGCCGACGCTCAACCGCCAGACGCCGGAGAACTTCGTCGACGTGCACCCGACCGACGCCGAACGGTACGGCATCGAGGACGGCGACCAGGTGCAACTCCGGTCGCGACGCGGCGAGATCACCGTCGAGGCGCACGTCACCGAGGACACCAAGGAGGGCGTCGTCTGGACGACGCCACACTTCGCTGCTGCCTCCGCCAACAAACTCACGAACGACGTGCTCGACGAGCGGGCGAAGATCCCCGAGTACAAGGCCGCGGCCGCCGAGATCGCGGTCGGACTCGACCCCGCCGACGCCGACTCGGTCGCCGACGACTGAGTCGGCTGCTCGACGTCCGCTCGAGCCGTCATGACGCCGTTTCGATACAACTTCGGGATCTACCACTGGCGACGACGGTTCGCGTCACTCGTCGCCGCCGTCGTCGCGATCGCCCTCGCCACTGCGTACAAGCGGCGGACGGACCGTCTCTGGCGTCGCCTCGCCGCGACGGTCGCGAGCGTCTGGGCCGCGACGTACGTGACTCGAGTGGTGACTCGGCTGCTGTCGCCGCCGCCGTGGGCGATCGAGCGGGAGAAGTACGACGCGCTCGCGGCGCTGCTCCCGCTCGAGCGCGCACAGCGGGTCCTCGACGTCGGCTGTGGCACCGGTCGGTCGCTCGTCGGGCTCGCGCCGCACGTTCCGCCCGGCCGGGAGGTGTTCGGTCTCGACGTCTTCGACGACCGCGTCATCCTCGGCAACGGCGCAGTGCTCGCACGACGCAACGCCGAGCGGGCCGGACTGGCGGTGACGCCGGTCGCCGGCGACGCGGCGAGACTCCCGTTCGCAGACGACTCGATCGACGTCGTCACAGCCAGTCGCGTCCTGCACGACCTCGATTCGACGGCCGCCGATCGAACGCTGGCCGAGATGCACCGCGTCTGCGCGCCAGACGGGTCGATCGGCGTCCTCGAACTCCCGCTCGTCCCCGAGGACGTCTCGAGTGACCCCGAGACGTACTGGCTGGACCGCGTGTCGACGGCCGGCTTCCGGGTCGATACCGTCGAGCGAATCGACCGCGACCGATCCGACGACCCGTACCTCGTGATCGTCGGGACGCCGGTCGCCGAGTCGTGACCGGAACTGCCGTCGGCAACGCGGCGAGTGGCTTTCCTCGAGGAGTCGCGTGCGTCCGGTTCACAGCGCGTAGTTCGCGATCCAGTAGACGGCGTAGAGGCCGAGCAGCGCGACGCCGCCCAGACGGGTCACGCGACCGCGCGCCAGCATGACTGCCACGACGAGCAGACACGCGGCGAAGATCGGCCAGTGGACCGCCATCACGGCTCCGTCGGTGCTCACCGGATGGAGCAACGCGACGACGCCGACGTTCGCCGTCACGTAGAACGCCGTACTGCCCACGACGTTTCCCACCGCGAGGTGGGGGCGTCCCTTCCGGACCGGTTCGACGGTGAGCGCCAGTTCCTCTATCGAGGCGACGAAACTCAACACCGTCGCGCCGAAGGCGAGTTCCGAGATCCCGAACGCGAGGAAGATCCCCTCGGCGCTGAAGACGGTGATCAGCGAGCCGACCGTCAATCCGACGGTCGCGAGTACGGCCACGCCGAGGGTGAACGGCCCACTGCGGTGTGCGAGTTCGGGGACGAACTCGTCGACGTCCAGGTCCAGGTCGACGTTCCAGCGGTTCCCCTCCGTCGGGTCGTCTCGGTCGGCGATCGGTCCCCCGTTGGCCGCTCTCGGCGACGCCGTCGTCACCTCGGCCGCCTCCTCGAGGTCGACGGCCTCTTCGACCTCCTCTGCGATCAGGTACGTCGTCTCCGAGCGGCGCTCGTGCCAGTAGACGTACGCCAGCAGCGGGACGAACAGTCCGACGAGAACCACGCCCTCCACCAGGCCGATCGTCCCGCCGATGGAGGCCGCGAACGCCGGCAGCGGGACGAGTACGAGCACGAGCAGGTAGGCTCGAGGGACGTCCATCCGGAACGGGACGAGAACGCCCGCGACGCCGACGGCGACGGCGAGTACGAACAGTGCCTCGCCGAACACGGTTCCCAGCGCCAGGTCCGGCAGTTCGACGACGGCCGCCGTCACGCCGAGTACTCCATTCTCGAGGTCGACGCCCGCGAGGACGACCGCGAGGAAGAACCCGGAGATGCCGAGCGAGACGGCGCTCTGGGCGACCGCCTCGATGAAGACCTCGACGCACCAGACGACCAGCGCCACTCCCAGAAGAAACAGGACGACCATAGCGACGACGGACCCCGAGACGACCATATGTGCGACTAGATGGCACGGGTCGACTTAAGTCCGGACACGCTGCCGGCGCTCCCGGAATCGGGGGCTACCGCCACCCTCCCGTCTGCGTTCGGAAAACGCAGGCGCGTCCGGAAGGCGGTCTAGCTGTCGTTCGACAGGACCATCTCGATGATCTGTAACTCCTCGTCGTCGCTGATCTGCTCGGAGCGAAAGCAGGCGTGGACGATCTTCTGTACGAGCTTCGGGTCCTCGATGCTCCCCCGAGAGGGAGCGGTCGCGTCCTCGAGTTGGGACTCGAGGGTCTGGACGGTTTCCGTGAGCTCGTTTACGCGTTCCTGAAGCTCGTCGATTGGCTGCCGTTCTGCCGTGGATTGGGTGGATCGTTCTCGTTGCATGGATTCTCCGTTTTCGTTCTCGAAGAGCGACGTGACGAACTCCTCTCGAGTTTCCCAGTCGAATCCGTCGATGGAATTCACGCGCTTGTTAATCGTCGCGCCGGTGACGTCGAACCGGTCTCCGAGATCGCGCTGTGTCGCCTCTGGATCTTCGTAAATTGCACGCAACGTCTGGCGTTGCTTGTCGTTCAACTGGACGTCCTCGTCGATTCCTTCCTGACCGTGGTCCGCGTCCGCTGGTGATGGCTCGTTCGTCGTCGGCGAGGCGTCGGTTCCTTCGTCGTTGCTTTCCCCCCCAGCGGGGGTCGGCGCGTCGGTCGACGTATCGTCCGCTGCCGGATCGCCGTACTCTTCGAGCACCTGCTCGACGAGACTCCGTGAGGCACCGCTAACCGCGAGCGCGATTTCCTCTACTGACGCGTCCGGTCGCTTCTCTGCGGCATCGAGGATCTGTTTGTGCACGATCGCTCGTGGGATCGATGATCGGTCGCCGTTTACTGTTGTATTCTCTGACGTTTTGCTCATATCTTCCCATCAATGTCCCATGTTGTCGTTACTCTATGTCTCTAACAACACACAAAATAGTTATCGGGGAGGTACAGACCCTGAATACCTAATTTCAAGTGGTAAAATTACAGTGAGTTTATTCTGGTTTAAAAGAGAACAAACGATTAAGGTCCGATACATGCTATCGTCTGCCAATATGTCGTACGACTCCGGTTCCGGCGCCTCGACCGGTCGGGACCGCCGAAAGCCCGAAGCCGACCACCAACCAGATCCGTCGCCCAGGATCCCGTCGTCGACCGGTCGTCGTCGAACCTGCACGCACTCGCCCGATGCACCGCCCGTCCGTCGCGAACCGTCACGTCGAGACCGGCGAGGTGGCCGCGCGTGAGCCTGATCGCGATCGTCGACATCGCCCACCCCGACCTCGCGTTGACGCCGACGATCCGCGCGTGTCCGGACGTCTCCATCGAGGTCGTCTCACACAGCACGACGGACCCCGAGACGGGGATGTTCTTCTTCCTCGTCGAGGGTGCAGACGAGACGTTCGACGACCACCTCGAGCGAGACCACACGGTCGCGGAGTGGTCGCTCGTCGACGACCTCGGGTCGTCGCGCCTCTACCGCCTCCAGCACACCGAGGGGACGAAACTCGTCTCGCCGAAGACCACAGAACTCGGTGGCCTGCTGCTGCGAGCCGAGAGCAACGACCGCGGCTGGACCGTCCGACTCCACCTCCCCGACCGAGAGGAACTCGCGACGCTGTGGGAGTACTGCGAACGCGAAGACATCTCCTTCGAACTCTACCGGATGTTCCGTCGCGACGAGTGGTCCGAGGGCATCTCACCGGAACTGACGGACGAACAGCGCGTCGCGCTGGTGACCGCCTACGAGGAGGGCTACTTCGAGGAACCGCGCGAGACCTCACTGGAGGAACTCGCCGACGTGCTCGACATCTCGCCGACGGCCGTCGGCGGACGCATCCGCCGCGGCACCGGGCAACTCGTCTCGACGACGTTGTTAGAGGAGTGATCGCCTGGAGCGGTCAAAACGCGGCGAGGTGGTCGTGGCGCGGCTCGTACAGCGCCCCGGTCATTCGCACCTCGTGGATCTCCTCGAGCGTCTCGCCGACGGAGCGGCCTCGCCTGGCCATCGCCGCGGCGACGACGCCGATCGGGACGCCCTCCTCGTAGTGCTCCTCGAGTTCGGCGACGACCGTCTCGAGGTCGTCCGTGTCGGGGACGTCGCCGTCGACGTCGGCTCGAGTCACCTCGACGTCGTGTCCGGTGTGGCGGTGGTGTCGCCGGTAGAACGCGACGATCTCGTTCGCACTCGCCGTCTCCCTGTCGACGCCACACGCCGTGCACGTGGCGGCGAACGGCGTCCGTCGTTGCTGGCTCATGCGTTCGACTCAGGCCTCGTAGGCCTCCTGTGCGAGGAGGTGGAACTTGTGGACCGTGTGCTCGTTGGGTCCCAGTTGTGCCTGTGCGAGCGCGCCGGACCTGAGCCCGCGGTACTGGCGCTCGACCAGTTCGAAGTCCTCCTCCTGGAGCTGGCGGCTCGTTCGGACGAACTCCGCTTCCTCCTCGCTCAGGTCGGGATCTTTGAAGTAGTAGTCCGCGACGAGCTGGAACCGTTCCTCGTCGATCGGGTCGATGAGGTAGGTGCCGTAGCCGTCGGCCGTCCCGTACATGTTGACCGTGAAGTTCGGCCACAGGTAGTAGAACTTCGCCTCGTGTTCGTCGTGGATGCGCATCTCGTCGTCGACGTCCTCGGCGTGCGTGTAGTGTAACACCCAGTGGTAGTCGTTGACCTCGAGTTCGGACTCGTCGAGGGCGATGCCGGTGATCCAGTCCTGGTGGTTGGCCTGACAGTGGTCGCACTCGGAGTAGTTTCCGCCGAAGGTCTTCCAGTTGCACTCGACTTCCGAGACGATCCGACGGGCGAGCTGGTACTCCTCGAGTGGCAACGCCTCGAGTTCGGCTTTCATCGTCCCGGCCTGCTCGTCGAGGCTCATCGGGTCCTCGGCGAAGTTGACGAAGACGAACGGCCCGATGCGGTCGCTGCGGACCTCCATGAGCGCGTTCTCCTCGGCGTCGAGTTCGCCGACGTCCTCGTCCTCGAGGTCCGGGTTCAGCCGTGCGTCCTCGAAGCTCGCGGGCGTGCTCGTGAGCGAGCCGTCGAGGTCGTACGTCCAGAGGTGGTACGGACACCGGATGCGCCGTGCGTTGTCGGGGTCGGTCATCGGCGTCTCGTCGACCATCGCCGAACCGCGGTGGGCACAGACGTTGTAGAACGCCCGTACCTCGTCGTCGTGGTCGCGGACGACGATGATCTCGCGGTCGCCGATCGTCCGGGTGTAGTAATCGCCCACCTCGGGAATGCAGTTTGTGTGGCCGGCGTAGATCCAGTACTGGCCGAACACCTTCTGTTTCTCCATCTCGTAGACGTCCGGGTCGGTGAAGTATCTCGCCGGCAGTGCGTTCGTCTCGTCGGTGATGTCCGGGCTGACGCGTTCTACCTCGTCGAGACCGTCGTTCCACCTGGTCATGCTGTATGGCATGCCATGGCGTAGCGTTCAATAAGGGTTGATCGCAGGTAGTTCGCACCTATAAGTGGTGACGGGCGCTCACGAGCCAGCCGAGATGCTCGACCCTCTCGTTTCGCCAACGGCTTCGGTGTACGTCACGGACGGAGCGTCGTTCACCGTCATTTATAGGTCCGGTGTGAGACATACTAACTATCAATACCCTCGTCGTCGAATCGGTCGGCACATGACCGAGACTGGAGACCGATACGACGTCGTCGTGATCGGCGTCGGCGGGATGGGTAGCGCGACGAGCTACCACCTCGCGCGGCGGGGTCTCGACGTGCTGGGACTCGAGCGCTACGATATTCCCCACACCATGGGCTCGTCCCACGGGATCACGCGGATCATCCGCCGGGCGTACTACGAACATCCCTCCTACATTCCGCTCGTCGAGCGCGCGTACGACCTCTGGGACGACCTCGCCGCCGAGACCGGCCGCGAGGTCATCCACCGCACGGGATCGATCGACGCCGGCCCCGAAGGGAACGTCGTCTTCGAAGGGTCGCGCCGCTCCTGTGAGCAACACGACATCCCCCACGAGGTGCTCACGAGCGAGGAAGTGACCGAGCGCTTCCCGGGCTACCAGCTTCCAGCAGAGCACATGGCGGTCTACCAGCCCGACGGCGGCTTCGTCGTCCCGGAGCAGGCGATCGTCGGCCACGTCGAGGCGGCCCAGGCCGCGGGCGCAGACGTTCACGCCCGCGAGCAGGTCCGCGACTGGGAGGAGACGCCCGACGGCGGCGTCAGCGTCGAGACCGACCGGGGCACGTACGAGGCCGACCGGCTGGTGCTCGCGGCCGGCGCGTGGAACCACAAACTCGCCGACGCACTCGAGGGGCTTGCCGTCCCGGAGCGGCAGGTACTCGGCTGGTTCCAGCCGGAGACGCCCTCGACGTTCGAACCCGAGAACTTCCCCGTCTGGAACCTGCGCGTCCCCGAGGGCCGCTTCTACGGACTGCCGATCTACGACGTCCCGGGGATGAAACTCGGCAAGTACCACCACCGCGACGAGCAGGTCGATCCGGACGACTACGAGACCGATCCCCAGCCCGAGGACGAGCAGTTGCTGCGGGAGGTCACGGAAAACTACTTCCCCGGGGCCGCCGGCCCGACGATGCGGCTGGCGACCTGCATGTTCACCAACTCCCCGGACGAACACTTCATCCTCGATACCCTCCCCGACCACCCGCAGGTCGCCGTCGGAGCCGGTTTCTCGGGCCACGGCTTCAAGTTCGCCAGCGTGATCGGCGAGATCCTGGCCGACCTCGCCGCCGACGGCGACACCGACCACCCGATCGATATGTTCCGACTCGAGCGGTTCGACGACGGTCCGGACTAGTCGCGAGACGTGGGCACTCTCGCGGCCCCCTTGCCGTGTTCGCTACTCGCTGCCCGGTCGCCCAGGACACGCTCCTCGGGCGTCCGCGACCTCTTTCGCTCGTCGATCGACGGTTCGAACCTGGACGACGCTACCTCCGCCGAGAGCCCCCGCCGATCGTGGTACGACGGTGAGTACACACCCGATCGCGACTCGAGTGTGTCGCCGCCGGCGACGGCGGCTCGCGTGCGATCGGTGCGTGACCCGTGTCGTCTTGCAGCATGAATCCGAACTCCGACGTCGAGAAAACGGGACCTCGTTCTCGAGTGCAGACCGTTCCCGTCGCGTCGCCGGCTGTTATACGGCACAGGTTATACACCCTGATAGCTATGCGGGAACGGGTGGCAGTGTCCGTGTCACATGAGTGCAGGGAACACGATACCAGAGAGCGCAGGAACCGTCGTCGTCGGTGCGGGCTGTGTCGGCTGTAGCGCCGCCTACCACCTCACCGAACTCGGCCGCGAGGACGTCGTCGTCGTCGATCAGGGGCCCCTGTTCGAGACCGGCGGCTCCACCTCGCACGCACCCGGGCTGGTGTTCCAGACCGCCGGCGGCAAGCTGATGACGCAGATGGCGTCGTACACCCGCGACCTCTACTCGGATCTCGACGGCTTTCGGACGTGTGGCGGAATCGAGGTCGCCGCCACCGACGACCGCTGGGAGTACCTGAAACGAAAGCGCGAGTGGGGCCAGTCCTACGGCCTCGAGGGCGGTCGGCTGCTCTCGCCCGCGGAGGTCGCCGAGTACGTCCCGCAGGTGAACGAGGACGTCATCTACGGCGGCTACTACGTCCCCTCCGACGGGAAAGCCCACGCCGTCGACGTCTCGGCGACGATGGCCGAGCGCGCCCGCGAGCGAGGAGCACGCTTCTTCGGCGAGACGACGGTGACGAACCTCGAGACGAGCGGCGGAGAGATCGAGGCCGTCGTCACCGACCGCGGTCGGATCGCGGCCGACGAGGTGCTCGTCGCGACCAACATCTGGGGCCCGCTGTTCGGCGAGATGGTCGACGTCGATATCCCGCTCGTGCCCTGTGCTCACCAGTACCTCGTCTCGGACGAACTCGAGGCGCTCGACGGCGCGAGCCGGGAGATCGAACAGCCGATCCTGCGCCACCAGGACCAGTCGCTTTACTTCCGCCAGCACGGCGAGTCCTACGGCATCGGCTCGTACAACCACGAACCGCTTTTGGTCGATCCCGAGGACATCTACGGCCCAGAGAAACTCGGGGATCTCGGCCTCGAGTACCCTTCGCTGCGGGAGTTCACCGAGGAGCACTTCTACGAGAACACCCACCCCGACCACGACCGGGCGGCCTACGACGCGGCCTGCGAACTCGTTCCCGAACTCCGGGACGCCGAGTTCGAGTCCGCGATCAACGGCATGTTCTGTTTCACGCCCGACGGCATGCCGATCCTGGGGCCCACGGAAGAGATCGACGGCCTCTGGTGGGCGCTCGCGATCTGGGTCACCCAGTCCGGCGGCGCGGGGAACCTCGTCGCCCACTGGATGGAAGACGGCGTCCCCCGCCTCGACGGCGAGCGCGTCGACGCGACGCCCGCGCACGTCTCGCGGTTCCAGCCCCACGCGGGGTCGCGGGCGTACACCCGAGGCCGGGGCGCACAGCAGTACCAGGAGGTCTACCAGCTGATCCACCCGCGCGAACAGCCCCGGGGACAGCGCCCGCTCCGCCGGAGTCCCTTCTACGAGCGCCAGAAAGAACTCGGCGCGGAGTTCTACGACGCGGGCGGCTGGGAAGTGCCGCAGTGGTACGAGACCAACGAGGCGCTGCTCGAGGAGTACGACGTGCCCGACAGGCCGGACTGGCTCGACCGCAACTGGTCGAAAGCACAGGGCGTCGAACACCAGGCCGTCCGCGACCGCGTCGCGATGGTCGACATGACCACCTACACCGGGATCGAGGTGACCGGCGACGGCGCGACCGACCTCCTCCAGGGGCTCCTGACGAACGACGTCGACGTCTCGCCGGGCCGGATCCGCTACGCGGCGATGTGCAACGAGGACGGTGGGATCCTCGCCGACGTGACGGTCGCACGGCTCGCGGACGACCGCTACGTGGTGTTTACGGGCGGGGGCAACTCCGCGACGCTGCACTCGCGGTGGATCCGCGAGCACGCCCCAGACGACGGCTCCGTCTCGGTGACGACCCACGACTCGAGTACGTGCGGGATCGGCGTCTTCGGTCCCGAGGCGCGGAACGTCCTGTCGTCGCTCGTCGAGGCCGACCTCTCGAACGACGCCTTCCCCTTCTACACCGCCCAGGAGACGTACCTCGAGAGCATCCCAGTGACGATGCTCAGGCTCTCCTACGCGGGCGAACTGGGCTGGGAACTGTACGCGCCGATGGAGTACGGCGCGCAGCTGTGGGAGGCGATCGAAGACGCCGGCGAGGCGTACGGCATCGTCCCGATGGGCTGGGCGGCGCTCGACTCGACGAGCATGGAGAAGGGGTTCCGGCTGTGGGGCACCGACGTCACACCCGAGTACGACCCCTACGAGGCCGGGATCGGCTTCGCCGTCGACCTCGAGACCGACTTCGTGGGCAAGGAGGCGCTGCTCGAGACTCGCGAGGCGGGGATCGACCGGCAGATCACGCCGATCACGCTCGACGAACCCGGGGCCGTCGTCGACGCGGGCCACCCCGTGATGGACGGCGACGACGTGCTCGGCTACGTCGCTCGTGCGGACTACGGCTACGCGATCGACGCCGGGATCGCCTACGCCTACCTGCCGGCCGAGCACGCCGAAGCCGGTCGGTCCGTGGAGATCAGCTACGAGAACGAACGCCACCCGGCGACGGTGCGGGACGAACCGCTGTTCGATCCCGACCGCGAGAAGATGCTCCGCTGACGCCATGAGCCAGGACTACCGGACCGTCGAGTACGAAGACGTCGAGGCCGCTCGCGAGCGACTCGACGACGAGTCGGTCGTCAGGCGGACGCCGGTCGAGCGGAGCACCTCACTCGACGAGCTAACCGGCGGCGAGGTGCACCTGAAGATGGAACACCTCCAGTGGACGGGCTCGTTCAAGACCCGCGGCGCGTACAACAAGATCGCCCAGTGTGCCGACGACGTCGATCGGGTCGTCGCGGCGAGCGCGGGCAATCACGCCCAGGGCGTCGCGCTCGCTGCGACCAGACTCGGAGTGGCGTCGACCATCGTCATGCCCCGGAGCGCGCCACAGGCCAAAGTCGACGCGACGCGAGACTACGGCGCGGACGTCGAACTCGTCGGCAGCGACTTCCGGGAGGCGATGGCCCACGCCCAGGGACTCGTCGACGACGACGCCGAGTTCGTCCACGCCTACGACGACCCGGCGATCGTCGCCGGCCAGGGAACCCTCGGGATCGAGATGTACGAGGACCTCCCCGACGTCGACACCGTCGTCGTTCCGATCGGTGGCGGTGGGCTCGTCTCCGGCATCGCGACCGCCTTCGCCGAACTGTCGCCGGAGACGCGCGTCGTCGGCGTCCAGGCCTCGGGTGCCGCGACCGTCCCGGACAGCCTCCAGAAGGGCACGCCCGTCTCGCTCGAGTCCGTCGACACCATCGCCGACGGCATCGCGACGGGCGGGGTCTCGGAGCTGACGCTCTCGCTGATCGACGCACACGTCGACGAGGTGGTCACGGTCACGGACGGCGAGATCGCCCGGGCGATCCTGCTGTTGCTCGAGCGGGCGAAGCAGGTCGTCGAGGGCGCGGGTGCGGCCTCGGTCGCCGCGGTCGTCAGCGACGAACTCGACGTGGACGGCGAGACGGTGATGCCGTTGCTCTGTGGCGGGAACCTCGACATGACGATGCTACAGACGGTGCTCGTCCACGCGCTGACCGACCGCGAACAGCTGTTGCGACTGCGCGTGCGCATTGACGACCGGCCCGGCAAGATGCAGGAAATCTCGGGGATCATCGCCGAGCACAACGCCAACATCCAGACCGTCCGCCACGACCGGTCGGAACCCGAACTCGACGTCGGCGAGGCCTACCTCGTCTTCCAGATCGAGACCAGCGGTGCGGGACAGGCGCGGGCGATCATCCGGTCGATTCGCGACCACGGCTACGAGGTCAGGCACGTCAACGCCTGACACGGACTACTGCAAGTCATTTCCGGTGCAACCGCGACCGTCCTGCGGTTGCACCCATAAATCGGGACAGGAGACCGTATGTTACTACCTGCCGTACCCGTTTTCCGAAGACCGTCGGGCGAGTGTGCTGGGGAACGGAAACGACCGACGGTGTGAAACGCGTCCGTCGATGCGGGAAACGGTCGCGCACCGGTACCGCCGGAAAATTCTGCTGGTTCATTTAAAAACCACACAGGTGATGAACGTGAACCTTGATGCAACGCTTTGTTAAGTATTATCGTGATGCCTAGTAACACGGTTGCTCGTGACACGGAGGGGGTACAGTGCGATCCGGCCGCGCTCGCGGTCTATCGCTCGAGGGGACGCGGTGTACACGACGGAAGACGGTGAGTCCCGATGAGTGAATCAGATGCACGCGGTGCGATCGGCGAGTTCGTCGACGAACTCGACCACACCGTCTTCGGCATCGGGTTCGCGGTCGCGGTCATCGCCGTGGTCGCGTTCATCCTCAGACCGGACACCGCGTCGACGTACATGAACGACGTGAACGACTTCCTGTGGACCACCCTCGGCTGGTGGTACCTGCTCGCGATGTTCGTCCTCGTCGTGTTCGTCGCGTTCCTGATATTCGGCCCGTGGGGGAACATCAAACTCGGTGACGAAGACGAAGAGCCGGAGTTTACGTTCCTCGCGTACTTCGCGATGCTGTACTCGGCGGGGATCGCCGCCGGCATCGTCTTCTGGGGGCCGGCCGAGGCGGTCTTCCACTACGACGCCGTCTCGCCGTTCGTCGGCGCGGAGTCACAGACGCCGGCGGCCGCCGTCGGCGCGATCCAGTACACGTTCTTCCACTGGGGGATCTCGGCGTGGACGGCGTACGTGGTCATGGGCCTGCCCATCGCGTACTACGCCTACCGCTACGACGCGCCGTTGCGCATCTCGACGGTGATCGCCCCGTGGGTCGGCCTCGACAACCTCGACAGCCCGCTCGCGAAACTCATCGACATCCTCGCGGTGTTCGCGACGATCGGCGGCGTCGCGACCACCCTGGGACTGGTCGGGAGCCAGTTCCTCGTCGGCGTCGAGTGGACCACCGGGACGAGCGTCGGCGACCTCGGGACGATCCTCGTGATCACCGGGCTCACCGTCGCGTTCACCCTGTCGGTCGCCCTCGGCGTCGAACGCGGCATTCGTCGGGTATCGTACTTCAACATGGCCCTGTTCGCGGTGATGACCGTCGCGACCTTCCTGCTCGGGCCGACGACGTACATCATGTCGATGGGCACCGAGGCCCTCGGCGCGTACCTGAACCAGTTCGTCACGATGAGTTTCTACACCGGTGCCGCCGACACCGGCAGTGCGGGCGTCGCCGGCTGGGTCGGCGGCTGGACGATCTTCTACTGGGCGTGGTGGTTCTCCTGGACGCCGTTCGTCGGGCTGTTCATCGCCCGCATCTCGAGGGGTCGGACGGTTCGCCAGGTCGCCGTCACGGGCGTTCTCGCTTCCACGGGCGTCACGATCCCCTGGTTCGCGACGATGGGCGGGACGGCGATCTTCCTGCAAAACAGCGGCCAGGCCGACATCCTCACCGTCGTCGGTAACCTGGGCGAGGCGGCGTCCGGCTACCCGCTGTTCGAGGCGCTCCCGCTCGGCGGGCTGTTGACGGCGATGTTCCTCGTGCTCGTGACGACGTTCCTCGTCACGTCGGCCGACTCCTCGACGCTGGCACTGGGGATGCTCACCACCGGTGGCGCGGAACGCCCCTCGACGATCAACCGCGTCATCTGGGGCTTTCTCATCGGCGCGCTCGCGTCGCTTCTGATGGTCACCGGCGGCGTCGACGCCCTGCAGGCGGCCGCCATCATCACCGGCGGCCCGTTCTCGGTCATCGCGGTGCTCGCCGTGGCGTCGATGGCCATCTCCTTCGGCACGCGACGCGCGCTGTTCCTCCGCGAGGAAGACGGCGTGGACCTCCCCGGCTCGAGCGGCGTGATCGGCCGCGAACCCGAGGTCGCGGGCGAGCCACAGGACGACGACTGACGCCCACCGCCTCGTACCGATTCCTCACAAACGTTTTGTCTGCGTGACGTGTCCAACGGGCCATGAAGCGACGAGCGTACCTCGCCGTGTCGGGAGCCGGAACGATCGCGCTCGCCGGCGCACTCGTCGGATTTTCGCGTCCGTCTCTTCGCGCCGCGTTCCACGGACCACGCGGCGTGGACCTGACGATCCGTCGGGACCGCGACGGCGACTCGCCGCTCGAGATTTCCGGCACGCTGGTCGACGACGAGATGACCGTCTCGAGTCCCGCCCGTCTGCGACTCGCGGTACGAAACCGGAGCGACCGCGACGTCGACTACGGAACCGGCGCACCGCCGCCGCTGGGCGTCCTCGCGGCCGGCGGCGCGACGCTCTGGACGGACGCCTACGCCGAGAGCGAGCACGTCGACGCCAGTCGGCCGTTGCGAACCGTGACCAGCGTCGACGACGTCGGCCTCGTCCAGCCAGTCCGGGCGGGAGAGGCGGTCGACGAGACCTACGCGTTCGCCGCGTCGCCCGGCGAGTACCGCGTCTCGAGACACGGCAACCCGTTCGAACTGGACGGAGCTGGTTACGCGATCTCGCTACGGGTCTTCGAGAAGTGACGAGCGCCCGGTGACGAGCGTGCCGTCGCGACGGTACCGGATCGGTCGACGCCTACCGACCGCTCGAGTCACTCGAGTTTCGCCTGTCTGATCGACAGGACGGGAACCCCGGCGGTCCTGACGACGCGCTCGGCGACGCTGCCGAGGATCACGTCGCCGACGCCGTCGCGACCCTGGGTTCCCATGACGATCGCGTCGACGTCCGCCTCCTCGGCGTAGTCGACGATCTCCTCGTGGGCCTTCCCGCTCTTGACGACGCCGACGCCCTCGAGTCCGCGCTCGTCGGCCATGGCGACGACCTCGTCGGTCACGTCCTCGCCGTAGCGTTCCCACTCGTCGCGTTCTGCCGCCTGGGCCATCGAGTCGGAGGGCAGTGCCGTCACCCTCGACTCGACGACGTACAGCGCGTGGACCGTCGCGCCGAGTTCCGCCGCGAGGTCGACGCCGTGTTCGGCCGCGTTCTGTGCTTCCGTGCTGCCGTCGGTCGGAACGAGTATGCTGTCGTACATGGGCTCCGTTTCGTATCGGTGGTTCATACTGCCGGACGTAAGTCGTGAAAGATTCTCGCCGTCCCGGGGTGGCGAGAATCTTCACACAGTTACGTCCGATAGTATCAGTCGTAGATCGGATGCTCCGCACAGAGTCGCTCGACGTCCGTCCGTACCTCGGCGCGAACGTCCTCGTCTTCCGGCGCGTCGAGCACGTCGACGATGCGGTGACCGACCCGTTCGATCTCCTCGGGACCGAACCCGCGGGTCGTCAGCGCGGGCGTGCCGATCCGCACGCCGCTCGTGACGAACGGGCTCCGGGTCTCGCCCGGCACCGTGTTCTTGTTGACGACGATGTCGACCGCCGAGAGCGCTTCCTCGCCGTCCTTGCCCGTCAGGTCCGGGTGAGAGTCCCGGAGGTCGACGAGCACGAGGTGCTTGTCGGTGCCGCCGGAGACCATCGACAGGCCGCGCTCGCGGAAGACGTCCGCCAGCGCCGTCGCGTTCTCGACCGTCCGCTCGGCGTACTCCTCGAACTCCGGGGTCAGCGCCTCCGCGAAGCCGACGGCCTTTCCCGCGACGTTGTGCATGAGCGGCCCGCCCTGACTGCCGGGGAACACAGCCGAGTCGACGTCGTCTGCGTACTCCTCGTCGCACATGATGATCCCGCCACGTCCCGCGCGGATCGTCTTGTGCGTACTCCCGGTGACGAAGTCGGCGTGGGCGACCGGACTCGAGTGGACGCCCGCCGCCACAAGCCCCGTGATGTGGGCGATGTCCGCCAGGTGGACGGCGTCGACTGCGTCGGCGACCTCGCCGATCCGCGCCCAGTCGAACTCGCGAGGGTACGCCGAGGAGCCGCTGACGATCAGGTCGGGGCCGAACTCGCGGGCCTGCGCCTCGAGGTCGTCGTAGTCGACGTAGCCCGTCTCGGGGTCGACCTCGTACTGTTCGACCTCGTAGAGCTGTCCGGAGAAGTTGACGTGGTGGCCGTGGCTGAGGTGGCCGCCGTGGGTAAGGTCCAGCGAGAGGATTCTGTCGCCCGGCTCGAGGACGGCGAAGTAGACGCCCATGTTCGCCTGCGTGCCCGAGTGGGGCTGGACGTTGACGTGGTCTGTCCCCCACAGCTCTTTCGCCCGGTCGATCGCGAGCCGTTCGACCTCGTCGACGTGCTCACAGCCGCCGTAGTAGCGCGCCCCAGGGTAGCCCTCGGCGTACTTGTTCGTCAAAACCGTCCCCTGGGCCTCGAGGACCGCTTCGGAGACGTGGTTCTCCGAGGCGATCATCCCCAGCGTCGACTCCTGGCGCTCGCGCTCGCGTTCGACGGCGTCGGCGACCGCCGGATCGACCTGTTTGATATGGTCTATCATACCGATACCATCGGGGAATCCACGCAAGTATCTTGATCACAGGTAATCGACCCGTTCAAAAGCCGGTCGTCCGACCGGTTGCCGGCCGACGCCGCGCTCCGCGGGCTCGCGCCGACTTAATACTCTGTACTGTCACAGGTCCTGATTTACAAGCGGCACAAGGCGAATGCCCCGAGGCTTGACCTCGGGGATGAAGCCGACACGCAGCGACACAAACAATTAAGTTACGAGACAGTGAACGAACGGGTGTGACGGCATAACTTACGTCCGGCTTCAAGTCCAAAAACACGGACGGTCGGACGCTCTGCCGTCGCCACCAAGTAGGAGTGGGAGACTCCGAATCCACGCCTGCGGAGACTGCACTCCCTGTGGATTCCCTCGTGGAATCTGCAAAGCGCGTCGTGGAAACAGGAAGCCTCGGGGCTTGACCCCGAGGCACTTCACACGTTTACGTACTGCAACATACGTTCGCACTCGTGAAACGAACCATCAGCACCGACGACGCTCCAGCCGCGGTCGGCGCGTACAGCCAGGCGACCGTCGCGAACGGGCTCCTCTTCACCGCCGGACAGCTCCCGCTGACCCCCGACGGCGACCTGCTCGAGGACGCGTCTGTCGCCGAGCAGACCCGCCAGTGTCTCGAGAACGTCGAGGCCATCCTCGCGGCCGAAGGACTCGACCTCTCTGCCGTCCTCGATGTGACGGTGTTTCTCGACGACGTCGAGGACTTCGAGGAGATGAACGAGACCTACGCGGGCTTCTTCGACGAGCAGCCGCCGGCCAGAAGTGCCGTCGAGGTCGGGAACGTCCCGAAAGGCGCTGCCCTCGAGATCGAGGTCGTCGCGACGACCGGGTGACCGCCTACCCTCCCTTGATGAGCCGCAACACGGTGACGTGGTCGGTCTCGACCGGCTGGTCCTCGGGGACGGGCCGACCGTCGACGAGGACGCTCACCTCGTGGGGGCTCAACTCGACCTCGGCCAGCAGGTCGGCGTAGGTCGGTGCCTCGAGGTCGACCTCGTGGGTCCCCTCGCCTTTGACGTCGACGGTGACGCGCATGGCCGTCCTTGCTGGCGACGGGACTTGAGCGCGTCGTTCGCGCCCCAGAGTAATAGCTGATCGTCGATTCGCTCGCCGAACGATAGCACGCGAGGGCTGCGATACTCGAGCGGCGGACGACGCCGATGATATCAGTCCACCGTCGTCCCCTCGGGTTCTGCCGCGTCGGGGGACGTGCGGCCCCGCCGCCCGCGCCCGTACAGCCCCATCGAGAGCGCGCCGAAGCCGAGCAGGAAGATCAGGAAGTTGAGGAGCCCGCCGACGATGGGCACCTGCGCGAGGATCGCCCCACCGAGGAGCCCGACGACGAGCGCGAGCCACCGGTTGTCGAGGCTGGCGTACGAGAGCAGCCACGCCGCGACGGCAAAGCGGCCGTAGACGATCCCGATCCAGATCAGCAGCGCGAAGACGAACGCGCCGACGAACGTGACGGGGATGCCGACGATCGTGATCGCGATCGCGACGAGCAGGATGGGGATTCCCACGAGCACGCCCAGGCCGGCCAGTCCCGACCGAACCGGGTCGGTCGCCACGCGATCGGCGACGGCGGCCGAGAACCGCGGGAACAGCCCGAGCAACGCCGCGCCGAGCAGCAGGTTCAGAACGAACGCGTAGACGGCGAACAGCCAGCCTGCGATCGGCTGGATCGTCGGTGCCACGTCGACTCCGAGCGTCGCATCGCGCGTGATCTCGCCCGCGACGGCGTCGGTGTTGCCTTCGAGCGACCCTGCGTACCGGAGGTCGCCACCGATGGTCGCGTTGTCGCCCAGGACGATCGTCTCCGCACCGATCGCCGCGTCGTCCTCGATCGTCCCGTCGATCTCGACGTGTCCCGCGCTCGCCTGCAGCGATCCGCCGATCGTCGCGCCATCCGCGACGACGACGTTCCCTGCTGCGGTGTTTACGTCTCCGTCGACCGTGCCGGTGATCTCGAGGTTGCCGGAGGCGGTCTCGACGTCACCGCCGACGTCGCCGTAGACGTAGACGTTGCCGGCGGCGGCACTGACGTCGCCGGTGACGGTCCCGCGGACGATCACGGTCCCGGCGAAGGCGTTGACCTCGTCGACGGTCTCGCCCTCCTCGACGACGACGGTGCCGCCCGCGTTCGCCCCCGACTGCGCCAGCGCCGTTCCGGGGACGGCACCGAGTACGAGGATGCCGACCACGACGACGACGGCGACCTGCCGAATCGCGTTTCTCGAGTCGCTCATACGCTCTTCCACGCTCTACACGGGATTAAAGATGTATGTGGTCTAATATGTCCTGTGAACGTATCTCTCTGCGGACCATCGTGTTCGTCTACAGGTCCATACGACGCCCGCAGACGTGGTGGATCGGCCGACGTTCGCTCACGTTTGGATCGACGACCGCTCGAGGTCCGACCCGCGAATCGGGCACCCGAAGACGATCTCTCTCGGGGAATTTATCACTCCGAGGGGTCTGTCTCACAGTATGAGCGAGGCCGACGACGAGACCGCGGCACCTGCGGGGGGCCGATCCGGAATCTGGATCGAGAAGTATCGGCCGGAAGGCCTAGACGACGTCAAAGGCCACGAGAACGTCATCCCCCGGCTGAAACGTTACGTCGAGCAAGACGACCTGCCCCACCTCATGTTCGCGGGACCGGCCGGAACCGGCAAGACGACCGCCGCCCAGGCGATCGCTCGCGAAATCTACGCTGACGACTGGCGCGAGAACTTCCTCGAGTTGAACGCCTCCGACCAGCGCGGCATCGACGTCGTTCGCGACCGGATCAAGAACTTCGCCCGCTCGTCGTTCGGCGGCTACGACTACCGCATCATCTTCCTGGACGAGGCCGACGCGCTCACGAGCGACGCCCAGTCGGCGCTGCGCCGGACGATGGAGCAGTTCTCGAACAACACCCGCTTTATCCTCTCGTGTAACTACTCGAGTCAGATCATCGACCCGATCCAGTCGCGGTGTGCCGTCTTCCGTTTCACCCAGCTGTCGGACGACGCCGTCGAGGCCCAGATCCGGGAGATCGCCGCCGAGGAGGGGATCGAACTGACCGACGACGGCGTCGACGCGCTGGTCTACGCCGCCGACGGCGACATGCGGAAAGCGATCAACGGCCTGCAGGCTGCCGCCGTCATGGGCGAGACCGTCGACGAGGAGGCCGTCTTCGCCATCACCTCCACCGCCCGCCCCGAGGAGGTCGAGGAGATGGTCGAACAGGCGATCGCGGGCGACTTCACCGCCGCTCGTGCGACCCTCGAGACCCTGCTGACCGACCGCGGACTCGCCGGCGGCGACGTCATCGACCAGCTCCACCGCTCGGCCTGGGAGTTCGACCTTCCCGAACAGGCCACCGTCCGGCTGCTCGAGCGTCTCGGCGAGGTCGACTACCGAATCACGGAGGGTGCGAACGAACGGCTGCAACTCGAGGCGATGCTCGCGTCGCTCGCGCTCGAAGACGAGTGAGCCGTTAGTGGTCGCGGCTCCGACGCCGCCCCTCTTCGAGGTCCGGAGACGCCACCGCGTCGGTCTCTACGTCTCGAATCTCGAACCGAGCGCCGCCGTCGTCGCCGTCGGTCACCTCGACGGTCCAGCCGTGTGCGTCGACGATCTCCTCGACGATGCTGAGCCCCAGTCCGGTGCCGTCGTCGGCGGTCGTGTATCCGGAGTCGAAGACGGCGTCCCGATCGGCCGCTGGAATCCCCGCCCCGTCGTCGGCGACGAAAAAGCCGTCCTCGGTCGCACCGATCCGGACGGTGACGGCGTCGTCGCCGTGGTCGGTCGCGTTCTGGATCACGTTCTCGAGGGCCTCGATCAGTCGCGCCTTGTCGGCCTCGACGATGGCGTCGTTCTCGAGGACGAGCTCGGCGTCTCCGGTATCGACGGTGGCCCAGGCACGTCTCGCGACGTCGTGGACGGCGACGGGTTCGGTCTCGTCGATCACCGACCCCCGCCGGGAGAGCGCCAGGAGTTCGTCGATGAGCGAACGCATGCGTTCGTGTGCGGCCTCGACCTCGGCGACGTGTTCGTCGTCGCCGGTCTCTTTCGCCAGCTCGAGGTAGCCCCGGGCGACGTTCAGCGGACTGCGGAGGTCGTGGCTGACGATGCTGGCGAACTCGTCGAGGCGTTCGTTCTGGGCGGCGAGTTCGCGCTCGCGGCGCTTTTGCTCGGTGATGTCCGTGTAGATCGAGAACCCCTCGACGCCGCGCTCGCCCAGCGCGAGCGGGACGACGTTGATCAGGAAGTCTCTGACGCCGTCGGCGGTCCGGCGACGGCTGACGACCTGGAGACACTCGCCGGCCAGTAGCGTCTCGTTGAACCGCCTGGCCTCGTCGTCGAGATTCGGCGGCACGACGTACTCGTCGACGTTCTCGTCGAGCACCGTCTCGCGGTCGTAGCCGAAGACCTCCTCGAAGGCGTCGTTGACGTCGCGGACGACGGCGTCGCCGTCGACGAACTCGTAGCGAACTGTGGGGTCCGGGACGTTGTCGAACAGCGCCGAGA
Organism: Natribaculum breve; assembly: GCF_023008585.1. Taxonomy (GTDB): domain Archaea; phylum Halobacteriota; class Halobacteria; order Halobacteriales; family Natrialbaceae; genus Natribaculum; species Natribaculum breve. Next base: position 2,207,862 of record NZ_CP095390.1, on the reverse strand, counting down.
GTCGGTCGCGCTCGGAGACGAGCGCCGCCTCGGTCCGGAGTCTGGCGACCGTTTCGGTGACGTGGGCGACGAGCGACTCGACGAGTTCGAGCGCCGCGTCGTCGAACGCGTCGGGGCCGGCGGTGACCGCCTGGAAGGCGCCGACCTCGCCGATCGGGACGCTGACGATCGACCGGGGGCCACCGTCGGGTTCGACGAGTGCGGACTCCCTGACGTCGTCGACTAGCACTGACTCGCCTGTCTCGAGTGTCTCCGCTGCGAGGCTGTGGTCGTCCTCGAGTGGCCACGACCGGTCGCGGTCGCCCACGGTCGACGCCCGCGTGACGAACTCGCCGTCGCCGTCGTCGGTCAGCACCCGACAGCAGTCGACTGCGAGGCAGTTCTCGGCGGCCACGACGGCTCTGTCGTACAGTTCGGCTTCGTCTGCCGCAGCGACGATCTTGACGGTCGCCTCGTGGAGGTCGAGCACGCTCTCTCCGTGATCGCGACGTCGTCGCTTCGATCGCCGCTCGGGACGCTGCAGCGTCGCCGCCACCTCGCTCGAGTCGTCCGTGACGGCTTCCGCGTCCGTCTCTCCCGGTTCGGCAGTGAGGTCCTCGTCGTCGCCTGCGGCGTGGCACACCCAGGCGATTTCGTCGGCCAGGTGGCTGGCTGCCGCCTCGCCCTCGCGGCGAACGTAGCCGTCGATTCCGTCGGTCGCTCTGGCCGCCCCCGGACTGTACGCGGCGTCCGTGAACAGGACGATCGGTTTCGATCCGCACGCGTCGACCACCTCGAGCAGGTGTGCGCCGTCGGCTGTCGTCGGCGTTTCGGCGAAGACGACGCAGTCGACGGCGGAAACGCGCTCGCGGACTTTCGAGAGCGAGACGGCCGGTTCGACTGTGAGGGCCGCCCCGGCCCGCTCGAGTGCGGTCGCTCCCTCGTGGGCGTCCTCGTGCGAGGCGGCGACGTACAGGACCGTTTCGGCCATCCGTGTGGATTCCTCGAGAGCGGTGTGTCCGATCTTACCGATACAGAGCTAATCTAATAATTTATCGCATTCGAGCAATGAACCTGACCCGGACTCGAGGGGAGTCGACTCAGTCCCGTTCCGACGTCGACCCGCCGAATCGTCGCGGTCGATCTCACGCGTTTATCGACCAGATCGCGTAGTTGAGCACGGTCGCGAAACCGACCCACAGCAGGTAGGGAACGAGGAGGACGGCCGCCAGCCGATCGACGCGAGCGAACGCCGCGATCGTCGCGGCGACGAGGACGAACAGCACGGCGACGATGCCGAGCGCGAGGAGTGGTGCCTGCAGCGTAAAAAAGGTGGGCGTCCAGGTGACGTTGACGACCATCTGCACGACGAACGCGCCGAGTGCGAGCCTGACTGCACGTCGCTCGAGTCCTCGCCGATAGACCAGGTAGCACGCGACGCCCAGCAGGGTAAAGAGGATCGTCCAGACGACGCCGAACAGCCAGCCAGGCGGGTAAAACGCCGGCTTCTCGAGCGTCTGGAACCACGCCGAGTTCGGACCGCCGAGGAGGGCGGGTGCTGCACCGACGGCGTTGACGCCGACGACGAACGCGAGCGCGGTAAGCAGTTCTCGCCATCTCGGTCGTCTCGAGTTCACCTCGCCGGCGTGAGTGGATTCTCTCGATCCCATCGCGAGAACGTACGTCGACCACGACCGTAGTCGTTGGCCCCGACGCGAGCGTCGGTCGCGTCTTCCCGGCCGGCGGCGGCGTCCAGCCGGGGCTCGTCGGCCGAATCGACGCCCTCTACGGCGAGAGGCCCGCGTTCGGGTCTCCGTCCCGGAACTGTTTTACCCGCTGCATGGTCATGTGAGTCTAATGAGCGAACTCGAGGAAGAGTACCGCCTCGACTATTTCGAGGAGGAAGGCTTCGAGCGAAAGGAGTGCTCGAAGTGTGGCGCGCACTTCTGGACGCGCGATCACGACCGCACGACGTGTGGGGAACCGCCGTGTGAGGACTACAGCTTCATCGACAACCCAGGGTTCGACGACGAGTACAGCTTAGAGGAGATGCGCGAGACGTTCCTCTCGTTTTTCGAAGAGCACGACCACGAGCGCATCGACCCCTACCCCGTCGCGGCGAACCGCTGGCGCGACGACGTCCTGTTGACCCAGGCGTCGATCTACGACTTCCAGCCGCTCGTCACGAGCGGGGAGACGCCGCCGCCGGCGAACCCGCTGACCATCTCACAGCCCTGTATCCGGATGCAGGACATCGACAACGTCGGCAAGACGGGCCGACACACGATGGCCTTCGAGATGATGGCCCACCACGCGTTCAACACGCGCGAAGACGCCGACGAGGAGTACGCCTACGAGGGCGAGGTCTACTGGAAGGACCGGACCGTCGAACTCTGTGACGGCTTCTTCGACTCGCTGGGCGTCGATCTCGAGGAAGTCATCTACATCGAGGATCCGTGGGTCGGCGGCGGCAACGCGGGGCCGGCGATCGAGGTCATCTTCCGGGGCGTCGAACTCGCCACGCTCGTCTTCATGTCGATGGAACAGGACCCCGACGGCGAGTACGAGATGAAAGACGGCAACCGCTACAGCCCGATGGACACCTACATCGTCGACACCGGCTACGGACTCGAGCGGTGGACGTGGGTGTCCCAGGGGACGCCGACCGTCTACGAGGCCGTCTACCCCGATACGATCGAGTTCCTGAAGGACAACGCCGGACTCGAGTACACCGACGAGGAGGAGGCGCTGCTCCACCGCGCCTCGAAGCTCGCGGGCTACATGGACATCGACGAGGCCGAGGACATGGAGACCGCCCGCGGCGACATCGCAGACCGCCTCGACGTCGACCGCGAGCGACTCGAGGACCTGATGGAACCCCTCGAGGACATCTACGCCATCGCAGACCACTGCCGGACGCTGGCGTACATGTTCGGCGACGGTATCGTCCCCTCGAACGTCGGCACCGGCTACCTGGCGCGGATGGTCCTTCGCCGGACGAAACGCCTCTGTGACAACGTCGGCGTCGACGCGCCGCTTGACGAACTCGTCGACATGCAGGCCGAACGCCTCGAGTACGAAAACCGGGACACGATCCGCGACATCGTCCGCAACGAGGTCGAAAAGTATCGCGAGACCCTGGAGCGTGGCGGCCGTCGCGTCGAACAGCTGGCCCGGGAGTACGCCGACCGCGGCGAGGCGATCCCGACGACCGAGTTGATCGAACTCTACGACAGCCACGGCATCCAGCCGGACATGGTCGAGGAGATCGCGAGCGACGTCGGCGCGGAGGTCCAGGTACCGGACGACTTCTACAGCCTCGTCGCCGAGCGCCACGACACCGCCGCCGAACTCGAGGTGGACGAAGAGAGCGAAGACGAACGCTTCGAGGACCTCCCGAAGACGGAGAAACTCTACTACGACGACCAGCAACGCACGCAGTTCGAGGCGGTCGTCCTCGACGTCTTCGAGCGCGAAGACGGCTACGACGTCGTCCTGGACCAGACGATGTTCTACCCCGAAGGCGGTGGCCAGCCCGCAGACCGGGGGACGCTCTCGACCGACGAGACGACAGTCGACGTTCGCGACGTCCAGATCGACGACGACGTCATCCTCCACCGGACCGACGAGCCGCTGAGCAAAGGCGAGTTCGTCAACGGACAGATCGACGCTACCCGTCGCCGTCAGCTGATGCGCCACCACACGGCCACCCACGTCATCATCCACTCGGCCCGGCAGGTCCTCGGCGATCACGTCCGACAGGCCGGTGCCCAGAAGGGCGTCGAATCCTCTCGGATCGACCTGCGCCACTACGAGCGCATCTCTCGAGCGGACGTCAAACGGATCGAACGCGTCGCAAACGGCATCGTGATGGAGAACACCTCCGTCAGCCAGGAGTGGCCCCACCGCCACGAGGCCGAGGCCGAACACGGCTTCGACCTCTACCAGGGCGGCATTCCGCCGGGGACGAACATTCGGCTGATCCACGTCGCCGAGGACGTCCAGGCCTGTGGTGGCACCCACGTCGCCCGCACCGGCAACATCGGCGCGATCAAGATTCGCTCGACCGAACGCGTCCAGGACGGCGTCGAGCGGATCACCTTCGCCGCCGGCGACGCCGCGATCGAAGCGACCCAGCGCACCGAAGACGCCCTCTACGAGGCCGCAGACGTCTTAGACGTCTCGCCCGAGGAGGTCCCCGAGACCGCAGAACGGTTCTTCGAGGAGTGGAAGGACCGGGGCAAGCAGATCGAGGACCTGAAAGAACAGCTCGCGGCGGCCCGCGCCGGTGGCGGCGGTGGCGGTGAGGAGGTCGACGTCGGCGACGCGACCGCGGTGGTCCAGCGGATCGACGCCGACATGGACGAACTTCGAGCCACGGCGAACGCGCTGGTCGACGACGGCAAGATCGCCGTCCTCGGCAGCGGTGCCGACGGTGCCCAGTTCGTCGTCGCCGTCCCCGACGGCACCGGCGTCAACGCCGGCGAGGTCGTCGGCGAACTCGCCCAGAAAGTCGGCGGCGGCGGCGGTGGCCCGCCGGACTTCGCCCAGGGCGGCGGCCCGGACGCCGACGCCCTCGAGGACGCCCTCGAGGACGCTCCCGACGTGTTGCGACAGGTGCTGAACGCGTAAGCGTTCGCGAGTTCTTCTCCGGTATCGGTTTCGATAGCGCGTTATCGCGACGGAAATCTCGAGCCTTCTCATCACCCATCGAGAGGCGCGATAGATTCGATCAGAGCAGGCGGTCTCGGATGCGCTGCTCGATCCCCTCGACGTCCTCGAGTCCCCGAGATTCTCGAGGAATCGATCCATTTCTCGGAGACCCTCCTCCGTGCGGCCGCCCTCGCGAGCGACACGGCCGAGGCTGACGAGCAGATCCACTTTGGCGACGTCGGCGTCGAGAGCTATGACCTTCGAAACGATGGTCTCGTCGTCCCGATCGTCGAGGCGGACGAACGCCGGAGGGACCCCTCGCAGTAACGTCGAGACCATCAGCTCGTCGGCAGCGGCATCCGCAGGGACGTCCTCGAGCATCGCCATCGTGAACGCGGCGGGATCATCGGGATCGTCGTCGACCTCGATCTCCCAGCCCTCGAACTGTTCTCGGTCGGTCAGCCCATCACCGGTCGTGTCGATCCGGGCGGGGTGGTGTTCGGCGTCGGTGACCGACGCGTGCAGTTTCGTCTCGTTGTCCTCCTGGAAGACGCGATAGTTGATGTCGACCGTCTCGTTGTCGCGGATGCCGTCGCCACTCGTGTCCAGCGCGATCGGATCGAGGTTCAGCGGTTCGCCGACGACGCCGGGTTCGCCGGTCGGCATCGCCAGGTCCATCTCCGCAACCCGGTCGGGAATGCCGTCGCCGTTGGTGTCCTCGAGGTCGACGCCGGTCTGGTTCTCGGCGACCCGCTCGAAGGTGTCGGGCAGGTCGTCGGCGTCCTGGACGTGATAGAAGTCACCACCGGTAATGCCGGCGATCTCCCGGAGTTCGTTCTCGTCGATGCCGCCGCCGACGCCGATGGTGCTGATCTCGACGTCGCGCTCGGCGGCCGTTTCGGCGATACCGATCGGGTCCGGTCCACGATTGGTGTAGCCGTCGGACAACGAGATGATCGTCTGGAACGGTCGTCCCAGCCGTTGCGCTCGAATTCGCGAGTGCCGCCTGTAGCACAGAACCCGTATTCGTCGACCTGCAGGCGTTTAGATCGTCGATGCTCGAGGTCGGTCGAGCGTCAGGTCGACGCGTCGTGGTCGCCGTCGGTCGCGGCCGTCGACGGTCGCACCTCCCGGACGTACTCGAGGAAGTTCTCGAAGACGAGTTTCGCCTGACCGGTCTCGGCGTGGTTCTCGGCGGTGATGCTCTCGAGGATCCGCGCTTTTCGTTTCTCGTCGAACTCCTTTCGCAGCGTCAGTTCGCGGGCGGTCTTCTGGTCGTACTCGGGATGAAACTGGACGCCGAAGACGTGGTCCTTTCGGAAGCCGTGGTTGGAGTACTCGTTTGCCGCGAGCGGGTCGGCATCGGGCGGAAGCGTCGCGACCTCGTCCTGGTGGGAGGTGAACGCGACGAACCGGTCGTCGATCCCCTCGAACAGCCGCGAATCGCCGACCCGCTCGATCTCGCTGTAGCCGATCTCGTAGGCACCCATGTCACGGACGGTGCCCCCGAGGACGTCGGCCAGCAGCTGGTGGCCCCAGCAGACGCCGAGACACGGGAGTCCGCGATCGATCGCGTCGTTCACCCACTCTCTGGTGGGGGAAATCCACGCCTCGTCGTCGTAGACCGACGACCGCGAGCCCGTGACGACGACGGCGTCGAAGTCGAACGTCTCGGGGGTGTGGCCGGCGGTGGCGTCGAACTCCGCCAGCGAGGCGTCGAGTTCGCGCCGAAAGTTCCGCGTCGTGTTCGCGTCCTCGTGGGCCGCGTTGAGGACGGCGATTCGGGGTCGACTCATCACACGTTTCTGATGGCTCCGTGAAAATAGACCTTCCGCCCGGTGTCGGCGGTGCCGCGAGCCGCGAGCGCGGCGACGACCGAAGCCGGTAACGTCGTCAGGATGGGGCGTACCGTCCGTCCTCGCTACGACGGAACCGTTCGCCAGTCTCGAACCAGCCGTCGACGAACGCGCCACCGTCGCGGTCGCCGCTCGAGTCCGCGGTGTCGTCGCCGTCGCCAGTGCCGGCAGGACTCACGTATCCGTCGGCGACGACCGGTCCCGACAGCTGCAGGCGTCCCTCGGCCACGCCTTCGACGACGCCGTCGTCGACGAGTCGCGCCTCGCAGCCCAGAACCGGCTGGAAACGGGTCTCGTCGACGCCCGCCGACGGCTCCGTCAGGGCGTTTGGACACTCGAGGAAACCACGGGCGCGAGTCAGTGGAACGCCTCGTTCGCGAAACGCCGCGTGGATCTCCTCGTCGACGGACGTTTCGCTGATGGCCCGCGAGACCGACTCGAGTCCGTCGTCGAACCCGCGAGCGGCGAGTTCCCGGAACTCCACGGCTCGTCCGACGAGCAGGGTCGCGTCCTCCTGGCGGATCGCCTCGAGCGCGTCGCCGGGATCGAACGCCCGGTCGAGCAGGATCGTCCCGCCGACGTAGAGCAGCGGGAGTGTGACCCGGAACAGCCCGTCGAACGTCGACAGCGGGAGGAAAAGCGGCACGCGATCGGTCCGACCGAGCCCCCACGTGGCCGCGCTCGCGATGCAGTTTCGCTCGACGGTCTCGCGGGAGAACGCGACGACCGGGGATCCACCGTCGTCGTGCAGGTAACACAGCGGCCCGTCTTCGCTTGCGGTGGCCGTTTCGGGAGCGACCCCCGTCGATTCGTCCACCACGACGTCGTCGAACGTGGCCGTCGCTTCTCGAGATAGCGCCCGGATCAGATCGCGCTGAGCCGGTTCGTAGACGACGAGGTCGGGATCGATTCGATCGATCGGGTCGCCGACGGTCGCAGGCGTCGACCGGTGGGAGATCGGCGCGAACGTCACGCCGAGCCGGTGGCAGGCGAAAAACAGGGCGATCGAGGCGATCCGGTTCCGACTGACGACGCAGACGACGTCGCCGGCACCGATCCCGTCCGTCGCGAGTCCGGTCGCGGCCCGGTCGGCGAGGGCAGCGAGTTCGGCGTACGAGATCCGCGTCTCGTCGACGGTACTCGCGGGCGCGTCGCGCCGGGCCTCCGAGACGTCGACGACCGCCGTCTGATCGCCCCACAGGTTCGCCCGACGCCGGATCGAGAGCATCACGACTCGAGTTACGACGCCCCGCTACGTAGTAGTGTAGCAGGATCTACTCCTCGAGTGCGTGCTCCTCGAGAAAGCCCACGATCTGGTCGTTCACCGCGCGCGAGCGCTCGACGAACGAGAGGTGGCCTGCTCCCTCGAGCGGCTGGAACTGCCCGCGTGGGAGCTGCTCGGCGAGCGTCCGACCCGACTCCGGCGGGACGAGGTCGTCGTCGGTGCCGTGAATGACGAGCGTGGGCTGGGTCACCTCGACTCCCCACGCCGTCGCGTCGAACGACTCGAGCGCGGCGGTCTGTGCCTCCCATCCCTCGCGGGTCGCGTCGCCGTCGGCTCGCCAGTCGACGATCCCCTCGAGGAGGTCCGCGGGCTGTTCCGCGAGGAAGTCAGCCGAGAGGACGCGCTCGAGCGAGGCACGGAGTGCGTCGCGGTCGTCCGGCGGTGCGTAGAGCGGGTCGAGGTCGAAGTCGTCGCCACGCGCGCCGGTTCCGAACAACGTCAGCGTCTCGATCCGCGTCGAGGTCCGGGCGGCCTTGAGGGCGGCGACGCCGCCGAGGCCAGCGCCGACGACGTGGGCGTTTCGCGCCCCGACGTCGGCGAGGACGGCTTCGAGGTCGGCTGCGAGCGTCTCGAGGTCGTACGGACCCGGCGGGGCGTCCGATCGGCCCGTCCCGCGGGGATCGAAGACGACGACCTCGAAGGGGCCGGCGAGGGCGGCGTGTTGCCACCCCCACGACCAGCCGCCGAGACCGGCCTCGGGGACGAACGCGACGGGATCGCCGTCACCGGCGGTCTCGTAGTACAGCGAGACGGATCCGTTCGAGGCTGTCGGCATAGTCGACTCGAGGCGTTCGTTCGGGACGACGGTTTCGGTTCCACTCGAGCGTTCCCTCCTCGGTGGTGTCGTTCACCCGGAGAAAAGCGGCGACCGGACCGCTCGAGCGCCGACAGGAAGACGCTCTCGCGGTCGCTGGCAGGTGGGCCGGGCGGCCTGCGTACTCCCTGCGTTCGCGCGAGGGCGGCCCGTCGCGGGTCGTGTACCCCTACCCACAGACAGGCATACTGTTATTAGTTATCATATACCATAATACTGTCGGCGAGTGATAAGATCTGCGAAAAACGATCGATGGCCGGTCGACGGACGTCACCGGCGATATCTGACGTTCGACGGTGACGAGATACGACTGCGTCCGTGTGTGACGTTCCAGAACGCTCGTCGCATTCGAACGCGAGTCTTTTTCACCTCTCCAGTTTCAGAACCTACCCATGCTCGACTACGTGCAACTCGAGGCCGACCTCGACGAAGAGGAACGGCTGATCCGCGACACCGCCCGCGAGTTCGTCGACGAGGAGGTCCGTCCGGAGATCGGCGATCACTTCGAGGCGGGAACCTTTCCCACGGAACTGATCCCGGAGATGGGCGAGATGGGATTTTACGCGCCCAACCTCGAGGGGTACGGCTCGCCGAACGTGTCGGAGACGGCCTACGGGCTGTTGATGCAGGAACTCGAGGCCTGCGACTCGGGGCTGCGTTCGATGGCGTCGGTGCAGGGCGCACTGGTGATGTACTCGATCCACGCCTTCGGCAGCGAGGACCAGAAAGAAGAGTGGCTGCCGAAACTGGGTGCGGGCGAGGCGGTGGGCTGTTTCGGGCTGACCGAACCCGAGCACGGCTCGAACCCGTCGGCGATGGAGACACGGGCCGAACGCGATTCAGACGGCTACGTGTTGAACGGCTCGAAGACGTGGATCACGAACTCGCCGATCGCCGACGTCGCCGTCGTCTGGGCGAAAGACCACTCGAGCGAGGGGTCTCCGGTGCGGGGTTTCCTGGTCGAGACCGACCGCGACGGCGTGACGACGAACAAGATCGACGAGAAACTCTCCTTGCGCGCGTCGATCACGGGCGAGATCGGCTTAAACGACGTGCGCGTTCCCGAGGAGAACGTCTTACCCGACGTCGAGGGGATGAAGGGGCCGCTGTCGTGTCTCACGCAGGCCCGCTACGGCATCGCCTGGGGCGCCGTGGGGGCCGCTCGAGACTGCTTCGAGACCGCCCGCGAGTACGCCCTCGATCGCGAGCAGTTCGGTGGGCCGATCGCACGTTTCCAGCTCCAGCAGGAGAAACTCGCGGAGATGGCGTCTCAGATCACGCTCGGCCAGCTCCTGGTCCACCGGCTGGCGGACCTCAAGGAACGTGGTGACCTCCGTCCACAGCACGTCTCGCTGGCCAAGCGCAACAACGTGCGGATGGCCCGCGAGCAGGCCCGCGTCGCCCGCGAGATGCTCGGCGGCAACGGGATTACCACCGACTACTCGCCGATGCGCCACCTCGCCAACATGGAGACGGTCTACACCTACGAGGGGACCCACGACGTCCACACGTTGATCCTGGGCCAGGATCTCACCGGCATCGCGGCCTTCGAGTGACGGTTTGGCCCGAGACGGGCGCGAGGGACGGCGCGATCCGGTGATCGTTGCCCACTCGAGTCTCCGATCCGCCCCTAGAGCGTGTCCGTCCCCTCGAACAGGTCGCGAACGTCCTCGAGGTCGCCGCTCGCCGACAGCGCGAGCGCCAGTTTGATCCGGGCTTTCCACGGCTGGAGGTCGCCACCCGGGATCGCACCCGCCTCGCGGAGCGTCTGCCCGCCGCCCGGCCCGCCGTACAGCCCGGCCGTCGTCCCGGCGTGACAGCGGGAGGTGAGCACGACGGGAACGCCCTCGTCGATCGCCGACTCGAGGACGTCGCCGAGCGCGCCCGTCGTGTTGCCGAGTCCGGTACCCGCGACGACGACGCCGTCGACCCCGTCCTCGAGTGCGCGCTCGACTGCCCGTCCGTCGACGCCAATCGCGTTCGTGACGAGTTCGACGCGAACGTCGTCGACTCTCGCACCCGGAATCGACGCCGAGTAGCTCCGCGGCTCCCGGAGGAACCGAACGCCGTTCGGCGTGAACTCGGCGACCGGGCTCGCGTTCGGCGATTCGAACGTCTCGAGTTTGCTCGTGTGGCCTTTCACGACCCAGCGGGCGGCGTGGACGGCGTCGTTGAACACGAGGTACGCGCCGCTTCGAAATCGCTCGTGGGCGGCGGTGCGGACCGCCGCGAGGAGGTTCGTCGGCCCGTCGGTGCCGAGCTGGTCGAACGGCCGCTGTGCGCCGGTGAAGACGACGGGGAGGTCGACCTCGCAGGCGAGGTCGACGTAGTAGGCCGACTCGGCCATCGTGTCGGTCCCGTGGGTGACGACGACGCCGTCGACTCCCTCGGCGGCGGCGCGTTCGACGGCGTCGACGATCCTCCCGGCGTTCTCGAAGCCCATCTGGAAGCCCGAGACCTGGCAGACGTCGACGACGTCGATCTCGGCGTGGTCGGCGATCTCGGGGACCGCCTCGACGAGGTCGTCGCCCGACTCCGAGGGCGTCTTCCCCGACTCGTCCGCCTCGTCTGCGGACGTGCTCGCGATCGTACCGCCGGTGCTGACGATCCTGACGTGCGGTGGCATACGAGAGCCGTCGAGTCGAGGCGACAAGTGTCTGTCCCGTTTCCGAAACGCGAACATTTACGAGGGATCACCGTGACGTCTGCACCCAGTTCTCTCCGGCCGGAGCCGCGGCACTCTCCGGCCAGTCGCCGCACGTCACGCGGTGAGCAACCCATGATCCGAGACGTCTCCCTCGCACTCGCATCGTTCGCGGACGACTACCGAATCGTTCGCCGACTCCACGACGTCCCGCCCCACGCCGTCTACGAGGTGATCGTCGACGGGCGGCGGGCGGTCTGCAAACTCGAGTCCCACCCGGCTGGCGACCCGGCGACCGAGGGGCGCATCCTCGAGTACGTCGCCCGAGAAACGTCGGTTCCCGTCCCGCGCGTCCTCGCGGTCGGCGACGACTTCTTTCTCGCCGAGTGGCACGACGGCGCGCCGGTCGATCCGACGCTCGACGCCGTCCGCGCTCGAGCGATGGGCGAAACGCTCGCGACCCTCCACGCCGAGACGTCGTTCGCCTCTACGGGGCTGTTCGAGTCGGACGACGACGGACTCGTCCTCGACTCGCGTCCCACCTGGGCGAAGACGCTGTGTGCGCTGCTCGCAGACTGCCGAGATTTCCTCGAACCGTACGGGCACGCCGACGTCGCGGCTGAGGTGATCGCGTTCCTGCGGGACCACCCGGACGTACTCGACGGAGCGGGCGATCCAGTCTTGCTCCACGGCAACTACCTGTCCGACTCAGTCGGGGTCGACGGCGGCGACGTCTCGTGTGTCATCGACTTCGAGCACGCGCTCGTCGGTTCTGGCGAATACGACTACGTGGCAGCCGCGATACCGACGTTCGAGGGCTCGAGCCGCTCGACAACCGACGCGTCGGCAGCGTTTCGAGACGGGTACGAAGCCGTCCGGTCGCTCCCCGATGGGTTCGATCGGCGGGTCGACGTCTACTGGAGCGTACTCGACGTCACCTACCTCCGATCGCTTTACCTCCAGCGAAACTGGGAGTCACGATCGGCGGCCGACCGACGGGCGGCCGCCTTCGCCGCGCACGCTCGAGAGACCCTCGCGTCGCTCCGATCGACGTTCGAGTAGACGGCCGGTCTCGCTCGAGGCGTCGGCTGCCGATATCAACACCCTCATGGCCTCGCCCGCATGACGGATAGGTGAACTGCCGCGACGCGACGACCGGCGGGTGACCCATGCGCTGGAGATACAGAGAGACCGTTCTCACGCTGAGTACGCTGGCCTTCTTCGCGACGATGGTCGCCAGACTGGCGATCAGTCCGGTCGTGCCGGCGATCACCGACGAGTTCGGCATCTCGAACACGGTGATCGGAATCTCGCTTACGGGGTTGTGGATGTTTTACTTCCTCTCGCAGTTTCCCAGCGGCGTGTTCGCCGACCGGTACGGCGAACGGTCCGTCATCCTCGTCTCCGTCGGCGGGACCGCGCTCGCGAGCCTGCTGCTCGCGCTCTCTCCCGTCTTTCCCGTCTTCGTGCTCAGTACCGTCGTTCTCGGGGCCTTCGCCGGGCTCCACTACAGCGTCGCGACCACGTTACTGACGCGCATCTACGACGACATCGGCACCGCGATCGGCGTCCACAACAGCGGTGGGCCCGCCGCCGGACTCGTCGCGCCGGTCGTCGCGGCGTGGATCGGCGTCCGGTACGGCTGGCGGCCGGCGATCGCGATCGGCGTCGCCACCGCCGTTCCCATCTTCGTCCTGTTCGCCTGGCGCGTCCGCCCGACCGAGCCGCGCCGCCCCGACCAGCCGATGCGCGAGCGGTTCGAACTCGAGTCGGTCCTCGAACTGCTCTCGCGGCCGAAGATCTCCTTTACCGTCTGTCTGGCCGTCGCCGGGGCGTTCGTCTGGCAGGCGACCGCCTCGTTTCTCCCGACGTTTCTCGTGGACCACCGCGGCCAGGCGGAGACGACCGCCGGCGTCGTCTTCTCGGCGTACTTCGTCGTCCAGGCGATCACGCAGGTCGGCGTCGGCGCGGTGTCAGACCGGTACGGACGCGACGTCGCGACCGCGGGCTGTATGATCCTCGCTGCGTCCGGGTTCGTCCTGTTGATCGCCGTTCCTGGCGTCCTCGCGGTCGTCGCTGCCGTCTTGCTGGTCGGCACAGGGCTGGGCTGGGGTGCGGCGCTGTTGCCCCGGTTCATGGACGAACTCTCCGAGGCCGAACGCGGAGCCGGCTTCGGACTCGTCCGAACCGTCTACGGCGTCGTCGGCTCTGTCGGCTCCGTCGCGACGGGGTTCGTGGCGGACGTCTTCGGCTGGGGCGTCTCCTTCGGTGTCCTCGCGACGCTGCTCGCGCTCGCGTTCGTCGCCCTCGTCGTGAACCGGGCGTTCTCGCTCGGCTACTGATCTCACGACTCGCGACACGCCGGCGGCTCCCGGTGAAAGAGCCGTCCGAACAGCGCCCGATGGTCGGCGACCTGTCGGTACAGCGGTTCGCGCACGCTCTCGTGGCCGGGCAGCCGACGGAAGACCGCGACGGCGTACCGCGAGGGCGACTCGAGTCGCGAGAGCGTCTCCTCGATCGCCTCGCCACAGGAGTAGACGGCGTCGTCGGTCAGCAGGTGTGCACACTCCTCGTAGTCCGTCGGCAGGCGGGCGCGCTGGTCGGGCGTGAGTTCGGAGAAGCCGACGAGTTCGAACTCGCCGCGAGCGACGGCGTACTCCGCGCTCCACGTACAGAAGCCGCAGTCGTCGTCGTAGATCAGCCGTGGCGGACGCTCGCGTTCCATATGGACCGAACGGGCCGGGGATCCAAAAGCGCCCGTCTCGTTCGAGGCGACGGCAGCGTCGCTGGCGGATACGTACCTTTAAGTACGTTTCACCCGTCTTTCGCCCCTAGCAATGGCCATTGATCCGCAGTTCCACGAAAACCGTGAGAAGGTCGGTGAGGAAAACGGCGTCGCCGTCTGGGGGCCGGTCGACGAACCCGAGCAACTCGGCATCCACGGCACGCACGTCGCTGTCGACTACGACCTCTGTATCGCCGACGGTGCCTGTCTCGAGGACTGCCCGGTCGACGTCTTCGAGTGGGTCGACACGCCGGACCATCCCGAAAGCGAGAAGAAAGCAGAGCCGACCCACGAGGCCCAGTGTATCGACTGCATGCTCTGTGTCGACGTCTGTCCGGTCGACGCGATCGACGTCGACGCGGGACGGACGGCCTGACGGCATTTTTGCCATCACGGTGGCGGGTCCCGGAGACGCGTCTCTGTCGATCTCGAGTACCTGCCGTCCGAGAAGTCGGCCGACGACCGGGATACGGCCACGACCCACTCGAGTCACCACGCCGTCGAACTACCGTGCTGACGTCCCGTCAGCGAGGACGGAGAACGTACCCTGCAGGCGATCCACTCTCTTCGTAACGCCTGCTGTCCGTCGTTCCCGGCGCAACCCCAAGCTGGCCGGCGGTTGCGCCGAGAATAGGTACAGCAGGCATCGTCACTCGGCGCGGTCGACGTCGACCTGCTCTTTGAGCGCCTCGAGCCCGTCGGCCTCGGCGAGTTCCTGCAACCGCTCGCGGAAGTGTTCCTCACAGAGACCGACTCTGATACCCTCGGATTCAGCAGCGAAGGCGGCCTCGCGGTCGCAGTAGTGGCAGTTCATACCATTCCATAGTGGGTGAACCGGTTTGAACCCTCCGCTATCGGACGGCGCTACCGTCAGACGTGGGTACAGTGCCCGGTGACAGTCGCCGCGTACCCGGTCACCGACGTCGGCGGCCAGCCTCGATCTCGTTACCGAGGTCGCTTGGCTGTGATCGGGTGTAAATCGTTTCGACGGGTACTATAACTCGAGCCGTCGGTACGCCGCCTCCGAGAGGCCGGCGAGGCCGAGCCGGTCGTCGTGGGCGTCGCTGCCGCCGGTGACGAGCAGTCCGTTGCGCTCGATCGCCCGCTCGACCGGTTCGCAGTCGACGTCCCGGTCGTAGGCGTAGTGACGTTCGACCGCGTCGAGGTCGCTCGTCAACTCGAGTGCGCACACCGGATCGCGGTACCGAAGCGGGTGGGCGAGTGAGACGACCGTACAGGCCTCCGAGAGGACGCGTCGTCCCCGCTCGAACGACGGGACCTCCCGTGGTACGTAACAGGGCTCGCCGAACCCGATGAGCCGGTCGAACGCGTCCTGGTAGTCGTACCCTGACTTCGGGTGGTCGGCGATCGCTCGCGCGACGTGTGGCCGGCCGAACCCCGACTCCACGTCGACCTCGAGGTCGATCCCCAGTCGATCCTCCACGCAGTCGACGATCGCGCGACCGCGTTCTTTCCGATTTCGCTGGACGTCCTCGACCGTCTGCTCGAGCTCCGCCGTGGGGGTGACGCCGTACCCGAGTAGGTCCACCCGGTCGCCTTCGGGGAGTTCGACGCGGAGTTCGATCCCGTGGACGATCGTCACGCCGTCGCGTTCGACGACTGGGTCCGAGAGTGGTTGCAGCCGATCGTGATCCGTGAGCGCGACGACCGAGACGTCGGCGCGCCGCGCCGCGTCGGGGACGTCCTCGAACTCGAGCGTGCCGTCCGACCGGGTCGTGTGGACGTGGAGATCGGCGTAGGGCATGTTCGTCTCGAGCGTCGGACGCCGTATAGCCGTTGTCACTCGAGCGTGCTGTCACGGCCCATTCTAGGACGATTAAGGGAAGCAAGGACACTCCCAGTCCTAAAGAACGTCTATGGACAATGTTTATAATTATCGTTCACGAGTGTTCGGGTGTAATGCTGCTCAATGGCACCGGCGAGGTCATCGACGACCACGAGTACCCCGCGACGACCGAGGAACTGATCGAGACGTGCGGCGAGCACCGTCTCGAACTCCCGAACGGGACCGAAACGGTCGAAGAGGTACTCGGCCGTCTCGAATCCGAGACGTTCGAGTCGCCGGAAGACGCCCGATTTGCGGTCTACTCCGCGGTGAGCGACAAGGCCGTCGGCCGCGTCGGCTACAGCGACCGCGACCCGACGCCGCTCGGGAGCCCGTACGCTCCCGACGCGATGTCGTTCTAGGCGTCTCGTCTCTTTTCGTCGGCCGACCCGACCGTCCCGATAGCTGCTGCTCGGTGTGGTTTCGTCCGTCTCGACGCCTCGAGTGCCTGCTCCGCCTGTCCGGCAGTATCAGTCGACGAACTCGATCGCGTCGGCCATCTCGAGCGGTACCGATCCCTTGCTGTAGCCCTCGACTCGCCCGTTCGGCCGGGCGCGGTAGACGACGGCCGGTCGGTGGCGGACGTCGGGTCGTTCGTCGCGGACGGCGGCCCAGGCGTCGTCGCGGAAACTCGAGCAGTCGACGAACAGGGTCGCGCCGCCGCCGTGTTCGGCGAGCTGGCCGTTCGTCTTTGTCTCGGCGGTGTCCCGGACGGCGGCCACGGGGCCGGCGGCGGCGCGGTTCGCCGGCGGCTGGGGGCGCGTGACCTCGACCAAGACGTTCGTCTCGTCGTCGGTCGCCCGGAAGTCCAGCGAGTGTCCGGTCGTCACCTCGATCTCGGGGACAACGTCGTAGCCCGCGCCGACGAGGACCTTCGCCGCGACGAACTCGCCCATCGCGGCGCTCATGCGTACGCGGTCGACGTGGTCGCTGGTGCCGAGTTTCCCCGACATGACGTGTCGGTACTCGTCGAGTGCGCCGGTCGAGAGGAACTCCTCGAAGAAGCGAGTCGCCTCCCGGCGGCCGGCGTCGGGGAAGCCGGCGGCGTGCTCGCGGAAGAACGCCCGGGTCGACTCTCGGCCGTCTTTCGACATGAACACGGGGAGAAAGTACCACGAGAGGTGCGGATAGTCGGCGAGCCACGGGTCGCCGTCGTGGAGGTCGGCGAGCAGTTCGCGCTGGGCCCACCGCGAGACGTGGTAGGGGATCTCACGCCAGCCGTACTTGTCGGTCTTCCAGAGCGAACTCGGCGTCTCGGTGTTGCCCATCCAGTAGGCCTCGTCGTCCCGGCGGGCGAACAGCGCGACGTCGCCGTTTTGCATCTCGAAACGGTGTGTCTCCCACCCGCCGTTGACGTCGAACTGGGGGGAGACTGCGCGTGCGCCGATGTTGCTCCGGAGCGGCTGGAGAATCTCTCGTCGAACCCGTTGCTCGCTCCACGACTGGGGCGAGTATCGAAAGCGAAGCGGCCGTGCCACGGTCGTTCGTAGGCACGGCGGCGTGATACGTCTTCCGTCCGTGCACGCATCATGAACAACCGTTACATTGATAAGCGCTAGCTCCCAATCTATGGGTGTATCTACCATGTCAATGGGTGCCTATGACGAAGACGAACACGAGCGCCGTGAGAAACAGGCCTCGAAAGTCGACACCGACTTCGACGACGAGCGGACGATCTATCACGGGAAAGTCGAGTACGACTCCGGCGACTCTGCAGAGGCGCTCCTGAACAAGTTCGAGGAGATCAAGTCGAACTAGGTGCCGATTTCTCGTCCCTGCGTGCGTACGGAGAGCACCGTCGCCGCAGTCACCGCCACGACGTGACCGACGAGCGCCACCAGTAACACCGGCTGGTCTGTGACGAACGGCACCAGCAGCAGCTGCGTGGTGGCGAAGACGACGTTCAGTGCGTCGACGCGCCGGTAGCGACGCGTCGTCTCGGCGTCGAAACTGTACGAGACCGCCCGCCAGACGCCGGTCACGCTCGCCCACCAGCTCGCACCGATGCGATAGACGAGATCCCAGCAGACGAGCAACGTCACGTAGACGACGGCGATCGGCGGCTCGGGGCCGAACAGGGCGACCACGAGCGACTCGCCGGTGGTCCGCGGATCGTATACGAACAGGTACGTGACGAACGCGACGTACGCCAGCACGCCGAGGACGACCTCGAGTCCCGACCCGAACAGGAGTCGCCGGTACGTCGCCGGCATCGGAAGCGTGCGTACGGTCCGGCTGAACCGGAGCATGAGCCAGCTGCCGGTGACGGCGACGACGACGGCGGCCGTCCCCGCGATCGCCGCCGTCCAGAGGTCGTAGATCGCCGCGAGCCCCAGGATAACCCCCTCGAACGCGGCGAACTGGATCGCGAGTGCGGCCCGTTCCGAGACGTCGACGCCGGGGATCGCACCGACCATGCTCTCGTAGACCCACGTCTCGCCGTACTCGACGTCCATCAGCGACTCGAACTCGAGTCCGCTGGCGGTCGCTCGAGTTCGTCGACGCCGCCCTCGGCGGCCGCCGTCGATCGTTCCTCGCGGACGCGACGAACCGCCGTCTCGAACGGCGTCAGCTCCACGGGAACGAGCCGCTCGATCCGCGGGTCCGTGACGACGACCGGGTTCTCGAGTCCCTCGATCAGCGGGTGTGCGACCGACGCGGGGACGTCGGTGACGAGGTCGACCCAGTAGGCGGACAGTCGGGGAGACAGCACGGGAACCGGAACGATCGTCGGCGCACGCCCCTCGAAGACGCGAGCGGTCGTGACCAGCATCTCCCGGTAGGTGAGCACGTTGGGACCGCCGATCTCGTAGGTCTCGCCCGCAGTCTCCGGGACGTCGAGGATGCCGACGAGGTAGGCGATCACGTCGTCGACGGCGATCGGCTGACACGGCGTCTGCACCCACCGCGGCGTCACCATCACCGGCAGTCGCTTGACGAGCTGGCGGATCATCTGGAAGCTCGCGCTCCCGTCGCCGACGACGATCGCAGCCCGGAGGACGGTGAGCTCTGCGGTTCCGTCCGCGAGGATCGCCTCGACCTCGCGGCGCGATCGGAGGTGTTCCGAGAGCCGGTCGCTGTCGTCGCCGAGCCCGCTGAGGTAGACGATCCGGTCGACCCCGGCCGCACTAGCAGCGCGCTCGAAGTTGTGTGCCGCCCGGCGGTCTCGCTCTTCGAACCCCGCACCGCTCCCCATCGAGTGGACGAGGTAGTAGGCGACGTCGATCCCCTCGAGGGCGTCCTCGAAGCTCCCCGGCTCGAGCAGGTCACCCTCGAAGACGGTCACGCCGGCCGACGGCTCGTAGCGTTCGGCGTCGCGGACGAGGACCGACACGTCGTGGCCAGTAGCACAGAGTTCGGGGACGAGTTGGCTCCCGACGAAGCCGGTCGCACCTGTGACGAGCGTTCGCATACCACGGCTAGGACGCGCGTGGTCTTAAACAGGGGCTCGTCCGCCGACGACGCCGCTATCGTGACGACCGATCCGCTACGGCGTCCCATCCGGGTGTCGTCGGTGCGCCGCGGTCGTCTTCGATTCGCGTCGCCAGGTCGGAATCTGGCGATTCGCCGTCGTCGCGGCGTCGCTCCCACTCGCGGATCGCCTTCCCGGCCCACGAGTCGGCTGCGAGCGCCCGTTCTTTCGCCCGCTCGTAGTGGTCGTCGGAGATCGCGAGCGTCCCCGGACTCGAGGCGGCGGCGACGGCGACGAACTCCGCGCGGTCCGTTGCGGTCGACGCGTCGCGGGCGATCCGGTCGACGACGCCCTCGAGGTCCGCGGGCCGGGGGTGGGTGAACACCTTGCTCCCGATCGCCTGCTTGCCGAGCAAGAGCCCGTCGGTCTCTCCGGGGTCGTCGTCGCGAAGGCGGTCGCCGCCGAAGGCATCCTCGACGCGCTCGCACTCGGTCTCCTGGCCGAGTGCGAGGTTGTGGGCTGGGTAGTCTGCACACTCCGCAGGGTAGCGGTCGTCGTCGTGGATCCGACACTGCAGCGTCGTCGGATCGAGGAAGACGCAGGTCGGGAGCCACGACTCCGTCTCTCGATCGAACGGCGCGACCGGCTTCGGGGGCTTGCGAAGGCCGACGAAAAAGGCCGGGCGACCGGCGATCGCCGCGACCCGTCGGCCGTCGATCTCGAGGCCGTCCTCGTCGTCGGCCGCGTTCCACAGCCGCGGCGTCAGGGCGTCGGCGAGACCCGTCTCGAGGAACGCCCGAACTTCGTCGCGAGCCAGCGGAACGAGGTTGTGCGTCTCGTCGAGCGGTTCTCGCGGCCCACGGCGCTCGTGGTCGATCGCCTCGCGTCCCTCGGCTGCGAGGAGCGGCCGCCAGTCGATACAACACCCCGCACAGCCCTCGCAGTGGACGTCCATGGCTCGTCGTACGATTGACACCTCCTTAACGTCCACGCGACGGGGAACGCCTTTCACCGCTCGAGACCGACACTCGCACATGGCAAAGCAGTCCTGCGACGGCTGTGGCCGAACGATCTCGGTCGCCGGCGGCATCGCCAACATCTGGACGTTCGGCCGGAACGCCGGGAGCGAGACCACGGGGATGACCCTCGAGTTCGAGGACGGGACGAGCTATCTGCTGTGCTTTCCGTGCATCGAGTCGCTCCCGGAGCACCCGACCGCCGACGACGTCGACGCGCTCGAGCCGTACGATCCGGACGAGGAGTCGGTCTAGGCGGAAGGGGTGGGATTCGAACGCCACGAGGCCGGAGGCCGCCGTGGGCCAGGTGGCACCACGGTGCTCTACCACTGAGCTACCCTTCCGTACGCGAGTCCGTCGGCGGAGTTCGTATTAGTAATCGACCTGTTACTCGCCCGGTAGGCGGCGGCTTCGGCCGGCGCACTCGAGTCTCACGACGGTCGATTCGACAGCACTCGAGACGGTCCGCAGGCTTTAGGGTGCCACCAGTCGGTGCATCGAACGGTGAACCCCGAGCGGATCTTCGACGAGTTTCCCGCGCCGAGCTATCGCGGCAATCAGGAAGCCGCCCTCCGTGATATCCGTGACGCCTTCCTCGCGGGGAACGACGTCGTGCTGGTTCGTGCGCCGACCGGGAGCGGCAAGTCTCTCCTGGCCCGGGCGATCGCGGGCTGTGCCCGGCGACTCGACGACGCCGAACCCAGTGAGGCGACGGGTGCCTACTACACGACGCCGCAGGTCTCGCAACTGGACGACGTCGCGAGCGACGACCTGCTGGCCGACCTGAACGTCATCCGCGGGAAGTCGAACTACACCTGCATCCTCCCCGGCGAACTCGACACGCCGGTCAACCAGGCCCCCTGCGTGCGAGAACGCGGCTACGACTGCTCGGTCAAACACCGGTGTCCGTACTTCTCCGACCGGGCGATCGCCTCGAACCGGTCGATCGCGGCGATGACGCTCGCGTACTTCATGCAGACGGCCGGTAGCGAGGTGTTTCGCAAGCGCGACGTGGTCGTCGTCGACGAAGCCCACGGACTGGCGGAGTGGGCCGAGATGTACGCGACGATCCAGCTCGGCCCCCGGACCGTGCCGTTCTGGGACGACCTCCGGGTTCCCGACGTCGACGGCGTCGAACGCGCCGCTCGCTACGCCGAAAACCTTGCCCAGGTCTGTACCCGACGCAAAGACGACCTGCTCGCACAGGACCAGCTCACCCCCGCTGAAGTCCGCGAACGCGACCGCCTCCAGGAGCTCATCGGCGAACTCGAGTGGTTCGTCTCCGACTACCGCGACCCCGAGAGCCCGACGACGTGGCTCGTCGACCAGACCGATCCCCCGGCCGACGACGGGGGTGGGCCGCTCACGATCAAGCCGATGGATCCCGAGCGATACCTCCAGCACACGGTCTGGGATCGCGGCAACAGGTTCGCACTCCTGTCGGCGACGATCCTCAACAAGGAGGCGTTCTGCCGGCAGGTCGGGCTGGACCCTGCGACCGTCGCCCTCGTCGACGTCGGGCACACGTTCCCGGTCGAGAACCGGCCGCTCTACGACGTCACGCAGGGGAAGATGACCTACGAGCACCGCGACGAGACGCTCCCGAAGGTCGCCCGGACCGTCGTCCGGATCATGCAGGCCCACCCCGACGAGAAGGGGCTGGTCCACGCCCACTCCTACGACATCCAGGAACGACTCGCCTCGCTGCTGTCCGACTTCGGCGTCGGCGAGCGAATCCGGACGCACGGTCGCGAGGACCGCGACGACGCCCTCGAGGCCTGGAAAGCCGCCGACGACCCCGACGTCTTCCTCTCGGTGAAAATGGAGGAGGCCCTCGACCTGAAAGGCGACCGCTGTCGGTTCCAGGTCCTCTGTAAAGCGCCGTTTCTCAACACCGGCGACTCGAGAGTCGCCCACCGCCTCGAGCAGGGCCAGTGGGCGTGGTACTACCGGACGGCGCTGCGGACCGTGATCCAGGCCTGTGGCCGCGTGATCCGCGCGCCGGACGATTACGGTGCCACGTACCTCGCGGACTCGAGTCTCCTCGATCTCTTCGAGCGCGCACGAACGGACATGCCCGACTGGTTCGCACAACAGGTCGACCGCACGTCCAAACCGGACCTGCCGGCGTTCGACCCACGAGCGGCACTCGGAGGGCCGACGTCCGGAAACGACGAACCGAGCGAGAGCGACCGGGTCGCGTCGCGTCGCCGACGATCTCGTCGATCGTCGCGCTCGAGTCCGCTGGCAGACGTCTGGGAGACGGACGGGTAGAATCGTCTCCGTCCCGACCGTCGACGATCCGTCTGATGGGGGAGTAGGGTACCGACCGGGCACGACCGGGGGGACCGGACACGACCGGGGGGACCGTCCACGTCGCGTCTGCCGTGTGGACACACTCGATCGACCGTGAATTATCTACGCACCGATAGCTGTTTCACACGTTGCAACAGTTTCGCCGCGCCGTCGTCAGTCGGACGTGATCGCGGCATCGGCCGTGACCCGGGTGGCGCTCTCCCGGAGGCGCTGGTAGCAGTCCGTCGCCCACGCCCGCAGGTCGGGATCGGTGCTCTCGACGACGGCGACCAGCCGCCGCCGGTCGTCGTACGCGCCGAGAAAGACCGTCTCGCCGTAGATCGTCGTTCCCATCGACGGCGTCTCGTCTATCGCGTACAGTTCGTAGTTGTCGAACTCGAGTGACTCGCGAAGCCGTCTCGGGTACCGGTCGGCCACCGCTCGCAACGTCTCGTCGCTGATGACGAGGTTCGCCGTCGTCCCGTCCCGAATGATCGGCTCGTGGACGTCGATGAACCGGCGGGTGATGACCGGCGTCACGCCGTAGAACTCCTCGCCGTCGACCGTCGCGAGTTCGTCGGCGTACCGCTCGATCGGCCGGTGGGGGTTCTCGTCGCTCTCCGTCTCGAGGTCCGCTCCCTCGAGCCACTCGAGGTCGATCCCGGGGACGTCGTCGACGACCTCGAGGAACGGTTCGAACCGGTCGAGCGTCCGAAACCGACACCTCGCCTCACAGTACGTCTCGAGGGCGAGTTCGCCGGTTCCGGTGATGGCGTACCCGTCGTCGACTCGCCGGACCCAGCCCCGGTCGACGAGTTCGTTGAGCGTCCGGTGGACGGTCGTCCGCGAGGCACCCGTGTGCGCGACGAGGTCGGCGGGCTGGGCGGAACCCGCCGTGAGCCGCTCTACGAGGGACGTTCGGACGGCCGATCCGGCGAGGTACCCGATGTCACGGTCCGGGGTTTCGTTCATGTGCTGACGTTTCTCAACGAGTGAATAAATCGTTGTGATCTGTTCGATCCCGACGGGCGTCTCGGTTCGGTAACGTCGTCTCCGCGTCCGCTCCCGATCGTCTCGAACGCTACCGCGACGTGGTCAAAAGAGAGACGAGGCTGACCAGGCGACCATCGAACTCACCATCAGCGCGGCAAACAACAGGGCGATGATCTGATTTCTGTCCATGCGGTACGGATCCGTCGCTGGCGGTATGAATCCAACGGTGCGTCGACGCACCGGCCGCCACTCGAGTGCCGGCTCGCTGTCGCGGTGGGCACCGTGGATCTGTCACTCGCTGTCTCGATCGGACGGCTCAAAAAATCGTGGTGACCGACCGTTATCGTCGCCGGTAGGCGACGCCGGCGAACGACAGCAACGCGATCAGCGCTCCGACGATCTCGAAACCGGACATCGGCGATCCCTCGCTTTCGCCGTCCGTTTCGTCCTCGTCGTCGGTGGACTCGCCATCGGTCTCGCTTCCGTCGGTCCGTTCGCTCTCGTCGTCAGATTCGTTGCCGTCGGGAGACTCGTTGCCGGCCTCGTCGTCGGGGCCGTCGGTCTCTGCACCCGACTCGTCGTCTCGCTCGCTTTCGTCGTCAGATTCGTTCGGGTCGTCGGGAGCGTCGGTCTCTGCATCCGATTCGTCGTCTCGCTCGCTCGCACCCGTGTCACCGTCGTCACTCTCCTGGTCGCCTGGCAGTCCGATCGACTGTCCCCCGTCGCCGTCGTTTTCCTCGTCGGAGTCGTCTGCCGGCGCCTCGCCGACGGCCAGATCGAGTTCGGTGACCGTGCCGGCTTCCCACTCTGCCGTCGCGTCGACCTGCTGGCCGTCCACGTAGAACGTGATCTCGGCTCCTGCGTCGCTCTCGTCTCCGCTGACGACCAGCTTCTCCGCGGTCGCACTCGAGTCGCCGTAGCTGCCGTTTGCCGTCGTCGTGCTGGCACGCTCTTCGCCGTCGATCATCGCGACGACCTCGGTGCCGTCGGGCGCTGGCTCGCCGTCGACGTACACGTCGCCGTAGAACGCCGCCGGCGGTGTCGGCGGCCCGTCGTCACTCGCCGCGACCGGCGAGCCGGCGACGCCCACCACGACCGCCGCGATCGCGATCACCACCACTATCCTTCGCAGGCCGTTCGATCGTTTTCGTTGGATCATGTGTTGTATCGTACGAAAAATGGTGTTCTCGAGTCGCTAGCCCGCGATGGGTGCGGTGACCGTGACCGCTGGCGACGGATCGTCGCTCTCGAGTCGCTCCCGCTGTGCTTCGACGACGGCGTCCTCGCCTATCGGTCCACCGACGAACCGTTCGACGAACAGTTGCCTGAGAGCGTCTTCCGTCGCCGTCTCGACGAGGTCTCGGTGTTCGGCCGGTGCGTCCTCGAGGACCGCAGTCGCCGTCTCGTTGAGGGCGCGTCGCGGGTCGTCGCTCTCCTCGAGTGCCTGCTCGAGGTCGTGGTAGACGACCTGCGAGACCGTCGCTTCGACGACGTCGCGGTCTCGCTGGTCGGCTCGCTCGAGAACGTCCTCGACGGACGTGTTTTCGCTGTCGGCGTCGGCGAACTGATCGTCGACGCCGAGGCGGTCGTACAGGTCGTCGACCGTCGGATCGGCACCGATGCGTGCGGGCATCGTGCCGTCGGTCTCGCTGTAGACGAAGTAGCCCTCGAACGCACTGACGGTCGGACTCTCGTCGTCACCGAAGACGTAGGTTCCCTCGACGCCGCTTGCGGGGCCGAGCTGACCGTCCGGCTTCTCGAACATCGACATCAGTAGTCCCGGCTCGAACGAGCCGACGCCGTAGGCGTCGTCGGCGCTTCCGTACACCGGTGCCGAGACGAAGTTCCACCCCTCTTCGATCGAGTACTGGGCGGGACCCGGCGGCACGTTCTCCGGGCTCTGGAAGTCGAGTGTCAGCCTGGTGTCGGTCTCGGCGACGACCAGCATCGCGTTCAGCGACGCGACCGTGTCGTTGCCGGTGAGCATCGACCACGACTGCGACTCGGCGTCGAAGCCGTAGATCGCGCCTTCGAAGTCGTCGTCGACCATCTCGCTGATCGGCGTCTCGGACGGTCCGGGGACGCCGACGGCGTACGTTTCGCCGCCCTCGAGGTGGAGGTCGACGCCGATCTCGCTGGTTTCTCCGGGTGTCGCTTCGAGATCGTCCGGCGTCGTCGTGAGGAACGGCTGGTAGACGACGTTGCCGACCTCGCCGTCGACGACCGCGATCGACTCGTTGCCGGTGCGATCGCCGACGAAGTTCAGTCGGGCGTCGATCGCGCCCGGTTCGTCGGTGTAGCTGCCGTCCGTGACGTCGGTCAGCGCGTGGAACGGAACCGTCGATCCGGAGAGGTCGTTGTAGGTCAACGCGGCGATGTCGCCCGCGTCGAAGCCGCTGTAGGCGTCGAACGCGAACCCGTTCTCCGCGGCGAAGGTGTTGTTGGTCGCCGTCACGCTCGGGCCGCTGTCGACGAACAGTCCCGACGTGGCGTTCGCGACGTCGTTGTCGCTGACGAACAGGTCGTACCCGAGGATGCTACTCGTCCAGATCGCCGCGTCGGCACCGTCGATGCTGTTGTTGACGATGCGACTCTCGCCGCTCATCCAGTCGACGTAGATGGCGTCGGCGTCGACGCCGGCGAGGTCGTTGTTCGCGATCGTCACGTCTCCTGTACCGTCCGTGTGGATTCCGGGCGTGTTCGCCGCCAGCCCGGAGAGATCGCTGTCGGAGATCGTGACGTTCTGGGAGTTGTCCATCCGGACGCCGTCGAACATGAAGCTCCCGGCGTCGCCGATCGAGACGTTCTCGATCGTCACGTTCGTCGCCGGCCCGCCGTTCCAGTCCGTGCCGACGACGGTCGAGGCGTCGTAGCCGACGACGTTCTCGACGTGGACGTCTGAGACGCCGGCGTCCAGGAAGATGCCGTTTACGCCACCCGCTTTCACGTCGGTCGCGGAGAACCCGCTCGCGCCGTCTCGAACCTCGATCCCGTGGAAGATCGGTTCGTCTGCCGACCCGTTGTCGACGTTGACCGTGAGGCCGTCGACGTGCACGTCGTCGCCTTCGACCATCATCACCTGGCCGCTCGTGCCGTCGCCGTCGTAGTTGACCGTCGGACTCGCGTTTTCGGCTGCGCGAACCGTCACGCCGTCGGTGTCGACGACGACGGCTGCGCTGCCGACTCCGTCGTAGTCGGTGTCGTTCTCGTCGTACGTCCCCGCTTCGACGACGATCTCGCCGCCTTCCTCGACGATGTCGGCTGCTTCGGTGAGCGTCTCGACGTCGCCGTCGCCGCCGGCGTCGACGTCGAGCGTGTCGCCCTCGTAGACGGCCGTCGGACCGGTCGTCAGCGTCGTCTCCTCACCGTCGCCGGTGACGAACGTGTGATCGAGCGAGAGCGTCCCGGCGTCGGCGTCGTCGGCGACCTCGACGCGAATGTCGTACTCGCCGGTCTTCGCCGGATCGTAGGCGCGCCACTCGCCGAAGGCGTTGATGGTGTCGCCGACGTACAGCGTCAGGTCGTCCTCGTCGATCGTACTCTCCTCGGCGACGTCGACTTTGACTTTCTCCAGGTCCTCGACGGAGACCGTCGCCGTGACGCTCTCGCCGGGGTCGACCTTCTCCGACTGTCCCTCGAGTGGGACGACCGGCGGTGCGTCGCTCGCGTACTCGACGGCGTTCGCGAGGATCTGGTCGGCGTCGTCGGCGAGCATCGACTGGTCGACGAACGAACTGATGCCCAGCGAGGACGCCAGCACCGTTCGACTGAACGGATCGGCCGCGAGGCCGGTTCCGGAGGGCGCAGTCGCACCTTGCGTCTGCACCGTCGCGAGGTCGGTCCCGTCGTAGATCCCCTCGTAGTCGTCGAAGTAGCTGTGGAAGCCACCGAAGAAGACGACCGGTGCCGGCCGACTGACCGTGATCGTCTCGCCTTCCTCGGCGACGCCGTCGAGGATCGCGTGATCGGTCTCGACGGTGTAGGTGACGTCGGGTGCGCCGAACGTCGACGCCGCGCCCGCAGTCCCCGGATCGCCGATCGCCTCCGACTGGTCGGCGATCGCGCTGCTCGCGTCTCCGTACTGGTCGAGGAGAATCACGCCGGTCTGTGGCTCGTCCGTCGCCTCGACGAACGACTCGGCGAGTTCGTCGTCGCCGTCGAAGCTCTGGACGACGTAGACGTCGTACGCCTCGTCGTCGACGGCGGACAGCAACTCGTCGGTCTCGATCAGTTCGACGTCGAACCGCGGGTGAACGGTTCGCTCGAGGTACGACTCGAGCTGGGCGCCGTACGCGCCGTCGGGCGCGTCGACGACGGCGACGTCGGTGAACTCCCCGACGACGTAGGTCGGGCCCGTCGTCACCGTCGTCTCGTTGCCCAGTCCCGAGAGCGTGTGCGTCAGCTCCACGTTGCGCGTCGCGTTCTCGCTCGCCTCGACGGTCACGGTCAGTTCGCCGGTGTAGGGATCGTCGAACTCGACCGGTTCGCCGAACGTCGCCGACGTGCCGTCGACCTCGAGCGAGAGGTCGCCCTCGTAGTCGCCGCCCGCTTCGATCGTCGCCGACTCGAGGTTCGCGACCTCGGCGGTGACGGTGAACTGCTGGCCGCTCTCGATCGATTCGGGCTGGTCGTCCAGCACGCGCGCGTCGAACGCGTCGGCGAGCGTGACGTTCTTCTCGGTGACGTTGTCCTCCTCGACGGTGACGGTCGTCGTCACGTCCTCGTAGCCGAACGCGTCGACCGTCACGTCGTACTCGCCGGGGGCGGCCCGGTGGAAGTACGTGCCGTTCTCGTCGGTCGTCCGTGGAACGCCGCCGAGGACGACCGTCGCGTCCTCGATCGGCTCTCCGTTCTCGTCGGTCACCGTCCCCTCGACGCCGCTGTCTGCGGCGACGCGGTCGGTCGCGGCCTTGGCGTCGACGATGCCGTGGCCGTACCTGACGTCCTGGTCGTCGTCTTCGCCGTCTGGTTTCCAGGCGGTCTCCTCGAGGCTCGTCTTGATCAGTTCGGTGTCCGGCTCGTCGGCCGACGCCGAGAGCATCAACGCGATGGCTCCCGAGGCGTGCGGGGCCGCCATCGACGTCCCAGAGAAGGTGTCGTCGTAACCGCCTCCGGGAACCGTGCTCTTGACGTTGACGCCGGGGGCGGCGACGTTCGGCACGACGTACTCGTCTGGCCACTCGTCGGGTGCGTCCGACCCCCAGTCGGATTCGGTCTCGATACGTTCGCCGCTCGAGAAGTCGGCGATGTCGGCGTCTTCGTTCGACGCGCCGATGGCGAACGCCTCGTAGACGTTCGCCGGGGAGCCACTCGTTCCCTCGCCGGAGTTGCCGGACGAGGAGACGACGATCGTTCCGGCTTTCTCGGCGTTCCGGACGGGTTCGATCATCTCCGCGTAGTAGCCCTCCGCGCCGAGACTCATCGACATGACGTCGGCGTTCTCGTCGACGGCCCACTCCATGCCGGCGATGATCTGGGCGAACGAACCGGAGCCGCCGTCGAGTACCTTCCCGTGCATCAGGTCGGCCTCGGGCGCGACGCCGACGTACTCGCCGCTGGCGTTTCCGCCCGCGACCGTCCCCGAGGTGTGGGTGCCGTGTTCGGCGGAGTCGTACGGCTCGCTGTCGACCTGGTTCCCGTCACCGTCGAACTCTGCCCAGCCACCCGGGTAGGTAGGGTCGTCCGGGTCCTCGGTGTAGAGGTCGATGTCCTGATGAGACGCGTCGACGCCCGTGTCGAGGACGGCGACTTTCGCGCCAGCGCCCATCGTGTCGTACTCGTCCCAGACCGCGGTGGCGTTGATCTGCTCGAGGCCGTAGGTCGTGTCGTAGTCGGCACTCGAGACGTCGGCCACGGGTTCGGGAACTTCGACCTCGAAGTTCGCGTGTACGTTCGTGACGCCCTTCTGGGCGACGAGCTCTCGAACGTCGACCTCCTCGGTGTCGAGTTCGAGGAGAACGGCGTTCGTGAGCCAGAACTGCTGTTTTAGCTCGACGCCGTCGGTCGACCGGGCGTAGTCGACGACCGGCTGTTGGGACCGTTCGGCGTGCGTTTGCAGTTCGTCGACGACCGTCTCCGTGGACGCGGTCGTGGCGAGCGGTAACTCGAGTTCTTCGACGCGAACGACGACGTCGACGGTGCCGTTTGCGTCGACCACCGCGTCGTCGACGGTCGCCCGATCCGACCCGCTCGACCGGTCGGTGCTCGTATTCGGTTGCTCGGTTAGCTGTTCGTCATTCGTGGAGGGTACATTCGATAGCAGGTCCGGTGTCGTCTCTCCGCCCGACGATCCGGTCGCCACCGCGATGGGGGCCATCACGGAGGTGATCATCAGGGCGGCGATCACCAGCGCCAAGACTCGAATTGCCTCGTCTCGTCGTTCGTTGCTCATGTCTCGATTGCGTCGACACGTGTTTGCTCGAATACGTGTCACGCAAACCCACTGTCCACATTCGGTTACTTAATATATGTAGAATTTATAACTAGTTGTACTATCTCTCTATCCGAACCGATCGCTTCCTACCGATGCCGAGGAGCTATCTGCTATGGCCACAGGCAATATCTATCCCTCTCGAAATTTGTTTTCAGATTTATCTATATATAGTAACGAATTCTAAAGGAAATACAAACAAATTGGGGTTAAATATAGATGATTCTATTGGAAATCTTCTACGTTTCGACTTCGATACTGGTTCAATTGTCGTTTCTACAATCGTGACAACGTTTATTCGTGATCACATTGCCGACTTTTTCACTACGTGTTACACTTCCCTCTCGTCGTAACTCGAACACGTTCGTGCCACGCTCGATCCCTCGCCGAACGGGTCCGGTCAGTCGACGCGAGCGTCGACGACGACGTGTGCCACGCCCGCGCTGTGGCTCTTGACCCGTCGCTTCTCGAGCACCTCGAGCGGGCGTCCCGCCGCGTCGGCGGCGGACGCGAGTCTGGCGAGCGGTCGGTCCCACAGCCGCGACTCCGGCGTCGCCTCGTGGTAGTGGAGGACGCCGCCGGACGTGAGTGCCTCGAGCGCGTGGTCGAGAAACTCGTGTGCTTCGTCCGTGCGCGTGCCGTGGCCCGTCTCGTCGGTGCCGTCGGCGCTGCCGTAGTAGCCCATGACGACGCGGTCGGCCTCGAGGTCGTCCGCGAGGTCGCGACAGTCGGCCCGGTAGGCGTCCACTCGCTCGCCGACGTCGTTGAGCATCGCGTTCTCGAGGAGATATCGGAACGCGGTCGGGTTGATCTCGGTCGCCGTCACCCGCGCGCCGGCGCGGGCCATCGGCAGTGTGAAGTAGCCGATGCCGGCGAACATATCGAAGACGTGTTCGTCTTCGGCCGTCGCGTCGCCCATCCGGACGCGTTCGGCCTGGTTGCCCGGCGAGAACATGACGTTCGCGGGATCGAGGGCGTAGCGCGTCCCGTGTTCCGCGTGGATCGTCTCGGTGTCTCGCGCCCCCGCGACGTGTCGGCGCTTCGGTTCCCGATACGTCCCAGACTCGCCGTCGTTTTCGATCCCCTCGTCCGCGAGTACGGCGTCGGCCTCCCCGTGGAGCTCGAGCAGCGCCTCGCCCAGTGCCGTCTCGTCGGGACAGTCGTCGGGGATCCGCACGAGGACGACCGAGCCGATCACGGCCCACGAGCCGGGGACCGCCTCGAGGTCGTCGTCGCTCCAGTCGCTCTCTCTGAGGACGTCCTCGAGGTCTCTGGTTCGGAAGTCGGGGTCGATCTGCCTGATCAACTCGCGAACGCGGGTCTCACTCGGCGGTTCGCTCACCGGCAGGGCGACGGTCTCGGAATCGTACTCGCGGACGCGCCTCGAGTCGTCGTAGACGCCCTCGGTCCGCAGAGACTCGATGGCGGCCTCGGAGCGTCGTTTCTCGACGACGGCGGCCAGCGGCGCGTCGGCGTCACGCGCCAGCGACGGCGCGGGTGCGTCGTCCTCGCGCTCACGCATCGGTCTCGGTCTCGTCGGGCAACACGTGGAGTCCGGCGCGACTCTTCAGCACGGGGACGGTCTCGGCGTCCGGATCGAAGTAGTCCGGCCGTGCGACGGTCTTGGCCTGGTAGGTCTCGGGGTCGAGCACCTGCACGGCGTTCTCGTCTTCGACGGTGACGACGGACGTCTCGACGGCGTCCTCGAGCGTCCCGAGTCGTCTCGCGTCCGGAGAGTTGCCCTCCTCGTAGCCTGCCTCGTACCGTTCGCCGGTCGTCACCCGGGTTCCCTTCAGGTTGCCGTGGGCGCTGCGGACGAGCACGGGGCCGTCCCCGTCGTCTCGCAGGTCGATCACGTCGCCCGGCGTGTACGGCGGCAGGCGGACGGCGAACGTCACGCGGTAGACCTCGTTGCCGTCTTCGTCCTCCGTGACGAGGGTTTCGGCGTCGGTGACGGTGCCGCCGAACTCCTCGACCATCTTGTTCGCGATCTTCTTGCCGATCTTGTTGGTCGAGACCTTGATGTTCAGGCCCTCGTCGACCTCGCCGACCTCGGTGACGAAGGCGTTGCGATCGCCCGTCGCCTCCATGTCGGCGACGACGCGGTTCGCGATCTCTCGTGCCCGGTCGGTCTCCTCGGTCGTCGGGGTGCGGTCTTCGGCGCGGATCTGGACGATGCTGGCGTAGTAGTCGCCCGCGATCCGACCACACCGGGTGCAGGTCTGCCGGGAGATCTTCACGGGCACCGTCACCTGCTCGTCGACGGGCGTCCCGCGGACCACGCCGGTGAAATAACAGTGCATCCGGATCGTGTTCTCGTCGACCTCCTCGGGTTCGACCTGCCAGGCGACGTCGTCGACGTCGACGTGCACGCCGAGAGCCTGGCTCACCTCCTCGATCGCGACGTCGGTGTAGTCTTTCGCGCCGACGTCGACCCAGCGGTTGCCGCGGTAGACCGCGCCACACTGCGAACAGACGCGGACGTCGATGCGCTCGGGTGCGTCGACGAACTCGAAGTCCTCGAAGTAACAGGCGTCACAGAGGTCGACCTCCGCACCCGGTCGCAGCGGGTCCGACGCGCCGCTCTCGGTGCGGTCGGGCACCGGATCACCACAGCGAGGGCAGAACGCACGCGACTCAATCATTACCCACGGTACGTGACCGATCGAGTTAAGCGACCCGTTCGCTCGAGCGCCACGCAGTGTCACGGTTTCGTGCGAGATCTCCACACGAAACGCAGGGGTTCGACCGTCTTCAGATTCTCACTCGCTGAAAACTCCACCCGAAACGAGGGGGTCGTGGCCGCGATACACGGCAGGTCGTCCCGTCGGCCGTGCGCGTCGCCTACTCGAGGTTGCGGTCGCTCGAGTCGGCCACGTATCGCGGTTTTCGCTCGGCCGAACCGATCGTGGAACGGACCGTCGCCGTCGCCGTCGGGCCCGGAACCGATCGGTCGCGAGACGAGTCTGACGGCTGTCGGACGTCTCGCGGGTTCGACCTCGTCAGACGGAGCCACGTGGGGTGGTCTCCACGCGAAACGATGGGGTTCTGATCGTCACCACGGGGGCGGCCGTTTCGGCGACACTTATCCCGCCTCGGCACGTATCGTCGCCTATGGAGTGGCAGACGGATTGGGGATTGCGGTTTCGGATGTTCCTGACGATGTTCCTGCTGTTCGCCCTGTTCATCGTCTTCGCCGGAGTGATCACCGCCTACGTCGACGGCGGGTTGTTCGTCTTCGCGCTACTGTTCGCGAGCTTCTCGTTCGTCCAGTACTACTTCAGCGATACGCTCACCCTCCGGAGCATGGGCGCGAAGACGGTCTCGGCCGACGAGTACCCCCAGCTGCACGCGTCGATCGAACGGCTCTCCCAGCAGGCCGACCTGCCGAAGCCGAAAGTCGCCGTCGTCGACAGCCGGGTGCCCAACGCGTTCGCGACCGGTCGCAACCAGCGCAACGCCGCCGTCGCGGTGACGACGGGGTTGATGCAGACGCTCGACCGCGAGGAACTCGACGGCGTCCTCGCGCACGAACTCTCGCACGTGAAAAATCGCGACATGATGGTGATGACGATCGCCTCGTTCCTCTCGACGATCGCGTTCATGATCGTCCGCTGGGGCGCGTTCTTCGGCGGCGGCCACGGTCGCGGCGGCCGCAACGGCGGCGGTGGCGGGATCGTCGTCGCGATCCTCGTCTCGCTGATCGTCTGGATCGTCAGCTACCTGCTGATCCGGGCGCTCTCGCGATACCGCGAGTTCGCCGCCGACCGCGGGGCCGCCGCAATCACGGGTCGACCATCGGCGCTCGCCTCCGCCCTGCTGAAGATCTCCGGGGAGATGGACAAGGTCCCGAAAGACGACTTGCGCGAGGAAGCCGAGATGAACGCCTTCTTCATCATCCCGATCAAGTCCGGCGTCGTCGGTCGGCTCTTCTCGACTCACCCCTCGACCGAACGCCGGGTCGACCAGCTCCGCCAGCTCGAGCGCGAGATGGAAGCCGCCTGATACGGATCGTATTAAGGAACTGCACCCGTCAGTGGACCTATGGGACTGCTCGACGGACTCCGTGCCGTCCTCGGCATTCGCGCCGAGACGGACGCCAGCCGCGACGCCGACCCCGAGGACCTCTTCGGGATGAGCACCGCCTACCTCACGATGGGGGCCGACCTCGGCTACGACTTCGCCGGGGCCGGGGCGCTGTGTTTCGCCGGCGTCGACTCGAGCGACTTCGCCGAAACCGTCGACGACGTCGAGGCCATCCTCGAGGCCGGCAGCGAGGAAACCGGCAGCACGTTCTCGCTGACCGAGGACGACCACGGCTACCACTGGGTCGTCATCGAGGACGACGACCCCGAGGATCTGATCACGAGTCTGCACTTCGCCGCCGACACGTTCATCGAGCGCGGCTACGGCTCGCGCCTGCTCGCCGCCGTCTTCGGCTTCGAGCAGCCGGACGACCCCGACGGGCGCGCCTACTGGATCTACTCGTTCCGTCGCGGCGCGTTCTACCCCTTCGCGCCCCGTTCCGGCCGGGACCGCGACTCGAGCGCCGAGTTCAAACTCGAGTCCGTCCTCGACGGCGAACTCGAGGTCGAATCCGAGAAGGAGTACTGGTACCCGCTGTGGCCAAGCGCGAGCGGCCGTCACCCCTGGGAGTGATCAGCCGTCGACCGCGACGACGGTCGTCCAGTCGAACTCGAGCGCCTCGAGGCCCGGCCCCTCGATCTCGCAGGTCGCGAGCAGCGACTGGGTGCTCGTCGTCTCGCCGGTCCACGTGGCGTGAAAGCCGCCGCCGTCGCCGACTCCCGTCCCTTCGGCCCGCGGCGCGACCGTCCCTCCCGCCGTGGGGAACTCGACTCGTGGCGTCGCCACGTCGAACGCCGCGATCCCGATCGCCGCCGAGCCGTCGCGTCCGGCGTCACCCGCCGGCGCGTACTGTCCCATCGAGAATCGGTCGGTCGAAAGGGCCACGCCGGTCTCGAGTCGCTCGATCGTCGGCCCGTCGTCGGTCGGCCGGACACCGCTCCAGAACCACAGATTGTACGTCCGCGTCCCGTCGCCCGCCCGGGCCGGGTTCTCGTAGACTGCGAGCAGGTGGTCCGTCTCGAGCGACCCCTCGTCGACCGTCTCCGCGTACCCTCCACCGACCAACTCGAGTCTGTGGTCCGGTTCCGCCATCGCCGTCCCCCAGACGCCGTGCTCGCCGTAGTCGTCGATCGACTCGCCGATTCGCGTCGTCGTCTGCTCCGGCGAGCGCAGTTCGCCGCCGGTCACCGAGTGCGTCTCGTCGACGACGTCGCTGGCGGCCAGCGGATTCTCGAGGCAGCCGGCGAGACCGACGACGCTGCCGGTCGCGACGACGATGGTCTGGAGGGCTCGTCTGCGGGTGCCGTTCATCGGCTCTATTTCTGGATTGCTGATAGTTAAGCTATCGCAGTCGAGGATAGTCACCCAGTGTGATTCGACGACCGAACCGTCCCACTCGAGCGGCGACAGATCGACTCGCGCCGTCCGTCTTCCTATCTAAAGGTGCCCGTTCGACTCGAGACGACCCCTTCGCTGCCCTGCACTTTCACTTTCACTCTCCTGTTAACGAGGCTTTATATGGTGTCCGGCGTAACGACCGACCATGGCAGACGTAGACCTCGAGACCCTCCCCGGCGTTGGACCGGCGACCGCAGACAAGCTCCTCGACGCGGGCTTTGACTCCTTCCAGAGTCTGGCCGTCGCGTCTCCCTCCGAACTGTCGAACACCGCCGACGTCGGCGAGTCCACGGCAGCGGACATCGTCAAGGCCGCTCGCGACGCCGCCGACGTCGGCGGCTTCGAGACCGGCTCGACGGTCCTCGAGCGACGGAACAAGATCGGCAAACTCTCCTGGCACATCGACGAGGTCGACGACCTGCTCGGCGGCGGGATCGAGACCCAGTCGATCACCGAGGTGTACGGCGAGTTCGGCGCGGGCAAGTCGCAGGTCACCCACCAGATGGCCGTCAACGTCCAGCTCCCCAAGGAGGTCGGCGGGCTCCACGGCAGCGTCATCTTCGTCGACTCCGAGGACACGTTCCGCCCCGAGCGCATCGACGACATGGTCCGCGGGCTCCCCGAGGAGGCGATCGAGGCCGCCCTCGAAGACCGCGAGATCGAAGGCTCGCCGGACGACGAGGAGGCGATGGACGAACTCGTCGACGCCTTCCTCGAGAAGATCCACGTCGCGAAGGCGTTCAACTCCAACCACCAGATGCTGCTCGCGGAGAAGGCGAAAGAACTCGCGAGCGAACACGAGGACGGCGAGTATCCCGTCCGCCTGCTCTGTGTCGACTCGCTGACCGCCCACTTCCGTGCGGAGTACGTCGGCCGTGGCGAACTCGCCGACCGCCAGCAGAAGCTCAACAAGCACCTCCACGACATCGACAAGGTCGGCAACCTCTACAACGCCGCCGTCATCGTCACGAACCAGGTCGCGTCGAACCCCGACTCCTTCTTCGGCGACCCGACCCAGCCCATCGGCGGGAACATCCTGGGTCACAAGTCGACGTTCCGGATCTACCTCCGCAAGTCCAAAGGCGACAAGCGGATCGTCCGCCTCGTCGACGCGCCGAACCTCGCCGACGGCGAGGCGGTCATGCGCGTCCAGGACGAGGGGCTGAAGCCGGAGTAACCCGAGCTACGCCGTCCTCGTCGCGGCAAAGCGCGATCCGACGAAATTGGAAGCGAACCGACTGGAAACGGCGGGAACCGACGTGAACGGACCCCGCCACCGAAGCCACGCGACTCGAGCACTCCGTTCCGTCTCCGGGTCAGCGCTCGAGTGACTCGAGTGCCGCCCGCCGTTTCTCGACGACGTCCTCGATTCGGTCTTTCTTGTCCTCCGGATCCTCGAGTCCCTGCAGCCAGTAGATCGCACTGTAGAACGCCACCAGGCGGCCGATCTCTGCTTCCGTGAGTAGCCCGAGGTCGGCCGCTGCGGACTCGTAGATCACGGGCTCTTCGACGCGTTCGGTGATCCGCTCGTAGCTGCCGTCGGCGACGAACCCGTCTACGTACTCGTAGGCCTGCAGTTCCTCGAGGAACGCCCGCCGGAGTCGGCGGGTGGCGTCGCGCTCGCGCTTCCAGTAGAGGAGGTACGAGCCGGCTGCCGTGGCGATCGCACCGACGATCGCGCCGAGCACGAAGCCGACGGCGGTCTCGACCATACGGACGTCACGCGAGACCGACGGGTAAGCGTGTGGCCGGCGACGAACACGCGAGCGACTTCAGCGGAAAACTAGTCTTCGGTCGTCGTCGTCTTCTCCTTGTCGAGTTCGCCGCGATAGATCTCCGCGCCGTCCTGTGCGACCTTCTCGGCCAGCACGGCGCACTTGACCCGCATCGGCGAGATGTCGACGCCGAGCATGTCGATGACGTCGTCGCGATCCATCTCGAGCAGTTCGTCGACGGTCTTGCCCGCGAGTTTCGTCGAGAGCATGCTCGCCGAGGCCTGGCTGATCGCACAGCCGTCCCCGGAGAAGGCGACGTTCTCGATCGTCTCTCCGTCGTCGGCCAGACGGATGTCCATGCGAATCTCGTCGCCACACATCGGGTTCTCGCCGACGTGGCTGAACGTCGGATCCTCGAGTTCCCCGTAGTTGCGGGGGTTCTTGTAGTGGTCGAGGATCTGCTGTCGGTACATGTCCGAGCCCAGTCCCATCGTTGAACACACGTAAGGAGGTGTGCTGTAAAAGGATTCCGGGGCAAGTAGCGACACGCGTACCTACGGACGGTCGTGCTTCGCGACGACGGTCGACAAAAATGACCAACGGTCCGGTCTCCGAAACGGCGACCAGTTACGTCGGTCGATCTCGCTCGCGTGGTCGCTGGGTAGTCGGCGAACGATCCGTCACCTCCTGGTCGACGGGCGGGTGCAGGAACACCGCGTCGGCGATCGCAGTGAGGCCGACGACGGCGGCCAGGGCGAGCGCCCAGGCCAGCGGAACACCCGCCACGTGCGCGACGACCAGCGCAACCGTGAACGCAAGCGGTACGATCCCGAGAACGAGATCGTATCGGGTCGCCGCGGTGAGAACGTCGACCAGGGTCTCGAACGGGTCCCAGTCCGTGCCGGGACGACCGATGGTTCTCTCGTGCATCGTTCTCACCTCGGCGAGGGCACGTACGCCCTCCACGCTGAAAAACGACGTGGTAGATCCCTCGAGAGGGGCTAATACTCTCTCTGCAGTCGCAACCGGCCGTCTCGACGGAAGTCAGGCGAACAGCGTCCGGGCGTCCTCGAGCGCCTCGACGAGTGCGTCGATCTCCGCACGGGTGTCGCGAGACCACGTTTTTGCGTCGGGTCCTCCCTCGCTCCGCTCGGTCGAACCACTCGCAAAAACCTGGACGAAAAAACCGCTCGCTTCGCTCGCGGGGACGCTCAGGCGAACAGCGTCCGGGCGTCCTCGAGCGCCTCGACGAGTGCGTCGATCTCCGCACGGGTGTTGTAGACGTAGAAGGACGCGCGAGCCGACGCGGCGACGCCGAGTTTGTCGTGCAGCGGCTGGGTGCAGTGGTCGCCGGCGCGGATCGCGACGGCGTGGTCGTTCAGGATCGAGGTGAGGTCGTGGGCGTGGACGCCCTCGAGGTTGAAACTGACCAGCCCACCCCGCTCTGGTCCCGGTTCGGGGCCGTAGATTTCGACGTCGTCCTCGGCGGCGAGTCGGTCGTAGGCGTACTCGGTCAGCGCCTCCTCCCGGGCGCGAACCCGTTCCATGCCGATATCTTCGAGGTAGTCGACGGCGGCGTGGAGGCCGACCGCCTCGGCGATCGGGGGCGTGCCGGGTTCGAACTTCCAGGGGACGTCGCCCCACGTGGAGTCCTCGAAGGTGACCTTCCGGATCATGCCGCCGCCGTAGTGGTAGGGCTCGAGGTCCTCGAGGATGTCGGCTTTCCCGTACAGACAGCCGATGCCGGTCGGCCCGACCATCTTGTGGCCGGAGAAAGCGTAGAAGTCGGCGTCGATTGCCTCGACGTCGACCGGTCGGGTGGGGACGGCCTGTGCGCCGTCGACGAAGATGTACGCGTCGTGGTCGTGGGCGATGTCGGCGAGTTCAGAGACGGGGTTCACCGTACCGAGGGTGTTCGAGACGTGGACGACGCTCACCATGGCGGTGTCGTCGGTGATACACTCGCGGGCGTGGTCCATGTCGAGCCGTCCAGTGTCGTCGACCCGAACGTACTTGACGTCGGCACCCGCTCGCTTCGCGATCTGCTGCCAGGTGACCAGCGAGGCGTGGTGTTCCATCTCCGTCAGCACGACCTCGTCGCCGGGGCCGAGCTCGGACAGCCCCCACGAGTACGCGATCAGGTTCTCCGATTCGGTGGTGTTCTTGGTGAACACCAGTTCCTCGCGGCCACCGCTCGCCCCGACGAACTCGGCGACCCGATCGTGGGCGTCCTCGTATGCGACCGACGCTTCCTGGCTCAGGTGGTGGATGCCACGGTGGACGTTCGCGTTGTACCGCCGGTAGTAGTCGCTCATCGCCTCGACGACCGGCTCTGGCGTGTGGGTCGTCGCCGCGTTGTCGAGGTAGACCACCTGCTTGCCGTCTACCTCCCGCTCGAGGATCGGGAAGTCCGCCCGGATCCGCTCCACGTCGAGACCCTCGACGTCCTGTTGACTCATTACCGACTAGGAAGAACTGCAGACAAAACACTCCTTCGGTCGCGGCCGTTTGGATGGGAAAGACCGGTCGACGGACCGATCGCTCGCCGTTCGCGCTGCCCTCACTGCGTGACTTCGATGACTCGCGCCCCGCAGTCGTCGCAGGTGATCGCGTAGATTTCGTGTGCCCGACAGCACGATTCGACGGTTTCCTCGCCGATCGAAATCTCCCCCTCGCAACTCGGACACTGCTCGACGAACACCCGGAGACTGGCGACGAGCTGGCTCTGGGTCTCGAGTGGGAACGTCTCCCAGTCGGCCAGCCGCGTCTCGAGGACGTCGAACCCGGCGAGGTCGGCCAGCAACGCGGCGTCGGACTCCCAGCGGCCGGCGCGGCGACCGTCGACCGTCACGAAGACGTGACTCTCCAGCTCTCGGTGTCGGATCCGTTCGGGGTCGACGTCGAAGCGGGTGGCGAGCTGTTCCCGTCGGTCGCCCTCGCGCAAGTCGTCGATCCGCGACCGGAACTGCTCGTCGACGTCGTCGGCGAGACAGAGGTCGGTCCCGTCGACGCAGTCGGCGACGACGCCGGCCTCGAGGAGCACTCGCTCGGGGTCGACGTCCTCCTCTTCGACGGCGTCGGTGGCGTCTCGCTGACGCTCTTGGCTCGCCCGCTGGTCGACGGCGGGTGAGGCGGGTGCCTTCTCGAACTTCACCAGCAGCCACTCCGGGAAGTAGCGTTTGGTCAGCGTGGGCGTGCCGGGGACGAGGTACCCTCGCAGGTAGATCGCGAGCAGGGAGACGAGGCCGACGACGATCCCTACCGGCGGCGACACGACCGCGATGACGATCGCGAGGCCGACGGCGATCGCGACGTTGACCACCGTACACGGCGGGCACCTGTTTTCACCCGTGTACTCCGGCCGTCGAAATCGATCGATCGTGCGTGACAGTCTCGATTGCATAGTACTTGCGAGGACGCGAGTCGACAAAGTTCCCGTGGTCGTTCGCGGTCGCGCGTGACCTTGCATTCGTGACGGCTCGTGCGGGTGGCTCGTCCGGGTTTCGTCCAGTCGATCGCGTCGGCGTGCTCACTCCGAACGGAGTTCGGAGATCACCGACGGCTGTGTCCGTCGGAGTAGCAACTCGGCGTACCGCGCCTGGAGCCACGCCAGCCCGTTGAACAGGTGCAAGACGACGATTCCCACGACGACGCCGACGAGCGAGACGACCAGCGCGTCCCCGAGCGAATCGGCGTAGTTCGAGATGACCTCGCCCCCGGCGACCGTGATCGTCGAGGAGACGTCGACGGCCCACTCGTCGTGCTGGTAGGTGATCTCCGGGACGACCTCGATCGGATTGAGGACGTGGATGCCGATCTGCTCGTTCTGGTAGTGAAGCGGTGCGGTCACGAGCGTGAACGTGACCGAGAGGCCGGTGACGACGACGACGAACGTTCCGATGCCGATGACGAACCTGGAAAAGAGGAAGACGAGCCCTCTCCACGGCCCGAGGTCGAAGACCAGTCGCCACGCACGTTCGCGAAGGTCCTCGGGCGGTGACGACGTCGGTATCTCCGCGTCGAGCAGGCTCGAGGCGAGCCACCGCTCGAGGGCGGTCAACTCGATCACGACGAACTGCATGGTCAGCAGCATCGGAATCCCGACGAGGAGGACGACGAGGACGGCCGACGTGATCCCCCCTGCGACCAGGAACACGAAGTACGCGAGGCCGAGCGGGAACGCGAGCGAGAGATACAGCAGGCTGTAGTACGTCTGCCGGCGGACGACGACTCCGACGAACCAGCGACAGGCCCGGCGGAAGTCGCCTGCGAGTTCGCTTGCGCTCATTCGACCTCACCTCGCAATCTGCCGGCTGTTCGTCGCTCGAGGTGTCGGCACGCGTCCGTCTCGCGGCCGTCTGTGAACGCAGCGAGGATCGCCCCTCGTTTCGCCTGGAACGGGCCGGGGCCGGTTCGGGGGTGACAGGCTGCGGTCATGGTCGATCTCGAGGTTGCGATCGGTTCGGTCGCTTGAACGAGCGGACGATGGCGAGAAGTCCGAGCAGGTGACAGGCGGTGATCGAGAGCAGCACCTGCGCGTCGGTCGCCGACAGCAGCAAGTCGATCGTATACGAGAGGACGAACGGAACGGTCGTGAGGAAGACGACGCCGATGGCGAGAAATAGCATCGGCTGGCTGTCGTTGCGGACGTAGCCGCGGTAGGCCGTCCACGCGACGATCGCGCCGAGGATCGCGCTGGCTGCTCCCACGAGGAAGATCGTCGTCCACTCGTCGAACGCGGTCGTGGCTGCCACGGATCCGGCGGTAGTCCTCGCGTCGACGTTCACGACTCCCACCCCCACTTCCCTAACCTCACGTTCACCTCTACTTCTGGTCTCGAGGCCGTCGGACGTCCACAGCGCCCGTGACGGCCCGCGACGACGGTGCGAACGAGGGGGATCGAACTCCCGTCGCCGTCTGCCGTCGTGGTCGTCATCGCAGTTGGGGTCATCGGTATAGTCGTGATCACGGTCGTCCGTACACCGCATAGAGAATCGCCGCGAGGCCGACGATCTCGCTGCCGGTCGCGGCGACCGTCGTCAGCAACAGGGACGTGTCGATCAACGTCGGTACCAGGAAACGGACGACGGTCGGAACGGCGGCGAGTAGCGTGATGCCGAGTGCGAGCCAGAGCAACGCCGGATCGCTCGCTCGTCGGTACCCGCGGTAGGCCCTGTTCGCGATCCACAGCGCGAGGACGAACGCGACCGCCCGGCCGAGAAGCACGAGCACGGCGGCGGTTTCCGCGCTTGCTCCCGTCTGCAGTGGTGTCCAGTCCATGGCGATCACAGATCCTCGAACAGTCGGGTGAACCGATCCGCGGGGTCTTCTTCGCGACGTCGAACCTGGAGGTCCATCTCGCCGTCGGCCACTTCGATCGCCACGCGCTCGAGTCGCGTACTGTACACCTTGTAGTGGTGCCCGTCCGGGTCGAGTTCCTGGTAGGACTCGACGAAGTCTCGCTCCTCGAGGCGGTCGATGCGTCGATAGATCGTCGGCGGCGACGCATCACAGCGCTCGGTGAGTCGCTCGACGGACATCGGTTCGTCGCTCGCTTCGATGAGGATCGACCTGGCGTACTCGTCTTCGAGTAACGCGAGTATCTCGTCTTCCTCATCGTCTGTCATCTTCTCGTTAGTATGGACAGATAATATAAAAGCACCCACAGTTTCTCCCGGTGAAACCGTGGCTTCGGGCCATTCTCGTCTTCTCGCGGCACTCGAATCCCCTGCTGATGTCTGCGGTCGGAACTGGCGGACCGGCGAAACGGTTCGGCGTCGTCGCCGCCGTCTCCCGGATTCTAGTACATCCGCAACAACTGCGCGTGACGTGTCGACCCCACCTCGAGGACGTTCGCCTCGTCGATGAACCCCTCCCGGACGGCCAGTTCGACGGCGTCGGTGCCGACGATGTTGGCGATCGTCGCCCGCGAGAGGCTGTCGACGACGACCCCGTCGTCGACCTCCTCGCCGCCGTAGAACTCCTCGGTGACGGTCAGCGAGACCTCGCCCTCCTCGAAGGTCTCGCCCAAAATCTCGCTGTCACAGACGGCGACCAACAGCCCTTCTTCGGTCTCGCGCTCCTTGACGAGCATTCGGCTCACCTCTGGAGTTGCTCTCGCTGCTCGACGAGTTCTTCCTCGGCACGTTCTCGCATCTCGTTTGCCTCCTCGGCGAGCTCCTCGGCCTCGTCGTACTCGCCGAGTTCCTCTAAGATCTCGGCTTTCTCCTCGAGTACCTTCGCGTTGCGCATACCGAGCCGGATCGCGTTGTCGATACAGTGGAGGGCGTCCTCGGCCAGCCCGCGCTCGGAGAGGAAGAACGCGCGGTTGAACCAGCCCTCGGCGAACCGCTCGTCGATCTCGACGGCCCGTTCGGCGTGTTCGAGCGCCTGTGCGGTCTCGCCGAACTCCCAGAGCGCGTAGGCGAGGTTCGTCTCCGCCGTCGCGGCGTGTTCGCTCGAGTCGTCGATCTGCAGCGCCTCGCGGTGTGCGCCGATCGCCTCGTCCCACTCCTCGAGTTCGGCGTGGGCGACGCCCTTGTTCACCCACGCCTCCTGCTCGAGGGAGTCGTCGTCGGCGAATCGGGCGGTCCGCTCGAACGCCTCGGTCGCCTGCTCGAAGCGGTTGATCTGCATGTAGTTGAGGCCGACCTCGAGCAGCTCTCCGGCGTCGACGTCGTCGCGTGCGACGTTACGCTCGTCGAGCAAGTCGGTCACGACGCGGGAGTCGACGGGATCGACCTTCGCAGGGTCGACGCCCAGCTCCGGCGGGTCGAGGTCGAACTCGTCGTAGGGATCGTCGAAGCCGGCACCTTCGGAGAACTGGTGCTCGCGGTCGCGATCGCCCTCTCGTTCGGTCATCGACGCGAAATTGGGCCGCGTCCCGGTTAAGGTCTGCGCTCGCGACCCGTCTCGTGGTCCGTACAGGATAGCTTCAAGGAACCCGA
This sequence comes from Natribaculum breve, assembly GCF_023008585.1. Lineage (GTDB taxonomy): Archaea > Halobacteriota > Halobacteria > Halobacteriales > Natrialbaceae > Natribaculum > Natribaculum breve. The sequence goes on along the minus strand of NZ_CP095390.1, from coordinate 2,163,708 downwards.
CGGCGAACGTCCGCCATGCGTCTGTTCGTCAGCGTCGACCTGCCGCCGGAGCTGACGGAGCCGGTCGCACGGCTCCAGGAGGAGTTCGCCGACGCCAGCGGGCTGAACTTCACCGACCCCGAGCAGGTCCACGTCACCCTGAAGTTCCTCGGCGACGTCGAGGACTCGCAGTTGCCGGAGCTGACGCGCGAACTCGAGGCCGCCGTCGCGGATTCGGGCGTCGACCCCTTCACCGCCAGGTTCGGCGGACTGGGCGTCTTCCCCGATCTCGAGTACATCCGCGTCCTCTGGCTCGGGGTCGAGGAGGGCGGTGAGGAGTTGACGCGCCTCCACGAGGCGATCGAGGACCGGACGACGGCGATGGGGTTCGACCCCGAGAGCCACGATTTCACGCCCCACGCCACCCTCGCGCGGATGCAACACGCCGGCGGGAAAGAACTCGTTCAGGAACTCGTGACCGAGCGATCGCCGACGGTCGGCGAGACGGCCGTCGAGGAGGTCCGCCTGACCGAGAGTACGCTCACCGACGAGGGGCCCGTCTACTCGACCGTCGAGTCGTTCCCACTCGAGTGAGCCCCGGAGCCGCCCGTTCACGGCCGCGCTGTTGTCGACGGCGACGACGACTGTCGCTCGACTGGATGGACAAGATTTTAAGCCAGCGTGGGTTACGTCCGCCCACTATGGGCAAGAAGTCGAAGGCCAAGAAAAAGCGCCTGGCCAAACTCGAGAACCAGAACAGCCGCGTTCCGGCCTGGGTCATGCTCAAGACCGACATGGACACGCAGCGAAACCCCAAGCGACGCAACTGGCGGCGCAGCGACACTGACGAATAATGAGCGCAAGTGACTTCGAAGAACGGGTCGTAACGGTACCGCTTCGCGACGTCAAGGCGGGGGCGAACCACGAGGCCGCCAACCGCGCGATGACGATCGTCCGCGAACACCTCGCAAAGCACTTCGCGGTCGACGAAGACGCGATCAGACTCGACCCCTCGATCAACGAGGCCGTCTGGTCGAACGGTCGGTCCAACCCGCCACGGAAGCTCCGCGTCCGTGCGGCCCGCTTCGACGAGGAGGGCGAACCGGTCGTCGAAGCCGAGTTCGCCGAATAACTTGCTACGCGTCTCCTTCGCCGGCTCGGCGTACGTCGGCGTCTTCGCGCGCGCTACCGACGACTGCGTGCTGGTTCGCCACGACGTCGACGACGATATCGTCGCCGACCTCGAGGACGAACTCGCGGTCCCCACCGTCCCGACGACGATCGGCGGCTCCTCGACGGTCGGCGCGCTCGCGACCGGCAACGAGAACGGGCTGCTCGTCAGCAGCCGCATCCTCGAGTACGAACGCGAGCGCCTCGAAGAGGCGGTGGACCTCCCGATCGTCGAACTGCCGGGGAGTATCAACGCCGCCGGAAACGTCGTCCTCGCGAACGACTACGGGGCGTACGCCCACCCCGACCTCCCGCGGGAGGCGATCCAGGCGGTCAAAGAGGCGCTCGAGGTTCCCGTCGAACGGGGCGACCTCGCGGGCGTCCGCACCGTCGGGACCGCGGCGGTCGCCACGAACTCGGGCGTGCTCTGTCACCCGAAGGCGACCGACGAGGAACTGGACTTCCTCGAGGAGGTCCTCGACGTGCGAGCCGACGTCGGCACGGTCAACTACGGTGCGCCGCTCGTCGGGTCGGGGCTGGTCGCGAACGACGCGGGATACGTCGTCGGCGAGGACACGACGGGTCCGGAACTCGGCCGTATCGAGGACGCGCTGGGCTACCTCGAGTAGTAGCCGGCCGACGCGCCACTCGAGTTTCCGGGACGCCATCGAACGGGAAGGGAACATTCTTCCGATTGCCCGACGGATGGGTAGACATGAATCAGTACACCGTCACCGGTCGGTTCAAGAATCGCGACGGCTACGCGGAGTTCGAGACGACGCTCGAGGCCGAAAACGAAGACGTCGCCCGCGAGCACGTCCTCTCCCAGCTGGGCAGTCGTCACGGACTCAAACGGACGCAGATCGACCTCTCGGAGGTCGAAGCGCGATGAGCAGCCAGCAAGAACTCCAGGCGCTCTCCCAGCAACTCCAGGAGATCCAGGGTCAGATCGAAGAGCTCGAGACGACGGTCGAAACCATCCGTGAGGAACAGAGCGAGGTCGACGAGGCGATCGAGGCGATCGAGACCCTCGAGAGCGGCTCGGTCGTCCAGGTCCCGCTCGGCGGCGGTGCGTACCTCCGTGCGGAAGTCGAGGACATCGACGAAGTGATCGTCGAACTCGGTGCCGACTACGCCGCCGAGTTCGACGAGGACGACGCCGTCGACGCCCTCGAGAACAAGAAGGATCGACTCGACGACCGCATCGACGACGTGACCGAGGAGATCTCGGAACTCGAAGCCGAGAGCGCCCAGCTCGAACAGCAGGCCCAGCAGCTCCAGCAGCAGGCGATGCAACAGCAGATGCAGCAGATGCAGGGCCAGGGCCAGGGCCAGGGCCCGGGGCAGCAGGACTCCGACGAGTAAGGCCCCATGTTCGACAGTCTGAAGGAGAAACTCGGCAGCTTCCGCAAGGACGTCGAGGAGACGGCCGAGGAGAAAGCCGAACCCGTCGACGACGAAGAACTCGAGGAGACGGCCGAGGAGAAAGCCGAACCCGTCGACGACGAAGAACTCGAGGAGGAGGAGGAACTCGAAGCGGGGGCCGAACTCGAGGAGGCGGAACTCGAAGCGGAGTCGGAAGACGTCGACGAAGCCGACGTAGACACCGCCGAGCCCACTGCAGAATCCACCGAAGCCGCCGAGCCCACGGCAGAACCCGACGAGGACCCGTCGGCAGGCGAGGTCGTCGCCGCCGCAGAGCGGGCGGACTCCGGAGACGAGGACGACGAGGACGACGAGGAGAACAACTCCACCGGCTTCGGTCGCAAGGCGAAGTCGCTCGTCCGCGGGAAGTTCGTCATCGAGGAAGAGGACCTCGAGGGGCCGCTGCACGAACTCGAGCTCGCCTTGCTCTCGAGTGACGTCGAGATGTCCGTTACCGAGGAGATCCTCGACAACATCCGCGACGAACTGGTCGGCGAGACCCGGAAGTTCACCACGTCGACGGGCGACGTCGTCGAGGAGGCGCTTCGTGACGCCATCCTCGACGTGATCAGCGTCGGCCAGTTCGACTTCGACGAGCGCGTGGCGATCGAGGACAAACCCCTGGTAATCGTCTTCACCGGCGTCAACGGCGTCGGCAAGACGACGTCGATCGCGAAGCTGTCGCAGTATCTCGAGGAACGTGGCTACTCGACCGTGATGGCAAACGGCGACACCTACCGTGCGGGGGCCAACGAACAGATCCGCGAACACGCGGAGGCGCTCGACACGAAACTGATCGCCCACGAACAGGGCGGCGACCCCGCCGCGGTGCTTTACGACGCCGTCGAGTACGCAGAGGCCAACGACGTCGACGTCGTTCTCGGCGATACGGCGGGTCGACTCCACACGAACGAAGGGCTGATGGACCAGCTCGAGAAGATCGGCCGCGTGGTCGACCCCGACATGACGCTGTTCGTCGACGAAGCGGTGGCGGGTCAGGACGCGGTCAACCGCGCCCGTGAGTTCGACGACGCCATCGCGATCGACGGTGCGATCCTCACGAAAGCCGACGCCGACTCCAACGGTGGCGCGGCGATCTCGATCGCCCACGTCACTGGCAAACCCATCCTCTTTCTCGGCGTCGGCCAGGAGTACGACGACCTAGAGCAGTTCGATCCCGAGCGCATGGCGGATCGGTTGCTCGAAACCGGCGAGTAACGCGCTCGTCTGCGGTCCGTTTTCTCGCTCCCGTCGTCCGTTCGGTCACTCGTACCGATAGCTGTGAGTCTGTCCCGACGCAACCGCAAGCCGGCTTGCGGTTGCGTCGGCACCCAGTCACAGCCATCAGTATCACTTGCCCATCGAGGACGAGTCTGTCTCGCGTTACCACCGTCGAGTATTTTCCACTATTAGCAATACTACGCGGTGGGCTGGACGGCCGTCACTCGCCGTACACCCGCCAAAACAGCTCGTCAGAATCGTATTCGTCTCGGCTATCGACACACGAAGTCCGCTTCGAGATCGAGATCGCTACCCTTATGGCGTCGCGATTGTATTGTGCAATTAGCCCAATTTAGAACACGGGTACGAACCATGAGCAAGGAATTCGACATCGCAGATTCGCTCGACGTAAAGGGTGCAAGTTGTCCGATGCCGGTCGTCCGGACGAAGCAGGCGATCGACGACCTGGCAGCAGACGAGGTCCTCGAGGTCGTCGCGACCGACTCCGGCAGCATGAGCGACATCGAGGGCTGGGCCGACGGCACAGACGGCGTCGAACTCCTGGCCCAGGAAGAAGGCGACGGCGTCTACAAACACTACGTGAAGAAACTCGAGTAAACGCTAGCAGCGCTCTCCCACTTCCACACTCCGACCCATGTCCGAAACCGACGACACACAGCAGCAGGAATCGACCGACGACAGTTCGATGGCGCTCATCGTCCGCGTCGACGCGTACGATCAGGTCATCACGCCACTCGCCTACGCCTACCTCGGCTCGGCCGTCTACGACGAGGTGAACGTCCTGTTCGTCAACTGGGCGGTGCGACTGCTCTCCGAGGACGGCCTCGAGGATCGCCTGTCGCCCGCCTCCGCAGACCGGGGGATGACCCTCGAGGAGGTGAAAGCGAGCGTCGAGGCGGGTGGCTTCCCGCCGGAACTCGACCAGATCGTCGCCGAACTCGGCGCTGCCGACGAGGTCAACCTCTACGGCTGCAGCCGCGCCGCCCGCGTCTTCGACGTCCCCGAGGAGAAACTGATCCCGGAGGCCGACGGCATCGAGGGTGCGACCTGGTTCCTCACCGAGAAAGCCGAGACCGCCGACCTCTTCTTGCAGTTCTGAGGTCGACGCGCTCTGTCGCAGTGGACGGATCGACACACCGCCTTCCGACGACGTTCTCCTCGACCGACTCGTACCGTCTGCCGTCTATCGGTTCCCGAGCGGCCGCGACCCGTCCAGCGGTTTTCGGGACACAGGTATCGCAGGCAGTATCACGCGATCATTTCGCTCGCCTCCGGATCGTCGATTTCGGCGATAGCGTGGCGACCCGCTGTCCGTTCTCGAGTCGCGGACGAACGTCCGTCTGACCGGTTGTCGTCACCGGCCGTGCCTTCGGTCGCCGATTCGCGAGCACCCGTCTAGATAAAGCCTTTAACGCCGTCGCCCCGTACATCGAGCAAATGGTACTCGACGATCTCGGAAGTTCTCTCCGAGGCACTCTCGACAAACTCCGCGGGAAGTCCCGCATTTCGGAAGAAGACGTCGAGGAGGTCGTCAAGGAGATCCAGCGGTCGCTACTGCAGGCCGACGTCGACGTCTCGCTCGTGATGGAGCTGTCGGACTCGATCAAAGAACGCGCACTCGAGGAAGAGCCGCCAGCGGGGACGCCGGCTCGCGACTTCGTCTTGCGCATCGTCTACGAGGAACTGGTCGACCTCATCGGCGAGTCGACCGAGCTGCCACTCGAGGAACAGACTATCCTGCTGGCTGGTCTGCAGGGGTCGGGGAAGACGACGTCCTCGGCGAAGATGGCGTGGTGGTTCTCGACGAAGGGGCTCCGTCCGGCAGTGATCCAGACGGACACCTTCCGTCCCGGCGCGTACGACCAGGCAAAGCAGATGTGCGAACGGGCGGAGGTCGACTTCTACGGCGACCCCGACGCCGACGACCCGGTCCAGATCGCCCGCGACGGCCTCGAGGCGACCAGCGAGGCGGACGTCCACATCGTGGACACCGCCGGTCGCCACGCCTTAGAGGACGACCTGATCGCGGAGATCGAGGAGATCGAGTCGGTCGTCGAACCCGACACCTCGCTTCTGGTGCTCGACGCGGCGATCGGGCAGGGCGCGAAAGACCAGGCCCAGCAGTTCGACGAGTCGATCGGCATCGACGGCGTCGTCATCACGAAACTCGACGGGACCGCGAAAGGTGGCGGCGCGCTGACGGCCGTCGACCAGACCGACTCGTCGATCGCCTTCCTCGGCACCGGTGAGGAGGTCGAGGACGTCGAACGCTTCGAGCCCAACGGCTTCATCTCCCGGCTGCTCGGCATGGGCGACCTGGGCCAGCTCGCAGAACGCGTCGAACGCGCGATGGAGCAGACCCAGGTCGAAGAGGAAGACTGGGACCCCGAGGACATGCTCAAGGGCCAGTTCACCTTGAACGACATGCAAAAGCAGATGGAGGCGATGAACAACATGGGGCCGCTCGACCAGGTGATGGACATGATCCCCGGCTTCGGCGGGGGCATCAAAGACCAGCTGCCCGACGACGCGATGGACGTCACCCAGGAGCGGATGCGCAAGTTCGAGGTCATCATGGACTCGATGACCGACGCCGAAAAGGAGTACCCCCGCGCCATCGGTGCGAGCCAGATCGAACGCATCGCACGCGGCTCGGGCACGAACGAGGAGGACGTCCGGGAACTGCTCCAGCAGTTCAAGATGATGGAACGGACCATCAAGCAGTTCCAGGGGATGGGCTCCGAACAGGAGATGCAGCGGATGATGAAGAAGATGCAACAGCAAGGCGGTGGCGGCGGTATGGGCGGTATGGGTCCGTTCTGATCGCCGTCGTCCCGTCCCGCTGTTCGTCTCCGTCTCCTACGGTCTGCTGTCGCTCTTTTCTGCAGCGGCTACGTTCGGGCGGTCGCTTCGGGGCAGACGGACAGCGATCCGTATCAGTTTTCGACACTGTCGGCATTCTCAAGGGGTTCTCCCGTCATCGCCAAGTATGGACCGGCGATACTATCTCGCGCGATCTGCATCGGCGCTCGGTGCCGTCGCTCTCGCGGGCTGTCTCGGAAGTCTCGAGTTCGGCGACCGGAACGGGACCGGGGACGACCCGGGCGACGACTCCACGCCCGACGACGCTTCGGATAGCGACCGGGAGGCAGACCGGGAGATCAGGCGCGCCGTCGGCCAGTTGAACAAGGCGGGACTCGCCCTCCACGCGGTCGAGGAACGACTCGAGGACGCTAACGCGGAGTTCGACGCCGACGAGCCACGAACCCGACTCGAGACCGCACGCGATCACCTCGAGACGGCCGAGGAAGACGCGACCGACGCCCAGCTGGCGGACGTCGAGGAACTCCGGGCGTTCGCCGACGTCCTCGAACGGCTGGTCGACGTCACCGACGCGATCGTCGGGATCGAATTCGCCGCCGACGACGTGCAGACGGCGATCGACGAGCGGCGGTTCGCCGACGCACGCGACCGGCTTCGAACCCGCATGGAGACGGTCGCCGACGCGCGCGACCGCCTCGATCCCGCACTCGAGACGATCGAGACGATCGACAGAGAGCGCCTCGAGGCTCTCGACGTCGTCGACCTCGAGCCGATCGCAGACGGCGCGTCGGCGCTCGATCGACTCCTCGACGCGCTCGCGACGCTGTTCGAGGCCTACGACGCGATCGTCACCGGGAACGAACGCCTCGCGTCGGGTCAGGCGGACGCCGACGACCGCGAGTACGAGGCTGCACGTGGCGAGTTCGAAGCCGCTCGAGACGCGTTCGCGGACGCGACCGAGACGCTCGCGTCCGGAAGCGACGCCCCGTCCTCGCTCGTCGACCAGATCGAGACCGCACGGTGTCGAAGCGAGACACTCGAGGAGGCTGCGGGACGCCTCGTCGACAGCGCCGACGCGGCGCTCGACGGCGACGTATCGAGCGCCCGTGACCTCGAGGACGAGGCGACGTCGCTGATCGGCGACGCTGACGCGTGTGGAGACTAGCCGGTCGATTTGACACCGCCATACCGCTCGGCCCGTCACCGATTCGAGTCGGATGCGACCCGCTAGCCTTCGATCGGCCTGCCGTCTTCCGTTGGCGGTGCGACGTGATCGACGTACTCCTCGAGTGTGGGCTCGTGGACTCGCACACGAACCGCGATCTCGCCGAGTTCGTCCGGTTCGCCCACGGCGAAGTTCACGCGCCCTTCGAACGCCGCCTGTTTCTTCAGCGCAAACGAGAACGTCTCGCCCTCGCGGTTCGAGAAGAACTCGCCGCGAGCGGTGTCGAGGATCTCCTGTCGGTGCAGGAGGTCCGAAAAGTGATCGAGCGAGTGTGCAGTCCCTGCGATCTCGCCGTGGCGCTTCTCGATCTCGGCGTTCGGAAAGACGTTCGCCACGGCGTCTGCGACCCGTGTCGTGACTTCCGTGTCGTAGACTGGTGCCGTAATCTCGACGTCGACGCGGTAGATCTCGCTCATGGGTCGGCTTCGGCCTCCGCACGTTTTTCATCGTCGGTGCCGCGGACGATCGACCGGATTCGCTCGTGGAACGCCTCGAGCGAATCCGTGTTCTCGACGACGACGTCGGCACGGTCCATCGCGTCGTCCATCCCGAAGCCGCGTTCGCGCTCGTCGCGGGCGGCCAGCCCCTCGCCGCCGTCGTCCTCGCTCGCGTCGCGGCCACGGGCGTCGATTCGCTCGGCACGGATCTCGAACGGCGCTTCGATGCTGACGAGCGTAAAATCCTCGCCGAACCGGTCCTCGAAGACGTCGACCTCGACGTCCGACCGGATGCCGTCGACCAGCACCACGTCGTGGCCCTCGAGGCGATCTTCGATCATCGGTAACGATCGTTCGGCGATCGCCGTCGGGCCGTCCTCCTCGCGCAACGCCTGGGCGACCGTCCCGTGGTCTTTCGCGGGGTCGAGCCCGCGGGCTTCCGTCTCCTGTCGGACGACGTCGCCCATCGTCACCACCGGAATGCCCTCCTCGCGTGCGACCGTGGCGGCCTCGCCCTTGCCGCTGCCGGGCAACCCCACCGTTCCGATGACGTCCATCGAGGTGAGATACAGGCGACTCCCGCATAAGGACTGTGTTCGACGCTCGAGGTCGACGCGACACCCGAGGACGGTCGCCACGACGCCTCGATTGTCCCTGGCGAAACGTCGGTAGGTTCCGGGTACCTCGCCGTCCGTCGCGATCGATCCGGGTCCGCTCGTAGACGGGCTGTGACGTCGATCTTACGCTCGCGTTAGTTCGGGGTCTCCACTCGAGACGGATTTCGTTTCGCAGGCTGCAACGGCCGTCGTGTTCGGAACCGTTCGCTTCTCGCAGTCAACCCGCGACAATTCGTCTAAATTCGAACTGATCGTCGAAACGGAGTCTAGCTGTTATTGATCACTCCGGTGGCGGTGTAGCTGTCGCGCTATGACAAAACAGTCACTCAACAGGCGTCGATTCACGACACTACTCGGTGCAGGTACGATGGTCGCGGTCGCCGGCTGCTCGGACTCGCTCGGTAGTGGCGGTTCGGACGACGAAAACGGCAGCGATGGTACTGAGACCGAAGAGGAAGGCGACAGCGGTGGGCTGGATACCGACGACGACAGCGACAGTACGGAAACCGAGGACGACGACTCCGAAAACGACAGCGTGTTCGGGGACGACACGGAAAACGAGAGCGACGCCGAAAACGGCAGTGACGACGGGTTCGGAGACGACACCGAAAACGACAGCGACGGCGGACTCGGAGACGACACCGAAAACGACAGCGGCGGCGGACTCGGAGACGACACCGAAAACGACAGCGGCGACGAAAGCTGACGAGCGTCGCTGACGTACACAGAACGGCCCTCCTTTTCTCGAGGCGCGCAGCACTCGAGTCGCAGTCGTGTCGCTGTTCTGGCCGTCGACTCGACCAGCACGGGCTCGCGTCCGACCCCAGTTGCAGTCCGGCGACGGCCGACCGGACCGCCGACGTTATCTCTCCGTCCGACCGATATCTAGGTATGAGTCAGCGATCCTTGCTCGTCCGCGCGATCTGGTTCCTCCTCGTCGGCTGGTGGCTGACGCCGATCGTGATCAACCTCGCGTGGGCGCTGAACGTGACCGTCGTCCTCGCTCCAGTCGGGATCAAACTGATCAACCTCGTCCCGACCGTGTTGACCCTGAAAGAGCCACGCTCGTTTACGAACCCGGAGCTGGCGCGCGGCCAGCCCTCGCTCGTGATCCGGGCGATCTACTTCGTCTTCGTCGGCTGGTGGTTCAGCTTTCTCTGGGCGAACGTCGCGGCGTTTCTCGCGGTGACGATCGTCGGGCTGCCGATCGCGATCTGGATGATCAACCGCTTACCGTACGTCACGTCGCTGTATCGCTTCGACGGCTAGGGTAAATCCCCACTGCTTATACCGTTTCACCGACGACTGGACACCGAGGGCACGTAGCTCAGTCCGGATAGAGCGTCGGACTTCTAATCCGACGGTCGTGGGTTCGAATCCCATCGTGCCCGTGATCCTCGCGGTACCGCCGATAGACCGTCCAGCTTCCGGCTATCGGCGTACTCGAGTCTCGTCCTTTCGAACTCGCCGGGCGTGCCGTTGCAGAACTCACCTCCCGACCGTCGACCATCTCGAGTGTGACTCCCGACGACGAGCGCCCCGTCGCCTCGAGGTCACTCGAGGTGACTGTCGCGTGGCCCGTGACTTCGTCCTCGGGCGTCGCCGCAGGCGGGGAAATGCTAATATATTACCATACGATACGTTAACACAGGTGGTCTCAGATGAGTGCAACGGCGACTCTCGACGTCGCGGTAGCGCTTGCACAACAGGGTCCGAAACTGATCGTGACGCTCGTCGCCGGATTCATGCTGTTGCTTTCGGTCGCGTTTCTGGTGTTCGTCGCGATCGGACCGCACCTCTCGCCGAAGTGGGCTGCCAAGTTCGGCGGCGACAACGGCGAGCGCCGGTACGGGTACGAGACGGACGGGATCGACGACCGGAGTGAGTCGTCGGAGCCGGACGCCGACCCCCAGTAGAACTGTCTACTCTTCGAAGACGAACGTTCCGTCCTCCTGGACGCGCTCGCCGTCGACTTCGATGAACGAGTCCTCGCTCATGTCGACGATCATGTCGACGTGGACGGCGCTTTCGTTCTGTTCGTTGCCCTCGCCGACGGTGTCGTCGTAGGCGCGGCCGACCGCCATGTGGACGGTGTCGCCCATCTTCTCGTCGAACAGCATGTTGTACGTGAACTGGTCGATGTCGCGGTTCATCCCGATGCCGAGTTCACCGAGTCGGCGCGCGCCGTCGTCGGTCTCGAGCACCTCGGTCAGGAGGTCCTCGTTTTTCGCCGCCGAGTGAGAGACGACTTCGCCGCCCTCGAACTCGAGGGAGACGTCCGTGATCTCCCGGCCCTGGTGGTACAGCGGCATGTCGAACAGGACCTCGCCCTCGACGCTGTCGGGGACGGGGGCGGTGAAGACCTCGCCGCCGGGCAGGTTGTGTTCGCCGTGGTCGTTGATCGTCGGGTTACCCGCGATCGACATCGTCACGTCGGTCGTCTCGCCGCTTTTGATGCGGATCTCGTCGGCGTCGTCCATGATCTCGACCATGTTCGCCTGGTGTTCGCGCTGGGCCTCCCAGTCTTTGTTGATGGCGTCCCAGACGAAGCTCTCGTAGGCTTCGGTGCTCATTTCGGCGAGCTGGGCGTTCGCTGGCGCGGGGAACTGCGTGAGACACCAGCGCGTCGAGAGCCGTTCCTCGAGGATGGGTCGGTGGGCCTGCTGGTAGGCGGCGCTGATCTCGGGGGCGACGTCGCTGGTCTGGGTGACGTTGTCGCTCGCCCGGATGGCGATGTAGACGTCCGTGTTCTCGATCAGCGCGAGTTCGTGTTCGGGCGTCTCGAACTCGCCGTCGGACGCGCGGAGGAACGCCCGTTGCTGACGTTTGCCCGTCCGCTGGCTCGTGGAGACGGGGTTCGCTCCGTAGTCGCCGATCACCTCGTGGAGGGCGACGACGAGGTCCTCGGCGACGGGGTGGGCGTCGACGACGACGTTGTCGCCTTCCTGGAGGTCGACCGAGTGGTTCGCGATAATCTCTGCGTGCTCGCGGATGCGCGGGTCCATGTACCACAGGTACTCGAGAGATCAAAAACCCTTTTCGAATCGAAATCCAGAATCGGTGTCTGGTGCCGGGAAGCCGCTATCGGCGGGTCAGGAAGACCCCGTGGTAGATCGAAGCCAGCCCACAGGCGGTGTCGGCACCGAACGCGAGCGCACGGCGACTCGAGGACGAACTCCCGCCACAACCACCGTCTCGAGCGGTCGTTCGTGGTCGCCGATAGCCGGCGAGCGTCCGTCGAGAGATCCCCGAAACCCATCTGGTTTCTGGACCACAGCCGATCTCCAGGACGCGATCGCCGGACTCGAGCCCCAGTCGATCGATCGCCGCCTCCCGTATCGGTTCGAAGTCGCGCTCGCTCGTCGTGTACCAGTCGCTCCAGCGGTTCCACATCGTCCGACTGCGCTCGAGGTGCTTCTCGTACCCCGGATCGGTCGGGTCAGGGGTGGTCGACTCCGTCGCGTCTCCGGTCTGCCTCGATTCGGCGTTCATACTCGTGGGTCGGCGTTGGAGCGACGAAGGCCTGCCCCCGATATGTATCGCCTCTTTATACTATCGGACGTAACTGTGTGAAGATTCTCGCCACCCCGGGACGGCGAGAATCTTTCACGACTTACGTCCGGCAGTATTATCTACTCGCGATCGGGACGCCTGAACGGACGGGAACCCGATTCGAGTCTACCGCCTCCGACCGCGAGGGCGTCGCCTATTTCTGCTCGCGTCTCTCATCTCGAGTCATGATCGACCTGCGTTCGGACACGGTCACGAAGCCAGACGAGGAGATGCGCGAGGCGGCCGCCGCGGCCGCGGTCGGCGACGACGTCTACGGCGAGGATCCGACGGTGAACGAACTCGAGGCCCGCGCCGCCGACCTCGTCGGCAAGGAAGCGGCGCTGTACGTTCCCACCGGGACGATGGGTAACCAGGTCGCCGCTCGCGTCCACACCGAGCACGGCCAGGAGGTGCTCGCGGATCGGCAGAGCCACGTCGTCAAGTACGAACTCGGCGGCCTCGCCCAGCACTCGGGGCTGCAGGTGCGGATGCTCGACGCCGATCCGAACGGGGTTCCGACGCCCGAACAGATCGCCGCGGGCTACGTCGCGGAGGACGTCCACCGGCCCGGCACCGGGCTGCTCTGTCTCGAGAACACCCACAACGCTCGCGGCGGCCGCGCGATTCCCCCGGCGGAGGTAACGGCCGCGGCCGAGGCGGCCCACGACCACGGCGTGCCGGTCCACCTCGACGGCGCGCGGGTGTTCAACGCCGCGGTCGCCCTCGACGTTCCCGTCACCGAGATCACGGAGCCGGTCGACTCGGTCATGTTCTGCCTCTCGAAGGGCCTCGGCGCACCCGTCGGATCGATGCTCGCGGGCAGCGAGGAGTTCGTCGAGCGCGCCCGCCGGACCCGCAAACTGTTCGGCGGCGGTATGCGCCAGGTCGGCGTGATCGCCGGCCCCGGCCTGCGTGCCCTCGAGAACGTCGACGACCTCGCGGTCGACCACGAGAACGCGCGCGTCCTCGCCGACGGCCTCGATTCGGTCGCGGGACTCTCGGTGACAGAACCGGAGACGAACATCGTCCTCGCGGACGTCGCGGAGACGGGCCTCGACGCGGCGGGCGTCGTCGACCGTCTTCGCGACCACGAGGTGCTCGCCACGCAGTTCGGTCCGACGACGGTCCGGTTTTGCACCCACCGCGACGTCGACTGCGAGGACGTCGAGACCGCCGTCGACCGCGTCGCGACGGCACTCGAGTAGCCTGCGCTATCGGCCGTTCATCCCCTCGCGGAACTCGAGGATCGTCCGGCGAAGGAGGAGGTACGAGAAGAAAACGAGCGAGAGCAGGATGACGACGACCGCGATGATGACGGGGTCGTCGGGAATGAATCCCAGCATAGCAGGCGTATACACGGCAGGAGGGCAAAACCGTTTCGACGGGTGGTCGTGATCGCGGCTTCCGTCGTCGTTCGTTCCTAGCTAAAATCGACTTTTTAGCTTGCGGTGACTATTTTCCGAGCCGACACGTAGGTGCAGATGCGCCCCGAACTTCGGCCCTCTCCGACGCGTGGCCGGTGACAATCGGGGCGAAACTGCTGCCATCCCCCCGGTCCCGATCGTTGCCAGCCCCCCAACCCGATCGCGTTCGGGACCGCCCCTGATCGTCCCCCTGATCGTGCCTCTCACGGATCGGTCGGCTGGAAGCCATCCGACTGCTCGATCGATTACGGTTTTCGCTCGAACGTCTCGATGATCGTTCCATCCGGTTCGCACAGCCTCCCCTCGAGGCCGCCCTCTGTCGACTCGAGCGTCGCGAACCCCGGCCTGTTTCCGCGCGGCTGGGCGTGGCTGCCCGGGTTGAGCAACAGGACGTCTTCGGTCTCTGCCACCGTCGGGCGGTGGCTGTGTCCGGAGACGACAACGTCGGCGTCTCGCGATCGACCGAACATCGCCAGTCCCACCTCGCCGCCGTCGCGTCGGTGAGTGACGGCGACCCGAATCCCCGACTCCTCGACGATCCGGTCGGTCGGCAACCGCTCTCGAACCGCCGGTTCGTCGGCGTTGCCGTAGACGGCGTACAGCACCGAACACTCCTCGAGGAACGCCTCGAGTGCGCGCTCGCTCGTGAAGTCGCCCGCGTGGATCACGGCGTCGGCCTCGCGTGCCGCGGCGAGCGCCTCGCCCTCGAGTTCGTGTCCGCGGTGGCTGTGCGTGTCGGAGAAGATCGCGATCATGGCTCCGGTTACGGCGACCCGGGTGAGGATTCTTTCGTCTTCCGTTTCATCCAGTTTTAATTGATAATCGATCGTACGTGTACCGAGATGGCAAGTAGCAAGTCGGTCGTCCTCGCCGCGCTGGTCGCGAACGGTGCGATCGCCGTCCTGAAGTTCGCCGGGTTCCTGCTGACCGGCAGCGCGGCGATGCTGTCGGAGACGTACCACTCGATCTCGGACACGGGAAACCAGGTCTTCCTGCTGATCGGCATCCGGTTCGGCGCGCGCGATCCGACCCGGGCGCACCCGTTCGGCTACGGCAAGGCACAGTTTTTCTACAGTTTCCTCGTCAGCGTGTTGCTCTTTGGCATCGCCGGCTGGGAGAGTCTCACGCACGGGTACTCGGTGCTGGCCCACGGCGAGGCCCACGTCTCGAGCAGTCAGACGCCGCCGCTGCCGCTCGTCGGCGCGGTCGACGGCGTCTACGTCAACTACGCGGTCTTGCTCGGTGCGATCGGCTTCGAGTCCTACGCGTTCGCGAAGGCGTACGAGGCGATCCGTCTCCAGATGGACGAACACGGCTGGGAGAGCTTTCGCGAGGCGTTCCGGAAGACGACCGACGTGACGACGCTGACGGCGCTCACGGAGGACACCATCGCGCTCGCCGGCGCTGGCATCGCGCTGTTCGGCGTCTACCTCACACGGCAGACGGGTGATCCGGTCTACGACGCGACGGCCGCGGTGCTCATCGGCCTGTTGCTCATGGGCTTTGCACTCGCGCTGGCGTGGGAGAACAAGCGACTCTTGCTGGGTGAGAGTCTCGTCGCGTCCGAGGAGGCGGAGCTTCGTGAACTCGTCGCCGAGAGCGACGACGTGGACGACGTCGTCGACTTCCGGACGGTCTACTTCGGCCCCGAACAGCTCCTCGTGACGGCCGACGTCGCGTTCGACCCGGACCTCGAGACGGACGCACTCGAGCGCACCGTCGACGCCATCGAAGACGCGCTGCGCGCTCACAACACCCAGATCGAGAAAGTGTACGTCGAACCGGAGGAGTGACCGACGACTCGATCGAACCGGTCGCTTGCGGCCCTACGGACGCTCGTTCTCGGCGTTGACCGCGACGAACGTTCGTCCCGGTGGCCGTTCCGTCGTGGTCGCCGACACCGTCGTCTCCTCGAGGTCGACCGCCGAGTCGAGCACCACTCGCTCGCTTTCGGTCTCGACGGCCACCGCGACGTCCGTCGGGCTGGCACCCGGCGGTAGTTCCGAGGGATCGTACTCGAGGACGACCCGGAGGGCGTCCAGCCCCGTCACGTCGTCGAGTCCGACCAGGTCGACGGGATCGGTGAGCGCGTCGGCGGGAGACTCGAGGTCGCTCGCGACCAGATCGAACTCGTCTGGGACGCCCGCGGCGACGATCGACGCGCTGGCTCCCGCTCCCTCCGTCTCTCGCTCGAGCAGGGCGTTTTCGACGTCCGCTGGATCGTAGCCTGGAATCGCCATAGTCGACACGCCAACGTCGAGGCACGTAGCTGTACCCCCGGCTATCGACTGCCGTGGGTTCGTGTGAGACGAACGCTTTTATCGGAGCAGGAACCAATCACTCGGTGTGTCGGAGACTGCCGGGTACATGCGCTTTTTCCCGTACGAACAGCCGTACGAGAACCAGCGCGACGCGATGGACCGGATTCACAACGCCCTGGTCCGCGGACAGGACGTCCTCTTCGAGGGTGCCTGCGGGACGGGCAAGACGCTCTCGTCGCTCGTCCCGGCGCTCGAGGTCGCCCGCGAGCAGGACAAGACGGTCGTCATCACGACGAACGTCCACCAGCAGATGCGCCAGTTCGTCGCCGAGGCGCGCGAGATCACGCGCGAGGAGCAGATCCGGGCGGTCGTCTTCAAGGGCAAAGCCTCGATGTGTCACATCGACGTCGGCTACGAGGAGTGTCAGGCGTTGCGCGACAACACCCGCGCGCTAGTCGACGCCGAACGCGACCGCGACCAGCTCGAGCGCCGCCAGCGCGAACTCCTCGCGGAGAGCCAGGACGGCGACGGCTCCGCCGCCGAGGCCCGGAGCGCGGTGATGGACGAACTCGAGTCGATCGAAGACGAGATCGACGACCTCGAGGAACAAAACGTCTGTGCACACTACCGGAACAACCTGACCGAAGAGACCGACGAGTTCTTCGGCTGGCTGTTCGAGGACGTTCGGACGCCGGCGGACATCTACGCCTACGCCGACGAACGCGACCTCTGTGGCTACGAACTCCTGAAGGAGGGACTCGAGGGCGTCGACCTCGTCGTCTGTAACTACCACCACCTGCTCGATTCGACGATCCGCGAGCAGTTCTTCCGGTGGCTGGGACGCGACCCCGAGGACGTCATCGCCGTCTTCGACGAGGCCCACAACGTCGAGGACGCCGCCCGCGAACACGCCACCCGGACCTGCTCCGAGCGGACGTTCGACTCGGCGCTCGACGAACTCGAGGACGTCGACGACTCCCGGGCGGCGAACGCGGCGAACGTCCTCGAGGCGTTTCGAGACGCGTTAGTCGAGACCTACGAGGACTCTTTCGGATTCGGTGACCGCGAAGGAATCGGCGAAGACTGGCAGGACGTCCCGATCGCCAACGCAGACCGGCGCGACGACCTCACGCTCGCGTTCCTGCAGCGGTACTCGGGCCAGGGGATCGACGACGACCTCGAGGCGGCGACGACGCTGGGCCAGCGCCTGGACGAGGAGTACGAGGAGGCCTACCGATCCGGCGAGAGTGCCACCCGCACGGAGTGTCAGACCCTGCAGGCGGCGGCGTTCGTCAGCGCCTGGATGAACGAGGGGGCAAAGCAGGGACTGTACCCCGTCGTCTCCGTGCGCCGCGACGCCGGCACCGACGAGATCTACGGCCGGGCGGAGCTGTACACCTGCCTGCCTCGACAGGTAACCGGCCGGCTCTTCGAGGAAGTGTACGCGACGGTGCTGATGAGCGCGACGCTGCAACCGTTCGACGTGACCGAGGACGTCCTCGGGCTCGAGGAGCCGGTGACGATGGCCTACGGGCTCCAGTTCCCCGAGGAGAACCGCCGCACGTACGCCGTCGAGACGCCCGCGCTGTTCGCGAGCGAGCGCGACGATCCCGCGGTCCAGGAGGCCGTCGCGTCGGCCATCCGCGACGCCGTCCGCTTTACGCCCGGCAACACGCTCGCCTTTTTCCCCAACTACGCCGAGGCCGCCCGGTACGCGAGCCGCCTCGAGCACGCCGACCTCGATTCGACGGTCTACCTCGACGAACCCGGGGTCGCAGTCGAGGACCTCCGGACGACGTTCGTCGACGACGACGACGCCGTCTTGCTGACGTCGCTGTGGGGCACCCTCGCGGAGGGCGTGAGCTTCGACGGCGAGGACGCACGCACCGTCCTCGTCGTCGGCGTCCCGTACCCACACCTCGACGACCGTGCCGAAGCGGTCCAGGAGGCCTACGACGCCGCGTTCGACGGCACGCAGACGGGCTGGCGCTACGCCGTCGAGATCCCGACGGTCCGGAAGACGCGCCAGGCGCTCGGGCGGGTCATTCGGTCGCCGGAGGACGTCGGCGTGCGGGCGCTGCTCGACCGGCGCTACTCGCGGGAGGCGAAAGCCGATCTCGGCAAGTACAGCGTCAACGGCACCTTCCCACACGAGGAACGCGAGGAGCTGATCGACATCGATCCCGAGAAGCTCAAGTTCGCCATGCTCAACTTCTATACGGACCACGACGCCTACGCGGGCGAACCGCCGACGCCCTGACTCGAGTGGCGGGAAAAGATTCTTCTGCGCTCCCGTTCCGTGCGTCGACGTGCACTACCTCGTCGGGACCGACTCCGTCCACACGACGGCAGCGATCTGTGACTACCTCGAGCGGCGAGCGACGCCCGACGACGCCGTGACCGTCGTGGCAGTCGTCTCGCCGAACGATTCGACGGCGAGACGGGACGGCCAGGAGGCGCTGAACGTCGCGTCGGTTCGACTGACCGGCGTCGGGACCGTCGAGACCGAACTTCGGGAGGTGGAAGACGAGCCAGCGACGGCGTTGCTCGAGGTCGTCGACGAGCGCGGCGTCGACTCCCTCGTCGTCGGTCCCCGACGTGGAACCCCGTCTGCGACCGGCGACGTCGGCTCGACTGCGATCGAGTTGCTGGCTCGAGCGACGGTACCCGTCGTCGTCGTGTCGCTTCCCGAACCGTAATCGTCACGCCGGCAGCGACACCCGGCTCACGGGCAGTCGGTAGGAGCCGTCGAAGAACTCGAGTTCGCTCACGGTCCACCGGATCGGTTCGATCTCCCGCTGGGCGAGCCGGCGGGCGTCCTCGAGGTCGCCGCCGCGGGCCAGGGTGACGTGGGGGACGTAGTCGGCCGCCTCGAGCCCGTCGACTTCGCCGAAGGCGTCGACGAGGTCGGCGTGGATCGCCTCGAGACCGGGACTCTCGACGGCGAGGTAGACGACGGGCGCTTTCCCCAGCGGGGGATCGGCGAAGTAGTCGATGCCCGTCACCCGCGCCTCGACGGCGGGGGAACCCTCGAGCGCGCGGTGGGCGCGCTGCTGGAGTTGGGCGACGTGGTCGGCGTCGCCGAGGCGTTTGAGGAGAAACGAGTGGTCCTCGCGGACGGCGTCGAACCCCAGAAGCGACGGGTAGAGATCGGCTGCGAGTTCGCGAACGCGGCCGGGGACCGGAACGTTGACGCTGTACACGTGCCGGAGCGTACGCCCGGTTCGCGTATGAGTCTGGTGGTTCAAGCGTCTCGACCCGCCGATCTACAGCCGATCGAGGAGCCAGAGGACGATCAGGACGGCGATCGCGAGCTGCAAGACGAGGAAAAACGGACCGAGCAGACCCGCGATGGTGCTGAATAGCTGACCGACGATCTCGAGGACGAGCAGGACGGCGACGAGCGCGAGGACGATCTTCAGCAGCGTCTCGACCTCGAGTTCACCTCGACTGTCTGGCATACGATCACGTAGGTGCGATCTATTCAAAAATCGGTCGGAAAGCCGCTCGATCGCTCGAGCGGTTCGCGCGACTGGAACGAGCCGCAGATCGACTCGATCCCCCGATTTCAGTGAATGACAGAAAAATATATCAATATTCAAGTGATTGTTTGAACCATCAGTAGGAAAGAAATATCTGGCCAGGGATTTCATCACTGAGTAATGGACCGGAGGGGGCTTCGGGTACTCATCTGTTGTACGATGGTGCTCGGCTGGGTCGTCGCGGGAATCCCGGTGGCCGGTGCCGACGGGATTCCTGTCCTCTCGAGTGACACGTCGGTCGGCGTCGACCGGGTCGGGTCGTACGCCGCGGTTCAAGACGAGCCGTCGCTTTCCGGATACGACGACCTGCAGATCGAGATCGCACTCTCGGACAACGGCTCTGCGGCGTGGTCCGTCGAGTACCAGTACCGGCTCGACGACGACAACGACACCGTCGACTGGGAGGAACTCCAGGGAGACGTCGAACAGCGCCCGGGCGAGTACGTCGAGATGCAACGAACGGGCTGGAACGAGATGGTCGTCGAGGCCGAACGCGAAACCGGTCGGGAGATGGGGGTCTCGAACTTCTCGATCGAGACGGACAACCAGGCGACGCCACACGAGTACGGCTACGTGCGATTTACGTTCCAGTGGGATTCGTTCTCCCTCGTCGAGGTCAACCGGATCGAAGCGGGAGACGCGCTCGTCGAGTTCGATCTCGACGAGCGGAGCCAGCTGGTCATCTCCTGGCCGGAACCGTACAACACTACCACGATCGAGCCCGAACCGGACGAGCGTCGCGATACGGCTGCCGTCTGGAACGGCGAGGAGACGGACTTCCTGGACGACGAGCCTCGCGTCGAGTTGATCGACACTGGTGGCCGACCGGTCCAGCCACCCGACGACCGGAATCGGGTCGTTCCGCTGTCGTGGCTCGCACTCGCCGGCGTCGCCGTCCTCACGGTCGTCGGCGTCGGCTGGTGGGTCGTCCGCGATCGGGAGGG
Organism: Natribaculum breve; assembly: GCF_023008585.1. Lineage (GTDB taxonomy): Archaea > Halobacteriota > Halobacteria > Halobacteriales > Natrialbaceae > Natribaculum > Natribaculum breve. The sequence goes on along the minus strand of NZ_CP095390.1, from coordinate 2,143,067 downwards.
AGCGCGGGTTTCGAGTCAGCAGGTGGCGACCGACGGTCGATCGGCAACCGCCGACGGTCCGCCGCCGGAACTGCTGAGCAACGAGGAGCGAGTCCTGCGACTGCTCGAGGAAAACGGCGGGCGGATCAAACAACAGGAGGTCGTCTCCGAACTCGACTGGACGGAGGCGAAGACGAGTCAGGTCGTCAGCGGACTCCGCGAGGAAGGGGAGATCGACGTCTTCCGGATCGGTCGCGAGAACGTCCTGACGCTCCCCGAGGAGACCGAACAGACCGAGGAGTAACATTTGCCTCCCCGACAGGTTTTAATAGGCTTCTCGCGCTACGTAGCACCAGATGCACCACGTCGCGTCTACCGACCTCGCCTCTTCCGGTAGCGACGCGATCGCCCTCTCGCGACGACGACGACCGGGCCGTTAGGCCCGCACTTATCTCACTTCCTGACTTTCGTACCGTACTCCTCTGCAGAGAATCCTCGATTCTCCGGTTAGCACCCGCTCTGTGGTTATTTTACAAAATCTAAATCAGCAAATTTAAGGCCATACATCCGGTTCAATCGAGTACGACATGACCCGCGTGGCACTTGCGTTCTCGGGTGGGCTGGACACGACTGTCTGTGTCCCCCTGCTCGAGGAGGAATACGGATACGACGACGTAATCGGCGTCACGGTCGACGTCGGACAGCCAGCCGAAGAGTTCGACGAAGCCGAAGAAACCGCCGAGGCACTCGGCCTCGAACACTACGTCGTCGACGCGCGAGAGGAATTCGCTCAGCTCTGTCTCGAGAGCGTTCGCGCGAACGCCACCTACCAGGGATATCCGCTCGGAACCGCGCTCGCACGTCCGGTGATCGCCGAGGCGATCCTCGAGGTCGCGGAGGAACAGGACTGCGACGCACTGGCACACGGCTGTACGGGCAAGGGCAACGACCAGCTCCGCTTCGAGGCGGTCTGGCGCGACACCGACCTCGACGTCTACGCGCCCGTCCGCGAACTCGGTCTCACGCGCGAGTGGGAACAGGAGTACGCCGCCGAGAAGGACCTGCCCGTCGAGGGCGGCAGCGGCGGCGACTGGTCGATCGACACCAACATCTGGAGTCGTTCGATCGAGGGCGACGATCTGGAGGACCCGAGCTACGTCCCGCCGACGGATATCTACGAGTGGACCGACGAACCGACCGGCGAGACCGAGGAGATCGAGATCGCCTTCGAGAACGGCTATCCAGTCGCCGTCGATGGCGAGAAGATGGACCCCGTCTCGCTCGTCGAACACCTGAACGAGGTCGCCGGCGCACACGGCGTCGGCCGCACGGACACGATGGAAGACCGCATGCTCGGCCTGAAGGTTCGCGAGAACTACGAGCACCCCGCGGCGACGACGCTGCTCAACGCCCACGAGGCCCTCGAGGGGCTCGTCCTCACCCAGGAGGAACGCCAGTTCAAGATCCAGATCGACAACCAGTGGTCCCAGAAGGCCTACGAGGGCCTGATCGACGCCCCGCTCGTGGACGCACTCGAGGGCTTCATCGACGAGACCCAGAAACGCGTCACCGGGACGGTGACGATCCGCTTCGAAGGCGGCCAGGCACGCCCGGTCGCCCGCGACAGCGAGTACGCGGCGTACTCGGCGGCCCACGCCTCCTTCGACACCGAGACCGTCGGCAAGATCAAACAGGAAGACGCCACGGGCGTCGCGAAGTACCACGGCTTCCAGCGTCGGCTCGCGAACAAGGCGATCGAGAAGATCGACGGCGACGAGACGGTCGAACTCGCCACCGACGGCGGTAACGACGCGGACGAGGAGTGACCATGGACGGGGAGGGATCGGACGAGGGCGTCGTTCGCCGCGACCGCTTCAGCGGCGGCCCCGCCAGGAGCTTCCTCTCTTCGCTCGCCGCCGACGAACGCATCTTCGAAGCCGACCTCGCGGTCGACCGCGCACACGCGGTGATGCTCGCAGAGTGTGGGATCGTCGACGACGAGACCGTCGGCGAGATCCTCACCGCCCTCGACGCGATCGAAGTCGAGGGTCACGCCTCGTTGCCCGACGGCGAGGACGTCCACGAGGCGATCGAGACCGCCGTCATCGAGCGCGTCGGTCCCGACGGCGGGAAGATGCACACCGCGCGCTCGCGCAACGACGAGGTGGCGACCTGCATCCGCTACCGGCTGCGCGAGGACGTCCTCGAGGCGCTCGAGACGACCCTTGGGCTGCGCGAGGCGCTCTGTGAGGTGGCGGCCGAGCACACCGAGACGGTGATGCCCGGCTACACCCACCTCCAGCCCGCCCAGCCCATCACGGTCGCCCACTGGGCGCTCTCCTACGAGTCGGCCGTCCGCCGCGACACGGCGCGGCTGTTCGAGGCCTACACCCGGATCAACGAGTCGCCCCTCGGCGGGGCGGCCTTCGCGGGGACGACGTTCGACATCGACCGCGAGCGGACGGCCGAGTTGCTCGGATTCGACTCGGTGATCGAGAACTCGATGGACGCCTCCTCGAGTCGGGACTTCCTGCTCGAGACGACCCAGGCGCTGTCGACGCTCGCGACGACCCTGTCGGGACTCGCCGAGGACCTCGTCGTCTTCGCCAACCGCGGGTTCGTCGACCTCTCGGACGACTACGCCTCGACCTCGTCGATCATGCCCCAGAAGAAGAACCCGGACACGCTCGAGTTGATCCGGGCGATCGCGGGCGATGCGGCGGGTGCCGTCCAGGGACTGACGACGACGCTCAAGGGACTGCCTCGCGCGTACAACCGCGACCTGCAGCGGGCGACGTCCCACGCCTGGGAGACGGTCGACGCCGTCCGCGAGGCGACCGAGGTCGCCGCCGGGGCGGTCGCCACGGCCGACTGGCCCGAGGAGGTCCTCGCCGACGCGGCCGGCGAAGGGTTCTCGACGGCGACCGGCGTCGCGGATCTGCTCGCGTCGAACGGACTGCCGTTTCGGACGGCCCACGAAGTGGTCGCCATCGCCGCAGAACGGGGCGCGGACTACGACGCCATCGCGGCCGCCGCCGAGGAAGTGCTCGACGAGAGCCTCGAGACCTACGTCGATCCCGACGCCGTGGCGGCGGCGCTCGACCCGACCGAGAGCGTGGCGAGTCGCGACTCGCAGGGCGGTCCCGCTCCCGCGGCCGTCGAGACACAGCTCGAGTCGGCCCGCGACGCGTTCGCGGCCGACGAGGAGTCGCTCGAGGCGCTCGAGGTGTCACTCGAGACGGCCCACGAGACGCTCCGCGCGGAGGTGAACGGGTATGTCTGAGACGCCCGGTTCGCCGTCGCTTGCGGGCAGCCGGCGGGCGCGACTGCGAGCACCCTCGCGAGTCTTCCCGCCGCCCTCGCGAGGGGGCGAGTTACCTACTATATGATATACCGAACGAAAACGGCTGCAAAGGTGGACTGAAACGCGCATAGGGCGGGGTATCTTTTCTGTAAACTTCCCGGTAAGTTCGAAGGGTTTAAGGTAGACGATCACGGACGTTCGAGTACAATGACCGAATGTCCCGAGTGTGGGGCGGACGTGACCCTGCACGACGACCTGGAAGTCGGAGAGATCGTCGATTGTACCACCTGCGGAGCAGAGCTGGAAGTCGTCGACGTCGAGCCGCCAGTCCTCGAGCGAGCGCCGGAGCTCGAAGAGGACTGGGGTGAGTAACCTTGCAGACGGTCGAAACGACGTCGCTCCCCGATCACCCTCGTCACAGGAGGTGGCTCACGTGAACGTCGGCGTACTCTACTCCCGGATCCGCAAAGACGAGAAACTCCTCCTCGAGGAGCTTCGCGAGCGCGGCCACGACGTCGAGAAGATCGACGTCCGCAAGGTGACGTTCGACCTGTCCGAGCCGCCGGCGGCCTTCGAGGACCTCGACGTGGCGGTCGATCGCTGTCTCGCGACGAGCCGCAGCCTGTACGCCACGCAGTTTTGTGAGGCCTACGGCGTGCCCGTCGTCAACAGCCACGAGACGGCCGAGATCTGTGCGGACAAGGTGAAAAACAGTCTCGCACTCGAGACCGCGGGCGTGCCCACGCCCGAGACGAAAGTGGCGTTCACGAAGGAGTCGGCGATGGAGGCGATCGAATCCTTCGGCTACCCCTGCGTGCTCAAACCCGTCGTGGGATCGTGGGGTCGCCTGATGGCCAAGATCGACTCCCGCGACGCCGCCGAGGCGATCTTAGAGCACAAGGCGACGCTCGGCCACTACGAGCACAAGGTGTTCTACGTCCAGGAGTTCGTCGAGAAGCCCGGCCGCGACGTCCGCGTGCTCGCCGTCGACGGCGAGCCGGTCGCGGCGATGGCCCGCTCGTCGGACCACTGGCTCACGAACGCGGCGAAAGGTGCCGAGACCGAGCCGTTCGAACTCGACGACGAGGCCGAAACACTCGTCGCGGAGGCGAGCGACGCCGTCGGCGGCGGCTTACTCGGCGTCGACCTCATGGAAACCGGCGACAGTTACACGGTCCACGAGGTCAACCACACCGTCGAGTTCAAGGCGCTCAACGACGCCGTCGACGTCGACGTCCCCGGCACCGTCGTCGACTGGCTCGAGGCGAAGGCGGCGGCCGAAGACGAACTCGAGGTGACCGCCTGATGGCGGTCGACACGGAGCACGAGACGGACGACGCCACGGAGACCGTCACCGCGTCGGTCGTCGGCGCGAGCGGCTTCACCGGCGGCGAACTGCTTCGGCTGCTCGCCGGCCATCCCAACTTCGAGCTCGCCGAGGCCACGAGTCGCTCCTACGCCGGCAAGAGCGTCGGCTCGAAGCACCCGCCGCTTCGCGGGACCGACCTGCGCTTTACGGAACCCGACGACCTCGAGTCCGTCGACGTCCTCTTCGCCGCGACGCCACACGGCGTCTCGATGGGGCAGATCGACGAGTTCTTCGACGTCGCCGACACCGTCGTCGACCTCTCGGCCGACTTTCGGCTCGACACCGAAGAACAGTACGACGAGTGGTACGACGGCCACGACGCGCCGGAGTACCTCGAGCGCGCGGAGTACGCTCTCCCCGAGATCAACCGGGAGAACCTCCCCGGTGCCGAGTTGATCGCCGGCGGCGGCTGTAACGCCACCGCGACGATCCTCGGGCTGTACCCGCTGGTCGAGGCCGGCATCGTCGACGGCGACCAGCAGATCGTCGTCGACGTGAAAGTCGGCTCCTCGGAGGGAGGCGCGGGCGGCGGCGAGGCCTCGAGCCACCCCGAGCGGTCGGGCGTCGTCCGGCCGTACGCGCCGACGGGCCACCGCCACGAGGCCGAGATCGAGCAGTTCCTCGACACCTCGGTCGCGTTCACGTGCCACGCCGTCGACATGGTCCGCGGCGCGAGCGCGACGAGCCACGTCTTCCCCTCGGAGCCGGTCTCGAAGGGCGACCTCTGGAAAGCGTACAGGGGAGCGTACGAGGACGAACCGTTCGTCCGCATGGCTGCCGGCGGCTCGGGCGTCTATCGCTATCCGGAACCGAAGGCCGTCGCGGGTACGAACTACGCCGAGGTCGGCTTCGAACTCGACCCCTCGAACAAGCGCGTCGTGGTCTTCTCGGCCATCGACAACATGATGAAGGGATCGGCCGGGCAGGCGGTCCACGCCGCCAACGTCGCGCTCGGCTTCGAGGAGACGGCTGGACTCGACTTTGCGGGGCTGCACCCCGTGGGAGCACCCTGAAACGATGACGACCGTTGTCAAAATAGGTGGCGCGCGCGCGGTCGACCCCGCGGGTGCGCTTTCCGACGTCGCACGACTCGTCGAAGACGACGAGGACGTCGTCCTCACACACGGCGGCTCGACCGCCGTCGACGAGACCCTGGAAGAGCTCGGCGAGGAACCGACCTACGTCGAGACGCCCGGCGGCGTCGTCGGGCGCTTCACCGACGAGCGCACGATGGACGTCTTCAAGATGGTCATGCCGGGTAAACTCAACACGGACCTGGTCGAGAGCCTCCAGAACGAGGGCGTCGATGCAGTGGGCCTCACCGGCACGGACGGCAAGCTCCTCTCTGGCAAGCGCAAGTCGGCCGTCCGCGTCAAAGAAGACGGCAAGAAGAAGATCAAGCGCGGCGACCACTCGGGCAAGATCGAGTCCGTGAACGCGGACTTACTCGAGACGCTGCTCGACGGCGGCTACACCCCCGTCGTCTCCGTCCCGATGCTCGGCAAAGAGCGCGAGGGCGGCTACACGGCCGTCAACGCCGACGCCGACCGCGCGGCCGCGGCGATCGCGGGCGCGCTCGAGGCCGACCTCGTCTTGTTGACGGACGTCTCGGGCGTCTACGAGGACCCCGACGACGAGTCGACCCGCATCGACTCCGCGGAGACGCCAGCGGAGTTCGCGGCCGTCGAGGAGGCCGCCGAGGGGTTCATGACGAAGAAGGTCATGGCCGCCGAGGAGGCACTCGAGGGCGGAGCCTCGTCGGTCGTCGTTGCGGATGCGAACAGCGAGGAACCGATCTCGAGTGCGCTCGCCGGCGACGGCACGACTCTCGAGCCCGGCGCGCTCGTGGACGACGAAACGGAAACGGAGGTCGCACGATGAGCGACCTGGACTTCGTCTCCGGCAGCAAGCCGATTCCGCTCGAGCGCGGCGAGGGCCCGTACCTCTACAGTACGGACGGGACCGAGTACGTCGACGCGGGCGCGAGTTTCGCCTGCACGCCGCTGGGCCACAGCCACCCGGCGGTCGTCGACGCGGTGAAAGAGCAGGTCGGCGAGCTGACGTTCGTCGACTCCTCGTTTCCCGTCCAGTCGCGCGAGGACGCCTACGCCGCGTTCGTCGCGTCGACGCCCGACGGGCTCGAGTCGGCCTGGTTCTGCAACTCCGGGACCGAGGCCAACGAGGCCGCACTGAAGTTCGCCCGCTCGGCGACCGGCAACTCGAAGATCGTCGCTGCGACCCGGAGCTTCCACGGCCGGACGATGGGCTCGCTCGCGGCGACCTGGAAGGACAAGTACAAAAAGCCCTACGAGCCCCTGGCCGGCGACGTCGAGTTCGTCCCCTACGGCGACGGCGAGGAACTCGCGGCCGTCGTCGACGACGAGACCGCAGCCGTCATCCTGGAGCCGATCCAGGGCGAAGGTGGCATCAACGTCCCGCCCGCGGGCTACCTCGAGACCGCCCGCGAGGTGACCGACGAGGCCGGCGCGGCGCTCGTCTTCGACGAGGTCCAGACCGGGATGGGCCGGACGGGACAGATGTGGGCCTGTCAAAACGTCGGCGTCACGCCCGATATCCTCACGACCGCGAAAGGACTCGGCAACGGCCTGCCGATCGGCGGCGTCGCGGTTCGCGACTGGATCGCCGACGGCGCGGCCTCGCACAACTCCACGTTCAGCGGCGGCCCCGTCGTCACTGCAGCGGTCCACGCGACGATCTCGACGCTGGTCGAGGAGGAGTGGCCCGCCCACGCCGCCGCGATGGGCGACTATCTCGTGACCGAACTCGAGGCCAGACTCGGTGACGAGGTACGCGAGATCCGCGGTGCGGGGCTACTCGTCGGCATCGAGTTGAAACGCGGGGCCAACCGCGTCGCCCGTGACCTGGCGATCGACCACCAGGTGCTGGCGCTGCCGGCGGGACGGACCGTCCTGCGCCTGCTGCCGCCGCTGGTGATCGACGAAGACGTGGCGGATCAACTCGTCGACGCGCTGGGCGCGGTCATCGCACCTGACGAACCCGAATCCGACTCATGAGCGCGAACGCCGCGGTAGCGAGCGACGTCCCGACCGAGGAGGCCCGGGAGCTGCTCGTCGACCTCGTCTCGATCCCCTCGCCCTCCGGCGAGGAGCGCGAGGCCGCCAAACGGTTAGTCGACTTCTTCGAGGCCCACGACCGCGAGGTCTGGATCGACGCGGTCGGCAACGTCCGCGCGCCGGCCGACGACGCCGTGTTGCTGACCTCACACATCGACACCGTCCCCGGAGACATCCCGGTCGAGGTCGAAGAGACCGGCGACGACGAGATTCTCTGGGGCCGTGGCAGCGTCGACGCGACGGGCCCGCTCGCCGCGATGGCGGTCGCCGCGGTTCGCACGGGCGTCTCTTTCGTCGGCGTCGTCGGCGAGGAAGTCGACTCGCGCGGTTCGAGGTACCTCGTCGACGACCGCGACGACGCGCCCGGGGCCGTCGTCAACGGCGAGCCCTCCGGGGCCAACGGCATCACGCTGGGTTATCGCGGATTGATCGCCGGAACCTACGTCGCGACCAGCGAGTCCGGGCACACCTCCCGGCCGGACCCGAACGCGATCCAGCACGCCGTCCGCTGGTGGTCGGCCGTCGAGGAACGCTTCGAGGGCGACGAGTACGAACCCATCTTCGAGCAGGTGACGACCAAGCCGGTCGACATCGAAGGCGGCGTCAGCGAGGACGGCCTCTCCGTCGAGGCGACGATGGACGTCCAGTTGCGCGTCCCGCCCGCCCTCGACGTCGAGTCCGTCCGCGAGGCCGCGGAGGCCGAACTCGAGGTCGGTACCGTCACCTGGAAGGACAAGGTTCCGCCGGTGATGATGAGCCCGCGCACGGAGGTCGCACGGGCGTTTCGCGTCGCCATCCGCGAGGAAGACGCCGAACCGCGCCTGTTGCGAAAGACCGGGACGAGCGACATGAACATCTACGCCGGGGCGTGGGATTGCCCGATGGTGACCTACGGACCCGGGAACTCGGACCTCGATCACGCGCCCGACGAGCGGCTCCCGCTGTCGGAGTTCGACCAGTCGGTCGCGATCCTAGAGCACGTCTCACGAACGCTCAGCGAGGACTGACTACGATTTTACACGATACACAATGACGACAGATACGGACGATTCACAGCCGAGGCACTTCCTCGACGTCGACGATCTCTCAGCGGAGGAACTGTTCGCGGTTCTCGACAGGGCAGCGACGTACAAACGCGCCGTCGATACCGGCGAGGACCACGCCGAGTTACCCGGGAAGACGCTGGGAATGCTCTTCCAGAAGGCGAGTACCCGCACCCGGGTCTCCTTCGAGACGGGCATGACCCAGCTGGGCGGACACGCGATCTTCCTCGGGCAGGACGACATCCAGCTCGGCCGGGGCGAACCGCTGAAAGACACCTCGAGGGCGCTCTCGAGGTACGTCGACGTCGTGATGGCGCGGGTGTTCAAACACGAGAACGTCGAGGTGCTCGCGGAGTACGCCGACGTTCCCGTGGTCAACGGCCTCACCGACGACGCCCACCCGTGTCAGACGCTCGCGGACCTCCAGACGATCCGCGAGCAGTTCGGCGGCTTCGAGGGCGTCTCCGCGACCTGGATCGGCGACGGCAACAACGTCGCCCAGTCGTTCGTCCTCGGCTGTGCGATGGCGGGCGTCGACCTCACCGTCGCTACCCCGGAGGAACACGCCGTCGACGAGGCGACCATAGAGCGTGCGGCCGAACTCGGGACCGCGCCGGAGACGACGACCGACCCCGTCGAGGCCGTCGCGGGAGCCGACGTCGTCTACACCGACGTCTGGGTCAGCATGGGCCAGGAGGACGAACGCGAGATCCGTCTCCAGCAGTTCGACGGCTTTCAGGTCAACGAGGAACTGCTCTCTCACGCCGCCGATCCCGTCGTGATGCACTGTCTACCCGCCCACCGCGGCGAGGAGATCACCGACGCCGTCCTAGAGAGCGACCGGTCGATCGTCTTCGACCAGGCCGAGAACCGGCTCCACGCCCAGAAGGCGCTGCTGGTCTCGCTTCTCGAGGGCTTTTGACGGCGTCCGTCCCCGACGACCGGGTCGACTACCGGGAGAGCGCCACGTAGGCCACGCCGAGGACGAGCCCGTAGACCACGTGTCCCACGAGACTCTGCGCGCTGACGTTCGGCACCTCGGGAGCCATCCCGAAGCCGACCGCCGACAGCCAGATCGGCATGACGACGACGGCGAGGATCGCCCAGACGACGATGCCGTAGGCGACGCCGGCACCTGCCCCCGTCGCGAGGCCGACGTCCGGCTTCTTCGCCGCGACGAGCAACGCCGCGAAGACCACGCCGAGGATCGCCCCGTGTGAGACGTGGACGATCCACCCGGCGAGTCCGCCCTCGAGGCCGTACATCGCGGGGATCGCGCTTTCGATGACGGGAGTCGTCTGCATCGTCATCATGACGCCGAAGACGATTCCGCCTGCGATCCCGCCGACGACGCCCGCCTGCCAGGGGACGAGGTTCGTTCCAGTCTGTACGCCCGTTCGTGTGGCGGTTTCTGAAGCCATACGAGACGAGCTACACCGCCGGTGTGGGTATCGTTATCTCGGTAGGGCATCACTCGCACACAACCGGGTTCGATCGAGGTGGCAAAGATTCTTGCCGCCGGCCGGTCCAGTATCAGCCGATGCCGGAACCGCTTCGGATCGAGGCGGGAGAACTCGATGCAGACGCGATTCTCGAGGCGATCCACGAGGGACGGCGGGTCGTCGTCACCACGACGACGATGGGCGCGGAGTACGAGGTGACGCTCCGTCACGACGGCTCGACGTACTACTGTGACACGCCGACCCGTCTCCACCGTCACGAAAGCGAGAGCGAGATGCGAACGTGCATCCGAAACATGGGCTACGACAGCGAGCCGACCGACGGCGCGTGATCGAGGTCCGTGCTGCCGAGCCCGTGACGTTTTGATCGATGACTCCCTACAGTGAGGTATGACAGATGGTCCCAGACATCGACTCGGCGAGTTACTGGAACAGCCCGACCCTCCGTTCGAGAACGTCCTGAGTTGTGTCTTCGGGATCGAAGACCACGAGACGCGGACCTACCTCACCCTGCTCGAGTATCCCGGCAGTACGATCGAGGAACTGGCGGACGTCCTCGAGCGCGATCGGAGCACGATCAACCGGACGCTCTCGACGCTGTGTGACCGGGGACTGGCACGGCGCGATAGACGGCTCCTCGACGGTGGCGGCTACGTCTACCAGTACACGGCCGTCCCGCTCTCCGAGGCGAAGGCGTTGCTCCACGACGGCCTCGACGACTGGTCCGAGACGGTCCACGGCGTCATCGACGACTTCGACGGCGAGCGCCGCATCGACCGGTAACGCGCAAACCCACCCACTTTTCCCCTTCGACTGCCTCCGCCCGGATAATGAGTCTCAGCCTGTCTGTCGAACAGCCGCCGACGCCTGCCGAGGCGACCGACGGCGTCTGGCTCGAGTGTATCGAGTGTGGCGAGACGTTCGCACCGTTCGAGGACGTCCGCTACACCTGCGACGAGTGTGACGGCCTCCTCGAGGTCCGCTACGACGAACTGTCGACGTTCGACGACTTCGACGGCGAGGGCGTCTGGCGGTACGCCGACGCACTTCCCCTGGAGTCGGGCGTCTCGATCCAGGAGGGATCGACGCCGCTGTACGAGGTGCCACGCCTCGAGGAGTCCGTCGGCGTCGAGACGCTGCGAATCAAACACGAGGGGATGAACCCCACCGGCTCGTTCAAAGACCGCGGGATGACCGTCGGCGTCGCCGTCGCACGCGAACTCGGCGTCGACCGCCTCGCCTGCGCGTCGACGGGGAACACCAGCGCCGCTCTCGCCGCCTACGGCACGCGAGCGGACATGGAGACGCTCGTCCTCCTGCCAGCGGGGAAGGTCGCCGCGGGCAAGGTCGCCCAGGCCAGTCTCCACGGCGCGCGCATCCTCGAGGTCGACGGCAACTTCGACGCCTGTCTCGACGTCGTCCAGGATCTCGCCAGCCGCGGGGAGGCCTACCTGCTCAACTCGCTCAATCCGTTCCGACTCGAGGGCCAGAAGACGATCGGCCTCGAGATCGCAGAGGCGTTCCAGGCCGACTACGGGACCTGGCCCGACAGGATCGTCCTCCCCGTCGGCAACGCGGGCAACACGTCGGCGCTGTACAAGGCGTTCCGGGAACTCGTCCAGGCGGGCGAACTCGCGGTCGACGAGGTACCCAAACTCACGGGCGTCCAGGCCGAGGGCGCAGCGCCGATGGTCGAGGCGATCGAGAACGACGCCGACGAGGTGCGCCGCTGGGAGGACGTCGAGACTCGCGCGACGGCGATCCGGATCGGCAACCCGGTGAACGCGCCGAAGGCCCTCCCCGGCATTCGCGAGACCGGCGGGACGGCGATCGCCGTCTCCGACGAGGAGATCACCGACGCCCAGCGTGCCCTCGCGGGCGAGGGAATCGGCGTCGAACCGGCCTCCGCCGCCTCCCTCGCCGGTCTCCGGAAACTCCGTGCCGAGGGCGTCGTCGACGACGACGAGCGCGTCGTCTGTCTCACCACGGGTCACCTGCTCAAAGACCCCGACGCGGCCGCCGCCGCCGGCAACGATCCCGAACCGGTCCCGGCAGACACGGACGGCGTCCTCGAGAGCCTGGCGACCGAGGGCTCGTCGGAGTAGTCAGAACACTCCTGTACTCGCCTCGCCCCGTGCAAGACCGGCGTCAGACGCGTCTGACGCCCGACTGACTGACTCTTTTCCCCGTTCGTGTGGTACCTGTGTCTGCGATGTCCGTCGAGCATCGACCTCCCGACCACCCCGCAGACGCACCGCGAGTACGCACCCAACCCACGGACGACGATGGCCGTCCCCTCGATTCGACACCCGATCGTCGCCCCTGGCGACCGTCCGCCAGATCCCCGCTCGCCGATCGCATCGAACGTGCGCACCTCCGGGCACGAATCGCGGCCCTCGAACGCTCGCTGGACGAGAGTGAACGCCGCCGACAGGCCGTCGTCGACCAGTACGAACTGGCGCTCGAGGCGGGTGACGATCCCCCGGCGGAGACCGACGCGAGCGACGACGGACTGACCGCTCGAGTCAGACGACTCTGTTCGACGCTCGGCCGCTAACGGCTCACACGGGCCGTCTTCGAGCGTTTTCCCTCATCTCCCAGCTCACCGTCGTCCCGAAAGGTATCGCTCTCCGGTATGTTATTTTCTACACCCGATAGTAATATTTTAATAGAATTACAGATTTTAAGACAGATGAGGAAGGCAGCAATCACCAATGGAGGACACCAACGAAGAGGTTGTCTGTCCGGAGTGTGGTGGTCGACTGCGGGAGACGTCGACAGAGACGATCTGCGAGGAGTGTGGCCTCGTCCTCGCGGAAGACGCGATCGATCACGGACCTGAGTGGCGGTCGTTCGACGATGACGACACCGACCGACGACGGACCGGTGCGCCGCTGACTCGCTCGCGCCACGACCGCGGACTCTCGACCGAGATCGGCTACGGATCGCAGACCCGACTGACCGGTCGAAAGCGCCGGCAAATCGCGAGGATGCGCCGGGAACACAACCGGGCTCGAATCTCGTCGAAAGCCGATTCGAACCAGGTGTACGGGTTCACCGAGATCGGTCGAATCGTCACCAGGCTCTCGTTGCCGATGGACACCAAAGATCAGGCATGTACGCTGTTCAAATCCGCTCAATCGGAGGGACTGCTCCAGGGGCGATCACTCGAGGGATTTGCCGCGGCTTCGATCTACGCGACGTGTCGGACGCTCTCGCTCGCCCGAACGATCGACGAAATCGTCGACGTCGCTCGCGCCGACGAAGACGAACTCAAAGTGGCGTACGACGCGCTCAACCGTGACCTCGGATTGCCAACTGGACCGATCGATCCGACCGAATACCTCGCCCGGTACGCGTCGAAACTCGACCTCGACACGGCAGTCGAGCGGCGCGCTCGCGAATACGTCTCGAGGCTCCTCGAGGCGGGGTTGATCAGCGGTCGGAATCCGAGCGGCGTCGCGGCTGCCTGCCTCTACGCCGCCGCCTGTGAATGCGACGGCGATACCCTCACGCAGACGGACGCGGCGAACGTCGCCGGCGTCGCAGCCGTCACGATCCGCTCGACCGTCACCGATCTCCGCGAGATCGCCTGACTCGCCGTTCTTCCCGCTCGAGCGTTCGGGCGAGCGAACTGATTCGATCGATGGCGACGCTCTCTGACGTGATTTCGTCGATCGGCCGACCGATCGACTGTGCAGCTTGCACCGCCGGTTCTTCGGGGATCTCCGTCACTGGTACGCCGAGTGCGCGCTCGACGACCTCGACCCGTCGCTCCGGATCAGAGACTCGGTTGAGGACGGCACCGCCGACCGGCGTCTCGAGTTTGCGTGCGAGACGTCTCGCCTTGACGGCGTCGACTAGTGCCGCGTCGTCGGCCGTCGTCACCACTATCGCGACGTCTGCACTGTGCAACTGGACGCCGACGTCGCTTGCCAGCCCGGCCGGACCGTCGACGACGACGTGCTCGAACTCGCGAGCCACCGCCTCGACGACCTGGCCGAACGAGGTCAGGTCCGCCGCTCGCGCGCCGGCGAGCGACCGGCCACACGGCAGCATCTCGACAGGACCGACCTGCTGGATCGCCTCGAGCGGTGTCGCGCGACCCGCCAGCACGTCGTGGAGGTCCGGGCCACGCCCGCGTGGAAGGTCTGCCATCGTGAGGTCGCCGTCGACGACGACCGCCTCGAGCTGGTGACCGAGGTTCAACGCGATCGTCGACTTGCCGACGCCGCCTTTTCCACCGGTTACGGCGACGATCATGCGCGCTCCGTGACCCTCCGTCGTGGCGTCCATCGCTCGAGCGTCGAGAGCACCGTCCGTACGCAGACTCGACGATCGCCGTCGGCTGCCCGCTCGACCTCGACGAGTTCGACGGGGGGACCGACGGCCGCTGCAGGACTCGCAAAGCCGATACCGCGGCGTCTCCCCGCCTCGATCGTTCCGTCCCACGTTCGCCCCGTCCACTCGGGATCGACGATCCCGTTTCGTCGTGGTGGCCAGACCGGGCCGGCGAGCGTGCTCTCGAGTCGGACCCGCTGGGGCGTCGCTCGTTCGTTCCGGACGACCACGGTGACGAATGTCACCCCGTGGCGCCGGTCGACCGTCGTCTCGAGTTCGACCATAACCGTCTTCGCCGCGTTTTGGGACTTAAACCTCGGGCCGTCGCCACCGCACAGCCCATCGGGTGTGGATGGTTCGCGTTCGATAGTCGCCGGGCTAGTCGGTCGGAGTCAGCCGATGGTCGTCCGTTTCGTCACCGTCGGTCGTGCCGTCGGTGGTCACCTCCCGTTCGTCCATCTCCGCCGGCATCGGGTGGTCCGTTCCGGTCGCGAACTTCGGATACGGCGTGCTCTCGTGGTCGCGGGCTTCGAAGGCAGCAGCTGCCTCGTACGCGCGCCGATACCTGTCTCGTGACTCGTCGACCGTGACCGTCCGCTGGATCGAGACCGCCGTCCCGTGTTTGATCTGGAGTCGAAACGCGAGAAACGCGCCGAGTTCGGTCCCCTCGAACAGCACGGCGCGACCGAACCGGCGGGCGACCGCTCTCTCGTAAGCGTTACAGATATTTCGGAGCGTCTGCCGTGCCTCCGGTGTATCGGCGACGACGAGGAACGTTCCCTCGAGACCGTGCGACATCTGTAGTTATTACTATCGGCCAATATGTGAAATTCTTTACCATATTGGCTGATATTACTGTTCCCTACCGCGATCTGTCGCTCGAGTCACGTCGTCCGGAGGTTGTCCGTGCTCGGCTCGTAGACCTCCCCTTTCTGTTTGAGCTTCTCGATCTCGTGTTCGGCCTTCTGGCGATCCATGCCGATCTCGTCGGCGCGGTCCAGGACGACGTCGACCGGCGCGCCGTCGTCGTACTCCTCTTCGACGTCGCTGATGAGCTGTTTGATGTTCTTGATTCGATCGCGCTGTGACTTCGAGGTCCCCGCCTCGACGATGTCGGCGTCGAACTCGCCCGTCTCGGGGTCGACGCCGATATCCTGGAGACACGAGCGGACGATCTCGATCACCCGCTCTGCGTCCTCGAGCTCGACCGTATCCGACAGCCGGACGCGGGCGCTGGCCTCCGAGAGCCGCACCAGCGCCTCGAGTTTCCGGGCTGTCACCGGCACCGCCGAGTCCTCGTCGGTGCCTTTCGAACGCAGGTCGACGTAGAAGTCCCGGATCGCCTTCCGGGCCTCCTCGGTCATCCGCGGGTGGCAGTTCTGTTTCGCGTAGGCGATGTACTTGCGCAGGAGTTCGGCGTCGATCTCCGGATCGACCGTCGCGGTCATCTCCTCGATCTCGTCGGCGCTCACCTCGAGGGAGGTCATCTCCTCGCGCTGGGTCGTCAACTCGCCGGCGTAGTTGGTCGTGATGATGTGCTCTGCGAGGTTCCGGTCTTTCTCCTCGTCCGGCTGGTCCGTGACGGTGAAGATCAGGTCGAACCGGGAGATCAGCGCCGGCTCGAGGTCGATCTGCTCGCTGATCGGCTCGTAGTGGTCGAACCGACCGTACTTGGGGTTTGCCGCACCCAGCAGCGAACACCGGGACTTGAGCGTCGCGTTGATGCCGGCCTTCGAGACCGAGATCTTCTGTTGCTCGAGGGCCTCGTGCATGGCACTGCGATCTTCCGACCTCATCTTATCGAGTTCGTCGACTGCGGCGATTCCCTGGTCGGCGAGTACGAGTGCGCCGGCCTCGAGCGTCCACTGCTGGCCGTCGCCGAAGTCGTCGCGTACCGCCGCAGCCGTGTTGTGGGTAACGATCCCGTTCGCGAGGAAGTTGTGCGTCTCGGGAACGGTGAGGTCGAACACCTCTTTTTTTCCGGTGTCGACGGCGGCGACGACCTCGTCCCAGCACAGGTCCGCCTCGACGACTTCCCGGACGATCGGTTCGACGGGTCCAAGGTCGAGTTCCGAGAGCATTCGTCGGGCTCGGGCGCGACCGGGGTCGTCTCCGCGATGGATATTCATGTAGTATTCCCCGGCAGACCCATCGACCGTTGCGAGCGCTTGGCCTACTGGTATTTTCTCACCGCGACGAACGGCGTCACCAACGATCGTCTCGAGTGCCGCTTGCTTCCGCGGACATTCGAAGCCGATCGCTTCGGCGAATCGGTCGATGTCCTTTCCGTAGCACTCGAGGTGATACTGGACGTGTTTCGATTCGATCTCTTGGCCGTTCTCGAGGACGGTGACTCCGCGCCGATCACGTTCACGAAGGCGCGCACGAACACCGTAGGTCTCGAGCATCAACTGCACCTGCCGAGCGAACGTCTCGCTGATCGCCGAGAGGTGGATACTTGAGCCACCGTTCGTTCGCGCCGAAACCGATCCATCGGCGTCCATGAGGCCTCTGAGGAAGGCGTCTGCGTGTTCCGCCGTCGCCAGGCGCGGATCGAGTTCGAGATCGTCTTTCGGCGTTTGCATTCCGAGGTTGGCGAAGAATCGGGCGACAGTGGCGCTATGAAGACGAATACAGGGAACTTTGTCGTCCTGATCCTCGATCTCGGGTCGTTTATCGAACGTCGAATCGACGATCTCGACTGCCCGCTCGAGCACCGTCTCGTCACTGTTCGAAATTCGGATGTGTCCACGATTTCCACCCCGGCGTGATACCATGATATCTCCATCACCGAAGACGAGACCGAGCAGGTAACAGAGGTCTTCGTCGAACTCCTCGGGAATCCGAACACTATCGCCGTGACGAAGCATCGCTCGCTCGACCGTCAGGTCGGACAGTTCGAGGGTCACCGCGTCGAGAACGGTTTCGAGACGTTCGAGCGGGACGTATCGATTTTGGAGGGTGTCGTAGACGAAGTCCTCGGGGAAGCCCAGTTCACGTGCAGCCGCCCGTAACGTCCCGTATTTCTCGCAGAGTGCTCGACGGACGCGGACGATCGATTCGTCGGCCAGCCGGAGCTTTTCGTTCGTGAATTCGAGGTAGTCCATAACCGGCGGTGTCGATCGCTCGACGTCACCATAGTTCGGAACGGCGACGTAATCGCCCGGTTCGATCTCGGAAACACGCTTCCACTCGAGCCCGGATTCGTCACAGGTCAGAACCGGCGTATTCAGTGACGTCTCGAGTTCCTTTCCACGTGCCGTTTCGATGCGACGACACTGTTTTCGGGGCATTCGCCAGACGTGTGACGTTTCACGCGTCTCGAGGTTACCGGCATCGCGGTCGAACGTGTACAGTCCGATCTCGTCGCTGACGGCGGTCTCTTCCTCAACCGGGTCGGGGAGGGAGTCGGTCACAACGTCTCGAATCCGCTCGAGTCCGTTCTCTGTATGAACAAGCGTATCGCCGGTGACACAGAGGCCTGCCGAAGAAGACCCCTTCCCAGAAGTATAGACGGAGCGGGGAGCGATATTCTGGATGTATCCTAGCATCTGCGATTTCCCGGTACCAGGGTCCCCGATCAGGAGCATGTGCAGGTCCCCGCGAATCCTCGAGCCGTCGGGCAACTGCTTGGTCACGCCCGAGAACAGTTGCAGCATCATCGCGAGTTTCTCCTGGTCGTAGCCGTAGATCGAGGGGGCGATGGAGGCGACCATCTTCTCGTAGATGTCCTCGGAACTCGAGAGTCGGACGATCTCCTCTTTGTCGGCGTCGGTGATGTCCATGTCCTCGAACTGCTCTTCGTCGACGTCGACCGAGACGCCCTCCATGTAGAAATCGAAGATCGGCGACTTCTCCTGCTGGTTGCCCTGTTGCTCGAGTCGCAACACGCCGGTCGCGGAGACGTGGTCGCCCGGCGTCACCTCGCCGGTGATGTCGTCTTCGACGTGGACGTCGATCGCCTGGGGGGTTTCGCCGCCCCGGAGGCCTTCGGGGCTCTCCTGGATGCGGAGTTTCTGGGCGTCGACGAACTCCGACTGGTCGAAGTTCACCCGGAACGGCCCCTGTCGTTCACAGCCCTGACACTCGTGGGGTTCCTGGAAGTCGCCCGTCGACTGCGGGACGCGGTTGAGCGTGCCACAGAGCTGACACTCGAAGGCCGCCTCTTCGATCTTCGGACGGACGTCGGTCGCCTTGCGGACGATACCGCGCACCTGGACGAGTTTGTTCATGTGTCGGGCGCGGATGTCGCGGATCTCGGGCGACTCCGTGTCCGCCAGGTTCCGCACGCGAACGTGTGCCTGGCCGAGACTCACGTCGATCGGCAGGTCGTACAGCCGCAGCGCCTCCTCGGCGTAGCGCTGGAGCTGTTCGGGCTGGTTGATGTAGTCGTCTGCCAGGTCGGGATCGAACCGGTAGAGGTCCTGCCAGTCGACGTAGAGCGAGCGCTGTTCGTTCGGATACCGCTGCGCAAGCTGTTTGATCTCGTTGTCGTAGTAGTTCCGGAAGAACTGCTCGAACGCGTCGACGAGTTCGGAGTTTCCCGCTTGCGCCATTGCACTGGCCTAGGGTCGCCACTGGCTATAAAAGGTCGTATACCGCCCCGAAAGTGATCGCGGCGTCGCGTTCGATGCCCCCGGTCGCGACGAGTCGCCGACGAGTTCGATCGGTCGACTGTCGTCACGACCGACCCTTAACAGCGACCGTTTTGCCCGTGCGCGGTCTACGTGGAGCGATGATCTCGCGCCGTCTCACGCCCCGATACCGGTCACGCACCGACCTCACCGAACAGGTCGAAACGCTCCAGCTTCGCCTCGAACAACTCGAGCGAACGCTGTCCGCGATCGCCACCGACGCCGCCAACGTCTCGGTCGCGGGACCCTGTACGAAATGCCAGCGGAGTCTGCTGTTGATGCGCGACGGGGTCCTCGAGTGTCCAGCCTGCGGATACCGTCGCCCGCTGTAGATCGTCGGGACCTCACGCCCGACGTGGCTGTTCGTCTCTTTCAGCCACTGCAATTCGGGGAAACAGTCAACACTCGAGTCGTCGCAGGTGTACCTGGCCAGCACCCACTGGCTGACAGGAACTGGGAGTGGCGGCGCCGATCGATTTTCTTGTACGCTCTGACGGCGATCGTGACCATTCGCGTACTCGCTGCTCGAGTGTGATCGAGGCGGGACCGCGTCGTCCGAGGCGTCGGTGTGACCTCACCGGAGGAAGCGACAGAGCAGTTGAACAGAATTCGACTTCTCGCTACGGGGCTGGATCTGTAGATCAGTTATCATGCCGAGTTTGGCAAACGGAACAAGGTATATGATCTTCGACGGTGTTGTGTACGTGTGCCTGTCAACGTCGAGTGCACGACCTGCGGGCTCGTTCTTCTCGGCTTCGAGAGCTGTGGCCCGAGGCCAGTCGGCAAAGACGAGTGCCCCCGGTGTCAGGCGGCGGAGTTCGTCCTCGCCGACTGATCCAGTACAGACGCGAGCGTTCGCGAGTGTGATCCCGTCGACTACCGAATCGCAGGTCGCACTCTCTGGCACCCCGCCGACAGGTGGACGACTGCTACTGCTCCTTGAGGAGTGTCCCGTCTCTCGAGTGAAAGCCGTCTGCAGTCGTCGAGGTCGGTCGACGTCGATGCAGATGTCCGTCACCAATACTTATGTCCATAACTGTCGTAGTGGGAACGTCCGGGTCGAAAACGGTAGGTGGTGGAGGTGTGGCCTCTTCGACCCGGACGTTCGCCCGGTTCTACTACGCGGGTCATAAATTCGGTGTATTATCGAGCTGATAATAGTGTGGCTGTATTCGATCGGTTTCGAGTTGCCACGCCGCCGCTAGCGGTCGGTGCCGCGCTCTCCTGACCTAACTGCGTCGATCGCCTGCGACAGAACGAGTGGGACCGCCCGGATTTGAACCGGGGTCACGGGCACCCAAGGCCCGAAGTATACCAGGCTAACCCACGGTCCCGCACTCGTACTTTCGGGTGGTGGCCATAAAGGGTTTCGTTCCGTCGCGGAACGATTTTGCCGCCTCCGATCGTACGGGTCCCTATGGTTACTGGCCTCGAGGTCGCCCTCCTGCTGTTCGTCCTCGCCCTCTTCGTCGGTGCGACGAGGATCATCCGCACCGTAAAGCCCTTCATCGTCAACGCGGCCGTCGGACTGCTCGTCCTCTTTCTCGCCGAGGCGCTTTTCGGACTCGAGGTCGCGCTCACCGCGGTCGCCTTGCTCATCGTCGCGCTGGGCGGCGTTCCGGGCGCGGTGCTGGTCATCCTGCTGTCGGTGTTCGGCGTCGCGTTCGTTCCCTGACACGGACCGCTATCGGTCAGTACCGGGGCAACCGCACGACGATTCGCGGCTGTCCCGATACACGTCTACACCCGACAGTGCGACATTCGAGGTCTCGGGGACCCGATCCCCGCGGCTGTGCTCGTCTTAAAGGTCGGCGTCCCGGAGTTCGATGTCCGCGACGAGGTCGTAGGGATGGGCGTCCTTGCGGATGCCGTCGACCAGCGTGAACGCCTCGCCTGGCGACAGGAAGTGTTCCGTGACGACGCGTCCCAGCGGCGTCGGTTCGAATCCGTCGATGAACTCGTACTGGAGGAGCTTTCCGACGGCGTGTTTGGTCGGCACCTCGCCGAGCATGCGGTCGTTGAGTCGCTTCGCGGCCTTGCCGCCGACCGTGACGTTCGCGAGCGTCTCCTCGACGGCGGCGTCCTCGTCGTAGCGGGTCATCACCGGTTCCATCTCGCCTTTGAGGAGTTTGAACGCGACCTCGTCTTCGGTCATCTCCATCGAGTTGTGGTACGTGCAGTCGGGTTCGACCAGCACGTACACTTTCCCCTCGTCGTGGTAGTCCGGCCGGCCCGCTCGACCGAGCATCTGGTGGAACTCCTGGACCGAGAGCCACTCGATGCCCATCGCGAGCGAGTCGAAGACGACCTGCGAGGCCGGGAAGTCCACGCCCGCCGCGAGTGCTGCGGTCGTGACGACGGCCGCGAGATCCTGATCGGCGAACTTTCGTTCGACGGTCTTGCGTCGTCTGTGATCGAGTCCGGCGTGATACGGCGCGGCGGAGTACTCGAGTTTCCGGCTGATCTCGTGACACCGCCGTCGGGAGTTGGTGAAGATGATCGTCTGGCCCCGGTATCCCTTCGAGGACTTCGTGTCGAACTCGCGTTTGACGAGTTTGTTCTCGACGCGAACCTTCTCCTGGCCGTCGGCGAAGGTGACGTGCCGTTCGATCGGTACTGGCCGTTCCTCGAACTCGATGAGCTTCGACTCGAGTGCGCCCGCGAGCTGTTCGGGGTTGCCGACGGTCGCCGAGAGGTAGATCCACTGGGCACCGCCGTAGTCGTCGCGTTTCTCGGCGCGACGCTCGCAGGTGTACTTGAGTCGCGAGACGAGCCCGTCGAGTCGGTGGCCACGCTCGTCCTCCTTTAGGGTGTGGACCTCGTCGATGACGACGGTGCCGATGTCGCCCATGTCCTTGCCCGTCCGGAGGGCGTGGTCGATCCCCTCGTAGGTGCCGACGATCACGTCCGCGCCGGGGTCGAACCGTTCGCCGTCGTCGTTGATCCGGCTCGCGCCGACCCGGAGGGTGACGTCGACGAGGTGGCCGTACTCCTCCTGGAAGTCCCCGTACTTCTGGTTGGCGAGCGCGACGAGCGGGACGAGAAAGAGCATCTTCCCCTTCCCGTTTAACACGCGGTTGATGCCGGCCATCTCCCCTACGAGCGTCTTCCCGGTCGCGGTCGCCGACACGACGAGCTGGTCGTCGCCCTCGAAGAGGCCGTTCTCGACGGAGAGACTCTGGACGGGAAGCAGCGTCTCGAAGCGATCCTCGAGCAGGGTCTGGAGTCCCGGATGCAGATTGAGCGAGTCGACCCGGACGGGATCGACGTCGTCGACCGTCGCGCTGATCGTGTCGAACTTCGTCAGATCGGGGTCGAGCTGACCTTTGAGCAGGTTGACGATCCGCTCGAGGTCCTGGACCTCGAGCATCAGCTCCTCGAGTCGCTCTTTGGCCGCGCCGGTCACCTCGCCGGTGTAGGAGAGCTGTCGCTCGAGTTCCTGGCGGGCACAGTCCCGGCAGATCCAGTCGTTGCCGTCCTTGACGGCCGTCTCGGTGGTGATCGGCGAGTACCGACCGGCGGAGGCACAGTACCGGCAGGTCCTGACGGTCTTGGCCTCGAGCTGGTAGCCGTCGAACATCTCCGTGAGCTCCGCCCGGCCCTCGGGAGACGTCTGTTCGGAGATGCGGATGCGCTCTGCGCGACGGGCGAGTTCGACGAACTCGTCGGGCTGGCGGGGTTCCTCGCTCGAGCCGCGCTTGATGCGAAACTTCGTCGGACGGGGTCCCGCCGAGGTCTCCGAGATACCGAGTTTCGCCCGGAACAGCCGCTCGCCGTCCCGCTCGACGACCACGAGGTAGTCGTCACCGATCTCGTGACAGAACAGCGTCTCGACGTCCTGGACCTGCTGTGACACTGGTCTCTCGTAGTGGGTTGGTCTACTTGAGCGGTTCGGACTCGGCCGTGTGCGACCCCGTTTTGCGCTCACTCTTCGATGGGTGACCGTCGTGCTCTGTGCGCGCAGGTCCCCGGGGAGATCGGGGGCTCCCCGACAGAAAGGCCGGTACACCGTGTCGGCCGTCTCTCGAGCTTTCACGATTTCGACTCGCCTAAGCCCTTCGATCGTTAGGTGAGCCTAATACTAGGCATATCGATTCACGAGACCGACGATGATTTCACTTCGAAAACTTTTAGGAGGGCCTAAACATGTGGTCGACCGTGTCTACGACGCTCCGTCGTGCCTGCCACATCGTCGACGAACTCGCGACAGCCGACGGTCAGTACGTCGTCGCGTGCGCGCTGACTGGCCGCGCTCCAGCCCCGATAGACGACGCGCGGTTCGACTCCCCGGTCGACGCCCGACGTGCCGCCAGAGCCGCCGGCCGATACCACGAGGCCCTCGCCGACCCCGATCCCGACCGGCCGGAGTATCGGTTCGTCGTCTACGAGGCCGCTGGTTCGTCGCTCGAGGTCGCACACACACGCGAACCGACGGCAAAGCGGCGGGCGAACGGTCTCCCCCGATCCGAGTCGACCGTCACGCTCAGTGGCAACCGCGACGGCGAGTGGCTCCGCATGGAGAACGCACCCGTCGTCCACCTCTCGCGAGGGACCGGCCCCTTCGAGGACGACGTCGTCTCTCGACAACTCGAGGCCAAGCTATAGCTCGCCGCGGACGATCTCGGCGACGCGGTCGCGATCGAACAGTTCGCCGTCGAAACGATCCGGGTACAGCTGCGTCGCCGCCCGTTCCGTGGTGAACAGGTTGATGATCGGCCCCTGGTAGAGCGGTCCGCCGCGGAAGACCTGTCCTTCCTGGACCGCCGTCAGACTGCTCGCGACGGGGTGCTCGCGCATGTAACCGAGTACGCTCTCCTCGAACTCGGCGGCGGACTTCGCCTCGTGACCGCGGACGAGCAACACGTCCGGATCGACCTCGAGCATGGTCTCGTAGTCGATCTGACCGCGCTCGTC
Organism: Natribaculum breve; assembly: GCF_023008585.1. Lineage (GTDB taxonomy): Archaea > Halobacteriota > Halobacteria > Halobacteriales > Natrialbaceae > Natribaculum > Natribaculum breve. The sequence goes on along the minus strand of NZ_CP095390.1, from coordinate 2,118,928 downwards.
AGTGCTCAGGCCGTCGATGCCGGTCCCGTCGAGGGCGTCGACGATCTCGAGATCGCGCCACTGCTTTTTGCTCGTTCCCTCGCCGATCCGGTACGGCGAGAACGCCTCCGGTTCGTCGCCACCCCAGACGAGCAACGCGGTCGGTCGCTCGGACGCCGGCGGCAGGTCGGCCCGGACGCGCTCGAGGAATTCGTCGTGGAGCGTGGCGAACGCCTCGTAGCGCTCCGTCCGATCGAACACCTGCGCGACCTTCTCGAACGCCTCGTACAGCGAGTAGTACCGGTAGTCGTGCCACTCGTCGGTCCGCCGGAAGATGACGTTGCCGAAGAACGGTGCCACACTCTCTGCGATCTCGTCGACGTCCGACTGCTCGAGTCCGAAGAAGCCGTTCTCGATCAGCCAGTTCGGATCCATCACGTGGAGGTCCGCGTCCAGTTCGTAGAACACCTCCTTGTCGATTCCGCCGTCGCCGATCAATTGCGTGAGGCCGTCGTCGTCGATCGAGACGCCCTCGAGTTCGTCGTAGTAGCGGGTGTGGTACCGGCCGGCGTTTCCGATCGAGACGAGGCGGTCGCCGACGCCGAGCGCGACGCCCATGTCGGCGTACCCCGAGAAGTACGTCGCCCACTGCTGGGGCGGTTCGTCGAACTCGAGGGTCCCGACGGGTTCCATCGTGACGGTGTAGGAGTCTTCGGTTCCATCGCCGTTCGAGCTTCCGTCGGTTCCATCGTCGGTTGACCCTTCGCCGGTCGGTTCGTCTTCGTGCTCCCTGCCGCTGACACAGCCGGCTACAGCGCCGAGTACAGTGGTCGTTCCAGCGAGAACGGCACGTCGCGTCGGTTCGTCGGTGTGCATGCGGTTTAGGCTTGCCTAATAGTTGAAAAGTGCACTGATTTAGGCTGGCCTAACTACCGCCAGACGGTCACTCGAGCAGTTCGATCTCGTCGTCGCCGTGGGGGACGGCACAGATGAACGCGCCGTCCTCGTCGCCCTCGTTGCGGTACCAGTGGACGGTTCCGGCGGGGATCAGAAGCGAGTCGCCCGCGCTCACCTCGTACTCCTCGTCTTCGAGCCCGACGACGTACTCGCCCGCGAGGACGTACTGTTCGTGTTCGACCTCGTTCGTGTGCTTTGGCACCTCCGTGCCGGCCTCGAGCGTGAACCGTCGGATCGCGAAGTTCGGTGCGCCGTGTTCGTCGGCGATCAGGACGCCCTTGGCCAGGCCGTCGGCAGCGTCGACGGACTCGTACTCGATTTCGTCGCCGTCGCGAATCAGCGGTTCGGGATCGGACATACCCTCGAGTGGGCGCTGTGATTACAAAACCTCTCGGGGTCGACGGACGCGTCGCTCACGAGTGTAAAATACTGTTCTGAAGTGTCGATACTACCGCGAATTCGCCTTACAGGCGCTCGACGTTCGTCGCGCGCGGGCCCTTGGGGGCCTGCTCGATGTCGAACTCGAGCTCCTGTCCTTCTTCGAGATCCGGGCCGCCGATGTCTTCCATGTGGAAGAACACGTCGTCGTCCGCGTCCTCAGTCGAGATGAATCCGTAGCCGCCAGTGTCGTTGAAGAAATCAACGGTTCCTTTCGCCATTGCTTCTAAATGGAACAGTCGACCACTCATAACTCTTCCGACTCGTCACAGATCTGAATTCGACGGTCTCGGCCCGTCTATCCAGTCCTGGGTCCGTTTACGCGCCGTCTCCCTCTTGCAACCGGTGGACCGACATCGAGATGAAGTACACGAACATGAACAGGAGAAAGCCCACGACGAGGCCCGCCAGTTCGCGCGTGCCGACGCCGTCCGGGCTCGTCACCACGAGCACCGCGAGCCCGGCGACGAACACCCCGAACGTGAAGACGCCGATGGCGTAGTAGAACCCGACGTCGGACTCGAGGAACTCGCGCATGCGACTGCCTTCGAGTGCAAGTCGCAAAACCCTACCGCCCCCTTATACCGATAGCTGTGGGTCTTTACCGGGTGTGTGAACCTTTCTGTGAGGGAATCCTGACTCAGAAACAGAAAGTTCAGAGACGAACTTACCTATATGTCTGTGTGATATATTGAAGGTTTCACCATACCTTGTGGTTTTCTGACAACCTCACTCTGAAATCCCATATCCTCGCTTAAATAACATTAAATCAATCAATAGAACAGCTATCGTCGCCACTGTAAGCACGATCAGAGACACGTTGGGGTTTATCTCGGTGAATCCTAACATTCCGTAACGAACCCCATTGACCATGTAGACCATTGGGTTGAACAGTGATACAGTGTAGGCTATCCCCTCGAGCTGGTCTAATGAGTAAAACACTGCACCAAAGAAAACCAGTGGTCGGAGAAGGAATTGATTCATGACTGTCAGATGATCGAAGTCTTCTGCCCAGAGTCCACCGATGATTCCCAACCCGGCGAATAGGGTAGTGGTCACAACTCCGAAGCTAATCAGGTAGAAGGGATGTGCGAAGGGTATTGATGTGAATATAAAGCCAACAGCGATTATCAGACACCCGATGATAATGCCACGAAGTGCGCTTGATACCACGTAGCCGACGACTGTGTAGGTGTGGGACAGTGGGGACGTGACTACCTCGTGAATATATTCGTTCCATCTTCCGTGGAATATACTGAAAGATGCATTCTCGAATGCGTTCGACATGGCACCCAGCACAACCAGACCGGGCAACACGTACTGGATATAGGTCACGTCACCTACTGTTCCGATTCGACTACCGAGTATAACCCCAAACACGGAGAAGTACAGTATATTCGTGATTAGCGGAGGTAGGAACGTGTTATACGGTCGTCTGACGAACCGGAGTACTTCTCGCCGGATTAGCGCCTTGAGTTGTGTGTTTGCAACACTCATGCTGTATCAATTTTGGATAAATCTTGAGTATTCTGTTTTCGGATGTACTCGTTCCACTGCCCGTGGAAGATCGAGAACGAGGCGTTCTCGAAGGCGTTCGAGATCGTCCCGAGGACGATCAGCCCGGGGAGGATAAAGAGGGTGTAGTCGAAGCCGGCGATCTGGTCGATCCGACCGCCGAGGACGACGCCGAAGACGGCGAAGTAGAGCACGTTCGTGATCGCCGGCGGCATGAACGTGTTCTTCGGTCGGCGGACGAACCGCAGTACCTCGCGGCGAAACAGCGCGCGAGAGCCGACGGACCACATCAGGCGACCCCCTCCACGCGCTCGCGTTCCTCGTCGTCGGACTCGCTGGCCGACGACCGCGTCACCGTCCGATCCTCCTGTTTCGTCAGGTCGACGAAGATCTCCTCGAGCGACGTGCGCGAAATCTCGAGGTCGACCACCTCGTAGCCCGCCGACCCGAGGTCGTCGAGCAGCCGCGGCGTCGCCCGACCGCCGTCGTCGACCCTGACCTCGAGGTGATCTCCCGAGAGGGTCGCCTCGTGTGCGTACGAGCCCAGGTCCGGCGCGGTCGTCGGCGTCGGCTCGAGCCCGAGGTCGATCGTGTCGGTGCCCCGTTCTTTCAGCTCCTCGGGCGTCGCGACGGTCACCTTTCGCCCTTCGTTCATGATCGCCACGCGATCACACAGCCGTTCGGCCTCCTCGATGTAGTGGGTCGTCAGCAGGATCGTCGTCCCCTCCTCGTTGAGTTCGGTGACGAGTTCCCAGAGGTCGTGGCGGAGCTGGACGTCGACGCCCGCCGTCGGCTCGTCCAAGATCAGCAGGTCGGGCTCGGTCACGAGCGCGCGAGCGAGTAGCAGTCGGCGTTTCATCCCGCCCGAGAGCCAGTCGAAGCGCTCGTTGCGTTTGTCGTAGATGCCGACGCGCCTGAGGGCGTCGTCGGCCCGCCGTGCGGCTTCGTCCTTCGACACGCCGTGGTAGCCGGCCTTGTGCATCAACACCTCTCGAATCGGGAAGAACCGATCGACGTTGAACTCCTGTGGCGCGAGCCCGATCGCGTCTCTGGCCTGCTGGTACTCCGACTCGACGTCGTGACCGAACACGCGCGCCTCGCCGCCGGTCTTGCGGACCAGCCCGACGAGGGTGTTGATGAACGTCGTCTTGCCCGCCCCGTTCGGGCCGAGCAAGCCGAAGAACTCTCCCTCTTCGACGGTCAGCGACAGCCCCGAAAGCGCACGAAGCTCGCCGTACTCCTTGACGAGGTCTTCCGTCTCGATGGCTGGTGGCATTCACCTCTGCTCGGCCACGGCGGCGGTTAAGCATGTTGAACTGCGCTTCTGTTCGCCGACCGGGAACCGACTCGAGGTGCCACGCTGGTCGGTCCAGTTTCGGCTCGCACCGCGGGCCAAAGATTACCTCCGTGCTCTCCCTACACTAGCCCATGCCAACAGTCAGGTTTCGCGATCGCGAAATCGAGTGCGAGACCGGTCGTATCCTCCGTGACGTCTTGCTCGAGGCCGACGAATCGCCACACAACGGCTGGGCACAGCAGCTCAATTGCCGTGGACACGGCACCTGCGGGACGTGTGCGGTGGCCGTCGACGGCGATGTCAGCGACCGAAACGCCACCGAGCGACGACGACTCTCCGTTCCGCCCCACGACCTCGAGGACGGCCTGCGACTGGCCTGTCAGACCCGCGTGCAGGGTGACGTCACCGTGACGAAACACGGCGGCTTCTGGGGCCAGCACGTCGACGGGGGCGGTGACGACTGACGTCGGGGTCACGCCCTCGAGCAAACGCGACGTTCCCGTTCGCCTCACCGAGAATTTTAGGCACCGGTCTACGATGTAGCGACTGGTGTTTCAGTTCACGTATCCCGGCGGCCACGCCGGCTTCCTCGTCGTGGCGACCTGCACGCACGCGCTCGTCGGGTACACGCTCGGCTCGTACCTGTTCGAACGAGGGTGGGCGGGGCTGCTCGCTGCCGTCGTCGCCGACGTGGATCTGCTGGTTCCGGCGGCGTGGGGACTGCCGCTGGCTCACCGGGGGATCACCCACTCGGCGCTCGCCGTCGCCGTCGCCGTCGCCGTCGCGACCCGCCGAGACCGACTGACTGCCGGCGCCGTCGGCGTCGGTTACGCCTCACAGCTGCTCATCGACGCCACGACGCCGATGGGGATCCCGCTCGCGTACCCACTCTCGTCGGCGTTCGTCGGCGTCACGCTCCACGGACACTCGCCGAACGCGACGGCACTGCTGTGGCTCTGCTGTCTCGGTCTGCTCTTGCATCGCCGCGTCGCTCGTTCGGATCGCGCCGTCGCCCTCGAGACGCGATGATCGCCCGGCCCCTGGCGGTCGCTCGAGCAGCCCGAATCCGACCGTCGACTGGCGGCTAGCCGCCGCGTCGGTCGTCGATCGACTCGAGGTCACTCCGGGAGCCACACGCGGGACAGGCAAGCTCGCCTTTGACGTCGGTGGTCGCCTCGCTCCGGGGAAACGTCGCCCCGCACGCGCCACACCGGGTCGTCACGCGTTCGCGCCGTGGGGTACGCTGCGTCGGAATGCCCCTGACGATACTGCTCCCACAAACCGGACACGAGAGGACGTGTTCGACGTCGGTGGTCGCCTCGTCGCGCGGGAACGTCGCCCCGCACTCGATGCATTGTGCGTCTATCGATGCCACATCAGTGGTAACAATAGACACGGGACTACTTGATCCCGTCGCCGATAGCTGCCCCCGAGTTACTATCGCTCGCCCCGGAACGAGTTTCGAGTATATCGTCGATTCGACGGCTGAAACCGACGGTTTCGAGTCGACCCACCCTTTCAACATCTCGAGTACCTGTCTGTCTACAAAAATTAGCAACGTTTAAATTATTATTGTCTACACTATCGGATATGGAAAGATACCCGACGCCCGACGTCGACGACGTCGCAGGCGTTCTCGATCGACGTGCCGAAGCACTGCTCATCGACGGCCTCCTCGTGAGCGTCGTCGTCGGGACGCTCGGCTACGTGGCGGGTACCGCCCTCTCCGAGAGCGCACTCGGCGGCCTCGGGGGACTGTTCGTCGCCCTGCAGTTTGGCGCACCCCTCGGCTTGCTGCTCTACCAGACCGGTCTCGAGGGATACTACGGCCAGACGATCGGCAAACGCCTCCGGGGGCTCGTCGTCGTCAGAGAAGACGGCTCGAGGTGTACGTGGGGTGCTGCCGTCGTGCGGAACCTCCTCCGGGTGGTCGACGTACTCCCCGTCTTCTACCTCGTCGGGATCGTTTCGGCCTACGTCTCGTCGAATCACCAGCGACTCGGCGACCTCGCGGGGAAGACGCTCGTCGTCCACACGGCGTGACCGTTCTCGGTGGCCGCCATCGGGTCGCCACCGATCGACGACGCGCTCGACTCTCGCGAAGTGTTGTTGCTCGAGGTACCGCCCACCGCGGAGATCCGCCTTCCGGACGTCGTATTCGCTGCGAACAGTTTCGTAAGCGGAGACTATGCCGCCTCCCGGATTTGAACCGGAGGAAGACGGTCGCCTCGCTTCGCTCGGGCGCTGCGACTTCCAGGATTCAAATCGCGGTCGGGTTGCACATTTGCGGCTCGCGAATATGCTCGCCGCAAAAGGATGCCGCCTCCCGGATTTGAACTTCCGAAAGACTCGCTTTCGCTCGTCTTTCGACTTCCCGCTCGCTGCGCTCGCGGGAACGGGGACAGCTCGATCTTCGGTCGAGTCCGACAGCTTCCCGAGTGGAAATCGCGCGGAAAAGCCATGCTGCCTCCCGGATTTGAACCAGAGGAAGACGGTCGCCTCGCTTCGCTCGGGCGCTGCGACTTCCAGGATTCAAATCGCGGTCGGGTTGCACATTTGCGGCTCGCGAATATGCTCGCCGCAAAAGGATGCCGCCTCCCGGATTTGAACTTCCGAAAGACTCGCTTTCGCTCGTCTTTCGACTTCCCGCTCGCTGCGCTCGCGGGAACGGGGACAGCTCGATCTTCGGTCGAGTCCGACAGCTTCCCGAGTGGAAATCGCGCGGAAAAGCCATGCCGCCTCCCGGATTTGAACCAGAGGAAGACGGTCGCCTCGCTTCGCTCGGGCGCTGCGACTTCCAGGATTCAAATCGCGGTCGGGTTGCACATTTGCGGCTCGCGAATATGCTCGCCGCAAAAGGATGCCGCCTCCCGGATTTGAACCGGGGACAGCTCGATCTTCAGTCGAGTGCTCTCCCAGTCTGAGCTAAGGCGGCGCATCTTATCCTCGGTGGATGGTACAAAAAAGGATTTCGAATCCAGTTCGCCGACCCGACGGCCTTCGGCGAGTAGGCACTCACAACAGAACACCGGCACCCGACTCAACTTCTCATTGATTATCTCCACGATACGTTCAGATCCTTCGAAAGTATGGTTACAGTGTGTCTGATCTTCAGATATTCAAGACACCCTTTTCCGCTCGGATCGGTAACTCCCCGTTATGGAACCCCTTACCACTAGTCAGGAACCCAGAGAGTTGACGGCGGATACGATCCTCGAGCTCCTCGCGAACCGCCGTCGACGATACCTCCTCTACGCCCTTCGGGAGTACGACGAGCCTATCGAACTCTCCAAGCTCGCCGAGCAGGTCGCCGGCTGGGAACACGACGTTCCCCCCGAGGACGTCGCCAAAAACGAGTACAAGAGCGTCTACGTCTCGTCCGTCCAGTGTCACGTCCCGAAACTCGCCGACGCGGGCGTCGTCGACCACGACGAGAGCAACCACACGGTCGTCCTCAGCGACAACTTCGAACAGTTACAGCCGTATCTCCAGCTCGTGATGCTCGACGAACCACAGAACTCGACGCTCCACTCCGCGCTTCAGTCCGGCTCGAGCGACGGCCTCATCCGCCAGATTCGCGAGAACGTCGCCCGTCTCAAGCCCTGACTACTGTCGGCGAGCACTGGCTAGTGGCTCCTTATACTGTCAGCCAAAAATATTTCAAAGAAAAGCACGTTACTCCGATATGACCTCTCTCGACAACGTCTCTACCGAAGACCTCCGCCAGGTCTTGGCGGAGGTCGAGGGAAAAAAGCCATCACAACGGCTCATGGCGGCGATCAATTACCTTGAAGAAGACGGTGCAACGCTACAAGAGGTCGCTGAACGCTATGGATACACTGCTGGCTGGCTCTCGCGGTGGCTTGATCGACTCGAACGGCTCGCCGACGAGCCGTTCGAGGAGGTCGTCTACGACGAGCACCGTTCAGGAAGGCCCTCAAAACTCTCCGACAAAGAGCATGAACAGTTCGTTGAAGCGCTTCACAAGTCTCCAGAGGAAGTTGGACTTGACGCGCCTGCGTGGTCCGTTCCACTAGCTCGTCACTATCTCGCCGAGGAATTCGACGTTGAGTACAGTGAGCGTCACGTTCGACGATTGATGACCGAGGCCGGGCTGTCTTGGAAGACAGCCCGGCCGGAGTTTCACAAATCCGATGAGAGAGCACAGGAAGCATGGCAAGACGGGTTCAAAAAAAGCGCGACAACCTGGACGACGAATACACGATCTTAGCCATTGATCAGACGCGACAGGTTCTCTCGACACTGATTCACGCATGGTTTCCCAAGGGTGAGCGCCCGTCACTCCCGGTGACGGGCGCGTGGGACAGCATCAAACTTCTCGGTGCAGTCAGCGATACTGATGAGACGTTCTTTCTCCCCTGCGAAGAGAACTTCAACAGCGACACGACGATTCGTTTTCTGGACGCTCTCCAGACCGAGTTCGGCGAGAAAATCTGCGTTGTCCTCGACAACGCCTCGTATTTCACGGCGAACAGAGTCCAAGAGTTCGTTGAAGGTACTCCGATCGAACTGTGTTACCTTCCGCGGGGTTCACCAGAGCTGAACCCCGCGGAAGAGTGCTGGCGACAACTCGATCAATCACTCGGCAACCGCCTATTCGAAACGCTTGACGAACTTCGTGATGCTGCTCTCTGTGCACTGGACGAGATCAACGTGCCAGATGTCTTTACGTACTTATGTCCGTGAGTATTAGCGTCGACTGCTTTTCGATTCTTTTCTCCCGACGAGTGGTAACTCCTGGTGTCGACCGCTCGGAGCGTAGTGAACTCGAGGCAAGCCGAAACGCGACGACGTGCTGACGCCGCTTTCGGACCGCCGCGACCGATCCGGGTCGACTCGATCGCTTCTCGCCGGTGTCCCGTCGTCAGAAAGACGCGATTGGGTAGATTCGTACTCGATTCTTCCTGTGAACGGCCCGTACCGACTCGAGTTGGATCGCACTGCCTCGAGTTGTGCTCGCGTCACGGTATCCCCGCTCGCAGCAGGAGTAGTGGGCTCGGGCGGGTTCGAACCACGCCGAGACGTGCTCGCGCCGCTGCGTGCGTCTCGTCTAATTCGAACCGCCGCTCGCATTATACCTGCTGCTCGCGGACTTGCTCGCAGCAGGAGTAGTGGGCTCGGGCGGGTTCGAACCACGCCGAGACGTGCTCGCGTCGCTGCGCGCGTCTCCTCTAGTTCGAACCGCCGCTCGCATACATTTCTCTGGCTCACTAATTGTTCGCCAGAGAAATGGGCTCGGGCGGGTTCGAACCACCGACCTCGGCCTTGTAAAGGCCGCGTCATGACCAGCTAGACCACGAGCCCGCATTCGAACGCAGACGGTCCGTCCGAATAACCTTTACCTTCTCGACTCGCACCGTCGTGCGAATGGACGTAAAGCGCGCGTGGTCTGCTCTCTCGGTCGCGATCGTCGTCGTTCTGGTGGCGTTTCTCCTCGTTCAGTTCGGCTATCTCCCCGCTCCGTGGGGGGAAGACCGCGCGGATGTTCGGGTCGTCGGTGACGACGGAACGACGAAGGCGGTCGTCGACGCCGACGTCGCCGACACCTGGGGCGAACGTCACACCGGCTTGAGCGAGCACGACTCGCTCGCAGCGGGCGAGGGGATGCTGTTCGTCCACTCGAGCGAGGGCGACCGCCGCTACGTCATGCGCGAGATGGACTTCGACATCGACATCCTGTTTATCGGTGCCGACGGCGAGATCACGACGATCCATCACGCCCGCGCGCCCGGTCCCGGTGAAGACGGCGAGGACCTCGAGTACACCGGACGCGGAAAGTGGGTGCTCGAGGTGCCTCGAGGATACGTCAACGAGACCGGTATCGAGGTCGGCGACGAGGTGCGTATCTCCTACGAGTGATCGTTCGTCGCTCGGATCCGGCTCCCGTTCCGGTGTCGATGACGGTCCACCTCGAGACAGTATTTCGATTCGTAGGTAACGCTTATTGGTGACGCTCCACTCACCGGAGAGTAATGAGTAGCGTCGACTGGGAGCAAGACGATCCGTTCGAGGAACAGCGAGCGGAGATCGAGAACCCGATGAAGCGGCTGTTCCTCGCGTACGGGTGGGACTACAGGTTTCAGGCGGTCGTCGGCATCTTCGCGAGCGTCTTCGCCCGGATTCTCGATCTGCTGCCACCGATCATGCTGGCGGTCGCGATCGACGCCGTCTTTCGCGACGAGGTAGAGTACGCCGAGGCGCTCCCGCTCGCGAGCGGTGTCGTCGCCCCGCACGTCCCCGGGACGCAACTGGGTCAGTTCTGGCTGACGGTCGGCGTCATCGCCGGTGCCTTCTTCCTCGGCGCGGTGTTTCACTGGGTGCGCAACTGGGGGTTCAACTCCTTCGCCCAGAACATCCAGCACGACGTCCGGACCGACACGTACGACAAGATGCAGCGGCTGAACATGGACTTCTTCGCCGACAAGCAGACCGGCGAGATGATGTCCATCCTCTCGAACGACGTCAACCGACTCGAGCGCTTTCTCAACGACGGGATGAACTCGCTGTTTCGACTGGTCGTCATGGTCGTCGGCATCGGTCTCATCCTCGTCGCGTACAACTGGCAACTCGCGCTCGTCGCGCTGTTGCCGGTCCCGCTGATCGCCGGGTTCACGTACCTGTTCGTCAGGATCATCCAGCCGAAGTACGCGCAGGTCCGGTCTGCCGTCGGGAAGGTCAACTCGCGACTCGAGAACAACCTCGGCGGCATCCAGGTGATCAAGGCGAGTACCACCGAGGATTACGAGTCAGACCGCGTCGAGGACGTCTCGATGGACTACTTCGACGCCAACTGGGACGCGATCGAAACCCGGATCAAGTTCTTCCCGGGACTGCGGGTCATCGCCGGCATCGGGTTCGTCGTCACGTTCGTCGTCGGCGGTCTGTGGGTGTTCCAGGGGCCACCCGGCCCGTTCACGGGCGAACTCCGGGAGGGGACGTTCGTGGCGTTCGTCCTCTACACCCAGCGCTTTATCTGGCCGATGGCCCAGTTCGGACAGATCATCAACATGTACCAGCGCGCCCGCGCCTCGAGTGCGCGTATCTTCGGCCTGATGGACGAACCCAGCCGCGTCGCCGAGGATCCGACGGCGACCGACCTCGAGATCACGGACGGCCGCGTCGAGTACGACGACGTCACTTTCGGCTACGACGACGACACCGAGGAGACGATCGTCGAGGACGTCGACTTCACGGTCGAGGGCGGCGAGACGGTCGCGCTCGTCGGCCCGACGGGGGCGGGGAAGTCGACGGTCCTGAAGCTTCTCCTCCGGATGTACGACGTCGACGAGGGTGCGATTCGAATCGACGACCAGGACGTCCGAGACGTCACCCTCCAGAGCCTGCGCGAGGCGACGGGGTACGTCAGCCAGGACACCTTCCTGTTCTACGGGACCGTCGAGGAGAACGTCGCCTACGGCACGTTCGACGCGGATCGCGAGGACGTAATCGAGGCCGCGAAGATGGCCGAGGCACACGAGTTCATCACGAACTTGCCCGACGGCTACGACACCGAGGTCGGCGAACGTGGCGTCAAGCTCTCGGGTGGGCAGCGCCAGCGCATCTCCATCGCGCGGGCGATACTCACGGACCCGGACGTCCTGATCCTCGACGAGGCGACCAGCGACGTCGACACGGAGACGGAGATGCTCATCCAGCGCTCGATCGACGAACTCGCCGCCGACCGGACGACGTTCGCCATCGCCCACCGGCTCTCGACGATCAAAGACGCCGACACGATTCTCGTCCTCGAGGACGGGCGAATCGTCGAACGCGGCACCCACGAGGCGTTGCTCGAGAACGACGGTCTCTACGCCCACCTCTGGGGGGTACAGGCCGGAGAGATCGACGAACTCCCCGAAGAGTTCATCGAGCGGGCGCAGCGTCGCCAGGCCCGAACAGAAGTCGGCAACGACGACTGAGTGTCCTCGACTCGCACGCGTCGCAGCGTTCGATCACCGGCTCCCTCGCTCGAGTGGACGAACAGACCGGCTCAAAACGACTCCTGGTCGCGCTGTCCCTCCTGGCCAGGTGCACCCTCGTCCTGTCTGTCCTCGCCCGGCGCGGGCGGCGTTCGGTCGCTGTAGTTCTTGCGACCGATCGCCTCGTCGCCGACCATGTTCATGATCGCCTGCTCGACCTCGCCGTAGGTCCTGTACTCGTCCTCGTTCAACGGCCCGATGAGTTCCTCGAACGTCGTCGTCTCTCCCGCCAGTTCGAGTTCCTCGTCGCCGTAGGCCTCGAGCAGTTCGTCCTGGCTCGCCGGGTACTCGTGGTCTTTCAGCTTCCCGCTCAAGTCGCCCAGCTCCACGCCGAGCTCGCGGCTGTCGTCGCTCATGCTCGGGTCGAGCACGGACGCCGGGATACCGTTTGGGCCTGCCCTCGCGTGCCGTCGATACCGTCGAGGCGTCGGTTACAAGACGCGAGCGCCCGTCGAAGCCGGTATGATCCTCGAGCGAGCCACCTGGACGGACGTCGCGGACCTCGAGACGAACCTCGCGGTGCTCCCGGTCGGGAGCACGGAACAGCACGGCCCCCACGCTCCGCTGGGCACAGACGCACTGGCCGCGGAAGCCGTCGCCGAGGCGGGCGTCGACGCCTTCGACGGCGAGGTCGTCGTCGCACCGCGGATCTCCGTGGGCATCTCCGAAGAGCACCGTCAGTTCCCCGGGACGATGTGGGTCTCGCCCGACACCTTCCGGGCGTACGTCCGCGAGGCCGTCGACAGCCTCGCCACCCACGGCCTCGACCGGGTCGTCCTCGTCAACGGCCACGGCGGCAATATCGACGCCCTCCGCGAGGTCGCGGGGACGATCACGCGCCACGACGACGCCTACGCCGTCCCGTTCACCTGGTTCGAGGCTGTCGGCGACCACTCGAGCGACATGGGTCACGGCGGCCCGCTCGAGACGGCGCTCGTGCGGGCCGTCCACCCTGACCTCGTCCGCGAGGAGCGAATCGAGGACGCACGCGAGGGCGCTGCCGACGGCTGGGGCGAGTGGGTCAGCTACGCGAACCTCGCGTACGATTCGGCGGAGTTTACGGAAAACGGCGTCGTCGGCGACCCCGCCGAGGGCGACGCGGCACGCGGCGACGAACTGCTCGAGCTTGCGGCGGCGGCGCTGGCGCGGTTGCTCGAGGCGGTTGCCCAGCGAGACGTCTCGCGGCCCGAACGGCGGCCAACTGACCCGAACGAGACCGACTAGTCGTCGCCGTCGTCCTCGTCGTCGGGACCGGCGCTCTCGAGCGTTCCCCGGAGTGCTGGAATCGTCGAGGTGAGGTCGCCGACCTGGTCGCTCGCCGCGGCGATGTCGCCGATGGCCTCCTCGACCGCCGCGATCTCCGCTTCGAGGTCGTCGGCGTCGTCGAAGGCGTCGGCGCGCTGGCCCATCGTGAACCACTTTTTCGCATCGCGGAGGTGCGCCTCGGCGTCGCCGGCGTCGAGTGCCGTCTTCAGTCCGTTGAGCACCCCCAGTACGTTGTCCGCGTCGGTCTCCCAGACGTCGTCGGCCTCGGGGAGCGCGTTCCAGGCCTCCTCGAGCGAGGATTCGACGTCCGATCGCATCTCGTTTGCCGCTTCGCCGAACAGTTCGTCGTCGTCGAGCGCCGTCTGGCTCATGTCAGCACCTTCACGCCCCCGGGGGTTAAAAGGTGGCCCGAAAGTGAAAGTGAAAATACGGCCGAGAGGGCCGGCTGCGGGGAAATAGCAGTTGCGTTTCGAAAGCGATGTCCTCTATTCGTCCAGATCACGAACCGAGACGACCGACATGAGCGGGTAGCCGTCGTCCAGCTCCATCCGGGTCAGGACCTCCCGGCCCTCGTACTCGACCGTGATCTCGACCTCGAGAAAGCGTCCCGTGAGTTCGGTGTACTCCGCGGTCGCGTCCTCGAGTGCGCTCGCCAGTCGGTCCGTGAGAATCTCGACGGTCACGTCGCGACAGTGGGGCTGGTTCTCGATCGCCGCCTCCATCGCCGTCTCGAGGCTCGAGGCGCTCTCCGGCGAGACGGGCGTGCCGGCGAACTGGTGGTAGAGCGATCCGAACTTGATACCCGCCTCGAAACAGGCGACTTCGGCGTCGGTCGGCGTGTCGTCCATGGTCGGCGGGTCGACCGCGAGTGTGATGGCCGTTGTGGTCTCACGCGCGTCGGACGGAATCGCACGTTACTTATCGCTCGTGGCCCCTCACTCCGAACGAATGGCACAGTCGGTCCTGCTCACCGGGGCTGTGGGGCGCGTCGGGGAGGCGATCCTCGCCGACCTCGGTGACGAGTACGAGTGGCGGTTGCTCGATCGCGACCCGCCGACGGGCGACCACCCGGGCGAGTTTGTCGTCGCCGACATCACCGACGACGAGGCGGTCCGCGAAGCGATGGAGGGTATCGACGCGGTGATCCACCTCGCCGGCGACCCCCGGCCGGAAGCGCCGTGGGACAGCGTCCTCACGAACAACATCGACGGCACGCAGACGGTCTTCGAGACGGCGGTCGACGCCGGCGTCGAGAAAGTGGCCTTCGCCTCCTCGAACCACGCCGTCGGTGCGTACGAAACCGACGAGCGAACGCCCGAGATGTACCGCGCACACGACGAGTTCCGTCTCGACGGAACCGAACTTCCCCGGCCCGGCAACCTCTACGGCGTCTCGAAGGCCGCCGGGGAGACGCTCGGTCGCTACTACCACGACGAGTACGGCCTCTCGGTCGTCTGCGTTCGCATCGGCAACCTCACGAAGGGACACCCGCCGATCGACTACGAGCGCGGGCAGGCGATGTGGCTCTCCTACCGCGACTGTGCGCACCTGTTCGATCGCTGCGTCAAGGCCGACTACGACTACGAGATCGTCTACGGCATCTCCGACAACGACCGGAAGTACTACTCGCTCGAGCGCGCTCGAGAGGTCCTCGACTACGACCCGCAGGACAACTCGGCGCGACACGACTGACGGTTAGAGGAGGTCTTGTTCCTTCTCAGCCCGTCTTGGAAAACCGGGATTCGACCGGATTTCACCCGATTGCTGAGCTCCATTTTCGTAGTCCTACACGGCGTGTCAGAGGGTCGCCGCCATCGGTCGGTTCACTCGTAGTACGAGCAGAAGTGGCTTTGTTCTTGGGGGCGATCCGCTGAATAACAGCTCGTAGTCAATCTGTCATCAAACTCATTAATAACATTGAGAACAGTGTGGCGATACGATGCCAATAGTCGGTAGTTCCCATCGTTACTCCGTATTGACTTGATTTTCGGCAACGTGAGCGACAGAATTCGTCTCGCTCGAAAAGAGATCGACGTAGAAGGCGGTCTCACACCAGTGAGAGCGCCGGCTCTGACCCTCCAATTCGAAGCCGTCGCTCTCTGCGGGGGCTACCGCTGGACGCGGGCTCAATCAGCCCGCGTCCAGTTGACTATAGACCTCGGGAATTCCGACGCCGTTGGTTGGTGCCTCCCACTTCCGCAGCAGTGATTCGTCGAGGGTATGGTCGATCCACTCCCGAAACACTTCGAAGCGGAACCAGGCCGGCAGTGCTCGCCCGCCGCGCCGCGGCGTGGCGAGCACTCCCCACCGGACGATCAGCCACAAGTTCCGCAACAGGAAGCCCACAAGCACAAACAACAACCGAACAACTGGATCGGTTGTACTCGTACGCGCACGTGCTTCTCTCATCGTTCGGAAGGCTGTCTCGATCGCTGAGCGTTTCTGGTAGAGAGCTTCGACTTCCTTCGGCGTGCGATCGGCCAGATCGCACGCCACATACGCCGGACAAGCAAACCGTGCTTGCCACGGTTTCCCTGTTGGTAGGAGACACAGACCGCGAGCGGGAAGCGCAGTTCCCGCTCGCTTCCTTCGTACATCACATACTCCGTCCAGTAAGAGACCGACGTGTCTAGTTTCTCAGCCATCTGTTTTCCACGACGGATGACGGGGAGAGCGACTGGTGCGACTGCATCCAGTCGCTCGATCGACGTTCCGTCGTAGAATCCGCGGTCAACGAGGAGGCCAGCGACAGGAAAGGAAGGGCCGCGACGTGGTCGAGCAGTCGCTCGACCGCGTCGCTTTTGGGTTCATCACCTCGGACAGGAGTAACCGCGACGACGAGCGGCTTGGCTCGGCAAAGGACAAACCCAACAAGGTAGCGATGGCACTGGGAGGTGCCATCGCGGGGTATTGTATGACAGAGCTCTCCGGCATCACGGTGTGGACAGCCGTGGTAGTGGATGTCGACGAAGTCGAGGCAGATGATCCTCGGGCCGGGGCCGAGGATCATCGCCGCTTGCTGAGCGAGGAGGTCGTTAACGACGGCTTTGAGTTCAGCAGCAGGAACGGTATGAAGCTGAGCGAGTGTGTAGTCGTCGGAGTACGTTCCGAGAGTGCTGTCAGTGACAGCCTTGATGGATTTCTGATCGACAGCGGCTTGCAGGAGTGTCTGCCGGATGATCCCGGAGTCGAAGCCATAGCCTTCGACTCCGGGGATCGGGATCTCAGAGAGGAGATCAAGCGCTAACTTTTCGAGGTCAGCGGCCGTAAGGACAGTGTCTGGGTGGTACAACAACTTCATCAACACCCATCCAGACGCTTCCTGAGAATCTAACCCTGTCAGTTGTGGCTATCTTCTGACTCGATGGGAACTACCGATAGTCAGTAACATCGACTTGGAAGCTGGAGAGATCTGTTTAGCCTCCGAAATTCGGTCGAAGTTCGAAAAGGGACGAGCTGGAAAAGGGATCGAAATTAACTACGACAGTCACGACAACAAGTACCTCCGATTGTTCTCGACCCCTGATAGCCAATATGGCGATGATCTAGAAGCGGAGCCAATGCGATATGTTGGAGAGAAGGACTTCGACAACCCTGCAGGAGATCAAGTGCCAAATCGAGGTAATGGGGCACTTATCGAAAGCCAGTCATCGGGCACCCCTATCTTCCTCTTTGAAAAGGTCTCCGAGAATCCGGTCGAATATCTCTATCATGGCAGGGTTAGAGTGGTTGACTTCGAACACAACTATCGGCCTCAGAAAGGCAAGAAAGAGTACGACTTCTATCTAGAACGAGTCGATTCATTCGCCGAGGATATCGGTTCCGAAGATGGTGGTGAGTCAGAAGATGATCTCGCTCCCCATCAACTCCAGGAAATTAATCCTGAAACGCGGGAGGTTCCCAACTCCGAACAGACAATCGAATACACGTCCAGCAAACAAGAACAGGCGATAGCAACTAATGAGCACGAGACGACGGTCAAAGAGTTGAGTGCGAGGCTAGAAGACGGACGGTGGGAATGTAAAAAGACACAAGAGACAGATATTCTCGCTAAGTCCGATTCAGAAGCGCTTGTGGTAGAGGTAAAGTCATTCAATCAAGAAAACGATGGTGACCAGATCCGGAAAGCATTGGGACAGGTGTTCGAAAACAGCTATCGCGATGTCCAGCGCCGAGGATGGAGTGGGAAGGACCTGATCCGATGTCTGGGTTTCAGCCAGCCTCCTGCTGATCAGTATTCTGGATATCTCGAATTCTTGCAAAAACAAGGGATCGAGATTCTATGGAGAGAAGATGGAGAAGTCTCAGGTCACCCTGAGACCACCGAGAGGCTCCTATAATCTGCACACAAAAACAGCTACGATCCTAAACCACCCACAAGTCTTAAACTGTCAGAAGTATTATGTTTTATATGGTACCGTCCACCGAAATACCATACGCCATCGCTCCCGACATCGGAGCAGCATATCTGACGTTCCTCGAATCTCGAGTTCAGGGTCTGTGTCCTCACGGCTACCACATCATCCATATCTCTAATCCGGTTTCCTCGATCGACTACGACGAGTTCTCAACAGAAAGGGAGAACTGGGTCGAAATCGTCAACGCTGGAGAGGCTCTCAGCCGCTATGAGAGCTACGAGTTTAGCGACGGTAGTACGGGCCGTTATTGGGTACAGGACCGCGTTGAGGAGCTGTTCGGCGGTCTGTACGCTGACAGGCTAACCGAACCCGCTAACCAGGTCGAAATGATTGTTGATCGGCTCAAACAGGGGAATCATGGACAGACCACGAACGCACTCGTTGCACAGCTCTTCCGTCTTGAACCCGATCTCGAGAGGGCGACTCACGGTCGGCCACTGGCTGCTAATATCCCCTGTCTGATCCAATTGCAATTCAAACCCAAGAAAGGCAAACTGCATCTCTACGTCACATTCCGCAGTCAGTACATCGATACGAAGTGCTATGGGAACCTCATCAGTCTCGCACTGCTGCAAGCGGAGGTCTGCCGGAGAGCAGGATACAAGCCGGGATATCTGGTAGAGATGGTCCACAACCCGATATTCCGGAACTCAACTGATGGGAAGGGCCTGTCTTCGGTCCTCTCTGATGACTCTCGACCAACTGCAGGAGACCACCATTAAATTTCACTCCTCTATATCGTCTAACGGGTAGGGGTTAGACGCTATACATTAAGAGGAGAGGCTCTTGTACCGATTTGTAGGTGTTTAGGATCGATTCTCGAGGTATTCTGGCGAGCGACAGAGACTAGGATCGAGAGAGGAGATCCCACGCATGCGCTCGCACTCGCATTCTCATTCTAAGATGTGTAGTCTTCCGCTCGTCCTGTCATCTTCAGATGAATCTTCTCTTGTGTTCCCATTGTTGTTGAGAACCGAATTGTGAACGCGCTCGTGCGTGTGGGTCTTTTCTCCGAGGATTCGTCGCGCGGAAGACGAGTATGGTAGGACATACGGAAGACCAGTACATCCTCGAGTGAGATCGGTGTAGGACATGTGTGAGGCAATGGACTGAGAGACCGTTGGAGACTCGGAAGAGCAGGATATACGGCAGAGTAGGGTATTGGAGAGGACAGTGGAAGACTGCGTTTATCACCACTCAGGACAAAGTGAATTAATATTGGTGGTCCTTCCCCTTGGTATCTGAGCTCAGGTCAACGTCGAGATAACCATGCACCACTCGCAGGCCGCCACGGATCACAGCTGGCGATCAACTCCAGCATGGCGCTGCCCGATTCAAACAGGTTCAGCGCACGATCATTATCTCTGTGACTCCGGGAGTACTCCCGGATGGACCCTTCTGGACGCATCGTAAGATGCGAACACACATGCGGTTATCCCCGCCGACATCCAAACCGATCCTCCATGCATCGCCCCATACCTGCTGGGCACAGTTGGAGCACCACGATTGGACAGACACTTCATTCTTCCGTGCCTGAAATGCATGGATTGCTGACGATCGGTATTGCTTCTTGGGATTCAAACACACAGGACTGGGATTGCCCTGTATTCATCCTGACCCTGTTTGCACCATCCCCGTCGTATCAAGTTTCCGAGAGAGGACGCAGCCCGAAACTGCGGCTCTCTCAGCTCGTTCGGGCGAGCGGAGATAGCGCACCCCGGAACGGGTCAGATTCCGGTAGTTTAGCGCAAAAACACCATATAACCGACTACTATTTATTTCTTACTCCGGCGTACTATACATTTCGCTATAGCGAAAATCGAGGTATTATTTGCCGGAACTTGGAAGACAGTCTTCTTTAGAAATCGAGTCTATTTACTAATCTATCAATATAATTTAATATCTATTGGTACCTATTGGTGATCGCGGCGTCCCGTTGCCGCCCCGCACCCGGTCGATCTTTCCACTCTCCGTGTCCGATTTGGAGAGACGGTGCCATGAGGACCCAAAATGCCAGTGAAAACGATCTCCCGTCAAGTAAGAGGAACAGTCTCGAATATCATCGACACGATCGGCAGTGTCAGTCCAATGCAACTGCTTCCACCGTCGTTCCGGAGCACCCTCATCTGGACACGAGACATGGTTCCACGTGGGATCGGGTTCGCCGACGATCGCGCAACTCACTTCACGGCATCTTGGGTCCTCCTCGGGATTCTTTTGGTGACTACTGGCTGGTGGCTAACCGTTCTCGCAATTGGGTTCTTCGCGTACAGCTCGATCGCCGTCGGGATTCGGTTCATCCCTGCTGTCGAGAAGCGATGGCCGTTTTCGGAAGGCAACTGGCCCCTCTGGACAGTGAAGAACGAGGTGTAGACGATGAGACAACTCGTCTCGATCGTCCTGGTATTCGTGCTGGCCTTGTCTCTTCCCGTCATGACGGTTTCTGGCATTTCCTCCGGCGACAGGGACGAGGCAGAACTCCAGAATGCACTCGAAGAAGAAGGATCAATCGATCAGTTCGAACACGACGGCGTCGCAACTGCAGAGGTCGAGTCTGTAGTGGTCACGATCGCTGAAGACTCAGACGATGTCGGCTACGACCACTTCATCATCGATTCAATGAACGACTTCCTGAAGGTCGAACACCCCGCTGACACTCACGAGGAGGTCGAATTCTATATTCCAAGCGACTACTTCCATCCACGGCCCAACAGCAACCTCCACCCACTCGAGAATGGACCGACTGCTGAGCTGGATCGGGTGACGATCGACGGCGAGTACTACACCGAGGTTTCGATCGAGTTCGAAGGAGAGGAAACAGCGATCTACTCAATCGATCGAATCGTTGGTAATATGTTCACGGCCCGTGACGGCGTACAAGACGCTGTTTTCAATTCGTCTCCTGTTCCGGAGCCGTCGAACGACGAAATCTGGCGGGAGAGGACGATCGATAGGAACGAGATTAGAAACGGAACCACGATCGTCGATACCACGGTCGGCGATGAGAATCGTACAGATATCACTGTAGTCTACGAGCCCGACAGAACCCTCCCATGGGGAGAGAAGTTGCTGGTCCCTGAGTGCAACTCGAAAGCTGATATCGACAATGTCTGCCTCGAGGATCAGGACGGTGGTGAGGCACAGGTCCTCTTCAAGAACGTGGACGAGGAGAATCCTTCAATCATGTACAAACACGAACTCGGCTTCGTCGAAAGTATGGCGCTCGACGTGAACGACATGGCACAGATTCCTAACCGGATCGATCTCCCGTTTATCGGAGGTGAGGACAAATGAGACTTGATCTGGTCCCACGGTCCCTCTCTGAATTCTTCGCATTCGTCTTGGTCGTTGTCTTCGGAATCATCACCGTCTTCGCTGGTGCGCCATCGACGGGGATGTACGTCACAGCTGGAGTGGTGGTGTACTTCTCCTACCTCAGTCTGGTTCGAGTTCACGATCGGCTGAAATACGGGAAACAACGAGGTGAGAGATAATGTACAAACTACTCTCGAAATCGACGCAAAATCATATCGAACAGGTGCTCTTGCAAGAGGCGATCGAGGCCATCAATGAGCCAACACGAGGTCCGTACATCAAGACGAACAAACTGGTAAAGAAGACGAGCTACCGTACCCAGGAACTCGGACGAGTCTGCTCAGAGTTAGAGTGGCTCGAGCAATGTAATGGAAACTCGAAAACAGTGTACAGAATCACCGATAAGATACTCGAGCATCCTGACGTGAGATCAGAATGATTGGCCCCGATCCTGCAACGATCAGCCAACGATATGTCGATCAGATAGACGACCCCGAGCTGGACCTGAAGGCAAAGGAGTACATCGCTATCGTCTTCAAAGGACGCGATATCCCGTGCTTCGTTGGACTCGCGATCGTCTCCGAACGACTTCTCCGAGAGGCCCACTCTCTCGAAGAGGTCCCCATCATGGACGAGACGCCACCTGCTGATCTCTTGATCGACTGGTACAACCGAATCGATCAATTCGACGAAATCGAGAACTCGTTGCTGAAGCACATTGAGCGGGAATTTGATCAGATCGAGGCTGACGTGAGGGCGATCGAGTTCAATGATCAGGTGGAAATCTACTCAACAAGAACAAGGTGTCTGAGGAAACCGGAAAACGGGTCGTGAGCAGGTCGTATTAGTCGTTAATACGGGTTTCGGATTTTCGTATTAGTCGTTAATACGAAATTCGGTGTATAAGACGCAATTCTCGGTCTGGATTACGGGCACCTCAGGGCGAATACAGCTGTCTTGGGGTCGTTATCCCGTGATCTAGTTCTCGACGAAGACCATTACGGGCAGAGGGGAATTAGATTACGGGTCACGTTACGGGATCGGAAGACCAGGGAAATCACGGTCTCGTACCGGTGTTTCGTATTGATGGAATGTCCGGCATTACGGGACAAACGGGAAGAACGTAGCCCTACCCTCTACATGTAGGAGCGCGTGTATTGCGCCCGAGCGCGGGAAACTCCCGTAATCCCAGTTGAGAATTTTTAGACGAGGGTGGTGGTGAAGAAGAGGACAGGCTGATGCATGTCTTCCTGGCCGAGATAGTGCGAGGCGCTGAGACGCGTCTCAAGCTATCCCGGATTAGAAGGTATAGCGCCCCTATCTGTTGATTGGGATAGTCCCACGGCTATCTGCAGCGTTCCACATTAATCACAGATACTGCGGGAGCTACGGCTTAGTGATCTCGGTGGCATTCAAACTGATTTCGCCCCAAGCTTAATAATCACATCTGTACGTTATGACAGACAATCCAGAGGTCCGGGAGTACCATGGAAATCCACAGTGCTCGGAGTGTGGCTGTCTTCTAGGGTGCGATGGTCCAATCTTTCTTGAGGACGAAGTGCTGGAAACATGGCATTGCGAAAAGTGCGGTACGAAGGCAGTGACCTTTGAGGGAAGAGACGAGATCATCGTACTCAAAGAAGGTGGAGAAGAAAATAAGACAGCAGCATAAGATATGGGATAGTAATTGTACGTGATACAGAGTGAGTGCAGATACCATAGGTCAAATATTTCAACACGCCCTTCTCAGACACGTATAGACGGGCGTTACAGCTCCTCTGCGTAAGGCGTTTTCCGTAGGGGGTAGGGGTTTTCCGTTATAGAAGACTGATTCTTAGGGTTTGCAGTCTACAGTGTGAATTGATTCGTAGGCCTCAGGTATACAAGACCGCTCTATTCGCCTAATCCGGGTATGTGTTTCACCAAACGTTCTTTCTCCTTCTTGAGCCACGCTTCCTCATCGGCCCGACGTCCGTCGATCGTTCGCTGGACGTCCTTGATTTCGGGTTCGTCCTCTTCCTCTTCTTCAATCTCGATATGCTCACCATCGAACTCGAGCTCGTCGATATCAGCGAAGTCCGAGAAGTCCGTCTGTGTCATGCCTCAATACCTCCGAGTGGTCCGAGATCCCTATCACCGTTTTGCACTTCTACTCGTCTTCGCCTCCACTCTTCGTCTCCGACATACTCGGCATCCCAGTACCGATCTGAATTCTTGAGGATGGACTGGTACGATGTCTCGTCCACTCCGAAGAACCGAGCAGTCGGAGCCTTTGCTCGTCCCTTGTTGACTTCTCGAATGAACTCCGTTATGCGATCGTACTCTCCTTCGATCGGTTCCAAGAATCCGTCTTCGACCGTATACCCTCGTGGTGGGTTTCCAACATGCTTCCCTTCTCGCTTGGCTTGCCGAATACCAGACCTCGTGCGATTCCGAATTCGCCGAAGTTCCTCCTCTGCCATACGAGTGAGAATATCGAAGAAGAGTTTCGACATCGGGTCATCGTCTTCCGGTGGGAATTCCCGGAGTGGAGAGACCGTCGCGATCGTAATACCTGCCTCTCGAAGTGTATCAGCCGTATCCCGCATCTCACGGGCAGACCGACCGAGCCGAGTAATCTCCTCGAAGACGACCTTGTCGTAGTCATCAAGCGATTCCATCAGCGAGTCATAGCCGTCTCTTCCCGTGAAGACGTCTCCATGTTCAACGTCCGCGTAGAGGTGCTTTCGCGGCACATTGAACCGTTCTTTGATATCTTGGTACTGCCTCTCCGCGTCTTGGTCAGACGTACTAACACGGATATATGCGGCGGTCGCCATTACGTATAGAACTATACTATCAGCCGACTTAACTATTAGTGGGTTGACATACCCGTAGTCCAACCGGACATTCGAATTAGCCAAGATACGAGTAGAAGCTTAGACTTGGCTTCCTTCTGTCTCTTCCTTCGCTTCTTGAATAATATCGTCTTGTTCAATCTCAGAACCTGAGCGGTCCTTATCACGTTCGGCGATCGAATGTATCACAGAGGCCTTCTTGGAGAAATCTGGCTGAAGCTTGTCAAGCCCTCGCCGGAGTCCATCGGCGACATCTCTCCCTTTAGCAGTCAATTTGAACAAGTGCATCCGGTCCACTTCCTCTAGCTCCGTCACATCTAGTTCATCGAGTGACTGCATGATACTGGTGAATCCGGGATCAGTCGGTCCCCATTGTTCTCGATCGAATTTCCAGTCGTCTTCCTCGACTGCCGCCTTACGATACTTGTAGAGAACCTTATTAAACTTCAGTTCCCCATCGATTTCCCCTTCGAACGCATCCAACATTAGGAGGTGGGGATGATTCTTCGCCTCCTCTCCATCCATCGTATAGTTCTTGCCGCCCTCCATTATGTGAACCTCGCGAGTGATGACTGAATTGTGTGTCTCGTCAGCTCGCCGTGCTTATCGAACTCATCTATGAAGGAGTCATCCGAAGAGGTGCAGATGAACTGTTGTTCGTTCTCCCGAATGAATTCTAAGAGGTTTTCTTCTCCCTCTGAATCGAGATTAGAGAACGGTTCATCGAGGACAATTGTTTTCCAGTCAGTCAATCCAGATTGACGGGCGAAGTCATTGAGTGTAACTGCAAACGTGATATTGAGGAACGTGATCTCTGCATCACTCAAATCGCCTGCCTCATCATAACTCCGAAGAGATTCATTCCCGGGAATCTCGACCTCGCCCTCTTCCGTAATTCGAATTTCGAGCCCGAGGTCACCTGCAACACTCTGGAACGAGTCCAGCCACGCTTCCGCAAACTCATCGATTTCTGCTTCGATGCTTGCCTGGCGTTGCTCCTGCAATTCCTCGGCTAATGATTGGTATTGGCCTTCCTTGTCCTCAATCTGAGTTTCGAGATCCTCGATTAGACTGTTCGTTTCTTCAAGTGCGGCCTCCGCTTGCGTTATTGTGCTCTCGTATCGTTCGAGTTCGTCAGCAGTCTCAGCGACGATTTGATCAATCTCATATTTGTTCTCTCGAATAACGGTCTCAATGGGACCATCAATATCGTTCAGTTCCGGCTGACGTTCTCTAAGCTCAGCCATGCGTTCATCGATCTCCTCTAGATCTTCCGCAATTTCTTCCAGCTCGGATTCAATTTCTTCGAGTTCCTCTTCAGAACGGCTAATCTTATCGTCTAAATCTGTCTCGAGAGAGTCTGCACGGTCATCTACAGCACAAAACGGACATCTATGCCGTGAAAGTCGACTCTCGGCCAACTCAGTATCAACGCGATCTCCGCAAGCGGGGCAGACAAAGTCGTTGACCGCTTCAGCAATCAGACTGTGTCTCTCAGCCTGACGATACCGTTCCCATTGCGATTTCTGCTTCTGTTTGCTTCGGCGCTTCTGTCGCAGGAATTCTTCTTCTCGAGAGAGGTCGGCGAGTTGCTCCTGGATTTCCTCATCGGAAAGCAGTAGATCTACTATTTCAGCCAACTCACCGGATTCGTGAAGTTCCTGCAACTGTTCATACTTTTCCAGTTGGTTTTGAGCACTGCTCTGCTCGCGCTGTAACTGCTGGCGGTCCTCAATGAGACGCCGACGGTCTTCTTTGTCTTCATTGATTGAATCCTCGAGATCTTCGAGCTGACCTTCTAACTCCTCGATCGTCTCTTGTGATTCGATATCGGCAACAGAGCGAATAATGGCAAGCCGATCTTGCTTTGACAGCCGACTGAGCGGCATTTTATCGATGTGTGAGTGAAGGAAGTGGGCTTTGATGATGTCTGAACGATTGATTGTCCCGTGGATCTTGTCACCGAACCATTCTTCAAATGATTTCTGTGCTGTATCTCCCGTTTCTTCCGTCCCGTTCTTGCGGAACTTTGCTCCGGTTTGCGCTCGTTGGAATTCCACGTCGTCATCGAACTTCAATCGAACATCGTTTTGCCTACCTGTAGAGAGGTCAATGGTATGTCGTGGTCCGAGGAGATTGTATAGAATCGCGTTGAAGGTCAATGTTTTCCCGGTGCGATTTCCTCCGTAAACAAGCAAATCTTCGCCAGCAACGTTGGTGTGCTCGAATCCCCCGTATTCATCCTTTGCAAATTGCCGTGCATGGATCTCACTAACCTTCATCTATTCATAAAGTCTTGCCGACGTATCAATAATACTTTTCATGTTTGTGAATGATAGGTACGAGAGCACAACCGCAACAGATGCCGTAGAAAGCGAAATGAACAGGAGCTCCGATTCTGGGTGAAGAAAGCCTTGGACCGGTGCAGTCAACGCGACGATTACACCGGCATAGAACACGGTCGTGTATCGAAATACCTTCTCATCATAATCATCGAGATTCCCTTTCTTGTCCTCATGACCAAAGTAAAAATGCTCTGAGCCGGTTTTCTCATCGATTTCCCGTTTGGCGGTAAAAATCACAGGCAATGCGATAAATGCGATAGCTACGTCACTAGCCAGTTCCAATAACAGGAGATAGAAGAACGCGATAACGACTCCAACTGTTATAATGTGCTCGAGTTTAGTGGTGGGAAACCAGACATAGCCTGTTCCAGCCGCATAGATCGCAAGAAGTGATCCTCCTGGAGCACCCTTTGATACAGTATCAATGGATAACATCGAAGTGTCTATCAATATATTAGATTCTAACAATCAATAACTTCTGCTTTTCCAGGATCGGACGCGGATCCTAAAACGAAGGGGAGTCAGTATCTTACAGATTGGAAAGATACGACCTCCGTTGTTCGGTTTTCTCGTCTTCAGTCCGTTGGTCGTAGTGCTTATCCAAGACGTCCTGTGAGACGTTCATCCGATCGCTCACCACTTTTTCGGGGACGTCCTGTCGAAGGAAGTGGGTTATCGCACCTCGACGGACGGGATGGCCCGACACAGTAGATGGGCATTTCGCGGCAGTATTCGTCCGCTGTGCCGCTTCGCATGTCTCCGGGTCTTCCCTATGGGGGCACTCTCGACCAGTCGTACAGGGTCGAGTGGCGGCGTAGATGTTCCGTCGAATCGAATTCTTCGCCGGTCTTCCCCGTTTGGTGGTAATACTCACGGACATAAGTACGTAAAGACATCTGGCACGTTGATCTCGTCCAGTGCACAGAGAGCAGCATCACGAAGTTCGTCAAGCGTTTCGAATAGGCGGTTGCCGAGTGATTGATCGAGTTGTCGCCAGCACTCTTCCGCGGGGTTCAGCTCTGGTGAACCCCGCGGAAGGTAACACAGTTCGATCGGAGTACCTTCAACGAACTCTTGGACTCTGTTCGCCGTGAAATACGACGTTGTCGAGGACAACGCAGATTTTCTCGCCGAACTCGTCTGGAGAGCGTCCAGAAAACGAATCGTCGTGTCGCTGTTGAAGTTCTCTTCGCAGGGAGAAAGAACGTCTCATCAGTATCGCTGACTGCACCGAGAAGTTTGATGCTGTCCCACGCGCCCGTCACCGGAGTGACGGGCGCTCACCCTTGGGAAACCATGCGGAATCAGTGTCGAGAGAACCTGTCGCGTCTGATCAATGGCTAAGATCGTGTATTCGTCGTCCAGGTTGTCGCGCTTTTTTTGAACCCGTCTTGCCATGCTTCCTGTGCTCTCTCATCGGATTTGTGAAACTCCGGCCCGTCTTCCAGGACAGCCCGGCCTCGTCATCAATCGTCGAACTGACGCTCACTGTACTCAACGTCGAATTCCTCGCGAGATAGTGACGAGCTAGTGGAACGACCACGCAGGCGCGTCAAGTCCAACTTCCTCTGGAGACTTGTGAAGCGCTTCAACGAACTGTTCATGCTCTTTGTCGGAGAGTTTTGAGGGCCTTCCTGAACGGTGCTCGTCGTAGACGACCTCCTCGAACGGCTCGTCGGCGAGCCGTTCGAGTCGATCAAGCCACCGCGAGAGCCAGCCAGCAGTGTATCCATAGCGTTCAGCGACCTCTTGTAGCGTTGCACCGTCTTCTTCAAGGTAATTGATCGCCGCCATGAGCCGTTGTGATGGCTTTTTTCCCTCGACCTCCGCCAAGGCCTGGCGGAGGTCTTCGGTAGAGACGTTGTCGAGAGAGGTCATATCGGAGTAACGTGCTTTTCTTTGAAATATTTTTGGCTGACAGTATAAAGAGAGGCTCACGGCCAAACTCATCAGTCACATCGTGGCGATTCTCAGCTGCATAGTCCTCCAGCACTTCCGTTATCTCTGGAGACAAAGCGATAAATCGTTCTGCAGATTTGCCGTTCTTTAGAGGTGTATCTGTCTCTGGTCTGTGGCGGATCCGGAGGCGCTCACGTTCGGTGTCGAGATCACCCACATCCAGTCCTCGAGCGGTCCCCGTCCGAATTCCAGTATGCCACAGCAACGCCATCAGCGCGTGCGTGCGGCTGGCATAGTGGAACTTCCGCAGATAGGAGAGTATCGTAGTTGCTTCTTCCGGGTCCAACATCTCCGACCTCGATACACGTTCACGATCGGGGAGTACAATCTTCTCAGCCGTCCCGGGAGAGATCGCGTCGATACTCTCACAGAACCGGACGAACTGCCGGACAGTACTCAGATAGATACTCAGCGTGGTCTGTGCGCAGTCTTGGGCAATGCTCAGCCGGAACTGGTGGACTGTTCTTGCCGTCACCTCGTTCACGTTCTCGATCTTGTGTTCGTCGCACCAAGAGGCAAACTCGGTTAGATGCTTTTCGTGCAGTTCCAGCGATCGATCGGCCAGCTCGTCTCTTCGCGATTCGAGGTACATCTCCTGTGCTTCGTCTGGGTCGATCGGTTCGAGGGTTCGGTCTGTCGCGTTCATGGATTCTCCGAACCGACCGATGGAGCCCAAGAGCGGGCTGTCTCCTACGGCATCTCCGACAACGACCGGAAGTACTACTCGCTCGAGCGCGCTCGAGAGGTCCTCGACTACGACCCGCAGGACAACTCCGCCGAGCACTGATCAGAAGAGCCCGCTTACGTCCTCTTCTTTCGCTCTCCGTCGGTCGACGTGTCCCGAGAGACGATCGTAGACGATCCCGCGGTCGTCGTCCTCGCGGACGAAGTCGAACAGCAACGTGACGAACCGGCTGTCGTCTCGCCCCGCCTCGAGGTCGGCTAGGGCGTACTCGCCGGCTGTCTCGACCGGCGTCGGGTCGTAGCCGAACTCCTCGGCGAGGACGCCGGCCGCGATCGCCGTCTCTGTGACCTCGAGGTCCGCGAGGCGTGGAACCTCGTCCTCGTAGCCGATGGGTTCCGGCTTCCGTCGTTCGATCATCGCTGGATCGGCGGCGAGGACCTCGAGGTACGCCCGGGCGGGGGCGAGTCGAACCCCACGGTACGCGTCTGGAAGTCCCGCGAGATACTCGAGTGCGCTCTCGGCCAGTCCCACGGCACCCGCCCAGTTGCGATCGCGCGCGTGGTAGACGGCCCCCGTGTACTGGATCAGCCCGTGGAGCAGGCGCTCGTCGTCGGTGTCGGACTCGAGGGCGAGCCAGCGTGCTTCCCAGGCGTCGTGTGCGGCGTGGTAGTAGCCGTCGTTGTAGATGGCGATCCCGGCCCGGAGCGCGTCTCGCATGTGGGATCGTTCGCGCTCCGGACCGATATACTGTGGGACGTGCCGATCCGTGCGAACTCACCCGCCGACGTGAGTTCGCTCGCTGACCCGTCTCTCGAACCGCGTCGTCGGCACGTCCGATCTGGGGGCGGAGGCCGGATACTGCCGCCTCCGGCAGGGCGAGTGGACAGTGTGGTATCCGGGACGAGGGCTGTCGGCTCGTCCCGACCGGTTACTGGCCGCCACCGGTCGAGGCGGTACTCGACCGGACGTCGCGATCGGACATTAGTATGCTATCGTTTCTGGTGACTCCGACGTGGTTTGACACGTCCTACTCACTGCTCGAAGCCGTCTTCCCAGCGAAACCGTCCGTTTCGCTGGACGACCTCGCCGTCGACCTCGAGTCGTGCGTCCTCGCTGACGTCGGTGATCAGGTCGACGTGGACGGCCGAGTCGTTGCCCGACTCGCCGTCGGGGAGACAGGCGTCGTAGGCGCGGCCGACCGCGAGGTGGACCGTCTCGCCCATCTTCTCGTCGAAGAGGATGTTGTCCGTGTAGCGGTCGATCCCGCGGTTCATCCCGACGCCCAGTTCGCCGAGTCGGCGCGCACCGGGATCGGTCTCGAGGACGTCGCCGACCACGTCCGCGCCCGCCGCGGCGTCGTAGTCGACGACCTCGCCGTCTTCGAACTCGAGGTGGACGTCCCGGACCTGCTGCCCTCGCAGGGTCATCGGCACGTCGAACAGCACCTCGCCGTCGGTCCCGTACGGTGCGGTGAAGACCTCGCCGCTGGGGAGGTTGTGCGAGTCGTACTCGACCGACGCGGCGCTGTTGACCGCGGTTCGATCGTCGATCGACATCGTGAGGTCGGTCTCCGGTCCGACCAGTCGGAGTTCGCTTCCCTCGTCGAGAATCGACTTCAGCGTCGCCATCTCCGCCGCCAGCGACTCCCAGTCGCGGAGGATCGCGTCGTAGGCGAACTCCCGGTACTCCTCGTAGGCCATGTTCGCCTGCTGGGCGAGCGCCCGCGTCGGGTGGGCAGTCGAGACCCACCGGGTGTCGTAGCGCGCCTCGCGGATCTCCTGGCGAGCCCTGCGATAGGCCCGGCGCGTCTCTCCCGGCACGTCGGCCGTCGCGCTCGTATTCCGCCCGCCGCCCAGCGAGAGGTAGACGTCCGCCTGCTCGAGCAACGCGAGTTCGTGGGCGGGATTCGACTCGAAGTCGCCGTCGTGGGCCTGCAGGTAGGCTCGCTGTACCTCGCCGGAGCCGTAAGTCGCGAGCAGGTTCGCACCGCGCTCGCCGAGCTTTTCGGCGACGGCGACCGCGAGTTCGTGGGCGTCCGGGCCGACGGAGACGACCACGTCGTCGCCCGCCTCGACTCGAGCACTCCAGTCGATCAGTATCTCCGCGTGTTCGCGAACGCGTTCGTCCATACTCCGACGGACGCTCCGGAACGCATAAACGATCCCCGTTCCGGACGGTGACGCCGGCTTTCAGGCCGTCGCGGCGTCCTCGGTGCCGACTCCCCGCCGCGAGCGCACGACGTAGACGATCGCGTAGACGACGGGCGTGTCGAGGACGGTGATGGCGAGTTTCAGCAGGTACTGGCCGACGATCAGCGAGAGCACGACCTCGAGTGGGAGGACGACGCCGACGCCGAGAAGCGACGGCGCGATCGCGAACGCGATCGAGACGAAGATGACGGTGTCGATGGCCTGGCTGCTCGCCGTCGAGGCGACGTTTCGCAGCCAGAGGTGGTCGCCGTCGGTGTACTCGCGAATGCGGTGGAAGACGATCACGTCCCAGTTCTGGCTGACGACGTACGCGAGCAGGCTGCCGAGGACGACGTTCGTCGACGCACCGAGCACGTTCGCGAACGCGCCGGGGTCGATGCTCGTCTCCGCTGCCGGCGCGGCGATCGTCGACCAGACGAGCGCGAGCACGACGAAGTTGAGGACGAAGGCTACGTTGACGACGACCTGCGCCGCCCGTCGACCGTACAATTCGGCGTAACAGTCGCTCGCGAGAAAGGTCAGCGCGTACGCCAGCGCCGCTCCGGGGAGGACGAGCTCGGACCCGGTAATCGGAATCGAGAACGGTACCGAAAAGGCGAGCACCTTCGTCGCCGTCAGCTGTGCCGTCACCAGTGCCGCGACGAACAGGCCGATGAGCGACACCTGTGGAACCGTCGGGTGTGTGCCTCGAGTCTGTGTCATGAACGCGACGTACTCGGGCGACGACCGTAAACGATGCTATTCGACGGTGACGTCGATCCGTCCTCGATAATCGTTCGAGATTCTCACGCCCTGGATCGGCGACCCCGACGTGACGCGGTATCTCGACCTCGGGCCGACGCTTCCGGAGTTTCTCGCGCCCGAACTGGTCGAGCGGCTCGACGCCGAGTTCGGCCTGCGACCGATCGACGAACCGACCGCGGACCTCCGGCGAATGCTCGACTCGTCGACGGCGACTCCCGCTGACTGATACTACCGGACAACAGTCAGTGAACACTCGATCGCGTCTCGACGGCTGTCGTCAGCGACGACAGCGTCTCGAGTGCGATCGACGTCTGAACCGTTTTGTCCTGCAGTATGAACCGACGCGAGCGCACGGCCCACCGTGCGTCGAACATGTTCGGAGCGAACCTTTCCCCCGTGGGCGTCCTACAAGCGAGTATGGCTACCGCAACTTCACAGGAGACACTCGAGACGACGACGGTCGAGGTCCGCTGTACGGGTCACGTCCGCGACGCCGTCGGAACGCCCTCGCTCGAGTACACGTTCGAGGGCTCGACGCTGGGCGAGTTCCTCGAGGCCTTCTTCGACGACTACGACGTCGAAGACCTGCTCATCGCCGAGACGGAAGCCGACGCGACGGCACACGGCTGGGCGCCCGCCCCCGACGAGTTGCCAGGAACCTGGCGGAAGAACCCCGACGGCGAGCAGACGCGGACGTACGCCCGGGTCTGTATCAACGGCCGATTCAACGAACACGTCGACGGGTTCGCGACCGAACTCGAGGACGACGACCGCGTCGCGTTGATCTATCCGTTCATGTTCTGTTGCTGATGTCTCGTCTCGATTCGTTCGCTTTCCCACTGACGAACCGCCGCCTCCGAGGTCGACCCGCATGACCGACGACCACCCGACCCCGACCGAACGCGTCGCGCTCGCCGACCTCGAGGACCGACCCCACGCACAGGTGTTCGACGGCGAACCGCGAACGGTCCGGCTCGCACTCGAGGTCGGCGAGGGCGTCGCTTCCCATCGCCACCCCGACCGGCGAGTCGTCCTCCACGTCCTCGAAGGCCGGCTGGCGGTGACGCTGGACGACGACGAGCACGTCGTCGAGCAGGGTGAACTCCTGCAGTTCGACGGGCGACGGTCCGTCGCGCCGGAGGCACTCGAGGACAGCGTGGCGGTGATCGTGCTGGCTCCTCGCGTCGCGTAGTGACCCGCTCGCGAGTCGGACTACCGCTTGTCGCCCAGCCCGTCGACGACCTCGTCGAGTCGAGCGCACAACTGCCGGGTTTCCTCGAGCGTCAACTCGACGTCGGCGTGGCCCGTCCCGTGGTCGCCCGCCATCGCGTCGACTGTGACCAGCACGCGATCGCGCTCGCTCGCCTGCACCGAGACGTCCGCTCGATCGGGATAGTCGCGCGGCCGCCCGATCTCGAGGTCGTACTCGCCGCGCGTCACACCGATGCTCACGTAGTCGGGATGCTCGAGGTCGATCGAGTCTGCCGGTTCGTCGGACATACGTAGCACCTCTCCGGCGAGTTTCTTAGTTACACGGCGTGAATCGATCGGACGCGCCTCGAGCCTGGTCGGGGTCGTCGGCAGCGCGATGTACGGAGCATCACCTCACGGACGTTGCGAATATCCCGTCCGAACCCGACGTACGACTGCTGACACGCGTCGACGTGTCTACCACACCGTTTACAGAAGTGCTAGGAGAATGCCCCGGGGCTTGACCTCGAGGCGATTCACACCCATCGTTCCCGACGAGACAGGTCGTCTCGAATCGTCGAGCCCCTGCTCGATACGCTGGAGCGAGGGACTGTTTACTTGAAAAGTATTATGCCGTTTTCCACACAGGCTGTCGACATGTCCCTGGAAACTGCCCTGAAGGGTATCGGTCTCGTCACTGTCGTCTGGTTCCTTTTCTGGGCGCTCGTCGCGATGGGCCCCCTCGGATGGATCGTGCTCGGACCGATACTCCTGATCGGGATCGTCCAGGTCTACCGGAAGCGAGACGAGCGACGACGACAGAATCACGCGGCGAGTACCGCTGGGGTACAGAACTGTCCCGACTGCGGGGCGCCGAACGATCCGGAGCGAACTGAATGCAAGCACTGTAGTGTGGAGCTGTGATCGGCCGTCAGGCCGTACCTACGGCGTTCGAATGTGTCTGACGGATTCGAACCGCGGTCGCAGCGAAGCTGCTCCCTGATTCGAATCCGCCAGCGGTCCATTCCACACTGCTCGCTGTCGCTCGCAGGTTCCATGGGCCCTGACGGATTCGAACCATCGACCACTCGGTTATGAGCCGAGCGCTCTAACCAGACTGAGCTAAGGGCCCGTGCAAGCGAAGGAAATACGTGCGTGATAGTTAACCCTTGCTGTCCGACTCGCTCGAGAAAAACGGCCGCTTCAGACGCCGTCTGCGCCGTTACATGATGAGCCCGAGTGCGACGAATTTCTC
This sequence comes from Natribaculum breve, assembly GCF_023008585.1. GTDB lineage: Archaea > Halobacteriota > Halobacteria > Halobacteriales > Natrialbaceae > Natribaculum > Natribaculum breve. Next base: position 2,084,517 of record NZ_CP095390.1, on the reverse strand, counting down.
TTTGTCGAGTTCAGCCTCGAGTTCTTCGCGGATGTCGGCCTCGGAGGCGTCTTCCCGTTCCTGTTCTTTCGCGTCGAGTTCGGCAACGTCTTCGTAGTAGTGGCACATGGTAACACTACACACTATCCCAGGCAGCATAAATCATGTTGTGGGTTCGTTGATGATTGTGGCTTTTCTACTCGAATCCGTCCTGGTGTGCACACCTCGAGTCGAAATGCCCACTCGATCGTTCACCAGTTCGGCGAACGGTGGCCGATCGGTCGACGCCCTCTCGACTCACTCGTCGGATTCGTACTGCGAGAGCGACTGATCGGTCACGTCCGCCCGATGACTCGTCGCCAGCCCCGCCAGGTGTGGCGCTTCGGGAACGATCAGTTCCTCGCAGGCGGTCCGGCACGCGCTCTTGCTCCCCGGCAGACAGAAGACGGGCGTGTCGACGGCGATTCCCGCGGTCGCTCGAGACGCCATCGCTCGCGTGCCGACTTCCTCCCACGAGAGCGACCGGAAGAGTTCGCCGAATCCCGGCAACTCGCGTTCGAACAGCGCCGAGGTCGCCTCGGGTGAGACGTCGTCTGCGGTGACGCCCGTCCCGCCGGTCGTCACCACGACGTCGACGTCCCGTCGAGCGACGAGGCTTCGGACCGTCGTCCGAATCGTCGCGTAGTCGTCGCGTACCAGTTCGCGGACGCGCACCTCGTGGCCGTGCGTTTCGAAGATCTCCTCGATCGTATCTCCGCCCGGATCGTCCGGATCTGCCTCCTGTGCGCGAGAACTCGAGACCGTCACGATCGCGACGTACAGCGGATCGATGACGTCGTGGCCGTGGTCGTCGGTCGAACGCCTGTCGTTCGTATCTTCAGTCGCCATGTGACTGTCTCGTAGTCCCAGGGCGAAATACTCTCCCCCGCCACCGTCGCTCGGTTCCGCGTCAGTCGATCGAGTCCGTCTCGCGAGACGAGACCGTCACCGTCTCGCCCATCGACGTCGGCGTCGGATTCTCGAACGCACTCCAGTCGTCGGCCATCTCCGCGTCGGTGAGCAGGCACTCGTCCAGTCGCGCCTCGAGCGTGTCTACCTCGAGGTCGCGCCCGATGAGCGCGAGCCGAACCTCGCGGTCGCCCCACTCGTCGTCCCACGACAGGTCGGGCTGGCTTTGCCGGTAGGTCTCCTGTTGTTGCTCCGAGAAGCTCGCGATCCACCTGCCCGTCACCTCGAGGGTGGTCTCGGTGCCAGCGTAGCTCATCGTCAGGGCCTGCCGTTCCCGGCCGGCGACCCAGCACAGCCCCTTCGCGCGTACGAGACCGTCCGGAAGCGTGGCGAGCAGGTCCACGAACCGTTCGGGGTGGAACGGTCGCGTTCGCTGGTAGGTGTCGACGGTGATGCCGTATCGTTCCGGCGGGTGTGCGTGGTCGTGATCGTCGGCGTGGCTGTGTTCGTGTCCGGCGGCGTCGCGGTCGTAGCCGTGACGCTCGGTCGTCGCCTCGTCGTCTTCGATCGCTCGTTTCCAGCCTGCCGACTCGCGCGCGGCGGTGAGATCGAACCGCCCGCTCTCGAGCAACTCCGCCGGGTCGAGCCGGCCGTACTCGGTGGTCAGAACCGTCGCACGCGGCTGGAGCGTCTCGAGCAGCGCCACCACGCGGTCGCGTTCGGTCTCGTCGACGAGGTCGCACTTGTTGACCACGAGCAGGTCGCAGAACTCGACTTGCTCGAGCAGCAGATCCGCGAGCGGGCGCGTGCCGTCTTCTCCGGGCCCCTGCCCAACCGGCTCTTCGTCGCCGTCGACGAACGCGTCGTAGAACTGTCGTGCGTCGACGACGGTGACGACGGCGTCGAGGTCGTACGGGCCGGCGGCGGGCCCGCGAGCGAACTGGTGGGCGATCGGTTCGGGTTCGCCGACGCCCGACGCTTCCACGACGAGCGCGTCGAAGTCGTACTCTTTCCAGAGGGAGACGACCGACCGCGAGAGCTCCCCGCCGAGGCTACAGCAGATACAGCCGTTCTCGAGTGCGAGGACCTCCTCGCCGCTCTCGAGGTCGGTTCGGGCCTCCACGAGCGTCTCGTCGACGTTCACCGCGCCGACGTCGTTGACGACGACGGCGACGTCGCGGTCGTCAGTCTCGAGGACGTGCGTCAGGAGGGTCGTCTTCCCCGCGCCGAGGCCGCCACAGAGTACGGTGACCGGAACTGCCATTTAGCTGTTCGTGAGCGCGCGTTCACGTCGTTCTTCCGGTTCGAACGGGTCGGGATAGTCCTCCCAGTCCTCGTCGAACTCGGCGTCGGTGAGCAGACAGTCGTCGAGTCGATCGACCAGCCTGGCTTCGTCGAATGCTCGACCGATGAAGACGAGCCGGATCATTCGGTCGCCCCACTCGTCGTCCCAGTCGTCTTCGATACCGGGCCGGGCCGCGAAAAACTGTTCGCGCTTGGCTTCGGGCAGCGTCGCGAGCCACTGCCCCGACGGTCCTGCCCGGACCGACGTCCCTGATTTGTCGAGACCCATCGCGACGTCTTCGCGACCTGCACTCCAGAAGAATCCCTTCGCACGGATCAGTTCGTCCGGCAACTTGGGGAGCAACGCGGCGATCCGCTCGGGGTGAAACGGTCGTCGTCGCTCGTAGACGAACGAGGTGACGCCGTGTTCCTCCTGTGGGTCGTGGTGGTGGTCGTGTTGCAGTTCGTGTTTCCAGCCTGCACTGTTTTGTGCCTCTTCGAAGTCGAACCGTCCCGTTCCCAGAATCTCGCTGGGATCTACCTCGCCGTGTTCGGTGCGAACGAGTGTCGCACGCGGCTGGAGTCGCTCGAGGACGGCTTCGATTTCGTCTAACGCGTCGTCCGGAACCAGGTCGCACTTGTTGAGCAAGAGGACGTCACAGAACTCGATCTGATCGAGCAACACCTCTTCGGGGACGCGTCCGGCGTCGGGCGCGAGCGCGTCGCTTGCAAGTGCCGACCCGGCGTCGAACGACTCCCAGAAACTGTGGGCGTTTACCACCGTCACCATCGTGTCGAGGTCGTAGACGGCCGTCGGATCGAAATCCGTGTCCTCGGTCCCGAGTGTGAACGTCTGTGCGACCGGGATTGGCTCGGAGATGCCAGAGGACTCGACCAGCAGATAGTCGAACTCCCGGCGGTCGGCTAAGCGGCCGACCTCCTCGAGCAGGTCTCCGCGAAGCCGACAGCAGATGCAGCCGTTCGACAGCTCGATGATTTCCTCGCCATCGCCGAGTGCCGCCCGCCTGGCGACGTGTTCGGCGTCGACGTTTACCTCCCCCATGTCGTTGACCACGACGGCGGTCTCGAGGTCGTGATTGGCCGTCAACACGTGATTGAGGGTGGTCGTCTTTCCCGCACCGAGGCTTCCGCTCAGGATGGTCACTGGAATACGGTCGTCGTTCATACTCCGCAAGTCACTATGATCGCTGACCATTTTAATACTAGTTATTACATAACTCGACTCCAGATCATAACAACATATATTATAACTAGTAGGATATTTAATATATGGCCGTCGTCAGCGTCTCGATGCCCGACGAATTGATCGACCGACTCGACGAGTTCGCGACCAACCACGAGTACACCGGTCGCAGCGAGGTCGTCCGCGAGGGTGTTCGCATCCTCATAACAGAGTTCGAGAACGATCGCCTCGAGCGTCGCCCCCTCGCGGGCGTCGTCAGCGTCCTCTACGATTACGGGACGACCAGCGTCGAGCGACGCCTCACCCGACTTCGACACGAGCACGAAGACCACGTGGCATCGACCGCCCACAGCCACGTCGGCGACTACTGTATGGAGCTGTTCGTCCTCGAAGGTGACCTCGAGGACGTCTCCGCGTTCGTCGGGACCGTACGCTCGATCGAGGACGTCCGAACCGTCGACTACACCCTGTTACCGTTGGACGCCGTCGATCGACTCGAAACGTCGTGAACCACTGGCGATCACGGCGTTTCTCGAGTTGGCTCTCGAAGAGAGACTGCCGTACCAGTCGTTTCCGACCCTGGTCGCGGTTCGGTTCGCGGAATCGAATGTGAGACTGCTCGCCGCCATCGATCGTTAATCCGCGCCGACTACCGCCTGTCCGAAGACGACAAAAGCAGCCGCTCTCGACGAAGCGGCCGGAAAGAAGCGCCGAAGCCAGGACTCGAACCTGGGACAACCTCGTTAACAGCGAGGTGCTCTACCATCTGAGCTACTTCGGCTCATCATCCAGTTGCCGCGTGTATTTGATAGGGCTTTCGTTTTCCCCGCACGGAGTTCGACACGCTTTCACGCACTGCTCGAGTACGCGCTCGTGATGACTGACGAGGACGGCGAGACGTCGAACGGGTCTCGAGGTGACGAACTGGAGCGCGTCGTCGCTCGCGTTCGCGAGCGGATCGACCCCGACGAGGAGGAGCGCTCGAAGCTCCGACAGGTCGCGGACGCGCTCGTCGCTCGCGCCGAAGCGGCCGCGACCGAGCTGTGTCCCGACGCCGACGTGGTGCAGGTCGGCTCGACCGCACGCGACACCTGGATCAGCGGCGACCGCGACATCGACGTCTTCGTTCGATTCCCGCCGGATCTCGACCGCGACACCCTAGAGGAGTACGGCCTCGAGGTCGGCCACGCCACCCTCCCCGACGGCCACGAGGAGTACGCCGAACACCCCTACGTGAAAGGCACGTTCGACGGGTTCGAGGTCGACGTCGTCCCCTGTTTTCGCCTCGAATCGGCGACCGACATTCGGTCTGCCGTCGACCGAACGCCCTTCCACACCGAGTACTTACAGCGCCGCCTCGACGCCGACCTCGCCGCCGACGTCCGACTCGCGAAGGCGTTTCTCAAGGGGATCGGCGTCTACGGAAGCGACCTCCGGACCCGGGGATTTAGCGGCTATCTCACCGAACTGCTCGTCCTCGAGTACGGCGGCTTTCGGTCGTTACTCGAGACCGCGGCCGACTGGCACCCGCCGGTCCGACTCGATCCGGAAGAGCACGGCCAGGCGACGTTCGACGACCCGCTCGTCGTCGTCGATCCCACCGATCCGGAGCGCAACGTCGCCGCCGTCTGCTCGACCGAGAACGTCGCGCGCTTTCAGCACTACGCCCGCGAACTGCTCGACGCTCCTCGTCTCGACCGCTTCGAACCCGCCGACCGCGAACCGCTCTCTGCGACCGCACTGTGCGACCACGTCGAGCGCCGCGGAACGACGCCGGTCGCGATTCGCTTTCCCGCGCCCGACCTCGTCGACGATCAGCTCTATCCCCAGCTCGACAAGTCACTCGCGGGCGTCACGCGCGAACTCGACGACCGCGGCTTCGACGTCTTCCGCGCGGCGACGTTCGCCGACGAGACCGCCGTCCTGTTCGTCGAACTCGCCGTCGCCGAACGGCCGACCGTCGAACGCCACGAGGGGCCGCCGGTCGACGTCCGCCAGCACGCGGAGGGGTTTTACGAATCCTACGCCGGAGCCGAGGACGTCTACGGTCCGTTCGTCGACGGCGACCGATACGTCGTCGAGCGCGACCGCGAGTTCGACCGCGCCCGGGACCTCCTCGAGAGCGACCGCCTGTTCGACGTCGGCCTCGGCGCGCACGTCCAGTCGGTACTCGAGGACGGGTACGACCTGCTCGTCGGCGATGACGTCGTCGCCTTGCTCGATGAGTTCGACACGGAACTCGCGGCGTACTTCGACCCGCGACCCTGACGACGCTCGGTACTCTACTCATACTGCCGGACGTAAGTCGTGAAAGATTCTCGCCGTCCCGGGGTGGCGAGAATCTTCACACAGTTACGTCCGATAGTATCAGTACTCGAGTCCGTGCGCTTCGGCGACTTCTTCGAGGGTCTCGTCGACGTCGTCGCTGACGTCGCCGTCTGGCTCGATCGGCTCTCGCCCGTCGAACGTCTCGTGGACGAGCGCGACGCTGTCGGCGAGGACCTCGAGACCGTATCCGCCCTCGAGGACGAACGCGAGCGCGGCGTCGACGTCGTCCGCGAGCGTTCGAATCCGGTCGGCCATGAGTGCGTAGGCCTCCGTCGACAGACGGATTCGGGAGATGGGATCGTGGCGGTGGGCGTCGAACCCCGCACTGACCAGCAGGAGGTCGGGATCGAACGCACCGAGGGCGGGCGCGATCACGTCGTCGAGCGCCGCCAGGTAGTCGACGTCGTCGGCTGCCGGCGGCATGGGAACGTTCATCGTCGTTCCCTCGCCGTCGCCCTCGCCGATCTCGTCGACCTCGCCGGTCCCCGGATACAGCCCACCCTCGTGAAGCGAGACGAAGAAGACGTCACCACGGTCGTAGAGGACGTCCTGCGTCCCGTTCCCGTGGTGGACGTCCCAGTCGACGACTGCAACCCGTTCGGCGTCTCGTTCGTCGATGGCGTACTGGGTCGCGACCGCGACGTTGTTGACGAAACAAAAGCCCATCGCGTCGTCGAACACCGCGTGGTGGCCCGGCGGCCGACCCAGCGAAAACGGCGTCTCGCGCCCGTCTGCCCCGTCGAGCGCCGTTTCGGCCGCCCAGCAGGCGAGCCCGGCACTCTGGAGGGCGGCGTCCCACGTCGCTTCGACCGCGGTCGTGTCTGGATCCCAGTTACCGCCGCCGTTCGCACAGAACTCGCGGACGTCCTCCAGGTACTCCCGATCGTGAACCGCTGCGATCGTCTCGAGCGTCGCCGGATCGGATTCGACGTACTCGACGCCGTGTTTACGTTTCAGGCCCTCACGGATCGCTCGCAGCCGGTCCGGCGACTCGGGGTGGCGCGGGCCGGGGTTGTGATCGAGACAGGTATCGCTGTAGCCGAATCGCATCCGAGTTCACTCGAATAGCGAGAAGTACGTCTCGATGTCTTCGGCCTTGATCGTTCGTCGGTCGGCGTGACGCGCCAGTTTCGCCGCCGCCCGGGCGACGTTGTCCGCGTAGTCCTCCAAGATGTCCGCGAGCGCGATGCGGGCGTCCATCGAGACGCGGTACCGGCCGTCGATGTCGATGCGTGCGATCCGGTCGACGGGCGCGACCGGCAGCTCCAGGTCGTCCTTGTCGACGATCGCTTCGACGCCGAAGTCCTGTGCCATCAGCGTCTTCCGACCGTCCTCCGTCGCCCGATCGGCTGCGTCCGCCGCGAGCGTCGCACCGTGTTCCTGGATGCGTTTCGCGAGTTCCTCCGACGCGTCGGCGCTCACCCGGAGATTCCCCGCGTTCCGCCGGATGATCGTATCCACCGGGGCGAACGGAAGCTCGACGTTCATACCCTAGCACCTGCAGTTGACACTCTTAATGGTTTTCCTACCTCGATCGGACTCGTGGCCGGTTCAGAACACGTCACTGGCCTCGAGTCGTCCGTCGCGCACGACGCCGCGTGCAGTCACTTCTTCCCCTAGCCCGACGTCGGCGTCCGTCTCGACGCTCATCGTCTCCTCGCCGTCGTCCAGTACGACCGGGTCGCCGGCCTGCACGACGACGCCCGTGAACTCGCGCTCCTCGCCGTCGGTGACGTCGCTCTCGCTCTCGTCGCCCCCTCCGTCCTCGTCGCCGCGAGCCCCCGTGGTCTGACTCTCCGACTCGTCGCTTCCGTCGTCGGCGAACGCAGAGAGCCCGGTCGACTCCGCGCTCCGGTCGTCGTCGCTCGCGGCCGCGTCACTTCCGTCCGTATCGAGGATCGTCACCGTCGACCGCCAGCCGGCAGAGGCCTCGAGGTCGTCCTGCCAGCCGTCTTTGATCTCGACGTCCGCGAGCGCGACCTCGTCGCCGGGTCCGACGTCGACGTCGGCTTTCTCGCCCCACAGCGCCACGCGGATGTCGCCGGTCGCGTCCTGAACGCGGATGTTCCGGACCTGTCCCTCGGAGCCGTCGTCGCGGTCGAACGTCCGCTTCGGGTCGGCCGAGCGGACGACGCCCGCGATGTCGACCGTCTGGCCGATCTCGAGGGTCTCGATCGGCGTGCTCTCGGGAACGTACTCGACGTCCTCGTCGACGTCCTCGAGTGCGCCGCGGTTGCCGACGTGGAGCTCGAGGTCGCCGTCGCGCTCGCGAACGTAGCCGTCGATCACCTCGACCGTGTCGCCAGCCTCGAGGTCGTCGACGCGTTCTGCCTGCTCGTCCCAGAGCGTGACGCGCACGCGCCCGGTCGAATCGCCGAGCGTGAGGTTCGCGACCTTCCCTTCCGAGCCGTCGTCGCGATCGAACGTCCGCATCGAATCGGTGTCCAGGACGAGTCCGACGAGGTTGACGTTCGAGAGGCCAAGCGAGAGGTCGTCGACCGTGTGCGTATCCGAGACCTGCACGTCGATCTCCGTCTCGTCGTCCGGTTCGACGTCGTCGACGCTCACTTCGACGCCGCTGAATCCCTCCTTCGGTCGGCCCACGATTCGCAGCACCTGCCCCTCCTCGAGTTCTTCGACCGCGGCCTCGGCGTGTTCGTCCCAGAACGCGGCGCGGATCGACCCCGTCTCGTCGGCGACCTCGACGTTGACCACGCGGCCGTCATCGGCGTCGCCGTCACGTTCGAAGGTTCGCATCTCGCCGATACTCACCACTTTCGCGACGAACTTGGCTTCCTCCATTCCCGGTTCGACGTCCGCGACGCCGCCGACCTCGCTCTCGCCGAGTTCGTGAGCGACGAGCATCGCCGCCGTCTCCTCGTCCGCGAGTCCCCCCATCTGCTCGACTTTCGCCTCGACGGCCTCGCGAAACTCCTCGAGGGAGACGTCGGCCTCGAGGTCTTCGTATACGCCCTCGATGTCGCTCATTCTATGCTCGTGCATGGGTAGCCCGCGCATAAGCGTTATTCATTCGGTGTTCCGGCTGGTACTGTGCGTCGCAGACGACGCCAGAACTCGAGTGGGGGAGCATACCCCGTCTGGCTCCCCCTCCGTATATAAATGCCAGCGTGACGCTCGACTCGTCGCGACTGGCGGTTGGAGGCTCGCTCGTGGCGACGTACTGCCGGAAAAACGGGTTCTCGGAGGTGATTCGACGCCTCGAGTCGGGTCGTAGACGTCGCGGGTGAAATTCGGGAGTACGAGAATGTGACGCAGAGTCGTCGACGGGTCCCTTTCGAAAGTGCTTTAATGTCCACGCGGCTACGAAGAGATGAGTCCTGATAGGGTAGTGGACTATCCTCTTGGCTTGCGGAGCCAGGGACCGGAGTTCAAATCTCCGTCAGGACGTTTTCAGGGAACAATACGACGAGCGGAGCGAGGAGTCTGTTCCCTGAAAACTCATACCCGGAGATTTGAACACGAGAGTCGCAGCCCGGAACGGCGCGTCGCGCCGCATGCCCGGAACGTCTCTCACCTGTTCAAATCTCCGTCAGGACGTTTTTCACGCGACAAACTCACGAGCGCCGCGCAGCGTCGCGAGTATCCGTCGCATCGAAACGGATTCGGGAGATTTGAGCAGAGAGCAGCATCGCTGCGGCCGTAATCGAATGGCCGTCGTTCACCCGGCCAGTGCGAACCAGATCTCGGGAAGATCGAACAGCTGCCAGACGACGTGGACTGCACCACCGGCGACGGCGGCGGGGATCACCGTGTAGATCGTCGCGAGGATCGCCGCTCGGTAGTCGATCGCCAGCAGCGGGAAGAACGCATCTCCGTCCTGGCTGATCGCGTTGGCGACGAGCGCCGAAAACGGGATCGCACCTTCGCCGTACGCCGTGGCGATCCCGACGTGGACGCCACAGCCCGGTATCGCCCCGACGAGGGCACCACCGATGGGTGCGAGCATCCCTACCGTCGACAGCTGTGCGAACTGGACGTCGGCCACGGTCGCGAGTTCGAACACGAAGAGTGCGACTGCGACCCAGAGTACGATCCGACTCGTCGACGCGGCACTCCGCCACAGCGCGGACACGTATCGATGCAGACCGACCCGATCCGTCGTCGGTGCCATTCCGCGGCCGTACACGTAGCCGGACAGAACGACCCCCGTCACGCCGACGGCCGTGATGACGTCGGTTCCCCAGAGGACGAGCTGTGGCTCGGATTGCGTGAGGAGTGCCCGCATACTGACGCCCAGCCCAACGAGGGCGATCGTCCACCACGAGAGCAACACGGCCCACGACCACAGGTTCGTCGCGGTGCCGATTGAACTGGCCGATCGACGGGTCGCACCACAGGCCGCGTGCCCGGACTGGGTGACAGCGCCGCCGTCTGCGGCCGTCGCTGGCTGTCTGACGATCTGATCGATTCGTGCCGTTCCAGTCCCGTATCTCTCTATCAGCAGACCGGAAAGAACTGCCGTCACGAACGCGATCCCGTACGCGATCGGGGCCACCTCGGGTGCGACAGCGAGCAAGACGAACGCCGAATCACCGGCCGTCGCCGCCAGTGTGGCGACGACGGTTCCGAACCCGACGACGCCACGACCGTACAGCGGCATCACGGCGATCGCACCCCCACAGCCGGGAACCAACCCGAGTAACGCTCCTCCAACTGGCTGGAGGTACTCCGAATCGCCGAACCAGGAGACGATCGTGTCGTCGACGACGAATCGTCCAAGCTCGACTACCAGAACCGACATCGCGACGAGCGACCCGATGATCACCCACGTTTCGATGGCTACCCCCGAGAACAGCTCCGCTATCATCTCAGATCACCAGACCGACGCCCTTCGAAACCGGGACTCCGACGTGAACACCACCACTCGAGCCTATCTGCAGGAATTATCCACCGCATGTATGGTTTTAGGTCGCCCTAAAACAACTTAATCGTTACAGACGGCGACACTGTTTCGGGTTTGAGAAACGCGCTATCCTCGATTCGTGAAATTATCGCTGCAAATCGGGCGGCGAGATCGCCGCTGGAACGTCACTGCCCGTCTGAAATCACGTTACTGACATATCGCAATCGTCGAGATCCGTCGCCTCGCAGTGGTCTACGCACGGCAGGTCGACTCGGTCGTTGAGTTCGCGAACGTCCTCCTGAGAGAGCAGTCGTCCGATACGATAGGCCTGTTCGCCGTGTAACTGGACGTGTGACGTAACCTCGAAAAACTGCTGGACGGCACAGCGCCGCCAGCGGAACTCACGGGCCACGCGCTCGCCACACGCCGTTAGCTCGGCACCGTGGTACGGTTGGTAGGTTACGAGCCCCCGCTTCTCGAAGCTGTCGAACATTTCGGTAACGCTCGCCGCACTGACCTCGAGGAAGTCGGCGAGTTCGCTGTTGCCAATCGGCGGGTCGTCGGCCAGCGTCAGGGTCAACAGCCCGCAGAGATATCGGCCTTCGCTGAGGCTGAGGGTGTGCTCGTCGCTCGTGGTTGCCATCGTTCTAGTTCGTGTTTCCGTCACTCGTCGAATCGATCGTCACTTTCCCGCGACCGTCTGTTCGCCAGTAGACGACCGTCCGACCAGTCTTTCGTCGGCACAACTCGCCTTCGGCGACGAGTCGATTGAGTTTCCGTCGTGCGGCTTCCGTCGTGATCCCGAGGCCGTCTGCGACGTCGGTCGTCGTGACGACTGGCCCGGCGACGTCGTCGAACACTGCGAGCACGTCGTCGAACCCGATCGTCTGGACGAACTGGCCGTCCTCGTCACGCAGACGTTTCCGTCGTCGCTTTCGACGGCCGGTCGTTTTCGCTCGTCGCTCTCGTCCGTGTCCGGATGCCATCACGCTCACTAACCGTGGCGGTACCTATACCCTGTTGCTAGTACCAATATTGTATTCGAAACTGCTCTGCGTCCTGAAAACCCGAAAAACGACTTCGAGTGCGCACACTCGAGGATGCGTCGGTACCGACGGACGTCTGCCGGACTCAGAGTTTGTCGAACTCGATGTCGTCCTGGTCGACGCGGGCCTGTAACGAGTCGCCGTCTTCGACGTCGAACTCTCGTTCGCCGGACGGGCCGTCTTCGACGTCGACGCCGAGCGTGTGCGTGCCCGACGACAGAACATCGTCGTGTTCGAACGCACCGTCAGGTTCTATGGTCGCGCGTTCGGACACCAGTTCCTCGCCGTCGGCGTCGACGAGCGTTACGTCGGCAGTCAGTTCGTTATCGGTTCGGTTGAACACGACCACGTCCGGATTGCCTCCGAGCATCCCGCTACAGCCCGCCAGAAGCGCTGTTCCAGAGATTGCCGTACCGACGAGAATCTTTCTTCTGGTAGTTGCCATTGGTCAAATAACGATACATAAACAAGTGTATTAAAATTATCTAAAACAAATCAACATAGAATAATTTACCCGACTCGCCCGTAACTGGCCATCTTGTCGAGAGGGTCAGGCCAGACGGTCGCGAAGGACCAGCAGGGCACCGCCCCCCACGAGGACGACGGCGATGACCGTCGGCACGAGCTGTCCACTTCCCCACTCCCAGTCGAGAAACTGGGTTCCGACGATCGCGACGATCACGACGACGATACCGAGTACCGTACTCAGCGACGATTGGCTGTTGAACCCGAGGGACATGCTCACTCCTACATATGTCAATAAGATATAAAATTCTTTCCCAGGTTGACAGAGTGCACAGGTACATCGCACTGATGATCCGACGGCACCGCTCACTCGAGTTCGACAGATCCGCCTCGCCGTCGCTTTGGTCGTCGACGCTCTCGTCGCGTCGTTCGGTAGAAACTGGGTGAGAGGAGTAAGCCCCCTTCTGTTCGTCCCGGCATTCGGCTGAGCGTCCACGCCACCCGCGGAATTCGCGGTGTCTTCGGGCTACCAGCGGCGCGGACTTGCACCGGTGAGGATTCGCCGTTCCATCGATCCTCGGCCGTCTCTGCACAGTCGATCGCGCCGAGCGCGACCCGCGGTTTCGAACCGCGATACTCGACTGCGCTCCCTCTGCGGGTCAACTCCCCTTCCTCGCGGTCGGGTTCGCACGCGTCATCGGTCGGGCCGAGACGTGTCGTTTCTGTTCCAGAGCCAGCGGTCTCCCGCTCCGGGCTTGCGCCCGGTCACCTGCCCGAACGGTGGGGGGACTTTCCTCGCGGGCGTGAAACGTCCGTATGGACGGTCCACGTTGGACGGGCGCGCCGTTACCGACGCGTCCGCCGCGGCAGCCAGGCTCTCTCTCCCACCGTCCCGTAGGGCCTTCGGCCGAATAAGTGCCCCGGTCGGCAACAATCGCCGCAGAACGCGAATGGAAGCGCTTTAGGTCGATAACGTCCACGTACACCTGTATGTCCCAGCGACAGGGCGTCGACCTCTCTTACGAGGACGGCGCACGCGCGGTCGAACTCGCGCGTGAAGCCGTCGAATCCTACGTACAAAACGGGCAACGAGAACATCCAGGTAGCATGCGCGACGCGTTCTACGCGCGAACGGGCGCGTTCGTCCGTCTCGAGTCGACCTGTGGCCGAGGCAGTCTCCGGGGGTGTGCTGGCGGCTATCGATCGGACGAACAGCTCGGACACGTCATCGTCGACGCGGCGATCGAAGCCGCAAGCGACAGCTCCTGTGGCTCCGAGGTCACGCCGTCGGAGCTTCCCAACCTCACCGTCTCGGTCTGTGCGGTCAAGAACGTCGTCCTGACCGACGATCCGCTCGCCGACCTCGAGCTCGGCGTCCACGGCGTCGCGGTCGACGGTGGCGGGAAGAGTGGCTGGCTCTATCCGACCGTTCCCGTGGAAAACGACTGGAGCGAACGCGAGTACCTCGACCGCGTCTGCCGGAAGGCACGGCTACCGCCGACGGCGTGGCAGGACGACGACGTGGTCGTCACGCTCTTCGAGGGACAGGTGTTCCGCGAGCGCGAGGCCGACGGGAGTATCGAACAGCTTTGACGTCCTCCCCGACCTGACGGGCGAGGATCCCCCGAAGAGGGTATTCTGGTTGCGCGTTTCCTCGAGGTCTCGAAGTTCACGTACGCGTTCGCGTGACCCGTCGACGGTCGCCACCGAACGGTGACCCGCGGGTGTGTTTTCCAGCGTGTAGCCCTGGCGGTGGGACCCCCCACCCCGCGATCTGCGGGCGTCGACGGCGTCGAACGACGTTCACACTCGAGCGGTTAGATGATCGCGCCAAAGACGTCATTACTGGCCGATGCGTGCAACCGACCGCGGGGTTTGACGGGTCGTCGATGTCGGTTTCCACTGGTCACTGTCCCATATGCTTCCGTGTTAGCCACCGACGGTCGTGACCCCGTAGCGTACCTCGATCCCGGCGTGTGTCGTAGCTCTTACTCGCCGGTCCGTCACTCGGTTCACTCGAGCCTACCGCTCGAGTTTCGCCTCGAGTAATACTGTCAGCCAAAAATATTTCAAAGAAAAGCACGTTACTCCGATATGACCTCTCTCGACAACGTCTCTACCGAAGACCTCCGCCAGGCCTTGGCGGAGGTCGAGGGAAAAAAGCCATCACAACGGCTCATGGCGGCGATCAATTACCTTGAAGAAGACGGTGCAACGCTACAAGAGGTCGCTGAACGCTATGGATACACTGCTGGCTGGCTCTCGCGGTGGCTTGATCGACTCGAACGGCTCGCCGACGAGCCGTTCGAGGAGGTCGTCTACGACGAGCACCGTTCAGGAAGGCCCTCAAAACTCTCCGACAAAGAGCATGAACAGTTCGTTGAAGCGCTTCACAAGTCTCCAGAGGAAGTTGGACTTGACGCGCCTGCGTGGTCCGTTCCACTAGCTCGTCACTATCTCGCCGAGGAATTCGACGTTGAGTACAGTGAGCGTCACGTTCGACGATTGATGACCGAGGCCGGGCTGTCCTGGAAGACAGCCCGGCCGGAGTTTCACAAATCCGATGAGAGAGCACAGGAAGCATGGCAAGACGGGTTCAAAAAAAGCGCGACAACCTGGACGACGAATACACGATCTTAGCCATTGATCAGACGCGACAGGTTCTCTCGACACTGATTCACGCATGGTTTCCCAAGGGTGAGCGCCCGTCACTCCCGGTGACGGGCGCGTGGGACAGCATCAAACTTCTCGGTGCAGTCAGCGATACTGATGAGACGTTCTTTCTCCCCTGCGAAGAGAACTTCAACAGCGACACGACGATTCGTTTTCTGGACGCTCTCCAGACCGAGTTCGGCGAGAAAATCTGCGTTGTCCTCGACAACGCCTCGTATTTCACGGCGAACAGAGTCCAAGAGTTCGTTGAAGGTACTCCGATCGAACTGTGTTACCTTCCGCGGGGTTCACCAGAGCTGAACCCCGCGGAAGAGTGCTGGCGACAACTCGATCAATCACTCGGCAACCGCCTATTCGAAACGCTTGACGAACTTCGTGATGCTGCTCTCTGTGCACTGGACGAGATCAACGTGCCAGATGTCTTTACGTACTTATGTCCGTGAGTATAAGTCGTCTACCGCTCGAACGCAGACGCGGACGGCGAGCCAGAGCGCGAACAGGTTCGCGAGCAAGGTGAGTGGTAGCGCGTACAGCGATCCCCAGGGAGTCAGCCAGTTGACCGTGAACGCGAACGCGAAGATCGCGAGGAGTCGAGCCGTCGCCCAGTTGGCCACGTCGACGTGAGCGGGACGGCCGTCTGCCGGGGAGGCCACGTCTACGCGCCCTCGTCTCCGGGGACGCCGAAGCCGACGGCGTCGGCGTCGGCCAGACAGCGCTCGCTCGCGGCGTCGAGGTCGAACTCGCGGACGATCTCGCCGTCTCTGATCAGCGACTCGAGCAGCGACTCGCCGCCCGCCGGCGCGTCGGCGTCGGCGAGCGCGACGTGGTGGCCGCCGTCTGGCGTCCGGTAGACGTTTTTCTTGCCGGCGAGTTTGCCCCGCTTCGAGACCGCCTCGCCCTCGAGTTCGACGATGTCGAGGCTGAAGTCGACGGGATCTGCGCTCGTGATCGCACTGCCGACGCCGAAGCCGTCGGCGACGTCCCGGAGGTTTCGAAGCGCTTCGGGCCCGAGTCCGCCGCTGCAGAAGATGTCGACGTCGTCGAACCCGCGGGCGTCGAGTTCCCAGCGCACCTCGCGGACGAGGTGGCGGAAGTCGCCGCGTCGCGACCCCGTCGTGTCGAGTCGAACCCCGTCGAGGTCGTCGCCGAGCGTCTCGGCGGCGAGTAGGCTCTCGGCTTTCTCGTCCCAGAACGTGTCCGTCAGTGCGATCCGCGGGACGTCCTCGGGGACGGCCTCGTCGAAGGCCTCCCACGCGGCCGCCTGGTTGCCCTCGCCGAAACAGAACAAAAGCGCGTGGGGCATCGTCCCGCTGGCCTCCCGTCCCAGAATTTCGCCGGCGGCGACGTGCGAGAAACCGTCGAGTCCGGCGAGGACGGCGGCGCGTTCGACGACCGACGCGATCGACGGGTGGACGTGCCGTGCGCCAAAGGAGAGCACCAGCGAGTCGGGTGCGGCGCGACGCGCCTCGAGTGCGGCCGTCGCGAAGCCACTCGGCTGGGAGAGAAATCCGAGCAGCGACGTCTCGAGGGCGGCGAACTCGAGGTACGGCCCCTCGATCCGCAAGACGGGGCCGCCGTCGAACAGCTGGCCGTCGGGCAAGGCGTCGACGTCGATCGATCGTCCCTCGAGGAGTGTCGCGACGTCGGCGACGCCGGTGAAGACCTCGAACTCGCCCGTGGGGAACTGGTCTGCGGTCACCTCGGCGACCACGTGGGGGTTCTTGCCGGCGTGCTCGAGCGTCGTCTGCGTGCGCTGGAAGTAGGCGTCCGTCGCGGTGCCGTCGAGGATCGCCTCCGGCGGAACGGTTCCGAACGGGTTCGTCATATCTCCGCTTTCCGTCGGAGGGCGAAAAAGCTACCCGTCTTCGGAAACGGACGTTCTGTCCGGTGTGAGGGCTGTCGATTACGGGTTTGCCGGTCTCGAGGCGTCGGCCGACGTCCCTGGCCGTGAGGTCGCCTCGGGCGTCGGTGCCGTCGGCGGGGCCGCAGGCGAGATCGCGGTCGACCTCGAGGGCGACGAGGACCCGTGGATCGCCTCGAGGTCCGCCACCGTCGGCCCGCCGACGATCACGACCTCGTCGCCCTCGAGGCTGACGCGGTACGCGCCGGCGAACTCCTCGTCGTCCGGGATCCGGTAGACGCCGTCGGCGGAATCGACGGCGTCTGCGCCCTGGCTCTCGAGTACCTCGACGTACGCGTCGCGAAACTCCCTGGCGTCGGTCTCG
Source organism: Natribaculum breve (assembly GCF_023008585.1). Classification (GTDB taxonomy): domain Archaea; phylum Halobacteriota; class Halobacteria; order Halobacteriales; family Natrialbaceae; genus Natribaculum; species Natribaculum breve. Next base: position 2,067,501 of record NZ_CP095390.1, on the reverse strand, counting down.
CTCTCCCAGGCGAGTTTCCAGACGTGTCCCGTCTCGTCGCCGTCGGCGTAGGCGACGAACGTGTCGCCGGTCCAGCCGTCGGTGGCCGGATGGGAGTAGTTGTACCGCGAGTACGCTCCAGCCCCCTCGCCAAGCGGTCGGTCGATCACGCCGTTAGCCCAGAGCGTCGCGAACAGGGTCGCCTCGCCGACCGTCTCCGTCCGCCGCTCGCCGTCGCCGTCGGCCATCGGCTCCCACTCGCTCGTCGATCGGTCCTCGATCGCCACGTCGGCTGGTCGACCCTCCGGGTATCGCTCGGGGTGGATGAGCTGTGCCGTACTCGTGGGTGGATTCTCGTGTACGGCGTCGACGCCCTCCCAGCCGGTCGTCTCGTGGCGGTGGGCGACGAACGAGGGCCCCTCGGCGTAGGGTGCGTAGACCGAGAGGAACAGGCCGGCGTTGAACGACCGCTGATCGAGCGACGCAGTGTCCGGCGCGGTCGCGTCGAGACACTCCCACTGCTCGCCACAGCGCTCGTCGTACAGCGACGGGACGTACTCGGCTTCGCCCTCGACCAGCCCGGTCGTCGCACGCCGCTCGTCGATCGTCGCGCCGCCGCTCTCGAGGTCGAACTGCTGGTCTTGCAGGGCGTGGACGAGTTCGTGGACGAGCGTCGTCCGGTCGATCCGGTCGTCGGCGTCGTCGACGACGAGTACGATACGTCCGTCCGAGTAGTAGCCGAGTATCGAATCGCCGTAGAGGTCGTCGAACGCCTCGTTGACGTCCCGCTCGCCGTCGACGACGAACGCACCTCGCCACAGTTCGTTCGTAAACTGCGACGCCGGGTCTCGATCCCGTTGCCAGCGTTCTCGATACTCCTCGCGGCTCACGACCTCGAGTTCGACGTCCTCCTCGAACTCGAGGCCGCGTATCTCCTCGATGCGGGCCATCGCACGGTGTTTGACGGCCTCGCGTTCGTCCTCGGTGAGCGGATCGCTGCCGTCGATCTCGAGCGTGTCGGTTGCGTTGTAGTCGCCGACGCGTCCGAGTTCGCGGTCGCCGTCCAGTTCGTCCCCGGCGTCCGAAATCGGGGCCGTACAGCCCGCGAGGACGACGAGCGCGACGACGGTGACGAGAGAGAGCCGTCGCATTGGCACAGTAGACGGCCGCCGGAGGCAAAGCGTTTCTGTCGGCTACCGCCGGCGTGCGACCGTCACGGCGACCAGCACCCCGACGAGGGCAGCGACGACGCCGAACCCGGGCAGTTCGTCGCTCTCGTCGTCGGTCCCCGTCGGGTCGTCTGCGTCGTCGGTTTCGTTTGCGTCTTCGAACGCAAACGCAAGGGTGTCCTCGCCGGCAGGTGCCGCTCCCTCGCGGATCTCCGGCAGTTCGTCGACCGACGGTGCTCTGACGATCGTCACCGTCGTCCCGTCGTGGTCGACGTAGTACGCGCCGGGATGGCCGTCGTCGATCACGACGGTGTCCTGCCGACCGTCGACGGGTTCGGCGTCGTGGATGTCGAGCAACTCGAGGTAGCCGTCGAGGAACTGCTCGGCCTCGGATTCGCTGGTCCACTCGGTTCGCCAGACGTAGCCACTCTCCTCGATCGTCCGCTCGTCGGTCGCGTACGCGACGAGCCTGTCGCCGGCCCAGCCGTCCGTGTAGGGCTGGTCGTAGTCGATGTCGGCGACGTACCCCTCGTCGTCGAACGTGACGAACTCTCCGACCCCGACGACGGAGGACTCGAAGGTCGAGACCGCTCCGTCGGCGAACATCGCCGCCATCGTCGCCTCGCCGAACGACGAGTAGCCCGGCCCCTCGTCGGTCTCGAGACGTTCCCAGCGGTCGGTCGATCGATCCTCGATCTCGACGGGGGTCGGTTCGCGCTCCTCTGCGGGGCGGATGACCTCGGAACTGCTCGCCGGCGGGTCGTCGTAGGCGGCGTCGACGGCGTCCCAGCCGCCTTGCTCTCGGAGGTAGTCGATGTACTCGGGACCGTCGTCGTAGGGCTGGAAGACGGTGAAGTAGATCCCCCAGTTGATCTGGGGCGTCCCTCCGCCTCGCTGCTCGTCCGGGAGCACGCAGTCCCACTCGCTCTGACAGCGGTCTTCGTACTCGGTGTCGACCCAGACGGCCTCGCCCTCGACAAGTCCGTTTCTGGCGTTCGCCTCGTCTCGCGTCTCGTTTTCGTTGCCCTCGAGACCGACGTACTGGTCCTGTAACGCGTGGACGAGTTCGTGACCGAGCGTCACCTCGTTCGTCGCAGGCGTCTCGGGCGTGTCCGAGACCAGGACGATCTCGTCGGTCGCCGGGTCGTAGTAGCCCGCGACGGAACTGTCGTACATCGCCCTGTACTCCTCGACCGCGTCGGTGTCGCGGTCGACCATGAACAGCGCCTCGAATCGGACGTTGTGGTAGAGTCGCTCGTCGTCTTCGAACTCGCCGAACGTGTCGCCGTTCTCGGCTTCGAACTCCTCGCGAGTGATGACGTCGACCGACACCGCCTCCTGGAACGGCTTCTCGCGGATGACCTCGACGCGGGCCATCGCGCGGTAGACGACCGCCTCGAGTTCGCCTTCCTCGAGGACGCCGTCGTCGCGGTCGTCGGCGGGCAGCGAGTCGTTGTACCAGTAGCCTTCGACGTAACCGATCGTTCCACTGGTCGTCGGTTCGTCGGTGCCGGTTTCGACCTGCGGAAGAGGCGTCGCGGTCGACGGCTGGGTCGCCTCGACGGACGTGGAGGGGGTCGCGGCGGTCCCCGCCGCTGCCGCCGGGGCCGTGATCGTCGACAGCACGACGACTGCGACGAGGACGAACGCGCGGGTTGCCTTCATTGGCGGATCGATGGTAACTGGTTAGAAAGCGAACCTGAAAAACACCCCGGTCGTCGGAGACGTTTTTGAAGTTGCGTTCGTAGCGTCACCTATGAACCTCGAGCCAGATACCACCGCCGTCGTCGTCGTCGACATGCAAAACGGCTTCTGTCACCCCGACGGCTCGCTTTACGCCCCCGGCAGCGAGGCGGTCATCGAACCGATCGCCGAACTCGTCGAGCGGGCCCGCGAGGCCGGCGCGACGATCGTCTACACGCGCGACGTCCACCCGCCCGAGCAGTTCGAGGACACCCACTACTACGACGAGTTCGAACGCTGGGGCGAGCACGTCCTCGAGGGCTCCTGGGAGGCCGAGATCGTCGAGGAACTCCCCGCCGAGGAGGCCGACCTGATCGTCGAGAAACACACCTACGACGCGTTCCACGAGACCGAACTCGAGGGGTGGCTGAACGCCCGCGGCATCAGGGACCTCGTGCTCTGTGGCACGCTCGCGAACGTCTGTGTGCTCCACACCGCCGGCAGCGCCGGCCTGCGGGACTTCCGGCCGCTTCTGGTCCACGACTGCATCGGCGCGATCGAGGACGACCACCACGAGTACGCCCTAGAGCACGCCGACTTCCTGTTCGGCGAGGTCGTCGAGAGCGACGACCTCGAGTTCGTCTGACAACGTCGGTTGCGCCGGAACTGACGTACTCATAACGATAGCTGCGAGTCGTTACCGCCGCAACCGCGAACCGTCTTGCGGCTGCGTCGGTACCCAGTCACAGCCATCATTATCAATCTTCGCGGAACAGCCGATACGCGCCCTGTCCGATCGCCACCTCCTTCGGCCCGTCGTCGGGCGTCGGACTCTCGACGACGACCTCGCTCACGCCGACGCTCGAGCCCGCACGAACCACGGTCGCCGTCGCGGTGAGGTCGCCCGTGGCCGGACGCAGGTAGTTGACGTTCAGGTTGATCGTCGCGACGCCGGCGGCGAACGGCTCCTCGAGTTCGGTCCGCAGCGCCAGGCCGCCGACGGTGTCGACGAGCGTCGCGGCGACCCCGCCGTGGATGTCCGGCGTGCCGTCTGCCGTCGGCCGGACGTTGGTGAGCTTCTCGTCGTAGGGGATCGTCATCGTCATCGTCCCCTGGTCGACGTCGTCGACGGTCGCGCCGAGCCACGAGAGGAACTCGTGGTAGTCGTCGATGTACTCCTGGAGGAACGTCTCGAGTCCGTCGAACTCGTCTGTCATGTCCACCTGTCTGCGAGCCAGCGGTTTGTGTGCGTCGCTTGCCGCGTCTCGCCCGTTGACTGGCGTTTACTCCGCTGGCCGGCGGGTGAGAGACGTGCTGACCCAAGCTAAAGCGCGCGTTTCACCCTACAGAAAGCGTTTATCTCGACTCGACGACGTTCGCGTATGTCGACTGACAGACGGACCGTCCTGGCGCTGACCGGTGCGTTGCTGGCCGGCGCTGCTGGCTGTCTCGGCGACGATCCCGACGGAACGGAAGACGAGCCGAACGGAAACGGAAACGGAAACGGAAACGGAAACGGAAACGGAAACGGAACCGGTGATGGCTTCGGCGAGTACGACGCCCCCGAGTTCCCGCAACTCGAGCTCGTGACCGACCCCGAGATCGGCGACGACGCACTCGCCACGCAGGTCCGCGGCAACGTCGCGTTTTCGCTCGACTTGCTCGAGGAGTTGCGAGCCGACAGTCCCGACGAGAACCTCTTTTTCTCCCCGTACAGCGTCTCCGTGGCGCTCGCGATGACCTACGCCGGCGCACGCGGCGAGACGGCCGCGGAGATGGCCGACGCACTGCGGTACGAACTCGAGGACGGCGACCTCCACCCCGCCTTCGGTGCACTCGAGGCGGAGTTCGCCCGCCGCAACGAGGACGGCGAGGCGCAACGTGCCTCGAATGGCGAGGCGCAACGTGCCTCGAATGGCGAGCGGACGACGGACTCGAGCGATAGACGGGAGGACGACGGCCCCGCGTTCCAGTTCACGACCGCCAACTCCCTGTGGGGCCAAGACGGGTATCCGTTCCGCGAGGACTTCCTCGACCTGCTCGAGGCCTACTACGGCGCGGGGATGCAACTTGTGGACTTCTCGGGGAGTCCCGACGAGGCGCGCCGGCAGATCAACGAGTGGGTCGAAGCGCAAACGAACGACCGGATCGAGGACCTGCTCCCACAGAACTCGATCGACGCCTCGACCAGACTCGTCCTGACGAACGCGATCTACTTCGTCGCACGCTGGAAGTACCCCTTCTCCGAGGACGAGACCGAACCCCTGACGTTCACCGGCCTCGACGGCCAGCAGACGGCCGTCGAGACGATGCACCAGTCGCTCGAGGTGCCCTACGCCGAGGTCGACGGCCACCAGCTGGTCGAACTCCCGTACGTCAACGACGACACCAGTATGGTGATCGTGCTGCCGGCGGACGGCGAGTTCGAGGAGTTCGAGGCGGAGTTTACCGTCGACCGGCTGGCGACGATGCTCGAGGAGACGTCGGTTCCGGAGGTCGACCTCGCCCTCCCGAAGTTCGGCGTCGAGTCGACGTTCAGCCTCGTCGAGGTCGTGCAGCGACTCGGCATGGAGCGGGCGTTCGGTCCCGGTGCGGACTTCAGCGGGATGACCGACGACGGCGGCCTGTTCGTGAGCGAAATTATCCACCAGAGCTTCGTCGAGGTCGACGAACGCGGCACCGAGGCGGCGGCAGCGACGGCCGTCGCCATGGAGGACAGCGCGCCGATGGAGCACGTCGAGATGACCGTCGACCGACCGTTCCTCTTCTATATCCGGGATCGACCGACCGAGACGCCGCTGTTCGTCGGTCGGGTCGTCGACGGGGCGACGGTACAGGAGAACTGACGGCCCACGCGACTCGTCACGCCGACGCCGACTCGAGGCGAACCCGCACCCGCTGGCCGACCTCGAGCGGCCGATCCGGGCAGATCAGCTTCGCCCCGAAGTCGGCGTCTCGAGCGCAGAACAAGGACAGCCCGGTGATCGCCTCGCCGTCGACCGTCGCGGTCACGTCGTCCCACGTGACGGTTCGGTCGCTGGCGACGCCGAGTCGGTCGCCGTTCAGCGAAACCGGTCCGTCGGTCCCGCCGAGTAGCCCGCCGCCCTCGTAGTGTGGCAGGCCGCCGTCGAGGACGCCGCCGCCGTCCGCGCGGACGCCGACGAACTCGGTACCGGGGTCCGGGTGGGCCGGCGCGTCGAGGACCGCGTAGGTCTCGCCCGTCGCGACGACCGTTCCCGTTCCGTCCCACTCGAGCGGACGCACCGCGACGCCCACCTCGAGCGGGAGCGACCCCGACGCCCGGTATGGGTTCTGGTCGGGTCTGCGGAAGCCGACGTGGAGGTGGTTGTCGACCCACGGGGCGAAGAAGCCGGCGCGGACGAGCGTGCCGAGGCGCTGGCCCTGCTCGACCCGATCGCCCGCCTCGACTGCGGGGTCGACGTGGAGGACGCGGACGGTCAGCCCCGCGACGGACGCGGGTTCCGAACACTCGAGTACGATCAGGTGGTCGTGTGCCGGCGCGTACGGCTTCGGCGGCGCACGGACCGTCTTCGTCTCGAGGACGGTCCCGGCGACGGGGCTCGGGGCCGCGGTCGTCCGTCCGTCCGTCGGCGTTTCGGGATAGAGGTCGACCGCTCGCCCCTCGTCGTGGGCGGGATACGGCGAGTTGTACAGCGTGAACCGTTCGTACTGTCCGAGGATCTCCTCGCCGAGCGTGACGGCCATCGATGTCGCCCGTCGGTCGCGAGGACGTTTATACTCCCGGATACCGGTCTGCGGTCCGATCGCACGTGAGGCGCGGCCGGCTGTGAACCGTGGTATCCGGCAGTATTTGGTCCGTCGGCACCAACCGCCTGCCATGCCCGCACGCGTCTTCCGGGGTCGGGCCGAAACGATCGACGCCGACCGCGAGGTCAGCGAGCGACTGCTCGACGTCGCCGCGGCCGGCGACCCCGCGGTTCGCGTCTGGACGCCCCACCGCCAGGTCGCCTTCGGCCGTCGCGACGCCTGCCTCGAGGGGTACGACCGCGCACGGGACGTCGCTCGCGAGCGCGGGTTTCCGCCGGTCGAGCGCAGCGTCGGCGGTCGAGCGGTCGCCTACGACGGGGCGACGACGCTGGCGTTCGCCCGCGCGGAACCGGTCGCCGACTTCCGACGCGGCACCGACGAGCGATACGAGCGACTGACGAGCGACGTCGAGCGCGCACTCGAGGGCCTGGGCGTCGCTCTCGAGCGGGGCGAACCCGAAGACTCGTTCTGTCCCGGAACCCACTCGCTGCAGGCTGGCGGCGTGGCCGCAGGCAAACTCGTCGGCATCGCCCAGCGCGTCCGCAGCGACGCCGCAGTCGCCTCCGGCATCCTGATCGTCGACGACGGGGAACTCGTCGACGTCCTCGAGGCGGTCTACGGCGCGCTCGCGGTGCCGTTCGACCCGGACTCGGTCGGCAGCGTCGCGGCTGCGGGCGGGCCGTCCGACCCCGACCGCGTCCGCGAGGCGCTCGAGGACGCCCTCGTCGGCGGGCGGCGACGGGTCGCCGAACGCGTGGCCGTCGACGACTGATCCCGGCGACGGGAGGACAAGGCTTTTGGCGCCGACCGTCCCCGACTCGAGCATGCACGGACGATCGGGAGGGAGTCGATGACCGACGACCCTCCGGAAGACGGTCCCGACGCCGAACTGTGGGACGACCTGCTCGCCGATGCGAAAGCGTTCGCGACGGAGTACCGCGAGGAGGGGTGGGAGGTCCTCGCCGTCCGGCCGAGCGACGTCTCGCTCGCCGGAGACGACGACCGGCTCGGCCTCGTCGTCTTCGTTGCCGACGACGAGTACGACGACCTCGAGGCGGTCGTCGAACGCGAGGCCGCGTCCTTCGAGGCGGCGGAGGTCTACCGCCGGATCGTCGACGACACCGCTGCCGTCGTCGCGATCGAACTCGACGAACGGACGCAGACCGCGGTCGTCGTTCCGATGCAGTACTCCCTTTCGCGGGTCGAGTCGCCGCTCGAGGCGGACGACCTCCTCGTTCACGTTCGCCCCTCCTCGCTCGAGAACTGGGTGACGTTCTCGCACGACGACCCGTCGCTGTTTTTCCCGGACTGACCGGTCACGCGAGCGCGGTCGCGATCGAGGCACCGACCATCCCGCCCAGCCCGAACGCACAGAGCACCACCATTGCCCGGCGGGACTTCGCTTCCGTCCAGTCGCTGCCGGTCTCGAGGTGGCGGTGTGTGGCCTCGAGGCCGCGCCCGGCCAGGACGGCGGTCGACCAGCCGAGCAACGCGGCACCGAAGACCAGCGCGCCGAGCGAGAACGCCTGTGCGCTCGCGTCGGCGTCGGTTCCGACCGCGAGCGCGACGAACGTCACTGCACCGGCGACCGCGCCCGCGGCGAACGTCGCGCCGAGTCGAGAGAGCGGCGGCCACGGCGATTCGGTGTCCGCGGGGTCGTCTGCGTCCATCGATCAGTCGACGGCCTCGCGCATCCGCGGATCGAGCGCGTCGCGCATTCCGTCACCGAGCAGGTTGAACCCGAGCACGGTGAGCGCGAGCAACAGGCCGGGGAAGAACGACCACCACCAGTGGCCCGACAGCAGCCCCTGGTCGACGCCGTTCGAGAGCATCAGCCCCCACGAGGGCGTGCCGGCGCTCGCACCGAAGCCGAGAAACGAGAGCGCGGCGATGTCGATGATCGCCAGCCCGTAGTTCAGCGTACTCTGGACGGTGATCGGCGCGATGGCGTTGGGCAGGACGTGCCTGAGGATGACGCGCCTGTCGCGTGCGCCGAGCGAGACCGTCGCCTCGATGTACTCGTCTTCGAGCACCTTCAGTGCGGCACCGCGAACGACGCGGGCGAACCGCGGCGTGTAGACGAGCGTGAGCGCGATGACGGCCTTCCAGAGGCCAGCACCGAAGATGGCCACGAGCGCGAGCGCGAGTAGCAGGCTTGGAAACGCCAGCAGGACGTCCATCGTCCGCATGATGAGGTTGTCGATCCAGCCGCCGTAGTAGGCCGCGATGGTCCCGAGGCCGACGCCGAGTGCGGTCGACGCGGCGACGGTGACCGTCCCGTACTTCAGTGCCAGCCACGCGCCGTAGCGAACGCGGTCGAAGATGTCCCGTCCCTGGAGGTCGGTCCCCATCGGGTGTGCACAGGAGCCGGCGGACTGGATCGCGGCGATCACGCTGCGTTCGCCACAGGGGCCGGCCATCGACGGGTTCGTCCCGAGCTGGGTGGCTTTGATCGCCTCGAGGTCGAGGAACAGTCGCGCCTGCACCGCGACGACGACGATCAGCAGGATGATTCCCAGTCCGAGGAGGGCGAGGCGGTTCGACAGCAGTTCGGAGAGAAACGACGACTGGCGGAGCCGCTCGAAGAACCCTCGGCGGTACTGGTCCTTGTCCGTTCGTTGAGAGGTGGTTTCGGAACTCATTGTTCGATCCTCGGATCGAGTATCGAGTAGGTGACGTCGACGCCCAGGTTCACCAGCGTAAACAGGAACGCAAACAGCAGGACGGTCCCCTGGACGACCGGGTAGTCGCCGACGCTGATCGCCTCGACGAGCAGGACGCCGATGCCCGTGATGTTGAACACCGTCTCCGTGAGGACGGCCCCGCCGAGCAGCGAGCCGAACTGGATGCCGATGATGGTGACCACCGGGATCAGTGCGTTCCGGAAGCCGTGTTTCATGACCGTGATCTTCGCTCCCTGGCCTTTCGCGCGGGCGGTGCGCATGTAGTCCTGGCGGATCACCTCGAGCATCGACGAGCGCATCATCCGGGAGATCAGCGCCATCGAGTAGACGCCGATGACCAGCGAGGGCAACAGCATGTGCTGGACGGCAGAGAGGAAGGCGTCGACGTTTCCGGACAGCAGCGCGTCGACGGTGATCAGCCCCGTCACCGCATCGACCGAGTAATCGCTCGAGATGCGCCCGGTGGTCGGGAGCACGTCGAGCATCGTTGCGAACACCAGGATGAGCAACGGTCCACTCCAGAAGATCGGGACGCTGATGCCGGTGAGCGCGCCGATGCGGGTCAGGTGGTCCGTCACGGAGTCCTGTTTGACGGCGCTTAAAATGCCGAGCGGGATCCCGAAGACGATCCCCGCGAGCTGTCCGTAGATGGCCAACTCGAGGGTGACCGGGAACCGATCGCGCAACACCTCGGTCACGGGCGTTCCCCTGCGAATGACGTAGGAGTTACCGAAGTCGAGCTGGATCGCGTTCCAGAGGAATCGCCCGTACTGGACGTAGATCGGATCGTTCAGGCCGAGGTCGCTCTCGATCTGTCGGACGAACTCCTCGGAGGCGCGCTGTCCGGCGATCGTCCGGGCGGGGTTCCCCGGCGACAGATGGAGGATGGCGAAGACGAACGTGGCCACTCCCAGCACGACCGGAACGAGCAAGAGCAGCCGCTTGAGCAGAAATCGCTTACTAATCATGTGCTACCTGTCGTCGTTACGTACGTTCATACGGAGTCATCGGTTGTTCGTCGACCGTTACTCCCCGAGTTCGACGAGGTTGAGGAACGGGCCGCCGATCGCCTCGATGACGTAGCCGTCGACGCGTTCGTGCACCCCGCGGAGCTCTTCCGTGTGGGTCATGAAGACCCACGGCGCTTCCTCGTGGACGATCTCGGCGGTCTCGAGGTACATCTCCTCGCGCTCGCCCTCGTCGTAGGTCTGCTGGGCCTCTTCGACGAGTTCCATGAACTCGGTGTTCGCCCACGCCGAGCGACTGCCGTCGTTGTACTCTTCGGCGTCGAAGCTCACCCAGTCCTGGCCGTCCGGGACGTCCTCGACGGCGACGCCGGGGTGGAGCAGCGGGCTGTAGAAGTTGTCCGGGTCGGCGTTGTCGGAGATCCAGCCGAGGAAACAGGCGTCGTGTTTCCCCTCCGCGGTGTAATCGAGGTAGGCGTCCCACGTGGACTGCTCGTTGATCTCGACGTCGATGCCGACCTCGTCGAGGTTCGAGCGAACCGTCTCGGCCGTCTGGACCGGTGAGGCGAAGTACGGCCGCGGGTTCGTCATCGTCGCGAGTTCGAACGAGAAGCCGTCGCCGAGGTCGGCCTCGGCGAGCAGTTCCTGGGCCCGATCGGGGTCGTACTCGTAGGGATCGAGGTCCTCGTCGTGCCCCATCACCGTCGGAGGCAGCGGCTGGCTGGCCTGGATCGCCAGCCCGCGGTAGATGTTCTCGACGATCGCCTGGGTGTCGATCGCGTGGCTGATCGCCTGGCGGACCCGCCTGTCGCGGAACTCCTCGACGCGGTCCATGTTGAACGCCATGTAGCCGATGGTCATCCCCGGAGTGCGCTCGAGGGCGGCGTTGTCGTAGCCCTCGATGACCTCCGACTGGGCGGCACCGACGCCGTCGATGATGTCCACCTCGCCGTTGCCGAGCGCCTGGGCGCGCGAGGAGTTCTCGCCGATCGCCTCGAAGACCAGTTCGTCGACCTTGGGCGTCTCACCCCAGTACTCCTCGTTCGGCGACAGCCGGATGCGCTGGTTGCCGGTCTCCCAGGTGTCGAACGTGAACGGGCCGGTGCCGATCGGATCGGTACCGAAGTCGTGGTCGTTCTCGATCTCGCTTTTCGGCAGTACGGCCATCGCGAACACGGCGAGCGACCGGAGGAACGGTGCGTAGCGCTTCTCGAGTTCGATCTCGAGTTCGTAGTCGCCGGTCGCCTCGACGGACTCGACCGGCCCGAAGAGGTACGGACCGTAGAACGACTGAGTTGCGCCGTCCTCGTCGTCCTCCTCGTCCCCCGTTCCGATGAAGTAGTCGTACTCCTCGTCGACGAACCGACGGTACGTGGCGATGAAGTCCTCGGCCGTGAGTTCGTCGCCGTTGCTGAACGTCACGCCCTCGCGAAGCGTGAGCGTGGTCGTGGTCTCTTCGAGGCCGTAATCCTCGGCGAGACCCGAAACCAGGGTGGACTCGCCGGCTTCGAAGTGGACGAGCCGATCGTACACCTGGTTGATGACCTTCGCGTCCTCGCCGGAACTGGTCGCCTGCGGGTCGAGCGTCGCCGAGTCCGCCCCGCGGCCGTACACGAGGGGCCCGCCGCTGTTCTCGCCGTCGTCGCTGTCGCCGCCCAGACATCCTGCGACGGCCATCGTCGCTGCAGCACCACCGGCCGCCTTCAGAACGGACCGACGATCTACTGTTGGTTCCCGTGACATACACACACAAGTGTAGTAGTGACATTATAATAGTACCGGATCGACCCCGCTCTGAACCGCAGTACACGCCGGTCATCGTCGGGAAGAACGTCCGGTTGCACTCTCGAGAAGTCCGATCGCTGGCTGCTCTCACTCCCGTCAAATATTGTCTAGATGGCAAGCGGCGGGGTGAACGTCTTCCTCGAGCGAGGGCCGCTCACGTTCACAGACCGACTCGAACTCCTCGCGAAGCAGGGCGGCCGCGTCGTCCCACCGGTCGGCCAGCAGGAGGTCGACCGCCTCGTCGATCGTCGCCTCGACGTCGGCCGGCAGCGGTTCGTCGAAGAAGCCGTCGACGACGGCAGCCCCGTCAAGTTTGCCGCCGTCGGCGACCGCCTCGACGTCGGCGGGTTCGGCCGATTCGCCGCCGTGAGCGTAACTCTCGAGGGCGAGACTCCCGTCCTCGACGCGCTCCCGGAAGTTCATCACCTCGCGGTAGGCCGCCTGGTCGACGTCGAGGTCCGCCGGCGGGATGACCTTCGGACAGCGGGTCCGGAACCGACAGCCAGAGGGCGGGTCGATCGGACTCGGAACGTCGCCCTCGAGGATGATCCGGTCCCCGTCCGCGCCCGGGTCGGGTTCGGGAACCGACGAGAGCAACGCCTGGGTGTAGGGGTGTCTGGGATCGTCGAACAGTTCGTCGGTCTCGGCGATCTCGACGACCTCGCCGAGGTACATCACGGCGACGCGATCGGAGATGTGCCGGACCACCGAGAGGTCGTGAGCGATAAAGAGGTAGGTGAGATCGAACTCCTCCTGGAGGTCCTCGAGCAGGTTGATGATCTGTGCCTGCACGGAGACGTCCAGCGCCGAGACGGGTTCGTCGGCGACGATGAAGTCGGGGTCGACCGCGAGCGCCCGCGCGATGCCGACGCGCTGGCGCTGACCGCCGGACATCTCGTGGGGGTAGCGACTCCGCTGGGAGACGTCGAGTCCGACGGCCTCGAGCAGGTCGTCGACCCGCTCCTGGCGGCGTTCGCGCTGGGAGCGGTCGTCGCCCGCCTCGGGTTCGGGCAGCCCGTGGACCTTCAGGGGCTCGGCGATGGTCTGGGCGACCGTCATGCGGGGGTCGAGCGACGACATCGGATCCTGGAAGATCATCTGCATGTCCTTTCGTCGCTCCCGCAACGCGTCGTCGTCGAGGTCGGCGAGGTCCGTCCCCGAGAAGACGACGGTTCCGTCCGTCGGCTCGAGGAGTCGCAGGATCGTCCGTCCCGTCGTCGACTTTCCACAGCCGGACTCGCCGACCAGTCCAAGCGTCTCGCCCTCGTAGATGTCGAAGCTCACGCCGTCGACGGCCTTGACGTGGCGCTGTTCGTCGCCGAGCCAGCGGTCGAGGACGCCCTCGGCCTGCGAGAAGTGCTTTTTCATCCCCTCGACGGAGACGAGCGTCTCGTCGAAACTCGCCTCGGTCTTCGCGGCGATTCCGTCGTGTTCGTCCGCGTAGACCTGCTCGTCGAACTCCTCGTGGATGCACTTCGCGCGGTGGTCGACGCCCTCCGGGCCGTGCTGGCGGTCGGGTACCTCGGCGCGACACGCCGGTTCGGCCCACGGACACCGATCGACGAAGTGACACCCCCCGGGCAGGTCGATCAGGTCGGGGACGTTCCCCTCGATCGGGGTGAGGCGCTCTTTGTCCTCGGTAGGGATCGACTCGAGGAGCGCGTAGGTGTACGGGTGCGAGGGGTTCTCGAAGATCTCCTCGACCGGCCCCTCCTCGACGATCTCGCCGGCGTACATCACGGCGACCCGGTCGCAGGTCTCGGCGACGACGCCGAGGTCGTGGGTGATAAAGAGCACGGACATCCCCAGCTCGTCTTGCAACTCGTTTACGAGGTCGAGGATCTGCGCCTGGATGGTCACGTCGAGTGCCGTCGTCGGCTCGTCGGCGATGAGCAGGCGCGGCCGACAGGCCAGCGCGATGGCGATGAGCACGCGCTGGCGCATCCCGCCGGAGAACTCGTGGGGGTACTGGTCGATCCGGGACTCGGCTTCGGGGATGCCGACCTGCTCCAGAATGTCGACGGCCTCGGCTACGGCTTCCTCCTCGACGTCGTCGCGGCCGAGCGACGGCGCGACCTCGCGAACCGCGTTCAACCAGTTGTCCGACCGCTGACGGTCGTACTGGTGCAACAGCAGGCTCTCGGCGACCTGCTCGCCGACGGTCACGGCCGGGTTGAGCGACGTCATCGGATCCTGGAAGATCATGCTCATCTCGCTGCCGCGGATCTCGCGCATCGCCGGTTCGGGTGCCGCCGTCAGGTCGACCCGTCCCGCGTCGGCGTCCACGAACTCGGCGGCGCGATCCGGGTACGACTCGGCGAATCGGTCGGCGAGGTCGGCGTCGTGGAACTCGACCGACCCACCCACGATCTCGCCGGGGTCGTCGACCAGTTGCATCGCCGAGAGGGCAGTCACGCTCTTGCCGCTTCCCGACTCGCCGACCAGTCCGACCGTTTCCCCTTCCCGGATCGTCAGGTCGATCCCGTCGACGGCCCTGACCGTTCCGCGATCCGTCCGGAAGTGGGTCTGCAGGTTCGAAAGCGAGAGTAAGGACGTCACTACTGGCGCGAATGTCCCCTGTCAACTAATATCTTTATTTTCCACCGATGAGAGGAATGCTTTTGCCGCTCGCGCGCACCTGACCGGACATGAACAGCGCGGGACCGCCGGACGCCGTCCTCGAGCAGTGGGAGGCGTTCGTCGACGACGTCGAGGCGACCGCCGACCAGTATCGCGACGAGGGGTGGTCGGTGCTCGAACTCCACCCGGGAGACGTGACGCCACAACCTGGCTCCCACGACCGTCGCTTCGACGGGTCGACTGGCGGGGGCGAGGGTCGCGACGAACGGCAGACGGACGAGTCCGACCTCGAGCGCGTCGGCTTCGACGTACTGGTCCCCGACGACGAGTTCGAGAACCTCGAGGACCTCGTCGACGCCGGCTTCGAGGTCACGCGCTACGAACTCTACCGGGGCGACGGCGATGCGAGCGCGTTCGCGCTCGTCGTCGAACTCGACGAGTCGACCCAGCAGGCCGTGCTCGTCCCGCTGTACTACCAGCCCTCGGACGTGGCGACCCTCTCGCGGCTGGCCGACGAGCGCGGCGAACTCGAGACGCACGTCCGGCCGCTCTCGCGTCGTCGCGTGATCGCGTTCTCACACCGGGAGCCGGAGACGTTCTTCGGCGAGAACTGATACTGCCGGACGTAAGTCGTGAAAGATTCTCGCCGTCCCGGGGTGGCGAGAATCTTCACACAGTTACGTCCGATAGTATGACTGTTGTCCGGTAGTATCACAACCGTCGGTACGAGAGTTCAGCTCTTCAACTCTCGAGATCGGCTTCCTCGCCTTCCTCACGCAGTTCCTCGCTCGCCTCTCGGACCTCGCGCATCACCGTCGAGATGCGCTCTTCGGCCTCGAGTTCCTCCTCGACGGAGAGGTCGACGCCCTCGACCTCGAGTAAGAACTTCGCGACCTCGGTGGCCTCGTACATCACGTCGTCGAGTTCCTCGGCGGTGAAGAAGTCACACATCGCGCCGTAGAGGAACGTCGCGCCGGCCTTCCGGACTTTCTCCTCGAAGCTCGCCCGGGCCTGGTTGACCGCCTGGGGGGTGTAGGTGTCGGTCATGAAGGGGACGAGTTCCGGCAGGTTCTCGCCGATCTTGGTCATCTCGACGCCGGTCTCGGTCCGGAAGTCCGAACAGAGCCGGGCGATGGCCCACTCGCGGGCCGTGACGTACGTTCGATCCCGGAGGAACTCGTTGACCCGCTCGTACTGTGCGCCGTCCATCTTCTGGAAGCGGGCGTACTTCTGGACGTCCGCCGGGACCTCGTCGTCTGTGTCGACCGCGTCGGGGTCGGGAACGCCCGGCATCGGTCCGTCGTCGCCGTCTGCGTTCGCAGCCGTCGCCGACTCGCTCGCCGCGTCGGTCCCATCGTCGTCCGGCGTGTCGTCACCGCTGGCAGCGGTCTCCCGTTCCCGTGCCGCGTTCTCGTCCATAGGAACGTATTACGAAACCGACCGAATAAGGGTTGTCCTCGGCGGAGACGACGTTTGCCGTTCTGCTCGAGCGTCGACTACAGGTCGAGGTACGTCTCCTCCTCCCAGGTCGTCTCGTCGACGACCACGAGTTCGTCCTCGCCGAAGACGTAGAGGTAGTCGTCGAGGTAGGTCGCCCGCATCGCGGGGCCGTTCGTCTCGACGGTCGTCACCCGCTCGAGGCCGTCCTCGTAGGCGAAGACGTGCCCGCCCTCGCTGCCGGGCAGGAAGAACACGCCGTGGCGCTCGTCGATGAGGAAGGCGGTGTGTGACTCCTGAACTGCGGACCAGCGATCCTCGAGGATCACGTCGTCCTCGACGACGGGATTCGACGGGTCCGAGGCGTCGAAGATCACGGCTTTCACCTTCCCGCCTTCCTCGCCGATGCCGAGCACGCGGTCGTCACCGAGCGGGTGCATGTACGTCGAGAAGCCCGGCAGCTTGAGTTCGCCCTCGAGTTGCGGGTTCTCAGGGTCGGAGACGTCGATCACGTGGAAGGGGTCGATCTGACGGAACGTGACGACGTAGGCCGTCTCGCCCACGTAGCGCACCGAGTAGATGCGTTCGTCGACGCCCATGCCCGTCACGGAGCCGACGGTCTCGAGGTCGTCGTCGAGGACGTAGAGGTCGTTCTCGGCGTCGACGCCAGGCGCGCGCACCGTCGTCGCGACGCGGAGGTGGCCGTCGTGTTCGTCCATCGACCACTGGTTCAGCGGCGTTCCGGGGACGGCACCGGCGGCGTCGACCGCCAGGTCGCCGTCGATGCCGACCTCGACGACGCCCGTCCGGCTGAACTGGCGCAGGTTCTCGGTCGCGTACGACTTCCAGGCCTCCTCGAGGTCGCGCTCTGCGGTTCGGCGCTCGCTGCGCTCGAGGCCGGCGCGCCAGTCGTCGAGGATCGCCCGGATCTCGGCGCGCGTCGCCGCCTCCGAGAGGTCGTACGAGCGCAGTTGCTCGAGGCGGTCGATCGCCTCGTCGTCCAGGTGAGCGCGGCCGTCGGAGAGCAGGAACTCGAGGCGGAGGTCGGCACGCGAGGGCGCGTCGGCGTACGTGAGGTAGACCGCGTTCTCGGAGACGTACGTCGCCGTCGTCCGCGAGGAGCCGAGGAAGCTGACCGCGTCCTCGACCTCGCCGTTTTCGGGATCGACGCGCATCGTCGTGTAGACCGTGTTCGCGTCGTTTTGCTCGGTCGGGTAGTGGACGTCGGTGCACGCGACCTCGGGGCCGTCGTCGCCGGCCGGTTCGATCGGACATGGATCGTCCGGCGAGACGTGATCCGCGACGACGAGGTAGACGTCGCCGTCGTAGAGGCGCGCGGCCTCGACGTGGCCGTCGAGCGCGGTGGTCCAGGTCCGCTCGGGGTCGGACCGGTCGGTCACGTCGTAGCCGTAGATCGCCGACCGTTTGAAGACGACGAGCGTGTCGTCGGCGAGCAACAGCTCCCCGCCCGTGTTGATCTCGCCGGTCACCGACGGATCGGCTGGCTCGGACGCGTCGACGACGGCCGTCGAGCCGAGCGTTCCGCGGTGTCGCCGATCGGCGTAGTAGACCGTCTCGCCGTCGGTCTTGAGCACGTCCGGCTCGTCGAGGGCCGCCTCCTGGACGTTCGTCTCGGCGTGCCTGTCTGCGCCACCGCCGCTGTCACTGGCCGCGGCGTCGCCGTCGGCAGCCGTCGTCGCCTGATCTTCCCTGTCCATCTCCTCTTCGACGGCGGCGTCGTCGGTCTCGATCGCGACGTCCCGGGTCTGGAACGTGGCCATCCCGCTCGAGGACCGGGAGTCGCGAAGGTAGGCGGCGAACTGTTCTCTCGAGTCGAACCGGTCGATCGTCGGGTCGTCGAAGGCCGTCGCACTCCCGGGGTCGTCGGCGGTGGCCAGCGAGTCGAACCCGCCGGCGAACGCGAACCCCACCGTCGACCCGACGACGAGGGCGACGAGGGCGATCGCCGCGAGCTGTCGATTGTCCGTCATCGTACCGACGTGCGAGAGCCAGTATCAAGGCGCTACCCCTAGCTCAAATAGTCGTTTCACCCTCGTCCGCCTCCGTCTCGCGTCGAACGAACGGCTCGCGTCTCGAGCGCCTTCGGGTCGCGAGAGCGCCGTAAACTCCGTTCACATCACCTGCAGTTCTACCGCCATTTAAGTCCGTGAAGTCCGTTCGGGAGTGTATGACACAGACGCCAGTGATCGCGAAGGCGGTTCGCACGCCACAGGGGAGAGAAGACGGTGTCTTCGCCGACGTCCGCAGCGAGGACCTCTCGATCCCGCTGATCGACGAGATCCTCGCCGAGACCGGCCTCTCGAGCGACGTCGTCGACGACCTCATGTGGGGGGTCGCCCAGCAGCGCGACGAGCAGTCGAACAACCTCGCTCGCGTCATCGCGCTCCTGTCGGAGCTGGGCGAGTCCGTGCCGGCGACGACGATCAACCGCTGGTGTGCCTCCTCGATGCAGGCGATCATCTCCGCCTCCGACGCGATCCGCGCCGGCCAGCGCGAGTGCATCATCGCCGGCGGCGTCGAGAACATGTCGCGCGTCCCGATGGGCGAGGCCACCGGCTACCTCCACCCGGAACTCGCCGCAGAGTACAACGTCGCCGAACTCCAGATGGGGATGACCGCGGAGAAGGTCGCCGAAGAGTACGACGTCTCCCGCGAGAAACAGGACGAGTACGCCCTGCAGAGCCACCAGCGCGCCGCCGCCGCGACCGAGGAAGGACGGTTCGACGACCAGATCGTCCCCATCGAGACCGACGACGGCCTCGTCGAGGAAGACGAGGGCATCCGTCCCGACACCGACCTCGAGACGCTCGCCGGTCTGCCGACCGTCTTCAAGTCCGACGGGACGGTCACGCCCGGTAACGCCTCCCAGATCTCCGACGGTGCGGCCGCCGTCCTCGTGACCAGCGAGTCGTTCGCCGAGGAACACGACCTCGAGATCATGGCCGAGGTCGGCTCGAACAACGTCGCCGGCGTCGATCCCACCGTGATGGGGATCGGTCCCGTTCCGGCGACGCGGGGCTTACTCGAGCGCACGGGCCGTGAGATCGACGACTACGACCTCGTCGAGTTGAACGAGGCGTTCGCGAGCCAGACCGTCTACTCGCGAGACGAGCTGGGTATCGACCCCGAGAAGTTCAACGTCAACGGCGGCGCGATCGCGCTCGGCCACCCGCTCGGGGCCTCCGGCGCGCGCCTGCCCGTGACGCTGATCCACGAACTCCGCCGTCGCGGCGGCGGCCGCGGACTGGCGACGCTCTGTGTCGGCTTCGGACAGGGAGCGGCGATCGACTTCGCGGTCCACGGCGAGTAGACGCCCGATCGTTCGCGTTTTGGTCCAGATTTTGCGAGGGAAGCCGCGACGCGGCTGACCGAGTCAAAAGGTGGTCGCGACAGGGAGCGGCGATCGACTTCGCGGTCCACGGCGAGTAGACGCCGGATCGTTCTCGCATCGATTCGGTCTCGAAGCGGGCAGTCAATTTACGGTCGGTGGGTGCTAGCTACTACCATGAACGACGTACTGCTGTTGCTCGTCATCGTCGGGATTCCGCTCGCGTGGCTCGTCGGCCTCTCCGTGTTCACCTACTACGACGCGGGCAGAGTGGGGATGAGACCCGAAAAGTGGGCCGCGATCGTTCTGCTGGTTCCGATCTTCGGCTTCTTCGTGTACCTCTTCGAGCGCAGCGAACTGTCGTACGACGCGGAGTCCGATCCCTACGCCGGTGGCGCGTACAACGTCCACGAGTCGCGCGCCGACGACGAGGAATGACGACGAATACTCACTCGAGTCCGACTGTCGCGCGACGAAAGTGACTTTTATACTGCGTTTCACGTTACGCGTACGTATGATCAGTATCGCCGAGCATCGTTCGCCGCGGTCGACCGACGATCGGTCGAGCCGGTCGAACGGCCACCGAACGAGTCCCGACAGCACCGTCGTGGTACGATGAGCGACGAACCGACGAACACGAGCGAGAAGCTGGTCGAACTCGCCAAGCGTCGCGGCTACTTCTTCCAGTCTGCGGGCGCCTACGGCGGCGTCGGCGGCTTCTACACCTTCGGACCACAGGGTGCCGCGCTGAAGGGCAACCTGGAGGACGCCTGGCGCGAGCGCTACGCCGTCGGCGAGGGGCACATGGAGATCGACGCGCCGACGATCATGCCCGAACCGGTCTTCGAGGCTTCGGGCCACCTCGAGGGCTTCGACGACATGCTCATCGAGTGTCCCGAGTGTGGCCAGAGCCACCGCGCGGACCACCTCGTCGAGGACAACACCGAGTACGAGGACGCAGAGAGCCTCCCGATCCCGGAGGTCGAGGAGATCGTCGCCGAGTACGAACTCGTCTGCCCCTCCTGCGGTGCGGGACTGGCGGGCGTCGCCGTCGAGAACTTCAACCTGATGTTCGCGACGAACATCGGCCCCGGCGACTCCCAGCCCGGCTACATGCGCCCGGAGACCGCCCAGGGCATCTTCGTCGAGTTCCCCCGTCTCAAGGAGTACGCCCGCAACCAGCTGCCGTTCGGCGTCACCCAGATCGGCCGCGCGTACCGCAACGAGATCAGCCCCCGGCGCTCCATTATTCGAACGCGGGAGTTCACCCAGGCCGAACTCGAGTTGTTCCTCGACCCCCAGGAGGACGAACCCGACCTCTCGGCCGTCGCGGACGTCGCGGTGACGCTGTACCCGGCGACCGAGCAGCAGGCCGACGACGGCACGACCGTCGAGACGACGATCGGCGAGGCCGTCGACGACGGGACGATCGCCGACCCGTGGATCGGCTACTTCCTCGGCGTCTCCCAGGAGTGGTACGAGTCGGTCGGCGTCGACGTGGACCGGTTCCGGTTCCGCCAGCACCTCTCGGGCGAGCGCGCCCACTACGCGAGCGACTGCTGGGACGCCGAAAGCGAGATCGACGGCAACTGGATCGAGATCGCCGGCTTCGCCCACCGCGGCAACTACGACCTCTCGAAACACCAGGCCCACTCCGACGAGCGGTTCACGATCTTCAAGCAGTACGACGAACCGAAGACCGTCGAGCGCGCCACCGTCGACCCCGACATGAGCTACCTCGGGCCGGAGTTCGGCGGCGACGCCGCCGCGGTCGTCGAGAAACTCGAGGAGCTGGCCGAACGCGACCGCGCGGCGTTCGACGGCGACGCCGTCGAGGTCGACCTCGAGGGCGAGACCCACGAGATTCCCGTCGAACGGTGTGGCTTCTCCGTCGACGAGGAGACGATCGCCGGCGAACACATCGTCCCCAACGTCGTCGAACCCTCCTTCGGCGTCGACCGGCTCGTCTACACCGTCCTCCACCACGCCTACCGCGAGGACGAGGTCGACGGCGAGGAGCGGACCTACCTCGAGCTCGACCCTGAAGTCGCGCCCACGTTCGTCGGCGTCTTCCCGCTGCAAAGCGACGACGATCTCGAGCGTGAGGCCCGGGCGATCGCCGCCGAACTGCGCGCCGAGGGCCTGTCGGTCACCTACGACGACTCGGGCAACATCGGCCGGCGCTACCGTCGCCAGGACGAGGTCGGCACGCCCTTCTGCGTGACGGTCGACTACGAGAGCCTCGACGACGAGGCGGTCACCGTGCGCGAGCGGGATTCGACCGCCCAGAAGCGACTCCCGATCGACGAGCTTCCGGAGACGCTCGCGGCGCTGCGGGCGGGCGACCTCGCGTTCGACGACCTCGAGTAATGGCCGACGAGCTCAAGCGCCGACTGGTCCACGCGAGCGGGTCCGGTCTGGTCGCGCTGTACCTGCTCGCGAACTACCTCGAGCTCCCGCTGTCGTGGGTCCGGTTCCAGGCGCTCATGGTCGTCCTCGCGACCGGGACGCTCGTCCTCGAGTTCATCCGACTGCGGATCGGCCTCGACTGGCGACTCTACGACGTGCTAACCCGCGAGTACGAACAGGACAACCCGGCGGGCTACTGCCTGTACATGACCAGTATGGCGATCGTCGTCGTGATCTTCGATCCCCACGTCGCCCTCCCCGCGATGTTGATGCTCTCGCTCGGCGATCCGATCAGCGGCGCACTGTCGGACGACCGGCTGCGACAGATCAAGAGCCCGAAGGTACTCGCCACGATGTTCGTCGTCTCCACGATCATCGCCCTCCCGTTTCTCTACGACCGCCCCGTCGCCGCCGTCGCCGCCGCAGTCGGTGCGACGATCGCCGACGGCGTGACGCTCTCGGTTCGCACGTACATCATCGACGACAACCTGACGATCCCGATCTACGCCGCCGTGCTGGCCTGGGTCGCACTCGAGTTCGTCCCCGCCTGAACGCGACCGCGGACGACCGGATCGACGCGAATTTCTAGCCGACGAGCGTGATCAGAACGAACAGCGTCCCGATGGACGCGAGCGTGCTGACGAAGACGTTCAGCGACGCGAACTCCGCGTCGCCACCGAGTTCGTTCGCGAAGACGAACGTCGAGACCGCAGTCGGCGTGCCGAACATCACGATGGCGGCGGTGAACGTCGCACCGTCGACGCCGAGCAGCGAGAAGACGGCCCACGCGAGCAGCGGCATACAGCCGACCTTGAGCGCGACGACGGAGCCGACCGCGCCGAGGTCGATCGCGGGGAGATCGACCTCGAGTGCGGCCCCGACGCAGAGCAGCGCGAGCGGCAGGGCGAGCGATCCGAGGACGTCGAGGCCGGTGACGACGGGCGACGGTGGTGTGATTCCTGCCGTCCCGACGGCGATGCCCGCAACCAGCGCGATCAACACGGGATTCCTCGCGAGTCGCCCCAGCTCGCGTCCGACTCGAGAGCTGGCGTCGTTTACGAGGACGAGAATCAGCACCGTCAGCGGCACCTGGACGAGCGCGCCGACGCCGAGGATCACGCTCGCGATCGCCGTCACGTCGGCGTCGAACGTCGCGGCGACCAGTGGCAACCCGAGGTAACCGAGGTTCGAGTGGTACGACTGGACGATCGCCACGCTCTGGCGCGGTCCCGACGAGCGATTTCCGTGGACGAGTCGGGCGATCCCCGCCGTCGAGAGCAGGACGAACAGGATCCCCGCCACCAGCGCCGGTGAGAGGAGTTCGCCGATCGCCTGGTCGTACGTCGAGACGAAAATGAGCGCCGGGAGGGCGACGTAGTAGGTGGTCGCGTTCAACTGGGCCGTCCGCCGCTCGTCGAGCACGCCGGACGTCCGCAGGCCGGTCCCGACGAGCAACACGACGAGCAGCGCCAGCAGTCGACCGAGGACCTCCATACTGCCCTCGAGTCGACTCGCCTTCTTACGCCGT
Organism: Natribaculum breve; assembly: GCF_023008585.1. Taxonomy (GTDB): domain Archaea; phylum Halobacteriota; class Halobacteria; order Halobacteriales; family Natrialbaceae; genus Natribaculum; species Natribaculum breve. The sequence continues at coordinate 2,044,144 of NZ_CP095390.1, read as the reverse complement.
TCGATCACGATTGCGGTGTGTGAACTCCTCGAATACGGTAGGATTTTCACTTTCACCGCGGTACGAGAACCCTTAACCGCGGCGCTCTCGAATCCTCCGTAAATGGCTACGACGGACGAGGAGGTCCCCACTATCGAGCATCCGCTGCTCGAGCCTGACTTCCTCGAGAGACGCCTCTACCAGCTGAAACTCGCGGGAACGGCGGCGAACGACCACACGCTCGTCTGTCTCCCCACGGGGCTGGGGAAGACGACGGTGAGCCTGCTGGTGACCGCCCGCAGGCTCGAGGAGGTCGGCGGCAAGTCGCTGATGCTCGCCCCCACGAAACCGCTCGTCTCCCAGCACGCCGACTTCTACCGGGAGGCCCTCCAGCTTCCAGACGAGGAGGTCGTCGTCTTCACCGGCGACGTCAGCCCCGACGACCGCGCCGAACTGTGGGCGGAGGCGACGGTCGTGATGGCGACGCCGCAGGTGATCGAGAACGACCTCGTCGGCTCCCGGATCTCGCTTGCGGACGTGACCCACTGCACGTTCGACGAGTGCCACCGCGCGACCGGCGACTACGCCTACAACTACATCGCCGAACGCTACCACGCGGACGCCGCCGACCCGCTCGTGACGGGAATGAGCGCCTCGCCCGGCGGCGACGAGGAGGCGATCCTCGAGGTCTGTGAGAACCTCGGCATCCACGAGGTCGAGGTGATGACCGAGGAGGACGCCGACGTCTCGGAGTACACCCACGACACCGACGTCGAGTGGGAGCGCATCGACCTCCCCGAGGAGGTCCTCGAGATCCGCGACGCGTTGAACGAGGTGATCACGGACCGCCTCGAGAAGCTCAAGGAACTCGGCGTCGCGCGGTCGACCCAGCCGGATCAGTCCCAGAAGGACCTCAACCGGATGCGCGCCGAGTTACAGCAACTGATCGAGAACGACCAGTCGGAGGGGTACAAGGGGATGTCCGTCCACGCGGAGGTGATGAAGCTCCGCCAGGCCGTGACGCTGGTCGAGACCCAGAGCGTCGAGGCCGTTCGCCGGTACTTCGACCGCCAGCGCAACCAGGCTCGCAGTTCGGGCGCGTCGAAGGCGAGCCAGCGACTCGTCTCCGACCCGCGCGTCCGCGAGGCGATGCGCAGGGCGGAGTCGTTCGACCAGCTCCACCCCAAGTACCGCAAGACGCGGATGCTGCTGGCCGAGACCCTGGGCCTCGAGGACGGCGAGCGCGTGATCGTCTTCACCGAGTCCCGCGACACGGCCGAGGCGCTGACGGACTTTCTCTCCGAAAGCTTCGACGCCAGACGGTTCGTCGGCCAGGGCGACCGCGACGGGAGCGACGGCATGACCCAGAAACAACAACAGGAGGTCCTCGACGACTTCCGCGCGGGGGAGTTCGAGGTCCTGGTCTCGACGTCGGTCGCCGAGGAGGGTCTGGACGTGCCGGAGGTCGACCTCGTGCTCTTCTACGAACCCGTCCCGACCGCCATCCGCTCGATCCAGCGCAAGGGCCGGACCGGCCGCCAGTCGGAGGGCCGGGTCGTCGTCCTGATGGCAGAGGACACTCGCGACGAGGCGTACTTCTGGATCTCCCGACGACGCGAGAAAAAGATGGAGTCCGAACTGCGCGACCTGAAGGGGATGGCCGACGACCTCGAGGCGGAACTCGACGCGAGCCAGCAGTCGCTCGACGCGTTCGAGAGCGGGGCGAAAGTAGACGGCGACGGGGGCGAATCGCCGGACGGAAGTACGGACTCGAGTGGAAGCGAGGGGGTCCCCGGCCAGCCCGGGTTGCAGGAGTTCGCCGACGTCGACGCCGACGGGTCCGACGCCGGCGAGGGCGAGACGCCGGCACCGAGCGGCGAAGGTGAGACGATCGAGGTCGTCGCCGACCAGCGCGAGATGGACGCCGACATCGCCCGCGACCTCTCGAGGCGCGACGAGATCGAGGTTCGCCTCGAGACGCTCGCGGTCGGCGACTACGTCCTCTCCGATCGCGTCGTCGTCGAGCGAAAGTCCGTCGCGGACTTCGTCGACTCGCTGGTCGGCGGCGACCGATCCGTCTTCGAGCAGGTCGGCGACATGGCCCGCCACTACTCCCGTCCGATCGTCGTCGTCGAGGGTGAGGGCCTCTACGAGCAGCGGGACGTCCACCCGAACGCGGTTCGCGGCGCGCTCTCGAGTCTCGCCGTCGACTTCGGCGCGAGCGTCCTGCGGACCGATAGCGAGGCCGACACGACCGAACTGCTCGCGGTCGTCGCGGGCCGCGAACAGGACACCGCCGGACGGTCGGTCTCGGTCCACGGCGAGAAGCAGTCGAAGACCCTCGGGGAACAACAGGAGTACGTCGTCTCCTCGATCGCCGACATCGGTCCCGTCACCGCCCGCTCGTTGCTCGCCGAGTTCGGAAGCGTCGAGGCGGTGATGACTGCGAGCGAGGAAGCGTTACAGGAGGCCGACGGCGTCGGGCAGGTGACGGCCGAACGGATCCGCGAAGTCGTGGGGAGCGACTACGCCGGGTAGCGACGCGGGCGAGAGTCAGTCGCTTACGTCCGACTCGATTCCGCCCTCGCGCTCGCCAGGGGTGAGATCCCGACCTGCGCCGCCTTCTGCACGGGCGACGAGTCGTTCGGCCGTGAAGACGCTCCCGACGCCAAGTACGACGCCCGCCACGACGTCGAGCACCCAGTGGATGCCGAGGTACATCGTCGAGAAGACGACGCAGGCGACGACGAACGACGCGATCGAGAACCACCGCGGGAACTCCCGGCGGGACCGCCAGGCGAAGTGCAAGACGACGATCGCCAGCGACGTGTGCAGCGACGGGAACACGTTCGTGTTGGCCGAGACCGCCGCCGTCAGATCCTGTGTCTGCGGATAGAACTGGTACATCAGGCCGTCGACGCTCGAGAGGTGGTTTCGCGGTCCGTACGCGATGAACAGCGTGTAACAGATCGATCCGAGCAGGTAGTTGAGCACGTACGCGACGAGTAACTCCTTGAGGTAGCGCTGGGAGGGCAACGTGAAGTAGAGGATCGGTGCGGTCACCAGCAGGAACGGGAACCCGAACATGTACATCGCCGAGAAAAACTCCAGCGTGGCCGCCGGAACGACGTCCTGGAGAACCGCGACGAACTCCCCTTCGATAGCGTATATCTCGTCGGTAATGTCCCAGTCGAACGAGCGGGAGAGTCGTAGGCTGTAGCCGTGGGTAGCCCGCTTCGCCAGAAAAAACAGCGCCGTCACTCCGAGATACGGCGAGACGTCCCGGAAGCGACGGTAGAGGTCGGCTCTCGTCCGGCGAAGCGTCGCTAGATCGAGACAGAGTACACAGGTGGCTCCGAGTCCGATGCAAACGATCGATGCCGTGATGAGTGCGACGTATCCGACTGCCATCGGTCGTCCTCCGTCCGAAACCGCGATTCGACGAGCAGGTGTCGTGGCCCACGCAGCGTGAGCAAAAGCGCGACGTGGACGGCCGACTCGCGTGCCGGGAGACGCTCTGTTTTGTTACGTGCACCCTGACACTTGCTGACGAACCTCTGTTTCTGTACCATCGGACACTATTATGACACTTATATCTATTGACGGATTGAAGATTCGGAGAACGGGACGTCGGTGACCCGCACCCGGTACGAGAGCCGGCCGTCCGCGACGAACTGCCGGACGGCGCACGCTCTCACAGCCGTCAGCGAAGTGCCGATAGCGCCTCGGCCGCCTCGCGGGCCGCCTCGAGACACTGTTTCGCGTACCTGGGATCGTCTGTCTCGGCGGCTTCGCGGGCGAAGCGCTCGAGTGCGGCCGCGAGTGCGGCCCGCCCGCCCTCGAGGTCGCCGTCGACCCCGGGGGATCGACGACTCGAGCCGGACCGACGGCCGACGGCGTCGGCACTGCCCTCCGCACCTCGCGAGTCGGACGCCTGCGACGGCGGCGTTCGGACGCCCTCCCACGCCGGCGTCTCCCGCGAGCGCGTCTCGGTCGTGGCCTGTTCGTCCGCGTCGGTGGGTTCGGCCGCCGTCGCGTCGGCGTCCGTCGCCGGCTCGGGGTCGTCGGCTGTGGCGACCGATTCGTCCGACGCGGTCGCGTCGCTCTCGAGGTCGGTGCCCTGGACGGCCTCCGGACTTCCGTGACAGGACGGACAGAACGTCTGTCCGTTTTGCTTGAACAGCGGGTCGCCGCAGGTGTCACAGTGGACGTTCGTCATCGTCGCCCCCTTCAACAGGAGGTCGCTCATCCGCTGGGTGGCCTCCCTGTCGGCCTGATCGCGCTCGTACTTCTCGCGAAGCTTCTCGCGTTCGGCTTCTTTGTCGAAGTCGCTCATGTTCGCCTAGAGGAGCTACGCCGTCGAAAAGGCTGCGAAGGAGCGGGTCCGGAGGCGGTCACTGGAGCACTGCCTGCCTCGTCTCGCCGCGGCCTCCACTGCGGGCTGCGATGTAGCCGGCCACCGCGGCGGCGAGGAGGCCGGCGGGGAGTCCGACGAACAACGTTCCGCCGGCGAGGCCGCCGCCCCAGAGTGCGAACGCGGCGGTTCCGAGGCCGCCGCCGACGACGAAGCCCGCGATGGCTCCGAGTGCCGCCCGGAGGCGAACGGCCGTCCGCTGAGAGACGCCCGTCTCGGTCCTGCGCTCTTCGGAGTAGTTCGCGCCGAGGAATGTGAGCACGGCCGCGGCGACGCCCGCCACGACCCCGGCCGGCAGGCCGACAAGCAGCGACGGCCAGACGTACGGCTCGAGCCCTTCGGTCACGAGCACCGTAATCGCGACGAACGCGACGAGTCCGACGACGATACTGCCAGCGACCGTGACCAGCGTTCTGGCAGAACTGTTCATACGCTAGATGTGCGATCCAGGGGGATATAGCGTGGGCTCGATTCCTCGCCGCTGAGACGGACTACCGGTCGGCCTCCTCGAGTGCGTCCACCGCCGCTTCTGGCGTCTCGACGCTCTCGACGCCGGGGACGTCGTGGGTGTCGATCCCCACGACGGGTCGGTCGTAGACGAGCGCGAACCCGATCTCCGAGAGCGTCCCCGGGCCGCCCGAGAGGGCGATCACGCCGTCGCCGTTCAGTGCTACCAGTGCGTTTCTGGCGTGGCCCATCCCGGTCGCGATCGCCGTGTCGACGAACTCGTTTGCGGCCGCCCGATCCTCGCCGGGTACGATGCCGATCGTCTCGCCGCCTTCGGCGTTCGCGCCGCGACAGACCGCCTCCATCGTCCCGCCGAGGCCACCACAGACGACCGTGTGCCCGCGCCGGCCGAGTTCTCGGCCGACCGCCTCCGCGATCGCGGCCTCTTCGTCGGTGATCGTCCCGCCGCCGATGACGCTCGCGCGCATACTCGAGTACAGCACGCCGGATCCCGATGAGCGTACCGAATCGGTTCCAGTACAGCCGTCGGTCTCGGTGTGACCGATCTCGAGTACGTTCGACGAGCGACGAAGTACGTGTCGTCGTCCCGCGCGAAATCGCGGGATCCGACGGATTTAACGCGTCGCCGGTTGACCTCCCACGTGGTATGACGAAAGTTAGCGTGATCGGTGCAGCCGGGACGGTCGGTGCCGCGGCAGGGTACAACATCGCACTGCGGGAGGTCGCGGACGAACTCGTCTTCGTCGACATTCCGGACAAGGAAGACGACACGGTCGGGCAGGCCGCGGACGTGAACCACGGAGCAGCGTACGACTCGAACACCGTCGTCCGCCAGGGCGGTTACGAGGACACCGCAGGCTCCGACGTCGTCGTCATCACCGCGGGCATTCCGCGCCAGCCCGGGCAGACGCGGATCGACCTCGCGGGTGACAACGCGCCCATCATGGAGGACATCGGCTCCTCGATCGCCGAGCACAACGACGACGACTTCGTCACGATCACGACCTCCAACCCCGTCGACCTGCTCAACCGCCACCTCTACGAGTCGGGCGACCGGGCACGCGAGAAGGTGATCGGCTTCGGCGGCCGACTCGACTCCGCCCGCTTTCGGTACGTCATCTCCCAGCGCTACGGCGCGCCCGTCCAGAACGTCGAGGCGACGATCCTCGGCGAACACGGCGACGCGCAGGTCCCCGTCTTCTCGAAGGTGCGGGTCGACGGCCAGGACCTCGAGTTCGACGACGAGGAGAAAGAGGAGATCCTCTCGGAACTGCAGACCTCGGCGATGAACGTCATCGAGAAGAAAGGCGCGACCGAGTGGGGACCGGCGACCGGCGTCGGCCACATGGTCGAGGCCATCCTCCGTGACACCGGCGAGGTGCTGCCCGCGAGCGTCAAACTCGAGGGCGAGTACGGCCACGAGGACACCGCGTTCGGGGTCCCCTGCAAGCTCGGCGCAGACGGCGTCGAGGAGATCGTCGAGTGGGACCTGACCGAGTTCGAGCGCAACCAGCTCGGCGAGGCTGCAGACAAGCTCTCCGAGCAGTACGAGAAGATCGCGTAACACGACCGACACCACCGTTCGCCGATTTTTCGCTGCACGCGATCCGCTACCCGGTCTTGCAGTCTCAACTCGAGCCGTCGCGGTCGTCCTGACTCGGGAGAAACGTCGCTCGCGTTACTGAATGTGGCCTTCGCGGCGGAGCTGGTCGGCCTCGCTTTTCTCGTAGCGCCAGGTGATGTCCGCCTTCTCGTCTTGCCAGTCCCAGGGCTCGACGAGGACGACGTCGTCCTCGCGGATCCAGATGCGCTTTTGCATCTTGCCCGGGATGCGCGCCGTCCGCTCTTTCCCGTCGGCACATCGTACTTTGACGCGGTTTGCCCCCAGCATGTTCGTGACGATCGCGAAGACCTCGTCGTCGTCTGGCATTCGGAGGTTCTTGCGACCGCCCTCGTCGTCACTCATGGACCGTGGTTGGGGTTCGAGGCGTTTAACACTTTATTGATGGTGTGGCGTTTCGCCCGCCGGCGATCGATTCGCCCGGGCGTTTCCGGTCGGTCACGTCTACTCGAGGCACCTCGTCGTCCGGCAGTGTCGAACCACGGCGTTTATCTCCCTCGCCCGTCCAGACCGGTCCATGCTCAGGAACCTCGGTCCGGTCGGAATTATCGGAATCGTGATCGTTCTGGTCGGGATCGTGCTCGTCGCCCTCGAGAGTCTCCAGATCGCCGCCGGCATCGCGCTCGTCCTCGGCGGCCTCGGCCTCGTCGTGAAAGCGCTCGTCTCGGGGATGCTCAGAGCCTGGGGCATGGCCTGATCTTTCTTCCGTCTGCCCGTCGAGACTGTCATCCGGCGCGCTCCGAACGGTTTTGACCCCCGAGTTCGTACTGGACGTATGGCCTACTCGTTGCAGTACTACGATCTCGTACTGATCTGCATCGCGGTGAGCCTCGCTGCCGGCGCGCTCATCGGGATGGTGACGTCGGTGTCGTCCGCGCTTGCGGTGCCCGCCCTCGGCCTCGTCGCGGCCGCGTTCGTCGGCCACGCGCTGTTCGTCAACGGACCGATCGAGCAGACCGACGACCTCACCGACGAGGTCGAACTCGAGGAGGTGCCACAGGTGCTGTCGCCGCTCGAGTCGTCGGCAGACTGATGCCGGTTTGAATCGGCTCCTGGCGCGACCGTCTCGTACGGCCTGCCGTAACCGTGTGCCGGACACCGCAAGACGGCTGGCGGTCGCCCGGTACCGACGTACAGCGGTCCGTCTCAGGCCTCGTTGTCGCCCGCCCGGTGTTCGCTGATGAGGCGGTCGACCATCGCCGCTTTCTGCTGTTTCTGTCGCTCTCTGGCCCGCTCGTGCCAGTCGTCGATGACCGCTTCGACGTCTTCGTCGCGGGCGACGGCGAGTTCGTCGACCTCCTGCATGGCGACGTCGTCGGCCGGTCCGACGGGCACCTCGCGCTCGAAGAGGATCTCGTCTGCGATCTCCGAGAGGCCGCCCTCTTTGAGGATCACGCGCGGTTCGAAACTCGCGAGGAGTTCGGCCGTCGATCGCCCGGCACCGCTGGCGTCGCGCAGGTAGACCACGTCGCCCGCCGCGATGCCGTACTGCTCGTCTGCCGTCCGGATCGCGCCCTTGGTGAACTTCTCGACGACTTTCACCGGTACCAGTCCCTCCTTTTTCGCCGAGACGTCGCTGAAGTTCGAGTGGTCGAGCTTCCAGAGGGCCTTCATCCGCTCGACCTTTTTCTCGAGCGCTTCGACCTCCTCGCGGGCCTCGTCGCGCTCGCGCTCGAGGCGGTTCGCGCGCCGCTCGAGTCGGCTCACCTCGCGCTCTCTCCTGATCTCCCGGCGCTCTTCGCTTCTGACCGCCGCGAGTTCGGCCTCGAGGTCGTCGATCCGCTCGTCGCGGTCCTCGAGTCGGTCCTCGAGCGTCCCGACGTGTGACTGGAGGCGCTCGACCTGCCGTTTCAGGTCGCGGATGCGTTTTTCCTCCGCGGTGAGTTCCCGCGGCTGGTGGTCGGACTCGTCCTCCTCGGGTTCGTCCTCGTCGGTGAGGTCCCGGAGGACTGCCTCGACGCTCTCCTCGTCGCTGACGACGCGAGCGATCACCTCGCCGCGGTCGATCCCCGGCGGGAGTTTGCGGGCGATGCGCTCGAACTGGTCTTCGTGGTCGTCGAACGCCGACAGCGCCGCCGCCATCGCGTCGCGCTGGTGGTCGTCGTCGTAGGGGTGCTCGCGCGTACGATGCTGTTTCTCGTCGATCGGCAGGTCGCGGGTGGGCGTCCAGCCCGCGGCGTCGAAGCTCCGGCGGAACTTCTCGACCGTCTCGGGCATCGGCGTCACGTCCGCGGCGACGATCACCGGCTGGCCGCGCTCGACGATCCACTCGGTCACGTCGGCGGTGTCGCTCGTGCGCGAACTCCAGACGTCGAGGACGGTACCGTCGAGGCTGACGATGGCGACCGCGGTCGTCGTCCCCGGATCGATCCCGACGATGACGTGATCGCGGCGCTTCACGAGCGGGCGGAACTCGATGCCGTCCCGGCGCAGCCGCTCGATCTCGACTCTGACGTCGCCGGATCGTTCCCGCGAGACCGGAATGTCGGACGGACGCGCTTCGATCGTAAAGACCGCGTTGGCGTAGCCGCCGTAGCTCTCCCGGACCTCCTTCTCGTACTCGAGGTTCGCCGCCTCGAGTTCCGACTCGACCTCGCGAGCCCGGCGTTTTACGGCCCCGTGGATGCGGCGGGTGTACCGGTCCTCGCTCCAGCCGCCTTTGCCGGTCGAGCGGCCCCGCGAGACTTTCACCTCGGTCGTGTCGGTAAACGCCGACACCTCGTGGCCGACGTTGTGGGCGGCGAGTCTGGCGGCCGCCTCGGCTTCCCGCATCGGCTTTTTGGCGTAGGGAATGCCGTGGCGTTTGGCGACTCGAGAGAGCGGTTCGGGCTGTTCGGCTCCCGTCACCTGGACCAGCTTCGTCTCCGAGGGGAGCGTGCCGAGAAAGTGGACGAGCTGGTCTTTGTCCGCCGCGAGTTCGTACATGTTGTCCGTCGCGACGATCGCCGGCTGCTCGTCGTCGATCAGTCGGCGGAGTTTCCGGTGGGAGACGACGTCACGTTCCACGTCGTCGCCGTCGTAGACGACCAGCGCGTAGGACGGCGCGTCCCCGCGCACGTCACCGCTCTGGACGTCGACACCGAAGACGACCGCGTCCAACGCACTCGTTCGCGTGCTCACGCATGGTGTTAGGGAGGAACGCGGTATAAATCCGACGCGGGACGACCCACGTCCTCGAGCGCGTCCGTCACTCGCGTTCGACCGACTGCACGTCCAGCGCGTCGTCGACGACGACCGTCACGGTCCCCACCTCGCCCTCGACGTCGACGGCCAGCGTTGGCGGCTCCCGGGACTCGATTCTGGTCGGTCCCGTCGGGAGATCCAACTGGTACCGCTCGAGGTCGACCCCCGCTTCTCGGAGTGCGGACGCGACCCGGTCGTCTCCCAGGACTGCCGAGAGGACGTTCGTCCCGACGACGAACGTGCAGGTGTCACACTCGATGGACACCCAGTGTGACCCATCGCCGACGGCCTCGAGTCGGAGGTCGACCGTCGTCGTCCCGGCACAGTCCGGACACTGTCCTTCGCGGGCGAGTCCGAGGTCGTGGCGGACGCGGGCGTGGACGGCCTCGAGGAGGTCGTCGGGGTCGCGACTCTCGACCCCGTTCTGGGGGAAAGGGTAGGTGAAACCGACCCACTCCGAGCAGTCGTCGCAGTCGACGGAGAGAAAGCCTCGCTCGTAGCGTACGCTCGGCGTCGACCCACACGCGGGACAGGAAGCCGCGGTCGGCGCGAACTCGTCCTCGAACCGGTCGGTCGGGCGGTGTGCGAGCACGGCGCGGTACAGCGCCGTCGCACTCGCGGTCGGGACGTAGCCACCCTCGACCTTCCTGACGTAGACGCCCCGAAGCTGCCCGAGGTGGTAGTTGAACTTGCCGGAGTCGCGCATCCCGACGGCGTCCATCAACTCGGCGTAGGATTTGGGCTCGGTGTAGACCGCCATCCAGTCTTCGAGCAGCGCGAGCAGGATCTCAAGCCGGATCTCGTGGCCCAGCAGGGAGAAGGCCTCGCGTGCGTCGGCCGAGTCGTCCGGATCGTCCATACTCTTCGTTCTCGAGACGGTACAATGACGGTTTGCCTCTCCGACGAGGTATACGTTAACTCGGTTTGTGAAATACAGCTCACAAAACAGCTACTTCCCTGTCGACTCTCGTCTCACCTATGACCGACTCCCCACGAGTGGATCAGCGATCCGAACGGCTTCGGCGGTGGCTCCGCAAATTCGATCCCGCCCGGTTCGGCCTCCTCGGGCTGCTCGCGATCCCGGGCCACCTCTTCGAGTCGCTCGCGTTCATGCAGATTTTCGGGCTGTTTTTCCTGTTTTTCCTCTGGCCGTTCGTCGAGCCGATCTTCGATCGGCTCCTCGCGCGACGCGCCGACGAGAGGACCGAACCCACCGACTGGATCTACATGGGCGACTGGCGGGAGTGGGCCGTCGCCTACCTGATGATACCGGTGACGTTTCTGAACCCGCTGGCGATCGCCCAGGACGTGCTGCAACTGCTGGGCTCGGGCGTCGCGTACCTCCGCCACCGCGGCTCGCCACCGGCCCCCGAGGACTACGACAGCCAGGCGACCTACCGACTCCCGGTCGAGGGCACCTGGACCGTCGTCAACGGGAGCCTCGAGAAGGAGTACTCCCACTCGTGGCTCCCGACGAACCAGCGCTACGCCTACGACTTCGTGATCACCGACGAGGAGGGGCGTTCGCGTCCCGAGGGGGCGAGCCCCGCAGTCGAGGAGTACTACTGTCACGACGAACCCGTCCTCGCTCCGGCCGACGGCGTCGTGGTCGACGTCCTCGACACCGACCTCGAGCCCGCCCGTGGCGGTGGATTCTCCCATCCGCTGAAACGAGACATCCGGGGCAACTACGTGACGATCCAGCACGCACCCGGTGAGTTCAGCTGTCTCGCACACCTCCGGCCCGACAGCGTCGCCGTCGAACCCGGCGAACGCGTCGAACGCGGCCAGGCGGTCGGACGCTGTGGCCACACCGGCAACTCCTCGGAGCCACACCTGCACTTCCAGCTCCAGGACCACCCGACGTTCGAACTGGCCGCCGGCCTCCCCGTCCGGTTCGCGGGCGTCGACCGTGAGTCGCCCTGGCTGGCCGACGACGAAAGCGACGCGGACGGATCGCTCCGCTCGAGCGACGACGAGGGTGACGGCGAGGTCGGGATCACCGCCGGACAGCGCGTCACTGCCGTCGACGCGCCGACGCCGTCGGGAGACGACCCGCCGCCGATGACCGGACGCGGGCACGTCGCCACACTCGAGCGCCTCGCCTTCGGTGTGGCCGTCGGCGGCGTCCTCGCGGTCGTCGCGAGCATCGTCGTCGGGCCGCTCGCGGTCGCACCCGCGCTCGTCGCCGCCACCTTCGCCGGGGCTGGTCCCTGGCTTCTCGCGAGTCGCGACGACCGGGCATTCCGGCCCGGCGGCGTCGGCGTCCTGCTCGGACTCGCGCTGGTCGCCACGCTCTGGATCGGTCTCCCCGATCTCCACTCGCCAGAGGCGATCTTCCTCTGGGGTGTGGCCGTCTACGTCCTGGTCGGTGAGTACGACCGACTCGAACTGTCCCGACGATTCGACGCTGGCCGGCGATCGGAGTCGGGCATCGAGGGAACGGCGCGGTCGTAGAATCGAGTACGCAGCGTTACTCCTCGACGTCCGGATACGGAATCTCGAGTGTATCGCCGTCGTCGGGGACGAACGCCTCGCCGTGGAAGACGTCTCTGGCCTGCGCGACGTGATCGGAGACGCCGCCGGCGTACCGCGAGGAGATCTGGACCAGCGCCAGCCGTTTCGCCCCCGCCTCCGTCGCGATCCGTGCAGCCTGTCGGGCCGTCGAGTGGGCGGTCTCGGCCGCCCTGTCGGTCCGATCGTCGGCGAAGGTAGCGTCGTGGATCAGCAGATCCGGCTCGTCGACGACCTCGACGGTGGCGGCGGTCGGGCGCGTGTCGCCGGTGTAGACGACGCTCCGACCGGGACGGGGGTCGCCCACGACCTGCTCCGGCTGGACGACGGTGCCGTCCTCGAGTTCGACCGGTTCGCCCTCGTGGAGTTTCGAGAACTTCGGCCCGACGGGGACGCCGAGTTCTTCGGCGCGTTCGCGGTCGAACCGGCCCTTGCGCTCGTCTTCGACGAGGGCGTAGCCGACCGCGCGGGTGTCGTGGTCGGCCTCGAAGACGCGCACCTCGTACTCGTCGGCGCGGTAGGCGACGTCGCCGGGGCCGACCTCGTTGATCCTGACGGGAAACGACGGCCGCTTGCCGAGGGTGTGGACGAGCGACTTCATCTGTCGTCGGGTCCCCTTCGGGGTGTGAATCGCGAGTGGCTCCTCGCGGTCGTTGAAGTCCCACGTCTGCATCAGTCCGGGAATCCCGAGGACGTGGTCGCCGTGGAGGTGCGTGACGAACAGGTGTGAGACCGAAAAGCCGGTCCCGAAGCGCATCATCTGTCGCTGGGTTCCCTCGCCCGCGTCGAACAACAGCTCGTCGCCCTCTCGAGCGACGAAGATCGCGATCGGGTTCCGTTCGGTCGTCGGAACGGCCCCGCTGGTCCCCAGAAACGTCACGCGCAGTGGCATCGGCAACGTCTCCGTTCGCCGTGGCTAAACCGGCTTCGATACCGACGGCCGTCCATTCGATCCGTACTCCACTGCTGAACTGTTGTAGTTGCTAACTAATCGGCCAAAGTGGCGGCTTGCGAGTGCAACGGAGGGAGCGTTTTAGGTTGGCCGTCTCGTAGGTATCGCTCGAGACTACCTCGTCTCCCGACAGATGAACACGACATCGACGTTCGGTACGGTCAAACGGATCCTCGCGATCCTGATCGCGGTCGCGGTCGTCCTCGCTGCGGGCGCGATCGTCGGTCAGGCACCTGCGATCTTCGGTTCGGAAGTCGCCGAAGACTACGACGCATCGATCGAGTTCTCGGACCAGAACGGCGACGGGACCAACGTGACGATCGACCGCGTGTCGCTGTCCGACGGCGGCTTCGTCGTCGTCAGAGACGGGTCGGATACGATCGTCGGTGTCTCCGACTACCTCGAGGACGGCGACCACGAGAACGTCACCGTCGACCAGCGCGACGACACCGAGATGTTCGGCCAGCTCACGGCGGTCGTCCACCGGGATACGACGAACAACGAGACGTTCGCCTACGAGGAGACCGACGGCGAGGAAGACAGGCCCTACCTCGAGGACGGCTACCCCGTAAGCGACACGGCGACGGTCACCGTCACGGAACGGGCGGCCGACGGCACCGCGAACACGTCGTTCCTCGTCGAGTCCGTCGACGCACCGTCGTCGGCCGGGATCAACGAGACGATCACGGTCGAGGCGACTATCCGCAACCCCAACGCGTTCGACACCCGCCAGCACGTCGAGTTCCGGATCGACGGCGAGGTCCTCGATCGACGGGTCCTCGACCTCGCGGCCGACGAGACGACCGACGTCACCTTCGAGGTCGACGTCGTCGGCGTCGAACCCGGCAACCACACCTACGGGGTGTACACGACCGATCACGGCGAACTGGGCGATCTCGAGGTCGTCGACGAGTGACCGGCGAGTCTGTGGCCATCGAGTCCTCCAGCCGTGACCTCGCTTTCGCGGTGAGGTCGCCGTCGAGACCGCCGTGGCAGCGATGGCCATCGGACAATCGACCGATTCTTACCCGTCCCGTCCCTACCGGCGGTCGATGGACGCGCCGCTGTGGACCGAGACGCACGCGCCCGATCTCGCCGAGTTGCCACAGGACGACGCTCGCGAGTACCTACAGCGAGCCGTCGAGGAGCCGATCAATCTCGTCCTGCAGGGGCCGCCGGGCAGCGGGAAGACGGCCGCGGCGCGCGCGCTGGCCAGGGAGGCACACGCGGACCCCGACAACGACCTGATCGAAATCAACGTCGCCGACTTCTTCGGCCGGACGAAAACCGAGATCAAGAACGATCCCCGCTTCGAGCACTTTCTCGTCGGCAAGTCCGACCTCTCGAAACGCGACATGATCAACCACGTCCTGAAGGAGTCCGCGAGCTACGCCCCGGTCTCGGGCACCTACAAGACGATCCTGCTCGACAACGCCGAGGACGTCCGCGAGGACTTCCAGCAGGCACTGCGCCGGATTATGGAGCAACACCACCGGACGACGCAGTTTATCGTCGCGACCCGCCAGCCCACGAAGCTCATCCCGCCGATCCGCTCGCGGTGTTTCCCCGTGTCGATGCGCGCACCCACGAGCGAGGAGACCGTCGCCGTCCTCGAACGGATCGCCGAGGCCGAGGACGTCGCCTACGACCCCGACGGCCTCGAGTTCGTCGCCGGCTACGCCGACGGTAACCTCAGGCAGGCGATCCTCGCCGCCCAGACGACCGCCGAGGAGGAAGGCGCGATTACGATGAGCGCGGCCTACGAGACCCTCGGTGCGGTCGGACTCGACGAGGAAGTCGAGTCGATGCTCGCGGACGCCGAGGCCGGCGACTTTACCGACGCCCGCAAGACCTTGGACGACCTGCTCGTCGACGAGGGACTCGACGGCGAGGAGGTCCTCGAGGCGATCGTCGACGTCGCCCGGTCGCGCTACCAGGGTGCCAGACTCGCTCGCGTCCACCGGCTGGCGGCGGACGTCGAGTTCGAGATGACCGAGGGGACGAGCGACCGGGTTCACGTCTCGCATCTCCTCGCCGAACTCGGCCGGGAGTGACGACGTCTGCTGTGACTGGGTCCCGATCCGACCGAATCGATCGACAGCTCCGACCGGCGTCGTCGGATCACAGTTATTTTGCTCTGGGCTGACTTCCGACTATGCCGACGCTACTCGAGACGCGCATCCGGAACCGATTCCGCGTCCAGCCGAACCACGCGAACAACCTCGAGACGCTCCACGGGGGGAACCTGATGAAGTGGCTCGACGAGGTCGGGGCGATGTCGGCGATGCGCTTTGCCGGCGAGACCTGCGTCACCGCGCGAGTGAACGAACTCGACTTCAAGCGGCCGATTCCCGTCGGCGAGACGGCGCTCGTCGAGGCGTACGTCTACGACGCGGGGACGACGAGCGTCCACGTCGCACTCCGTGCCTGGCGCGAGGACCCTCGAAGCGGCGACCGCGAGGAGACCACCAGTTCGTCGTTCACGTTCGTCGCGATCGACGAGAACGGCGAGAAGGTCCCGGTCCCGGACCTCTCGATCGAGACCGAGAAAGGGGAACGGCTTCGGGATCGGGTCCACGAGATCGAGGCGTGATTCCACTCACACGGTTCACTGTCAGTCAGTACCGGCGTACCCACGGTCGTCCTGCGGGCACACTGCTACACAGTGACAATATTCCGTATCGGGTGACCGTTCGTTTCTCGTTACGATTCGTTGACGTTGTGAAAGCGCTCGAGTACGTTTTCCGGAACCGGGTTGACGTACTCGAACGGTTCGCTGTCACAGAGACGATCGAAGTCGCGATCGGTAGTCACTAGTACGTCGGCATCGGTCTGTCGAGCGAGCGCGATATAAAAGCAGTCGTAGACATCGTGGTTCCTCTCCGCGCTGATTTCGTAGGCGTCGAGAACGGTCCGGTCGTCCACGTCGACGAACTCGAGCGGGTACTGAAGGAGCGACGAAACGGCGTTTCGTGCTTCATATGTGTCGAAGCCGAGATCTTCGAGTACCCACTGAATCCGGAGCGGAAGATAGCCGAAGACGATCAGTGAATCGCCCCCAGTGAGCGCTGGGATCAGTTCCTCCGCGACGTATGGATGACCGGGATGGTCGTCCACCAACAGAATCGACAGTGCGTTGAGGTCGGGCAAGACGCGTTTCGACCCCATCTCACCGACCACCGAACGTCGCATCACCCGCGTCCCGGAACGCCTCGTCACCCCACTCTTCTCCCCGCGTAAGCGTCTCGAGATCGGGGAGTTCCCTGACGAGACGGATGTCGCCACCGTCGCGAACGACCCGGAACTCGGTCCCGTCCTCGAGATTGAGTTCGTCACGGAGTTCCTTCGGAATCGTCAACCGGCCGCGATGATTGATCTGAGCCGTTCCGTACTCCTCGCTGGCAGTGTCGTTTCTCCCGCCCATTCTATCACCCACATCTAATCAAACACGATCGTTCACCATAAGACATGGGGAGAAATACGAACCCCCTACAGTACTCGCCACTGTGTGGTTATCCCCCCGTGTTTGATGATGGTGCGGTGGGTCGCGAGCGAATCGGTCGACGAAGGCATGGCCTCCCCATCGTCACGACAGTTGCCCTTGCTGCAGCGTAAATTCCTGACTCGGTACCGGAGACAGGACTGCGTTCATACGGATTATTGTCACTGCATAATGGTGTACCCGCGACCGTCCGGCGGGTACACCGGTACTGACTGACAGTAAACCGTATCAGTCACGATGGTCGTCGTTCGAGGACCAGCACGTACCGCGTCAGCGATCGGTGGACCCGTCGTTCGAACGCGGCGTCGATTTCCCAGCCCGCGTCGCGTGCCTCGTCGACCCACTGTCGATCCGCGACGACGACCGCACGCGAGGCGACCCGGCGGGCCTCCGAGAGCGCCCCCGAGACGAGGTCCTCGAGTCGGTGCGTGGCGATCTTCGACTGTCGGCCGTAGGGGGCGTCGAAGACGACGCCGTCGACCGCGTCGTCCCGGACGGGAAGCCGGGTCGCGTCGCCACGGCCGACGTGCCACTCGCCGGTGGGGACGTCCGCGTCCGTGGGCGACTCGCCAGCGAGATAGTGTGCGAGGTTCTCGCGAGCGCCCCGGACCATCTTCTCCTGGGCGTCGGTGCCGATCACGTCAGCGCCGACGAGGCCGGCCTCGACGAGGACGCCGCCGGTGCCACACATCGGATCGAGAATCGTCCGGCCGGGACGGGCACCGGCGACGTTCGCGACGGCGCGTGCGAGCAGCGGGTCCATGCTGCCCGGCTGGAAGAAGGGTTTGTCCGTCGGCTTTCGCGTCCCGAAGTCCCGGACGCTCTCGGCCTCGAGCCAGCCCAGCGCACAGACCGAGACGCGCTCGCCGCGGGATTCGTCGTCGGCCGTCACCAGGTCGTCCCCGCCCTCGAGTCGCCCCTCCGAGAACGCCGCCCGCAGGACGTGATCGGGCGCTTCGAGGTCGACCTCGAAGCCCCGGTCGACGAGCACGCTCCCGAGGGCTCGCTCGGCTTCGGTCGTGCTCACGCCGCTCGAGCCGTGGACGTCCGTCGCGCGGACGGCGACGGTCCCCGTGCGGTCGATCGTGGCCGCCTCGAGCAGCGCCGTCGCGCTCGCGACGTCGGCGTCGGTGCGCCCGACGAGGTCGCTCGCGCGGTGGGTGTAGGCGAGACCGCGGATTCGCCCGGGAACGATCGCCGTGGCGACGGCGAGCCCGGGCGCGATCCGGCGGACGTCGGCCGCGCCGCTCCGGGCTTCACAGGCTGCGAACGCGTCGTCCTCGCCGCCGAGCTCGAGCAGGTACACGTCGTCTTCTGGCCGCGCGCGAGGTATGAGCCTACCGCTTTCGACGGGGCTCGCCGGCGACGTCGTCGCCGACCGTGACTCCGAAAATCGCGTGAACGGACGCCTGTGGGCCGATACGTCGACATACCGGACAGATCAGGTGGTGGTACCAACCTTTATAAACCTTAAATACGTCTTTTTAAACGACGAATGACGGATCCGAAGGATACCATCAACATCGAAAACGTGGTGGCGTCGACCGGCATCGGACAGGAACTCGATCTCCAGAGCGTCGCGATGGACCTCGAGGGGGCCGACTACGACCCCGAGCAGTTCCCCGGTCTCGTCTACCGTACGCAAAACCCCAAGTCGGCGGCACTGATCTTCCGCTCGGGCAAGATCGTCTGCACCGGCGCGAAAAGCACCGACGACGTCCACGAGAGCCTGCGCATCGTCTTCGACAAGCTGCGTGAACTCCAGATCCAGGTCAACGAGGACCCCGAGATCGTCGTCCAGAACATCGTCACGTCGGCGGACCTGGGGCGGAACCTCAACCTGAACGCGATCGCCATCGGGCTCGGCCTGGAGAACATCGAGTACGAACCCGAGCAGTTCCCCGGTCTCGTCTATCGCCTCGACGAACCGGAGGTCGTCGCCTTGCTCTTTGGCTCGGGCAAACTCGTCATCACCGGCGGCAAGAAGCCCGAAGACGCCGAACACGCCGTCGACAAGATCGTCTCGCGACTCGAGGACCTCGGACTGCTCGAGTAACGCTCCGTCGCCGTTCGCGTCGGTCTCGCGCGTCGCCGCTCCCACGACACCTGACGGATCGCTTTCGGCAGGCACAAATCGGCGGACTCTGAACCTCCGGTATGGTCGTCGCGCAGGTCGCACCCGAGGCGCTGGATCCAGCTACCGGTGGCCCGATCGCGTATCTGGGAACGTTTCTCGTCTCGACGCTGTTCTACGGCGTCACGCTACACATCGCTGCACGGTACGTTCTCGGCGACGTCCGGGTGAAACGGGCGTTTACCGTCGCGCCGGCGCTCGGGCTCGTGTCGATCCTGCTCCAGCAGTGGGGGCCCGTGGTCGTCATCCCCGTGACGTTCGCCGTCGCGTACGTCGCGATTCGCGTCGTCTACGACCTGAGCTATCGAATCACGCTGCTCGTCACCGTCGTCTACTACACCGTCGCGGTGCTCGTCGGGCTCACGCTGTTCAACTTCGTCCGACTGCTCGGGACCGCACCGGTGTAGCTCTCCTCGTCGAGAGCCGCCGTCGACGGCCGATCACTCGACGAGCCGTTCGATCTCCGTCACCAAGATGTCGCTCGCGCCGCAGTTTTTGACCTCGGTGATCGTCTCGAAGACGTCCCGCTCGTCGACGACGGCGTGGACGGCGACCTTCTCGCTCCCGCCGTTCGCGATGTCCATGATCGTCGGTCCGCCGAGTCCCGGGATGACCTCGCGGACCTCCTCGAGTCGGTCCTCGGGGACGTTCATCATCAGGTAGCGTTTCCCGTCGGCGGCGAGCACCGACGAGAGAGCCGTTCTGACCTCTTCGACTTTCGGGTCGTCGACGACGTCCTCGCGGGCGATCAGCCGGACCGAACTCGAGAGCACCTCCTCGACGATCGCTAAGCGATTGACCGCGAGCGTCGTGCCCGTGCTCGTGATGTCGACGATGGCGTCGGCCATCTCGACGTGCGGCGTGAGTTCGGTCGCGCCGGTGACCTCCACGACGTCGGGCTCGATGCCCCGCTCGGCGAAGAACTCGCGGGTGACGGTCGGAAACTCCGTCGCGACGGTCTTGCCCGCCACGTCCGCGACCGACTCGACGTCGCCGTCTTCCGGCGCGGCGAGGACGAGCCGACAGCGGCCGAACTCGAGGTCGAGCAGGTCGACGACGTCGTCGACTGCGGCCTCCTGGACCTGGTCGTAGCCCGTCACGCCGACGTCGGCTGCCCCGTCGGCGACGTACTCTGGGATGTCGGCCGCACGGGCAAAGAGGACAGTGACGTCTGGATCGACGGTCTCGGCGTAGAGTTTGCGGTCGGCCCCGTTCTCGAGGTGCAGTCCCGCCCGCTCTAGAAGGTCGATCGTCGGCTCGTGCAGGCGGCCCTTGTTGGGGACGGCGATTCGCATGTGGCGCTATTGGGCCGGCGGTGGGAACTGTCTTTCCATCGTGCTCTCCCGTGTCGCTGGCGACCGGCGTCAACCTGCTCGCAGAGCGGTTACTGCGACTGGGGCTGTGTCTCCTCGTACGGCTGAACGATGACGAACCCGTCGGTCCCCGTGAACTCGAGCTGGTATCGCTCGTCGGAGGACTGTCCGATCATGTCCGAGAGGCTCCGGTTGACGCTCGCGCTCGGCGACAGCGACCCGCTCCAGGCGACCGTCGCGTCCGGGTCGGTGTTGACCGGCGGCGTCAGGACGAGCGGATCACCGTGGGTCGTGATGGCGACGCTGCCAGGACCCTCGAGGAAGACGTTCGTCAGTCCGCCGGACATGGTCGCGCCGAGGCTCCCGACGGTCCCGATCTCGTAGTCGACTCGCGACTCGAACGCGAGGACGTCGTTGCCGTTTACCGAGAGTCGCTGTCCTGGATCCAGATCGAGCACCTGGATCTCCTTCCCCTGGTCTGCGACGTAGACGTGACCGGTCCCTTCGGCTTCCATCACCGGCGTCCCCTCGCCCGTCGCCTTCTCTTTGAGGAAGCCAGTGATCCCACCCTCCGCGGATCCTTTGCCCGTAAACGTCACGTCGCCCGTGTACGCTACCATCGATCCGGCTTTCAGCATCGCGGAGCCGTCGAGATCGACGTCGAGGAGCTTGCTGTTTTCCAGTTGAAACCGTTCGGTGCCGTCTTCGGGCGCGTTGGCCGCGGCGAATTCTTCGAGTTCCATGTGTATCGCGAGCCGTGACCGAAATCGACTCGACGTTCTCGTTGCTGCGACGTTTGGAAAATACTACCGGTTCTCGTCGCCCGGCTGTCGCCGTCGTTCGACCTCGCTCGCACTAACGACGACCGTGTGCCGGAACACGGCCACGGTCGACAGGATGAGCCGTCGGGTTCGTGTGAACGAATAACAATTATCGCTCGTCTGAACCTCGATTCGCCTTCGATTCTTCGATCACGACCTCCCTGCGACTTTGTTTCGAAAATATACTGTGGGACAATCCTGGTTTGTAACGCACAAACCGCTTCAATAGCCAGTCCTTATCTACCCATATGAAACCGAGACTGGCACACCTCGAGATCACGGGGATGTCGTGTGCGACGTGTTCGGGGACCGTCGAGGACGCCCTCGACGACCTCGAGGGCGTCGCCTCGGCGAGTGCCAACTACGCGACGGACGAGGGGACAGTCGAGTACGACCCGACGGAGACCTCCCTCGAGGAGATCTACGAGACGATCGAGGAGGCGGGCTACGAGGCGGCCTCCGAGACGCGGACGATCACCGTCATGGGGATGTCGTGTGCGACCTGTTCGGAGACGGTGGGCGAGGCCGTCGCGGACCTGCCCGGCGTCGTCCGCGCCGACGTGAACTTCGCCGCCGACGAGGCCAGAGTCGAGTACAACCCCGCCGACGCCTCGCTCGAGGAGATCTACGACGCGATCGAGCGGGCCGGCTACGAACCCGTCCGCGAGGAGGGCGACGACGACGGCTCCGAGCGCGAGCGGGCGATCGAGGGCGAACTCCGCCGCCAGCGCCGACTCGTGATCGGCGGCGGCCTGCTCACGCTGCCGTTCGTGCCGATCATGCTCGCGATGTTCGACCTCGTCACGCTGCCCGAGACCGTCCTCGGCGTCGGCCTCGGCTGGCTCGAGTTCGCCATCGCGACGGTGCTGATGGCGACGCTCGGCAGGGAGTTCCTCGTCGGTGCTTACCGGGCGCTCGTCAACAACCGCCAGGCGAACATGGACACGCTGGTCGCGATGGGTACCTCCGTCGGCTACGTCTACAGTACGGCCGTCCTGCTCGGACAGATCTCCAGCGAGGGGCTGTACTTCGAGGCCGTGGCCTTCATCCTCTGGTTTATCACGCTCGGCAACTGGCTCGAGGTCCGTTCGAAAGCCCGGGCCGGCAACGCCTTGCGCGAACTCCTCGAGATGGAAGCCGACGAGGCGACCGTCGTCGAGTGGGATGACCCGGAGGGGGCTCGAGCGGACGGCAACGCCGTCCGTGGCGAGGAGCGACAGGTTCCCCTCGAGGAGGTCGAGGTCGGCGACGTCCTCAAGGTTCGACCGGGCGAGAAGATCCCGACCGACGGCGTCGTCGTCGAGGGCCAGAGCGCGGTCGACGAGTCGATGCTCACCGGCGAGTCGGTCCCGGTCGAGAAAGGCGAGGGCGACGAGGTCGTCGGCGCGACCGTCAACAAGAACGGCCGACTCTTCGTCGAGGCGACGAAAGTCGGCTCCGAGACGGCGATCCAGCAGATCGTCGAACGGGTGAAGGAAGCCCAGTCCCGCCAGCCCGAGATCCAGCGGCTCGTCGACAGGGTCAGCGCCTACTTCGTCCCCGCGGTGATCGTCAACGCGATCGTCTGGGCGCTGCTGTGGTTCGCGTTCCCCGAGACGCTCGCGGCATTCGTCGACTCGTTCCCGACCTGGGGAATGGTCGGCGGCGGTCCCGAGGTAGCGCTCCCCGCCGGCTCGGAGGCGGGCGTCCCCGTCCTCGAGTTCTCGGTGATCGTCCTCGCGTCCGCCCTGCTGATCGCCTGTCCCTGCGCGCTCGGACTGGCGACGCCCGCCGCGACGATGGTCGGGTCGACTCTGGCGGCCACGAACGGCGTCCTGTTCAAAGGCGGCGACGTCTTAGAGACGGTCCGGGGCGTCGACACCGTCGTCTTCGACAAGACCGGGACCCTGACCCACGGCGAGATGACCCTGACCGACGTCGTGACGATCGAACCGGACGCGGCGACCGACGGCGGCCGTCCCAGTACGGACGGCGGCGTCCTCGTCGGCGAGCGGGAGTCGAGCGAATCGATCGTCCTCAGCGCGGCGGCCGCGGCCGAGTCGGGCTCCGAACACCCCATCGCTCGCGCGATCGTCGAGGGTGCCGAAGAGCGCGACATCGACTACGGCGGCGTCAGCGAGTTCGAGAACGTCCCCGGCCACGGCATCCGGGCCGAGACCGACCACGGCACGGTCCTGATCGGCCGCCGGAAACTGCTCGCCGACGAGGGTGTCGACCCCGGCCCCGCCGAGGACGCCCTCGAGCGACTCGAGCGCGAGGGCAAGACGGCGATGCCAGTCGCAGTCGACGGCGAACTCGCGGGCGTGCTCGCGGTGGCCGACGAGGTCCGCGAGAGCGCCAAAGAGACCGTCGCGGCGCTTCGCGACCGGGACGTCGAGGTCGTGATGCTCACCGGCGACAACGAGCGCACCGCCCGCGCGGTCGCTCGAGAGGTCGGCATCGACGTCGAGAACGTCCGCGCCGAGGTGCTGCCGGAGGACAAGGCCGACCACGTCGAGTCGCTGCAGGAAGACGGCTCGCACGTCATGATGGTCGGTGACGGCGTCAACGACGCGCCCGCGCTGACGGCCGCGGCCATCGGTGTCGCCATCGGCTCCGGGACGGACGTCGCCATCGAGTCTGCCGACGTGACGCTGATGCGCGACGATCCCGCCGACGTGCTCAAGGCCGTCCGCATCTCCGAGGCGACGATCGCGAAGGTTCGCCAGAACCTCTTCTGGGCGCTCGTCTACAACACGACGCTGGTCCCGATCGCCTCGCTCGGCCTGCTCAACCCCGCGCTGGCGGGGCTGGCGATGGCCACCTCGAGCGTGAGCGTGATGTCGAACAGCCTGGCGTTCGCGAAGTACGACCCGCACGCGGACTACCGGCCGGCGGTGTTGAAACCGCTCGAGTGGCTCCGCGGCTGGGCGCGACAAAACGAGTAACATTCCGATAGCCGAGTCGAGGGCAGCGAGTCGACCGACGTACTCGCCACCGTCGCGGCCTACGCCGACGCTTCGTCCTGTTCTTTGGATTCGTCGTCGGCCTCAGTTCCGCCGTCGTTTGCTTTCGCGTTTTCGTCCGACTCTTCGTCGGCAGTTTTGGCCTTCCCGTCTTCGGCGTTCTGGTCCTCGTTGCGGTCGGACGCCTCCTCACCGCCGGCGCGGTCCTCGCCGTCGACGTCGTGGATCTCGACCTCGTCGCCCGTCCCGCTCTCGCTGATCACCGGTTTGAGGATGTACTTCCCGCTCTTTCCGGCCTTGTGGGGGGCGATGTCGTACACGAAGTCGATTTCGTCGCCAGCCCCGACGGTGAACGCCGTGTGGAGCTTTAGCTTCTGGCTCGGGAGTTTCACGTTCGTCTCGGTGCCGTCGGTCAGGATCCCTTCGGTGTCGCTCACGTAGATGAAGACCGTCTCGTACTCGCCTTCCGGCAGCTCGAACTCGTCGAGCGCGGTCGCGTTCGCGCCTTTGAGTTCGGTGAGGTCGACGGTCTTCTCGTCGACGTCGTACTCGATCCAGCGTTCGTCTGCAGCGCCGTCGGATTCGTCGGGTTCACCGGATTCTTCCGCTCCGCTCGCCTCTCTGGTCTCGTTTTCGGGTTCTCCCTCGGACTCACCGTCGGTTTCGTTCGCGTCCGTACGCTCGTCGGCCACGTCACCAGTTTTCTTGAATCCGACTTTCGTCACCGTCACGTTGAGGTGTTCGAAGTCGTCGATCTGGTTCGGCTCGTCGCTGACGTAGAACGTGGCCGTTGCGCTGTCGCCGTCGATCGCGTCGGTACCATCGACTGGGTCAGTCGTGTCGTCGGTCGCCGGGTCGCCATCGAACCCCCCGCCGACGCCGCCGGCACAGCCGGCGACGGCGACGAGCGCGGCGACGAACAGCAACTGGATTGCGTTTCGCTCCATACGCGACGACAGTCGTCACGTCCTGAATAACGGTGGTGACTATCCATATCGATTTTAGAACGTTCAGATCGGTCGTAGTACTGCGATTGAACGGTTCATATATCGAGGAATTGATTAATAATTCCCTCGCTGGCGACGCGTCCTCGAGCGCCCCCGTGGGGGGTGAACGTCGGGACGCGACCGAGACGTGGACTGGTATCCGCGTGTACCGCGTCGGACGGCTGGAGACGTATCCTGTCGACTGTGACGTCGACCGCAGACGGCAGATTGACGATTCCCGACGAGAAACCTCGAGCCATGACCACGCTGTCGATCACCGGCGGACAGGTCCTTACACCCGACCTGCGCGTCGAGCGTGCGGACGTACTGGTCGATCAGGACACCGGCGAGATCCTCGAGGTCGGCGAGGACCTGGCGGGTGACGACGTACTCGACGCCTCGAACTCGCTCGTCACGCCGGGGTTCGTCAACGGCCACAGCCACGTCGCGATGTCGCTGCTGCGAGGCTACGCCGACGACAAGCCCCTCGAGGCGTGGCTTCGCGAGGACATCTGGCCCGCCGAGGGCGAACTCACGGCCGAGGACGTCCGCGTCGGGACCGAACTCGGTGCCCTCGAGTTGATCAAGTCCGGGACGACGGCCTTCGCGGACATGTACTTCTTCGTGCCGACGATGGCCGAGGTCGTCGAGGAGGTGGGGCTGCGCGCGCGTCTCGGCCACGGGGTCATCTCCGTCGGCAAGGACGAGCAAGCGGCCCGCGAGGACGCCCGGGAGGGGCTCGCCGTCGCCGAAGAAATCGACGGCATGGCCGACGGTCGGATCTCGGCGGCCTTTATGCCCCACTCGCTGACGACCGTCGCCGGACAGTACTTCGAGGAGTTCGTCCCCGAGGCCCGCGACCTCGGCGTCCCGCTCCACTTTCACGCCAACGAGACGCGCGGCGAGGTGACGCCCATCGTCGAGGAACACGGCGTCCGCCCGCTCGCCTACGCCGCCGAGCACGGCCT
Source organism: Natribaculum breve (assembly GCF_023008585.1). GTDB lineage: Archaea > Halobacteriota > Halobacteria > Halobacteriales > Natrialbaceae > Natribaculum > Natribaculum breve. Next base: position 2,018,344 of record NZ_CP095390.1, on the reverse strand, counting down.
GCTCGAGTCCGAGGACTTCATCGCCCACGGCGTCCACGTCGACGAGTCGGAGATCGGCCTGCTCGCCGAGAGCGGCGCGAGCGTGATCCACTGCCCAGCCTCGAACATGAAACTCGCAAGCGGCATGGCACCCGTCGAGCGCCTGCGTGAGGCGGGCGTCACTGTCGGCCTCGGCACCGACGGGCCGGCCTCGAACAACGACCTCTCGATGCTCGACGAGGCTCGCGACGCCGCCATGATCGGGAAACTCGCGGCCGACGACGCCAGCGCGGTGCCCGCCGAGGCCGTCGTCGAGATGCTGACCAGCGACAGCGCGGCGGCGATCGGCCTCGAGACCGGCCGCCTCGAGGAAGGTGCACCCGCGGACCTGGCGGTGATCGACCTCGAGAAGCCCCACCTGACGCCGCCACACGACCTCGTGAGCCATCTGGTCTACGCTGCTGCGGCGGCGGACGTCCGCCACACCGTCTGTGACGGCCAGGTCCTGATGCGCGACCGCGAAGTACTGACCGTAGACGAGGCGGCGGTCCGCGAGCGGGCGACCGAGCACGCCGAGGCGCTGATCGCTCGGGCCGACGGCTGACAGTCTGTCTCGTTGAACGTTCAGATACGTCGATAAACGCTCAAAACGATTCTGCTGTCGTTATCATCGATCGCGAACGAGTCGAACTGCCGTCGGGGTTTATTCCGTTCTTCCTGAACGTCTCGATCGTAATGAATCGAAATCGAACCATCGTGGCGGCGCTGGTCGCCGTCGTGGTACTCTCCGTCCTCGCGCCGCTGGGAACGGTGGCCGCGGAGGGAGACTCGTCGACAGCCGACGAACTGTCGATCGACGTCTCCCAGGAGGAGGAGGACGTGACCGTCACGGTCACGGCAAACGGTAGTACAGTCGAGAACGCGACGGTGAACGTGAGCACCGTCGACGAGAACGTGACCTACGCGGGCGAAGGCGAGTACGCGACCGACGAGAACGGCACGGTCGAACTGCCGACGCCCGACGAGACGGTCGACGTCTCGGTCGAAGCGACGGCCGATAACGTCTCGGCGTCGACGGAAGTGACTCTCGAGGCCGCAGAACCCGAGGAAGAGACCGGGCTGTCGGTCGACGTCGAACAAGACGAGGTCGTGTCCGTCGCGGTCGAGGCGAACGACAGCCCGGCCGAGAACGCGACCGTCACCGTCGACACCGTCGACGAGAACGCGACCTACGCGGGCGAAGGCGAGTACGCGACCGACGAGAACGGGACGGTCGAACTGCCGACGCCCAACGAGACGGTCGCCGTCTCGATTACGGCGACCGACGAGAACGAATCGGTGACGACCGAAGTCACGCTCCTGTCGGTCGAAGACCGGATCCTCGAGGAGAGCGCCACCTTCAGCCAGGCCGTCAGCAGCTTCGTGGCGACCCTCGAGCCGAGCGAGACCGCGGGCGGCATCGGTTCGCAGGTCGCCTCGTTCGTCGTCAAGAACAACCCCGGTAACGCGCCAGCCCACGCCGGCCCGCCGGCGCACGCTGGTCCCGGTAACGACGTCGAGGACGGCGACGAAGACGAGAAGCAAGGCCCGCCGGCTCACGCTGGTCCCGGTGACGACGTCGAAGACGGTGACGAAGACGAGAAGCGGGGCCCGCCGGCCCACGCCGGCCCCGGAAGTGACGACGTCGAGGAAGACGACGAGGAAGACAGACGAGGACCGCCGGCGAACGCCGGTCCCGGTGACGACGCGGACGAAGACGACGCGGACGACGCTGACGAGGACGACGCTGACGAGGACGACGCTGACGAGGACGACGCGGACGAAGACGACGCGGACGACGAAAGCGAGAACTGACCATCGAACTCGACCGACGTCACACATCGTCCGATCGACACACGTAGCACAGAGGCACCCGACACCGTCGATCGGCACACGCACCCAGTAATCCCTGGCCGACACGCCTGACGGCGTCGTCGACTCCCCTGTCCACCGACCGACTCCGGCCGACCGCGATCGGAACCGCCAGGGGTTCCCGGTCGCCATCTCGGCCGGATTCTCTCCGGTTGCAGCCACGTTTCGTCGACCTGCAGGTGTGGTCCGTTCGTCGAATCCACTTCGTCGCGCTGACGGCATCTCGAGTACTTCGGTAGGGTTTTGGGCGCGCTCGCCTTCCCTCGAGTCATGACCGAGTATCCGTCGATCAGCGAGCAGCTAGACGACGTCGACGCCGCTCGAGCGGAGGGCCGGCGCAAGATGGACTGGGCGACCCAGCACATGCCCATCCTCGAGCGCGTCCGCGAGGAGTTCGTCGCCGAGCAGCCACTCGAGGGCGAGCGGATCGGGATGGCGATGCACGTCGAGGCGAAGACGGCGATCCTGGTCGAGACGCTCGCCGAGGGTGGCGCGGAGGTCGCCGTCACGGGCTGTAACCCGCTGTCGACCCACGACGACGTCTCGGCGGCGCTCGACGCCCACGAGTCGATCACGAGCTACGCCAAACGGGGCGTCGACGACGAGGAGTACTACGACGCCATCCACGCCGTGGTCGCGCACGAACCCACGATCACGGTCGACGACGGGATGGACCTCGTCGCCCTGATCCACGAGGAGTACCCCGAACTCATCGACTCCATCGTCGGCGGCGCGGAGGAGACGACGACGGGCGTCCACCGCCTGCGCGCGATGGACGCCGACGGCGCGCTCGAGTACCCCGTCTTCGCGGTCAACGACACGCCGATGAAGCGGCTGTTCGACAACGTCCACGGCACCGGCGAGTCCTCGCTGGCGTCGATCGCCATGACCACGAACCTCTCGTGGGCCGGCAAGAACGTCGTCGTCGCCGGCTACGGCTACTGTGGCAAGGGCGTCGCGAAGAAGGCAGCGGGCCAGAACGCGAACGTGATCGTCACCGAAGTCGAGCCCCGCCGCGCGCTCGAGGCCCACATGGAGGGCTACGACGTGATGCCGATGTCGGAAGCGGCCGAAGTCGGCGACGTCTTCCTCACGACGACGGGCAACCGCGACGTCATCGTCGAGGAACACTTCGAGAGGATGCAAGACGGCGTCTTGCTCGCCAACGCCGGCCACTTCGACATCGAGATCGACCTCGAGGCGCTCGACGACCTCGCCGTGGATCGCTACGAGGCCCGTGACGGCGTCGAGGCCTACGAACTCGCGGACGGCCGCCGGCTGAACGTCATCGCCGAGGGCCGGCTCGTCAACCTCGCCGCGCCGGTCTCGCTCGGCCACCCCGTCGAGGTGATGGACCAGAGCTTCGGTATCCAGGCCGTCTGCGTCCGCGAACTGCTGGAGAACGGCGACGAGTACGACCCCGGCGTCCACGACGTCCCCGACGAACTCGACCGGGAGATCGCCGAGATCAAACTCGAGGCCGAAGGCGTCGAGTACGATGCGCTGACCGACGTCCAGCGCGAGTACATGGACTCGTGGGACCACGGGACGTAGTGGGGGTCTAGACGCGACTCGGCGTTCGGTCGTCTCCGTTTTGCGACCTCCCGATCAGTCTCGTCTTCGTCACTCTTCCGAGAGAGGAACGCACAAGGAGCCCGTTCCCGTACGATCGCCCATGGACACGCTATCGCGTACGGACGGACGCGTCCGGTCGGTGGTCGTCGCCGCCCTTCTGACCGCCGCCGGATTCCTCGCCGCGCAACTCCTGACGATTCCCGCGCTCCTGGTCGATCCGTCGATCGCCACCTCGCCTGCGGCTGCGACGCGCGAGGCGGTGATCGCCTTCTTCACGCTCAACTTCACGGGCTTTTTCGTCGCCGGCGGGCTGTACCTGGCGGTGACCGGACGCGGCTGGTCGTACCTCGACTTGCGGTTCCCGACGCGGCGGGGGTGGCTCTACGTCCTCGCGGGCGTCGCCGGCAGCATCGGCTTCATCTTCCTCGTCGGGATCGTCACGCAGGTGCTCGACCTGCCGGCCTCGCAGAACCAGGTCGTCGAGTTCGTCGGCGACGACCCGACGATGGTGTTGATCCTCATCGTGATCGTCTTCCTGCTCAACGCTCCCGCCGAGGAGTTTCTCTTCCGGAACGTCGTCCAGAAGCGCCTCTACGATGCGTTCAGCAAGATGGGCGCGGTCGTCGTCACGAGCCTCATCTTCGCGCTCATCCACATCCCCTCGTTCGGGGTCGCCGCCGACGGTACCGCCGCTGCGCCGGCCGAACTCGCCGTCTCGCTGGCCGTCGTCTTCGGCGGCTCGGTCATCTTCGGCTACCTCTACGCGAAGACCGACAACCTCGTCGTCCCAATCGCCGCTCACGCCGCGTTCAACGCCTTCCAGTTCGGTCTCCTCTACATCGCCCTCGAGTACGGCCCCGAGGAACTCGAGACGGCGATGGCGCTGCTTCCAGCGTAGACCGACTCGGCCGCGTCGGTCCATCGCATCGCCTGACTTATCAGGACGCGACGGCAACGCTCCGACAGAATGTCAAGCGCCAAGGGCGACCGGCGCGAGCGTGAACTCGTCAACAAACTCGACGACGCGGGTTTCGCCGTGATGCGTGCCCCCGCAAGCGGCTCTGCGACGGAACGCGAACTGCCCGACGTACTGGCCGGCGACGGCGAGGTCTTCTACGCGATCGAGGCCAAATCGAGCGCCGGAAAGCCGATCTACCTCACCGGCGAGGAAGTCGAGGCGCTGATCTACTTCGCACAGAACTTCGGTGCGAAACCCCGGATCGGCGTTCGATTCGACCGCGAGGACTGGTACTTCTTCCACCCCGGCGACCTCCACGTCACCGACGGCGGAAACTACCGCGTCAAAAAGGAGACGGCCCTCGCCGACGGCACCGACTTCCCGGAGTTCGTCGGCGAATCGAAAAAGGTCACCCTCGACGAACTCGGCGAGCAGCGACCCGACCACGACCCCGACGTGTTGCGCGTGCTGACCGCCGTCGAGCAGGGCGAACTGTCGGTCGAGGAAGCCGCGGCGATGCTCGAGTCCTGATACCGTCTATCGTGACTGGTTCCCGAGGCAACCGCACGACTGTTCGCGGGTGCCTCGGTACGACTCATACTACTGGACAAAACGATTCACACGTCGATTGCACTCGAACGGCCGTCGCCAGCGGCGACGGGACGCGAGACGTGATCGAGTGTGCAGTGACTGTTGTCCAGCAGTATCACGACAGCCGTTACGAGATCAGTGACTAGCGTCGGGGGAACGTTCTTCTCCGCTCGGACCAACTCATTCCCGATGAGTTCCCGGCCAGTACCACCCGGACCGAACGGCGCACCGATCGTCGGCGTGTTACCACGGTACGCCCGCGACCCGTTCGGGTTCCTCTCGGACGTTCGTCGCGCCTACGGCGACGTCGCGGCGTTCGACCTGGGCCCGTACCGGACTCACCTGCTCACCTCGCCGGACGCCGTCGAACGCGTGCTCGTCAGCGAGGAAGACGCCTTCTCGAAACCGGAGTTTCAGACCGACGCCCTCGGCGACCTGCTCGGCGAGGGGCTGCTGTTGAGTGAGGGTGACACGTGGCGCGAACGGCGAGATCTCGCGGGGCCGGCGTTCGCACCGGATCGCATCGCCGGCCTCGCGCCGACGATGACCGAGCGGGCGACGGCGATGGTCGATCGCTGGCAGGACGGCCAGGTCCGGAACGTCGAGTGGGAGATGACCCGCACCACCCTCGAGATCATCGTGGACGCGATGTTCGGCGTCGACCTCTCTCCCGGAACGTCACGGCTGATCGGCCACTTGCTCGAGCCGATCGGCCGCCGGTTCGAGCCGGATCCGCGGCGGGCGTTGACGCCCGACTGGCTGCCGACGCCCGAGAGCCAGCGGTTCTCGCGATCGATCGACCGCCTCGAAGAGGTCGTCGACGTCCTCGTCGCGGCCCGGAAACGACGCGGCATCGACGACGACGACGAGGACCTGCTGGCGCGACTCCTGCGGGCGAACGACGCCGGGGCGATCGACCAGCAGGGGATCCGCGACGAACTGGTGACGATGCTGCTGGCCGGCCACGACACCACGGCGCTCGTGCTCACCTACACGTTCGCACTGCTGTCCGACCACCCCGACGTCGAACGGCGTGTCCACGAGGAAGTCGACGCCGTCCTCGCGGGCGATCAGCCGACCGCGGCGGACGTTCGTAAACTCCCGGAGCTACGAAACGCCATCCAGGAGTCGATGCGGCTGTACCCGCCGGTGTACGCGATGTTCCGCCGGGTCGACCGGGACGTCGAACTGTCGGGGTATCACGTCCCGACCGACTCGCTCGTCTTGCTCTCGCAGTGGGCGACCCACCGCGACCCGCGGTACTTCGACGACCCGGAGACGTTCGACCCCGATCGGTGGCGCTCCCCGTCCCATCCGACGTACGCCTACTTCCCGTTCGGTGCCGGCCCGCGAAGCTGCATCGGCAAGGGCTTTGCGATGCTCGAGGCTCCGATCGTCGCGTCGACCGTCGCCCAGCGATACCGGCTCCGACGGGTCGACGACGGCCCCATCGAGTTGCGCGGCTCGCTGACGGCCCACCCCGAAGACGGCATGGAGATGCGGATCGAACGCCGCGAGGGCGACTAGTCGGCGGTCGCCGTCGTCTCGAGGGTCTCCGGATCGACCGGCGCGTAGCGGACGACGGCGTCGAAGTGCTCGAGTGGGAAGCGATCGCCGCTCGGGATCCCCCTCGCCTCCTGTGTTCGTAGTTCCCGGTCGACGAACCGCCTCGCCACGAGCGCTGTCCGGCCGTCGCCCGCGTCGAGGGCGGTCTGGGCTTCCTCGAGCAACAGCGCGGCGGCGAAGACGTCGAAGATGTAGCGTGCGAGTCGCTTCGCCGACAGCTGTGCGTACGCCGCGTCCTCGCTGGCGAGCGTCGCCAGCGCGCCCGCGAGGTCGCGATACGCCGACTCGACCGTCGCGACCGGCTCCTCGAGTGCCGGGTGGGTGACGCCCTCGAGTCGCCGTTCGATCGTCTCGAGCAGCGGCTCGTGGGACTCCTCGCGCTCGAGTGCCCGTAACACGTCGAGCGAGAGGACGTTCTCGGGGCCCTCCCAGATGGGCAGCACCTGCGCGTCCCGCAGCAGGCGGTTGGTGACGAAGTCGTTCACGTAGCCGTCGCCGCCTTTGATCTCCATCGCGTAGGAGGCGGCGTCGACGGCCATCCGGCCGGTGCGGGCTTTCGCGATCGGGACGAGCGTCCGAAGCAGTCGATAGACGTCGTCGGCGTCTTCGCCGTTCCGCCGTCTCGTCTCGCGTTCTGCGAACAGCCGCGCCGTCTCGAACGTAAACGCCGTCGCCGCCTCGTGGTCGACGGCCATGTCCACGAGGTCGGCACGCATCAGCGGGTGCTCGTCGAGCGTCTTCCCGAACGTCTCGCGGTTCGCCGCGTGAATCTTGCTCTCGAGCAGCGCCCGTCCGACGAGGCCGCACGATCCCGCCGCGTTCGAGAGTCGCTCGAAGTTGAGCATCTCGGCCATCTGCTTGAACCCCGCCTGCTCGTCGCCGACGAGGAACGCCTCCGCGCCGCGGAACTCGACTTCGCCCGTCGGCACCGAAGTCGTCCCGAGTTTGTCCTTGAGACGTCGGTAGAGCTGGTCGTTGAGTTCGCCCCCGGTGGTGGTGTGGGGGACCAGAAACAGCGATAACCCCGCCGTCCCGTCGGGTGCCCCCTCGGTTCGGGCGAGCGCGAGCGTCCCCTCGGCGTCGACGTTGCTACAGAACCACTTCTCGCCCTCCAGTCGCCAGCAGCCCTCGTCCTCGTCGTACGTCGCCCGCGTCTCCGTCGCGCCGACGTCGCTGCCGCCTTGCTTCTCGGTGAGGAACATCGCCCCCTCGACGAGGTCGTCGTACTCGCGGGTCGTGAGCCGATCGAAGTACTCCTCGAGTTCGCCGTCGTCGAACCGCTCCAGGACGAGCGCTGCGCCCGCGGTCATCGCGACCGGGCAGTCGAGGCCGACGTCGGCGTAACACAGCAGGTACTGCATCGCCAGGTTGTGGGTGAGCGGCATCGGCGCTTCCCGGCCCGGCGGGGCGTGAAAGACGTCGGCGACGATCCCCGACTCGTAGACGAGTCGCTCGTTCTCGCGCTGTTCGGCGGGGTAGCGCACCCGGTTTTGCACCTCGCCGCGTTCGTCGTACGTCTCGAGTTCCAGGCCGTGGTCGTCCACGTAATCGGCGTTGTCCGCGACGGTGTGGCCGACGAGGTCGCCGAACTCGCTAAGGCGGGACTCGCCCCACTCGTAGGCGTCGTCGTCGTACGTCCGCCGAACCTCGCGCTGGAGCGTTCGATCGAGTTCCCAGTAGTTGACGTGCCGTCCCTCCTCGAACTGTTCGTACTCGAGTCCTGCGTCCATTGCTATCGCGTCACTATCTCGGGCGGGACGATAAATTGTCTGCTAATAAATAGGTGATCAGTTGTCGAGCGTTTCCTCCGCTCTCGCCGACGGTCGCTGAAACAGACGCTCTCGGTCAGTCCTGCGGCGTCAGCTTCCGGAGGCGCGTCCGCGGGAAGACGTACACCTTGAGCGACTCGGGGACGGGGCCGTTGGGCGCGACGCGGGCGTGGGGGTAGACCGCTCCGACCACTGGCACGTCGGCATCGTAGTTCTCGTTCGTTCCGTACTCTGCGACCGTGCTTCCTGCGTCCCTGATTCGGACGTGGTCGGCCCGCAGGTCCGAGACGTCGACGACCGTCAGTCGGTCGCCGGTCTCGCGGTCGCGGACCGTATCGCCCGGATAGAGCGTGTGGGCGTCGCAGTAGAACGGTCCCGTGGCGTCCTCGTCGACGAAGAGAACCGCGTCGCAGTCACCACACTCGACGGCGACTTTCCCCGGTGGCGGGACGCGCCCTTCGGTGATCTCCATGGCGACGCGACGGACGTGCTTGCAGCGGACGTTCCGGAAGACGTGATCCGGACAGGTACACCGACCCGCCAGCATGTCGACGAGGTAGGTGTTGCCGCTGCTCGAGTCGACCTCGTAGAGGCCGTCTCCGAGCGCGAGCACCGACATCGGTTCCGTTCTGGCGCGGCGCGATCGTCCCTCGAGGCGTTCGTCTGCCGGGAGGGGGAGCGAGGCTTTCGGTGACGCTTGTGTGTTCATGAGTTGCGTCGTGGTGTCTTCGGTGGGCGTTCGATCGGCTATTCGAACCGGTTAGGTGCTCGAGACGGGTAAATCTCGCGCCTGCGTACCACCGGTCTGCGTCCCGTCGACCGCCGGCTCTCGATCCGGGGACGTCTCCCCTTCGAAGCGCTTTTGTCGCGGCCGACGAAATCCGACGCATAATGGTCGAGCGGGAGCAAATCATCGAAATCGTCGTCGCCGTCACTGCCGTCTTTCTGATGATCGGCACCATGGTCGGGATCGGAGTCAACTACGGCGGTGAGGGAGGCACGCTCTCCGAAACCGGCGGAGAGATGCTCATCGGCGCGATCGTGGGATTCGTCGTCCTGATGACGCTGGTCGGCGTCGTCCTCGCGTTCGTGCTGAACGATTCCGACGGTGCGTCGGACGGCCAGAATACGGCCTGAATTCTCTCCGGTACTCGTCCACTCGTCGCACGTCGTCGCGACTCGACTTCGTTCCTCCTGTCGAACGACGGTCAGCACACACTCGAGTGACCCGTGTCGTCCGTCGGTATCAGAACTCCTCGGTCGGCGGTGCGACCCCCTCGTCGTCGCGCTCGAGGTCGAACTCCTCGGTTATCTCGCGGATTCGATCGCGGATGTCCGCGGCGAGTTCGAACTCGAGGTTGTTCGCCGCCTCCTGCATCCGCTCTTCGAGTTCCGCGACGTACCGTGCGGCCTCGTCCTCGTCCGCGAGGTCCTTTCCCGAAACGTTCGACGTGTCCGTCTTGCTGCCGGGCAGGTTCGTCTCGCCGACGTCCTTCTCGATCGTCGTCGGTTCGAAGCCGTGTTCCTCGTTGTACTCCCGTTGAATCCGTCGACGGCGCTGGGTCTCCTCGATAGCCGACTCCATCGCCGACGAGGGGTCGTCGGCGTAGAGGACGACCTCGCCGTTGACGTTGCGCGCCGCCCGCCCCATCGTCTGGACGAGCGTCGTCTCCGAGCGGAGAAAGCCCTCCTGGTCGGCGTCCAGGATCGCCACCAGCGAGACCTCGGGGATGTCCAGTCCCTCCCGGAGCAGGTTGATGCCGACGAGCACGTCGATCTCGCCCAGCCGGAGCGAGCGGATGATCTCGTGGCGCTCTAACGTGTCGGTCTCGTCGTGCATGTACTCGACGGCGATCCCCGCTTCCTCCAGGTACTCGGTCAGGTCCTCGGCCATCCGCTTCGTCAGCGTCGTCACGAGGGTCCGTTCGTCGCGGTCGATCCGCTCGTCGATCCGATCCATGAGGTCCTCTACCTGTCCCGTCGCGGGCGAGACGTCGACCTTCGGGTCGACGAGGTGGGTCGGCCGAACGATCTGCTCGACGACCTGGTCGCTGTGCTCGCCCTCGTAGTCGCCGGGTGTCGCCGAGACGTACAGCGTCTGCCCCGTCTTCTCCTCGAACTCCTCGAAGGTCAGCGGCCGGTTGTCGTATGCCGTCGGCAGGCGAAAACCGTTCTCGACCAGCGAGTCCTTGCGGGACTTGTCGCCGGCGTACTGGCCGCGGATCTGGGGTAGCGTCACGTGGGACTCGTCGACGACGGTCAGGAAGTCGTCGGGGAAATAGTCGAGCAGCGTGTAGGGGGCGTCGCCCGACTCGCGATCCGAGAGGTACACCGAGTAGTTCTCGATGCCCGAACAGTAGCCCGTCTCGGCCATCATCTCGAGGTCGAACGTCGTCCGCTCCTCGATGCGCTGGGCGGCGACGAGGTCGCCCTGGCGCTCGAAGTACGAGATCCGGGAGTCGAGGTCCTCGCGAATCTCGGCCATCGCCCGCTTGAGTCGCGACTCGGGGATCGAGTAGTGTTCCGCCGGGTGGACGAGGACGGCCGGCTCCTCACTCACGACCTCGCCCTCGAGGGGGTCGACCTTGACCATGCGGTCGATCTCGTCGCCCCACAGCTCCACGCGGACGGCGTAGCGGCCGTACATCGGGTAGATCTCGATCGTATCGCCGCGCACGCGGAAGGTCCCCTGCGTGAAGTCGACGTCGTTGCGTTCGTAGTTCAGGTCGACGAGCTGGGCGAGCAGGTCGTCGCGACCGATCTGCTGGCCGACCTCGAGTCGCAGGGACATGTCGACGTAGTTTCGCGGGTCACCGAGGCCGTAGATCGCCGAGACGGAGGCGACGACGATGACGTCCTCGCGCGTGAGCAGCGACCGGGTCGCGGAGTGACGCAGGCGGTCGATCTCGTCGTTGATCGAGGCGTCCTTGTCGATGTAGGTGTCGGTCTGCTCGACGTAGGCCTCGGGCTGGTAGTAGTCGTAGTAGGAGACGAAGTACTCGACGGCGTTGTCCGGGAAGAGGTTCCGGAACTCCTCGTACAGTTGCGCCGCCAGCGTCTTGTTGTGGGCGATCACCAGCGTCGGCTTCTGGACCTCCTCGATCAGCCACGAGACGGTGTTCGTCTTTCCCGACCCGGTCACGCCGAGTAAGGTCTGTTCGTCCATCCCCGATCGGAAGCCCTCGGCTAGCTCCTCGATCGCCCCGGGCTGGTCGCCCGCGGGCTCGAACGGGGCGTCGACCGCGAACGGTCGGTCGACGTCTGGACGGTCCGGCTGGATGGGGCCTCGAGTGTCACTCACAGTAGCTCAGCGAAGGGCTCGAAGACACTTGACCGGTACGCTTGGCTCTAGGCTCCAATGTTTCGCTCACTCGAGTCGCTCTAACACCGCGTCTTTCTCGTAGGAGAGTGTGAGCGACCGCGAACGACCCCGTCCCTCGATCTCGGCGTACTCGGCTTCGATCAGGCCGAGTTGATCGAGCTTGTTGACGATCTCCGAGTAGCGGGTGTAGCCGAGGCCCGTCTCCTCGTGGAACGCCTCGTAGACGTCGCCGGCCTGCTCGCCGTCGTGTTCGGCGATGACCCGGACGAGTTCGCGTTCGTTCTCGCTCAGACTCGAGAGGCTCCGCGAGAGGTTGACGTACTTCGAGGTCTCGTAGGCTTTCTCGACGTCCTGGCGTTCGACGACGCGGCTCGCGCGCATCTCGGCGTTCAGGCCGGCCCGACGCAACAGGTCGATGCCGACCCGCAGGTCGCCGCTCTCGGCGGTCAACTCGGCGACGTACTCGAGGACCCCCCTCGAGATGACGCCGTCGTGAAAGCCACGCGCGACGCGTTCGTCGAGGATGTCGACGATCTCGGGTTCGTCGTAGACGGGGAAGTAGACGTCTTCGGGTCGAAAGACGCTCTGGACGCGCGAGTCGAGTTCGTCGATCACCTCGAGTGTGGGGTCCGAGGAGACGACGATGACGCCGATCTTCGCGCCGGGGTGTTCCTCGTGGGCGCGAAGCAGCGAGTAGAGCGTGTCGGAGGCCTCGTTCTCGTAGAAGAGGTAGTTGACGTCGTCGAGCGCGACGACGAGGACCCGGTCTTCCTCGACGAGCTTTTCGGCGATCTGGCTGAACAGCTTCTTGAACGAGATGCCCGACGACGGGGGTTCGTAGTCGAACGTCCCCTCGAACAGTCTCGAGAAGACCGAGTAGCGGGTGGCGTTGACCTGACAGTTGACGCGGATGGTGCGAACGTCGCGGGTCTGTGCGCCGACTTCGTCGAACAGCTTCTGGATGGCGGTCGTCTTGCCGGTTCCGGGCGGCCCGCGAACCATGACGTTCAGGGGACGAGAACCCCGGACCGCCGGACGCAGCGCGTAGCTGAGGCTCTGCATCTGCGCCTCGCGGTGCTTGAACGTCTCGGGGACGTAGTCGATTTCGAAGACGTGCTCGTTTTTGAACACGGACTCGTCCCACGACAACATCCCCTCGTCGGGGTCGCCAGGCATTACTTTCACCACGCTCGCCCAGCGGCTTAAGTATTCGGTCGGTTTCGGCCCGCTCGCGGACCCGACGAGGCTCGTGCTGCTCGAGTCGACCGTGGTGTGTCGTTTCTGGGTGGACGATGAAAATACGGGCTTCCGATCGAACCGTTCGCGACCGCTCGTTGCGTCGGCCACCACTGGTCCCCTGCTCCTCGATCGTCCGGTACACCGGAGCGACGACCGACGTGATCAGTTGCTGTCGTCGGTGCTGTTGGTGGAGTCGGTGCTGTTGGTGGAGTCGGTGCTGTTGGTGGAGTCGGTGCTGTTGGTGGAGTCGTCACTGTCGTCGCTGCCGCCGGTGATGATATCGATTATGTCGTCGCCGTCGTCGTCGGTGCTGTTGGTAGAGTCGTCGCCGTCGTCGTCGGTGCTGTTGGTAGAGTCGTCGCCGTCGTCGTCGGTGCTGTTGGTGGAGTCGTCACTGTCGTCGTCGGTGCTGTTGGTAGAGTCGTCGCCGTCGTCGTCGGTGCTGTTGGTAGCGTCACTGTCGTCGTCGGTGCTGTTGGTAGAGTCGTTGCCGTCGTCGTCGGTGCTGTTGGTAGCGTCACTGTCGTCGTCGGTTCCGTCGTCAGTGCTGCTGTCAGTGTCACCCGAACCGTCGTCACTGTCGTCGGTTCCATCGTTCGTGTCGTCGTCGTCGCTCCCATCGTTCGTGCCGTCCTGGTCGCTGTCGTCGCTATCGGTCGCACCGTCGCTGCCATCCGTGCCGTCGGCGTCATCGCCGTCCGCGTTATTCTCGTCACCGCCGTCGGCACTATCGCCGCTCGTGTCGTCACCACCTTCGTTCGTCTCGTCGCCGCCACTGTCGTCACGTTCGTCGCCGCCGGAATCGTCGTCGATCGCGCCGGTACCATCGGCGTCGTCGCCGCCGAACGCTCCGATCGCATCGCCGACCGCACCGCCGACGTTCGGCGTTCCAAGCGAGAGCGCGACGCCAGCCGCGAGAAACAGGACGCCGACGACGACCAGCAGGAGCTGGACGCCGATCCTGATCGAGCGGGTCTCCGTACTCTCTCCGTGTCTGTGGCGTGTCATGTTACGTGCTCCGTGTTGGCCTCTCTCGTGTTCTGTCCCTCTCTCTTCCCGGCGTACGGTCTCGAGGCTGCCCCGTGACGATCCACGGCGAGCGATCGGGTCACCGAATCGCTCGAGGGACGTGATTCGGTCGTCGGTCGCGACGAGCACTGTCCGGCTGTCACGTTCGCGATCACGAGCGCGTGCGACGGCTCGGCGGTTTCCGACGTGCCAGCGGCTCGAACGCAACTGCGTTCGACCGTCGACGCTCGCGTCGAGACAGCCATTCGTATCACGATCTCCGGTTAGCCGATCCGGCGTATCATTATACGGGCGTTAAATCCGTTCTCCACGTCGATATCGTTCGAACGAGTGAAATCGTCGCCTACGACCCGTCTCTCGGCGTAATGATATAGACCGCGTCGAGAGTCGGTCGGACGACGGCATCTACCCGACTCCGGTCGGGCGGATCACGACGGGCACTCGAGCGACGACCGAAACGTTTCGCGGTCGTTTCGGCGACCGCAACGGTCGTCCGCCGTCTCCCGGTTCGTCCGCCGCGAGTACGGAAGCCGGGTCGCCGGCTACTCGATCGCCCACGTCACTCGACGGTGACGCTCTTCGCGAGGTTGCGCGGCTTGTCGATCGGTCGCCCGAGCAGGTCGGCAGCGTGGTAGGAGACGAGCTGGAGCTGGACGTTCGCCAGCAGCCCCGCCCAGACCGGATGCGTCTCCGGAATCGACAGGTGAGCGTCGGCCACCTCGACCGCCGGGTGGTCGTCGGGGCAGACGGCGACGACGGGTGCGCCGCGAGCCTGGGCTTCGATGGCGTTCGTCTTCGTCTTGCCGTCGTCGTGGCCAGTGAAGACGGCGAAGATCGGCGTCTCGTCGGTTACGAGCGCCAGGGGGCCGTGTTTGAGCTCTCCGGAGGCGAAGCCTTCGGCGTGCTCGTAGGTGATCTCCTTGAACTTCAGCGCGCCCTCGAGTGCGACCGAGTAGCCGAGGCCGTGGCCGATGAAGAAGTACGACCTGCTGTCTTCGAACTCGCGGGCCAGCGTCTCGGCGCGACTGGTCTCGAGGACTTCCTCGACGTGACCCGGCAGGTCCTCGAGTGCCGCGAGCATCGCCTCGACGTCCTCGAGGGTCGTCCCGCCGGGAACGTCCGCTGCGAGACGCTGGGTGAGCAACGCGAGCGTGACCGCCTGCGAGGAGTAGGTCTTCGTCGCCGCGACGCCGACCTCTGGGCCGGCGCGGATGTACACCGCGTCGTCGACCTCGCGGGCGACCGTCGACCCGACGACGTTCGTCACCGCCAGCGTGCGAGCCCCGCGAGCGCTCGCCGTCCGGATGGCGTCGAGCGTGTCGGCGGTCTCGCCGCTCTGGGTGACGGCGACGGCGAGCGTCGTCTCGTCGACCGGTCCCGCCATCGAGTCGTACTCGCTCGCGCGGATCACCTGTGCGTGTACGCCCGCGGCTTTCAGCAACTGCTCGCCGTACATGGCGGCGTGGTACGACGTCCCGCAGGCGACGAACTGGACGGTCTCGACGTCGGCGAACGTGCCGGCCGGGAGGCCCTCGAGGGCGACCTCGCCGTCTTCGACGCGCCCCTCGATCGTGTTCGAGAGTGCCGACGGCTGGCCGTCGATCTCCTTTCGCATGTAGTGGTCGTACTCGCCTTTCCCCGCGTCCTCGGGGTCCCAGTCGACGGTGTCGACCGACCGCGTGACGGGGTCGCCGTCCCGGTCGGTGATCCGGTAGGCGTCGGGTTCGAGGACGACGAGGTCGCCGTCCTCGAGGTAGATCACCTCGTCGGTGTGGTCGAGAAACGCCGGGACGTCACTCGCGAGGTACCACTCGTCGTCGTCGATCCCGAGGACGAGCGGCGACCCCTGTCGCGCCGCGTAGACCGCCTCCTCTCCGTCGACGATGGCGGCGATGGCGTAGCTCCCCTCGAGGGTGGCCACCGCCTGCCGAACGGCCGCTTCGGTGGTGGCGGCCGTCTCCCGGTACTCGTCGATCAGGTGCGGGATGACCTCAGTGTCGGTGTCGCTTTCGAACTCGTGACCCCTCGATCGGAGCTCGGCTTTGAGTTCCTCGTAGTTCTCGATGACGCCGTTGTGGACGACGGCGACGTCACCCGCGGTGTCCGTGTGGGGGTGGGCGTTCTCGTCGGTCGGCGGGCCGTGCGTGCTCCAGCGGGTGTGGCCGATCCCCATGTTTCCGCTCGGGGCCTTCGGCAGGTCGGCTTTGAGCTCGGAGACCTCGCCCGAACACTTGTGGACCTTCACGCCCGAACCGTTCTGGACGGCGATCCCTGCGGAGTCGTACCCTCGATACTCGAGGTTCTCGAGGCCGGACAACAGCGTGTCTGCCGCGTCGCCACGTCCGATACGTGCGATGATCCCACACATCAGTCGTTCACCTCCGTTCGAACCGCGATCGGGGAACGATCAGCGACGGGTCGAACCGCGTCTGCGGCCGTCGCAGCCGGCCGATTCGATACAACGTCCTGCGTTTCGGTGCTGTGCCGTGTCATAGTCGAGTACTACCCGCGTATCGCCCACCGTCGGGCGGTTCGGGTGCTTGCTTCTCGCGTCGTCGACACGGACTATTACTATAGAGCGGGTAAGACGTCGATCACGGACGAAACGCGGCGTCGTCGTGAGAACTCGAGTACGGACCCGGACGAGTCGGCGACGTACGTCGACGAAACCATCCGAAACGCAGACGAAATCGTGCCGGCCACACGGCAGATTTCGGCCATCGACGGGACCGCTCTCGTCTTGCGCTCGTCGGACGTTTCGCCGCACCGAGACGGTCTTAGACGGGTATTAAGCGCCCACTCGAGCGAGTTTCGTCGCCAGACGAGCCGTCGCGAACTGTGGTCGATCGTCGCGCTCGTGCGGTCGTCTCGATCGTCGGCAGATTCGATCGCGTGAGCGGGAGCGGGAGCGGGAGCGGGAGCGAGACGACGAGCCGCGAACGGGTGCCGTGAGCGGGAAGACGAGTTGGATCTGCGAGCAGGAAGACGAGTTACGGGAGCACGCACCGACCCGCGTGCAACCCGGTCACGGACGGAGGCGATCGGGTTCTCGCCGGCTACCCGGTCACTGCCTGCTGTCCGACAGTACGTCCGCCGACCGGTCTTCCTCCGTCGACCGTTCGTCGGGGAAGACGACCACGTTCTCTCGCCCGACGGAGACCTTCTCGATCTGGCCGGCGTTTTGCATCTTCGAGAGCAGGCGGCTGACCTTCGACTTCGACCAGCCGGTCTCCTCGACGATCTGTCGTTGCCGAACCCGGCCGCCGTTCTCGACGAGTATCCGGACGACGCGGCCTCTGTCGCTGAGCAGTTCCGGCGGCGTGCTCGAGGAGATGAGGTCCTCGTAGGTGTGTCTCTCGTGGGTCGCGTCGTCGTTCGGCGGCGACTCGCTCGACAGCGAGAGGTCGGCGACGTTCGTCTTTCGATCCGCCACCGCGTCTGCCAGGCGACTCGCGACGAGAACGCCGGTCGTCAGGAGCAAAATCGCGATCAGCCCCAGCTCCCAGACCGCCGTAACGCGCAGTGGGAGCGACCAGAGCAACGGTCCGTTCGCGTACTCGCCGACCACGGAAAGCGGCGACGGCGACGCGAGCACACACGCGCCCGCCGACGAGCACTGCATCGAGACCGTACCGGTCGCTGCCGCTTCGAGCACCGGTGCGGACGAGACGTCGATCGCGGTCTGGGTTCTGTTCATCATAGTTGTCTCCGTTCGGGTGCGACCGACGCGGACTCGGGCGTCGTGGCGACATCGTCGCGTCTCGGCCGCACCGTGAGTGGTCCCTGTGGGGACTTCATTATGGATCGGTACAGCAACCGCTTAGTAAGCAGTTAAGCGCTCATTCGGTCGAAATCGGCCGTCTCTTCTCGGAGATCCTCGGCGTGACGTCGAACGAACCGTCCCGCTCTCGCAACGAGTCGGACTGCAACCGCTTACCAGCTTTATAATAAACCGCTCGTGGCTGCTTGCTCGGTTCGAGGCTCGTCCCGCCGTTTCGGGACTGGCAGTATCGGCCGCCATCGCACCCGGTCGGTGCGGCGTGGCGGACCAGCGCACGTAGCATCTATGACCCCGACAATAAGCGACACCGAGCGACAGAGGGAGAACGGAGAGAGTGACCACGCAGGACGCCCAGCCGAGCGCGGTGTCACGATCCAGCACTCGAGCGTCCAGCACACTCGAGAGGCGACAGTCTGCGTCGTCGGACTCGGATACGTCGGGC
The DNA here is from genome assembly GCF_023008585.1 of Natribaculum breve. GTDB lineage: Archaea > Halobacteriota > Halobacteria > Halobacteriales > Natrialbaceae > Natribaculum > Natribaculum breve. The sequence continues at coordinate 2,000,182 of NZ_CP095390.1, read as the reverse complement.
TCCCGCTTACGGTGGGGTTCGCCCGGGCGGACTACCGCGTGATCGGATACGACGTCGACGAGTCGAAGATCGAGACCCTCCAGGAAGGGATCGACACGACCGGCGACCTCACGGACGAGGCGATCCAGCAGGACAACGTCGCCTACACGGCAGACGCGACGGAGATCCGCGACGCCGAGTACGTCGTCATCGCCGTTCCGACGCCGATCGACGACGAGGAGCGGCCGAACCTCGACTACGTCGAGAGCGCCGCCGCCACCGTCGGCGAGTACGTCCAACCCGGGACGACGGTCGTCCTCGAGTCGACCGTCTACCCGGGCGCGACGCGCGAGGTGCTGGTTCCGACGCTCGAGCGCGCGTCGGGGCTTCGCGCGGGCGAGGACTTCTTCGTCGGCTACTCTCCCGAGCGGGCCACGCCGGGCGACTCGGAGCACGGCCTCGAGGACGTCGTCAAGGTCGTCAGCGGACAGAACGAGGAGGTGCTCGAGGACGTCGCCGCGCTGTACGAGTCGGTCGTCGACGCGGGCGTCTACCTCGCCTCCTCGATCGAGGTCGCCGAGGCGTGCAAGGTCGTCGAGAACGTCCAGCGCGACGTCAACATCGCGCTGGTGAACGAACTGTCGACCGCCCTCGACCGCATGGGGGTCGACACCCACGAGGTGCTCGAGGCGGCGGGCACGAAGTGGAACTTCCACGACTATCGACCGGGGCTCGTCGGCGGTCACTGCATTCCGGTCGATCCGTACTTCCTCGTCCACCGCTCGAGACGCGAAGGGTTCGTCCCCGAGTTGCTGTTGACGAGTCGGCAGGTGAACGAGTCGATGCCCGAGCGCGTCGCCGAGCTGACGATCAAGTCGCTCAACCGCTGTCACAAGACGTTACGGGAGAGTCGCGTCCTGTTGCTCGGTCTCACGTACAAACCGGACGTGGCGGACATCCGCAGCTCGAAAGTCGCCGACGTCGTCACCTCCCTCCGGGAGTTCGACGTCGACGTCGTGGGCTACGATCCCCACGCCGACCCCGACGCCATCCGCGAGTCGTTCGGCGTCGACGTCCAGGAGTCGCTCTCGTTTGCGGGGTTCGACGCCGTCGTGCTGGCGACGCCACACGAGCGGTTCCTCGAGCTGGATCTCGGCTCCGTGGCCGAGCAACTCGACGACGACCCCGCACTGATCGACGTGACCGGCGCGCTCGAGCCGGAGGACGCGACGAGTGAAGGACTCGTCTACCGGAGGCTGTAATGTATCGCGGACACACCATCGGCGTCGTCGTTCCGGCGTACAACGAGCGAGCGCACGTCGGCGAGGTGCTGTCGACGATGCCCGCGTTCGTCGATCGGGTGTACGCCGTCGACGACTGCTCGAGCGACGGTACCTGGGAGATCATCCAGTCGTACGCGACGGCCGACGCCGACGCCGACGAGACCGACCCGACGGCGGTCGTGGACGACCGACCGACCCCCTCGATCGCCGACGGTGGCGTGCCCGCGGGCCCGGAGGTCGTCCCGATCCGCCACGCGGAGAACGTCGGTGCCGGCGGTGCGCTTCGAACTGGATACGTTCGCGCGGGCGAGGACGGCGTCGACGTCGTCGCAACCATGGACGCGGACGGCCAGATGGACCCCGACCAGCTCTCGTGGTTGCTCGATCCGATCGTCGAGGGCGAGGCCGACTACACGAAGGGAAACCGGCTGGCTGACCGGAACGACCGCAGGGAGATGCCGCCGTTCCGGCTGTTCGGCAACTGGCTGTTGACCCAGCTCACGAAGATCGCCAGCGGCTACTGGGGACTGCAGGACCCACAGAACGGCTACACGGCGATCTCGCACGGGGCGCTCGCTGCGGTCGACGTCGAGTCGCTGCCGGACGATCACGACTACCCCAACGACCTCCTCGTCCGGTTGAACGTCGCCGACATGCGGGTGGCCGACGTGTCGATGCCGGCGGTGTACCACGACGAGGAGAGTACGATCAGGTATCGAACGTTCGTCCCGACGACGTCGCTGACGCTGCTTCGAGGCTTCCTCCGGCGGCTGAAAGCCCAGACCCTATCCGGCGGTGCTCGCCCCGCCATGCTGTGTTACGTGGCGGGAATCGCCGGCGTCGCGACCCTCGGGGCGTCCGGCGTCCTCGCCGCCACGGACTCGACCACCACCGGGTCGACGGCGTGGCGACTGGCCGGCGGCGCGGTCGGTCTCCTCGCGAGCGTCGCGATCCTCGTCGTGGCCGTGGCACTCGACGCGCGAAAAAACGCGACCCTGGAGGTGCGTCGGTGATGCGCGTCGTCGTCACCATCCAGCACCCCGGACACGTCCACTTCTTCAAACACGCCGTGTCCGAACTGGAGGCGCGGGGCCACGAGGTGTACGTCTTCGCGCGCGAAAACGAGGTCACGGTCGACCTGCTCGAGTGTTACGACGTCGACCACGAGGTGCTGGCGGGCGGGTCGAACTCGCTGCTCTCGCTCGCGGCGGTCCAGGCGACCTACGAGACGCGACTGCTCCGCCGGGCCCGGCGGATCGATCCGGACGTGATCACGGCCATCGGCGGCGTCGCGGCGGCACACGTCGCGGCGGCGCTCGACGCGAAGAGCGTCGTCTTCTACGACACCGAACACGCGACGCTCATCAAGAAACTGGCGTACCCGTTCGCAGACGTCGTCTGTACGCCGGCGTGCTACCGGGGCGACGTCGGCTCGAAGCAGGTCCGGTATCCGGGTTATCACGAACTCGCCTATCTACACCCGAATCGGTTCGACCCCGACCCGAGCGTCCTCGAGGCGGTCGGACTCGCGCCGGAGGATACGCTCGCGGTGGCGCGATTCAGCAGCTGGGACTCCTCACACGACGTCGGGCAGGGCGGGTTCGACGACCCGCGAGACGTCGTCGCTCGCCTCGAGGAGGCGGGCGCACACGTCCTGTTCACGTCCGAGATCGACCTGCCGGCAGAGCTCGAGGACCACCGGCTCGCGACGTCGCCGGATCGAATGCACGACCTGCTCTACTACGCGGACGTCGTCGTCGGCGAGGGGGCGACCACGGCGGCCGAAGCGGCGCTGCTCGGGACGCCCGCGGTCTACGTGAACTCGCTGTCGCTCGGGTACACGACCGAACTCGAGGAGCGCTACGGGCTCCTGTTCAACTTCCACGGCGACGACCGACACCAGGCGGGCCTCGAGAAGGCGGTCTCGATCCTCGAAGCCGACGACCCAACGTGGGAACGCCGACGCGACCGCGTCCTCGCGGAGATGGTCGACGTGACGGACGTCGTCGTCCGCGAGGTCGAGACTGCACCCCGTGACGGGAGTCCGGACCGGGCGTCGCTGACGGCGAATCCGAGTTGACGCCATGAAGGTACTCCAACTTATCACCTCGACGAGATCGTTCTTCGAGCAGCAGGTGTCGGTCCTCGAGGACCGCGGCGTCGAGTGTACCGTCGTCGGCGTACCCGGCGAGTACAGCGCCGAGTCGCCCCGGACGCCCGCCGACTACCTGCGATTTTACCCGACGGTCCTCTCGCAGGTCCGATCTGGGGAGTACGACCTCGTCCACGCGAACTACGGGCTCGTCGCCCCCTTCGCGCTCGCCCAGCCGACGAGACCGGTGGTGGTGACGCTGTGGGGGACGGACCTGATGAGCGAGCGGGGCTGGCTCCGGACGATCAGCCGGTACGGCGCGCGGTTCGCAGACGCCGTCGTCGTCCCGAGTCCGGCGATGTCGGACGTACTCGAGGTCGACCACGCGCTGATCCCGTTCGGCGTCGACACGGAGCTGTTCCGGCCGATCCCGAGAGAGCAGGCGCGCGAACGCGTCGGCTGGGAGCGCGACCGACCGATCGCGCTCTTTCCCTACGATCCCTCGCGGTCCGAGAAGGACTTCCCGCGGGCCAGACGGATCGTCGAGCGCGCCGACGTCGACGTCGACCTGCGGGCGGTCCACGGCGTTCCACACGAGGAGGTCCCCTACTACATGAACGCCAGTGACGTCCTCCTCGTCTCCTCCGAGCGCGAGGCCGGGCCGATGGTCGTCAAGGAGGCCGCCGCGTGCGACCTGCCGGTCGTCTCGACCGACGTCGGCTTCGTCCGCGAGACGATCGGCGACGTCGACAACTGCGCCGTCGCCACGAGCGACGACGAACTGGCCGCCGCCCTCGAGGACGTCCTCGAAGACGGCGGCCGATCGAACGGCCGCGAGGCGGTCGACGCGCTCGGCCTCGAGGCGATGGGCGACCAGCTGCTCGAGGTCTATCAGCGGGTGCTCGACGACGAGAACGGCCGGCCGACGCCCGTCCAGGAGGGGGTGAGCCGTGGCGTTTAGTCGGCCGCTCGCGGGGATCCGGCCGATCCGGCTCGACACCGCCGCGGCGATCGCGGGACTCGCACTCGCGGTCCTGCTGTTCCCGCTGCGGTTTGTCGCCTCCCAGATATACATCGAGACGATTCCGATCGTCCTCGGGGGTGCGTGCGCCCTGTACCTCCTCGCCGCCCACTACGATCAGCGCTCGCTGGAGCTCCCGACGCTGTCCCGGCGAGCGGCGATGTCGCTGCCGAGCGTCGCGATCGTCGGCCTCGCGACGATGGTCGTCGCGACCGTCTTCCAGGGCGAGCGGACGCACCTCTTTTTCGGCCTCGCGAGCGTCGTCGGGACGCTCGTGTTCGTCCAGATCCTCTTTACGAGCGATCGGGACTTCAACCGCGGGGTGGTGCTGTTGCAACTGGTTTTGTTCGCGTTCGTCTTCCGGTACACCGCGCTGTACGCGACGCCGGGTCTCGTCGGCATCGACGGGTGGACGCACGTCACGGACCTCGCCCACGCGATCTACGAGTCGGGCTCTCTCGGTGCGATCTCCGAGGACAAACACTACGCGTCGCCGTTCTACCACCTGCTGGTCGTGGCGTCGACGCTGCTGTACGGCGTCTCGCTGAAGAGCGCGCTGTACCTCTCGGTCGGCGTCGTGATGCCGCTGTCGATCCTGCTGGTCTACACGACGACGAACCTGCTGATTCCCGCGCGGTGGGCGACGCTCGCTGCCGCGTTCTACGGCGTCGCGAATTACGTCTCGCTGTGGGGCATCCACCTCATCCCCACGAGTCTGGGCCTCGTGTTCTTCCTCGCGATGCTGTACGCGCTGATCCGGGTCATGCGGATCGAGTACACCGTCCGCGACTTCTCGCTTTTAATTCTGCTGAGCGTCGCCGTCATCCTCACCCACCAGGTGTCGACGTTCATCATGCTCGTGTTGCTGCTGGCCGCCTTTCTCGCCCAGCTCGTCTTCGTGATCGGTCCGTTCGGGCTGACTCGCCTCGACACGAGCGTCTTCCGCGCGAAGAAGCCGGTCAACCTCGTCGGCCTCGTCATCTTCAACGTCGGGCTGACGATCTTCGTGTGGTCGCTGACGCCGTACCGGCGGGAGTCGTTCCTGGCGACGGTGCTCAGCTGGCTCGGCGAGACGCTCGCCGACAGCGCCGGCTTCCTGAACCTCGCCAGTCCCAGCGCCTCGAGCGGCGGTGGCGGCGAATCTGCCGCGCCGACGCTGCTGGATCAGGTCGTCGCCCACGTCGAGGTGCTCGGCTTCCTGGTCCTGCTCGGGGCCACGTTCGCCGGCTGTCTGTACGTCGTCCACCGACGACGTGCCGAGCAGTCGGTGTTCACGCTCCTGCTCGCGGCCGCCATCATGCTCGTCTTCGTCCTCGGACTGCCGATGTTCGGGATCCGGAACTTCATCCCGACGCGGTGGTTCGCGTTCCTCTACGCGCCGATGGCCATCCTCGGTGCGGTCGGCGTCCGGACGCTCACACGAGACCTCTCGTCGGTGTTCGTCGTCGTGCTGGTGCTCCTCGCGCTCGTCTACCCGGGTGCGATGATACTGGCACCGGAGAGCAACGTCGACAACCCGGTCTTCCCGGATCACCACGAGCAACTCGCCTACGACGAACCCGAACTCGCCGCAGCCCAGACGATCGGCGAGATGACCGGATCGCCGAGCGGCCAGGAGATCCGCCCAGACCAGGTCCTCTACACGGACCACCCGTACAAGACGATGATCAGCCGCACGCACGCGTATCCGGCCGACACGGCGACGATCGTCGACGGCGAACCTGCAGACCACGAGTACGTCGTCTACCGGACGAAACAGTCGACCGACGCGACGTACTTCGTCGACGCCAACGGCTACGGGCAGATTCGAGACGTCCCACGGGACCGACTCTGTCGGCCGTCACAGGCCAGCGTCTACACCAACGGCGACGTGACGATGTGTGTCTCCTCGAGTGCGTCTGCCTGATCTGTCTGTCTCCACACCTTCTCGCAGCACTGCAGCGCACTGCAACGTGGGAGCCACGGCGTCGCCGCAGACGGGTTCGTGTGCGCTCCGCGTCGCCGTGACAGTTCGGTGGCACGCCGTCGCCTTTCGTCTATCTCGAGTTCGACGCACTCGCGGAGCGACGCGACGATCCCCGTGCCCGTGCCACCTCGACCGATCCCACGGCGACGTTCGTAGTGTCGTCGGCAACTGCCGCGACGACGTGACCTGCTTCTCGACGGGCGTCGAACCGTGAGCAGGGTGCGTCGACGTCGATCTGTCCCTGGCGTCGCCGTGACCGGGACGGATCGCTCTCTGACGGCGGCCTATCGCGTTCGACGGACCAGCCGCCGCCAGAGGTCGGACGCGACCGGCGCACCGTCGTACAGCCACAGCGACGCGACGGCGACGGCGAGACCGAACTGGAACGCGAGATACGGCGTCAGCCCCTCCGCGGTGAGGTACGCCACGTGTCGCGTGAGGTAGACGAGCACGTGCTCGAGGAAGCCGCCGTGGGCGTCCGCCGGCGGCGACGCGATCGGCCAGAGCAGCACGCGCACCTCGAGGCCTCGCCCGAGGAAGAACGGGTTGAGAACGTCGCCAGCGACGTGCGAGAGGTAGCCGACGGTGAACGCGCCCCCGAGCGAGCGGTCGCCGCGACGGGCGGCGAGTGTGGTGGCCGCGAGACAGACGACCGGGGCGACGAAGATCGAGTGACCGAACGCGTAGCCGGTCTCGACGAACCCGACCGCCCAGGCGAGGGGTTTGTCGACGAGGTCGGGTAGCTGCGAGGCGACCGCGACGACGATCGTCTCACGACCCGACGGCCGCTCTCGCCGGATCGCGTTCGCGTACAGCGAGTACAGGACGTAGCCGAACGCGAGGTGTTCCCACGGCCACATCTACGCGACCTCGACTGGGAGGTGCAGAGCGCGGTAGGCGTTCTCCTCGGACGGCTCCGCAGGCGGCTCTCCCTCGTACAGCAGGACCACCACCCGGAGGTCGTCGCCCGCCATCGTCGGCGTCACCTCGAGCGTCTGCTCGCGCGTCGCGCCGTCTGCGACGGTCACGGGTTCCGTAGCGAGGTGGTCTTCCTCGTGGACCGTGACGCCGTCGTCGTAGCTCACGCGCTGGAGCAACACGACGGTCGTGTAGGTCGTCTCCCGGTGTTCCTGGTTCGTGATCGAGACGGTCAGGTTCTGGGCGTCGACGACGGTATCCGAGCCGTCGTACATCGTTTCCGTTTCGCCGGTTACGTTCGCCGTTTCGACGTTGAACTCGGTGAACCCGTCGTGTGCCGGTGGATTCGCGATCGCAAAGCCCACACTGGCGAGCAACAACAGCAGGCTGACCGCGATCGCGACGTTGTACCGTCTCGGGTTCGTCGACTCGTACGGACTCGAGACCTCCCGGAAAAAGAACGGCAACGAGAGCGTCATCGAGAACCGTCGCTCTGGCGGACAGCCGTACCGGGCGACGATCGCGACCAGCGTGAGTGCGATCGTGGTCAGCGCGACCCCGACGAGCACCGAACGAAGCACGATACCCCCCGGGGTCACGGTCGTAAAGAGGGCAATCGCCGGGACGAGGGCGACGCTGAGGACGATCGACAGGACGAATCGCTCGACGGCGTCGAGTCCACCGTCGACCAGCAGCGGATTTCGCAGCCCGGTCTTCTCGTCGTCGAACGGTCGGTACTCGCTGTCGGCTTCGTCCGGAAACAACACTGCGACGAGCGCGTAGCCCGGCAAGAAGAGAACGAGCGGTATCGACAGCACGATTCGACCGACGCCTTCGACGCCGGAGAGGAGTCCGAACGCGAGGCCTCCGGTGATCGCGACGACGGCTGCGAGGTCGACGAACCACCAGTCTTTGTCGCTCATCTCGTAGACGGTGGGCCACTCGGCGTTTTATTATCGGTCGTATAACCGCCGCTCGAAGGGTTTGTTTCCTTGGGCTATTGATGGAACTATATCCTCCTGCCGGCCCGCTCGAGGCCGCGATCCACCCCCATCTGCTATAAATGTTTTTCTAACGTTCGGACCGTTCTTCTGCGCAGAATCTTCGTAAATCGTCAATTCGTGTCGAACGAATAACTTCAGTTCGTGTAGTTCTTTCTCTCGAGTAATTCTGGCGATATGGTGGCTCTTTTAGCGTGATACGGGAGAATAAAAATGATGCAACAGTGTGAAATACGACTTGTAACTCTAAAATCGGTGAAAGTGTATCGTTCATCGATGGACGGTTTCAGTCATTTAATACCCTCTTCTGAAATGGGCGAATAGGGACAATGAGCACGAAACAAATCGGTGCAGCAGATGGCGACTCGCAGACGGAGTCTGACGCCGACGAGTGCGAACTATCCACGGATCAGATCTTCCACATTCTCCAGAACGAACGCCGGCGGAACGTCCTGCGGTATCTCCAGGACACCGACGGCCCAGTCCGGATGCGCGACGTCGCAGAGCAGGTCGCCGCGTGGGAACACGATACGACCGTCGAAGCGCTCTCTTCCGATCAACGCCAGCGCGTGTACATCCCGTTGTACCAGTCCCATCTCCCGAAACTCGATAAGGCGGGGATAATCGAGTACCAGAAGAGTCGGGGGATCGTCGAACGGAGGCCGCTCGCCGACCGGCTCGACCCGTACCTCGATCCCGACGTCAACGACGACCCGTCGACCGACGACCGCCAGAGCGAGTGGGACGACTACTACATCGGTGCCGCCGGCACGGGGGCGATCATGCTCCTCGGGGCCGTCCTGGAGCTGCCGATCTTCTCGATCATGTCCGGGATCGGTCTGAGCGCGATCATCCTCCTGATGTTCACGCTGTTGACCGCCAGTCGACACGCGAGAACGTAGTGAGCGTTCGAGTCTGCCCCGACGGTTACCGGATCCGGACGTACTCGACGAGTCCGACTGCGGCGAACGACACGCTCAGCATGCTCGCGAGCGACGGTAGCTGTACGAAAAGCGGAACGGACAGAAATCCGAGCGACACGGCCGCGAGTACGGCTCGTTTGACCGACGTACTGGATCGTACCGCCTCGAGCATTCCCTCGTCGCTCGGCACGTCGACAGTTCCCTGTTCTGCGTCGAACGTGACGACGCCTGCCTCGTCGAGCGCGGGCAACTCGCCATGGTAGAGTCGCTCGTGGACGTCACCCCACGTCTCGATGTCGCACGATTCGTTCGAGACGAGTCGATCGGCGATCTCGTCGACGGTTACTGGCGTCTCGAGTTCGTCGAGCGTCGCGACGACGTCCACGTCCGTCTCCATCCTGTTTTCGGCCTCGATCGCGTCGTGGCCGACCCCATCCACCTTCACCCCAGTCGCTGGCGCCTCGCTCGGTCTCTCCCCGTCGAGAGGCGTGTCAGCGCACGTCGTCGACTCGTCGCGAGCAGGCGACGACGAGTACGTTCGAAACGGCGTCAGACGCATATTACGTGCACTCCCTTCGTTGGTTATAAATTTTCGTTCGCTAATGACTACCTAGAACTGTCGTGAACTGTTTTTCGTCGTTCGGCGGTCACTCGTCCGTCCTGAATCCGACGAGCGTCACTCCAGAAGACGCCTCCGATTCGCAGACGACGGGACGGTCGGTGACCCCGAGGCGAGCAGCCACGCCGATACTCGATCGCCCCGTCCTGACCAGCCGTCGACCCAGCCGAGGAGGTCGGTCAGTCGTAACTTGTGTCTGGCGGGAAGGTCGTGAACGTCATCGAGGTCTGCCAGAAGTTTCCGGTCGAGTTCGTACCGATCGAAGAGCGTCTCGCGGTCGGGCCACGGTGGCTCGAACGGGGTGAGAAACGGTGTTTTCCGCCGAACGAACCGTTCTACCTCGTTCAACAGTAGCGAGTCGTGTGGCCGGTCGGGCGGGCGCTGTCGCAAGATGTCGTCGTCGAGTCGCTCACACGCCTGCAGGAACGTCTCCGTCGTCCGGTACTCCGGCGGCGTCGTGAGATGCCACTCGAGCAACTCGGTGTCCGTCACCAGAAACGAGGCGAAGTAGTTGTCCGCCAGGTGGTCGTGAAACGGCATGGACGGCTGGTTGGCGATTCCACAGCAGTTGATCGCGTTCTGGATCGTGTCCGACCGGACTAGCGCGTCGCCGAACGCCGATCGGACGGCGTCTCTGACGAACGCGTCCGGATCGACGTCGAACGACGTCTTCTCGGCGAGTTCGGCGCTCGCGTCCCGGTCGTAGCCGAAGCGCTCGAGCAGCACGTCGACCGGTTCCGGGTCGGGATCTAGCCGCTCGAACGGGACTCGCTTTCCGAGGACGTCGATCCCGTCCTGTGCGGTGAAGTGACCGCGGAAGAACGTGTCACAGAGCAGCCCGTGGTACATCGTGTCGACGTCCATCTCGTCCGTGTAGCCCGCGTGGTGGACGTGAAGCGACTCCTTGATGCCGTGGGAGTGGCGGACTTTCGTCTCGTCGGCCAGCAGGTACCGTTCGTCGGGTGGAAACGCCGTGTGTGTCGCCCCGTACTGGTTCGCGATCTGTTTCGCGCTTTGCACCTCCTGTGCGGAGGTCGATCCGACGGTGTAACAGCGTTCGATTTCGGAAATCTCCGAAAGGAGCGTCCGCGAGTCGTACCCCGCCGAGAGGAGCAGCCCCTTTCGACCCGGCAACTGCGAGCGCCGACGGAGCGCGCGGCGAAGCCGCGTCGCGAGTTCGTCGACGTAGTCGAACTCCCGAGCGTCGTAGACGAACCGCTCGAGGGGTTCGACCGACCTCGCGGTCAGGTAGCTGTCGAGCGGGAGCCGATCGAGTTGCTCGAGGCTCGTCTTCTCGCCGAGTGTCACCCCCAGGTGGAGAAACTCGAGGACGGCGTCGCGTCGAAGCGTCGGTTCGTCGACGGTGCGTGCGACCGTCGCGGAATCGCTGCCGAAGACGCGAACGCCCGGATCGTCGGTGTAAAAGCACTCCCTGGACCGAATCGGATCGGTGGCGACGAGCGCATCGCCGTCGCACTCGAGGACCGCCAGGTACGAGCCGTCGAGTTCCGAGAGCGCCGCGACGCCGTCGACGGCGTACCGTTCGGCGAGCCAGCGGGCGACGTTCGATTCGCCGTCTGGCGCGTACGCCTCGCCCCAGATGACACACAGACAGTTCTCGCCCGCGTAGCACCCACTCCAGCCGGGCGTTCCGAGACCGGAGTCGCGGATGCCGACGGTCACGGCCGTGCCGGCGACGACCTCGTCGAACTCGTCCGTGGCTCTGAACCGCTCGAACGTCTCGATACCACCACACACGCCGAAGAGTTCCTTGTTCATCCTCGAGTGTCACCTCCGGAGTAGCGCGGGCCAGTCGACCGGGTCCGATCGCTCGCCGACACGCTACTACAGACTGGACTGGTAACTCGTCGGCCAGCGTCGCCATTAACTATGGATCCGCTAAGCGACCGGCCACGACGGAGTCCGATCGCGACGGCGGCTGCAGCACTCGTCGGCTTCGACCCACGACGCCTTAGCGTCGTGATAAACCGCGCGCGAACGCACCGCTATCGGACCCATAATAATGGGTTCGGTGTCGGTAGCCTCGAGCGATCAATGACACGACCATCGACGCGCAGACGGTTTCTCGCACTGTCGAGTTCCGCCGCGATCGCGGGGATCGCCGGCTGTACCGACCAGCTGGGTCTCGCCTCGAGCGACGACTCGCCGGGTGGCGATCCGAACGGATCGACGTCCGGTGGCGTTCCGTCGCTCGAGACGGAGCCGCTGAGCCGCGAGACCTACAGCCAACCCGGCGAGTCCTTCGAGGACTTCGAAGACCTGTCGGCGTGGTCCGTCGTCCAGGGGTCGGGCGAACCCGACACCGAGGTCGTCTTCGACGGCTCGCAGAGTTTCAGACTGAGCGCCACCGGCGACCGGAACGTCGTCGTCGAGCGCGAACTCGACGAGGACCTCACCGATCGCGACTTCTCGTTTGCGATGCGGACGACGACGCCCGGGAACGTGGCCGTCTACCTCCGGCTCGTGGACGCCTACGGCAGTCACACCATCTACCAGCTCCGACAGATCACGTACCGGTCGCCGGACGTCGGCTGGTTCCGAACGAATCCCGGCGTGTTCGAGACGACCCCGGTCCCGACCGAGATGGGCGACCTGGAGCGGATGGAACTGGTCGTCCTCAACACCGGACCGGAGGCGGACGTGTGGATCGACGACCTGCGGACGCACGCGAAACCCGACAAGGGGTACGTCGTGCTCTCCTGGGACGACGGCCGACGGGACTACTACGACGACGCCGCGCCGATGCACGACGAGTACGGCGTTCCCGCGATCCAGGCTCCGGTCCCCGACACCACGAGCGACGGCAACACGGACGGCAGGTACATGACCGTCCAGGAACTCCAGGAGCGCCAGGACGCCGGCGACGAAATCGTCGTCCACGGCACTCACGAGCCGATCCACCGGTACGACGAAGCGGAGATCGAACCGCGACTCCGACGCGACAAACAGTGGTTCATCGACAACGGGTTCGAGGGGGCCGATTACATCGTCTACCCGCACAACAGCTTCGACGAGACCAGCCTCGAGTACACCGACAGGTACCACGACTGTGGCGGGTTCAACCAGTCCGGCGACGTCAACACGACGGGCGTCTACGGCTTCGATCCGCTGGTGCTCCCGCGGACGATCGGCTGGGACCTCGACATCTCGAAGCAGTGTGTCGATCGTGCCGCCGAGCACAACAACTGTACGATCCTGAACTTCCACGCGTTCGACGAGAAGAACACGATGTCGAAAGAGCAGTACGGACAGTTACTCGAGCACATCGACGCCAAAGGCGACGACCTCGAGGTGATCACACTGGGCGACCTCTGGCAGCTGCGAACGAGCGAGCAGTAGCGTCGACGGCGATCTGTTCTCTCTCTCTGGCTCGTCACGACCGACGGCCGTACCAGCCGACGACCGCGAGCACGAGCGTCGCGACCGCGACGACCGGGATCGGCCGGCGGCGAACGCCGGTGCCGGCGGCCCAGAGCAGGCCGGGGTAGTGACGGGGCGGAACCGCCGCCTTCCGGAGGTGCCACGCTCCGCGGAGGTGCCGTCCCTCGGCGAGGTAGTGTTTCGCGAGGACGAGTTCGTGACTCGAGCGGATCTCGTAGCCCGCCGCCTCGAGTCGGTCGACGGTGTCCTCGTACGTCGACAGGTACTGTTCGTCGGCCGCCCTGACGACGTCCGCCGGCGGACTGCCCGTCTCCTCGCGCACGACGAGCGGTTCGTCGACGTACGCGAGTTTCCCCGCCTCGAGGATCCGGAGGACGAACTCCGGGTCCTGGAACCGATCGAGCGTCTCGTCGAAGCCGCCGACCTCTCGGGCGACGTCTCGCCGGACGAGGAGCGTCGACCCTGCTCCCGGGTGGACGGTATCCGCGAGGATCTCGCCGACCAGCTCGTCGCCGCCTTCCCGCGTCGTCTCGTCGTCCGCACGAGCGAGGACGCCGGCGACGAGTTGCTGGAACCGGCCGGTCGTCCCGGTGACGTCGATCGTGAAGTCACAGTAGGCCGCGACCCACTCGCTCGAGCGACGGTCGAGGACCGCGAGTTGGTTCTCGAGTTTCGTGGGACGCCACTCGTCGTCGGAGTCGAGGAAGGCGACGTACTCGCCGCGGGCGTGTTCGATGCCGGTGTTCCTGGCGACGTTCGCCCCTCGATTCGTCTCGTGTGTGACGACGCGAACGCGCGGGTCGTCGTAGCCGGCGAGCACCGACGCCGTCTCGTCGGTCGAGCCGTCGTCGACGACGACCACCTCGAGGTCCTCGACCGTCTGCTCGAGCGCGCTGTCGATCGCGCGGGGGAGCGTCGTTGCTCTGTTGTACGTCGGGATGATCACGCTGACGCGTGGCATTTGCCGGCGTTTCGGCCTCCCGTCCCATTATTATCGATTCGATAAGCCGCTCCACACCACGAGGACGTCCGTCAGCGCGCGTCGCTGACGCCGCCAGGGAACGTGTCGTCTTTGAGCCGAACGGTTCCCGAGTCGGCGGTGATGCGAATCGCCCGGTCGCCGTCGTACGAGCGCGCGGTGCAGTCTTCGATCCAGACGCCGGTCGCGCCGTTGACGACGATCGGGACGTCGCTCGTCTCGAGCGTGCTGTCGTACAGGAACGCGTCGTCGCCGCGGAGTTCGATGCCGCGGCGTTTCCCCGCCCCAGGCTGGTCGACGGAGAGCCCTCGGAACTGACAGCCGTTCCGTTCGCAGTAGATCGCGTGACGCATCGGCGACCCGCCCGCGTCGCCGGTGATCCGGACGTCCTGGACGCCGACGGTCCCGGCGTCGCGCCCGAGGATCCGAATCGCGTTGGCACTTCCGTCGATCGCGACGTCCACGTCCTCGACGTACGTCGGTCCCGCCGCGGGGTCGATCCGAATTCCCGAACTCGGAACGGGACCGATCGCGATACTCGAGTCTGCGATCGACGCCTCCTCGACGTCGTTCGTCACCCTGATCGCGTCGCCGTTGGGCCGTGGCAGTCGAAGGTCGACGCTCTCGAGGTCGACCCTGCCGGAGTCGAGGCGGATGGGGTGTTGACGCACCAGTCGATCCGGGTTGCTGTCGACGACGACCGTCGCGTTCCGGATCGTTCCCCTTCGTCCGCCGATGCGGATCGAGCCGGTGGTGCTGTTTTCGAACCAGCCGCCGTCGACGATGCTCCGACCGGTCTCGCTCGAGACGTACAGGCCGTTGTCGGGAAAGCCGCCCAGGACGCAGTCCTCGAAGACGATCGTTCCGCGGTGGTGTTCGTCGACGCTGATCCCCGTCGGCCCGCGCCACATGTTTCCGGCGTTGGGCGTCTCGTCGACGTGGTCGCCGCCGTCGAACGCCCGGAACCGTTCGACGAGGCCGTGTCCACCGGCGTCGACGACGTCGAACCGCCCCGGTCCCCACGTGCCGCTGTCGTGGACGCCGTGGACGTAGACGTCCTTCACGACGAGGCAGTCCGTGACGACGGCGTCGAGGACGCGAATCCCCGTGTTCGGTGCGGTCTGGTCGACGTGGAACCCCTCGAAGCGAAGGTCCCGTCCGGGTGCGTAGCTGGTACCGAGCCGGAACAGCCGGTACTGTGGCCCCGCGAAGTCGCCGTAGGCCGCCGGAACCAGCGTCGCGTCGTCGCCGACGAACCCGACGTTCTCGAAGTCCGTCAGTCGAAACTGCTCGTCGACGTAGTACCGTCCCGGTGGGAATCGAAGCAAGGTGTCGTCGCCGGCATACTCTCGAACCACGGGCGTGATCGACTCCGCTCCGCCGTCGTCTGCGCCCGCCTCGACGACGTCGACGACCGTCCGGTACTGGTCTTCGACGCTCCAGGCGGTGGCCGACCCGGTAACTGAGAGCGCGGCACCGATCCCGACGGCGGCGCTCGTGAGATACCGTCGTCGACCGAATCGTCGGGTAGACGTTCGTTCTCTGGTCACATACGGCCGACCGCTTCTCGTACCATTACTTATATCACTGATAACTCGCCGTTACGAGTTCGCCACGGTACGACCACCGTTGCCAACGACACGTGATCGCCGTTTCACGGCGGGAACGATCCGGTCCCGTCCAGCACCGGATTTCCACTTACCCACGTGTTAAGCCGACTACGGACCCCGAATGTCGGCCTCGAGCGGCGACGAGACCGAACCGTGCTAAGAGGCGTATAAGAAAGGACGGGCGGTTCGTCTGCCTCACCCATGACGAACCGAACCCGCCGATCGTTCGTAACCACCGTCGGTACGATGAGTACGCTCTCCCTGGCCGGGTGCGTTTCCAGTCTCGGCCCGAGCGATACGGACGACGATCCGTCGGCGAACGACACGCCGTCGACCGGAACGTCGGACTCGGAGAGCGACCTCTCTCACTTGCCCGGCGAATCCATCGCGGACTTCGAGGACCTCGAGCAGTGGGTGACGATGGTCGGCAAGGGCGACCTCGCCGCGACGGACGACGACCCCTACGCCGGCTCCCAGTCCGCCCACCTGACGGCCGACGACGAAACCGAGTACGCCGGCGTCTACACGACGGTGTCGGACGGGCTCGACCTCGGCGGGAAGAACCTCTCGCTCGCCGTCCGGTACACCGGCCGCCAGCAACTCGATCTCACGCTCGAGTTGCTCGCCCCGAACTCGCGAAACGCCCTCGGGATGCGCCGGACCCTCACGGGACCGACCGACCGCTGGGTTCGCGTCGACTTCGGCGTCAACCGCGTCGACACCCAGCCCGACCTCTCCGACGTCCGCGAGATCCGCTTTATCGCCCGGCGTCGCGGCGACGACGGCGACTCGCTCGACTGTGCGGTCGACGACCTGCGCGCGGTGGACCGCCCCGAGACGGGTGCCGTAATGTTGGTGTTCGACAGCACGCTCGAGTCACACCACGAGGTCGCCTTCGACGTCATGCAGGAGTACGACTACGCCGGCGTCGAGGCGATCATTCCGGAGGCAGTCGGTAACGACGGCCGGCTCACGATCGACGCGATGTCCGAACTCGACGACGCCGGCTGGGACATGGCGGCGCGCCCGCGGACCGGCGCACAGTTTTTCGACGACTTTTCGCCCGAGAAGCAGGAGGGGCTGATCCGACGGACGAAGACCTACCTCGAGAACCGCGGCTTCGAAGACGGCGCGAAGCACTTCGTCACGCCGAAGAACGTTCTCGGACCCGACTCGATGGATCTCGTCCGGGAGTACCACGAGCAGGCGTTCCGGTACGGCGGCGGTCCGAACGCGCTGCCCGCCACCGACCCGCACAACCTCGGTACGTTCTCCGGCAGCGCTGACGTGGCGAAGCGTTTCGTCGAGTACGCCGCCCAGTACAAGCAACTCGCAGTGCTCCGATTCGAGTACGTCGGCGACGACGGCATCAGCGAGCGCGCGTTCCGCGACCTGCTCGAGCACGTCGACGCACAGGACGTCGACGTCGTGACTGCGACCGACCTCCTCGAGCGGTAACGAGACGACGAGTCGATCGCCCGTCTCGGCTGTCGACGTTCAGTTTTCACCGATCTCCCGGCGCGAGACGGCTGCTCGGCATCGGTGTCCTCCTCTCTTCGAGTCGGCGAGAGCCGGTCTCGGCTCCCAGTACCGAACACGGTCGGAACAACTGCGCCAAACGCGACGGCTCGAGAGAGGGATTTGCGCGTTTCCTATCCGGTTGTACGCTCGCTCGGCGCGTCGTCCGCCGTCATCTCCTCTGGCCGCAATCTGTCTTCTCCTGTGGGTTTCGACGCACCCCGTGATACGGACTACTGTACGTCGGTTCCGGTGCGACCCAGGGCGGTCGCGGTGGCACCGGGGAATCGGTACGGCAGACCGTATTCTGGTACCCTCTCGAGCGTCGACTGCAGGGTCGAATCCGGCGGTGTGGGTCGATTCGACCCCGCAGTTCGGACTTGGAACGCCACTAGACGGCACCCGTCCGGAACAGCGCGACGATGGCTCCCGAGACGAGCAACACCATTCCGACGACGAGCAGCAGCGTCTGGAACCAGTCGCCGACCGTGAACCCGAGTCGGTCGTTCGTCGGCTGGCGGTGCGGCGACGGCGGCGCTTCGACGGGACCGGGAAACGCCGCCAGCACCTCGCGGACCTCGCCGAGGCCGAGCGCGCCGGTGAGCAGCGCACAGAGCACGAAGATCACGAAGCCCGCCGGTGGGACGACGACGAGTGCGAGCCACGGCTTCGTGATGTTCGTCGCCATGGCGAAAATCGGGATCGACGAGAGGCCGGCCGCCAGCGTCGCCTGTCCGATTCGTGCGCCGACGAGCGGTCTGAACCCGACCAGCCGGGCGCTCAGACAGTGGAAGGCGAACATCGAGCCGTAGCCGACGCTGGTCGCGACGGCCGCGCCGTGCATCCCGTAGCGAGGGATCAACAGAGCGTTGAGCGCGACGTTGATCGCCGCCGCCAGGCCGGTCGCGACGACCGGGTAGCGAAGCGTCCCCTTCCCCTGTGCGACGGCCAGGATCGGCCGCGCGAGCGCGAAGCCGAGTGCACCGGGAAGCAACAACAACAGCGGTTCGATCGCCGGCGTGGCGTCCGGGCCGAAGTAGATCGGGACGGCGACGTCCGCCAGCGCGGCGAGACCGATGGCCATGACGGCCGTCAGCAAGAACGTGTAGCGCGTCGTCCGGGAGGCGAGTTCGGAGATCTGCCGGTGGCGGTTCTGCGACCACAGCTCCGAGGTCGCGTGGACGTACACCGTCTGGAGCGCCAGCGGGACGAACCAGAGAAACTCCGCGAGCGTCAGCGCCGCCCGGTAGTGGCCGACCTGGGCGCTTTCCCTGAATCGCTGGAGCATGATGATGTCCACGTGGTACAGCGACGTCAGGAGCAACACGAGGACGACGCTCATCGAGTTGAACGTGAGCATCGTCCGGCTGGGAAACCGCGAGGGCGGCCGGCTGAAGACACACCGAAGCGAGACCTGGCGGTGGACCAGCGCGAGGCCGACGACGGCCACGAGCGCACTCGCCAGTACCCGACCGGTGAGCACGCCGATCACGCCGTGTCCGAGCGCCACGAGCGGAATCGCGAGGGCGACGAACGCGACGGTGTCGAGAATCTGCAACGGCTCCGAGTACCGCTCGAGTCCGAAGCCCATGAGCGTCTTGCGGGCGAAGCTACGAAACTGGGCGGCCAGCACGAGCACCGCGAGGACGTGAAAGTACGTCCCGAATCCGGAACCGAAGGCGAGTTCGACGACGCCACCTCGAGCGGCGACCACGAGGAAGACGGCACCGACGACGGACGTGAGAATCGCCAGCCGGAAGTAGAAGCCGACGACGAGTTCTCTCCAGTTTGCGATCGGACGGTCCTCGGCGAGGAACTTTCGGACGCCGTCGGTGATCCCCGAACTGACGAAGATCATGTAGAGTGCGAACGCGGAGAGGAGAAACGAGTACTCCCCGAACCGCGACGCACCCAGGAGACGGTACAGAAGCGGCGTCGTCAGTGCGGTCACCACGAGGATGACGACCTTGCCGCCGACGACCGAGAGGATGCCGCTGGCGATACTGCGGTTCACGGCTCCACCTTCCAGGATCGGCGACGATCGACGGGCTTCGCTGTCGCCACTCGAGCGACGTCCGACGTACACACAGTATCGGAGACCACTGTATCCTGGAACGTTATTATAGATGGGTTAAACGGCTCGAGTTGCCAGATTCGCACGTCTTCGACGTCCGCAATTCGAGACGTCGCGACGACTCGTACTGCTGGACAGAACGGTCACACGCTGCTCGGACGCGAGACGCTGTCGCCGGTGGCGACGCGCTCGAGTCGCGATCGGGTGTGTCCTGACCGCTGTCCAGTCGTATCAGTAGGTGTTGGCCCAGGTCGTGACCCCGCTGGCACCGTAGTCTCTGATCCCGTTGACGAGTCGGTTCTTCTTGAACGCCGGATTCGACGCGGAGGTGTAGAGACAGACGGCTTCGCGGCCGCTCTGATATGACTCGAGATCCGCCTCGCGGACGACCGTGTCGGAGCCGAGCTCGACGTAGGGATACTGGTCCGCCCGGTAGGTTCCGCGATAGACGACGGTGTTCGAACCCGTGTTGACCATCGCGTTTCGGTCGATGCTACCGGGGCCACGCTGGGTGACGTCCACGACGTCGAACCGGCAGTTGTCTCGCTCACAGCGAATTCCGTCGCGGAAGCCGCCGCCGTCCCCTGCCTCGCCGGAGATCGTGACGTACTCTGCGAGCACTCGATCCTGTTTGTCGGTCTCTCGAATCCAGAACGGGTGGCCGCCGGCCGTGTTGTGTTCGATCTCGGTGTCGGTGACGACCGTCTCGCCCGCCAGCGGCGAAATCACGATTCCGTGGTTGACGTCGTCCCCTGACATCTCGATTCGCGTGTTCTCGATCCGCGCGCTCTCGCAGGTGTTCATCACCGACAGCGCGTGGCTGTTCGGGTCCGGCGACGAGACCGTGATCGCGGCACCGTGGACGCGAATGCCGTGCCCGTTCTCGATACGGATTCCGCGCTGGGACTGGTCTAACGGACGCGTGCTGTCGACGCGAACCGTCGGCCACCTGATCTGGCTGTTCGACCCGCCGACGCGGACGTTCGCGCCGTTGCTGTTCTCGTACAGGCCGCCGTGGACGACGATCGTCCCGTCGCCGTGTGCCGCGTACAGGCCGTTGTTCGGGAACGCACCGAGCACGCAGTGGTGAAACGTGAGTCGGCCCCGGTTCTGATTCGCCTCGATTCCGATCGGCCCTCGCCAGCGGTCGCCGGCGCTCGGCGTGTTGTCCACCCACTCGCCACCGTCCGGTGCGCGAAATCGTTCGACGATGCCCTGGCCGTCGGGGTCGGTGACGTTGAACATCCCCGGTCCCCAGGTGCCGCTGTCGTGCTGGCCGTAGATGTTCACGTCGCGAACCTCGAGTCGCCGGGAGGCGTACGCCTCGATCACGCGAATGCCCGTGTTCGAGGCCGTCTGGTCGACGTCGAATCCCTCGAACCGGAGACGCCGGCCGGGGCTGTAGGAGACGCCGAGACGGAACAGCCGGTACTGGGGGCCGTCGAAGTCGTAGTAGTTCGCAGGAACCAGCGTCGCCCCATTGCCGACGATGCCGACGTTCTCGAAACCGGTAAACCGGAACTGTTCGTCCATGTAGTATCGCCCCTCCGGGAATACGAACAGCGTGTCGTCGGCGCGATACCGCTCGAGGATCGGCGTGATCGATTCGCCGCCGGTGTCGTCGGCCCCGGCCTCGACGACGTCGACGACGTTCTCGTATTCGTCGTCGTACTCCGAGTACGGCCCCGACGCACCACTCGCCGTCGACGTGAGAGCCACTCCGGCCGCACCCGCGACGGCCGCGGTCTGCAAGAACGTTCGCCGCGAGGACACACCGATATCAGCATCGTCCCCCTGTGTTCGTCCACGACAGCGCTCGAAGTGCGCGGGCCGATCACCCGCGTTCGACGTCGGTACGTCTCGTTGTTTCCCCATAGAGAGTCACTTTCAGTAAAGTCACCTCTGGGTTCAATATCTATGGATTCGGATATCCAGTCTTTAAAAGTGAACGAATTAACGAACTTTTGATAGTTGTTTCTCTGGGACGATCGAGCGAGTGATCAATATCGAAATAACTCGCCATCGTATCGTGAATATCGACTCACACGTGACGGTGGGCAGTCGTCTGAAACTGTATCGGATAGAATACAAATATACTTAGAACGTCCGAATAATATCTAATAACTGATAGTATTTCGATCGCGCACGAAACGATAGATGAACGAAAACTGTCGCGATGCCGTCCTCGGAGAATCAGTCGGAATCCGAGCGGGTGTGGTCGTGCTCGAGCGTGGTCGCGATCAGACTCGAGACGGCACGCCTGAGTCGCTGGGAGACGGCGGACGTCGACACGTCGAGTTGCTCCGCCAGGTCGCCCTGTGAGACGCGTCTCGGGATGTCGTAGTAGCCGGCGTAGTACGCCATCGAGAGGATCTTGCGCTGGCGTTCGGTCAAGATGTACGTGTCGTCGTCGGTCGCCGTCGACTCGCGCAGCTGCGTGACGCGAAACGAGATTCCGTGTTCGCGACAGTACGTCCGGAACGAAGAGAGGACGTCACGGGTCGGCACGTGTATCCGGGCGAGCCACCCGCGACCGTCGCTCGTACGCTCGAGGACGAACAGCCCCCGCTCGCTGCAACACTGCGGAACGAGTTCGAGGTCGGTGTCGACTACCACCCGATAGACGACCCGGTTGGCGAAGGTCGCGACGCGCGTCGGATCGGAAACCGTGTGATCTGCCGCCATCGCCGACTCGACGGCCGACCACTCGTCACCGAACACGGAGACGAAGAGCAACCGCTCGCCACCGTCTGTCTCGTACTCGTACCTGATCGTCACGTCCGGCCCGGCCTCGATCGTCGGCACTAGCGCGAGGTCTTCGGAGACGAGTTGTACTTCTGCGACGAATCCCATCGACCTGCTACGGGTCGTCGACCTCGAGCGGACATACTTATCTGGCCGTTAACGTCTCGTTTGATCGTTGTGCTGGCTGAAACTGGGCGCTGAACTCGCTCTCCGTCGAAGCGAGCGACGGGTCGCGGCGGTGACGAGAAGAACCACCAGATAGAGCGGTGAGAGACGCCGGTCTCGTCCAGCGGCTGTCCGGGTAACTGTGACGTCTCCGCGTCGATCGCCTACTCGAACTTTTCCAGTAGTCTCCCGTAGAATTCGCTGTCGCGTTCTCCCGCCAGTTTCTCGACGATCAACTCCGGCGTCGATCGTGCGAGGTGGTCTTTGACCGGCGAGCGGTTCACCTCGAGTTCGCCGTCGACGAGTCCGACGGCTTCGATTCCGTCGACGGTCACGTCGAAGTCGGCCATCTCGCGGATCTCGCCGGCCAGGTGCGAGACGAACACCGCCGTCGCGCCCTTCTCCTCGAGCGCCTCGAGGATGCCGGCGATGATCTTCGCCGACGCCCCCGGTTCGGTGATGCTCTCGAGTTCGTCGACCAGCACGAGGCTGCCGTCGCCGCCGTCGGCGAGGTCGGCGAACTCCCGGACGGTCGACTCGAACGCGCCCGCGTCGAGGGTCCCCTGGCTCTTGGCGTGGTAATGGAGGTCGTCGAACCGTCGCAGCCTGACGTCCTCCGCGGGGACCGGCAACCCCATGTGGGCCAGGACGACGACGCTCGCCACGAGGTCGAGCGTCGAGGTCTTCCCGCCGCTGTTGACGCCAGAGAGCAGGGCGACGCCCGAGACCGCGTAGTCGACCGGATCGATCGCCTCGAGCGGTTCGTCGAGCAGCGGCGAGCGACCGCCGTCGATCGCGAACCCGACCTCGGCGTCCGCGTCGACGAACGTCGGCATCGTGCACTCGAAGTCCCGGGCGAACCGTGCGATCGCGTACTCGACGTCGAGTTCGAGGGCGTCTCTGACGAGTCGCGTCGCTCCCTCTCGCTGTGCCGCGAGGTCGCCGGCCAGTTCGCGCTTGAGTCTGGCGGCCCGGCGCTCTTTCGCCGCCGTCAACTCCTCGCGCAGCCGCGAGATAACGTTCTCGTCGCGCTCGACGGGAAACGCCGGTTCGTCGCCGAACGCCCGCCGGGCGATCTCCGCCTCGCCGGGGTCGAGCTCGAGCGCGTCGACGAGGTGGTCGCGTGCGCTCTCGACCGCCGTGGCGTACTCGTCGGCGAGTTCCCGCGAGAGCAGCGAGTCGACGCCCGCCCCGCGTTCGACCAGCGAGAGGAGGTCCGCCCCCTCGATGGTGACGTCCTGTTCACGGATGGCTTCGCGGAGACGGTCGTTCGCGACGCTCTCGGCCGCGCCGGCGGCCGCGTCGAGGTCGTCGACGGCGACGGTCAACCGATCGAGTTCGTCGTCGCCGGCGACGGTGCCGTCCGCGGCGAGTCGCTCGAGGCCGTCCTCGAGCGCGTCGAGGTCGCAGTCGGGTTCGAGTCCCGCCCTGCGGTGGACCGCGATCGCGGCTCGCAAGGTGTCGCGATTGCGCGCGAAGAAGGCGAGCGCCCGCTCGGGGACGACCGCGGCGGGGTTCTCGAGGGCGTCGGGGCGCACCTGCACGTCGCCCTCGACGTCGACGCCGGCGAACGACTCGTCGAGTGCGATCACGGTCGCGTAGCCTCGCGCGAGTTCGGCCAGATCGCGCGCGTCCTCGACCACCTCGACCGAAAGTTCCGGGATCGCCTCGCGGGCCTCGCTGTACCGTTCGGCGTCGGTCGTCGCCAGACACCGGTCGCGGACCCGGACGTCGCCCGCGTCGTCGAGCGGCCGGACGTCGGCGAGGGCCTCGAGTACCTCGGGGTCGGGGTCGCGGGTCACGGCCTCGCGAGCGAACGCCTGAACCTCCTCGATGCGCGAGCGTCTGCAACTGGGATAGATGGTCTCCAGTCGCTGGGCGGCGTAGTCGGTGACGGTTCGGTCCTGGAGCGACGAGAGGAGGGTCCGGTAGATCTCGCGTGCACGGTCGGTCGCGAGGAACCCGCCGGGGTCGTCGTGTTCGCGGCGGATCGCCCCGCGGGCGATGCGCGCGGCGCGTCCCTGCGTGATACCCGGTGCCTGCGCGAGCGCGGCCACGTCGCCGGTCCGTAGCGCACGCTCTGGCTCGTCGAGTTCGGCGAGCGCGCTCGCGGTCTTCTCGCCGACGCCCGGAATCGACTCGAGGTCCATCGACCGGCGTATTCCACCGAGACGAGAAAAAACTCCCGCCCGAACCCGAACGCTCGACTCGCGGGCGAATCGCCACGGAGGGGTTTTTGACGCCGAAGACCGTACTCGTCGTCGGATGCGACCGCCCTCACTCGTGATCGTCGCACTCGCGCTCGCCGTCGCGCTCGCCGGGTGTAGTCAGCCGATCTTCGGCGACGAGAACGCGACGCCATCGGCAGACGCCGCCGACCCGACCGACGAGAACGTCACCGCCACGTTCGTCACCGACGAGGGCAACGCCACCGTCTCCCTCGAGGTCGCCGACACGAGCGAGGAGCGCGAACGGGGACTGATGTACCGCCAGTCGTTGCCGGACGACCACGGCATGGTGTTCGTCTACGACGACGCCGACGACCGGTCGTTCTGGATGAAAAACACGTACGTCCCGCTCGACATGATCTTCGTCGCACCCGACGGGACGGTACTGAACGTCGAACACGCGGAGCCAGAACCCAATACCTCGACGGCGGACCTCGAGCGCTACGAGAGCGACGGGCCCGCTCAGTACGTCGTCGAACTCGAGCGGGGATTCGCCAATCGAACGGGCGTCGACGCCGGGTCGGAGATCGTCCTCCACGACGACCTCCACGATCGTTGACTCCGCTTTTTTCGGGATCGCCGTCGTAGGCCGGGCTATGACCCCACCAGAGGTCGGCGCGCTCGAGTACCACGAGCGGACGAAACACTCCCCCCAGAGCGTGCACACGAGCGGGCACCGACTGGACTTCGACAACGAGCCGACGCCGTACAAGGTCTACGAAGCGCTCCCGGCGCGCTCGCTGTCCGAATCGGTTCGACCGCCCCAGCAGCCTGCGCTGACTGCGGTCGCCGAACCGACCCCCGACGGCGATCCGACGGTCGCCCCCGATCGCGAGACGCTCGCGACCCTCTGTTACTACGCGGCCGGGATCACGAAGCGGATCGACGTCCGCGGCGGCACTCGCCTGTTCCGCGCCGCATCGGCGACGGGCGCGCTCTACCACGTCGACCTCTACGTCGTCTGTGGCGACGTGGAGGACGAGACGGTCGCCGAGGGCGTCGACCTCGAGGCCGGCGTCTACCACTTCGATCCCCGTACCCTCTCGCTCGACGTGCTCCGGGAAGGCGACTACCGCGGCGTGCTCGCCGACGCGAGCACACACGACGGCGTCGCCACGGCCCCGCTGTCGATCGTCGCGACCTCGACGTGGTGGCGAAACGCCTGGAAGTACCGGGAGCGAACCTATCGCCACGCCTTCTGGGACTCCGGGACGATCCTGGCGAACCTGCTCGCCGTCGCTCACGCGCTCGACCTGCGCGCCGAGGTCGTGACCGGCTTCGCCGACGCTCCCGTCGTCGACCTGCTGGGGATCGACCCCGAACGGGAAGCACCCCTCGAGCTCGTCGCGATCGGGACCGGGAGCGGCGTGCCCGACCCGCCGTCGGTCGCGCCGATCGATCCGCGAACGGCACCCCTCTCGCCGAACGAGAAGACGTTCCCGCTGATCTTCGAGGCGTGGTCGGCGAGCGTGCTCGCGGACGGACGGTCGGCGGACCGGTGGCGAACCGACCGGCCGTCGGAGCCGATCGGGACTCGCAGGGGAGACGACGGCGAGCGGATTCCCCTCGACCCGGTCGACCACGAGACGGCCTCGAGTCGGCCGCTCCACGCGACGATCCGCCGTCGCGGCTCCTGTCGCGAGTACCGGCACGAGCCGATCAGTTTCCGCAAACTGTCGACTGTGCTCGATCGGGCCGTCCGCGGCGTTCCGATGGACGTCAGGCGCGAGGACGACCCGCCGCTCTCGTTCGCCGAACCCTACCTCGTCGTCAACGCCGTCTCGGGCCTCGAGTCGGGGGCCTACCGGTACCACCCTGCCGGGGGCGAACTCGAGCTCCTGGCTCGGGGCGAGTTTCGCCAGGAGGCGGGCCACCTCGCGCTCGACCAGCGCCTCGGTGCCGACGCGGCCGTCTGCGTCTACTTCCTGACCGACCTCGAGTCGGTCGTCGACGCCCTCGGCGACCGCGGCTACCGGGTCGCCCAGCTCGAGGCGGCGCTGACGGCGGGACGGCTCTACCTCGCGACCTACGCTCACCGGACGCTCGGTGGGACGGGACTGACGTTCTACGACGACGCCGTCACGGACTTTTTCGCATCACAGGTAGACCGGACGTCGGCGTCGCGACCGTCGTCCCGATCCGACCGCGATGCGTTCGCTCGGACGCCGCTGTTTCTGTATACGATGGGCCGGCCAGCCAACGTGACGTGACGGCGGCCTCGGCGTGGTCGGACCAGGGACGGAGCCGCCTATATAGTCACACGTCGCCGTCAGACCCCCACGTACCACAATATATAAGAAAACGAATAATTTTAAGACGGCTGCACGGCGTGGTGATACTGTCGTGTCATCCGTCGTCTCTACCGACACCCTCCAGGCGGCACAGCAGGCGCTTCGGCGAGAGCGTCGGCAACTCGAGGACGAGCGACACGCGTTCGAGCAGTTCCTCGGGCGAGTCCGGGCGCTCGAGCCGAACCAGTCTCGATCCGGACCTGCCGGTCCGGCACCGCTCGCGCCTCGACGCCGGACCGGACTCGAACGCGTCCGCGACGCCTACACCGAGACGGTGATGTGCGTCCCACACTACCACGAGGAGTACGACGAGGCCTACGCCGAACACCTGGCCGGCGAACTCGGCGAGGAACTCGCGGCGGCGGTCACGAAGGGATCGCAGTTACACCCGTCGCTCAAACGATCGCTCGTCGACGCTGCTCGCCAGGCCGTCGGCGTCCGGGAATCCGTGATCGAACTGCTCGACGACGAGGCCGACACGCTGGAACGGGCCAAGCGAGACCTCTCGGAACTGCTCGACGAACTGGCGTCGCTTCTGGACCAGCCACTCGATCACCTGGAGTTCAACGCCCTCCGCCTGACGCGAGAGCGGCTCCAGCGGCTTCGAACGCAGTGTGACGACCTCGCCGCACGACGTCAGGACGTCCTCCGTCGCAGGCGGCAAACTGGACTGATCGACCTCGAGGATTTCGGACTGTACCTCTACGACGAGTGCCCGAGTACGTACCCGCTGCTCTCGGTGATTGCAGACGTCGGCCGGCTGATCGATCGGACGCTGGCGCGGATCGATCGCTCGCTGCTCGTGACGACGTAGTCGTCGCCGACGGCCCGCTCTCGTCGAGTGCAACTTGCTTGCTCCAGCGCGGTCGTTATCCCGTCGGCCGTCCTAGGACGGATATGGTACTCAAACGGTTTCTCGGCTCGAAGGCGACGCGCTCGCTGACGGTGGCGTCGGTCGTCGTGGAGGCAAAGCGGGCGCTCGATCGCGGGCACAACGCCAGGGCGGTCGCACTGCTTGGCGTCGCCGTCCTCGCCTGGAAGTGGGCGGTGCTCGGCATGGCTGCACAGGGCGTCGTCAAACTGCTCCGAAGCGCTCGCTGATCGACTGCGCTCCGTCTGCAGGTCCTCGAAGCGAACGGGACGTTTTTGACGGTCGCTGCGAGAGACTCTGGAAATGACGACACAAAGTGACGACGCCGACGAGAGCCCGCGCGTCCCGATCGTCTGTCCGGCGTGTGAGACGACGGCGCGGATCCCGCTCTCGGACGTCGCCGACCGACTCGAGAACCACAACGAGCGCCTCCACGACGGAGAGGCGGTCGCCAAAGTCGACCCCGACGTCGCAGACCGCGTGGCCGATCTGGTCGCGAGCGACCTGGGCTTGCTCGACTGACTTCTCCCACGACTGAAGTCCTGTCTCTTACCCACAAGTTGCGCCACCAGTCGCGGGCGATCCATCGGAGAGTGGCGATCGAGATACCAGTATTCAGCGCCTTTCGCCGGGTGAAATTCATAATTGTGGATCCGAACGCAGTCGACTCGAGTACTACGCTCCGTACCGAGCGTCGATCTCGTCTCTCTTCCTGTGGGTCTCAGCTCGTGCTCGCCCGCCTCGAGAGCTTCCGAAACACCACTTTCGCGAGACTCCGACGTATGGGTAAGAGACAGGGCTAAAGCCGTGGGCTTTCTCCCTGCCTCCGCTGTAACCCACCGACCGGCGGGCCGTCTGTCGTCCGGTAGTATCAGTCGTCGTCACGGCCGACGACAACGTACTTTTGCCCGTTCACTTCGAACACGGGTCCATGACCACGGTCGAGGAGAAACTCGAGGCAGCCCGGGCCGACCTCGCGAGTCACGACGGCGTGCTCGTCGCCTTCTCAGGCGGCGTCGACTCGAGCGTCGTCGCCGCACTCGCGGCGGACGCCCTCGGCGACGACGCCGTCGCCTGCACCGCGAAAAGCGAGACGCTGCCCGCGGCCGAACTCGAGGACGCGCGACGGGTGGCCGCAGAGATCGGCGTTCGCCACGAGGTCGTCGAGTTCTCCGAACTCGACAGCCCCGCGTTCGTCGAGAACGACGACGATCGGTGTTACCACTGCCGGACGATGCGACTTGGGCGGATGTTCGAGGCCGCCCGCGATCTCGGAATCGAGACGGTCTGTGACGGCACCAACGCCGACGACCCGGGCGAGGGACACCGACCCGGCCTCCAGGCGGTCGCGGAACTCGAGGTCTACTCGCCGCTTCTCGACCACGGGATCACGAAAGACGAGGTGCGCGAGATCGCAGACCGCTACGACCTCTCGGTCGCGGACAAACCCTCGATGGCCTGCCTCTCCTCGCGCATTCCGACGGGACTCGAGGTGACCGAGGAGCGACTCACTCGCGTCGAACGCGCCGAGAACCTGCTCCGACAGTGGGGGTTCGAGCAGTTCCGCGTGCGAGACCACGACGGCCTCGCGCGCATCGAGGTCGCACCCGACGAACTCGAGCGCGCACTCGAGGTGGAGTTCGTCGAGACGGTCCGGGACGCGCTCGACGATCTCGGCTTCGACCACGTCACGCTCGACCTCCACGGCTACCGCACCGGCAGCGTCAGCCCCGACGAGTCGCCGGTCGTCGAGAACGTCTTCGAGGCGACGTACCCGACGGCCGACGACGCCTGACGCCCGTCCAGTTCGCTCCGCTCGCTCCGGAAATTATTATACAAAACACCAGGGAAATAGAGAATAATAATCTACTCATCCTAGAATATTGGGATAGTGTGGACAATATTGACGAAATAGCGCCCATTTCTATACTATCTCGTGGTACTCGATGTCGATGACTGACGACCTCCCAGCAGCGTGGTCTCGTGATCGAGCGGACGCCTCCCGTCCGACGCCGAACGCCACTCCCCGGCGATTCCTGCGGTACGTCCACGACACCGGCGACGTGTCGCTTCGCGTCGCTCCGGCGACGCTCGAGACGACCGGACGACCGGGGTACGAACTCTCCGTGACGATCTACCCCGGCCTCGAACTCGAGGAGCGAACCGTCCTCAGAACCGTCACGACCTGCGAGAGTTGTGAGCGCCTCGCCCGGCAGTTCATGTCGGTGTTCGACGGTCGCTACGAGGGGCCCGCGAACACCGAAGCGGCCGTCGAGTACGCCGCGGAACGCGTCGCCCCGTCGGCCGCACACGACGGCGTCGTCACCGACCGATAACGCCTGCTGTGATACATTCCCGGAAACCACGGCACGTCCAGCGGTTGCGGCGGTAACGACTCGGAGCGGTCGTTATCAGTCGTGGCCGGTCCACTTCAGGAGGAACAGCGTCCCCTCGAACAGCAAGATCATGGCGACGGCGACGAGCACCGGTGCCATCATCGTCGGGTCCACGGTGAACATGAACGATAGTCCGGCGAAGGCCGCCCAGAAGTAGAGTCGCTTCTCGGCGAGCCACCGGCGGGTCGTCACGCCCATCATGATCGCGAGCATGATAAACAGCGGGATCTGGAAGACGACCGCGAGGAAGCCGGTGAGCGTGATGATCAGGTTGAACGTCTCGCCGAGCGCGTAGGCGATCCCGACGCTGTAGGCGTCGCCGGCACCCTCGCCGGCGTAGTACGTGAAGTACCGGAACAGAACCGGCAGGACGAGGAAAAACGAGAACAGCATCCCGATCGCCGCCAGCACGACGCTCGTCGGGACGGCCGCGAGGTAGTACCTGCGTTCGTGTGGGTACAGCCCGGGTCGCATGAACAGGTACGTCTGGTAGACGAACATCGGCAAGGCGGCCATGATCCCCAGCAGCGAGGCGACCTTGATCCGGGTCAGCCACAGCTCGAGCGGCTGGTAGACGTGTGGCGGCGGCACCTCGCCGCTCGGGCCTGGGAAGACGTTCAGCCAGATGTACTCGATCGCGTCCGACGCCCACAGCAGGCCGATCGCGGTCGCGGCCGAACCGACCAGGAGGACGACGGCGAGGCGCAGGATCATCTCCTCGATGTGATCCGCCAGCGGCATCTCCTCGTCGTCCGGCGGGGCTTCGATGCCACCGATGTCGTCGTCGGGATCCGGATAGGCGGGTTCGTTTCGGTCCCGTTCCGGCACGTCGTCGACGATACCCTCGCCGTCCGTCTTCGCCTCGCGGCGCTCGCCAGCCGCTCCTGCCGACGGCTCGTGGTCGGACGGCTCCGCGTCCCCGTCTTCGTCGCGTCCGTCGGCGTCTCCGTCCCGCTCGTCGCTCGAGTGACTGTCCCCCGATTCGCGAGCGACAGGCTCCTCGTCGACGGATTCGTCGGTCGAGTCGTCGCGTGACCTCCGTTCGGTCGACTCCCGTTGCTCCTCGGGTTCGTCGACGCCCGGGTCGTCCGACTCGTCCGTCATCTATCGAGAGATAGATAGGCCGTCGGTTATAGGCCTTTTTCTTGTGACCACTTCTGGAGCGCCACGGCGACGACGTGAATCCGGCTGCGATATCTACTCGAAAGGTTGATAACTGGATGTAAGCTATCCACGGACACTCAATGAGCATCGACGAGGATACCGCCCGGACGATAAACAGCGGCCGGGAGACGCTCGGAGCGATACTCTCGAGCGCACAGCAACACCTCCAGAAGGTGTTCATCGTCTTCGTCGCGGGCTTTATCGCCTCGTTTTACCTCCTGCGGTACTGGATCTGGCAGTTTCTCGAGTCGACGGCGAAAGCCGAGATGTCCGCACAGGTCGCCGACTCGACCGACGTCATCACTCGAACCCCGTTCGAGGTGATCCTCTTACAGGCGAAGATCGGACTCTTCTTCGGTATCGTCGTCGCGATTCCCGTACTACTGTACTACTCCCGGGATGCGCTTCGCCGTCGCGGCGTCGAGAGCGTCGTGCCGATCTCGAGACGGTACACGATCGGATTCGTCCTGACCTCGTTTACGCTGTTCTGGAGCGGCGTCATCTACGCCTACGTGGTCTTCTTCCCGTACGCGTTCGACTTCCTCGCAGGTAACGCCGTCAGTGCCGGCGTCAAGCCCAGCTACGGTATTACGGAGTTTACCGAATTTATCGCTCTCCTTACGATCTCCTTCGGCCTTGCCGCCCAGCTGCCGCTTTTCATGGGTGCGCTCTCGTACACCGAGATCGTCCCCTACGAGATGTTCCGTGACAAGTGGCGCCACGCGTTCGTCGCCATCGCCATCTTCGGCGCGCTGTTTTCCCCACCGGATCCGTTCACGCAGGTCATGTGGGCGATGCCGATGGCCATCCTCTACGTCTTCAGTCTCGGCCTCGCGAAACTGGTCACCGATATGCGCCGTCGCGGTGCCGCCCAGTCTGCCGGCCGGGGAACCGCGTTCGTGAAACGGCGCATCCTCCAGTTCGCCGCCGCCGTCGGCGTCACGTTCGCCGCCGCGTCGGTCTTCGTCAACCAGGGCGGCTTCGACCTCCTCGAGGACGAACTCTACCCCGTCCTTCCCGAGTTCCTCCGGCCTGGCGGTCCGACGACCTTCGAGGCGCTCTCCGCCCAGTACGGGCTGCTCGGTGACCTCGCGGCCGGCCTCCTCTTCGCGCTTGGCGTGGGCTTTCTCGTCTTGCTCGTCTACACCGTCCGGGTCCTCCAGCAGCCGGTCTATCCCCGCGAGGCCGCGATTCGGACCGGCGATCCGGCCGAGATCGACCTCGACGTCCTCGACGCCGACGGCATCCGGGCCGCCCCGCCGCAGGTCTTCCTCGAGATGAGCGAAGAGCAGGCCCTAGAACACGCCCGGCAGGCGATGTACGACGACGACCGGGAGAAAGCCCAGGCGATCCTCGACCGGTTCGACACGCTCCAGGGTCAGACCGACCGCGACGAGGACGGTGAAACGGCCCCCGCGGGCGGTTCCACACCGGCCGAGGCGGCGGACGAAGAGGAGGGGAGCCTGCTCTCGAGTACCGCCGCCGGGATGATCGACCCGTTCACCGAAGACGAGACGACCGAGGAGGACATCGGCGGCTACGCCTACGACCTCGCGTTCATCTTCAACAGTCTCACGTCGAAGATGTTCCGCCTCGTGGGCCTGTTCATGGTCGTCATGGGAGGGACGTTCTTCTGGCTGTACTCCGGCGGACTGGGATCGATTCTCAGATTGTTCCTCGACCGGGTCCCCGACAGCGTCCTCGACGAGGTGGCCGTCCGCAACGACATCGATCCCGCGGAGATGACCCTCGACCAGCTCATCGACCAGCTCGACATCGTGATCGCGCTCCACCCGGTCGAGGTGCTGATCTTCGAGGTGAAGGTGAGCACGCTCGCCGCCGTCGTCGCAGTGTTACCGATGGTGCTGTACTACGCCTGGCCCGCCGCCAAAGAGCGCGGACTCGTCTACGGCGACCGCCGCACGTTCGTCGTCTGGGGTGGCTCGTTGCTCGCCGGCTTCGCCGTCGGCACGTACCTCGGCTTCTTCTGGATCGCACCGGCGGTCATCTCGTATCTGGTCTCCGACGCGATCAGCAACGGGATGGTCGTCTCCTACCAGATCAAGAGCTTCTTCTGGCTCGTGATCTTCACCACCGTCGGCATCGGCTTCCTCATGAACATCGTCGTCACGATGGCGCTGTTCCACGTCGGCGGCATCGTCTCCTACCGGTCGATGCTCGAGCGGTGGCGGCCCGTCGTCCTCACCATCTTCGTCGTCGCGGCGTTCGCCACCCCGAAAGGCGTCCTGACGATGCTCGTCTTCGCGCTCCCGATCGCCGTCGCGTACCTTATCGGACTCGCCGTCCTCTACGTGCTCACCGGCGGCGGTCGGCTGTTCAGCGGCGGTGGCGGCAGCAGCGCCGAGCCCGACCCGGACGCAGGATCCGTCGCGGAGTGATAACGACGGCTGTGACTGGGTACCGACGCAACCGCACGACGGGTCGCGGTTGCGGTAGTACAGACTCACAGCGATCGTTACGAGGCTTCGAGACTCGAGTCGCGAGGACGGTCGCCTCCGTCGCTCGATCGTGGCGTCTCGACGTGGGATGGACCGACGCCTTAACGACGCTGCATGCGAACGAACCGACCATGCCAAAGATTAGCGTCGAAATCCCACAGGAACTGCTCGACGACCTGGACGACCACGTCGGTGACGACGGCAAGTTCGTCAACAGAAGTGACGCGATCCGCGCCTCGATCAGAAAGACGCTCGACGTGTTAGACGAGATCGACGACCGTCACGGTCGCCTCGACGAGGAGGAGGAGTGAGCCTCCGGCAGAATCAGATTGCCGTCCGGCAGAAGCGTCTACGATCGGTCGAGCCGCTGGGCGAACCCGAAGTTCGGCTTGACGTCCTCGACGCGGACGGTCACGACGTCGCCTTCCTCGGTCGCGGGCACGAACAGCCGGAAGCCGTCGACCGAGGCGATGCCGTCGCCTTCGCTCCCGACGTCGACGATCTCGACCTCGAGTTCGTCGCCCTCCTGGACGGGCGCGGTGAGTCGGCCCTTGCCGATGAGGTAGATTTCGGACGACTCCTGGCGCGAGGCTTTCGGACTGGTCGCGCGGACGTACTGGAACTCCTCTTCGACGTCCGCCCGGAAGTCGTCGACGTCTGGCCCCTCGAAGACCTTCACGACGAAGTCGCCGTCGCTGTCGAGTAACTCGAGTGCGGTCTCGAAGGCCTGGCGGGCGAGGTGCAGCGACCGGGCCTGGTCGAGGGAGTACTCGCCGGACATGTTCGGGGCCATGTCCGAGACGACGCAGTCGACCTCGCCGCCCGCGGCGTCGACGACGCGATCCCTGGTCCGTTCCTGGGTCATGTCGCCGCGGACCGTCTCGACCCGGTCGTCGTGCTCGGGCAGTGGCTTGATCCGCTGGAGGTCGACGCCGATCACTTTCCCCTGCGGGCCGACCTTCTCGGCGGCGACCTGGAGCCATCCGCCGGGGGCGGCCCCGAGGTCGACGACGGTGTCGCCTCGAGAGATGACGTTCTCGAGGTCGTCGAGTTGCTTCAGTTTGTAGGCCGCCCGGGAGCGGTACCCCTCCTGTTTGGCCTTGTTGTAGTAGTGGTCCTTTCGGCTCATTCGGTGTCTCGAGTAGCCGGTCGAGTCGGATACGCGTGTCGTTCGTCGACCGCCAGCGCAGACCGGGCGACCTCGAGAGCGGTGTCTTCTCATGACTCTCCGTAAAGGGTGGCTTTTTATGCCGACCGTTCGTATCCCGATCCATATGTTCAAGGCCATCGTGAGCGCGGAAACGCTCTCCAGTGCGCTCGATTCCGTCAGCGTGCTGGTCGACGAGTGCAAGATCCACCTCGAGGAAGAGGGCCTCGCCATTCGCGCCGTCGACCCCGCCAACGTCGGGATGGTCGACCTCTCGCTCGACGCGGCTGCCTTCGAATCCTACGAGGCCGACGGCGGGCTCATCGGCGTCGACCTCTCCCGACTCGAGGACATCGCCGGCATGGCGGAATCGGGCCAGCTCATCCAGCTCGAACTCGACGAAGAGACCCGCAAGCTCCAGATCCAGATCGACGGTCTCGAGTACACGCTCGCGCTCATCGATCCGGACTCGATCCGCCAGGAACCCGACATTCCCGACCTCGACCTGCCCGCGGAGGTCGTCCTCGAGGGCAAGGACGTCAACCGATCGGTGAAGGCCGCCGACATGGTCTCCGACCACATCGCCCTCGGCGTCGACGACGCCGAGGAGTACTTCTACGTCGACGCGGAAGGCGACACCGACGACGTCCACCTCGAACTCACCGAGGCGGACCTGATCTCGCTGCAGGTCGGTCCCGCTCACTCGCTTTTCAGCCTCGACTACCTGAAGGACATGAACAAGGCCATCCCCTCGGATACCGAGGTCACGCTCGAACTCGGCGAGGAGTTCCCGATCAAGATGCACTTCGGCTTCGCCGAGGGCCAGGGCCAGGTCACGTACATGCTCGCCCCGCGGATCCAGAGCGACTGATCGCTCGAGTCGGTCGGACGACCCTCTCTTTTCGACGTTCTGCCGTCGCGTTCGTTTCGAACTCTCCGTTCCCCGTTCCGGCTACCGACTCGAGACCGTCGCGACGGCGGCACGGCGGACCATTCCGACGAGAATCGCGAAGACGGGCAGGATCAACAGCGCGCCGACGACGAACGGCGACCAGTAGACGGCCGCCGCGTACAGCGCCGCCATGATCGGCGGACCGACGGTGCGACCGAGGCTGCCCGCACCCTGGGTGACGCCGAACGCCCGTCCCTGGGTCTCCGCGCTGGCCGCCGTCGAGACGAGCGTCGTGAGGCCGACGCTCAACAGGCCGTTGCCGAGCGAGAGCAGCGGAAGCGCGAGCAACAAGACGAGAAGCGGCGGCGTCAGAAACGAGACGGTTCCGATCGGGAGAAGGTCACCGACGAGCGGCGAGAACGGCAACAGCGCGAGCGCCGCGGTGAGGACGACGCTTCCCCCGAGGGCGATCCACGGAATCGGCACGCGCCGCGTGAGCCTGCCGACGAGCACGCCCTGGACGAAGACGCCCCAGACGCCGACGTACGTCAGGAGCAACGCCGCCTGGCTCGCGTCGTAGCCGTAGGCGTCGGCGACGAAGGGGATGAACATCACCTGGACGCCGGAGAACGCGAGCGAGAGCAGGAAGAAGGCGACGACGAGTCCCCGGAGTCGGTCGTCGCCCAGCGCGGTCGCGAACTGGCCGACGACCGTCTCGCGCGGCCCTCGCGACCGGACCCGGTCGGGTTCCTCGAGGAACGTCGCTGCGAGCCCGAAACTGCAAAGCGAGAGCGCGGCGGCGGCGAAACTCGGTATCGAGAACCGCGTCGCCGGGACGACGCCGGGCAACAGACCGTCGGCGGTCGCGACGACGGTATCGCTGGCGAAGAAACCGCCGATCGCGGGCCCGAAGACGAACCCCAGACCGAAGGCCGCGCCGACGAGGCCGAGTGACTCCGCGCGGCGTGCTTCCGGCGTGACGTCCGCGACGTACGCCTGTGCGGCGGCGAGATTGCCGCCCATCGCCCCCGCGAGCAGTCGCGAGACGAACAGCATCCAGACCGCACTCGCCAGGCCGAAGACCGTCCACGCGACGGCGCTGCCCGCGAGCGACAGCATGATCACCGGCCGTCGGCCGTGACGGTCCGACAGGCGGCCGAGCAGCGGCGCGAAGACGAACTGCATGAGCGAGTACGACGCCGCGAGCAACCCGATGTAGACGTCGCTGACGCCGAAACTCCGTACGTAGTAGGGCAGGATCGGGATGATGACGCCAAAGCCCAGCAGGTCGACGAAGACGACGAGCACGACCGTCGCGACCGCTCGCCGCGGACGGCCGACCGTCGCCGTTCCCGCCCTGGGCGTCGACATCGGCTGCGCTCACCCGCGAGTCACGCGTGTTCGTCGAGAAACTCGAGGAACGTCTCGTTGACCCGGTCTGCCTGCTCGACGAAGAACAGGTGCGACCCACCCGCGAACGTCTCGAGGCGGCTGTCCGGAAGTTTCTCGTGGAGCGATCGTCCGTTCTCGACGGGGACGACGCGGTCGTCGGTCCCGTGGAGTACGAGCGTCGGCACGCGAATGCGCCGAAGCCACTCGCTGACGTCGAAGTCGGCCACCGCGGCGGCCTGTGCCTCCCGAGCCGGATCGTCTGCGTCCTGCTCGAGTCGCCACTCGATGATCCGGTCCATCAGGTGCGGGTTCCGGTTCGTGAACCGCTCGGTGAACGCGGGTCGCATCCGGTGACGGAGCGTCTCGCGCTCGTTCGCCCCCGCTGGAACGTCGAAGATCCGCTCCCGGGTCTCGTCGGGGACCGGCACCGCGTCGGGGCCGCCGTGGGTCGTACAACACAGCGTCAACGTCTTCGCTCGATCGTACTCGAGGGCGTACTGCTGGGCGATCATCCCGCCCATGCTCGCGCCCACGACGTGGGCGTCGAAGACGCCGGCGTTGGCGAGGACGGCCTCGAGGTCGGCGGCGAGTCCCTCGATCGAGTAGCCGGCGAGCGTGGCGAGGACGAGCCTGCGGAGCCGTCCGGGAAGTTTGCGGACGACGGCGTTCAGGCCGTCGTCCGAACGGCCGGTTCCCCGGTTGTCGGGTGCGACGACGTCGTACTCGTCGGCGACGACCTCGCGCTGCCAGCGCCACATCCAGCGCCCGTAGCCCAGCCCCTGGACGAAGACGACCGGGTCGCCGTCGGTCTCGTCGCGCTCGTAGTAGATCGACACGCCGTCTCTGGTCGCCCGTGGCATATCCCGACTGACGTGTCGGAGGTTCTTGAAATCGCCCATTGCGGCGGGGACCGCTCGCGGCTGGCGGTCGTCTGCCGATCGACGGCCGCGTGGCTGTCGATCCCGTCTATTTTCCGGCGTGACCGACAATCATCGCGTTTAACCCGTCCGAGCGAAATCCTAGGATCGATGCAGCGACTGCACGCCCGATACCCGTTCCTCCAGGCCGCCCGCGAGTCGGTGGCGACGGAGGCGGTCGACCTCGCGACGGTCGTCGAGCAAGACGACGCGGTCGTCGACCGCGCCCGCGAACGGGTCGTCGCCGCCGTCGAGGAGGGGGAGACGGGCGAGCCACGACGGGACGTTCGCACCGAACTGCTC
This sequence comes from Natribaculum breve, assembly GCF_023008585.1. GTDB lineage: Archaea > Halobacteriota > Halobacteria > Halobacteriales > Natrialbaceae > Natribaculum > Natribaculum breve. Next base: position 1,961,827 of record NZ_CP095390.1, on the reverse strand, counting down.
TCGTATCCCGTCGCCCGGGTCCTCGTCTCGCTCGTCGACCAGCCGGTCCTCGTCCGCAAGTACGCCCGTGCGGAGGCCGAGACGGCCTACGATCGATTCACCACGGATCTCGAGGACACGACCGAACTCAAGAGCGTCGAGAACGCCGGCGTCGACCTCGAGACGCTGCTGGCCGAGTTCGACCTCGAGGACGCGGTCTCCGAGACGGGCGAGGGCTACCGGATCGCCGTCGGTGCGTACCTGCCGCTGGCGGCGGACCTGTGGGGCGACGAGTGGCGACTCGTCAACCGGGCACTGGCGGACGGCGAGGTGCCCGTCTCGGAGGCCGAACTGCTGACGCTCTGCCGGGAGGCCGTCCGCGAGCGCGTCGAAGAAGGGTTGCCGTTCGACGTTCCCGACGCGATCGCGAGCGCACTCGAGTCGGAGGCCGCTGCGGTCCGGGAGGTCCTCTCGGATCTCGACCTCACTCGCGAGATCGACACGGTCGTCCCCGAGCTGTTCCCGCCGTGTATGAAGGCCCTGCTCGACGACATCCAGAAGGGCGAACACCTGCCCCACCACTCCCGATTCGCGATCACGTCGTTTCTCACGAGCATCGGGATGAGCACGGACGAGATCGTCGAACTCTACCGGGTCAACTCCTCCTTCGGCGAGGAGATGACCCGCTACCAGACCGACCACATAAGCGGGGAGACGTCGCCGACGGAGTACTCGCCGCCGTCGTGTGCGACGATGCAGTCCTACGGCGACTGCGTCAACAAAGACGACCTCTGTGAGCGGGTCGCCCACCCGATGGCCTACTACGAGCGGCGCATCGACGACACCGACGACGACGACCTCGAGGACTGGCGCGAGGCGCGGGCCGACGGGGACGGGGAGGCATAGGGACGCCGTCGACGGCGCGATCCGCTACAACTCGAGCGTGTACACCACCTCCGTTCGTTCTTCGTCGCCGATCTCGACCGTTCCCTCGCCGCTCTCCTCGAATCCCAGTTCCTCGTAGAAGGCGCGGCCGCCGTCGTTCGACGCGAGGTCGATCGCTCGTATCCGAACCATGTTGAAGTCTTCCAGGTCCTCGCGCAGGCGCTCGTGGAGGGCGGTGCCGATCCCCGCTCGCTGGTCGTCGGGACGGACGTACATCCGCAAGACGTCGCCCTCGTCTCCCTGGACGACGCCGTGGGTGAAGCCGACGACCTCGTCGTCGCTCTCGGCGACGAGCACGGCGGTCCCGGGTTCCGAGAGGGCACGCTCGAGTTCGTCGTCGGCGTACCACTCGTCGACCGTCTCGTCGATCGTCTCCTCGTCGAGTTCGTCGTAGGTGTCGTGCCAGGCCTCGCGGGCGACCTCGCGGATCGCCTCGCGGTCGGCTGCGGTGGCCGGTCGGATCTCGATACTCATACTGTGTGCTACGGGACCGATTGACAAAGGTGTGGTACCGACTCGAGGGGGACGACCCGACCGTCGAACCGTCGGCTGTGTGCCGGTTCCGGCGCGCGTCCGGTGTGCGAGGACACCGACACGGGTCAGCCGGCGGTCACTCCCTGACTTCGAATCCGCGCTCGCGCAGCAGGTCCGGAACCCTGTCGCGGTGGTCGCCCTGGAGTTCGATCCGTCCCTCGTCGACCGTTCCGCCGGTCCCCATCGCTGATTTCAGCTCCGAGGCGACCGACTCGATCTCGGACTTCGGGAGGTCGAACCCCTCGACGATCGTCACCGGCTTCCCGTATCGCCGCGTCTCCGTGCGGATCGACAGGACCTGTTCTGCGGTCTCGAGGTCGCCGTGGCTGTCGAGTTCGTCGAGCAGGTCGTCGAGTGGGTCGTCGTTGGACACGTAATAACAGAGGTGCTGCAAGAGCAAAGCCCTATCCAACCGTCGGCGGTCTGATAATAGCTGTCGGTTGCCGGTCTCCCGTGACGAGTACCTCTGCTACAGCCGCTCCTTGACGGTTCGAGCCGTCTTCTCCCCGACGCCCGCGACGCTCTGGAGGTCCTCGAGGCTCGCCTCGCGGACGTTCTCGACGCTGCCGAAGCGGCCGAGCAGTCGCTTTCGCGTCTCGGGTCCGATCCCGGGCACGTCGTCTAGGACCGTCTTCACCTCGTCGCGGACCGTCTGGTGGTACTGGACCGCAAAGCGGTGAGCTTCGTCTCGAACGCGTTGCAGGAGGTGCAGGTGCGGTGCGTCGGTCGGCCAGGCGTACTCGCGGTCGGGGGCGATCACGCGCTCTTCGGCCTTCGCGAGCGCGACGGCGGGGACGTCCCAGCCGGCGTCCGCGAGGGCCTCCCGGGCCGCCTCGAGTTGTCCCTCGCCGCCGTCGATCAACAGCAGATCGGGGTCGGGCCGGTCGTCTCGACCCTCGACGGCGCGGCGCGCGCGCCACTCGAGCAGGGCGCGCATGTTGTCGTAGTCGTCGTTCTGGTCGGTCAGTTTCTTCCGTCGGTAGTCGCCTTTTTCCGCGCTGCCGTCGACGAAGGCGACGTCGCTCCCGACCGCCGATTTCCCCTGGGCGTGGCTCACGTCGAAGCCCTCGATTCGTGCCGCCGACTCGAGGCCGAGCGCGTCGGCGAGCATGCCACACTCGTCGCGGCGACCGACGTTCCGCCGGGCGTTCTTCAGCGCGAGGTCGACGAGTTTCGCCTCCCGACCCACACCGGGTACCCGGACGGCGACGCCTTCGGCCTCGAGCCAGGCCGCGATCTCCTCGTCGTCGTGGCGTTCGGGAAGCAAGAGGGCGTCGGGCAGGTCGCGTTCGGCGTAGTACTGCACGACGAACGCCGCGAGCACCGCGGGGACGCCCTCGTTCTCGCCGGCGGGCGCGGCGAGGCCGTGGCGGTCGCGTTCGACGAGTTTGCCGTCCTCGGCCCGCAGGCGGGCGACCGTCGCCTCGTCGCCTTCGATCGCCACGCCGAGGACGTCGACGGTCCGTTCGTCGCTTCGCGACTGGACCGCCTCGCCACCCTCGCCGTGGAAGGCCTCGACGGCCTCGAGTCGATCCCGGCGGTTCGCGGCGCGTTCGAAGTTTCGATCCTGTGCTGCGGCCTCCATCTCCCGGCGCAGCGGGTCCGCGAGGACGCCCGTCTCACCCTCGAAGAACCGCCGGACGCTCTCGACGTCCTCGCGATAGCTCTCGAGGTCGATCTCGCCGGTACAGGGCGCGGTACACAGCCCCATCTCGTAGTCGAGACACGGCCGGTCGCGACCGGCGTACTTGTGGTCCGAACAACCACGGACGCCGTAGGTCTCGCGGAGTGCTTTCACGACCGTCTCGACCCGTCCTTTGTCCGTGAACGGGCCGTAGACCGTCGCGGTTCTACCGCTCGCGTTCGAGGCACTCCGCCCCTCGCTGTCCGGATCGCGGGTCACCTCGATCCGCGGCGCGTCGTGGTCCGTGAGCTGGACCATCGGGTACGACTTGTCGTCTTTCAGCCGGACGTTGTAGCGGGGCTGGTGGCGCTTTATCAGGTTCGCCTCGAGCAACAGCGCCTGCGTCTCGGTGTCTGTGACCGCGATCTCGAGGTCGTCTGCGCGCTCGACCATCCGTCGAATGCGCGCGCTTCGCGGGTCGGCGTACGAGCGCACCCGCGAGCGGAGGTCGACCGCCTTGCCGACGTAGAGTGTCGTTTCCTCGGCCCGAAACTGGTAGACGCCGGGCTCTCGCGGAAGGTCGCTCGCGCGTTCGCGCACCGCGTCGGCGTTCATCGCCAGCCCATAGCCACCCGACGGATTTCAGCCTGACGTCGGCGGACCGCGCCTTGTCGCGTCGTCTACTGTCGGCCCAGGAGCCGCTCGCGGAGGTTCCGATCCGCCTCGCGCTCGGCGAGCAACACCGGGCAGTCGACCTCGTTGACGACGTCGAGGTGTAACGACTCGGTCATGAGCCGCGAGAGCAGTCCCCGCTCGGTCGCCCCGATCAGGATCATGCTGTGATCGGCCGCTTCGCGGGCGATCGCACCCTCGACGTCGCCGGAGCTGTCGACCACGCGGTCGACGCCGTCGTCGAAGCCGTACTCGTCGGCCCAGTCTGCGAGGGCGGCCTCGGCTTCCTCGCGCTCGTCGGGGTCGTCGACGACGTGCAAGAGCGTGATCTCGGAGCCGACGCTCGAGCGCAGCGCCCGTCCGACTTCGGCGCTCAGCTCCGAGTGCCCGTCGCACGCGGTCGGCAGGAGGATCCGTGAGACGTCGAGTTCGCCGTCGTTGAGCACGAGGAAGTCGGATGGAAGGTGGCGGGCCAGGTCGCTCAACGAGCGGTCGGTTCGCCCGGCAGCCCACAGTCGGTCGTCGTCCCAGCTGAGCACCACGAGATCCGCGCGCTTGCGTTCGGCGACGTCGAAGATCTCCTCGAACGATCGGTGGGAGACGACGGTCGAGGTCTCACACTCGACGCCGTGTGCGTTCGCCGTCTCGCGGGCTGTCTCGAGCAGTTCGTCGGACTCGGCGACGATCTGCGTGCTCTGACCGACGCCGTACCCACGAGACATCCGGTCTGGCACCTGGACGATGTGGACGGCGTGGACGACGGCGTCGTCTCTCCCCGTCGCGAGCGTGCAGGCGAGGTCGACCAGGTGCGATTCGGTTCGCGGATTCGCGATCGGGACCAGGATGCGGTACTGCTCGCCGCCAGTCGCGGACATCTCGGCGGTGTCGACCAGCGGTACGTAGGACCGGCCAACCAGCCCGCCGAACAGCCACTCGCGGATCGAGAGCTGTCGCTCCGTCCCCCCGAACCGGGCGGACTCGAGTCGACGTTCCGTGGTCTGGAAGTAGTTGACGACCGTCAGGAGCAAGACGCCGCCGATGGTGTTCCCGACCAACACTGGCAGGACAAAGCCCGTCAGTCCGGTGACGAACGAGAAGTCGGTCTGGAAGACGAGGTACAGCATCTCCGAGAAAGAGACGACGACGTGGAACAGTCCCCCAAGCGGGATCGCGAGGAAGGCGAGGTAGACGACCACGAGCCGCGAGATGGTGTCTCGAGCGGCGTAGTCGACCCAGACGACGCTCGCGACGATCAGGCCGGCGAACGCGGCCTTGAAAAACAGCGTCCAGCCGTCCGTCGCGACTCCCTTCTGGGCGACCTCGATCGCGACCGCCGACGCGTCCGGGGAGAACACGCCGCCCCACGCGAGGGCGGCCGCCCCGGCGGCACCGCCGACGAAGTTTCCGGCCAGCACGACGGTCCAGTTGCGAAGCAACGCCGGAACGCTGGCCAGCCGCTCCAGGGTGAGCGCGACGGGCGGGAGTGTGTTCTCCGTGTACAGCTGGTAGCCGCCGATGATGATGTAGATGAACCCGAGCGGATACAGCAGGGCGCTCAACACCGGATCGCCGTTCGTCGACGTCTCCATCGAGACGTACAGCAAGACCGTGATCGTGATCGCGAAGCCGGCCGCGAGGCCGCTGAAGAACAGTTCGCGACTCCCCGACGTGATCTCCTCGTCGGCGGCCGCCACGATCCGCTGGAACACCTCGTCGGACGAGAAGCGGTCGCGGACGACCGCGCCGACCGCCGGCGCACCGCTTCTGGACCGTTCGACCGCTTCGCGTACCGTCTCCTCCGGATCTTGCCGGTCAGAGTCGTCCATCATCGCCGTTAGTCACCAGGGAGACTAATCGTTTGGCATCTCGTCGTCACGTCGGTCGTACGGGGAGTCGGCCGCCGACTCGAGGCGACCGTTTCAAGAGACCGGACGATGTCGACGACGTGACGGTCCGCGCCGGACGACTCAGCAAGCTTCATAACGGTCACGGCGTATCACAGTTTATGTGCGACAGTTTTGACGTGGTCATCGCTGGTGCCGGCCCCGCCGGCGCACAGTGTGCACGCGATCTTGCTGCGAGGGGCTACGACGTCGCCGTCCTAGAGACCGAGCCGGAAGACGAGTTCCCACGTCAGAGCAACAAGTCGACCGCCGGGACGTTCCCGTCGATGATGGCCGCCTTCGGGATCCCGGACGACGTCGTGATGAACTTCACCGACAGCGTCGTGATCGAATCTCCCAACGAGTACTTCGTCCAGGAGCAGGCCGGTGCCGTCCTCGAGTTCGCCGACTTCAAGAACTTCCTGGTCGAGGATGGCCGGAAACACGGTGCCGAATACCGGTTCGACGCTCGCGTCTCCAGTCCCGTGACGGAAGGCGGCGAGGTCGTCGGGGTGCAGTACAACGGGTCCGAGGAGGTCTACGCCGACGTCGTCATCGACGCGACCGGTCCGGCGGCCCCGCTCGCGAAAGCTCTCGGCGTGAGCGACTTGACACGCGAGAAACAGGCGATCGGCCTCGAGTACGAACTCGAGGGAGTGTCGGTCGACCAGCAGGGATACGCGGACCTGACCGACGCGATGATGCTCCGGCTGGACCACGACCTCGCACCGGGGGGGTACTCCTGGATCTTCCACACCGGCGACGACACGGCGAAAGTCGGCGTCTGCTACATCCAAAACGAGAGTTACCAGCGACACGTCGAGGCGAACCGCACCATCGACGGTTACCTCCAGTACTGGCTCGACACCGACCCGCGATTCGAGAACGCGACGCGACTCGAGGGCAAACAGCACCGTGGCTCCGCACACATCCAGCGTCCCGGAAGCCTGAGTACGGACAACTTCATGGCGATCGGCGACACGGTTCCCTCGATCGACCCCCTCTGGGGCGAGGGCATCCACAAGGGGATGCGCTCTGCACGTGCCGCCGCGGTCACCGTCGACCACTGTCTCACCCCCGACGAACCGGATACGTCCGCCGAGAACATCTCACTGTACGACGACCTCTGGCACCGGGAGGTCGCACCGCTTATGGACTCGCGACTGTCGATGACCCAGCTGCTCTATCTCGCCCCCAACGACCGGTACGACACCCTGCTTCGGGATCTGAACCGACTCGACCGGGAGACGCTGAGCAAGGCAAACAGCGGCGACAAATTCGCGATCTCGAAGCTACTGCACCTCGAGGACCTCCCGTTGCTCGCGGAGTTCGCCAAACAGCGATTCCTGTAAGCCGTCGCTCATTCGCCGGCGTCGACGTACAGGTAGACGGCACAGACGGCGAGTACGGCCTCGGCGACTTTCGTCACGACCGCGAACGGGTTGAGGTTGCCCTCCATGTAGAACGCCTCGAGGCTCCATCCTTGCACCGCAAAGAGCGCGAGGATGGTGACGATCGCGTACAGCGCCGCGACGAGAAACAGCGGACGCCGCCAGTACCGGGTCAGGTACAGGATCGCCCCGCCGATGAATCCGAGGCCATTGAGGATAAAGAGGATCCCCAGCATCTGGCTGAACTGGATGGCGTTCATCGACGCCACCAGGTGCACGACGCCGGTCACGATCGCCATGAGAACGGCCACGTAGCCGATCGGGTTCGATGGCCGATCGAACAGCTGTTCTGCGCCAGTCGCGTGTTCCGTGCTCATACTCGAGACGTGTACGAGCGGTAACAAAAAGCTGTCTGGTACGACCCTCGAAAGTACCGGAGAGCCGCGTTCGCGTCACTTCTTTGGGGATAGCTTCGCCTCCGTGGCTCCCCCGTACGACCACGGTTCGACGTGCGGCGTCGACGTTCGACGCGGTAGATACTCCTCGGTCGATCCACAACGTCTCGCCATGAGCGACTCGACCGTGCAGTGTTGGCTCGTCGAACGGACGTTCGACGACCGGAACCTCGTGACGATCGTCTACGCGACGCCGGACGGCCGCCGATACCAGCAGCGAGAGCGGTCGGCGACGGCGCTTCGAACCGGTTCGCCGGTCACCGCTGCCGCCGAGATCCCGGCGGACGAACTCGAGGCGGTCCCCGACGAGGAGACGCGCGAGCGCTACGCGACCGAGGCCGAGCGTGTCGCAGCGCAGTACGATCCGGACGATCGGCTCTAGATCGCCGTCGACCTTCGTCGATCAGTGACAAACCTTATCGGTCGACACAGAGACCACACACCTATGTCGGCGATAACGGTCGACGGGTTGACCAAGGTCTACGGATCGACGGTCGCACTCGACGATCTCTCCTTCGACGTCCGCGAGGGCGAGGTGTTCGGCTTTCTCGGCCCGAACGGCGCGGGGAAGTCGACCACGATCAACGTCCTGCTCGACTTCGTCCGTCCGACCGCTGGCGAGGCGCGCGTCCTCGGCCTCGACGCACACCGCTCGAGTCGCGAGATCCGCCAGCGGACCGGCGTCCTCCCCGAGGGATTCCAGACGTACCGTCGGCTGACCGGCCGCCAGCACCTCGAGTTCGCCATCGAGTCGAAAGGCGTCGACGACGACCCCGACGACCTGCTCGAGCGCGTCGGCATCCGCGACGCCGCCGGCCGCAAGGCTGGCGGCTACTCGACGGGGATGGCCCAGCGACTCATGCTCGCGATGGCGCTGGTCGGCGAGCCCGACCTGCTCATCCTGGACGAACCCTCGACCGGCCTCGACCCGAACGGCGCACGCGAGATGCGCGAGATCGTCCGCGAGGAGAACGCCCGTGGCGCGACGGTCTTCTTCTCGAGTCACATCCTCGGGCAGGTCGAGGCCGTCTGTGACCGGGTCGGCATCCTCCGGGAGGGGGAGATGGTCGCCGTCGACACCGTCGCCGGGCTACGCGAGTCCGTCGGCGGCGGGACGACCCTGCGCGTGACCGTCGACCGGATCGACGACGGTGCCGTCGCGGCCGTGCGCTCGCTTCCCGACGTCGGTGCCGTCTCCGTCGAAGGTGACGAGGAGCCGACGATCGTCGTCACCTGCGACGGTTCGAAGACCGCCGTCCTCGAGGCACTCGAGAGCAACGGCCTCGAGGTGCGTGACTTCTCGACCGAGGAGGCCTCGCTCGACGAGGTGTTTCACTCCTACACGAAAGAGGAGGTCTCGGCATGAGTTCGCTCTCGCTCGACAGCGTCCGTGCGATCGCCAAGAAGGACTTCCAGGACGCCGCCCGCTCGAAGGTGCTGTGGCTGTTGACGCTCCTGTTCGTCGCCTTCCTCGGCGGCATGGCGTTCCTGTTCGTCTGGCTCGACGACCTCTTCGCTCGGCAACCCGCCGCCCAGCAGGAAGCCGAGATCACCGCGATCGATCTGATCTTCTTCCTCCAGACGCCCGTCGCGCTGTTGATCCCGCTGATCGGGCTGCTCGTCGGCTACAAGGCGCTGGCCGGCGAGGTCGACTCCGGGAGCGCGAAGATCCTCTTCTCGCTGCCTCACTCGAGGCTCGACGCCATCGTCGGCAAGTTCGTCGGGCGGACGCTCGTGCTGTGGACGTCGTTTTTCGCCGGCCTCCTCGTCGCGGTGGTCGTCGTCGTCGCGCTCTACGACGAGTTCAACCTCGGGCACATCCTCGTGTTCACCGTCCTCTCGTTGCTGTTCGGTGCCGTCTACGTCGGCCTCGGCGTCGCGATCTCCGCGCTGACGAAGTCCACGACCAAGGCCGCCGCCGCCGTCGTCGGCGTCTTCTTCTTTTTCGCGTTCGTCTTCGACCGGTTCAGGGACGTGGTGTACTATCTGCTCGAGGGGCAGGTCATCCCCTCTTTCGGCACCAGGCCACCCGACTGGTACCTCTTCTATCCGCGACTCAGTCCCGGCGGTTCCTACGGTGCCGCCCTCGCCGGATTGCTCCCCGAGGTCGACCCGCTCGGGAATCTCTTCCCGCAGGGAGAGATCCCGTTTTACTTCTCGAAGTGGGTCGCGGTCGCGATCCTGATCCTGTGGATCGTCGTCCCGCTCGGTCTCGGCTACCTGCGGTTCGAACGACTCGACCTCTAGTCCGGGCGACTCGCGGCCGGTTTCCTGGGTATCGCTTTAGAGCCCGCGTCCCGTATCTCCGGTCGTGACCCGGTGTATCTTCTACGGCGGCAAGGGTGGCGTCGGCAAGACGACCTGCGCGGCGGCCACCGGACTCGGACTCGCCGACGAGGGCCACGAGACGCTCGTCGTCTCGACCGACCCGGCACACTCGCTCGCCGACGCGTTCGAGACCGAACTCGGTCCTGACCCGATCGAACTCCGGTCTGGACTCTCGGCCGTCGAGATCGACCCCGAGGCGCGTGCCGACCGCTACGAGCGGATCGCGCGGGCGCTGGCCGCCGACCTCCGCTCGGCGGGGATTCGCCTCGATGACGCGGACGTCGAACGGCTCTTCGCCTCGGGGGCCCCGGCGGGGAGCGACGAACTGGCCGCGCTCGATCTGCTCGTCGAGTACGTCGACGCCGACCGCTGGGACGTCGTCGTCTTCGACACGGCACCGACGGGACACACCCTGCGGCTGTTCGACCTCCCCGAGGTGATGGGACTCGCCCTCGAGACGACCCGCTCGCTGCGCGGCCAGGTTCGCCGGATCGGCAACTCGGCGCGACAGATGATGTTCGGACCGCTCGCCTACGCCGGCGGTCGCGACGACGACGAGGGACTCGAGAACCTCCAGGCGCGGATGAAGCGTGCCCGCGACGTCCTGACCGATCCCGAGCGGACGGAGTTTCGGGTCGTTCTGATCCCCGAGACGATGGCCATCGCCGAGTCCGAACGCCTCGTCGAGCGCCTGCGCGAGGTGGGGATCCCCGTCCGGACGGTCGTCGTCAACCGCGTCCTCGAGGACGCCGCGGAGTGCTGTTCGCGCTGTCAGTCGCGCCAGCGTCGCCACGAGCGACGCCTCGCGGAGATCCGCGAGACGTTTCCCGACCTCGAGGTCGTCACCGTCCCCGAGACCGAAGACGAGGTCCACGGGCTCGAGACGCTGTCGCCGATCGCTGACCGCCTGTCCGGCTGACCGGCCGCTCTCGACGCGTTCGATCCCCTCGAGCCGTCAGCATGTCTGCTGTCGCTATTTACCGGAGCAACCGCCGGACCGCTCGCGATTGCTCCGGGAACGACCGACGGCAGACGGTATCAGTCGACGTCGATCCCGCGTTCTGCCAGTTCCGCCAGGAAGTCGTCTTCGTCGAGGATCGGCACGTCGCGTTCGTCTGCGTCCTCGCGCTTTCTGGTTCCGGGATTGTCCCCGACGACGAGGTAGTCCGTGTTCCCAGAGACGCTGCCCGTGGCGTCACCGCCGTGGGCTTCAACGAGTTCCTGGGCCTCCTCGCGGGTCATCGTCGACAGCGATCCGGTGAAGACGAACGTCAGCCCTGCGAGTTCCTCCCCGCCTTCCGTCTCCGCCCGCCGGGGCGAGACGTGCTCGAGCAAGTCGTCGACGACTGCCGCGTTTCCCTCGCTCTCGAAGAAGTCGTGGATCGCCCGGGCGACCGTCTCCCCGACGTCGTCGACGCGCTCGAGCCGTTCGGGTTCGCGTTCGGCCGCCTCGCGAACTGCCTCGAAGCTGCCGAACTCGCGGGCGAGTTCCCGGGCCGTCGTCGGCCCGACGTGGGGGATCCCGAGCGCCGAGAGGAAGTCGGCGAGGGGCGGCTCGCGGCCGTCCTCGAGTTCGGAAAGCAGGTTCTCGGCGCTCGTCTCGCCCCACCCCTCGAGGGCGACGAGGTCCTCGCGCTCGAGGTCGTAGAGGTCCGAGACGTGCTCGACCAGTCCGGCGTCGACGAGCTGGCGGACGCTCTTCTCGCCGAGGCCCTCGAGGTCGAGGCCGTCGTCGCTCGCGTAGTACTCGATCGAGCGCCGTCGCTGGGCGTCGCACGTGAGACCGCCGGTGCAGTAGGCGATCGGCCCCTCGCGTTCGATCGGACTGTCGCAGACGGGGCAGGCGTCGGGCAGTTCGTAGTGGCCGTCGCCTCCCTTCTCGACGACCTCCTCGACGTAGGGGATCACGTCGCCCGCCCGCTGGACGCGAACGGTGTCGCCGACGTCGACGTTCTTTTCGGCGATCTCCTCGGGGTTGTGCAGGCTCGCCCGCGAGACGGTGACGCCGCCGACGTCGACCGGCTCGAGCAAGGCGACCGGCGTCACCCGGCCGGTGCGGCCGACCTGGAGTGCCACGTCGGCGATCGTCGTCACCTCGCTGCGGGCGGGGAACTTGTAGGCGTACGCCCAGCGGTCGTGTCGCGCCGTGCGCCCGAGCTCCTCGCGAGCCTCGCGGTCGTCGACTTTGATCACGACGCCGTCGATCTCGTAGGGCAGGTCGTCGCGAGCCTCGAGCATGCGATCACGGTAGTCGATCGCCGCCTCGACGTCGTCGACTCGTTCGACCCGATCGTTCGTCCGCAGGCCGTACGTCGGCAAGGTCTCGAGTTCCGCCCAGTGGGTGTCCTCGAGGTCGCTCGCGTCGAGCACGTCGAAGAAGAAGACCTCGAGCGGTCGTTCGGCGACGATCGACGGATCGAGCTGGCGGATCGTCCCCGCGGTCGCGTTCCGGGGGTTGGCGAAGGGGTCCTCGCCGCGTTCGACCCGCTCGCGGTTGTACGTCTGGAAGGCGTCTCTGGGCATGTAGACCTCGCCGCGGACGGCGAAAAACTCCGGCGGGTCGTCGTGCAGTTTGCCCGGAACGGAACCGATCGTGCGCGCGTTCCGCGTCACGTCGTCGCCCTCCCGGCCGTCGCCTCTCGTTACGGCGCGCTCGAGGCTGCCGTCCTCGTAGACGAACTCCATCGAGACGCCGTCGAACTTTGGCTCGCAGGCGTACCGGACGTCGCCGACCTCCTCGCGCACGCGACGGTCGAACTCCCGGACGTCCGCGGCCTCGCCGCTCGCGTCGATCGACAGCATCGGTGCGACGTGTTCGGCCGTCTCGAACTCCTCGATCGGCTCGCCGCCGACCCGCCGGGTGGGGCTGTCGGGGTGGACGAGGTCGAACGCCTCCTCGAGGTCCTGCAGGCGGGAGAAGAGGGCGTCGTAGGTTCGATCGGCGACGATCGGATCGTTCTCGACGTAGTAGCGGCGGTCGTGTTCGCGGATCGCCTCGCGAAGCAGGTCGACCTGGTCGCGGGCTTTCTCCTCGGAGAGTTCGTCGACCGGCTCGAAGTCGGTCGGCGGGTCCCGGAGGTACGGGTTCTCCTCGTCGGCGACTGACATCGTTGTTGCTCGAGTGTACCGTCTCGCGGGTCGTAAAGACCGGTCTTTCGACGGAGCCGAACGAGACCCAGCACTTTACCCGTCTGGCTCCCTACTGTCCCGTAGATGGCAGACGAGTTCGGGCTGGTAGACCTCGAGCGAGCCGACACTCCCGGCGACGAGTGGGAAGAGATCGACGTCTCCGACACGGAGGCGGATCGCATCGCCCGCAAGCGCGACCGGGAGTTCGAGCAGTTCGAAGAGCGGATCAAAGACGCAGACCAGTTCAAGGTCGAACAGTCGGTGTTCGACGACGCGACGTTCGCGGCGCTGTACAAGCTCGTCCAGGACGGCCACGTCGAGGCCTTCGGCGGGCCGATCTCGACGGGCAAGGAGGCCAACGTCTACCACGCCCTCGGCGACGACCGCGAGGTCGCGGTCAAAGTCTACCGGATCAACGCCTCGAACTTCCGGCAGATGCGCGACTACCTGGAGGGCGACCCCCGCTTCGAGGGGCTCGGCGGGAAGAAAAAGGACGTCGTCCTCGCGTGGGTCAAGAAGGAACTGGCGAACCTGGAACGAGCCCAGCGTGCGGGCGTGCGCGTCCCGGAACCGATCGCCGCAGAGCGCAACGTCCTCGTGATGGAGTACATCGGCAACGAGGAGGGGCGGGCGAAGCGGCTGGGCGAGGTCCACGTCGAGAACCCCCAGACCGCCTACGAGGTGCTCCGGGAGTACATGCGCCGGCTCTACTCGGCCGGGCTGATCCACGGCGACCTGAGCGAGTACAACGTCGTCTTCCACGAGGGCCAACTCGTCGTGATCGACCTCGGGCAGGCGGTGACGGTTCACCACCCCAACAGTCGCGACTTCCTGGAGCGGGACTGCCGGAACGTGGCGAACTTCTTCTCGAGGCAGGGACTCGACGTGAGCGGCGAGGAGTTACTCGAGTTCGTCACGACTCCCGACCCCGACCCCTCTCGCGACTGACTGCGCTCGCGGCGACGACCGGACCCGCGTCTTCGCGTCGATGTCGCGTCGCGATCGGTCGACTAGACGCCCCAGGAGATGTGATCCCAGACGCGCTCGTAGACGTAGTAGGTCCCCGTCTTCAGGAGGTTCGTCGCGAGACCGATGCTCACGGCGTCGCCCGTACTTCCCGTCACCAGCCACGCGACGGCGACGGTGATCACAATCATGAACGCCCGGTACAGCACCGTCTTGACGAGCGCCCGGGTCCGCTCCTGGTGAGGGGAGCGCGAGAGGAGACGCGTAACGACCATGGTATCGATACGACGCCGCTCGAGTAATTATTAATCGTTTAATACACATCACAGTAAACCGATACTGGTTACGCCCCGGGCGATCGGCGGGTGGTCGTCCGGTTGTCGAAACGTTCTTTTCATAGACGCGCCGACATCTACCCGATGACGTCCGCTCTCCGGTGGCGCTGGCACGCCGTCTCGAGAGCGGACAGTGTCGTCGCCGCGCGCGACGCGGCCTAACCCGGCGGGCGCGACGGCGGTGCTCCCTCGTTCTCGCGTGAATCGCCTTCCAGCCGCTGCTTTGCGACCTCGATCCAGAATGACCGACACCGAATCCACGACCGAATCGCACGCGACCGACGCCGACTTCACCGTCACGCCCTACGCCGTCGACGGCGAGGTCGACTACGAGAAACTGCTCGAGCGCTTCGGTGCCGACCCGCTCACCGACGAACAGATCGCTCGCTTCCCCGACCACCCGCTGGTCCGCCGGCGGACCTTCTACGCCGGCCGGGACGTCGACCGGTACCTCGAGGCGGCCGAGTCGGGCGACCCCCACGCGGTCGTCACCGGGCGCGGCCCCTCGGGCCCGATGCACCTCGGGCACGTCCTCCCGCTGTATCTCGCGAGACGACTCCAGCGAGAGACGGGGGCGACGGTCTACGTCCCGCTCTCGGACGACGAGAAGTTCCTCGCGAAAGACCAGTCGTTCGAGGCGATCGGCGAGCACGCACGCGAGAACCTCCGTGACGTCCTCGCGGTGGGCTTCGACCCCGAGCGGACCCGGATCGTCGTCGACACTGCCGACGCGGACGTCGTCTACCCGATCGCCGTTCGGCTCGCGAACCACCTCACGCCGGCGACCGTCGAGGCGGTCTACGGCGAGACCGACACCGTCGGCCTGCAGTTCTACCCGGCCGTGCAGGCGACCCACCTCCTGCTTCCCCAGCTCGTGGCGGGCCGCCAGCCCACCCTCGTCCCCATCGCCGTCGACCAGGATCCCCACGTTCGGGTCTGTCGGGACGTCGCGGCGAAGGAGGCGCTGCCAGTCGAGAAACCGGGTGCGCTACTCGGGCGCTTCCTCCCGAGTCTCGAGGGTCCGGGCAAGATGAGTTCGTCCGGCGACGCCCCGTCGATCGAACTCACCGACGACCCCGAGACCGTCGCCGAGACGATCCGCCGTCACGCCTACACCGGCGGCCGGGCCAGCCTCGAGGAACACCGAGAACGCGGCGGTGATCCGACCGTCGACGTCCCGTTCCAGTACCTGCGGTTCTTCTTCGAACCCGACGACGACGACCTCGAGCGCATCGCCGAGCGTTACCGGGAAGGAAAACTCCTCAGCGGCGAACTGAAGGAAATCGCCATCGATCGGATCACCGACTTCCTGGCCGCCCACCAGCGCCGCCGGGCCGACCTCGGCGACCTCGCTGCCGAACTCGAACCCTACCGGCTCACCGACGACGAACGACGACGGGCGCTCGAGGCGGCGGGGGTTCCTCGAGTCCCCTGACTCCGCCCGAACGCTCTTGTGTCTCGCCGACGCTCGAGGAACCATGCACGTCGGCATCGTCGCGGACACCCACGACAACGTCGAGGCGGCCAGAGCGGCCACGGACGTCTTCGAAGAGGAGGGCGTCGAGGTGATCGTCCACTGTGGCGACTTCGTCGCGCCGCCGGTGATCGACGCCTTCGAGGGGTTCGAACTCCACGGCGTCCTCGGCAACAACGACGGCGAGATCTCGGGCCTCGAGGCCGCGTTCGACGCGCTCGGGACCGGCAGCGAACTCCACGGCCGGTTCGCCGACCTCGAGTTCGACGGCCTCTCGATGGCGGTCCTCCACGGAGAATCGCTCGCGGAAGTGCGCGCGCTCGCCGCCGGCGAGACGTACGACTACGTCTGCTACGGCCACCACCACGAGCGCGAACACGAGACCGACGGACGGACGACGGTCGTCAACCCCGGCGCACACTTCCCGACCGTCCCGTCCGACCACCGGACCGTCGCGATCCTCGACACGCTGTCGGAGTCGGTCCGGTTCCGGTCTGTCCTCGAGGAGTAGCGAGGATGGACTCTTCTCGACGCGTTCCGACGACACGCGATCCGGGTGACGGAAACGCCGACCGGGCGAGGTCGGCCACGTTATATTGCACAAGAAACTCACAACTGTATCCGGTAATCTCACGAAGCGTGCCCTAACTAGCCCGAAAGCTCACTCATATTCGTTTCTACCAGGGCAGTTTTGTTCTACTCGAGCCATACTGCTATCGTCAGTATGATCACCAGCGTTCTGGAGCGTATCAAGTC
Organism: Natribaculum breve; assembly: GCF_023008585.1. Taxonomy (GTDB): domain Archaea; phylum Halobacteriota; class Halobacteria; order Halobacteriales; family Natrialbaceae; genus Natribaculum; species Natribaculum breve. The sequence goes on along the minus strand of NZ_CP095390.1, from coordinate 1,945,356 downwards.
GAATCTCGTCCCCGCAGTCGTCCTCGCGATCGTCGTCGGACTCGTGAGCGGACAGTTCTTCGGGTCCGACGTCGAGAGCGCCCTGAAGGCGGCTGTCGTGCCGATTCTCTTTCTGATGGTCTACCCGATGATGATCAACCTCGACCTGCGGGAGCTGTTGAAGATCCGCCGGCACGCGGGGCTGGTCGGTGCGAGCCTCGTCCTGAACTTCGGGCTCGCACCGCTCGTGGCCGTCGGACTCGCCCGGCTGTTCTTCGCCGGCGACCCCCACTACGCGGTCGGTCTGTACTTCATCGCGCTGATCCCGACCTCGGGGATGACCGCCGCCTGGACCGGACTGGCGGGCGGGGACCTCGAGGGCGCGCTCGTGGCGATGTCGGTCAATCTCCTCGCGGCCGTGGCGATCCTGCCGGCGTATCTGTCGGTGCTGGTCGGCGCGAACGTCGGGTTCGAGCCGGCGGCGCTGTACAGACAGCTCGCGCTGATCATCGCGCTCCCGATGGTCGCCGGGGCTGTCACCAGGTGGGGGCTGCTCCGCCAGTACGGATCGGACGGATTCAGGAGACTCAAACCGACGTTCGGCGGACTGAGCTCGTTCGGGGTCGTGACGATCGTGTTCGTCGCGATGGCGATGCGATCCGAGAGCATCCTCGCCGACCCGATCGCGTCGCTCGCCGTGATCGTTCCGCTGGTCGTCTTCTACGCCATCGTCCTCGGGGCCGGTTCGGTCGTCGGTCGCCGCCTGTTCGACTCCTCGCGAGCCGTCTCCCTCGTCTACGCGACGAACATGCGCAACCTCTCGATCGCACTCGCGATCGCCGCAGCACCGGGGTTCCCGCCGGTCGAGGCGGTGTTGCCGATCGCGCTCGCGTACCTCCTCCAGCCACCCCTCGGAGCGGCGTACATGCAGTATCGTCGCGACGTCGTCGACGACGGGCGTTCGATCCGGGACGTGATCGCCACGCTGCGCTGACGGACCCGGATCTTCCCAGTTTTTCGGCCGCCGACCGAGTCCGTGAACGACCCGCAGAAGTACACGGTGGCGTGATCGCGCGTGCGATCGGTCGTGGCTTCATAACGATCGCTGTGAGTCTGTACCGACGCAACCGCACGACGGCTGGTGGTTGCGTCGGTAACCAGTCACAACCATCATTATCACACCAGCGGAGGCGTACGGTTGCTCGAGGTTGTCGACCGACCGTCGGACCGTCGCGATCCTCGAGACGCTGTCGGAGTCGGTCCGGTTTCCTCGGGACCGACGCGTGACGAGTGGCGTCCCAGATCTCGCTCGTAGACGCCTGCTAGCGCGTCACAGCCAGACCGTCGAGTGTTGACCAAGGCCTTAAACTGGCTGAGCCAGTACTCGAGTACATGCAACACGTGAAGATTCCGCAGGACCGCGTCGGCGCTCTCATCGGCGAGGGCGGCGAGACGATGCGCGAGATCGAGGCGGAAGCCGAAGTGCGACTCGACATCGATTCTGAGAACGGATCCGTCGCCGTCGAGACCGTCGGCGACCCCGTTCGCGGCCTCAAGGGTCCCGAGATCGTCCGCGCGATCGGTCGCGGGTTCCCGCCGGAGGAAGCGCTGCGGCTGCTCGAGGACGACATGATGCTGTTCGACGTCGTCGACATCGACGCCGCCTCGCGCAACAAAAACGACATGAAACGACAGAAGGGCCGGCTGATCGGCGAGGGCGGCCGCACCCGCGAGCTCATGGAAGAGCTCTCGGGGGCCTCGGTCGTCATCTACGGCTCGACGCTGGGGATCATCGGCACGCCGCCGCAGGTCGACGCCGTCCGCAGCGCCGCCGAGATGCTGCTCGACGGGGCACCCCACGGCGCGGTCTACTCGTTCCTCGAAGAGAAACACAACGAGATGAAACACCAGGGGATGCAGTACCACCGGTTCCCCGGCGGCAACTCGTAGTCGGACTCGCACTGTCGACCCCGACTCGAGTCGTCTCGCCACGCCCCGGTCCTCGACGACGTGCCGTTTTTCCAGTATAAATAACCGGTCGTCGATCGATCTCTCTCGAGTCGACGACGGCCGTGTGAGGCGATTCGTCTCACCAGACACCAAAAAATTCATATAGAATAGCAATCAATCTCTCTCTTACAATGGCACAACAGATGGGCAACCAGCCCCTCATCGTTCTCTCGGAGGAGAGCCAGCGAACCTCCGGAAAGGACGCACAGTCGATGAACATCACGGCCGGCAAGGCCGTCTCCGAGGCCGTACGGACGACACTCGGCCCGAAAGGGATGGACAAGATGCTCGTCGACTCGACGGGCTCGGTCGTCGTCACGAACGACGGCGTCACCATCCTCAAGGAGATGGACATCGACCACCCGGCGGCCAACATGATCGTCGAGGTCGCCGAGACCCAGGAGGACGAGGTCGGTGACGGCACCACCTCGGCCGTCGTCGTCTCCGGCGAACTGCTCAAGCGCGCCGAGGACCTCCTCGAGCAGGACATCCACGCCTCCACCCTCGCGAAGGGGTACCGCCAGGCCGCCGAAGAGGCCACGGCGGCCCTCGAGGAGATCGCGATCGAGGTCGACGAGGACGACACGGAGATCCTCACCCAGATCGCCGCCACGGCGATGACGGGCAAGGGTGCCGAGAACGCCAAGGACCTGCTGTCCGACCTCGTCGTCGACGCCGTCCGGACGGTCGCCGACGACGACGGCATCGACACGGACAACGTCAAAGTCGAGAAGGTCGTCGGCGGCTCGATCGACGAGTCCGAACTCGTCGAGGGCGTCATCGTCGACAAGGAGCGCGTCTCCGAGAACATGCCTTACTTCGTCGAGGACGCGTCGGTCGCGATCGTCGACGACGCTCTCGAGGTCAAAGAGACCGAGATCGACGCCGAGGTCAACGTCACCGACCCCGACCAGCTCCAGCAGTTCCTCGACCAGGAAGAGGCCCAGCTCCGGGAGATGGTCGACGAACTCGTCGACGTCGGTGCGGACGTCGTCTTCGTCGACGGCGGCATCGACGACATGGCCCAGCACTACCTCGCCCAGGAGGGCATCCTCGCGGTCCGCCGCGTCAAGTCCTCCGACGCCGGCCGCATCGCCCGATCCACCGGCGCGACGCCCGTCTCGAGCGTCGACGACATCACCGAGGACGACCTCGGCTTCGCCGGTAACGTCGCCCAGCGCGACGTCGGCGGCGACCAGCGCATCTTCGTCGAGGACGTCGAGGACGCCAAGGCCGTCACGCTCATCCTCCGAGGAGGCACCGAGCACGTCATCGACGAGGTCGACCGCGCCATCGAGGACTCGCTGGGCGTGGTCCGGACGACCATCGAGGACGGCAAGGTGCTCGCCGGCGGCGGCGCACCCGAGACCGAACTCTCGCTCGCGCTGCGCGACTACGCCGACTCCGTCGGCGGCCGCGAACAGCTCGCCGTCGAGGCGTTCGCCGACGCCCTCGAGGTCGTCCCGCGCACCCTCGCGGAGAACGCCGGGCTCGACCCCATCGACTCGCTGGTCGAACTGCGCAGCGAACACGACGCCGAGGAGACCGGTGCCGGCCTCGACGCCTACACCGGCGACGTCATCGACATGGAAGGCGAGGGCGTCTACGAGCCCCTGCGCGTGAAGACCCAGGCGATCGAGTCGGCCACCGAGGCCGCCGTCATGCTGCTTCGCATCGACGACGTCATCGCCGCCGGCGAACTCAAAGGCGGTAGCTCCGACGACGACGACGGCGAAGACATGCCCGGCGGTGGCATGGGCGGCGGCATGGGCGGTATGGGCGGTATGGGCGGCATGGGCGGCGCGATGTAAGATCGGCCGCTACCGACTGCCCGACCGTCGTACTCGCCGACCGTTCGTTCCCGATCGATTCGTTTTTTCGACCCGCCGTCTCCGACTCGAGCGTCGCCCTCGAGCGTCGACGTCGCGACGCGAGCACGGCGACTCGGTATTCAGATGAACTAAGTGCTCGCCCGCAATATTCGCCAGCATGAAGACGCTACTTCTGGACAGCGACGACGTCGACGAGAACACCCGGATGGCAGATGTCATCCGCGCGATCGAGGACGCCTTCGCCGCCTACGAGCACGGCAACGCACAGATGCCGGCGAAGTCCTACATCGAACTGCCCCAGTACAACGGCGACTTCCGGTCGATGCCCGCGTACCTCGACGCGGGCGAGTGGGACGCCGCGGGACTGAAGTGGGTCAACGTCCACCCTGACAACCCCACCGACCACGACCTCCCGACCGTGATGGGGACGATGATCTACTCCGATCCCGAGACGGCGTTCCCGCTCGCGGTCATCGACGGGACGGCGCTGACGATGAAACGGACCGGTGCCGCCGCCGCGGTCGCCACCGACCACCTCGCCGTCGAGGACGCCCGGAGTCTGGGGATCGTCGGTGCCGGCGTCCAGTCGTACACGCAACTCGAGGCCATCGCCGAAGTCCGGCCCATCGAGGAGGTCGTCGTCAGCGACGTCGACGACGAGCGCGTAAAGCGGTTCGTCGACGCCTACGGCGACGAGTTCGACGTCCGCGGCGGGTCGATCGCCGAGGCGGGCCACTGTGACGTCCTCTCGACGGTGACGCCCGTCGAAGACCCTATCGTCGGACCGGACGACGTCGGCGACCACACCCACGTCAACGCGATGGGTGCCGACGCCGAGGGCAAACACGAACTCGCCGACGACCTCCTCCTCGAGGCGACGGTCGTCATCGACGACCACGAGCAGTGTACTCACTCCGGCGAGATCAACGTCCCCTACGCCGAGGGCGTCCTCACCGACGAGGACATCGACGCCGAGATCGGCGAGATCGTCGTCGGCGAGCGCGAGGGCCGCACCGCCGAGACCGGCGTCACCGTCTTCGACTCGACCGGGCTGGCGATCCAGGACGTCGCCGCCGCTCACGTCGTCTACGCCCACGCCGCGGACGAAGGCAACGGCTCGCCGTTCGACCTCGTCGGCGTCGACGAGTAACGCCGTTCTCTACCGCGTGCGGACTCGACGCGCGATCGATCCCGTCATCTCGAGTTCGCCACAGTACTGGTAGATCGGTTCTCCCTCCGGCTCCGGCAGCCCGTTGGCCTCGAAGAGCGTGTTCTCGTGGATCGTCACCGCGGCGGGCTGGAGCGGCCACGGCGCGTGGGCGATTTCGGCGGTCGACACGCTCCCGTCTCGGGGTGCGTAGAAGCGACGACGCGCGGTGAGCCAGTGTTCGAGCGAGCCCGGTTCGGCGTGAGAGATCGGTCCGTCGGGTCGGTACGTCGCCGAAAACCGAGCGAGGTCGTCGGCGTCGGGGCGCGAACTCGAGAACGCGATGCGGCCGTCGGTGCCCGCGACGTGCATCCGGGCGCGGTACACCGGCAGCCGGGTCGTCCGGCCGACCACGTTCGCGACGAACGCGCTCCCGACCTCGACGTCGAAGAAGAACAGTCCCGCGTCGTCCCCGTACCGGACGTAGGTTCGGACGTTGAGTTCCGGAAACGCGAGCCGAAACGCTGCGGGCGATCCGCGAACGCCGACTCGAGCGAGGACGAACGGCAGGACGCTCACCCACGCGGTCCCGTCGTACGTGTCGAGTTCGAGCGGCTCCGGCACGTGTGGTCGCAGCCGGTCGGGATCGACGGGCCAGTGGGCGAACAGCCCGTCTCGCCACGTCATCGCGAAGAGGTGGGGAGTTCGCGGCGTCGCCGACGGTCGTGCCCTCGATCGCCAGCGTTCGATCCGCGGTCGTTCTCGCGTGGAGGTCATTCTGCGCCCGGGCTTCGAGTGAGTGCGTCGAGGAGCTTTCCGATCAGCCAGAGCGCGACGAGAAACGGCAGCATGGGCAACAGAACGAGGATCATGCCGAGCAGGATACTCCAGCCGATGACGTCCATCTCGACGTTCGGCCGGCCGCTGTACGACGGGGTGACGGTACGCAACGCCCGCTTCGCCCTCGACTCGTCCTCGTCGGCGTCCGCGCTGCTCATACTGGTGTCCACGGCGAACGCGACAATAAATGACGCAGGCGTCTGTCAGGTGCTGTGAACGCCGGCCGCGTTCTCGTCTCGCGTCGGACGCGCTCTACTCGAGGTGGATCGCCGGGCGGAACGGCTGGGCGTGACGCGCCTTGTCGGCGGGGTCGACTGGGTCGCCGTCCTCGGCGTAGACCTCGACGTCGGCGTCGAACTCGTCGGCGAGGAACGAGGCGGCGTCTTCGTACACCGTCACTTCGTCGATCTCCGCGAGCGTCTCCAGGCTCTCCTCGTCGCGTTCGCGGACGAACGCGACGAGGTCGCCGACCAGCTGGTTGACGGCGTCGCCTCTCTCGCGCAACCGTTCGTCTTGCATGACCTCGCCCATCACCTGTCCCTGGTTCGGGCCGACGTCGACGACCGTCTCGAAGACGTCGCGCTTCCAGTCGGCGGCCGCGTAGACCCGGATCGTCTCGGGGTCGGTGTCGGTCACGTCGACGATGTCGCGAACGTCCTCGACGAGGTCCTCGACGAGGTCCTCTTCGGCGATCACGGTCGGATCGTCGAACTCGGGGACCGGCTCGGGCCACGGGACGTCCTCGGCGGGCTCGCCCGTCAGCCGCTCGTGGAGTTCGTTCGCCATGAACGGCACGAACGGGGCCAGCAGGCGCAGCCGCGTCTCGAGGACCGTCCGCAGGGTCCAGCGCGCGCCGGGACGCTCGAGGTCGGCGCGTCGTCGGTACCACTTCAGGAACTCCTCGAACCGGTAGAAGGCGGTCTGGCTCGCCTTCCGGGTCTCGAAGCGGTCCATCGCCGCCGTCGCCTCCCGGACCGTCTCCTGGAGGTTCGCGAGCAGCCAGCGGTCGACCCGTTCTAGCTCGCGTTCGCCCGCCGGTCCGTCGATGATCTCGACCGCGCGGTTCCAGAACCGCTCTAGCTGGTCGCGGGTCGCGCCCACTTCTTCCGCGCGCCAGTCGTAGTCCTGCCACGGCTCGGAGCTGTTCAGCAGGAAAAAGCGCACGGTGTCCGCGCCGTACTCCGAGATGGCCTCGTCGGGCAGGACGACGTGGCCCTTCGAGGAACTCATCTTCTCGCCCTCGAGCAGCCCCATGCCCATGACGGTGATCCCCTCGGGCCACTTCGGCTCGGGGAAGAGTTCGGCGTGGTGGTAGAGGAAGAACGTGAGGTGGTTCGAGATCAGGTCGTTGCCCGAACACCGGTAGTCGACGGGGTACCAGTAGTCCCACTCCTCGCGCAACTCGAGTGCGCGCTCGTTCGGGTCGTCCACGGCGTCTGCGCCGTAAAACAGCGTGTCGAAGAACGCCCGGTCCATCTCCTCCGGCGGGACGTCCTGCAGCCGGTGGGCGATGGTGTAGTAGGACATGTAGATCGTCGAGTCCGAGAGGGGCTCGATGACGAACTCGTCGTCCCACGGCAGGCGCGTGCCCAGCCCGTAGTTGCGGATGCAGGGCCACTCCTCGAGCCACTCGATGGTGTGGTCGTACTGCTCGCGGGTGTTCTCGGGGATGGCGTCGAGTCGGTCGACGGCTCGGTGGGTCTTCTCGCGCCACTCCTCGTCGTTGTACCGCAGGAACCACGTCTCCTGTTCGGCGACCTCGACGTCGCCACCGCAGCGGCAGACGACCTCCTCGGCGAAGTCGTACATCGCGTCGAACGCGCCCCGTTGCTGGTAGTGGGCCTTGAGTTCGTCGCGGACGTCCTCGATCACTTCGCCGGCGAACTCGCCGTACTCCTCGATCAACTCGCCCTGGTGGAACTCGCGGTTGTACAGCTCCTGGGTCGCCTCCTCGAGTGCGGGGTCGCTCGAGGAGGCGACGTCGTGGTCGGAGACGGCGTCTCTCGCGGGGTACTCGCCGTAGCCCTCGATGGTGAGGATCGCGCGGGGCTCGATCGCCTGCACCTCGTCGGGATCGACGCCGAACTCGGCCAGGTCGTCGGCGCGCGCTTTCGCCTCCTCGAGTGCGACCCAGTCGTCGGGCGAGTGGGCGGGCACGGACATGACGACGCCCGTCGCGTTGTCGGTGTCGACGAAGTCGGCGGGGACGACGACGATCTCCTCGTCGGTCACGGGGTTCGTGACGTGCTCGCCGACCAGCTCCGACCCCTCGAACGTTTCGACGACCTCGACGTCGCGGGCCTGCAGGTCGAACTTCTCGGTCGCCTCGACGGAGACGACCCACTCCTCGCCGTCGACTACCGCGCGAGCGTACTCCGCCTCGGGGTCGACGTAGGCGTTGGTGACGCCCCGGACCGTCTCGGGTCGCAGCGTCGCCATCGGGTAGATCGTCTCGCCGTCGCTGAACTTGATCAGCGTGTACTCCTGGAACTCCGCCTCCTCGCCCTCGAGCAGGTCGTGGGTCGTGACCGGCTGTTCCTCGTTGGTACAGTAGTTGACCGGGTGCAGGCCCTTCTCGAGCAGTCCGCGCTCCCGCAAGGTCTCGTACTGCCAGGTGATGAACTTCGAGTACCGTTCGTCGTTGGTCGTAAACTCCCGTCGCCAGTCGATCGACAGCCCCAGCTGGCGCATCCCCTTCTTGTAGTGTTCCTCGATGAAGTGGCGGGCGAAGCCCATCGGCGTCTCGAGGTCCTCGAGGGTCTCCTCGGGGACGTTGTAGGTGTCTCGCAGGACCGAGAGCTGTTCCTCCTCGCCTTTCTTCAGCCGTTCGACGGCGCCGATGATCGGCGTCCCGGTGACGTGCCAGCCGATCGGGAAGAGGACGTTATCCCCCTGCTGGCGTCGATACCGTGCGTAGACGTCGGGGACGGTGTACGTGCGGGCGTGGCCGATGTGCATCCCCCCGCTCGGATATGGGTAAGGCACCGTCACGAACGTCGCGTCGTCTCGTTCGTCGGGGTCGGCCTCGTACCGCCCCGATTCGGCCCAGCGGTCGCGCCACTCGGCCTCGAGTTCCTGCGGGTCGTAGCTCATGTCCACCACTAGTTCGGGGTGGGGTAAAAGGACTACCACATTGACTGACTGGACTGTGAAATCGCCGCTCCGTTCGCTATCCGATCTCGAATCTATCCCCTGCTTCTCTATAAGTTATGAAAATCCATTACGAACATTTATGTTGCTACCTGTCGAAGTATCAGTACAGGCAGCATTGTTTCCGACGTTCGACGACGGTCTGTCGTCGACCTGCTTTCCCCAACTGCACCCAGTGACATCCATGCCAGATTCCTCCGACACGAACGACAGATTCCCGACGCCCGGGCCAGGCGCGGACGACGTCGTCGAGACGGCGTTCTCGATCCTTCGCGTGACCGAGCGGCGCACCGTCGTCGAGTACGTCCGCCAGCGATCGACCGATTCGACGACGGTCGACGAACTGGTCGACCACCTCCTCGAGCGACGCGTCGCCAGCGACCGGCCACCCACCACTCGCCGACAGCTCTACGTCTCGTTGCGCCACGTTCACCTCCCGGCGCTGGCCGACGCCGGCGTCGTCACGTACGACCCTCACGGTGCCGACGTCAGATACGACGGCTCGACGGACCTGACGGCGCTGCTCGAGGCGCTCGAACGAGAACAGTGACAGAACCGGGGTCGCCGGGTTCGATCTCACTCGTCTCGAGAGCGAATCGGCTCGCGTACCGTGTCTGCGAACCGTCGATCAGTCGTCACTCCTCGAGTGCGGCACGTCCGTTCTCGAGGACGCCGCAGGCATCTTCGAATGCCGCTCCACGGTCGACGACGCCGGTCTCGGCGTCGTAGTCGACGACGCCGTACTCCTCGAGTTTCGGCAGGTGTCGGTGCCGAAGCGTCACGTGCACCTGTCGGGGCTCGCTACATCCCCGTGTGATCGACGTCTCCCGTTCGTACTCGAGGACGCGACTTGCGAGTTCCGTTTCGGCGATCGGTCCGTCCGTCGATCGCAACGCCGCCAGGACGAGACACCGGCGGGCGTCGGAGAGGGCGTCGAAGAGGCGGGGGAGTTCTGGCACGACTGATTTGCGAGGTTCTTCGACGTCGACCGTCGACCCGGTGTCACTACTCATGGTAATGACCCGTCGACGTTCGGTCAGATAAGACCCCTCCCTAATCTTTTAGTGTATGAATATTTATATTTCGGGAGTGGAATCGTCTGATCTTCGTACCGTCAGACGAGGCCATCCGTCGATCACGCGCGAATGGTCGTCAGCGGCGAGCCGTGAGACGCGATCGAGCGGGCACTGACCGTCGTCCGACCGCCTCGTAACGTCTGCTGTACGTCGTTACCGGGACAACCCAGGACGGATCACGGAGGCCCCGGAACTGAGAACGATAGCTGTGAGTCTGTACCGCCGCAACCGCGACCCGTCGTGCGGTTGCGTCGGCAACCCGTCACAGCCACCACTACGACTCGTCACTGTCGTCGTCAGTCGATGTCGATCTGCGTCGCGTCCTCGCCGCCGGCTTCCTTCGGCAGTCGGACGGTCAACACGCCGTTCTGGTACGACGCCGACACCTCGTCCTCGTCGACCGGTTCCGGCAGTCGGATCCGCCGGCTCACCGACCGCTGGGTACGCTCGCGACGGATGTACCGCCCTCCTTCGTACTCGTCGGCCTCCTCGCGGGTCGCCTCGAGTCGAAGCGTCCCCTCCGAGAGCGTCAGTTCGACGTCGTCGGTGTCGTATCCCGGCAGGTCGGCCGTGACGACGTACTCGTCGTCCGCGTCGGCGACGTCGACGTCGACGTCGCCCGGAACCGGGAGGCCGGTTCCGCGAGTCATCCCTTCTTCGACCTGGCGACTGATGCGGTCTACCACTTCCTCGAGTTCCTCGAACGGATTGCGTCGCATACGTCGGGGGTACGCCGTCGACCGGGATAAATTCTGCCCGAAAATGGACGACAAAACGACTCGAGCGGAAAGCGGCCGTCGTAACGATGGCTGTGAGTCTGTACCGCCGCAACCGCGACCCGTCGTGCGGTCGCGTCGGCACCCAGTCACAGCCATCAGTATCACTCCTCGGGGAGCGACACCAGCCCGTCCTCGAGGGCGTCGAGTAACACCTCGCGGGCGTGGCCGTCGGGATCGACCCGCTCGTAGACGGTCTGCACCTCACCGTCTGCGAGGACGAACGTCGTCCTGGCGGCCGCGTCGCCCCGGCGATCGACGTCGAACGATTCGACGAGGTCCCCGTCGGGATCGGCGAGCAGATCGAACTCGAGTCCCTCCGCGTCGCAGAACTCCCGGTGTGACGCCACGTCGTCGGTCGACACGCCGTAGACGGCGACGCCCGCGTCGCGGTAGGTCTCGAGTTCGCGGTCGAACTGGCGCGCCTCGGTGGTACACCCCGGCGTCGCGTCTCGCGGATAGAAGTACAGCACCGTCGGTTCGTCGAACGTGAGTCGCACCTCCTCGCCGGCCTGGTTTCGGGCGGTCACTGTCGGTGCGGGCTCTCCCTCGGAACGTGGCATAGTCGACGCTACCCGGGGTCGACGGAAACCGTTTGCGGCGGCTACTCGACGACGTGTTCGGTGTCGTAGGAACCGAGTCGACGTACCCACCCGTTCGCCGCGATCTCCTCGAGGTCGGCGATCGCCGCCTGCGTCCGCTCCTCGTAGAGCCCCGCGGCGACGTCCATGTGGAAGACGTAGTCGCCCAGCCGTGCGCCGCTCGGACGCGACTCGACGCGCGTGAGGTTGATGTCCCGGTCGGCGAAGGGGACGAGCAACTCGAGCAAGAGTCCGGGGTAGTTCGCGTTGGGGTAGACGACGAGCGAGGTCTTCCCGCCGGCTTCGGAGCGTTCGGCGGCCGGTGCGAGCGCGAAAAACCGGGTCGCGTTCGAGGTCTGGTCCTGGATGTCCTCGGCGAGCACGCGAAGTCCGTCGCCGGCGTTGTCCGGGTGGCCGATCCCCGCCACCGTCGGATCCTCCCTGGCGCGTTCGACCCCCTGTGCCGTACTCGCGACGGCCTCGAGCGTGGCCTCGGGGTACTCGGACTCGAGGTAGGACCGACACTGTGCGAGCGCCTGCGAGTGGCTGGCGACCGTCTCGAACTCGGGCCCCTGTGCGAGCAGCGCGTGTCTGATCGGCGTCACGATCTCGCGGACGACGGCGACGTCGTACTCGGCGACGGCGTCTAGGCTCTCGGTGACGCTCCCCTCGATGCTGTTCTCGACGGGGATGACGCCACGGTCGTACTCGTCGCTCGCGACGGCGTCGACGATCGCGGTGACCGACTGGCGAAAGTCGATCTCGTCGGCCACTGCCCGCGCCGCCCGGTGGGAGTACGTTCCCTCGGGTCCGAGGGTGACTGCTGTCATGTACCACTCCGTAACTGGTTGAGAGGCAAAAACGCGTCGAGAGTGGCAGATCGTGCACACTCGATCGGCACCGCTCGAGACCGTCCGGATCGCGTCGTCGAGAAAAGCACCGGTGAACGCAACCTACTCGTCGAGGTGTTCGATACCCTTCTTCGAGACGTTCGCCTCGGTGATGTCGTCTGGCATCCAGTCCGGTTTGTCGTCCGGTGCAGTCTCCTCCCAGGCCCAGCCGTCGTAGATGTGAACCTTGTCGGTCCCCTTCTCGCGGAGCCTGAGTTCGGTCTTCTCTGCGTCGTCTTCGCTCGGCGCGGGCTCGAGGCGTCGAGCCGCCTTCAGTGCCGCCTGTCTCGGGGTGTTCCCCGAGAAGACGCTCGACTCTTCACCACTCGTGCTGCGCAGTGCGAAGTTCCGTTTACCATCTTCACGTACCATGGTTTTGACCCTCCATGGCAAACCAGCACAGGGTTAGACATAAAGATATCCCCGAAAATCGACCGCCAGCGTCGGTATCTTTAAGTGCGTTCGACTCGCCACCATCCAGCAACACTGGGAGACACGGCTCGATTCGACGTAATTCCTCTGACCTGTGTGACGTGAAGTCACTCGCCGTGGCGTAGAAAACACTTAAGTATATCCTACGGCGAAGTTCGTGGTAGAATCCCGCGATGGTACGGAAAAAGAAGTTGAGTCCAAGCGGTGCGAAAGACGAAGACGGCAACTATCACAACGTTCACCTCAATCTCCACGAGGACGAACTCGCAGTCGCGGGCATGGATATCGGTGACGAAGTCTTCGTCCGCGTCCGGGATGGCAAGATCATCATCCAGAAAGCCGACGAAGAGGATGTAGAACACGAGTTCTGAGTCGACCTGTTACCGGCGACCGCCAGGTATCTTCCGCTCGTTTCGCACCGCGAACCGCAGTTACACGATATACAGGCGAAAGCCCATGAGTTTACTCGTGGGATGAAGCCGTCACTACTGATACTGCCGGACGTAAGTCGTGAAAGATTCTCGCCGTCCCGGGGTGGCGAGAATCTTCACACAGTTACGTCCGATAGTATGAATCAAACCACGCGACACGACTCCCCCGCATCACCCACGCAATCTGAACGGTTTAAAACGAATCTCCACGTTATTCGACAGAGGCATGCGGCATGCTGCTGCGGGGAACCCGCTCACGCTCACCATGGCTACGAGTAGGTCTCACACGACTACACACAAACACACCCTCCGCAGCCCAACCAGCAGTGTGGTTGGCATGCCACTCGACGACCCTCACTCGTGGTTGGAATCGAGGGTCAGGCCGATGGCGCGGCCCACTGCCCAGTGCGCTGGACGCCGCTGGGAGCCACTCCCTCGTCGGGAGGGCTACGCCGAGCAGATACCCAAGACCACCACGACCCTCCGTGTGAGGGCTGAAGGCGCGTCAGTGAACCCGCAAGTTCACAGCCGGGGTGGAGCCCGCGTCTGCGGGCCGTGATACCCACGGAGGAATCCCACGGCGTTAGCCGTGCGGAGGACGTCAAAACGATTCGACGAACTCCGTTATCGCTCGGCCGAACCGCGTGGGATCCTCGAGAGACGGGCAGTGTCCGTGATCAGCGAAGCGCCTCGAGGTCGAACTCGAACGCGGCGACGGGCACCTCGAGGTCGTGTTCGACGAGCACCTTCGGGTGGACCTCGCCGATCACGCCGACCTCCTCGCCGTCGATCACGACGGCAGCGGTACGGCCGTCGATGAACGTCGGGTGGTCCGTCGCTGACGTCTCGAGGTCGACGTCGAAGTTCCGCGCGAGCGCCTGCAGGCTGGCCCTGGCGTCCTCGTAGGCGGCGTCGTGGTGGGCGAGAACCGCCCCGACGCTGCGGCGTTCCGCGACCTTCGTGTTCTCGCTCTCGTCGACGTGGGCGGCGAAGCCGATCTCGGCGAGGTTCTGCGGGTACGCCCGGTGGGTGTTGTTCTCGAGGACCATCAGAAGCGACGGGAGGACCCACGTCCGGAGCATGGTGTAGTCCTCGCTGTAGGGCTCTTTGATCGTCGCCGGTTCACCCGCGCCGTAGGCGTCGTCGCCCGCCTCGAGGTCGAGGCGCTCGTAGTTCTCCGCCTCGCTGATCATGTGGAAGTTCAGCAGGTCCTCGAAGCCGAGGCCGACCAGGAGATTGCGGGCGGCGTCCTCGAGGCGGCTGCGTTCGTGGCGGCCGCCGACGGTGCCCACGTCGGGGTACTTCGGCTCGAGTTCGTTGAAGCCGTAGGCACGTCCGAGGTCGTCGATCACGTCGACGGCGTGGAGGACGTCGACGCGGTACGGTGGGATCGTCACCTCGTAGACGACCTCCCCTGCCTCGTTCTCACCGGCCGTCGCCTCGAGTCCAGCGCGCTCGGCGAGGTCGACCACCTCCTCGGGGTCGAGGTCGATCCCGAGGATCGTCTCGACGCGGTCGTGAGAGACGGTCTTGGTCTTCGTCGAGAGGTCGGGACGGACGAGTTCCTCGTCCGGATACTCGACCGTCACCTCCTCGATCGTCGCCCCGCGGGCGGCCAGCGCGTAGCAGACGACGTTCAGCATCTTGTCGATCGTCCACTGGTCGGTGCCGGTCATCTCGACGAACAGCTCCCGGGAGTCGGTCGACACCTCGGTCCGGCGGCCGTTGATCACCGGCGGGAACGAGAACAGCCCGAGGTCGTCGTAGATCGCCGGATAGCGGTCGTAGTCGCGCACGAGATCGGCGTACTTCTCGCCGGTCTGGTGGTTCTCTAAGACCTCCGCCGGCGTCATCTCCTGATCCGAATCGAGCGGGACGAACCGGTCGCCGTCGGGATCGACGCCGACGTACCGGATCGTCGGCTCGCCCTCCGTGGCGGGACCGTCTCGCGGCTCGTCGCCACTCGACCGATCCGATGCGCGTAGCGCATCGCGCCCCTTCAGCATCGTCAGGTCGTGGATCCCGATCGCCCCTTTCGCGCGCTGGCGGCCCATCGTCGCGTGCAGTTTCTCCTGTAGCTGGATGAGCGAGTCCAGGGCGTCCTCGTCGAGGTCGACGCCCCGAATCACGGCACCCGTGACGTACGGCCGTTCGTCGGGGACCGACTCGTCGACCTCGATCGTCCACTCCGGCGAATTCGTCGACGGCACGGAGACGCCGCGGGCGTCGCCGTACTGGTAACGCAGCGACCGGGCGACCCCCTCCACCGAGAGCCGGTCGAGCCGGTCGGGGGCGAACTCGAGTTCGAACGTCCCCTCCTCGGTTCGGCCCTCGAACTCGAGGCCGAGCCCGAACAGGTCGTCGATCAGTTCGTCGTCGCTTTTCTCCTCGTGGCCGGTCAGCTCGCGCAGTTCGTCGGGGTCGACGTCGACCGTTGGCATCAGTAGGTCACCTCCGTATCCCGCAGCAGCTGCAGGTCACACAGCGTTCCGTGGATGTCGCGAATGTCCTCGAAGCCGTACATCAGCATGAGCAGCCGTTCGAGAGCGAGCCCCCAGGCCATCACGTCACAGTCCACCCCGAGGGGCTCGAGCATCTCCGGCCGGAAGATCCCGGAGTTGCCGATCTCGACGAGTTCGCCGGTCGTCGGGTGCGTCCCGAAGAGTTCGAACGACGGCTCCGTGTAGGGGTTGTAGTGGGGTTTGAACTCGATGTCCGTGATCCCGAACTGGGCGTAGAACTCCTCGAAGGTGCCCATCAGGTCGCGAACCGAGAGGTCCTCGGCCATCACCCAGCCTTCGATCTGGAAGAACTCGAGCAGGTGCGTCGGGTCGAGCGTGTCGTTTCGGTACACCTTCTCGACGCTGAAGAAGCGCTGGGGCGGCTCTAGCTCGCCGATCTCCTCGCCCGAGAGGTAGCGCGCCGACAGCGAGGTGGTGTGGCCACGCAGCGCGAGCGCGCGGGCGAAGTCCTCGTCCCACGGAGAGTGGTACCCCTCGCCGTCCTCGCCGACGCCCTCGCGGTGGGCGCGCTCGACGCGCTCGACGAGGTCCGCCGGCAGGTGGTCGATCTCGGTCGGGTTCTCGAGGGCGAATCGGTCCCAGTGGGTGCGCGCGGGGTGGTCCTGGGGCATGAACAGGCAGTCGTTGATCCAGAAGTCCGCGTCGACGTGGGGGCCTTCCATCTCCTGGAAGCCCATCCCGACCAGCACGTCTTTGACCCGCTCGGCGGTCTGGCGCAGGATGTGGACCTTGCCGCCGTCGACGCGCTCTGCGTCGGCCTCGACGTTGTACTCGGCGAACTCGACGTCTTCCCACTCGCCGCTCGTGAGCAGTTCGGGCGTCACCTGGCCGACCGTCTCGGCGGTCTCGATGCCCGCCATCAACTCGGTGACGCCCCGCTCGGTCACCACTACCTCGCGGACGGTCGTCTCGCGGCGTTCGACGAGGTCGCGGCGCTCGAGTTGGTCCACGACGTCGTCGCCGAGGCCGCTCGCGTCGTCGCTCTCGGCGAGGGCCACGAGCGCCTCCGCCTCCGGGTCGGCGTCCGGGTCGGCGTCCGGATCGGCGGTGATCTCGCCGCTCTCGATCGCGCCGTACCCCTTCCGGGCGTAGTTCGACAGCGCGATGTCGACCTGTGGTCCCTCGAGGTCCGACGCGCCGATGACCTGCCCCATCGGCGCGGGGTCGTCGTCCGCGCCGGCCGCGACGGCGGCCTCGTAGAGGCGCACTTCGGGGAGCCCGTCGTCGACGTACTCGCGCCCCTCGTCGGTCAGTACCGTGGTTTCGTCGACGTGCTCGTCTACGGCGACCAGTCCCTTCTCCTCGAGTTCGAACGCCGCCCCGGTGACGGTCTCGGGCGGGAGGTCGGTCGCCGCAGCGAGGTCGTCGACGGACTGTGCCTCGTCTGCGCTTGCGGTCTCGACGACCGCAGCCTGTGCGTGTGGCAGTTGCATTCGCTTACTCCAATGGCTGTGGGTCGATCAGTTAGCGGTTCCGATACCACCGGAGACGATTCGAGGGCCGGGCGAACGGCGAGTCCGACCCGCGACCTCTCCGGCGGTCGATTCGGCGTGGACGGTTTCGCTGCGAACGCCCGGTGTGGGCGCTCGCGGGTCCACCGGCCCGGTTTACCGGGCGAAGAAGAAACCGAACCCCGACGGTAGGTGTGGCTCTCGAGCGACACGCCGGCTGTGGGGTTCGGGTGCCATGTGCGAACGGTTGGAACGCTGTGTAAAAAGCGTTGCGCGTCCGCCGTTTGCGATCCGACACCGCTCGCGCGAGCGACAGGCGAGTTCCAGCGACCTCCCTCGTCACAGAGCCGTAGATTTTTCCCTTCCAAGGTCGTACGTGACCGTGTATGGGATTCGGAAGTTACGACGAATCCGAGCAACAGGACATCGACGCCGATTTTGACGACGACGACGCGGTGCAGTCCGAAGAAAACTCCCACCGGGGTACGATCGAGTTCGAAAACGGGGCCTCGAGTGACGAACTGATCGACCGCCTCAAAGAGATCAAAGACGAGGAGTGATGAAACCCGGCGTCCGGGCGCTGGGTATCGCCGAGTCCTACCGCGCCGAGCGCAGCACGCTGTCGGCCGCAGTCGTCCGGGCGGATCGGGTCGTCGACGGACTCTCGTTTACGTCCTGTACCGTCGGCGGCACGGACGCGACGGACGCCGTCGGTTCGCTCGTCGATCGCACGCTTCGCGAAGACGTTCGATACGTCTTCCTCGGGGCCGTCGCTCCCGCGTGGTACAACGTTCTCGATATTTCGACGATCCACCAGCGCGCGGACCGTCCCGTCGTCGCCGTCACCTTCGAGGCGAGCGACGGCCTCGAGACCGGCATCCGCGAGGCGTTCTCGGGCGACGAACTCGAGGAGCGACTCGCGCTGTACCGGTCGCTGCCGCCTCGCCGGGAGGTGAGCGTGGGCGAACGGCCCGACGAGACGGTGTACGTGCGTTCGGTCGGCCTCGAGTCGAGCGAGGCGGCCGCCGTCGTCCGCGCGTTCACGCCCGAGGGTGGGCGTCCGGAACCGCTTCGGGTCGCCAGACTCGCCGCGCGGGCGGGCGACGCGTACCGCCGCGACCTCGAGGATTGATACGGTCTGCCGTCCCTGTTTTCCGCAGCGATCGACGGGACGCGGTCGCTGCGGGAGACGGACAGCGGTCCGCATGAGGCCGTCGCCTCGACCCGAAACACGTAGTAGCGACCCGACGGAGAGGCCACTATGGGAGAGATGGACGGCCTCTGTGTCACCGACTGCACCCGGTGTCCGGCGCTGGTCGACTCGCGAAGTCAGATCGTCAACGGAACCGGCCCCGACGACGCCGACCTCGTGTTCGTCGGCGAGGGGCCGGGCGCACAGGAGGACAGCCAGGGCGAACCGTTCGTCGGCCGCAGTGGCTCCGTACTCGACGACGAGTTGCTGGCGGCGGGACTCGAGCGCGAGGCCGTCCGGATCACAAACTGCGTGCGCTGTCGACCGCCCGAGAACCGCGATCCGACCGCCGACGAACTCGAGAACTGTCGCGGCTACCTCCTGCAGGAGATCGACCTCGTCGATCCGGAGGTGATCGTCACCCTCGGGAAGGTGCCGACCGAACACCTGCTCGGTCGGTCGGTCGCGGTGACGAACGAGGCCGGCTCGATCGAGGAGGTCCGACTCGGCGAGCGATCTCGACGAGTACTGATCTGCGTGCACCCGGCGGCGACGCTGTACGATCGGAGCCAGCGGGACACCTTCGAGTCGGCCATCCGGACGGCGGCGGACCTCGCCGGCGTCGACGACTCCGGGAGCGGCCAGACGCGACTCGACGGGTTCTGACACGGTCGGACTGCGATTTCCAGGCGTTACCGGTCGCGAAATCGATCCAGCGCGCTCGAGCGGCGCGTCTCCTCTCGGCCGAGCCGTCTCTGGATCCACGCTCGCGGCCCGCCGATCCGGCGGACGAGATACGAGGGGAGAAATAGCGCGACGGCTCCGAGCAGGAGGAAGCCGACCCCCGCCACGGGCTGGCCAGTCCGGAGGAAGTCGACGCCGACGACGAACATCGGCCCCGCCATCGACAGCCCGACCGCGGTCTCGAGCATCCAGAGGACGCCTGGTCCCTTCATTCGACTGGTGCTACGAGCGGAGGGGGTTAATCCCCGACGATCGGCCGACGGTCGGCGAATCGCTCGCGTTCGCCCTCCTGGATGCCGCGAGCCTGCGCGAATCGCGGTTCTTTCTCCAAGGGCAACGCACTTGCCCCCCCGCCCCCCACGCTCTCACATGAGTACGACCACGTCCGCACCGGAGGAGACGCTCGCCGAGGTCGTCGTCGTCGACTACGGACTCGGGAACCTCCGCAGCGTCACGCGCGGACTCGAGCGCGCCGGTGCCGCAGTCGAGATCACCGACGACCCCGACGCGTTCGACGCAGCCGACGGCGTCGTCCTGCCCGGCGTCGGTGCGTTCCGCGAGGGCGTCGAGAACGCCGACCCGATCCGCGAGGACCTGCTGGCGGTCGCCGACCGCGGCCAGCCGCTCTTTGGCATCTGTCTCGGCATGCAGATGCTGCTCACCTCGAGCGAGGAGGGCGAGACCGACGGCGACGCGGCCGTCGAGGGGCTCGACCTCGTTCCCGGAACCAACGTGCGCTTCTCGGAGGGCCAGAAGGTCCCCCACATGGGCTGGAACGAGCTGTCGGTCGAGCGCGAGCACCCGCTCGTCGAGGGCGTCGACGGCCGGTACGCCTACTTCGTCCACTCCTACTACGCCGAACCCGACGACGACGCGGCGACGGTCGCGACCACCGACTACGGCCGCGAGTTCCCCTCCGTCGTCGCGAACGAGGCGGGCAACGTCTTCGGCACCCAGTTTCATCCCGAGAAAAGCGGCGAGACGGGGCTCCAGATCCTGCAGAACTTCGTCCAGTTCTGTGCGGACCGGTAGGCTCGCTCGAGTGCGAACCGGCGGGCCGTACCACTTTGTCCGATCGCGACGTACGACCGAGCATGGAGAACCGTCGAGCGCTCGCGACGGACGCGGTGATCTCCCTCGAGGGCGAGGTCCTGCTCCTCGAGCGTGACCACCGCCCGTTCGAGGGACGCTGGGTGTTGCCGGGCGGACTGGTCGAACGCGACGAGACCGCTCGCGAGGCGTGTACGCGGGAGGTCGAAGAGGAGGTCGGCCTCGAGGTCGACGTCCGCGAGTTCGTCGGCCTCTACGACGATCCCGAACGCGACGACCGCGGGAACGTGAGCGCGGCGTACCGCTGTGTCCCCCGAGGCGAGGCGGACCCCGAACCTCGCGAGGAGGCACGCCGCGTGGCGACGTTCGACCCCGCGGACCTGCCGGCGATGGGGTTCGACCACGAACGGATCGTCCGGGACGCGTTCGCAGAGCTATGAACGGCGTCGAATCGCTCGAGGACTGCTTCGAGTACGACGCGGCGCTCGTCTTCGGCATCGGCGGCAGCGGCGACGTCGTGGGGAGCGTCCCGACGGCGCGTCTGCTCGAGTCACACGGCCTCGACGTCTTGCTGGGCGGCGTCGCGTGGGAGCCCGTGCCGAAAGACGACCGCCCGGGTCCCCGAAGTTTCGACGAGGTGACCGACCTCGAGCGCGTCAGCGAGTCGGTCGGCCTCGCGACCGGCGCGACGAGGACCCACGACGGCCTCGAGTTCTCGGAGACCGCCGTCGCCCGCTACCTCGAGGAGGAGGTCGCGCTCGTCGACATCAGCGACGGCGTCGAGACGATGACCGACGGGATCGACGACGCCTGCGACCGCCTGGGAATCGACCTCGTCGTCGGCGTCGACGCCGGCGGCGACGTGCTCGCCCGTGGCGACGAACCCGGCGTCCGGAGTCCGGTGACCGACGGGCTCGGACTCGTCGCACTCGAGGAACTCCAGGTCGACGCCTGCCTGGGCGTCGTCGGCTACGGGAGCGACGGCGAACTCACACCCGAGGAACTCGAGGCGGGCATCGCCCGCGCGGCAGCGCGCGACGGCCTGCTCGGCGCGTGGGGGATCACCCGACGCGTCCGGGACGAACTCGAGGACCTGCTCGCTCACGTCGAGACGGAGGCGAGTCGCGTCCCCGTCGAAGCCGCACGCGGCGAGTACGGCGACCGGACGATCCGCGGCGGCGAGGTCTCGTTGCGGGCCACACCGGCGAGTGCGGTGACGTTCTACTTCGAGCCGTCGGCCGTCGCGGCGACCTCGAAGATCGCCTCCCGCGTCAGGGAGACCGAGAGCCTCGAGGCGGCGGCAGACGCGCTGCGAGAACTCGGGCTGCAGACGGAGTTCGAGACCGAGCAGCGACGACTCGAGTCGTCCTGATACTGCCGGACAACACGGTGCAGCCGTCGATCGCACGCGAGACGCCGTCGCCAGCGGCGGCAGCCGTCGAGACGCGATCGAGGATTCACTGACTGTTGTCCGGTAGTACGAAATCGCTGGTTCGCTGGAGTGCGTGGCGCGTTCGGCCAAAGACGTCAGCAGTGAGAACGTTCAACAGAGTTATATCGTGGTATGTTGTCACACAACAGGGAATGTCTGCCGACACCGCGTATCCGAACGACCATCCGCTCGATCCGCTGACGCCGGCGGAGATCGAGCGTGCTCGAGCGACCGTCGATGGAGCGGCGACGCTGAGCGACGACGCCCGGTTCGTCGAGATCACCCTCGCGGAACCGCCGAAGGAGGCGCTTCGCGCGTTCGAGGACGGCGACGACAGCCCGGATCGACGGGCTCGAGTGGTCGTCAGGGACAAGGAAGACCACGCATCGTACGAGGGAGTCGTCTCGCTCGACGAGGAGGAACTCCTCGAGTGGGACGAGATCGACCGCGGTCAGCCGCGGATGATCGGCGAGGAGTTCGTCGAGGTCGAAGAGGTCGTCACCGACCATCCGGAGTTTCGCGAGGCGGTGCGACGACGCGGGGCCGATCCCGACCTCGCGATCGTGACCGCCTGGTCTGCCGGCTACGACTTCGTCCCCGAGGACGTCGGTCGCGACAGGCGACTCGCCCACGGGATCGCCTGGGTGCACGGCGATCCCGACGACGAGGGGGCCGAGGCGTACAACCGGCCGCTCTCGGGAATCCACGCCTGGGTCGACCTCGACGACCGCGAGGTGGTCAAGGTCGTCGACACCGGCCCGAAGAGCACCGACGTCGTAGCCGACCGGGAGACGCGTTACTACCGGGAGGAAAAGCGCGAGCTTCGCGACGACCTCCGGCCGTACAACGTCGTCCAGCCCGAGGGGCCGAGCTGGGAGGTCGACGGACACACCGTCGAGTGGCAAAACTGGCACGTCCGCGTCGGCTTCAACCACCGCGAAGGCCTGGTCCTCTACGACGTTACGTACGACGACGACGGAACCGAGCGTTCGATCCTCCGGCGGGCCTCGTGGCCCGAGGTCGTCACGGCGTACGACGATCCCGACCCGGACCACGACTGGAAGGCACCGTTCGACGTCGGGGAGTACGGCATCGGCCGGCTCGCGAACTCCCTGACGGAAGGCTGTGACTGTCTCGGCTACATGCACTACTGGGACGCCGTCCTCAACGACGGCGACGGGGAGCCACAGGTGATCCCGAACGCGATCTGTCTCCACGAGGAAGACTACGGGACCCTCTGGAAACACCACGACTGGCGCGTCGGCGACGACGAGGTCCGACGCAACCGTCGACTGGTGATCTCCTTCATCTCGACGATCGGGAACTACGACTTCGCGTTCTACTGGTACTTCTACCAGGACGGGAGCGTCGAGGGACAGGTGCGACTCACCGGCTGCAACGCGACCGGACTGCTGGGACCCGACGACGGCGAGACGGGGTACGCGGAGACGATCGGCCCCAGTCACAAGTCGATGCTCCACCAGCACGTGTTCAACTGCCGACTCGACTTCGAACTCGACGGACCGACCAACACCGTCCGCGAGGTGAACCTCCGTGAGGTGCCCTACGGCCCCGACGGCTACGACCCCACGCCCCACGGCGACGCCGATCGGATGCACCTGAATCCGCACGGCAACGCCGCGTACGTCGAGCGAACGCGCTTCGAGCGCGAGTCCGAAGCCCAGCGGCTGACCGATCCCCACGCCGGCCGCTACTGGGAGATCGTCAACGAGGACGTCCACAACGACGCGACGGGCGAACCGGTCGGCTACCGGCTCCGACAGAAGGCCGGATCGAACACCACGTTCCCGATGCAACCCGGCTCGTCGAACGCCGAACGGGCCGGCTTCGCGACGAAACACCTCTGGGTCACGCAGTACGACGACGACGAGATCCACCCCGCGGGCGACTATCCCAACCAGAACCCCGGCGGCGAGGGGCTTCCCGCGTGGACCGACGCCGATCGATCGATCGCAGACGAGGACGTCGTCGTCTGGTACAACCTCTGTCAGACCCACGTCAGCGTCCCCGAGGACTGGCCGGTGCTTCCCGTGAAGATGCTCTCGTTCAAACTCGAGCCCGCCGGCTTCTTCGAGGAGAACCCCGCGATCGACGTGCCGCCGGAACACGCGATCAAAGACGTCGAGAAGTGGAAGACGGAGAACCAGGAGTCGATCGACGTCGACGACTAGTATTCCGTCACCGGTCGATCGATGCGCGGAACCGGACGACAGCGATCGATTCCGCGCGTCGATGCAGGCGTGACGGTCACAGAAACTCCCGCACGTCCGAGTACCACATGTCGTGGTAGTCGACGTGGCCGATCCGGCGGGCGATCGCCACCGCCAGCGCGTGCCAGCAGAGGTCGGTCGGGTCGTCGGGATCCAGGTTGTACTCGCTGTCCTTGCACGTACAGCCCCGGCCTTCGACGACGTACTCGTCCTCGTAGCCCACCACGACGGTGAAATCCCGGTAGGCTTTCACCCGGCCCTCGGCGACGGCTTCGATGGCCGTGGCCCCGCGGTCGCCGTGGAGGCGGGTTATCCGCTCGACGATCTCCGGCGTGAGCTCTCCCGCTTCCTCGAGTCGGGCCTCCCACCGCTCGACCGGATTCGCCTCGGGCACGTCACCGAGTCCGTGCCGAACTGTAAAATCGGTTTGGTTGTTCAGTCGTCCGAAACCGAACTCCGTGGCGACCGGTCGACTGGATACGCTCGGCGTCGTTCTGGCCGCGTGGAGGGCTCTCGACGTCGTCCCGTCGGCGAGCACGTGTGAACGATCCGACCCGTAATCTGTGATTACGCCGCTGGTCTCCCCACCGACTTCTACGCTGTTCCAGTAAGGCTCAACTTTTATACTGCTGGGAGTTTTCGATTCGTAACGATGGCCGACACTGACGGGGAGGAAATAGAGGACCTGCCGCCGAGTGCGAAACTGGTGTTCAAGGTACTCGAATACGACGGCCCGCTGACGCAGAAACAGATCGTCGAAGAGTCGATGCTGTCCGCCCGAACTGTACGATACGCACTCGAGCGGCTCGAAGGAATCGGTATCGTCGACGAGGACATCTACTTCGCCGACGCTCGACAGAGTCTCTACCGACTGACCGAACCGGTGACTGCAGACGGTGGCGTCGACGACTCGCAAACGAGCGAAGACGCCTGCTGTGCCGAGTGACACGGCCCTGATCCGACAACGGCACAATTATTTTTCGGTGACGAACGAGTCAGGACATGGATACGGAGTCGATCCCGCGCTGGGGATGGCTACTCGGGAGCCTCTTTGCCGCGTCGATCCTCGCCCAGCTGGTCAATCTCCTCGTGTTGTTCCCCCTGGGACTGCCCGAGGCCTACCAGGTCGTCACGATGATCGCCGCGATGTCGCCGGTGCTCATCTACGTCGGCGTCTGGTACGACGAGGACCGCCAGCACTACTGGGAGTACTCGCGGCTGCGCATCGCTGGTGACGTCTCGTTCGTCGTCCTGGGGGCAGTCATCGGGTCGTCGACGGTCCTCGTGGCGATCGTCGGTACTGGACTCCCGTTGCTGGTCAGGGACGTCCTCGCCATGGGCGGCGGCTTCCTCGCTGCCTGGGGGCTGTTCTGGTGGCGAAACCCCGACCTGTACCGTCGAGAGTAGCTCGCAGTACATAATGATGATTCATTAGGTTTATGTAGATCCGTTTCCTCGGTTGCGGTACCCACGATGGCCACGAAAGTCGTCCTCGGCGTGATCGGCTCCGACGCACACGTCGTCGGTATCACGATCTTAGAACAGGCACTGGAGGCGAGCGGCTTCGACGTCGTCAACCTGGGCGTACAGACCTCCCAGGAGGAGTTCGTCGAGGCGGCGACCGCCCACGACGCCGACGCCGTCCTCGTCTCCTCGCTGTACGGCCACGCCAAACAGGACTGTGAGGGCTTTCACGAACGCCTCGCCGAGGCCGACCTCGACGTGGTGACCTACATCGGCGGTAACCTCGCGGTCGGCCAGGACGACTTCGAGGAGACCCGTCAGTTCTTCCGCAAACTGGGCTTCGATCGCGTCTTCGACTCCGAGACCGACCCCGAAGACGCCATCCTCGCGCTCCAGGAAGACCTCGACATGCGCTCGAGCGAAGACGAGCGCGAACGAGAGCGCGTCAGCGCCGGGATATAGTCGAGGCGTTTTCAGTCACGGCCGCCGATCTCCGTACGACAGGCGAGTGTCCACTGTACGCTCTACACGCGCCGTGGCTCGTTCGTCGCCAAAACTAACACCTCTCGCTCGCGGTCGTCAGGAGGAGACGACGGTGATCGGATCCTTCCGGTCGATCGCTCGCTCGAGTTCGTCGGCGATCGCACTGCCGCGCGAGACCTGGATTTCGCCGCCGCGGCTGACCGTCGCGGTGAACAGGTAGTCGCCGCCGGCTTGCACCTCGACCGTCTCGCCGTGGCTGCCGTCTACGGGGATGACGATGTGTCGTGAGGTGATCTCGGGGGTGACGAGTTGTCCCTCCGACTGGCCGCCGGGGCCGCCCACGTCGGCGCTCGCGCTCGCGTTCGTACCGTAGTGGGGGTTCTCGTCGTGCGTTCGGACGTCGATGTCGATGCCGAGTCGGTTCTCGATGTCGGTGATCCGGCCGCCGCCCTTGCCGATCACACTCGAGATGTCGTCTTCGTCGACGTAGACGACGGCGCGGTCCTGGCTTTTGAGTTCGACGTCGACGTAGCCGCGGGCGACCGAGCGGATCTCGCGTTCGATCTCCTGTTTGGCGATGCGGTCGACGCCGGACTCGCGGCCGGGACCGCCTTCCTCCTCGATCAGCGGGACGGTGACGACCTGGCGGTTGAAGGTGTAGATCTCGTAGGCTGGTTCGCCGGTCTGGAAGTCGGTGACGAGGATGACGGGGCGGGCGAGGTCCTCCTCGGTGAGGCCGGCGGGGACTTTGACCTCGGTCTTGACGTCGTAGACCGTCGACACCTCGCCGGCCTCGATGTAGACGACGGTGTCGACGACCTGCGGGATCATGCCGAGTTCGACGCGCCCGACGAGGCGCTGGAGGGCGTCGATGGGACGGGTGGCGTGGACGACGCCGATCATGCCGACGCCCGCCAGTCGCATGTCAGCGAAGACCTCGAAGTCGTCGGTCTTGCGGACCTCGTCGTAGATGGTGTAGTCCGGCCGGACCATGAGCAAGGCGTCGGCGGTCTTCTCCATCTGGCCGCCGAGTGCGGTGTACTGGGTGATCTCGGGGCCGACCTGCAGGTCCCGGGGTTTCTCCATCGTCTTCACCGCGTAGTCGTTGTGCGAGAGGTAGCGGGCGACCGACTGGGCGAACGTCGACTTCCCGGCCCCCGGCGACCCCGAGATGAGAACGCCACGCTGGCGCTCTAACAGCCGACCTTTGAGTTCGTCGGCGTGCTCGTAGTCGTCGATGTCGGTCTGGGCGATCGGTTTGACGGCCGTGATCTCGATGCCGTCGGCGAAGGGCGGCCGGGCGATGGCGATCCGGTAATCCCGGAACTGGACGATCTTCATGCCCGGTTCGGAGAGTTCGATGAAGCCGCCGCTTGCCTCGCGTGCGCCGTCGACGACCTCGCGGGCGTACTCGTCCATCGTCTCCTCGTCGAGCGGTTCGTCGGCGATCTCCTCGTAGTGCATCTCGCCGAGTGCGCCGCGTTTTGCCATCGGGACGGCGTCGGTCTTTAAGTGGACGCTCATCGTCTCCTCGTCGAAGTACTCCTCGATCTGGAGCGTCCCGACCCGGCGAACCTCGGGGGAGATGTAGTCGACCTCGAGACCTTTCGCCTTCGCGACTTCGGCCTGGACGATGTCGCTGGTGACGAAGGTGGCCCCGTACTCCTCGGCGAGGTCGCGGATGAGCGCGTCGATTTCGCCCTCCGAGGCGTGCCCGCGCTCGATCGCGCTGGGCCGTTCGCCGACGTACTCGAGGTCGATCTCGCCGTCGTCTGCGAGTTCGGCCAGGCGCTGGAGTTCCGAGAGGCCGTCCCAGCCGCTGTCGAGGCCGTCGTTGGCCTGTGCTTCGAGTTCGGCGACGACGGCTTCGGGGACGCAGACTGTCTCGTCCTCGAATCGGCCGTCTTCGATCGCCGCTGAGACGCGGCCGTCGATGACCACGCTCGTGTCCGGCACGACGTTCATGTCCGGAGGTTGGTTACGTGTCGGTATAAGGCTGCGGGAGCGCAACCAGTGGGTCCGGCGATTCCATTCGCCTGAGAACGGACAGGCAAAGTTAAAAAAGAATGGTGACATGCACCAGTATGGATCCGGAACGAACGTTCGGTCGTGGTGGATTGAATCCGTTTCTCGACGTCGACGATCTGGTAGCTGGCATCGGTCTCGACGAAGACGAAGTCGCCTGGCGAAAGGAGTTCATCGGGTTCGACGCCGAAGACGAGCGCCGGCTCTCGGAACTCGAGCCCATGCTCCGCGAACGCCGCCACCAGATCGCAGACGACTTCTACGACAGTCTGACCGCCCACGAGCAGACGCGAGAGGTCATCGAACGGTCGCCGAAGGACGTCGAGCAACTCAAACAGACCCAGCAGGCCTACCTCGTCTCGCTGGCGACCGGCGACTACGATCTGGAGTACTTCAAAGACCGGGCCCGGATCGGCAAGCTCCACGAGATGATCGACATGCCCCTGAAACACTACGTGGGGCAGTACGGCGTCTACTACGATCTTCTCCTCTCCGAGATGAACGACCGCGTCCAGCAGCAGGTCACGGAGGCGATCGAACGGTGGGCCGAGCGACGCGACGAACTGCGATCGGACGAAGGCAGTAGTGGCGTCCTCGACGCGATCGGCTTCGGCGGGAACGACGACGTAGAGACCGACCAGCGAGCGGAACTCGACGACCTGCTCGAGGAGGCGATCCAGGAGGCAGTCCAGGACGGCGTCCGGGACGTGCTGTCGCTTTTGCGCATCATCAACCTCGACCTGCAGGTCGCCGCCGACACGTACGTCGACGCCTACAACCAGCGTCTCGAGCGCGCCATCGACCGGCGCGACCAGCTGGCCCACGAGGTCGAAGCGGACGTCAAAGCGCCCATCGAGGAGCTGTACGACGCCAGCCGGGCGGTCGCGAACCGCGCGGAGACGATCAGCGAGCTGACCGAACAGCAGGCCGACGACGTCGGTCGGGCGGCGACGGAGCTCTCGGACGTGAGCGCCGCGGTCGAGGAGGTCGCGTCCGTCGCCGACGAGGTCAATCGCGCGAGCGAACAGACAGAACAACTGGCCGCGAGCGGTGCCGAGTCCGCCGACGAGGCGCTGTCGGCGCTCGAGGACATCGACGACGCGACCGACCGCGTCAGTTCGGCCGCGACCGACCTCGAGGAACGGACCGACGAGATCGACGCCGTCGTCGAGCGCATCGACGACCTCGCCAAGCGGACGAAGGTGCTCGCGACGAACGCGAACATCGAGGCGTCGCGTTCCGCCGGGGGCAGCGACACGCTCGGGGTCATCGCGGAGGAGGTCATGTCGTTCTCCGAGCGGGCACGCCAGGACCTCGAGGTGATCGAGGAGGTCGTCGAGGAGGTTCGACAGGGGGCCGTCGAGACGGTCGAGACGATGGACGAAACCGTCGAACTCGTCGACGACGGCACCGACCGCGTCCGGGCGACGGTCGACGACCTCGACGCGATCCACGAGTCCGCCCAGGCGACGGCGAGCGGGATGGAAGACGTCGCCGCGGCGACGGACCAGCAAGCCGAGAGCGTCGAGGTGATCGCGACGACGGTCGAGGACGTCGCGGAAGCGGCCGACCACGTCGCGGGCGAGGCGGAGGCCGTCGCCGCCGCGAGCGAAGAGCAGACGGCGAACGTCAGGGAGGTGGTTCGCTCGGTCACCCGGCTCACCAAGACGGAGTCGTTCGAAGAGGAGCCGCCGTACAAGCAGGTCCAACAACTGTAGCCGGCCGTCCCCGTTCTCGCGTCGTCTCGCTGCCGATGGGATCAACTCGGTGGAACCGGTATCGACTCCCATGACGGTACTCGAGTTGACGCGCGAACTCGTTTCGATCCCGAGTCACGACGACGAGACGGCCGTCGGCGACGCCCTCGAGTCGTGGCTGCGCCGCGAGACGGACGCCGACGTGACCCGCGACGCGGCCGGCAACGTGATCGCCCGGAAGGGCGCAGGCGAGAGTCTGGCGCTCGTCGGCCACCACGACGTGGTCGCGCCCGACGTGACGCAGGTCGACGACGACGGGTCGTACGTCCTCGAACAGCGCGACGGCCGCCTCTACGGGCGCGGGGCGGCGGACATGAAAGGGGCGCTGGCGGCCGCCGCCGTCGCGTTCCGGGACGCCGGGGAGCCGGCCTCGAACGATCGGTCCGGCCAGCTCGTCTTCGCGAGTTTCGTCGGCGAGGAGGTCGGCGGCGTCGGTGCCAGACGCGCGATCGACGAGGGCTTCGTGCCCGACCACGCCGTCGTCGGCGAGGGATCGACGAACTACTCGGGGCCGGACGTCACAGACGTCGTCGTCGCCCACAAGGGGCGGCGAGGGAGCACGATCACCGTCACCGGAACCGCCGCCCACGCCAGCGAACCCGAGGCGGGCGAGAACGCCATCTACCGGGCGGCCGACGCCGTCGACGCCGTTCGCGACCTCGAGACGCCCACACTCGAGGTCGCGGGCGAGCGACTCGAGGGGAGCGTCGTCGTCACCGAGATCGAGGGCGGATCGGCGATGAACGTCGTCCCCGACGGCTGTACGATCACGGTCGACGAGCGAACGGTTCCGGGCGAGCGCGCCCCGCTCGAGCGCGTCGAGGCCGAGGGCGTCGAGTGGACCGTCGACCAGGATCTGCCGCCGATGCGGTGTGACGACGAGGCGTTCGCCGAGACCGTCCTCGAGGCGGCCGCCGCGACCCAGGTCGACGAGCCAGAACTGGTGACGAAACCGCACGCGACCGACGCCGGCTGGCTCTCGGCGGCCGGCACCGAGTGTGTGATCTACGGGCCGTCGGAGCCGGGCGAGGCCCACACGAGCGACGAGAGCGTCTCGATCGACGTCCTCGAGCGCTGTTACCGGACCTACCGAACGCTCGGCGAGCGCTGGCTCCAGTCGCCGGACGAATCGACCGTCTGACCCGGTTCGCGCTCGTCGCTCTCCGGAACCACGAGGTTGATAGGCGCTCCCGAGGTATTTCGATTCGATGGCGACCGATCAGACTTCGGCGACGGAGTCAGACACCTACGAACAGCTCGAACGACGGGTCGAACGCATCTCCAACGTCGGCAACGCCGCCGGCGTCCTGCGGTGGGACCAGGAGGTCGTGATGCCCGACGAGGGAACGCCCGCACGCGCGAAACAGCTCTCGACGCTCTCGTCGCTCAGTCACGAACTGCTGACGGCCGACGAGACCGGCGAGTTACTCGAGGAACTCGAGGCCACCGACGTCGACGACGAACGGGCGGCCGTCGTCCGTGAGGTTCGCCGACAGTACGACCGGGCGACGAGCGTCCCGCAGGAACTCGTCGAGGAACTCTCGGAGACGACCGCGAACGCCCACCCCGTGTGGAAGCAGGCGCGGGAGGAAGACGACTTCGAGGCGTTCGCGCCGACGCTCGAGAAACTGGTCGAACTCAAACGCGAGTACGCCGAGTACGTCGATCCCGACGAGGATCCTTACGCCGTGCTCTTCGCCGAGTACGAGCCGTACCTCGACCTCGAGACGGCAGAACGGGTCCTCGAGCGATTGCGCGACGAACTCGTACCGCTGATCGAGGCGATCTCGGAGAGCGACGCCGACCTCGAGACCGACGCCTTCGCCGGCGAGTTCGACGCCGAGACCCAGGAGGCAGTCTGCCGTGACGCCCTCGACGCGCTGGGGTACGACTGGGACCGCGGCCGACTCGACACCGCCCCGCACCCGTTCTCCACGGGAACGCAGTTCGACGCCCGCGTCACGACTCGATTCGACGAGTCGGATCTGCTGGGCTCGATCACCTCGACGATCCACGAGTTCGGCCACGCGAACTACACGCTCGGCCTGCCCGACGAACACTACGGGACGCCGCTGGGCGAGGCGCGCGACCTCACGGTCCACGAGTCGCAGTCGCGCCTCTGGGAGAACCACGTCGGCCGCACGAAGGCGTTCTGGGAGTACTTCCTCCCGGTCGCTCGCGAGCGGTTCCCGGCCCTCGAGGACGTCACCCCCGAGGAGGCCTACGAGGCCGCGAACCAGGTCTACGACGACAACCTCATCCGCGTCGAGGCGGACGAACTGACCTACCACCTCCACATCGTGATCCGCTTCGAGGTCGAACGCGACCTGATCGCGGGCGACCTCGCGGTCGAAGACGTTCCCGAGGCGTGGAACGACAAGTACGAGGAGTACCTCGGCGTGCGCCCCGAGACGGACGCCGAGGGCTGTCTGCAGGACATCCACTGGTCACACGGGAGCTTCGGCTACTTCCCGACGTACTCGCTCGGCTCCGTCCTCGCCGCCCAGCTGTACGCCGCCGCCGAGGACGAACTCGGCGAGATCGACGACGACGTTCGCGAGGGCGAGGTCAACGAACTCAACGCCTGGCTCCGCGAGAACGTCCACGCACACGGCAAACGGTACACGACGCCCGACCTGGTCGAGGAGGCCACCGGCGAGGAGTACACCGCCGACTACTTCCTCGAGTACGCGAAGTCGAAGTACGGCGAACTGTACGACCTCGAGGAGTACTGACGCCGACGCCGCGCTGTTTTCGATCGCGAGCGAAACACCGAACCTCCTCGACGTCGATGGGTCGACCATGGCGACAGCAGGACGACTCGACGGAGAGACGACGATCGTCACCGGCGCGAGTTCGGGTATCGGCGCGGCGACCTGCCGTGCGCTCGCCGCCGAGGGCGCGAACGTGGTCCTCGCAGCACGCAGCGAGGGCCGACTCGAGGAACTCGCGGCCGAACTCGAGTCCGAGCACGGCGTCGAGACGCTCGTCGTGCCGACCGACGTCCGCGAGGCGGAGCAAGTCGACGCCCTCGTCGCCGAGACGGTCGACGTCTTCGGCGGACTCGACGTCCTGGTGAACAACGCGGGGCTCGCTCGCGGGAGCGCCGTCGAGGAGCTCTCGACCGACGACTTCCGGACGATGCAGGACACCAACGTCGACGGCGTCTTCTACGCGACGCGGGCGGCCATCCCTCACGTTCGCGAACGCGGGGGCCACCTGATCTTCGTCGGGAGTTTCGCGGGCCAGTACCCCCGGCCGTTCAACCCCGTCTACGCCGCGACGAAGTGGTGGGTCCGCGGGTTCGCAAAGAGCGTGGCGGCACAGGTCGGCGAGGACGACGTCGGCGTGACCGTGGTGAACCCCTCGGAGGTGCGCTCGGAGTTCGGCAGCTACGACGGCGACCCGTTCGCAGAGCGCTTCGAGGAGGGGGAGGTGACCGAACCAGAGGAGGTCGCCGAGGCGATCGCCTTCGCGGCGACGCGCGACCACTCCTCGGTCACCGAACTCGACCTCTACCGCCGGGACAAGCTCAGCGGGTTCTGACTGCCGTCTCCCGGCCGAATTCGGCCGCGTCGGTGCGACCGCCACCGTCGCTCGACCCCTTAAAAGGACGGTTGATGTGCCGGGCACAGACTCTCGTCTCGAGCGCGCCTCTCCTCGAGTCCAATGCGACTCTCGATACCCGGCGTTCCCGGCATCTACTACGACACGGACGCCAGATCGACCGCACTGACCGTGGCGCTGACGGCTGCGGGCAGACGCGCGCCGAAACCACACGGGTACGCCGTCCAGGTGCTGCCGTACCTGTGGTCGTTCGACGTCGACCTGCGGGAAGTCCCGGCCGATCACCCACTGCAGTACCTCCACCCGGAGGGCGCACGGAGCGTCGACCAGCTCACGCGCGACCAGTTGCGGGCGGACGTCGGTCCCGAACTCGACCGCGTCCTCCGGCTCGTCTGGGCGGTCAACGAGGAGACCGAGACGGCACTCGAGCGGCTGGTGGGGATCCGCGAATCCGAGGAGGGAGTCATCATCGAGATCGAAGACGAGGCCGTCGAGGGCGACGAATCCGCCGCCGAGTCGGGCGCGGTCGGACCCGCCGAACTCGGGGCGGACGACGACTCCGAGACGCCGGAGTGAGAACGAACACCGACGCGACTCCTTTTGACGATCCGGCCCCTACGTCGAGTATGCGAATCGTCACGACCCTTCCGTCGGCCACCGAGATCGTCTGCGCGCTCGGATTCGAGCCGGTCGGCGTCTCCCACGAGTGTGACTACCCGCCCGAGGTCGACTCGATCCCCGCGGTCACGCGCTCGCGGATCGACGCCGACGCCTCGAGTGGCGAGATCGACCGGCAGGTGCTCGAGGTCGCCGACGAGGGGGTCTACGACGTCGACGTCGAGGCCCTCGCGGAACTCGACCCGGACCTGATCGTCACCCAGGGGATGTGCGACGTCTGTGCGGTCGACGAGGCGGTCGTCGAGCGCGCGGTCGACGAGATCGACGCCGATCCCGAGGTCGTGACGACGGATCCGCACACGGTGGCGGACGTCCTGGGCGACGTCGAGCGGATCGGCAGGGCGGCGGGACGCGAACGCTGTGCGAAAGACGTCGTCTCGAACCTCAGAAAGCGGATCCAGGCGGTTCGCGAGCGGACCGAACGCGTCGACGACCGGCCGCGGACCGTGATCTTCGACTGGACGGATCCCGTGATGGTCGCCGGCCACTGGACTCCCGAACTCGTCGCGGCGGCCGGCGGCGAGTACGGCATGGCAGATCCCGCCGACCGGTCGACGCCCCGCGAGTGGGCGGACGTCCTCGAGTACGACCCCGAGGTGGTGATCGTCGCCCCCTGCGGGTTCGACCTCGAGCAGACCGCGGCGAACCTCGCGGACCTCACCGATCGCGAGGGGTGGGCCGACCTCACCGCGGTCCGTGAGGGGAGAGCGTGGGCGATGGACGGCCACCACTACGTGAACCGTCCCGGCCCCCGGATCGTCGACACGCTCGAGTCGCTCGCGCCGATCGTCCACCCCGAGCGCTTCGACGCGCCGGAAGCGGACGTCGCCGTCCCGCTCGCGGACCTCGAGGGGCGGCTGGAGGCGTGATCGTCGTTCCCGAGTCGATCCGCGAGGCGATCGTCGCGGACGCCCGCGAGGGGACGCCGCGGGAGATCTGTGGCGTCCTCGGCGGCGCGTTCGGCGAGCAGCGAAGCCGCGTCGACTCGCGGTATCCGGCGACGAACGCAGCCGAAACCCCGCGGACGCGGTACCTGATCGACCCGGAAGAACAACTCGAGATCTTCGAGCGACTCGAGGATCGCGGCGAGGAGATCGTCGGTTTCTACCACTCCCACCCGAACGGTCCGGCAGGGCCCAGCGCGACCGACGCCGAGGCGGCGGCGTGGCCAGATCGATCGTACCTGATCGTCTCGCTGGTGCCGACGCTCGAGGTCGGTTCGTGGCGCTGGCGTGGGGACGGCGCGTTCGACCGGGAACGCGTCACGTACCGCTGACTCCGACGCTCGAATCTCACCAATTTACAGTAACGATCTGATTACTGAAAATGCGTGCGGTTTGCTATCCAGAAAGGGTACAAAACACGTCAAAATTGGGTGCAAGCAGGAAGATTTTTATCTAGTGGGTCGGTAGCCGAACACGATGACCGACCGCGAGCCAGCGGAGTCTATCCGCGAGAGCGTCGAACGATCTCGACACGGTGCGCCCGCCGCCGGTGCGGTCGTCCGCGACCGTTTCGAGACCGACGAGGTGTTCCAGCGGATCCTCGCCGCCGCAGACGAAGAGATCGACACCGGCGTCCGCGAGCTGTTCTTCAGCGGGCTCGCGGCCGGGTTCGCGATCACGATCACGTACCTCCTGTACGCCTCGCTGACCGCGAGCACCGACGCCCATCCGATTCTGAGCGCGATCCTCTACCCGCTGGGGTTCGTCTACATCATCCTCGGCGGCTACCAGCTGTACACCGAGAACACGCTCCCGCCGGTGGCGCTCGTCCTCGAGCGACTGGCGAGCCTGCCGGCGCTGCTTCGCATCTGGGCGATCGTCCTGGTCGGCAACTTCGCTGGCGGGACGCTGGGTGCGCTCGTCCTCGCCACGACGGGCGTGTTCGACCCGGCGGCGGCGACGGCCGCCACCGAGATCGCGACGAAAGGCGTCGAGACGCCGTTCTGGGACCTCTTCTTCAAGGCGAGCTTCGCCGGCCTGATCGTCGCCGGCGTCGTCTGGGTCGACTTCGCCTCCAGGGATACGATCTCGCGACTCCTCCTGGTGTACGTTGCCTTCCTCGCGATCCCCTTCGGCAACCTGTTTCACGTCGTCGTCTCTTTCACCGAGTTGATGTACCTCGTCTTCAGCGGCCAGCCAGTGCTCGTGACCGGGCTGGTCGGGTTCGTCCTGCCGGTGTTGCTCGGCAACACCCTCGGTGGCGTCGTGCTCGTGACGGTCGTCAACTACTTCCAGACGACCGAGCGTCGACTCGAGGTCGCCCGCAAGGGCGGTCTCGAGCGGCAACTGACCTACCGCGAGTGGGTGTTCGGCGGCTACGCCGGCCGGTCGTACGTCCCGGTGATCGCGACCGACGAGGGCGACCTCGCCGACGAGCCGGAGGTCTCGAACGACGACTGATAACGACTGTTGTGATACGGTCTGCTGTCCCTCGTTTCCGCAGCGACCGCCCGACGGGACGCGGTCGCTGCGGGACGGACGGACAGCGGTCCGTATGAGTCGTTCCGGCGGTCACCGACGATCGTTCGAGACGCGGCGATCACCGAACGACCGTCACCGGACAGTTCGCTCGCCGGACGATCGTCTCGGCGACGCTGCCGAGCAACAGCCGCGCCGCGCCGGTCCGTCCCCGGCTTCCGACGACGATGGCGTCGACGTCGTGGTCGTCGGCGTACGCGACGATGGCCTTCGCCGGGTGGCCGTCGGCCGTGTCCGTCTCGACGCTGCGACCGTGTTCGTCTGCGATCTTCTGTGCCTCGTCGAAGACGTCGTCGGCGCGCTCGAGGGCGAGGTCGTACGGATCCGCCCCGGTGTCGAACGGGAACTCGATCACTTCGGGGACGTGGATCACCCGAACCGTCGCGCTGGGGAACGTCTCGAGGGCGTACTCGAGTGCGTGGCGCGATTGCGGCGAGCCGTCCATGGCGACGAGTATGCGTTCCATCCCCGGTCCCTACGGCAGAGCAGGTAAAAACGGTATCATAGTGATGGCTGTGACTGGGTGCCGACGCAACCGCACGACGGGTCGCGGTTGCGGCGGTAACGACTCACAGCTATCGTTATCAGTCCGCGGCGATCGAACAGACGCCCTCGTACTCGACGTCGTGGACCGACTCGATCGCGGGGTCGTCACCACAGACCGGACAGCCGGGATTCTTCCGGACCTCGACGGTCTCGAAGGTCATCCCCATCGCGTCGTACATCAGCAGCCGTCCCTCGAGCAACTCGCCCGTGCCGATCAGGTACTTGACGACCTCGGTCGCCTGGACGCAGCCGACGGTGCCCGGAAGGACGCCGAGCACGCCCGTCGTGGCGCAGTCCGGAACGGTGCCGGGTTCGGGCGCCTCGGGGAAGATACACCGGTAACAGGGGCCGTCGCCGTCGTTGGTGAACGTCGTGACCTGCCCCTCGAAGCGGTAGATCGCGCCGTGAGAGAGCGGGATGCCGGCGAGCGTACAGTAGTCGTTCAGCAGGTACCGCGTCGCGAAGTTGTCGCTGGCGTCTACGACGACGTCGTAGCCCTCGAGTACGTCGGCGACGTTGTCGGCGGTCAGGCGCGTCTCGTGGGTTCGGACGTCGACGTCGGGGTTCAGTCTGCGGACGTAGTCGGCGGCGCTGTCGACTTTCGGCCGGCCGACGTCGTCGTCGCCGTGGACGATCTGGCGCTGGAGGTTCGAGCGTTCGACGACGTCGTCGTCGACGATCCCCAGCCGTCCGACGCCCGCGGCGGCGAGATACTGGATGGCCGGCGAGCCCAGACCGCCCGCGCCGACGACCACGACCGATCCGTCGAGCAGTCGCTTTTGCCCTTCGGGGCCGACCTCGTCCATGATGACGTGTCTCGAGTAGCGATCGAGCTGGGTCGCGTCGAGGCGCAGGTCGCTCATAGGCGACCCTTGGCGAGAGAACGAGAAAAGTTCGAGGGTCGACTGCTCGAGCAGGCGGTAACTCGGCCACAGATACATGTGGTAACACGTGCCACGACCCGACGATTTATTAGCTTGGTGTGCCATAACGTAACTATGGCATCCGCACCCAACGGTGCCGACGACGACGTGTTCGACCAGTTCCTGACCGACCGCGGTCACAGCGTCGAACGAGTAGGCTGGGAGAAAGATTACAACAAAAAGCAATGTCCGGAGTGTGGCGGTCTCCACGACCTCTCCGCGACATCGTGTACCGTCTGTGGGTGGGACCCTCGAGAATAGCGCCTTCACACCGCCGAACTCGAACCGGGCCTCGAGTCGATCAGTTTTTTCGCCGCTGCCGCGTCGAACAGCGCCGCCGCCGTCGCCGATCACGGAGGTATTTTCCTCTTTGAACCGTCGATACAATTATTACGTATTGTTTCCGTACAGTAACGTGGAGAGACGAAATGCCGGAATGCCAAAACTGCGGTTCATTCGTCACTGACGCGTACGCTCGTGTGTTCACTCCGCCTGGAGTCGAGAATCCCCGCGTCTGTCCGGAATGTGAAGACAAGATTCGCGACGGTGCGGAGGTTCGCACCGCCCGTTCACCCCGGAGCAGTTGATCGATCGAACGCGTCGACCCGCCGTCGATCGTCGGCCTCGATTTTCTCGCATGAAACCCACGTGACTTATAGGTGTCGCGGCCCAGTATGGGTATAATGAGTACCACGGAGACGCAGGTGACCCGGTTGTTCGGCGGCCCGGGAAGCGGGAAGACGACGGCGCTCCTCGATCACGTCGAGGAGATCCTCGACCAGGAGGGCGTCACCTTCCGGGACATCCTCGTCGTCTCGTACACGCGAGCGGCAGCACAGGAGGTTCGCGAACGCCTCGCCGAACGGCTCGACGAGAGCCCGCGTGCGCTACAGGGTAACGTCTGTACGATGCACGCGAAAGCCTACGACCTGCTCGACCTCTCTCGCGGCGACGTCATCGGCGAGAAGGACAAAGAGGAGTTCTGCGAGGAGTACGGACTCGAGTACGAAGACGAGTACAGCGGTGCCGGCCGCCGGACCGCGCGGTCGACGACGATCGGGAACAAGATCATCGCGACGAGCCAGTGGCTCCAGCGCACCCGCCGGGACGTCGCCGACTGGTACGACGTCCCCTTCCAGTGGGACGTCGAGGAAGTGCGCCTCCCGCCGGAGATCGACCCCAACGCCCAGGAGGGTAACAAGTACACGCCCACCTGGCCCTCCGACGACGACCGCATCGACGTCCCCGAGGCGATCCGCGCCTGGCGCTCCTACAAGGGCCGGGAGGGCAAGATCGGCTTCGCGGACATGTTAGAGCGGGTGAGACAGCGCTCGCTGGTCCCCAACGTCGACTACCTCGTGATCGACGAGTTCCAGGACATCACGACCCTGCAGTACGACGTCTACCAGGAGTGGAAACCGCACGTGAAACGCGTCCTGATCGCCGGCGACGACGACCAGGTCGTCTACTCCTGGCAGGGTGCCGACCCGGCGCTCTTGCTCGAGGAGGACGTCGACGAGGACGTCATTCTCCCGAACTCCTACCGACTGCCGTCGAACGTCCTCAACGCGGTCAACCAGGAGATCCGCCACATCGACAAGCGCCAGGACAAAGACCTCGAGCCGCGCAAGGACGGCGGCTCGGTCGAGGCCTACCAGAACCGGTCGATGCTCGACCTCGTCCGGATGGTCCGGCGCACGCTCGTCGAGGACGACGGCACCATCATGCTGCTGTTCCGGGCACGCTACCAGATGTTCCAGTTCGTCGACGAGTTCATCACCGAGGGCGTCCCCTTCACCGCGCTGACCGACCAGCGGATGTGGACCGACCGACTCACGCAGTACGTCCGCGCCGTCGAGGCCGTCGAGGCCGGCGAGGACGTCGACGGACTGCAGGCTCGCCGCCTCGCGGACATGCTCATGGACTCCGCGTTCGGCACCAACGACCGTGACGACCTGTTCGACGCGATCGACGACCTCCAGGAGGAGGCGGACGTCGACGACCTCCAGGAACTGACGGTTCCACTCGAGGTCGTCGAAGAGCACGTCCCCTTCATGCCCGGTCCCGCTTCGGCGGCCGACATGGTCCGGAAGGTGACGAACTTCCAGAAAAAGAGTATCCAGGCGTACTTCGCCATCGGCGAGTATCACATGATGGACCCCGACCGCGTCCGCGTCGGCACCATCCACTCGGCGAAGGGCCGCGAGGCCGACCACGTCTTCGTGGCGACCGACCTCACCGAGAAAGTCGTCGAGCAGATGGTCGCGACCGTCGACGACCCCACGGACGTCGAGGGCTGTGAGGAGTTCACCAAGACGACCTCGCCCGTGCCGGTGCTCACCGACAACGAGCGACGCGTCTTCTACGTCGGCATGTCGCGCGCTCGAGAGCGACTCGTCCTCCTCGAGAACTTAGTCGACGGCGCGCCCACGCTCCCGATCGACGTCTTGCTCAACAACCGCCTGACCGGTGCCGGCGTCGAGGAACTGATCGCACAGGCCGAACGACCGGTCGAGGCCGAAGCCGAAGCCGAAGCGCCGTGACCGACCGTCGGCGACACCTGCAGGCGACCCTCCGGGCGGAACTCGAGGCCCGCGAGGCCGACGCGTTCGCCCACGTCGCCACGGACCGCGATCCAACGCTGCGGTACTGCCGTGACGACGCGAGCGACCCCGTCGCGGTCGCGTTCGACGGTGCGGAGTGGCTCGCGTGTCGTCGATCCGACTCGAGTGACCACCCCGCCGAACGGCTCGCCGCCCGGTTACGTGCGCGCGGCCTCGACGGACAGATCCTGACGCCACGGACCGTCCCCCACGACGCGGCGCTGTACGTAGAACGCGCCGGGTTCTCGCTCGCCTCGACCGACGCCGTCGACCGTGCGCGCGCCGAGAAGACGCCGGACGAACGCGAGCGGATCGAGCGCGCACAGGCGGCAGCCGGCGCGGGCCTTCGACGGGCGGCGTCGGTGCTCGCCGACGCGACCGTCGACGACGGCTCGCTCGCGGTCGACGGCGACCCGTTGACGCCGGATCGACTGCGCCGACTGGCAGACGAGGCGGTCGTCGCCGCCGGCAGCTTCCCCGCCGGGAACACCGCCGTGTCGGCTGGAACTGACCCCGACGTGGCGCTGCCCGCGGGCGAACCGATCGTCCTCGAGCTGGCACCGCGGGAGGCCGACGGCTATCACGGCGGCCTCGTCCGGACGTTCGTCGTCGACGGCGACGGCGGGTGGGAGCGACGGGCCCACGTCGCAGTCACCCGCGCCCTGGCGTCCGCCCGTGCGCTGCTCACCGCCGACGAACCGTCGACCAGCGCCGTCGAGGCCGACCTCGAGGCCGAGGTCGTTGCCTTCGGTTTCGAGGAGGGAATCGAGACGGCAGTCTACGGCGTCGGTCTCGAGCGTCGCGAGCGGCCTGCCGACGGCGACGCCGTGGAGACGGGCCACGTGGTCCGACTCGAGGCCGCGGTCACCGGGACCGACGGCGACACCGTTCGCGTCGCCGACCTGCTTTTCTCCGGGTCGGAGACGGCGGCGTGGCTCGAGAAGCCGTCTCGCTCGCTCGATCCAGCGATGCTCGCGTGACGATCGGCGGCGCTCGCTTGCCCGATCCAGCGATATTCGCGCTGGTCTCGTAACGATGGTCGCGAGTCAGTTTCGGGCAACCGTAATCCGCCTTGCGGTTGCCCCGGTACACAGCTGCAACCGTCGTTATCAGTCCTCGTTCGACTCCGTATCGGGTTTTTTCACGACCGCGCCGACGACGCGTTTCGCGAGGAGTCCGGGGAGGTCCGTCGGCGACGTCAGGTACCGCTCGAGGACGACGAGTCCGACGGCGAGGCCGACGAGCGTCGCGCCGACGACCGTATTCCCGCGGGCGACCAGTTCGAGGCCGGCGAGTGCTGCGGGAACCGCGAGGATCAGCGTGCCCGCGAACGTGATCGTGTCGATGATCCCAGCCATTACCTCGAGTAGCGCGGCGACTCCCAAAAGCGCGCCGACCCGGAACGGCTTTCACCCGCCGCCTGCCACCCTCGAGTATGTTCACGGGGATCGTCGAGGAGACCGGCGAGATCGTCGCTCGAGAACGTACCGAAGACGGCCTGCGGCTCCGGATCGCCGCCGACGAGGTGGCGACGGGGCTCGAACACGGTCAGAGCATCAGCGTCAGCGGGGCGTGTCTCACGGTCGAACGGTTCGACGAGGGGTCGTGGTTCGAGGTGTTCCTCGCCGAGGAGACCGTCTCCCGGACCTACCTCGGCGACCTCACAGAGGGCGACGAGATCAACCTCGAGCGGGCGATGCTGGCCGACGGCCGGTTCGACGGCCACGTCGTACAGGGGCACGTCGACGCGGTCGCGACGGTCCGTTCGGTCGAATCGGTGGGCGAAGACTGGTTCTTCGAGTTCCAGCTCCCCGAGGGGTACGACCGCTACGTCGTCGAGAAGGGTTCGATC
Organism: Natribaculum breve; assembly: GCF_023008585.1. Taxonomy (GTDB): domain Archaea; phylum Halobacteriota; class Halobacteria; order Halobacteriales; family Natrialbaceae; genus Natribaculum; species Natribaculum breve. The sequence goes on along the minus strand of NZ_CP095390.1, from coordinate 1,903,209 downwards.
ACGCTCGACGGGATCAGCCTGACGGTGGCGGCCCTCGAGGGAGACCGCGTGACGGTCGCGGTCATCCCGACGACCTACGAACTGACGACGCTCTCGGAAAAGGAGCCGGGCGACCCGGTCCACCTCGAGGTGGACGTGCTGGCGAAGTACGTCGAGCGACTGCTCGAGGGGTACGTCGAGTAGCGACACTCTGCTCGAGCAGCCCGTCGTGTAACTGGGGCACAATTTTCAAGCCGTTCGCCGTCCCTTCTCCGAGGGATGGGGAAATGCAACGAACGGGACGTCGAGTGGAACGAGTACGACCACGGAGCGAGTGCGTTCCGTCGCAAGGAACTCTCGAACGCGGTCGACGCCGAACAGCTCGGCTGTAGTCTGTACGAACTCGAGGCTGGCAAGCGGTCGTGGCCGTACCACTACCACACGGCCAACGAGGAGGCGATCTTCGTCCTGGAGGGGGAGGGAACGATCCGGCTCGAAGACGGCGAGGCGTCGCTCGAGGCCGGCGACTACGTCTCCCTGCCGGCCGACGAGACCGGCGGCCACCAGGTCGTCAACGACGGCGACGACCCGCTGCGGTACCTCGCGGTGTCGACCATGAACGAACCGGACGTGACCATCTACCCGGAGATGGAGAAGCTCGGGGTCTTCGTCGGGTCGCCGCCGGGCGGACGCGACGAACGCTCGTTCCACGGCTACTACCCGATCGACGGGGACGTCGGCTACTGGGAGGACGCGTAGCCGACTCCGGGCCGTGACCGCACCGATCGCGGCTCGCCCCGGGACGAACGTCTACCGCCGTGGCGGCTCGAACTCGGTCAACTCGGACGAGAGGTCGGCGTTGCCGTCCGCGCCGCTGGCGCGGTAGAGGCGGCGGTAGCGGGTGATCTTTCGATAGAGGTAGTAGCCGATGACGAGGTCGTAGACGACGACGTAGCCGACGAACGCGACCTCGGAACTGATCGGGTAGAGACTCGCGATGGCGTTGGGGACGACTCCGACGGTCGTGTTGTAGGTCGCGTGGACGAACGAGGCGACGAGCAGGCCCTTCACGACGAGCGGGCCGGCGTACCGGGGGTTGAACTTCGCGAGCCCGAGGTAGTAGCCGGCGATGGCCGAGTAGATCACGTGACCGGGTCCGACGAGCGCCCGGAGGGTCGCGATGCCGCTCGCGGCGGTGAACAGCCCCGCTTCGGGACTGACGTCGGCCACGTACCCCGCGATGTAGACGGCGTTCTCGATGGCCGCGAAGCCGAGGCCGGCGACGGCACCGTACACCGCGCCGTCGATGACGGCGTCGAAACTGTCGCTCCGGTAGGCGAGGACGCGGACGGCGAGTAGCTTCACCGTCTCCTCGACGGGGCCGACGATCAGGTAGAAAAAGAGGACGCTCCCGACGACCGGGATCGGCTGGACGAACGAGCCCCCGACCGCGTTGACCACCGCACCGAACGTCGCGAACAGCACCGCGAGGACGAACGTGGCGACCAGCAGGGAGAGCGGTTCGCTCGTCGTGATGTCGGCGTACCAGATGTAGGCCGCGAGCGCGAGCGCCGGAACGGTCGACAGACCGAAGAAGACGCTGATGAGGGGCTCCTCGGCGACGACGACGGCGGGCGTCGCGAGCAACGAGACGGTGATCAACGCGGCGGTCACTACGACGATCGTCCGGAGCCCGTACGTGAGGCCCCTGTAGAGGACAGCGGCGAACACGTCGACCGCCGATCGCGGCTCCCACGTCGAGACGTCGTAGAGGTCTGTCGACTCGTCGGCCGCTCGATCGACTGGATCTCGCCTGGTACCCATAGTTTCCGATATGTTCGCCGCCAAGTAATACGTTGACCATGCGCCCGCCTCTCGCGCGACGACTCGGAATCCACAAAGGCGTTCCACGCCAAGCCGTCGACATGCACGCCAATCGTTCGTCGCTCGACTCGCCGGGTCGAGCCCCGCCGCTCGAGGTGACGCCGCGATGACGACCGTTCGCGTCCGTGGCATCTACGCGACGGCGGTGACCCAGTTGATCGACGAGAACGGTCTCGAGGTCGTCCAGGCCTCGGAACCGATCCAGGAGCGGTTCGACGCCGACTTCTCGGTCGCCCCCGCGGACGTCGCAGTCGAGACGACCCGCGACCGGCAAGGCGTCGCCGTCTCCGGCGCACCCGAGGCGGTCGATACCGTCGCGGCGGAACTCGAGTCGGTCGCCATCGACACCTTCCGCTGGGACGACGACGCACCGCGGGGAGCCGTCTTCGACGCCGAGGTCGTCGAGACGACCGGCCGCGGAGCCGTCGTCGACCTCGGCGATGGACTTCGAGGCTACCTGAAGTACGACGACGTCGACGGCTACGTCGACCAGGGCGACCGCTACCGGGTCCAGGTCCAGGAGCCGACGCCGCCGTGGGACGACGACCGTCCGCTCGTCAGTCCGACGCTCGAGGTCCAGGCCGGATTGCTCACCCTCTCGAAAGGCCGGTCGGGCGTCTCGGCGGCGGTCGACGGCGAGCGCGGCACCGAACTCGTCGGGATGACCGACCTGCTCTCGGTGGACGCCCCGCAGGGGTGGGGACTGCGCTGGCGTCACGCCGCGACCGACGCCGACCTCGAGGCGATGACGAACGCGCTCGAGCAGGTCGCCGACCGGGCGCGCGACCTCGAGGACGCGCTCGCAGACGCGCCCGACGACCCCGCCGAACCGCGCCGACTCGTCGCGCCCGAGGCGACGACCTGGCTCTGGTTCGGCCGCGAGTCGCGGTTCGCACTGGACGACGCTCGCCGGGCCGTCGAGACGACGATGCCTGGCCACCACCGCATCAAGGCCGCAGACCGGGCGGCGAGTGCGGCGGTCGACTTCGCCGAGGCGGTCTGTGGTGATCGCTGGTCGCCGGACGACGACCGCGAGGCGTTCCCGTTCGCGACCGTCGCCCGGCAGTTCGGGCCGCTCGAGGGCGACCGACTCGCGCTCGGACACGGCAAACCCGACGGCAGACTGCTCACGCTCGGCACCGGCGACGTGACGGCGTGGGAGCCAGACGGCACGATCACGCTCGAACGCAGGATGCGCGGCGGTGGAACGTACGACGCGCTCGACGTTCCGAAAGAAGAGGGCGACGTCGCGGTGACGAAACTGCGCGAGGGTCGCTGGTGGTACCCGACGACCTACCGCGACGCCGACGGGAACGCGAAGGGGACGTACGTCAACGTCTGTACGCCCGTCGAACTGTTTCCCGACTGCGCCCGGTACGTCGACCTCCACGTCGACGTGATCCGGCGGCCCGACGGAACGGTCGCGGTCGTCGACGAGGACGAACTCGCCGCGGCCGTCTCGGCTGGACTCGTCTCCGAAGTGGTAGCCGAGAAGGCTCGAGGGGTCGCGGCGGCCGTCGAGCGAGCGCTGTCGAAGTGAGACAACGGCGTCCCCCGCTCAGTCACAGCGTCACGCGGTTCGGTGAGGCGGTCTGGCAAGGCGAACGCACAACCGAATGCCTATCAATGCTGCCAGGTAAGGAGTGTGTATGACCAAGCGGTACGTCTCGCTCCCTGACGAGGCCGAGGCTGGTATGCGCGAGTTCATCGAGGAGGTCGATCACCGACTCGCGAGCGACGAGGACACCTGCGACGTCGTCGAGGACGTCCTGATCGACCTTTCTGGGGACCGAGACGCCTACGAACGGTGGAAAGCAGGCGAAGCAGTCTCGCCCGCCGAGCGCATCCGGTTACAGAGCTACGACCCCTGTAACACCACGCTCGAGAGCGAGTACTACGCCGAGAAAGACGAAGACGCGTTTCGGGAGTCGAAACACCTCCAGTGGCTCTGGCGACAGTTCGACAGCCTCCCGATCGCGGACAACGTCGAGTTCGCTCTCCGGTTTCGCCGGATGCTCGCGGACCACCTCTTCGAGGAGTGTGGGGACAACTGTCGGTTCTTCAAGGGGATAACGTTCACCTACGGACACAACATCACCGTCGGCGACAACACGGTGATCCACGACGACGTCCACCTCGACGACCGCGGCCGACTGACGATCGGCGATCGCGTCTCGATCTCGGACGGCACTCACCTCTACAGCCACGATCACGACGTCGTCGACCAGACGACCGTCCGTAACTACCACACCATCGTCGAAGACGACGTTCGACTCACCTACGACGCGGTGGTGCGTGCCGGCTGCAAGGTCGGCGAGAACGCCATCGTCGGCGCACGCGGCATCGTCCAGCACGACGTTCCAGCCCACCACATCGCCGTCGGTATGCCCGCAGAGAGCGTCAAGATCAAACCCGGCTGGGAAGACGCGGCGGTCCCCATAGAGGAGGCCGGCGTCAACCGACAGGAAGAACGCCGGATCGAGTACGACCTCCCCGACGACCTCGAGCAGTTCGACGAGTTCGAACGCGACCTCAAGCCCCCGCAGTGACCGCCTGCCCGCGAACGGCCGCGGAGTGATCGGTCTCGTCTCTTTCTTCGCGGGAAGACGGTCATCGTCAGCAACTGCCCGCGGAATAGCCAAGTGGGTAGAGAACGTATCACACACTGATGGAGCTCTGGGGTTGGCTCGTCGGCTACGTGGTCCTGTTCGCCCTTCTCCACTTGCTACTGTACTACTTCTACGCCCGCGACGAGAACGACGAGCAGTCGCTTTCGCCCTCGTTCGCCGACGGCAACCGCGCGGGCGCACGGTACTCCTCGAGTCCCGACGGCTACCCCGATCCCGGCTCGAGCGACGAGGTCGACAGCGACCCGGAGTTCGACGGCGAGACCATCCGCTGTCCCCACTGTGGCGTCAGAAACGAGGCCGACCAGACGTTCACCTACTGCTGGAACTGCATCTCGACGCTTCGGCAGTAATCGATCTCGTCCCCCGTCGGCCCATCTCGTCTTCCGTCGGCCCATCTCGTCTTCCGTCGGCCCATCTCGACCGCCACATCCGACCGACTGCCGTCACGTCGAGTCCGACAGCGCCGCCTCGAGCGCCTCGAGGTGATCGATGCCGACCACGGCGACGACGTCCCCGTCTTCGCGGGCCGACTCGAGCCGGTCGATCATACACGCTTCGCGGGTCTCGTCGCGGTAGGCCAGCGAGCTTCCACCCGTACTCCCCAGCAGCGCCTGGACGCCGGCGACGTGTCTCTGCTCGTGGTCGGCCTGCCGTTCCGGCGTGTCGGTCGCGTCGACGTCGTACTCGATCGGATCGCCACACGTCACCGTCAGCGAGGTCGCGTGCGTGAGCGTCGCGGCCAGCCGACAGGTGAGCGCCTGGCGGGTCGCCGCGCCGAGACTCGAGAGCACTCGTCTCGCGGTCGACAGCGGGACGCGATCGGCGGCGAGTCGCGCGGCCAGTCGGCCGACGTACGACCAGTTCGGCGCGTCGATGCCGATCACCCTCGCGTCGGGAGCGGCACGGATCGCCGCGGTCATCTCCCCGCCGAACCGGGTCGTCTTTCGGGCGTGTGCCCGGTACAGCGACACGGCAGCGGGCGGTAACTCGAGAGCGAGGGAGTCGGGTCGAACCGACTCGAGGACGATGCGAACGCGAGCGACGCTCGCGGGATGGTCGTGGACGACGCCGACGAGGACGACGTCGCCCTCGTCGCCGGGAATCCACCGGAGGAATCGTTGATTTACGCGGGGATCGTCGAACGAGGCCACACTCGACGGAAGCTCGGCCATGGAGTCGAATAGTAATACGCTGCTACCAGCATAACCCTTCTGTTGCCGATCGAAAACGGATCGTTGACCGAGCCGACGACGACCGCCGCCCGGAAACGATTTCTTGCCGTCGGCCGCGCTCTCGTCGGTTCTCGTGCTCGCGTTCGTAACCCGCTCTTTCTGCAGTGTATCCGTCAGTAAACGGCGGTGGGACGACAAAACGATTTCTTCGCTTTATTGCTCGATGCGTGCGTGTCGTTCGTGAGACTGACTCGAGCATGAGAGACCGAACCGACAGAGCGGCGTCCGACCACCCGCCCGACCAGCGCCGGGGTGACGACGACTGGACGCGACGATCACGCGAGACCGACCCGCCGACCCGCGACCGAGCGTCGAACCGGCCGGAACGCCGACGCGATCGACCCGACCGTCACGAGAATCGCTCGCGAGCTGCCCGCTCGCAACCTCCCCCGGAGGCTGCCCGCTCGCAACCTCCCCCGGAGGTACGCAACGCTGCGCGTGACCTGCCACGTCAGGACCCTCGTCCGCCGTCCGAGCGCCGTCAGTGGTCGCCGACGCCCTCGCAACCGACAGACCAGCCCCACCGACGGCCACGGGAAGGATGGCAACGTGCCCGTGTCCCTGACCGACGCCAGTCGGAAGCAGGCGAGCGACGGTCGGACCGCCCCCCCGAAGCCGATCAGTTTACGGCCTCTGGCAGCCGCTCGGCACGAGCGTCTCGAACCGCACCACCCGCTCGCCAGTCGCCTCAGGAGCGAGGAGAGCGACGCGAGTTCGTTCCGGAGGGGCCAACGTCGTCGCCACCCCGTCCACCACTCGAGCAGGAGCACCGGTCTCGATCTCGGCCGGAACCGCCGCAGCGACGGTCAGAATCGTCTCGACGACCACGCCCCGATTCGCGGACGAACCGGCAGTCACGACCTCGAGAGCGGTCACCCGACTCGCCTCGACCACCTACGGACGCTCCACCACAGCCTTTCGGCCAGTCCACTCGGCCGCGAGCCGACTCCGGACGCGGTTTACGGCCCACTCGCGGCGGTTCCACGTCCCGAACGGCGTCCGACCCAGACGTAGAGCGCTCCCACGGCCGGCCGTCCTCGAGCGGTGACCGCATGGCGAGTCCGCCGTCGACCGACGAGGAGCCAGGACCACCACCGGAACCGCCATCTCGTGGCCGACGCGGACGGCCGGAGCGAGGCGACCCGCGGGGCGAGTCGCGCCTCGAGACGCCGGGTCGCCCGTCGGGAGCCGGCTACGAGCGACGAACGACGACGAGGCTCGCCACCGAACGGGAGTCAGCGACAGAGCCAGCGGCGACCCGCGTCGCCGAGGCGGACACCACCACCGACGCCGACGGCGGCACCTCCTCGGACGACGAACTGCGAATCGGCACACCCGATTCAGATTCGTCCGAGCGAGATCCGTCCGACCCCCATTCTCCGTGATCCATGCCCAGAACGACACTCACCAAAGACGACGAAGGCAAACGAGTACTGAACTCAGACGGGACCGCGATCGGCCGCATCGTCGAGGTCGAAGACGGCCGCGGCTACGTCGATCCCGATCCGAGCCTCACAGACACGATCAAGGCCAAACTCGGCTGGGGCGACGTCACGGCCGACGCCCACCCGCTCGACGAGGGGAGCATCGAGAAAATCGCCGACGATGGCGTCCACCTCCGAGGGACCCTCTGAGCGACTCGAGTCTGGACGAGCAGCTCCCGGAGTCCAGAACGATCGACGTCGAACGCCCGCCGGCGGGACGCTGTCGACGTCGGCTTCCCCATCCGTCGCCCACCCGACTACACCGGCCGTCGCGGCTCGACTGTCGTCGCCACGTCGAAAGTCGCGAATGCGCGTATCGAGCCTTGTGGCCGTCGCTTCGGGTATCTGCTTTGCGATGGCGTCGTGGTTCACCGTCTGGATCGCAACGTGTGCCGGCCAGGAATACGCCGAGACGGTCCGGGCGTGTGGCGGCCTCGCCGCCGTTCCGGGCTGTGACGTTTCGTCGCGTCGAAATCCCGTTTTTCGACGCCAAATCGTACGTACTACCCACTGCAGACGCAAACATGACAGACATTATTGTTCTACCACCGTCGTACGATTGTGTTAGAAGAATGAAAATACGTATATGCGATACAATCAGCAGAGTGGTTTTGGCCTTCCGTCAACGTGGGTTGGACTGAACGCTCGCGCGATCGAACTGCTCTTCACCACGACCCTGCTCCTTGGATCAGTGTCTCTCCTTGCGATGGCGAGTGGAGAGCCCGAAACGATGGCGATGGTCGCCCTAACTGGCGTTGCCATCGTCGTTCTCGGAGCGACGCTCGTCCGCCTGTCAGAGCACCTCCGAGCGAACAGGCCGCTCTCAATTACCGATGGCTGTGATGACCGTTACGTGACGTCTCGATAATTCTTCACTGTACTGATCGCCAGAGGGGTCGGTAGGTCATCTCTTTCCGAACTTCGAGGCGTACCGTGAGACTGCTCGTTGGGCGAACTGAAATGCTTGCTCGACAATGCGACTCACGACTTGTTCGTCGCAACACGCACCGACCGGGAATTGAACCCGATGGCGAGACGGTCCCGCTCACCTCGCTTCGCTCGGGTTCACGGACTGCGACTCGCGTGATTTCACTCCCTCGAGTCCAGTTGCAACTCACGATCTGTTCGTCGAAACGTGCGCCGACCGGGAATTGAACCCGGGCTATGAGCTTGGGAAGCTCATGTCCTACCACTAGACCACCGGCGCTCCCGTATCGAGATTTTCGCCGGCGGCACTTGAACGTAGCGCTTCCGATCATTCACGCGTCTCCCCGCCACCGTCGGAGCCGAAATCGAACGTTCGTCCACGTCTCTCGCGTCATGGGTGTCTATTTCACTGCTGCCATCGTACGGCGTGATGATGCTCGACCTTCGATTTTCGGAGGAGGAACTCGAGGCGCACCGCCAGCACGTAACCGACTTCATTCGCGAGCAGGTCGACGCCGCAGGTGCAGACGGGGCCGTCCTCGGTCTCTCCGGTGGCATCGACAGCACGCTCACGGCTCATCTCGCAGTGGAAGCACTCGGGGCGGACGACGTCCACGGACTCGTCCTCCCCGCTCGAGTCAGCGCCGACGAGCAGATGAGCGACGCCGAACGCGTCGCGCTCGACCTCGACGTGCCCTTCGACGTGATCGAGATCGAACCGGTAATCGAGACGCTGCTCGAGGCCTACCCCGAGGCGGAGGGCGACCACGTCGCCGTGGGCAACGCCAGAGCGCGCGTCCGCGCAGTTTTGAACTACCTGGTCGCGAACCACGAGGACCGGCTCGTGCTCGGGACGGGCAACCGCAGCGAGGCTGCCGTCGGCTACTTCACGAAGTACGGCGACGGCGCGGTCGACTGTCACCCGATCGGGAACCTCTACAAGGCACAGGTTCGCCAGCTCGCCCGCCACGTCGGCGTCCCCGAGGACCTCGTCGAGAAGACCCCAACGGCCGAACTCTGGGCCGACCAGACCGACGAAGAGGAGATGGGCGTCTCCTACGACACCCTCGACGCGATTCTCGCCACCCACGTCGACGGGCCGCTCTCGGCTGCCGCGACCTGCCGCCACCTCGGCGTCGACGAAGAGACGGTCGCCCAGGTTCGGAGGATGTACGAATCGAGCGAGCACAAACGCGACGTCCCGCCCGCACCCGACCCGCTCTCCTGATCGCTCGCAGTCGGTTCGGGACCGACGTACCGCCGACGTTCTCATACTACCGGTCAACAGTCAGTGCATACTCGATCGCGTCTCGACGGCTGTCGTCGGTGACGACAGCGTCTCGAGTGCGATCGATGTCTGAACCGTTTTGTCCTGCAGTATCAGTCCTCGCCGCGCAGCGCGGCCACGTCGTCGGCGTGGGCAGCGACGAGTTCCGCGAATGCCTTCGCTTCTCGCCGCTCTCGCGTCTCCCGATCGGCGTCGTCGCGAAGCCGCCGTTTCAGCACCGTCAGCGCGTCTGGGGCGTTCTCGGCGATCTCCGTCGCGACCGACCGGGGATCGGCCACGATCCGCGAGACGAGCCCCATCTCCAGTGCCGTCTCGGCGTCGACGACGCGCCCCGAGAGCGCGAACTCGAGGGCGTTCCCCTCCCCGATCACGCGCGGCAGGCGGACGGTGCCGCCCCACGCACCGAAGAGGCCGAAGGTCACCCCCGGCTCGCCGAAAGTCGCCTCGGGCGTCGCGACGCGAACGTCACAGGCGAGCGCCAGCTCGAGGCCGCCACCGCGTGCCGCGCCGTCGATTCCCGCGACGACGACCGACGCCGACGTTTCGATCGCCCGTGCGACGCGCTGTCCGCGTCTGGCGAACTCCTCGGCACCGTCGTCGTCGAGGTCGGCGACGACGTCCAGATCCGCACCCGCACAGAACGCCGGCCCGGCTCCCTCGAGGTAGATCACCGGCTCGTCTGCAGCCGCGACGGCCGCCTCGAGTTCGTCCAGCCCATCCCAGGTGAGCGCGTTTCGTGCGTCCGGACGATCGATCGTGATCGTCCGAACCCGTCCGTCTGCGTGAGAGTCGATCATGCGTGAGGGTGGATCGGCGTTTCCAAAGGTCTTTGCCTCCCCCGCCGTAACCCCCGGTTGATGGACAGGGCCGCCAGTTGCCGGCGCGCCGCCCGTGACGCCGTCGCGGACGTCGAGTCGTCTCAGTTGCACGACGTTATCACCGACACGCTCGAGGGTGCATCGATGACACCCGGTGTACTCACGCTCGAGAGCGCCGCTGCGATCGATCCGACCGCCGATCTCGAGAGCATCGCCCACCGTGCGGCGGGCGTCCAGCTCATCTACGAGGGCCTTCGCCTGACGCGAACGCTGGCCCACGAGGAACCCTGGATCGTCGGTGGTGACGGTGACGCCGACGCCGACGCCGACGACGAGGCCGATCTCGAGATCCTCGCCGCCGACATCCTCGTCGCCCGTGGATTCTACCTGCTCGCCCGGACCGACGCGGCTGGCAAAGCCGTCCGAACCGTCCGGGCGTTCGGTCGCGATCAGTCGCTGCGCGACCAGTCGGACGCCGACGTCGAACGACTGGACGCGAACCTCGAGCGCGACGTCCTCGAGCTGGCGGTCGTCACCGGAGCGGCCACCGTGGGCGCGACGCCGACGGCCGAACTGCTCGCGCTCGCAAACGAGATCAGCGACGCCGCTGGCGTCGACTTCCCGCCCGCCGAGGAGTGTATTCCTGCGCTCGACTCGAGCGAGACCGACGCGACCGCCCACGAGACCGTCCGGTCGGATCGAGCGACGTCGGCGACCGATCCGTGACTGAGAACGTGCCGCACCCCTCCGGCGAATCGAAACCCATAAAGACGACTCCCGTCAACGAAAAGATGCGCGCCTGGGTAGCTTAGCGGTAAAGCGCGTCCTTGGTAAGGACGAGAGCCCGGGTTCAAATCCCGGCCTAGGCTTGCTCCTTCGTCGTAGACCGTAATTCCTACACAGTGCTGCTCTCGCATAACTTCTCATCGAATTCGACGGCCAATGCATCTATCGAGAGGATCTCCCACTCCATGTTGCCGAATTCATACGGTCTGCAGTAACGATTTACCGGCGCACCCGCGACCCGTCTTGCGGGTGCGCCGGCAATGACTTACAGCAGTCCGTATCACACCCTCGCTCGACTGTCGTAAAGCCGTCACCTACGGCGACCGGTTTAGGTCTATTCCCTCGATCTCGACAGTTAACTGCCGAGTTTGTGAGCACAGCAGCAAGGCCGGTAACTTCGTTTAGCAGGCGTCGTCAGTTGATGCTACTAGAGGCGAACTGTGACTTCTCCCCGTCGGAAACGACAGGGCTTCCCACAAGCCGAGGCTTGCCGAGTCGGGAACGTACGTTTACACACCGACGAGGTGCTGGCGGGGCCGTACAATCGTTATTTCTATCCGGCAGTGGGGCCGTGGCTCGACCCTGCTGACTCGAGAGTATCTTGGTTATTTTGCGTTGGTTAGCACCCGGTACAGCCACAGCGCACCGAAATCCTTCGTGCAGCGATTCACGCCCGCCGTCGACGGCGGGATGCTCTCTCCTAATACTATCGGACGTAACTGTGTGAAGATTCTCGCCACCCCGGGACGGCGAGAATCTTTCACGACTTACGTCCGGCAGTATAAAAAGATAGACAACTTTAGGACGGGACTGATGTATTATTCAATCTATTTCTAATACTAACCCGAGAAGTCCCAGAACTAATCCCGCGTATATTAGTACGAGACCAGGACCACCTGTTGGGTGTTGTAAATAAATCGATCCTCCAGAAACGGATAGGACAATTGCAAAACGTTGTATATCTTCTCCACGCATCATATTCATGTCTTATTATATAAATTTATGTTTTATGATGTAGTTTTAATGTGTTGTATTCTAACACTTGTATCGGATAGAATTACCACCGGGCCATGGGCACCGAACATACGGTCTGCTATCACTGGGTACCGGCACACCCGCAGGACGGATCGCGGGTGCGCCGGAACTGACTGAGAGGAGTCCGTATGAGTACTACAGGGGAAAAAGAGCACGCAGACGACGGCTCGACCACGTAACTCGAGTCCGCGACGTCGACTCGAGAGCCGTTCGATCCTACGTTCCGGACCCGAGCGATCGCGAGGAGTTGAGCACGACGAGCGTGCTGCTGGCCGCCATCGCGACGGCGGCGAACAGGGGGTTCAACAGCCCGCTGATCGCGAGCGGGATCGCCACGGCGTTGTAGAGGAACGCCCAGCCGAGGTTCTGGCGGATGCGCCGGTGCGTTCCGCCCGCGATGTCGAACGCCTCGGCGACCGACCCGAGGTCGTCGGAGACGATCACCGCGTCCGCGGCGTCGGTGGCGAGTTTCGTACCGCTACCGAGTGCGATGCCGACGTCGGCGGCGGCGAGGGCGGGGGCGTCGTTGCTGCCGTCGCCGACCATCGCGACCGTGCCCCGTGATCGGAGCCGACGGACCGTCTCGGCTTTCGCTTCGGGGGGAACGCCCGCGAACACCTCGTCGACGCCGTCGACGTCGCGGAACCGGTCTGCCGCTGCACCTTCGTCGCCGGTGATGACGACGACGTCGCGCCCGCTCGAGAGCGCCTCGACGGCCTCCGTCCACTCCTCGCGCGGGGCGTCGCCGACGACGATCACGCCGCGAGCGCGGCCGTCCCAGCCGACGACGACCGGAACGTCGCCGTCCTCGCGTGCGCTGTCGGCGTGGGACTCGAGTTCGTCGGGGATCGTCAGTCCGCGTTCGCGTACCAGGTCGGGGTGACCGACGACGACGCGGTCGCCGTCGACGACGCCGCTGACCCCGCGGCTGTCCCGCTCGAACCCGTCGACGTCGGCGGTCGTCTCGGGGGCGTACTCGGCGATCGCCGCGGCGACGGGGTGTTCCGAGAGCCGCTCGACCGCCGCTGCGCGCTCGACGACCGCGTCCGCCGTCTCCTCGTTCGCCGCGTGGACTGCCTCGACGGACATCGACCCTCTCGTGAGCGTCCCGGTCTTGTCGAGTGCGACGACGTCGACGTCCGGAGCGTCCTCGAAGATGCTCTCCGTGGCGACGACGACCCCTCGCTTCGCGGCCGACTGGATGCCCGAAGCGATCGCGAGTGGCGTCGCGAGCCCGAGCGCGCAGGGACAGGAGACGATGAGTACCGTCAGCCCGACCAGCAGTGCGTCCGTGACGGGCGATCCGGTGATCAGGAGTCCTGCCGTCGTGAGGACGGCGAGCACGACGACGAGCGGAACGAAGATCGTCGCGATCTTGTCCGCGAGTCGCTGGACGCCGGGTCGCGAACTCTGGATCGCCCAGAGGAGTTCGACCAGGCGATCGAGCGTGCTGACGGCGTCTTCGCCGACCTCGACGACCAGCGGGGCGTCGGTCACGACCGTCCCGCCTCGTACCGCGTCGCCGACGCCTTTCTCGACGGGGAGTGACTCGCCGGTCACGAGCGACTCGTCGACTGCGGCGTTCCCCTCGGCGACCTCGCCGTCGAGTGGCACTCGCTCGCCGGGTCGCACCAGGAGTCGGTCGCCGGGTTCGACCTCGTCGATGGGGATCGTCTCGCCGTCGTCGTACCGCCGCGCCTCCTCGACTTGCTGTTCGGTGAGGTCGGACAGCAGGCCGGCCGCCCGGCGCTTGATCACTCCCTCGTAGTAGTTGCCGGCGGTCACGACGAGGATGATCGCGACCGACACGTCGAAGTACAGCTCCGTCCGGCCGACGAGCATCGCGAGCGTACTGTAGGTGTAGGCGCTGACGGCAGCGAGCGCGATCAGCAGGTCCATGTTCGGCAATCCCGCTTTGAGACTGACGTACGCACCGCGGAGGATCGGGTAGCCGGTATAAAAGAGGATGAACGTCGTCAGCAGCCAGATATTACCGAAGATGTAGAGCCCGTCGTAGCCGCCCAGGTCGACGATCGGCTCGTAATCGAAGTACGTCGGGTACAGGAAGAGCACGTACCACATCATGACCATCATCCCGAAGAGCCCGCCGCCGATCAGGAACTTCACGAGGTCGGCCTCGCTCCCCTCTTCACCGTCGGCGTCGGCACCGCGTTCGCGCGCGGTGTACCCAAGCCCAGAGAGGACGTCGGGGAGTTCGCGTTCGTCGACGACGTCCGGATCGTAGACGAGTCGGACGGCGTCCGTGGCGTAACTCGCTTCTGCGGCGTGAACTCCCTCGACGCTCGCCGCTTTCCCCTCGAGGAACGCCTCACAGGTCGAGCAGTGCATCCCGTCGACGGCGAAGAAGGCGTTCTCCCCGTCGACGTCCTCGAGGTCGGTCGTCTCGCCCTCGAGGGCGTCCTGGATCGCTTCCGACTCGGCGTCGTCGACGTCGCCGAGCGCGCGCTGGACCTCGAGACAGCCCTGACAGCAGAACGTCCCGTCGACGTCGGGGTCGGTGATCGGTTCGTCCGGCGTCGGCAGATCGCACAGGGTACACTGACCGGAGGCTGATTCCGTTTCGTCGGTCGACTGGAGGTCGGAGCTCATAGACGTGTCTTCACACTGGTAGCGGCTGGTACGGTAGCGGCAGGTGGGGGAGGTGGATCCCGTACATCATCAGTCCGTGCTGGAGCGGAACGTACCCGAGGACGACGAACGCGACGCCGAGTGCCCTGTGGAGGCGGATCCGGTTCGTCGCGCCGAGCGACTGGATCACCGTCCCGTAGACGAACAGCGTCGGGATCGTCCCCAGCCCGAGTGCAGCGAGCGACAGCGCGCCGCGGACGGGGTCGCCGAGCGCGAACGCGTAGAGGTACGCCGGGTAGATGATCGGACACGGGAGCAAGCCGTGGATCGCTCCCAGTCCGACGATGCCAGGCGAGTTCGCCAGTCGATCGATCCGACCGACGAGCACGCTCGAGAGTCGGTCGAACAGCGGACCGACGACCGGTATCTCGTGGGAAATGCCGGGTTTCCCGCGAACGTAGTAGAGACCGCTCGTGACGATGGCGGCACCGACGAGGATACCCGTCACGCCCCTGACCGCGTCGCCGACCGACGCGGCGACCTCGAGAGAGGTGAACGCGGCAGCGCCGAGGAGTCCGAAGACTCCGCCCAGAATCGCGTAACTCGCCGCCCGCCCGAGGTTGAACAGCGCGTGTTGTCGCACTTCGTATGTCGACAGTGCGTCTGCGCGACGGGACGGCCCGTCGGTACGGAACCTGTCCGCGTACGCGGTCACGAGTGGACCGCACATCCCGAGACAGTGTGCTCCTGCCAGCAACCCGACGACGAGAAAGACGAGCAGATCGACGT
The DNA here is from genome assembly GCF_023008585.1 of Natribaculum breve. Classification (GTDB taxonomy): domain Archaea; phylum Halobacteriota; class Halobacteria; order Halobacteriales; family Natrialbaceae; genus Natribaculum; species Natribaculum breve. The sequence continues at coordinate 1,887,768 of NZ_CP095390.1, read as the reverse complement.
TTTCTGCGGCGACCGAACGAGAATGCGCCTGTGCGTAGATCGAGATGTCCGTCACCGCGGTCGTGTCCATGTCCGTTACGGCGCGCTACTACCGGACTCGCTCCCGTGGTGACCGTTCGCGACGGGTTCGGTCGCGAGGTACAGCGACCAGAAGATGAGAACGACGTTGATCGCTGCGACGTATCCCCCGAAGCTCGGACGTCCGACTGCGTAGATGATCGCCGGGATCAGCGCGAGGAGCCCGACTGCCACGGCAATCCTCGGTTGCAGATCGTCGAATGACATGCGGGTAGCTCTGCCCTCGAGGCACTTAAATGGTTGACCCGTTCCCATCGTTTGGGAACCGGGCTACGTCGTAAGTCGCGGCTTTCCCTACGCCCCCGTATGAGTTCGGCAATACAGGAGCAAGAACGAGAGCGTGAACTCGGCCACGACGAGTTCGACCCGATCGGGACGCTCGCGCTAATCGGGATTTACTTCCTGATTCTGGCATCTATGTGGCTGTTCATGTACTTCGTGGAGTTCCTGGGTAACGGTCCGACGGTGGTGGGGATGATATGAATATTCACAGGTACGAAAAACTGTGGCTCGTGGCTGCACTGGTGCTGATCGTCGGCTTCATCGCGACGATTACGTACGGATCGGTCGGTCTCGGAATCGCGATGATCGACGACGAAGCGGAGACGGTCAATCCCGAAAAGCTGAACGAGCACGAAGACTTCGGCGAGCCGGGCGTCAAACAGGTCGGTGAAAACGAGTACGAGGTGTACGTTCGGGCCTGGCAGTTCGGTTTCGATCCCGGCTCTGTCGAGGCCGGCCTCGATCCGATCGAGGTGCCCGCAAACAGTACCGTCACGTTCTACATCACCAGCGAAGACGTGATCCACAGCTTCAGCGTGGTCGGCACGAACATCAACACGATGGCGATCCCGGGTGAGGTGTCCTCGGTTACCGTCGAGTTCGACGAACCCGGCGAGTACGGCATCCTCTGTGCCGAGTACTGCGGCGCCGGTCACCACACGATGGAGGGGAAGATCATCGTCCACCCCGAAGACGAGTACGCCATCAACGGAACCGACGTCGAAACCGGTAACGACACTACAGACGAGACGGAGGCCTAAACAATGGGTGCTTACATCGACCACTTCCCGAGAGAAGCGAAACTCATCCGGTCGGCGTTCTACACCTCGTTTATCATGCTTGCCCTCGGCGGCATCTTCGGGGTAATCCAGACGCTCCACCGGACTGACGTCGTCCGATTTATCGACTCCGCAGACTACTACACCGTTCTGACGGCACACGGCGTCTTCATGGTGATCGCGTTCACGATCTTCTTCCTCGTGGGGATGTTCACCTGGGCCGTGACGACCAGTCTCGAGCGGCCCCTCGAGGACATGAGTTTCTCGTGGCTGTGGTTCCTCATGATGACGGTCGGTGCGGTGATCACTGGCGTGACGATCCTCCTTGGCTTCGTCGAGTCCGTCGACGTGAGCGCGGACGTCCTCTTTACGTTCTACGCGCCGTTGCAGGCACACCCGCTGTTTTACATCGGGCTCGTCCTGTTCGTCATCGGCACCTGGCTCGCGGGCGCAGACTGGTTCCGCTCGTGGTGGGCCTGGAAGCGTGAGAACCCCGACGAGCGGATCCCGCTACCGACGTTCATGGTCCTGACGACCATGATCATGTGGTACATCGCGACGCTCGCCATCGCCGTCTCGATTCTCGCGTTCTTGCTCCCGTGGTCGCTCGGCATCTTCGACCACGTGAACCCGCTGCTGACGCGGACGCTGTTCTGGTTCTTCGGCCACCCGATCGTGTACTTCTGGTTGATGCCGGCGTACATGATGTGGTACCTCCTCCTGCCGAAGTTCGCCGGCGGACGGCTGTTCAGCGATCCGCTCGCACGCGTCGTGTTCATCCTGTTCTTGCTGCTGTCGACGCCCGTGGGAATCCACCACCAGTACATGGACCCCGGGATCGCGGAGGGCTTCAAGTTCATCGTGATGACGAACACGATGTTCCTCCTGCTGCCGAGCTTCCTGACGGCGTTTACCGTCGTCGCGAGCATCGAACACGGTGCTCGCCAGCGCGGCGGTGACGGCTACTTCTCGTGGCTGAAGTCGCTTCCGTGGCGCGAACCCGCCTTCACCGGGATGGCGCTTGCGGGACTGATGTTCGCCGCCGGTGGCTTCTCCGGTATGATCAACGCCGGGATGAACATCAACTACCTCGTGCACAACACGCTGTGGGTCCCCGGTCACTTCCACCTCACCGTCGGGACCGCCGTCGCACTGTCGTTCATGGCCGGTTCCTACTGGCTCATCCCGCAGATGACCGGTCGACGGCTCGCGAGTAAACCGATCGCACTCCTCCAGGTCGTCCTCTGGTTCGTCGGCATGACGTTCATGGCAAACAGCATGCACCGGAGTGGGCTGATCGGCATCCCACGTCGGACGGCCGAACCGCAGTACCAGGGCTTCGAGTTCGAGGCGGCACTCGGTTCCGTCAGTGAACTCAACGCCCAGCTCGCGATCGGCGCGACGCTGTTGTTCCTCTCGCTTACGCTGTTCCTCTGGAACATGCTCATCACGGCGTTCAACAAGTCCGCCGAGTCGCCCGGGGAGAACGTCATCCCCACGCCGCTGTCCGGACCCGACGACTCGCCGGCCGTCCTCGACAACATGAAGCTGTGGACGGCGATCGCCGTCGTGCTCGTCATCCTCGCGTACACGCTTCCGCTCGCCAGCATCGTCTCGCGCGGTGGCCTGCTCGGTCGGGGTGGCGACGCGTTCCCGGTCAGCATCGACTACCTCGCGCTGTTCGCGCAGGTCGCACTCGAGTCCGCCGCTGGACTCGTCTAGAGGTCCTCCTCTCGAGGATCGTGTCCCATTTTCTGGACGACGAGCCGCTGAGCCGGCCGTTCCCATAGACTGGGAATCGGAGGGCGATATAGGTTACCTGGCTTCGTTTTCACGTCCGACGACGATGATCATTACGCCACTCGACCCTGCCACTGCCCGGGAGGTGACGAACTGATGCGTATCTCTCGTAGCGGCTTGCTCATCCTGATCGGGATCCTGATTCCGGTCATCGTCGAACTTCGGACGCTCTTCGACATGCTCGGTATCGAAATCTCTGTGGCGGGAACGCTCCTGATCGGCGTTCTGGCGATCGGCGTGATCGTGTTCTGGGCGACGCTCCCCGAGCCGGACGACTCTGACGCAGCCTGACCTGGCTGGTCTCTTTCCGTTCTGGTTTTCCCCGATCGCCGCTCGAGATGCTCTCTCCGGGTGACCGACGTCCTTTCGGCGCACACCCGAACGACGTATCAACGATCGCTCACGGAAAGTACCAGGTTTTCGATGTGACCGCTCGTCGGTCTCACCGAGGCGACCGACCGTTTTCGAGCGTTCCACGTTGTGAGCCACATCGTGGCACTAGTTGTCTCGTACCGCGATTGTCTCTCTCACTGTCGCCGTGGTATCGAATACGTTCTCTCGTCGTTCTCGACCGCAGTCGATTCAACTCACAGATTTATTTCACAATTCTTGTCTCTATATCACATTTTATAATTGAACTGATCGATAGTACGCCCGATGTCGACAACCACTGCGACTGGCGACCCGGCCCCGCTCGGACTCGCGGCGTTCAGCATCACGACAGTGTTGTTGAGTCTCGTCAACGCCGGCCTCTTCGGTATCGAACTCGAGATGGCGCTGATCCCGCTGGCGCTCGTTTTCGGCGGCTTCGCCCAGTTACTCGTCGGGATGTTAGAGTACCGCGAGGGGAACACGTTCGGTTTGACCGCGTTCACCAGCTACGGTGCGTTCTGGATCTGGTTCGGACTGCTCGTGACGATGACGCACAACGAACTTCTGCCGCCCGTCGGCGCGCCAGCGATCGGGATGGTACTTCTCCTCTGGGGCGTTTTCAGTCTCGGGCTGTGGATCAGCACGTTCAAGCTCAACTGGGCGCTCTGGGTCGTCTTTCTCCTGCTCTGGATCACGTTCTTCCTGCTCGCGTTCGGCGACTTGCTCGGCGTGGCGTCGCTCACGCGGTTCGGCGGCTACCTCGGACTCGCCACTGGTGGCGGCGCGTTCTACGTCAGTATGGCGGAAGTGACCAACTGGAGTTTCGACGACGAGGTCCTCCCACTCGGGAGCCAGCCGCTGTCATCGACGTCGTCGAACCGCGAGGCGATGAACGTCACCGACGACTGATCGTCAGACGGGCAATCCGAGACGACCGTTTCGATTTTTCGTGCCGTCGACTCGTACGGTCTGCTGTCCCGATGTACCGGTGAATCGCGACCGCCCTGTGGTTGCGCCGGAACCGACCTACAGTCGTCCGTCTCACGCGAGCGTCCGGACGCCCAGCGCCGTCATCGATCCGCCACCGATGAAGACGGGCATCCAGTAGATCGCTGCACGGAAGATGAGGACGGCCGCGGTGACGACGGACGCCGGCACCCCGGTCGTCGGCACGAGGAGGGCGACGAACGCGGCTTCGATCCCACCGAGACCGCCCGGAAGCGGGGCCACTCCGGCGAGGTTCCCGAGCGGGATGACGAACAACGCGACGTACAGCGGGATGGGGTAGCCGACCGCGGCGAACGCGGCCAGGAGCGCGGCCCCCTGAAAGAGCCACCCCAGCAGCGACAACCCGAGCGTCGAGACGAGTCGACGGCGGTTGACCGCTACCCGCTCGACGTGGCCGAAAAAACGGTGCATGCGGTCGGTGATCGTCTGCTCGGTGACCTCTCCCGTCGCGAAGCGAGCCAGCCGAAACCGTCCGGCGATCCTCGAGATCACGCCGGCCGTCCGGTCTACGAACTCGTGGCGGTACCGCCACGTGAGCACCAGCACGGCGGTGACAGTGACGACCAGCACGATCGCGGAGCCGACGGCCGTCTGCAGTCGATCGCCGAGCGTAAAGTGGGCCGCGTAGTAGCCGACGCCGACCAGCACCAGCGACACCGACGGGACGACGTTGAGCACGTCGAGGCTCGCGATCCCGACGAGCCCGGTTTCGTACCGTGCCCTCGAGGCCCGCGAGATGAGCAAGGCTGCGATCGGCTCACCGCCGGCCTGGCCGAACGGCGTCACGTTGTTCGCGAAGACGACCGCCGCGTAGATGAAAAACGACTTGCCGACCGGGACGTCCACCTCGAGGGTCCCGAGAATGACCCACAGCATGAGACTCCAGGCGGCGAGCCAGCCCAGGCCGAAGACGAACGTCACGGCGACCAGCGACGGCGTCGCCGTGAACAGTACCTCGAGGACGCGGCGGCCGCCGACCAGAAAGAACAACACTGCGAAGATGGCGATCGTGCCGGCCACACTCACGGCGAGAATCCGCACGTTTCGCCCGTCCATTCAGGTCGTAGCCACGTAGCCCGCGGTGAAAGGCGTTCCCGTTGCACTCGAGGTTCGAGTTCGCGTAGCCGAATTCGAAGTCGCCGCGGCCTCGTGCGTGGCGCGGACGCATTCGTTCCGACCGATTCGTGCGTGGCGTGGACGTATTCGTTCCGATCGATTTATCAGTGATAGTTCGGTATCACCGACGATGGATAGTCAGGGCCCGTCTAACGTCCTCTTCGTCGTGCTCGATACGGTCCGAAAGGACCACCTGACGCCCTACGGGTACGACCAGCCGACGACGCCGTCACTGGAATCGTTTGCCGCGGAAGCGACCGTCTTCGAGTCGGCCGTCGCGCCGGCACCGTGGACGTTGCCGGTACACGCGTCGATGTTCACCGGACTCTATCCCTCCCAGCACGGGGCCGACCAGGGGAGTCCGTACCTCGACGACGTTGCGACGCTCGCGTCGGTTCTGTCGGCAGCCGGTTACGACACGGCGTGTTACTCCTCGAACGCGTGGATCACGCCGTACACGAACCTCACCCGCGGATTCGACGACCACGACACGTTCTTCGAGGTCATGCCCGGCGACTTCCTCTCGGGTCCGCTGTCGCGGGCGTGGCAACTCGTCAACGACAACGACTCACTTCGGAACCTGGCCTCCCGGATCGTCCGGGTCGGAGCCAAAGCGCACGCTCGTCTCGCCAGCGACGAGGGTGCGGATTCGAAGACGCCGGCCGTCGTCGACCGGACGAAGTCGTTCATCGAGGGGAGTCAGAGCGACGACGGCTGGTTCGCGTTCGTCAACCTGATGGACGCGCACCTGCCGTATCACCCGCCCGAGGAGTACCGATCCCGGTTCGCGCCCGACGTCGATCCGTCGGACGTCTGCCAGAACTCGAAAGAGTACAACTCCGGCGCTCGCGCGATCGACGACGACGAGTGGGCGGACATTCGCGGGCTCTACGACGCCGAGATCGCACACATCGACGCCGAACTCGGCCGCCTGTTCGAGTGGCTCGAGGCGACCGACCGCTGGGACGACACGACCGTCGTCGTCTGTGCCGACCACGGCGAGCTGCACGGCGAACACGACCTCTACGGACACGAGTTCGCCCTCTACGACGAACTGATCAACGTCCCGCTGCTGGTCAAACACCCCGCACTCGAGGGCGACCGACGAACCGACCTCGTCGAACTGGTCGACCTCTATCACACGACGCTCGACGCTCTCGAGGTCGACCCCACCGGGACCGACGCCGTCGCCTGCGACCCGACGCGGTCGCTGCTCTCGAGTTCCTACCGCGAGTTCGACGACGTCGCCGACCCGGATCCCGGACAGCGAGCCGTCCGCGACGGTGGGGGCGACTACGCGTTCGTCGAGTACTCCCGGCCGGTCATCGAACTGCACCACCTAGAGGAGAAGGCGGCCGAAGCCGGGATCGACCTGCCGGACGACCATCGGGGCTACTCCCGACTGCGCGCCGCTCGCAGCACGGACGCCAAGTACGTTCGCGCGGACGTGATCGACGACGAAGGGTTCAGACTCGACGTCGACCCCGCCGAGCGGTCGCCGCTCGAGGCGGCCGACGACGTGGCGGTCGCGGCGGCCGAGCGCGCGCTCGCGGCGTTCGAAGACGCGGCCGGCGGCGCGTGGACGACGCCGGACGTCGACGACGCCGATCCCGACGAGGCGCTCGCCGACGCCGACGAGGAGATCCAGGAGCGCCTCCGGGACCTGGGGTACATGGAGTAATCTGCGCAGATCTGAACACTTAAGAGCGACAACCGACAACAACGCTGCCGATGATCCCGCTCCAGGTCGATCGAATGCCCGACTGGCTCACGTCGATGCTCGACTCGGAGCTCGGCCTGGCGGTGCTGTTTGGCATCTGCATCCTCGAGGGCGCGATGCTGTTGCGCTTCATGCCGAGCGAACTCGTGGTGCCGGGGGCGCTCTTGCTGATCGGCTCGTCGCTTCCCGAGGTCGTCGCCATCGTCGCCGTCGCGGTCGTCGGCACGACCGTCGGGCAGTTGCTCCTGTTTTTCGTCGTCCGACGCGGCGGCCGCGAGTACGTCCTCCAGTCGCGCTGGCTTCGCCTCTCGGAGTCGCGACTCGAGCGGTTCGACGGCTGGTTCGACCGCTGGGGCGTGATCGCGGTCCCGGTGAGCAACACCTTGCTGTTCGTCCGCGGCCTGCTTACCATCCCCGCCGGACTGTCGACGATGGACCCGCGGACGTTCGTCGTCCTGTCGGCGCTCGGATCGCTCTCCTTCCAGTCGATTCTCGCGGCGCTGTACGTCCTCGGCGGGCACCTGCTCGTCTAGCCGAGCAGGTTGTTGAGCGACATCGCGACGAACAGGAGGAGCACGACCTCGTTGACGATCCACGAGTGTGAGTTCATCCACGTTCGCGCCTTCGGGAGGAACGTTTCCGCACGCTCGCCGAACGCGACCAGGGCAAGCGACGGGAGCGCCAGGAGCAACAGCGTGAGCAGGATAAACGGGACGGCGTCCGTCCACGGGGCGTTACGGGCCGCCAGGTACGAGCCGACGGCGACCGAGGTGAGGACGTCGGTCGGGAAAAACCCCATGAGGAGAAAGCCGAGCCGAAACGAGAATCGCGGCGTCGCGGTCTCGAGTTTCCCCATCCACCGTGGCGGTTCCGACTCCTCTCGCGTCTGATACGTATGCGCCATCGCGAGCAGCAACGCGACGAGGACGATCGTGCTGACCGTCGTGTTCGGTTCGCCCTGTTCGGTCACACCGGTGCTGAACACGTATGCGGCCGCGACGACGAGCGGGATCGAGATGGCCGCACCACCGACGAACGCGGCGGAGTTTCGTCGCCAGTTCTCGCTCGTCGCGAGGAAGATGGCGCTGAGGATCTGGGGGCCCCCGATCATCACGAACACCAGCGGTACCACCTCGAGGAACCTCACGGGTCGCCCACCTCGAGGCCGTCTCGGGGGTGTCGAGTCGGGATCGACCCGTCGAATTCTGCCGGGTCCGTCCCGCCGGTGGTGAGGGGTCGGCGTTCGTCGCCTTCCGCGGGTACGATCTCGACTGACATTCTCTGATTCGAGCCCTGGTGTCGACTGTCAACAGATAGTCAGACGCAAAACACGTTAAAGCTTGGCCGGACGACCGCGTTTTCTTCGACGTCGAATCTTCCAGGTGACACTCCCCGACGTCTCTGCTCGTACTGGCGTCTGGCGTCGAGTCGATCCGACGGTACCACGCTCGAGGGTGGCGAGCGGGCGACCCGATCACTCGTCGTCCCGGCGGTACACCGGCGTTCGAACCCGCACCCCGGCGGCGGCCAGCCTCCACTTGACCTCGAGTGTGATCCACGCGAGGCCGGTCAGTCCGATCACCGCGGCGGCGGCGAACTCCGGTGCGCCCATCCACGTCGGGCTGACGTAGACGACGGCGTTGGTGAGGCGGTGGGGCAGGACGTCCCTGGCGAGCGATCGGAGCGTCCCGACCGGCAGGAAGCTCCGCTCGCCGCTCGCGTTACCCGCGTCGGCAGTTCGCGACTCGAGTCCGAGTTGCGCCGCGCTCTGCCCACCCTCGCTTTCTGCACCGGTCTCGAGGCGTTCGACGTCGTAGGGGTGTGACGTCGGCACCTCCCAGACGACCTCGCCGTCGGGATCGATCTCGAGGATCCGCTCGCCGTGCGTGTCGGCGACGAGGGTGTTGCCGCCGGGCAGGCGGTCTGCGTCGCGGGGCCACTCCATCCGCTCGTCGGTCCACGTCCAGGTCCGGTTCCACTCGCCGTCCTCGCGCTGGAACTCCTGGACGCGGTCGTTCTCCGAGTCGGCGACGAGTACGGCGGGACCGCTCTCTTCTTCCGGGATGTAGTCCGGGTTGTGCTGCTCGAACAGTACGTCGTAGTCGTCTTCGGAACCGAGGGTCCACTCCTCGAGCAGGCCCTCGTCTCGGTCGAGGAAGACGACCTGGTCCTGGTTTCGCAGGCTGACCACGATCCGTCCCGCATGCTCTCCGCGCTCGACGTACTCGACGTCGTTGATGTGTGCCCAGTTGGTCGGGTACGCGCCGCCTCCGTCGACGGGGAACTCGCTCTGGGCGTCCCAGAGCCACTCGACGAGTTCCGTCTCGGTGTCGACGACGAACACCTGGTCTGCGACGATGTCGGCGACGACGATGTGGGTGTCGTCGATACGATCCACGTCGTGCCACTCGCCGGATTTCTCCCGGTGGTCGTAGCGGGCGTAGATCTCCTCGGTCTCGCCGGTCGAGAGGTTGACCCGTTCGACGACGTTGCGCGTACACGGCGGCGTTCGACAGGTCGGTCCCTCGGCGTGGATCGTGTCGCTCGCGGCGTACTCGACGGTCATCGCCTCGCCGTCGACGGGGTCGACGTCGAAGTACTTCGTGTGACTGCTGTCGTAGTACTCGAGGCTGCCGTCCGGCGCGTAGGCGACGATCGTCCCGTACCGGCCCGACTCGGTGACGACCGTGTGACCGTCTCGAGGCTCCGCCCTGGGTACGTCCGCCTCGCTCGCGACCGAGCGGCCGTGAGTCGATCCGTAGGCGATGACGGCACTCGACAGCACGACGGCGATAACGAAGGCAGCCCGGAGGCGATTTCGCGTGAGAGCAGCGCGGACGCTCACGACACCATCACCCGCACGCGCAGTGGCAGACGTGACATGTCTCGAGGACCCACCTGCGCCGTTCCACGGGGAGGGACATATTCTCTTGGCACCGCCGACTGCGGCCTGCGCTCTCGCAGTCGAATCCCTTTTGATCGGTCTCGGTGAAGGAATCCGTATGCGTGACCAACGCGTACTCGTAACCGGCGGCGCTGGCTTTATCGGATCGAATCTCGCCAACGAGTTGGCCGAGCGCAACGAGGTCGTCGCGGTCGACGACTGTCACCTCGGCACACCGGAAAATCTCTCTCCCGACGTCGAGTTCCTCGAGGCGAGCGTGCTCGACGAGGACCTCCCGACGGACGTCGACGTCGTCTTTCACCTCGCGGCACTCTCTTCGTACGCGATGCACGAGGAGACTCCCCGTCGCGGTGCGCGGGTGAACGTCGAGGGGTTCGTCAACGTCGTCGAGCAGGCCCGCAAAGACGGGTGTGACACGGTCGTCTACGCCTCGACGTCGTCGATCTACGGCAGTCAGACCGACCCCTCCCCGGAGGAGATGGACGTGACCGTGAACACGGGGTACGAGGCGTCCAAGATGGCCCGGGAGCGGTACGCCGAGTACTTCTCGAACCACTACGGGCTGTCGACCTGCGGAATGCGATTCTTCTCGGTCTACCAGGGCTACGGCGGCAGCGAAGCGCACAAAGGCGAGTACGCCAACGTGATCGCCCAGTTCGCCGACGACGTCGCCAACGGCCGCTCGCCGAAACTCTACGGCGACGGCAGCCAGACGCGAGACTTCACCCACGTCTCCGACGTCGTGCGGGCGCTCGAGCTCGCGGCCGAGCACGAACTGGACGGCATCTACAACGTCGGCACCGGCGAATCCCACTCGTTCAACGCGCTCGTCGACCTGCTCAACGACGAGCTCGGGACCGACGTCGACCCCGAGTACGTCGAGAACCCGATCCCCGAGCACGTCTACGTCCACGACACCTGTGCGGACTCGAGCAAACTCCGGGCGGAGACCGGCTGGAAACCCGAGATCGGGTTCGAAGAGGGCATCCGGCGAGTCTGTGCGGTCTACGACTAACCGACGCGACGACACGCACGCTGGACGTTACGCCGTCGTTCGCGCATCGGAAAGCATATGTCTCTTTGATCGAATTTTGTGACGACTGATGCAGGACCAGCGTTTCCTCGAGTCCGACTGGGATTACTGCGTGGTGCTGGACGCGTGTCGCTACGACGTCTTCAGCGAGCTTTACGACGAGTATCTCGACGGTACTCTCGAAAAGCGCTGGAGCACCGGCTCGTCCACCCCGGAGTGGGCCTACCGGACGTTCACCGGCGACCACGACCTCGCGTACTTCTCGTCGAACCCCTTCATCAACAGTCTCGGCATCCCGCTGAACGAACTCAAGTGGGGTGCAAGCTGTGACTACGAGTGGTCGGCGACAGACCACATAAGCCAGGTCTTCGACGTGTGGAAACACGGCTGGGACGACGACCTCGGGACGGTCCCACCCGAGAGCCTCGCGGCGTCGTTTCACGACCACCGCGACGCCGTCGAGCGGGCCGAACGGACGGTCATCCACTACATGCAACCGCACGCCCCCTACCTCGCCCGAGGGAAGGGCCAGAAGTTAAAACAGATCCGAAAAGGGATCCGCCGTCAGGAGGAAGCCGAGGAGAGCGACGAGGGCGGGGGACTGCTCTCGTCGGTCGGCGACACCGTTCGACCGCGCGTCGAGAGCGCCCTCGAGGACAGCGAGGTCGCACAGAAAGCCGGCCTGTGGCTCGAACTCGACCCGGGTAGCCTCCTGCGCGACGGCACCCGTGAGGCGGCACTCGCGTACTACGAGGAGAACCTCCGGATCGCCCTCGAGTCCGTCGTGGACCTGATCGACGAACTCGACGGGACCGTCGTCGTCACCGCAGACCACGGCGAGGCGTTCGGCGAGGAAGGCGTCTGGGAGCACCACATCGAGACGCACATCCCCGCGCTGATGGAGGTTCCGTGGCTCGAAGTACAGTAGCGACAGGTTCTATCACACGGACCGACGCATCGACAGCACGCGACTCGAGGTCACCACCGACGTCCCGGCGCCCGTCGCCGTCGCACGCGTCCCGGCGACGACCCACCCTATATGAGTTGTGAAGTCACACGTCGTCTCACCCTCGAAACCCGTCGAAAATCGTCGTCTCGAGGCGTTCACACGCTCGGGAGGGAAAAGTTGATAACTGTTCAATCTAACCGCCAACCATATCGATCAGAATGAGGACCAGTCACTATTTTGAATTCGAAGACGTGGTGACAGGGGGGGTTCGGGAGTCGGTGAAACACCAGCGCAAGATGCTGGAAAAGCGGGGGATCGAGTACACCGTCGAGCCCGACCTCGACGCCGACGTTTTGCATCTGAATCTCATGGGTCCTCGGTCGGTCTACTACGCAAAGCGCGCGAAGCGACGCGACGTCCCGGTCGTGATCCACACTCACGTGACCGCCGAGGACTTCGGCGACAGCTTTCGGTTCACGAACCTGCTCGCCAAACCCCTGCGGCCGTACCTCGAGACGGCCTACGGTCTCGGCGACGCGCTGGTCTGTCCCTCGGAGTACAACCGAGAACTCATCGAGACGTACACCGACGCGAAGACGACCGTCATCTCCAACGGCGTCGACCGGGAGAAACTCGAGGGCTTCGAGACGCTCTCAGAGGAGTACCGACGGCGGTACGACCTGACGCCGCCGGTCGTCTTCCTCGTCGGGCACGTGATCAAGCGAAAGGGGCTTCGCGAGTTCGTCGAGACGGCCCGTCGGATGCCCGAACTGGACTTCGTCTGGTTCGGTCCGCTCGACCTCTCGCTGAAGGGACGAGAGACGACGAAACTCATCGAGGAGTCGCCGGACAACTGCACGTTCACGGGCTTCGTCGACGACATCCGTGGCGCGTACGCCGCCGGCGACATCTTCTTCTTCCCGACTCACGAGGAAAACGAGGGAATCGCACTACTCGAGGCGATGAGCACCGGGACGCCGGTCGTCGTCAGGGACATCGACACGTTCGCGTGGCTCGAGGACGGACACGACTGCCTGAAGTCCGACGGGACGTTCGACGAACAGCTCGCGCGGCTCACAGACGAGACGGTACGAGAGCGACTGGGCGAGAACGCGTTACAGACGAGCGAGCAGTTCTCGCTCTCGAAGACGGCAGATCAGTTGCACTCGCTGTACACGGAGTTGACCTGACATGAAGGTCGGATTCTTTACGGACAGCTACTTCCCGGAGATCGACGGGGTAACGTACACGATCAAACACTGGCGGGAACGCCTCGAACGAAACGGCCACGAGGTCTACGTCGTCTATCCTGACGGCGACTACGAGCCCGGAGAGCGGGAGATTCCCGTCGCTTCGATCCCGAACCCGTTTTACAGCGGCTACCGGATCCCGCTTTTCAAACGCCTCTCGGCGCTTCCCGACCTCGATCTCGTCCACTGCCACGGGCCAGCACCGGTCGGCATCCTCGGACGGTACTACGCCTGGAAGCGCGACGTCCCGGCGATCTACACGCACCACACCCCGCTCGAGGAGTACTTCCCACAGAGCGTCAAGTCGCGACGGCTGGCGTCGCTTCTGACTCGGCTCTACCTCCCCTGGGAGAACACGCTCCTGGGGAGTTTCGACGCCGTCACCGCCTCGACCGAACGGATCGACCGCGAGGTCGACCCCGTCAAACTCCCCGTCGGGATCGACGTGGAGTTCTTCCAGCCGACCGACGAGGAGTGGTACCCGGACCGGACGGTGATCGGGTACAGCGGCCGAATCAGCGGCGAGAAGAACGTCGACGAGATCGTCGCGGTCGCCGAGCAGTTGCCCGACTACGAGTTCGTCGTCGTCGGCGAAGGCCCCGCCCGTCGATCGCTCGAGTGTGACGCCCCCGACAACGTCGAGTTCCTCGATTTCCTGCCGCGAGAGGAACTTCCCATCTTCTACTCGTCGATCGATACGTTCGTCACCGCCTCGACCGGCGACACGCTGGGTCTGTCGACGCTCGAGGCCAACGCCTGTGGTACGCCCGTCGCGGCCGCCGACGTCCCGCCGTTTACGGACACGATCGGGTCGGAAAACGGCGCGCGCTTCGAGTACGGGGACCGCGACGACATGGCCGAGACGATCGAGACCTGCCTCGAGGAAGACTGGGACACGAGAGCCGCCGTCGAGACCTATTCGATCCAGCACACGCTCGAGCAACTCGAGAGCCTCTACCGGGAGGTCACGCTCTCGACCGACGGGACGTACGCCGAGACGACCCAGCGGTGGAAACTTCCCGAACGCGATCGCGGATAGCGACGGGCGCCTAGTAGCCGTCGAAGGCGAACGTCCGGAGACCGAACTCCGCGGCGCGCTCGCGGGAGATGGTCGCGTCCCGATAGCCGATCTCCCCGTCCTCGAGTACCGTCAGCACGTCGCCGACGGCGAGTGCGAACCCGAGGTCGTGGGTCGCGACGACGATCGTGATCCCCTCGCGTCGCAACGCGTCGATCACGGCACTGATCGTCGAACAGCCGTCGCCGTCGAGTCCGAGCGTCGGTTCGTCGAAAAGCAGGTAGTCGGGGTCCATCGCCAGCACGCCCGCGAGCGAGACGCGCTTTTTCTCGCCACCGCTCAGCGTGGCACACAGTCGGTCGTCGAACCCGCTCAGTCCGACCGTCTCCAGTGCCTCTCGAGTTCGTCGGGCAGCGTCGACGCCGACGTTCTCGGGTCCAAAGGCGACGTCCTGTTCGACGGTCGGCGCGACGAGCTGGTCGTCGGGGTTCTGGAAGACGTAGCCCACCTTCGTCCGGAGGTCGCGGAGGCTCGCGTCGTCGTAGGTCACGCGCTCGTCGTCGACGTAGACTGCGCCGTCGTCGGGTTCGACGAGTCCGTTGAGGTGTTTGAGTAGCGTCGACTTGCCGGCCCCGTTCCGTCCGAGCAGCATCGTCACCTCGCCGCCTGCGGCGCGGAAGTCGACGCCACGCAGGACCGGCTCGCCCTCGTAGGCGAACTCGAGGTCGGTCGTCTCGATCGTCACAGTACCACCGTCGCCGCCAGCACGCCGAGGACGACGGCCGCGGGTGCGTAGCCCTCGTTCGTCCGCTCGACGGTCGGCATCCGCCCGTCGTAACACCGCGCACGCATCGCCTCGTCGACGCGCTCGGCGCGCTCGAGCGACCCCACGAGCAACGAGCCGGCGACGAGCTTCGTGGTCCGGACCTGCGTTCGCCGGTCGACGTACCCGAGTCGGGCGGCGGCGGCGGTTCGTAGCCGGTCTGTCTCGGCGAGCAGAATCTGGATTCCGCGGTAGACGAAAAGCGACAGGTCGACCACGAACGCGGGCACGCGGAGCCGTCGGAGGGCCGCGAACAGCTCCGGGACGGGCGTGCTGAGCACGAGGAAGGCCATCACCGACAGCGCCGCGAGCGAGCGCAGTCCCGTCGTCGCGGCGGTCTCGACGGCTTCGGCCGTCACCTCGAGGAGCCAGACGCGAACGACGACCTCTCCGCCGCCGGTGACGGCGAGGATCACGACCAGACTCGGCACCAGGAAGGCCACGGGCGGGCCGAGCAGACGCAGGTAGTGACGTCCGGCGGCGTCGAGCGCGAGCGCCGAAAACGACGCGAGCGCGCCGAGTCGCGTCGCCTCGTTCGGGCTCGCGACGACCAGCACCAGTGCGAGCAGCGACACGTAGACTTTCAGCGGGCCGTCGATCGCGGGCCTCGAGGCGACCTGCACCGACTCAAGCGTTCGATGCATTCCGGTTTCGTCCGAACGCGCCCACGTAGTAGCCGATGACCGCCCCGCCGAGCCCTGCCTGCAGGCTGAACAGGAGACTCTCGATCTCGCCGCTCGGCGGCGTCCAGATTGGGGAGAACCACGGCTCGTACTCCGGGGCGACCTCGCCGATCGTTTCCTCGGCCTCGCCGTCGGCACCGCCCCACGCTCCCGGGACGACACCCGTGATCGCGACCAGCGCGACCAGCAAGGCGACGCCGACGAGGATCGCTCGGTTCACGCTGGCACCCCCAGTCGCGTCCGAACGTCCGCTTTCACCTCGACCAGGTAGCCGATCAGGCCCGCGGCGATCGCCCCCTCGACGAGGCCGATCGGGACCTGCGTCACGGCGAAGACGGCCGCGAACCCGGCCATCGCCGAACCGACCCCCTCGAGGCCGCCGCCTGCCGGAAAGGCCATCGCGAGCTGGGCGGACGTCACGAGGTAGGTGACCCAGTTGGTGACGACCGTCGCGGCGAACGTCGACCCCTCGAGACCCGCGTACCGTCGCGTAAACCGGTAGGTGAGCCATCCGACGAACGGGCCGACGATCCCCATCGCGGCGACGTTCGCCCCGAGCGTCGAGATGCCGCCGTGGGCGAGCAACAGCGACTGGTAGAGGAGGACGATCGTCGAGAGAAACGCCGTGACGGCCGGACCGAACAGGACGACCGCGACGCCGGTTCCCGTCGGGTGGGACGTACTCCCCGTCACCGAGGGAATCTTCAGCGCCGAGAAGACGAACACGAACGCCCCGGCGATCGCGACGAGCGCGATGCGACTCGAGTCTTCACGGACCATCTTCGCGGTTCTGTACGCGCCGAACGCGACGACCGGCGCGGCGACGAGATACCAGGCCGCCGCCCAGAACGGCGGCAGGAACCCTTCCATGATGTGCATCTTCGTTTGACACCGATCGTGACTATTCTCGAGGCTGGTAAAACAATTACGGTTGGACTACAACAATAGAGTTTGTTCTCGGTCACGTGGCGTTTCCACGCGAGCGACCATCACGCCACCGATCGCTCGTCGTTTCGGGGCGACGCCGTACGCGCTAGCGGTGCTCGACGAGGGGGTACTCGAGTCGGATTCGCCGTCGAACGCGTTCGAACGTAGGACCGTCACGAACGCGACGGCTACACCTCTTTGTGGGTGGCCGTCGGCAGGATCGAGCGCACTATGGGTGACATCGACGTTGCAATCGGCGTCGACGCAGATTGCGTCGCCGGCTGGCTCGGCTCGTACGGCGGCGCGGACTCTCCCGCGGACCTCTCTCGAGGGCTGTCCGCCGGCAACGAGGGCATCCCCCGGATGCTCGAACTCTTCGAGAACGAGGGCGTTTCGACGTCGTGGTACGTCCCCGGTCACACGATCGAGACGTTTCGCGACGAGATCGAGGCGGTCGCGGCCGCCGGCCACGAACTCGGCGTCCACGGCTACTCACACGAGAACCCGACCGACCTCTCGCGGGAACAGGAAGACGAGATCCTCGAGGTGTCGATCGACCTGATCGAGGACGTCACGGGATCGGAACCGGTCGGCCACCGCGCCAGCTGGTGGGAGTTCAGCGAGAACACGCCGGAGCTCGTCGAGAAACACGGCTTCCTCTACGACAGCAGCCTGATGGAACGCCAGTTCGAACCGGGCTGGATGCGAAAAGGCGACAGCTGGGAGAAGATCCGTTACGACGAAGCGCCCGAGACGTGGATGGAGCCGTACCAGTACGGCGAGGTGACCGACGTCGTCGAGATCCCGATCAGCTGGTATCGCGACGACATCCCGCCGATGCTGTTCATCAAACAGCCGATCTACCACGCGGGGTACAAAGACCCCGAGATGATGTACGAGCAGTACTACAAACGCCAGTTCGACTTCCTGTACGACCGACGCGGTGCCGGCGTCTACACCTTCACCATCCACCCGGACATCCACGGCCTGCCGCACATGATCCCGCTTCTCGAGGAGTTCATCCGGTACGTCGAGGGCCACGAACGGGCGCAGTTCACCACGCTCGAGGAGATCGCCCGGAAGTACGAGGACGACCCGTCGGTCTACGAGAGCGAGAGCGACTATATCTGAACCTCGACCGGTCGAGAGCCGCGCTCAGAACGACTCGACGTGCGGCCTGAGATCCAGCTCGAGCGTCCACGAACTCCGGTCCTGTTCGACGAGGTGCCAGTAGCTCTCGGCGATCGCGTCCGGATCGAGGTACGCGTCCGGATCGTCGACGTCCGCGTCGGGGGGTCGAATCTGCCCGTCGATCACGACGTGGGCGACGTGGACCCCGTCGGGACCGAGTTCTCGAGCCATCGACTCGGCCATGCCCCGGACCGCGAACTTCGCCGCCGAGAACCCGAGCGCCCCGCCGCGGCCGCGCACCGCCGAGGTCGCGCCGGTGAAGATGACCGTCCCGCCGTCGCCCTCGAGCATGTCGGGGACGGCCGCTCGAGCACAGAGGAAGCCGCCGCGCGGGCCGACCGCCATCGCCGACTCGAACTCGTCGACGTCCAGTTCCAGCAGTCCCTTCCACGAGCCCCCGCTTGCGTGGTTGACGAGGACGTCGACCGGGCCGAGTTCGTCGTGGACCCGCTCGAAGGCGGCCTCGACCTCGCCCGGATCGGTGACGTCCGCCGGGATCGGAACTCCCGACCCGGCGGTCGCCTCGAGTTCCGTCGCGAGCGCTTCGACGTACGGTTCCGTCCGGGCGAGAAGCGCCACGTCACAGCCCTCTCGTGCGAATTTGCGTGCGATCGAGGCCCCCAGACCGGGGCCGACGCCGGCGACGACGGCCGTTCGGCTCATACCCGCGTTTCGCGTCGAAGACGCAAATTCCTGGGGGTTACGCCACGTCCTCGAGGATCTCCTCGGCGAACACGGAAAGCGCGCGTTCGGGGTCGTCGTCCTCCAGACTGACGAGTACGTGATCGACGCCCAGGTCGTCGAGGTCGTGGAAGTACTCGCGGAACCACTCGCGTCCGGCGCGAAAACCCTGGTGGATCGGCTCTGGGTCGGCCCGCGGGTCGTCGGCGAACGCGACGCGAACGACCATCGCGAACGGCGCGTCTCCGGCCGCGTCGCGCCAGTCGGCGAGGTACGTCTGGAGCGTGTTCTGCGGGAGCTGGTAGAACAGCCAGCCGTCGCCGTGCTCGGCGATCCACTCGACGGTCTGTCGGGCGTGGCCGGTCGGCAACAGCGGGACGGCGTCGGTCGTCGGCTTCGGGACGAGCTCGAGGTCGCCGTCCAGCCGGCCCCACCGCGACTCTGTCTCGGGGAACTCCTCGGTCCAGAGGGTCCGAAGCAGGTCGACGCTCTCGCGAAAGCGCGCGCCGCGTTCCGACGGGTCGACGCCGAACGCGGGAAACTCCGGATCGCGATCGCCCGACGCGACGCCGAGGACGAGCCGTCCGTCCGAGAGCCGATCGAGCGACGCCGCGGCTTTCGCGACGTGAATCGGATGCCGGAGCGTGAGCACGACGCTCGCGGTCCCGACCGTGACCTCGTCGGTGTGCTCCGCGACGAGGGTGAGCCACTGCCAGACGTCGAACGTCTGTCCGGCGTCGCCGAACGACGGCCAGTACGTCGGCACGTCGCGCGCCCAGAGTGCGTCGAAGCCGAGCGACTCGGCGCGTGCCGCCAGCCGAAGCTCCTCGTCGACGGACGGCGTCGACTCGCTCGAACCCGTCAGCGGAAAGCCCGTACCGAACGTGAGCCCGTCGCCGTCGAACAGTCGCCGGTAGCCGGCGTTCTCGTGGTCGATCATCGCCTCGAGTACGGGGACCGAGCCGCTTGCCGCTTGCGATCGACTCCCAGTCGCGACGTGTTCGAGCCGATAACGTTGGATGATAGCATCAGACTAGACTGAGATCTGATGTGACCAAGTAATTAATAAAATAAAAATAGATTTATTAAAACGTGGACTGACGACGGAGTAGATAGCCGTGCCTGTGAACGTGCTTCGAGTGGTCGACTCCGCCAGTACGTCGGGGACTGGATCGCTCGAGGGCGGTGACGGCCGGACGTGGCGTTCGTGACCATCGAGCCGGGTGAATTCGTCGCTGTCGCATTCCCTGCTCGTCGAAGCCGTCGTGGTATCCCCGGACGGCGAACGCGACCTCGGCGTTTCCCGCGAACGTCGTCTCTCTCGACACGGCCTCACTCTGACCTACAATATAAACTAACTATACATTTTATTATACCAATTTATAACATTTGGTTGATCGGTGTCGAACGTCGGAGTGACGACGACCACGAGGTTCGTCGCTCGGCTTCGACGTTCGCGATCTTACGTCCATAGCAGTGTAAAGCAATCGTCGGGGACGAGACTGGTCGCTGGACGGACGGCGTGAGCGGCGACGGACTCGGTCGTGTCGCCTCGAGGCGTTCTGTCGGTTCGTCCGGGTCGTCGAGACCGGCCACGTTCTCTATTTGACAACGTGGTCGTTACGAGTACTTGAGGTTGAGTTCGATGGCGTTGGCGGCGCTCCGGACCGTCTCGGCGATCTCGTCGTCTTTCAACCGACTCGAGGGTGCCGAGATGCTGATCGAGCCGCAGGCGGAGTCGTCGCCGGGTTTGATCGGTGCGGCGACCGATCGCAGTCCGACCAGGCGTTCTTCCTCGTGTGTCGCGTAGCCGCGGTCTCGAACCTGCTCGAGTTCGTCGAACAGTTCGTCGGGATCGGTGATCGTGTTCGGCGTCGCCTGGGGGAGTCCGTGCTGGTCGATGATCTCTCGAACGCGTTCCTCGGGCATGTACGCGAGGATCGCCTTCCCCTGTGCCGTGTAGTGGAGGTGCGTCCGGTGGCCGACGTACGTGTCCAACTCGACCGCCTGCTCGCCTTTCGACCGGTAGAGATAGACGCCGATCCCGTCCTCTTCGACGAGGAGATTCGCGAGTTCACCCGTCTTCTCGGCCATCTCCTTGACTTTCGGTTTGGCGGTCTTGTACAGTTTCATCCTGCTTCGGAGGTAGCCGCCGATCTCGAGGAACTTCAGGCCGAGACAGTACCGATCTCCGTTCTGTACGACGTATCCTTCCTCTTTGAGCGTCTGCAGGTGATTGTGTACCGCGCTCTTTCCCATGCCGACTTTTTCGCTGAGTTCCGTGACGCGACCACATTCGTCCTCTTTTAGCACCTCGATGAGCCGTAACGTCTTCTTCGTCGTTCCCACCGGATGTTTCGCCTCGTTTGACATGTGGTTTCTGTTCACAGCCTTCATCGCGCTCCTACAAATGTGTATCCCCGAAACCACGTTCTGTTCTGAGATCGAGAACGACGCTGTCGACTCCGCGTAACCACTCCTCATCGGCAGACGTGATCACATTCCACACTCTGTGACAAATATTGCCACGCTCGAGGCGCGGTCACATCTGTTCTCAAATATAGAATTTACTCGAGTGTAAATTACGATCTGTGCTGACGACGATGCCGTGGCGACAGTTCGGCCGAAGGTGGCGTACGTCGAGCGTCGCGCACGTCGGGTACTCCACCGGGCTGGCACACTCCAGATTAGACGCCTCTGTCTTTCTCCCGGCGGGCTCGCGGGAGGGTAGTCGGATCGGTGCCGTCGCTGCGTCCCGCTTTCGACACAAAGCTTAAGTGCCAATCAACCTCACGATACGTAGTAACACGGAACAATGAGGGTGATCCCCAATCACTAACTACGGATTCGTCATCGACAACCGGAAGTGTATCGGGTGCCACGCCTGCACGGTCGCGTGCAAGGCCGAACACGACGATCCGATCGGCGTCAACAAGACGTGGGTCAAGTACATCGAGAAGGGGGAGTTCCCGAACACCAACCGGAACTTCTCCGTGATGCGGTGTAACCACTGTAACGACTCGCCCTGTACCGACGTCTGTCCGGTGACGGCGCTGTGGGAACGCGACGACGGCATCGTCGACTTCGACACGGAGCGGTGCATCGGCTGCAAGGCGTGTATGCAGGGGTGTCCGTACGACGCCCTGTACATCGATCCGGAGACGTCGACGGCGGCCAAGTGTAACTACTGTTCTCACCGCGTCGACTCGGGTCGCGAACCGGCCTGCGTCACGGTCTGTCCGGAAGACGCGATCGTCGCGGGCGACATGGAAGACCCCGACACCGAGATCACGCGAACCGTCTCGAACCAGGAGGTGCAGGCGCGCAAGCCCGAGAAGGGGACCGAGCCCAAGCTGTTCTACGTCGACGGCGACGAGGGCAGCGTGACGCCGGGGACGACCGGTCGCGAAGAACACTACATGTGGAGCGACGCGCCGACGCAGACGGAGGTGCAAGGTGGCGAACGCGAGGACTTCGACCTCCAGCGTGCCGCCGAATCGCTCGCGAACTCGGACGTGACGCTGTCTTCCTCGAGCGACGGCGAGGCCCGCGCCGACGGCGGCTGTGGCTGCGGTGGAAACTGTCGCTGTCAGTCCGACGGCGACGGCCAGGTCGCGTCCGACGGCGGCGTCGCCACGAGCGCGGACGTCCCGGCGAGTTCCGGGAGCGGACACGGCGACTCGAGTTCGGGAAGCGTCACGCGGGCGTACGAACTCCTCCACGAGGAAGCACGCCGGGTCTACGACATCGGCGAGAGCCACTACCAGTCGTGGGGCTGGGAGGTCTACTCGTACACGTGGACGAAGTCCATCTCCGCGGGCGTCTTCCTCGTCCCCGCGTTGCTGATGGCGCTTGGGATCGTCGAGCCGAGTGCGAGCCTGATCGGTGCCAGTTCCCTCGTCAGCATGGCCTTCCTCGGACTCACCGGCCTCTTGCTCATCGTCGACCTGGAGCAACCACAGCGGTTCCACTGGGTGCTGTTGCGCCCCAACTGGAACTCCTGGCTCGTCAAGGGGGCGTACATAATCACGGCCTACGGGGCCTACCTCGCGGTCGTCCTCGCCGGCTGGTTCCTCGAGCTCGGCTACGTCACGAACCCGGCCGTGTTGCTCGTCGGTGCCGCGCTGGCGACGGCGACGGCCGTCTACACGGCCTTCCTGTTCAGCCAGTCGAAAGGCCGTGACCTCTGGCAGAGTCCGGCGATGCCGCTGCACATGTTCGCACAGGCCGTCGTCGCGGGAGGTGCGGCCACGGCGCTGCTCGGGTTCGCCGGATTCGAGGGCCTCGCCGGCCCGTCGCGGCTGGCGCTCGCCGCCGGACTGCTGACCCACCTCGCGTTGATCGCCTCGGAGATCTTCACGCCACACCAGACCGAAGACGCAGAGGAGGCGGCCGCACGGATCGTTCGGGGTCGGTTCCGCACGGCGTTCTGGCTCGGTGGCATCGTCGTCGGCATCGTCTTGCCACTTGCCGTCCTCGCGGCCGGCGGGAGCCTCCCGTTCGTCGCGCTCGCCGGCGGGCTCGCGCTCGTCGGCCTGTTCGCCTTCGAGTACTGCTGGATAACCGCCCCGCAGACCATCTCACTCGCATAAACCATGGGACACGGATACGAACTCAGTCAGATCGAAAAAGTCGCCGAGAAACTCGGCCTGCTGTCGAATCGTTCGGCGGAGACGACGAAACAACGCCAGGGCTCGAGCGGTCGCGTCACGCCCGCCTCGAGCAACGGCCACCTGACCGACTACCCCGACCCCACAGAGTGGCACAACTGGACGGAGTACGAGTCGAGCGGGGAGCCCCGCGAGTACTCGGTCGTGCCGACGGCCTGTTTCAACTGCGAGGCCGGCTGTGGCCTGTTGACGTACATCGACAAGGAGACAGGGAAGATCCGGAAGATCGAGGGGAACCCCGAACACCCGGGTAGTCGCGGTCGCAACTGCGCGAAGGGGCCGGCGACGATCAACCAGATCGAGGATCCACAGCGGATCCGCCACCCGCTCAAACGCGACGGGCCACGCGGCAGCGGCCAGTGGAAGCAGATTTCGTGGGACGAGGCACTCGAGGACATCGCCGGCGAGATGCGCGAGACGATCGTGGACGGCCGCGAGAACGAGATCACGTACCACGTCGGCCGACCCGGCCACGAGGAGTACATGGACCGGGTCATCGACGCGTGGGGGCTGGACGGTCACAACTCCCACACGAACATCTGCAGCGCGGGTGCTCGCGCGGGCTACGCGCTGTGGCACAAGTACGACCGGCCGAGCCCCGACTTCTCGAACGCCGAGTTCATCCTGTTGCTGTCGGCACACCTCGAGTCGGGCCACTACTTCAACCCGCACGCCCAGCGCATCATGGAGGGAATGCAAGACGGTGCCGAACTGGCCGTGCTGGACCCGCGGCTCTCGAACACCGCCGCGATGTCGGACTACTGGCTGCCGACCCAGCCGGGCAGCGAGGCCGCCGTGTTGCTCGCGATGGCGAACGTGATCCTAGAGGAGGAGCTCTACGACGCCGAGTTCATGCGAAACTGGGTGAACTGGGAGCAGTTCCTCGACGAGAAACACCCGGACCGGCCGCGGACGTTCGACGAGTACCTCCGCGTGCTCTACGACACGTACGCGGAGTTCACACCCGAGTTCGCCGAAGCCGAGAGCGGCGTCGACGCCGCGGTGATCCGGAAGGTCGGCCGGAAGATCGGTACCGCCGGCTCGAGGTACGCGAGCCACATCTGGCGCAGCGCAGCGAGCGGGAACAAAGGCGGCTGGCAGGTTTCGCGGACGCTGCACTTCCTCTCCGTGCTGACGGGCAGCGTCGGCACGAAAGGCGGGACGTCACCGAACGCGTGGCACAAGTTCGACCCGCACCTGCCGAACGAACCGCCGCGCCAGCGGCTGTGGGACGAACTCCAACTCCCGAAGGAGTATCCCTTCGCCCACTACGAGCTGAGTCAGCTGCTGCCGTACTTCCTCAAGGAAGGGCGCGGCAAGATCAGCGTCTACTTCACGCGCGTGTTCAACCCCGTCTACACCTACCCCGACGGGTTCTCGTGGATCGAGGCGCTGACCGACGAGGAGAAAGTCGGCATGCACGTCGCGCTCACGCCGACGTGGAACGAGACGGCGTACTTCGCCGACTACGTCCTGCCGATGGGACACAGCCCCGAACGCCACGACATCCAGAGCCAGGAGACCCACGCGGGGACGTGGGTCACCTACCGCCAGCCCGTCCTCCGGGAGTACGCCGAGCGCGAGGGCGAGGACGTCGAGCGAACCTACGAGGCCAATCCCGGCGAGGTGTGGGAGGAAGACGAGTTCTGGATCGACCTCTCCTGGCGCGTCGACGAAGACGGCGAACTCGGCATCCGCCAGTACTTCGAGAGCCCCTACCGCGACGGCGAGGGCGACGAGCCGGCGAAGATGACGATCGACGAGTACTACCGGTACGTCTTCGAACACGAGGAGGGTCTCCAGGACCTCGCCGAGGAGAAAGACATGACGCCCCTGGAGTACATGAAACACCACGGGGCGTTCCAGGCGTCGACGAACGACTACGAGGTCCACGAGGAGCCGCTCGATCCGTCGGTGCTCGAGGAGGACGACGTCTACGTCGACCAGTACGGGACGATCCGGCGCGTGCTGAGCGACGAGGTTCGCGTCGAACTCGACGGCGGCGACGCACGCGACCGCGACGAGACGGGGGCCGACGATGACCGCGGCTACGACTACGACCGCATCGAAATTTCCGAGAACGACCAGTACGACTCCGAAGTGCTCGGCGTGATGGTCGACGGCGAGCCCAAACGCGGATTCCCGTCGCCGACGGGGAAACAGCAGTTCTACTCGAAGACGATGGCCGACTGGGGCTGGGACGACGAGCGGTACACGTTGCCCAACTACCTGAAGTCGCACGTCCACCCCGAGAACGTCGACTACGAGGACGGCGAGATGGTGCTGGTGCCGACGTTCCGACTCCCGACCCAGATCCACTCCCGGTCGTCGAACAGCAAGTACCTCGAGGAAATCTCCCACAACAACCCGGTGTGGATCCACTCGAACGACGCCGAGCGGCTGGGACTCGAGACCGGCGACCTCGTTCGCGTCGAGACGGACATCGGCTACTACGTCAACGAGGTGTGGGTGACCGAATCCATCAAACCCGGCATCGTCGCACAGAGCCACCACATGGGTCAGTGGAAGGTCGACCGCGAGGAGACCGACACCGACGTCGAGGAGGGCGGCGACCCGTACGGGAAGGTGACCGTCGACCTCGACAACGAAAACAGCATGTGGGGAATGCGTCAGGTGGAGGGCATCAAACCCTTCGAGAGCGACGATCCCGACAGCGAGCGCGTCTGGTGGACCGACGGCGGCGTCGCACAGAACCTCACGCACGCGCCACATCCGGACCCCATCTCGGGGATGCACTGCTGGCACCAGAAGGTGACCGTCCGCCCGGCCGAAGAAGACGACTACTACGGCGACGTCTACGTCGACACGGACCGGTCGATGGAGATCTACCGCGAGTGGCTCGAGGAGACAAAGCCGGCACCGGGGCCGAACGGACTGCGCCGACCGAAGTGGCTCAAACGTCCGATCTCTCCGCCGACCTCGCCCGGTGACGACGACGCCTGGTACGTCGACGGGCCGGTCGGACGACCGGAGCGGTGGGACGTCGAGTCCCAGTCGGCACGTCGCGACGACTGAGTACTGGACAACGCGATTCACACGTCGATCGCACGCGAACGGCCGTCGCCGGCGGCGACCTCGCTCGGCCCGTTGGCGGCGGCCCCGCCGTAAGCGTTCACCCGGCTGACGGCGATTCCCGTCACCGCGACGCACTCGCTTGCGGAGTAGACGACGCTCTATCCTGTCACTGACGGCGAAAATTTTATCCCTTCTGTTATCGATGCATTAGTGTGGTACTTCATGCCATTGGACACGGACGCGATGGGCGACTGGCGTCGCCTCGATGATACGGTCTCGGCGGACCCGGACGGTGAACCCGACGTGACGTTCATGCACGTAAGCGACCTGCATGGCCAGATGACCGAGGGCCACCAGGTGTACTACAACAACCCGAAGTCGCGGCCGGACTTCGAGTTCGACGGTGAGGACAAGGTCATCCGCAAGGGCGGTGGCATCCCTCGACTCGCGGCGAAACTCGAGGAGGTCCGCGACGCGTACGACGACGACGTCGTCACGGTAATGAGCGGGGACACCTTCCACGGGACGGCCGTCACGACGTACACGAACGGCAAGTCGATGCTCGACCCGGTCAACGAGCACCTCCGTCCCGACTTCTACGTCCCCGGGAACTGGGACTACTCCAACGAGGCCGTCGAGGACGGCAACATGGTCGAACTCATGGAGTCGCTGGACGCGACCGTCCTCGCCAACAACCTCCTCGAGTGGGACACGGAGGACCTCATCTTCGACCCGTACTCACTGACGGAGGTAAACGGTCTGACGATCGGCGTCGTGGGGATGACGAACGTCTACGTCGACCGCATGATGCCCCTGTTCTACACGGACAAGTACAGGTTCGCCAAACACCCCTCGTTGCTCGAGGAGTACGCGAGTATGGCACGCGACGACGGCGCGGACGTCGTCGTCGCGGTGAGCGAGATCGGACTCCAGTGGAAGGTCCAGGCCGCCAAGGACATCGACAACATCGACGTCATGTTCAGCGCCCACACCCACGAGTACACGCACGAACCCATCGTCGTCGAGGACACCAACACCCTCGTCGTCGAGTCGGGCATGGGCGACGGCCTCGGGCGGGTCGACGTCCGCATTCGGGACGGCGAACCCGAGTTCCGACACAACCTCTACTGTCTCGTCGAAGGCCACGAGTACACGCCGGAACCGGACCCGGCGGCCGAACGGACGGTCGAGGAGATCCGCGAGCCGTTCCTCGCCGAAGACGTCCACTTCGAACGCGGAAACGGCACGCTCGATCGGCCGATCGACACGGTCGTCGGCGAGACGAAAAAGCCCCTCTACCGGCAGTCGTTCCTCGAGAGCGCGTGGAACACGATGTACAACGACGCGCTGAAGGAGTACCTTGATGCCGACCTGGCGATCTCCCACGGCTTCCGGTACGGCGCGGCCATCCCGGAGGGCGAGATCACGATCGGGGACCTCTACACGTTCTTCCCGATGACTGCGCCGGTGGCGAAAGGCGACGCCTACGGCCAGCAGATCATGAACCACATGGAGGAGTTCCTCATCGACAACTTCACGCCCTACGTCTACGACCAGGAGGACGGCCGCCTGCGTAACTACTCCTCGAACGTCGAGGTCACCGTCGATCCGACGGCGAAACGTGGGCGTCGTCTCGTCGAGATGACCGTCGACGGTGAACCGATGGATCCGGACGAGTCGTACACCGTCGCGACCCTGCGGCGACCGGGCGATCCGAAACGCGACCTCGGAAACTGCGGGTTCCCGTTCCGGAACGTCGAGATCGAGCAGGGCACGATCCCAGTCGACGTCCTCGTCGACTACCTCGAGAACAACTCCCCCGTCGACTACGAGGTCATGGGCCTGGTGCAGACGCCGGAAGACGGCGGCGACGTCCAGAACACGCCCGCCGACGGGCCGTACCCGCACATCCAGCCGGGTGTCGACTACGCGGGCGGCGAGGAGTACACGGAGACCTACCTCGTCCCACAGGGGAACGTCTACCAGGAAGACGCCAGAAACCGGAAGCGATAGTCTCGCTTCGGCCCGCGCTCACGCCGACGACGGATAGACCGTGATCGGAACGTCGCTCGCCAGCACGACGTCGTGTGTGTTGCTGCCGAGGTTGCTGAGCAGCGACGTCCCCTTTCGGCCCATCACGACGACGTCGACGTCGTGTTCGTCCGCGTAATCGAGGATCTGCTTCGCCGGGTTCCCCTTTCGAAGCTCGGTCGTCAGTTCTATTCCGTCGGGTCGTCCCCGCTCGAGTCTCGAAAGCGCCTGCTCGCCTTCGCGCTCGACGGCGTCTGAGACGTCGTTCGGTGGTGCCGGCGAGGTGGCCGCCGGGATGACGTCGGAGACGTTGTTGACGTAGAGGCCGTGTACCTCCGCGTCGTGTGTCTCCGCGAGCTGGTAGGTCCACTCGGCGATCTCGTCTGCGAACTCGGTGCCATCGGTCGGGAGGAGGATTTTCTCGAACACGGGTGTGAATATGTCACAGGTTGGTATCAAAGTTGCCCCGGCTGTCACGAGGAGTCGCGACGAGACGGCCGGTGGGGGAACCGACGTGACGAGTTTGTCACGTACCAACTTCCGCTTTCGTCGTACGACAATTCGCGGGTGCTCACGGCGCAAATTTTAATTCATATAATGTATATGGGGTTGTTGTGTGGCGACTGATACCGGTTGCCACAGAAAAGACCACACGATCCACGATGTCAGGTGCAACTATCGTAGGCCAGATTTCGCCAGAAGTGCTCAAGGGACGACTCGAGACCGACGACGACGTGCCGGTCGTCGACGTCCGTGGGACCGAATCGTACGAGGGATGGCACATCCCGGGTGCGATCAACCTCACGTACAGCAAAGACAGCGACGAGTTCGAGTCGGATCCCGGCGAGCGTCTCCCGGACGACAAGCAGGTCGTCGCAGTGTGTGCACACGGGAACACGAGCAGACGAGCAGCACAGCGACTCGCAGAGCAGGGATTCGACGCCGTCACCCTCGAGGACGGGATGTTAGGGTGGAGCAAGGTGTTCGACGTCGTCGACATCAACCTCGCCGACGACCTCGTCTTCAAGCAGGTAAAGCGCCTCTCGAACGGCTGTCTCTCCTACGTCCTCGGGCACGACGGCGAGGCGATGATCGTCGACCCCGTCCAGTACACGGACGTCTACGAGCGGAACCTGCAGGCGGACGAACGGCTGTTCGACGACGACGACCAGGTCGACCTGAAGTACGTCGCGATCACCCACATTCACGCCGACCACATCTCCGCCGGCAGCGACCTGGCCGAACAGTACGACGCCGAACTGGTCGTCGGCAGTGCCGCCAGCGAGCGAACCGACCAGCCGGAAGGTCACGGCGATCCGCTGTACGTCGACGACGGCGAGATCCTCTCGCTCGGCGACTACGACGTCGAGGTGATGCACACGCCCGGACACACGATGGAGAGTGTCACCTTCGACGTCGCCGGCGACGCCCTGCTGACGGGCGATACGCAGTTCGTCGACAGCGTCGGCCGGCCGGACTTAGAGCACGGCGACGACGGTGCCCCCGAGCACGCGGAAGTGCTCTACGACACGATCTTCAACACGATCCTCGAGCGTGACGACGACGCGTTCGTCTTCCCCGCCCACTGGGGAAGCGAGGAGGTCGAACCGGGCAAGCCGGTCTCGGCGACGATCGGCGAGATCAAACAGACGAACGACGCGGTCCAGCTCGAGGAGAAAGACGCCTTCGTCGAGTACATCCTCGATCGCCTCGGCTCGAAGCCGGCCAACCACGACAAGATCATCGCCATCAACGAAGGGAAACGTGAGCTATGTGACCCCGAGATCGAACTCGGCCCGAACAAGTGTGCCGTCGAGTAACGGCACGAGCTAACACGGAGACAGAACGATGTCATCGGAAGCAAAGGTCAATCCAAGACAATTCGTACAGAACCTGTTGCAGTTCCAGTACCGCGAGGTGATGATGGCGTTCGCGACCGGGGCAGTCCTGATCGGAGCGATCGCGCTCTACCCCGGGGCAGGTAACGTCGGGTCGGAAATCCAGGCGGACGTCGGAACCTCTACTCTCGCCCTCTTTTTCGTCGTGGCGGTCGTCGCGGCTGCCGTAAAGGGCACGATCGGATTCGGCTACGCGCTGATAACGACGCCCGTCTTCGCGACGGTCATCGACCCGACGATTGCGGTCGTCGTGCTGGCGATTCCCCCGTGGATGATCAACGTGTTCCAGGTCGGTGAGACGAACACGGGGCTGACGTATATCCGGCGCGAATGGATGCTCATCACGCTGGCGCTCGTCGGATCGTTCGTCGGCGTGTTCTTCCTCTCGGAGTACAGTACCGGTCCGGTCATCCCCTTCCTCATCGGCCTGCTCCTGTTGGCGTACGTTCTCTTCGAGATCACGAAGGACTTCATCGTCATCGAGGAGGCTCACCACCCACTGGCGCTCAGCTCCGTCGGGTTCGGTGGCGGGTTCCTGCTGGGTGCTGCGAACCTCGGTCCGCTACTGCCCGCGTATCTGCACACGTTCGAACGGAACACCGAGCGGTACGTCGGCGGCCTCTCGATGATATTCCTGTTCGTCTTCACCGAGCGGATCGTCCTCATGTGGTTCAACGGACTGTTGACGCCCTACCTGCTCTGGCTCGGGTGTGCGATCGCGCTCGTCACCCTCATCGGACTCCTGATCGGGACCTACCTGCGTCGACTCGAGATCGACGAACAGCGGTTCAACTACGTCGTCATCGCGATCCTCTTTATCATCGCTGTGAACATCTTCCGACAGACGGTGCCGGCGCTTTTCTTCTAACCGCCATCACCTCGATTCCGTCTTTTCGACCTGCGCCGCGTCGTCTCGAGCCGATCGATATTTGTCATAGATATTACTGTAAGGGGTACTATTTTGGTAATCGACTACGATCCGTACCGACGTGGTCGCGATCGTAGCACTACTGGTCGCCACAGTCGCGAGCCTGTTCATGGCGTGGGCGATCGGCGCGGGATCGTCCGGATCGACGCCGTTTGCCCCTGCGGTCGGAGCGAAAGCCATCTCGATCATGCGCGCGAGTTTTCTCGTCGGCTTGCTCGGATTCGCCGGTGCGACGCTCCAGGGCGCGAACGTCTCCGAGGCGATGGGTAGAGAACTCATCCACGGGGTGTCGCTCTCGCCTGTCGCCGCCACGGTCGGCCTGCTCACGGCAGCGTCGCTCGTCGCGATCGGCGTCTTCACCGGGTATCCGATCGCGACGGCGTTTACCGTGACGGGCGCCGTCGTCGGCGTCGGTCTGGCGCTCGGTGGCGATCCAGCCTGGGAAAAGTATCGACAGATCGCACTGCTCTGGACGCTCACTCCCTTCGTCGGCGGTGGGATCGCCTACGTGACGGCCAGATCGCTCGATAGCGATCCCGACCGACGGCCGGTGTACATCTCGGGACTGGCAGGAGCCGTCGGTCTCGTCATCGCGAACATCGAGTTCGCAGCCCTCGGGAGTGCCTCGGACGCCGCGTCAATCGCGACCGTCGGGGCCCAGTCGTTCCCGCTGTTCGTCAGCGCCGAGAGCACTGCGGGGAAAGCGTTCGTCTCGCTCACTATCGCGTTGACCTGTGCCGGAATCAGCTATCGAGAACTCGCACGCGACGAGGTTCGCGCAGAGCGGCGTTTCCTGCTCGTACTCGGCGGACTCGTCGCGTTCTCCGCTGGCGGTAGCCAGGTCGGTCTCGCGATCGGCCCGCTGCTCCCGATGCTCGACCCGTTCGGGCTCCCGCTAACCGCGATCCTGGTCGGCGGCGGAGTGGGCCTGCTCGCCGGCTCGTGGACCGGCGCGCCGCGGATGATCAAGGCAGTCTCGCGCGACTACTCGGCGCTTGACTCCCGGAGTTCTATCGCCGCGCTGGTCCCGTCCTTTGCCATCGCACAGATGGCGGTCTTTTTCGGCATTCCGGTCTCGTTCAACGAGATCATCATCAGCGCGATCGTCGGCAGCGGCTACGCCAACGGCGGCTCGGGGAGCGTCAGTCGAAAGAAGATGGGGTACACGATCCTCGCGTGGATCGCGTCGCTCACCATCGCGATCGTCCTCGGGTACGCGGCGTTTACGGCGATTACGATGATTCGTTGACCCCTTCCGTGATGACTGTGTGATAGCCGGCGGTCGCGGTCGGACACGACCGCCGAAACCTATAACTTCCGAAGCACGAACAGTAGAGTCGACATGACCCGAACGAGGTTGAACTGCTCGAGTTGTGGCCACCGGTGGACGTACGACGGCGACTCGACGCGGTACGCCCAGTGTCCGGCGTGTGGCCGGAACGTCCCCGTCAAACTCCGGTAGCGAGGACGCGTTCAGTCGGACGACGACGCGTCGCCAGGCGGCGCAGCGAACGCCCGGACGAGCCGCGCCTCGGCTCGACGGAGGCGATACGAGAGCGTCGACCGGGGGACCTCGAGGTCTGTGGCCAGTTCCTCGAGCGTCGTCTCGCGGGGCGTCTCGTAGTATCCGGTCTCGACCGCTCGCTCGAGCGCGAGTCGCTGTTCGTACGGCAGTGGCGGCCCGGTCAGCAGGTGGCGCTCCCGTTCGGTCACCTCGCCGAGGTACCTGAGGTCGAAGCGGCGTTGTGCCCCGAGCGACCGCTGGATGGCGTCCGTGAGTTTGCCGACGGCGTCACCTCGTTGCATGAGGACGCGCCATTCGTAGCTGTCGTCCGATCGGGTGGCCTGGAACAGGAGCCCTCCCTCTAGCCACTCGCGTGCGAGCCTGGGAATCGAACTGCACCGGTCGGTCTCGGTGCGGGAGGTGTAGACGACTTTCCCGCCCGCCGTCTCCGAGACGACGTCGTACGTCGGGCTGGCGGTACACCCCGGCGTCCGCAGACAGTCGTTACAGTGCTCGTCGTCGAGGAAGACGTCCTCGAGCGTCTCGACGGCAGCGGGCGGCCCGGTGATCCAGTCGAGTCGCCAGACGCCCCGCAGCGAGGCGTGACAGGCGAGCGATCGGGCACGAAGCTCCGGATGGTCGATGAAGACGTCCATGACGGGATCCGCACCGTGGTCGTACTCGATCCGGAAGACGAGCTCTCGCATCTGTCCGGTATATCACGGCACTCGGTAACGTAAATCGTCCGGTTCGGACGCGACTCGAGTCGGGGGCAAGATTCATTTCCCGTCCCACACATCTGGTAGCCATGCCACAGACGATCGATCGAGCGCAGGTCACGGAGTGGATCGACGACGAACTCGTCGAATCGGTCGAACCAGTCCCCGACGAGGCGGCCCGCTTCAATCTCACCGTCGAGATGTCCGGCATGCTCGTCCACGTCATCCAGCGCCGTCCAGGCGGCCCCTTGCTTCTCGGCCAGGAGATCGAGTACGGCGAGGGAATCAGATCGCGCATTCAGAACATGACGGCGGCCGACCGAAACGAACTGGTCGCCCGCGTCCGCGAGACGCTCACGACGATCCCCGTCGTCTACGGGTTCGTCGACGAACGCGGCACCAACGTCGCGTTCGAAGATCTCCAGCGGATCTTCCTCGAGTATCGCATCTACCCCGACGCGGTGTCACAGCACGAACTCATGACGGGACTGGTCGCCGTCTGGAAGGGGATGCGCTACCTCGACGACCTCGTGACGCTCATCGACAGCATCGAGGGATAGCCCGACGGCGGGCGATTCCCTGCCGCAAGGTTTATACTCGACTCTGCTGACGGTACTAGCCAACACTGAACACAGATGTGGCCGACGATCACCGATTCAGCGCCTCGAACCGGTCGGCGAACGACTCGTCCGTCAGGCCCACCGACATGAGTCGGGCGGACCGAACGCGCGTCGATCCCGCGACGGTCGAACGGGCGCTCGCGGACGCCGAGGTCGGTCGCGAACTGCTGTTCGCGAGCCTCGCCGACCTCGAGGGGTACGGACCGATCTCCCTCGAGGACGGCCAGTTGACGGTGCCCGTCACGCTGGTGGCCCCGTCGGCGGCCGCCCGATCCCACGTCGAACGCGAGATACGTGCGGCCACGGCCGACCTCGCGGGCGTCGAGTCGGTTCGCGTCGAGTGGCGACCGCAGGTTACGGCGATCGGACCGGGGATCGACCTCCTCCCGGACGTGAAAAACGTCGTCGCGGTCGCAAGCGGCAAAGGTGGGGTCGGCAAGAGTACCGTCGCGGTGAACCTCGCGACGACGCTCGCAGCCGGCGGTGCCGACGTCGGACTCCTCGACGCGGACGTCTACGGCCCGAACGCGCCCGCGATGCTCGGCCTCTCCGAGCGGACGCCGGACGCGACGCCCGACGACGAGATGGTGCCACGGACCGCACACGGCGTGTCGGTGATGAGTATGGGATTCATCGCCGGCGAAGACGACCCGGTCATCTGGCGTGGGCCCCTGGTCGACGAGTTCATCAAACAGCTGTTCGGCGACGTCAGGTGGGGGTCGCTCGACTACCTCGTCGTCGACCTGCCACCCGGCACCGGCGACGCACAGCTGTCGCTGGTCCAGCACCTGCCAGTCTCCGGTGCCGTCGTCGTGACGACGCCGCAGGCGGTCGCCGTCGACGACGCACGGCGGGGCCTTCGCGGCTTCGCCCGCTACGACGTCCCTGTCCTCGGTCTCGTCGAGAACATGAGCCAGTTCGAGTGTCCGGACTGCGAGTCGGTCCACGAGATCTTCGACGCCGGCGGCGCCGCCCGACTCGGCGACGAGTTCGACGTTCCCGTCCTCGAGCGTCTTCCGCTCGATCCTTCCGTCGGGCAGTCGACCACGTCGGACGAGGAGAGCGACCCACCCGGCATCTCCATTCCCGGCTTCGGTCGCCTCCAGTTGCCGCGAACGCGTGACGAACGCGAGCAACGGGGACGGCTCGCGCCCGTCGGGGTCAGAGCCGACGGCGGCGAGACGCGCGCGTCGTTCGAACTGCTCGCGACGCGAACTGCCGCACGACTCGAGACCCTCGCCGCGGACGTCGACCGCGCCGACGGGGAGCGACGATAACGCGATCCAGTCGACAGTGACCATGAAAGAAACAGTCTCGGGATACGAAGTTCGCGGCGACTGGGAAGCCGTCGTCGAACTCGGCGAACGCATCACCACGGCCCTCCGCGAGGACGGCTGTTCCAGCGCGGACCTGTCGGAGTGGGACGAGTGGCGACCGAAGCGACACGACCGGGTGGCCGAGGAGATTCGCGAGAAGACAGTCGAGCAAGCACACCTGAGCGAAGGGCCCGGCGAACGGGCCGACAAGTCCCCCGGGGAGGATCTGCTGAAAGCCGGCGACGAACTCTCGAGTGCCTACGAACGGCTCGACGACACCACCGAAGCGATCGATCGCTGGCGGGAGTCGATCCAGTATCTCACCAGGGCGGCAGATTCGGTGAGTCGCGGCCTCGTCAGGTCGGTCGAAGACGTAGTCTACAGACGGTTGATGACGAAAGCCGCTCCCTTCTACTTCGACAACGAACTCGTTAGCGCGAGCCTACAGCGCAAGCGTGGCCTGCACGGAAGCGGCGAGTTCGTCTTCGAAGTGGCCGTCGACGAGCGCAGACGCGAGGTAATCGACGACTACCTCGAGGCCGAACGCGACGCCCACCCGTCCGTCGAGACGGCGGCCGAGCGCGTCGCGATCGCCGAGGGCCACGACCGCCCGTAGCTCTTCGTGGCGATTCTGCGGCGTCAGTTCGTCCGCACCAGTCACGGTGTCGACCGAGAGACATCGCGACGACGTGAACCTCTCGCCGATAGTATTGCGCTAAACAAAAGCAATTTAAATCATTGTGGATAGATAACACTTGGTATATGCGAGGGAGACGCCTGTCGACAGTCGAGGACATCATCGCGATCACGAGCCCGGACGAGGAGAGTGACGTCGCCGTCGACCGACTGCGGACGTGGACGGAGGAGAACGGGTTACGGCTGAAAACCGTCGACGTGGGAACCCCCATCGACGACGTCTACGCCGGGGAGATGGAGACGCTCGGAGTCACCATCGGCGGCGACGGCACCTTTCTCGAGGGGATCAAGCAGTTCGCACCGCGAAACGTCCCGCTTCTCGGTATCAACACGGGGACGCTCGCGTTCCTCGTTCGCGTGGCCGTCGACGACCTGGAGGAGGCGCTGACCGAGGTCGTCCAGGGGCGGTCGACGATCGACAACCGCCAGCAGCTGGCAGTCGAGGCTAACGGAGTCGAAGCGACGGGGATCAACGACGTCATGATTCAGCACGTCCCGCCAGACGATCCGGTCGACCGAAAGATCACGAAACTGGACGTGTTCGCGGACGACCAGTACGTCGGCGAGTACGACGGGACTGGACTCGCAGTCGCGACGCCGACCGGGTCGACCGGCATCTCGCTGTCTGCAAACGGCCCGATCCACCACCCGACGAACAACTCGTCGCTCGAGATGGTGCCGCTTCATACCCACCAGATCGGCGTTCGTCCCGTGATCGTCAGCGAGGACACGACGATCCGGGTGGTCTGCAGCGAGGACGCCGACATGCTGGTCGACGGCGGTCGCCACCACGTCCGCCTCGAGACCGACGACGTGGTCACGATCACCGGTGCCCAGAGCACCGCCGACATCGTGCGGACGAGTTACGACGACGACTTCTTCACGGCGGTCAGCGAACTCCTCGGCTGGGGCGCTCGCGGCTCGGAGGCGAAGTCGCTCCCGCGGACCGTCGCGGACGACGACGACGAACCGGAGGACATGATCGAACGGGCACACAGCCTGGCGAAAGAAGCCGCCAGGAGCGTCGGCGATCCGCTCAGGGAGCTCCACGGTCGGGTCGAGGCCGAGGAGTTCAAAACCGACAAGGCGGATATCGTCACGGAAGCCGACTACCTGTCGGAGAACATCATCACGACGGCCATCGAGAACGAGTACCCCGCTCACAACATCCGGTCGGAAGAACACGTATCCGTCGAGAGCGGGAGCACGTACACGTGGTTGATCGATCCGCTCGACGGGACCGGAAACTACGCCAACGGGAACCCCAACTACGCGGTCTCGATCGCGTTGCTGAAAGAGGACGTCCCCGTCATGGGCGTCGTTTACGCGCCCGAAACCGACGAACTCTGGACGGCGATCGAGGGCCAGGGTGCCTACAAGGACGGCAATCGGATCACGACGACAGACCGGACCGAACTCGACGAAAGCATGCTGATTTCGGGATACGACCCGGACGGAAGCTTTCTCACCCACTTCTACAACGAGACTCGCGGCGTCCGACGACTCGGTGCCGCAGCGCTCCACCTGTGTTATCTCGCCAACGGCAGCACCGACGCCGTCTGGGAGTACGACACCCACCCCTGGGACGTCGCCGCGGGCGTCGTCATCGCGAAGGAGGCGGGCGCGACGCTCACCGACACGAGCGGCGACCCTTTCGAGATCTACACCGAGAAAGACCGGCAGGAACTCGTCGGCTCGAACGGACACATCCACGGCGAGATCATAGATCGACTGCAACACAGTGAACAGTTGCGCAACACGATCGACAGCTGATACTACCTCTGGGTCCCGGTGTGACCGCACGGCGGGTCGCGGTCACACGGGAACGGACGGACAACCGTCGGTGTGAACGCCGGCACGACGGCGCGTCACCGTTCGACACGCTCGAGTAGAGTCTGCGGTCTCCAGGCCCCACTTCCGGCAGCGACGACCGATCGATCGTCGACCTCGAGTTCGACGGCCGTGGAGTCGGTCGGCTGGACGCCGATCCGCGAGGATCGTGCGGATCGGTACGGACGTGGCGATCGATCGCTGGCACCTCGAGAAACATCTTTAGAGTTTATATATTTGATTATTCTCACAGGAATTATTTGAATTTTTATCATATATAAAAAACTATGTGTACTATATACGTACTACGTGAAATCGAATTTTATTTGTGGCACCAACCTGTCCTCGAGCGGCCTGAACGCGGCGATTTTCCCGATCTCGTCGATCGCCGTTCGTACACCTCGAGTGAATCACGTTCCGAGGTCGTATTCCCCTGTACTCGAAACTGCGGGGTATACGGTACGTAATCGGGACTATCGGAGTGATAGGTTTCTGTTGCCCACCGACCGGTGGAAGCGTGCGCTCGCGCCAGTATACCAGTTCGAGTAGTGATTTGTATACGAAAAAGTATTCTTGCTGTCTATTTCTACGACGAAGACTAAACTCAATATGCATTTACTTCTTCGAGGAACGAAACGACGCGCCGTCGACTCGAGGTCGACGTCACTCGAGAAGCGGCCGCGACGAATTCGCGACGACGAGGAGGCTGCTCACCGCGACGGCGACGGTCGTCACCAGCGGGTTCAGCGCGCCCACTACCGCGACGGGGATCACGATCGCGTTGTAACCGAGTGCCAGCCCGACGTTTTGCTCGACGCGCCGTCCCGCAGCGACCGCGAGAGCGAACGCTCGCTCGACCGCCCCGAGTTCGTCGCCGACGATGGCGAGGTCGGCGGCGTCCGACGCCAGCGCCGTGCCGCCGCCGAGCGAGATTCCGAGGTCGGCCTCGGCGAGCGCGGGCGCGTCGTTCGTTCCGTCGCCGACCATCGCCACCCGGCCGTCGGCTTTCAGTCGTCGAATCGTCGCCGTCTTCCCCTCGGGTGGGACGCCCGAGAACGCGTACTCGACGTCGGGGTGGCGACTGAAGGCGTCGGCCGCCGCTTCGTCGTCGCCGGTGAGAACCACGACCTCGATCCCCGCCTCGGTCATCGCGGTGACGGTCTCCTCCCAGTCGTCTCTCGGCTCGTCGCCGACGATCACGACGCCCTCCGCGGTTCCGTCTCGACCGACGACGACGGGGAGACGACCGCGGTCTCGCGCCTCGCGAACGCGCGCTTCAGTCCTCTCGTCGAGAGTCCAGCCACGCTCCCGAAAGAGGTCGGGGTGGCCCACCAGTACCGTCCGTCCGTCGACGACGCCCTCGACGCCGGTCGCGTGGCTCCGGAACTCCTGGACGTCCAGTTCGTCCGCCCGACCGTCGAATCGTCCGCCGTCGGACCGCGCCGGTTCGCTCCCGTCCGCTTCGTCGACGAACGCACTCTCGATCGCCCTCGCGGCCGGATGTGACGTCCGTCGCTCCAGTACGGCGGCGGCCCGCAGGAGCCCGTCCGGCGCGTCGGCCTCGAGGACGGTCATCTCGCCGGTCGTGAGCGTCCCCGTCTTGTCGAAGACGACGACGTCGACGTCCCGGAGCCGTTCGAAGACGGTCTCGTCGAAGACGACGATGCCCCGCTCCATCGCCTCCTGGATGCTCGAGGCGACCGAGAGCGGCGTCGCGAAGCCGAGCGCCCACGGACTCGAGACGATCACGGTCAGGAGCACGGCCAGCAGCGTCGCCGTCGGACTCGCGCCGAGGAGGAGCCGTCCCACGCCGACCACGGCGGCGGCACCCAGGACGAGCGGGAGGGCCGTCGCGGCGAGTCGCTCGGCGCGGCGCTGCACGCCGTGGTCTGCAGACTGGAGGTTCCAGACGTCGCGCGTGAGTCGGTCGATGCTGCTCGTCGTCTCCGTGCCCACTTCGACGACCGCCGCGTCGCCCGTGACGACCGAACCACCGACGACGTCGTCGCCGGCCCGCTTCGTGACTGGGAGCGACTCCCCGGTGACGACTGCCTCGTCGACCGTACAGCCGCCGTCGACGAGCGTCCCGTCGACCGGAATTCGCTCGCCCTGCCGGACGAGCACCCGGTCGCCGGACTCGAGGTCCCCGACCGGGACGTCGCTCGTCGTCCCGCCCGGTTCGTACCACCGTGCCTCGTCGACCTGCGAGATCGTCAGATCCGTGAGCCGATTCATCGCGCGCCGCTTGGCAGTCTCCTCGTAGAACGACGCTGCCATCACCACGGCGGCGACCACGATGGTCAGATCGTAGTAGACGTCGATCCGTCCCGTGAGGCCGGCGACCGTCCCGTAGAGGTAGGCGCTCACGATCGTCAGCGTCGCCAGCAGGTCGGTGCTCGGCCGTCGCATCTTCAGGCTGACGTACGCACCGCGCAGGAGCGGCATCCCCGTGAAGTAGAGGATCGCCCCCGTCAGCACGGAAAACAGCCGCACGAACGCCAGTCCGTCGAAGCCGCCGAAACTGTCGCGAAACAGCCCAAGCATCCCCGCGTCGGAAAACGACGCGAGATACACCGGATACAGGACCGCGACGTAGGGGACCAGCATGAACATCCCGAAGACGATGCCGACGATGTAGCGAAACTCGAGGACGTCGTCCGTCCGGCGCTTCCGGAGGCCGTGCATCTCCCGCGACCGCCGTGTCCCGCCTCCCTCGTCCGTGCCACTCGCTTCCTCGCGAAGGTACGCCGTGTAGCCGACCGTACTCAGTGCGTCCCTGAGTTCGCGTTTCGACACGCGATCGGGGTCGTGGTCGACTCGCACGACCTCCGTGACGTAACTCGCAGCGGCGCTCTCGACGCCGTCGCGAGCCTCGGCGACCGACTCGAGAAACGACTCGCACATCGCCGAGTGCATCCCGTCGACCCGAAAGAACGTGCGGGTCAGTTCGTCGGTTGCGTACTCGACGTCGGATCGCTGCGTCCGACCGGGCGTTTCCTCGCCGTCAGAGGGTTCGACGGCGCTTTCGTCTCCGGCTTCGACCGTCCCGAGCGTCTCGTACACGTCGCGACAGCCGGACGAACAGAACTGCTCGCCGGACTCGGCTTCGACGGCCGACCCGGAGAGTGCCGTCCCACACAGTGTGCAACGATCACTCACCCCTCGTCGATCTTTCACACGCGAACAGTGCACGCTCGAGGGCAATAACAGTGGCGTCAGAACGTGCAACGAACGGCGATGACCGCCCGGCACGTTCGACTCGACGTTCATACGAACGCGGTCAACGCGGGCAGTCCGGCCCGAGAAACCGGATCACCGGCGACGCCCCCAGTGGGTCGAACTGTACGCCGTCGACAGACGGCCGCCGCTCGAGGAGTCGCCCGTACTTCCCGCTCAGAAGGAGTAGTGGTGAGCGTCGTCGAACCGACGATGGACGGGACGGCCCTGCCCGTATCGAGCGATCTTCGCGTTTCCGTCAGCCGGCCCCGACGCACGTACCGAACGAAAACGAGCGTCGCCCCCGCGACGGTTTCGTCGATCCTGACGAACGGCTTTCGGACTCACCATCTTCCCCCGCCAACCTACCACCGGTACCCACAAATCGATCTCTGTGCGACCGCTTCGTCGAGACGCGAACTCGCGTATTCGGTACGCGAAAAAGTCGATCGAACAGTCGCTGGGTCAGTACTGTGGCGACTGGTATTGCTGACTTGGTTGCCGACCGTATCGCTGGGCAGATTGCTGCTGTGGCTGATGTTGCTGCCCGCCTCGTCGACCGAACTGCTGACCACCCTGCTGTTGGCCGCCCATCGTCTGGAGCGACGTCAGGCCCCTGTCGATGGACTCGAGTGACCGGCGAGTCTTCTCGACAGCATCCTGGACCTCTGG
Source organism: Natribaculum breve (assembly GCF_023008585.1). GTDB lineage: Archaea > Halobacteriota > Halobacteria > Halobacteriales > Natrialbaceae > Natribaculum > Natribaculum breve. The sequence goes on along the minus strand of NZ_CP095390.1, from coordinate 1,846,017 downwards.
CTCGTTGATGTGCTGCTGGAGTTCCTGGAGTCCCTGTTGGAGAACCTGTCTGGACGTCTGTCCAATAGGCTGAGCGAACGGTGACTCTCGGATAATGAGCTTCTTCTCCAGGAGCGCGATGTCCTCGATATCGTCGGCGACACGCACGACAGTAGGCAGGCCGCGCTGGGCCGCCCTCATTTTCACCCACTCCGCGACCGACGCAGTTTTATCGAGGTCGCGAATGGTCGTTCGAATCTCACTCGAAAACGACTCGTCGAATCGCTGTTCCATCTGTTCGCCGAGTGCCTGCCACGGCTGGCCGAACTGGCCCTGCTGCTGTGGCTGTTGTTGCTGTGGCTGTTGTTGCTGTGGCTGTTGTTGCTGTGGCTGGTGGTGCTGTGGCTGTTGTTGCTGTGGCTGGTGGTGCTGTGGCTGTTGTTGCTGTGGCTGGTGGTGCTGTTGTGCCATGGTTTTTCTTCCTGCTCCGGGTGTGTCCGGAGCCACTCCACGTTACATGGTGCCCGGCTTAACCAGGGACGACTGTTTCGCGCTGTTTTCGCCTGTAACTCACGACGATGAGCGGTATCGAGCTATAGACCACCGTTCAACTGCATCATTATCCCACAGTGATGCGGGAGACTGACGTTTCACTCGTGTTCAGGCAGAGACAATCGCGAGCGAAGGTGCCCTCGGCGAATGGTCACCATGAGGGATATACACCAGTATTCGACGACACTGTACCGTTCAACGTCTCCAGGAGACACACGAGGGCACCGTCGCGATACCAAAGTGCGAGCGTAGGAACGAATCGTTCCAAACACACGACCGAAGGAGCATCAGGACGGCTACTGGTAAAACCAGTATGGCTTCTGTTTAACTTCGAGTTACTACTCGGCTATTTTCATCCCTCGTTAGCTTCGTGCTCCGCCGAGATCTCGCTCCCTGACGCCGCGACGAGCAACATCTCCCGACGATCCAACCGAGTGTTGAACCGACTGTCCAACACGCGATCCCCGTTCTCGATTAGTGATTCCGACCTGTGATTATATGACGATCGGAGCCAGTCGCGCTCCCCGAACGCCTTCCTGGAGCGACGAGACCCGTCACGTGTTGAAATCAGACGACGCTGGACGGTACTCGGGCCTCGAAACCGGCCACTGTACGGTCGACGATGCCGAGAAGTGCTGAAGCGGGCGCGACGGATCTTCACCACCGCGCTTGCTGCCACTTTGAGGGTTTCGAGATCCGTGAGCACTGCTGGATTTCCCACCACCGGCGATCTGCGTTCTCGCGCTTCGATGCGCGGTCGGAGTGCCTGTCGAGAATCTGGCTCGAGGCGTCGAGTCGATCGGAAACGATCCCTCGAGCGATCCCCTCGTCGCGGTACTTCGTGATTCGAGCTTTCCGGAGAGCGTGCGGTGACCGAGTCGAGGGGCACTTGCACGCCGTGTTGTACGACGTCCACCCGCACGTCTCCGGGTCTTCGTCGTGGGGACACTCGTCGCCGATCTGGCACGGCCTGGTCCACTTGGAGACGATTTCCCGAGGAGGGCGCGACGCGTCCCTGAGCAGTCGAAACGAGCGGTCGTCGGCCCTCGTCGTCGGTCACCGTCTTTCGAGGGCTGGAAATGTAACCGCGTAGCGTCTGTACCACCCGGTCGCTGATTCGGTTGACCCGCTCGCCGCCCTCGTCGTTCCTCAACGGCGTTCCCGTCTCCGGTCGGTGAACGAACTCGACCGTCGGTTTCCGTCCATCGAGGCGAGGAGTTCGCACAGAACCGCGTTCTGGTAGCGCAGTTCCGTCGCGATCGCCTCGAGGGCGTCGGCCTGTCGCTCGAGCGGGTGGAACTCGTCGCTCACGCCGAACCACCCCGGAGGGTGTCGTAGGGGCCGGCACGCGTCAGCAACCGGAGGTCGTCACGGTGGACGGTCTCACCGGACGCGAGGTTGTGCAGGTGGTCGAACTCGGGATCGTAGTCGTCACCGGCGTAGGTGTGCGCGCACTCGGCACACCAGAAGTGGTTGTTCGTCGCTTCCCAGCTGCGATGACCGCGGGGGCACACCCACCTCCATCGATCTGTCTCATCGTCCAAGTCGATCGTCGTCACCATCGGTCGTTGCTGACGGAGTTGTCGGTAAAAGGACGAATCCTTGGGTGGTCGGTGAAAGTGAAAGTGGACGACTGAATCGCTCTCGCGCCTGTTCTCGAGAGTGTCAGACCCACTAGTCGAATTTCGGTGACTGTCGCGACAGGTGAAAGTAGTCCGGGCCGTGGGCCGATCGATGCGCTCGAGCGGGAGTTTTATCTCCCCGGAATCGTGCGCTTGTACGCTTCCGTAACCTGGATACGGGAACCAGGCGGGCCGGTGCCCCTAACACCGGGTCCGCACTCCTGCTGAGGACCCGGCCGGGTAGCGGCGGGTCCGTCTGGCTTCCGTCACTGTGACCGAAACATCCCACTCACTCACACAAACCGACCGTACGTTAATCTACAGAGACGCGTTGCTACCAGCCGACTCAACCAGTGTTGCGAAAATGCCAGTACAGCACGTACCAGTGTGCGACGACCGAGGGTATCGTGGACGACGCAAGCAGACGACCGAATCCTCGAGACCCTCGCAGATAGCGGTCTCGTACTCTCCCCTCGCGTTTCGTCGACCAATACGGACTACTCGAGACACTATCTGAGCACGCGACTCGGGAAACTTCGCGATGCCGAACTCGTCGAGCGCGTCGACGAAGGCCTCTATCGGACCACCGATCGAGGAGGGGCGTACCTCGAGGGCGATCTTGGATCTGAAGAATTAGAGGAATAGTCACCGGCGAAATCCTCGTACTAATACGACGCTCGTTTTCAGTACAGCAGTTATTCCAGGCGAGCAAAATATGCGTCCTCTCACCGAAGAATCAAATCTTGGTGTCAGCAGTAGTCAACAGGTATCTCTCATCGCGAGGTAGGTGTCAGCGCTTTCGATATGCTGATTCGCTTGGCTGCGATTGCCATTTTGCATTGCCTGTGAAGCCTGTGCCATCTTGTCAGATGCATCCGACAGATATCCGTACCTGCACGCCAGACCATCAGAATCGCTAACAAGTCCAGCGAGATACGCCGTTTCTTCTTTAATAGTCAGATGATTCAATTGCGTTTCTGCGGACACATAATAGTTCTCGGCATCCGCATATTGAGAGCGGGCACTACTGTAGCGCCCAGCCTCAAACGCATTAGTTGCTGATTCGAGTGTTTGTTCTCCACGGATTTCGTCTATCCGGGCAGGAACGAGCTGGTCGAACCAACGGAGTTCTTCTCGGATCTCAGCGTTATCGTCACCGGCAACGAGCAGTTCGTCTCTCAATTCGTTACCCACATCTGCAGATTCCGAAGAGTCTCGAATTGCATTGAGTTCCTCCTCGACATCGTCGAGAGCGGATTGAGTCACCTCAACCTGCTGTTTGGCATTCTGAAGTGTTGTTATCGCCTGCTGGTACTGTCCATTTGAATAGTAATCTAGTCCTGTGTTGATTAATCTGCTAAGCTTGAGATACTCTTCATCGTACTGAGCGAGAGCATCTTGATACGTTGCGACTCGTCGTAATGTCTTGATCTCCTTCTCCAACGAGCCATCGTCTTCCTTGGCAGCCTTCTCGAGTTGACTACGGGCTTCGCCAGTTCGTGAAGTGATAGTAGTCGCACGAAAATCGATATTTTCGTCTCCCAATATCATCTGCTGACGAACCTCGTCAAACTTCTCACCGTTCTTACTCAGTAGTTCGACAGCACGGTCATAGTGTTCCACTGCGTCTTCGGGAGCCACTGGTCCGTTTTCGTCATTCGATTGCGGATCTCCAGACTCGCCGTCAGAAGATTGACTCCCATCTTGGTCGCTCGAAAGACATCCCGCAAATGCCGTAGTGGCAAGCGTTGCAGAGACACTGACGAAGGTTCGCCGATTCATACCAACTCTACAAATACATTCTATTAAAAAATTTCTTTACTTTGATAAATATCATTTGATATACGCTTGTTAACCTGCTCAAGTCACACGGTCTGGTGAGAATCAGTAATCTCACTGAGATACACTTACTACAATGGAATCTAGAATCGCAGATATGTATAGTTGGGATTGTACATATTGTGATCGTACTATCCAGTCAGCAATCGGTGATGAAGTGAAAGCCGAAGGCCGCTTACATCTCCAACAAAACCACCGACAGGAACTAGCACTACTCTTTCGAGAGAAATGGGCAGGCAACGACTGCCAAGGTGGTTGTGGAAATTACTTCCCACCAGATGGTGACTTTTCTGGGTTCGAATGTCCCGATTGTGGTCACGACCATTTCAACTATTTCGCAGGATCTCACGTGTGGGTAGGGATTGAGAAAATCGACACGTAGACACCCCCATCCGCTCGTTCTTTGAGTGTCGGATAGAATCGAAGTATCCCAATGGACCTGGACTGATAGAGTTCACTCCGATTCTTCAGCTGCAATCCGGTGTTCCGGCAGGTGGCCAAGCGACCGGGACGCCTCTGCCGAGATCGCCACCGACTCCTCACCGACCGTCACCGGCCCATCGGTGACAGATCGAATCAAGGCTGCGAGTTCTTCGCGGTAGGAACGCGGCCGTTCTTCGATACTCTGTATCGACGCGCTCGCCGGATCGGGATAGGCACGGTTCGCCAGGTAGCAGTGAACGAGTGACATCCTCCTCGCCGTAAACGGAGAGGGATCGAAGATCCCTCAGGCAGTCGGGCTACGCCCGACGACGGCGAGGCTTCCCGTACCGCAGGTTGGGATATTTGCTGGTCTACGATACGGCCTGTTCTCTCGTTTTGAACGTCCCGCTCTCGCGGTCGAACAGGTGTACCGATGGCTGTGCCACACAGCCGTTACTCCTATCCTCACCGTGAGGACTCGGAGTTATCTTCTGACGCATATTCTCCGCCCCGTTACAATCCGCGTTCCCGACCAACTCGCACGACGAGCAGACGTACAGCCCACGTTCGACCCGGTTTGATTTCGTGTCGTCTCCACACCGTGAGCAGGTCTTCGACGTCTCCCACTCGTTCTCTTTCAGCACCTCGACACCACGAATCTCGCCCTTGTATTCGAGGTACTGGTAGATACGGTCAAACGCCCACGAGTGCAACTTCTTGTTACCGGTCTTGCCCCAGTCGGACTCTCGCACGTCTTCGGGCCAACTCACCGCGAGTGTTCCAACACCGCGTTCGACACACTCCGTGATGATGGTGTCCGTGAGAACGTGGTAGAAGTGTGTCTCTCGGTCAGCGAGTTTCTGGCGTGCCCACCTCGACTTCTCCGAGGGGCCGTTCTCCCCTTCGGTGTCGTACTCGGCACGTTTGAAGTAGTGCTTGTCCTGTTTGAGCGAGTTGCCGGGGTACAGGACGTACTCGTCGGGGAACGCGACCGTGGCGATGTTCTTGATGCCGAGGTCGATCCCTGCCACGCCATCTCCTGATGAGTCGTTGGTTTCGAGTTCGACTTTGCAGACGAAGTGCAGTTCCCACTCGTCGCCGTTCCAGACGGCTCGAACGTTCTGCACGCTGTTGACTTCTGTGAGGTCAACGTCTGGGCGTGTCTGGTACTCGCAGAGGATGAAGTCCGACCAGTTCTCTTTCAGGTTCGAGCCTTTCGAGAGGCGGACGCGGTTGTTCTCTGGATCGTGTTTGAACCCGTCTGCCTTGAACGTGACCGTACTCCTGGGACGTGTGTCGCCATGTTTGCGGTAGCCGGGCGGATTCGCCTCGTCGTCCTTGTGTCGCAGGTCGAACCACGACTGAAAAGCGTCAGAAAGTTCTTCGATGACTTTCTGACTGGATTGTGCGTTCAGGTCTTTCCAGCAGGGTTGGTTCTTCATGTACGCTTTCAGCGTTCCGTCATCGGGGATTTCGCCGGTTACCTCCCAGATACGATCAGCTGTCCAGCGTGCGACGTTCCAGATCTTCGAGGCGGAGTCGCCGAGCGAATCGAGGCCATCGCTGACCTGTTGGTGGTTCTGGATGGAACCAACGTAGGTGCGCGTGACCTCAATCACCATACATAGTCCATGTAGAGAAATTTACTTAATGGTTTGGGTTAACGTGGAATATCCGGTCTGCTGTCGAGCGGTGGTTCGCGTAGTTGAGTGACGCGATTCACGCCCGGCATAAACGCCGGGATTCTCTCGCTGGTACGTGTTTACCCCCAGAACGATTTCGCCACTCTCTCGTAAGTTGCTCCTGACCTAACGGTAGAGCAATGCAGACGACAGGGTGTTATCCGAGGGACGGTCTCCGGCAGGGAGACCGTCCCGCGTCGTCTGCACTGGCCAAGGGGGGTTGTGATGGTCACTGACGAGAAAGTGGAGCAACTGCTTGGTCGTGTCTCAAACTCGTCTAGAGTCGTAACTGACTCCTGTGGAAACAGGGTCACCTCTGGTATCCAGCCCGAAGTGACCCATGCACGCCACAATCGACGCGCAGTTCACAGTTAGTCTCGACCCAGACAAAACGCTACCGCTTGCCACGCTCGCTGAATCTCTTACCGAGATGCAGCTTGAGGCTACTATCCTCGAGGAGATCGTCAGAAGCCTCGACGAGCGCCTCGTCGAGGCGTACTGTGGGGAGAAACACGCGCACGGAAACGGCAACCGCCGTTTCCAGCGCGCCGGTACCACCACACGAACAGCCGCTACAACTGCTGGAGAACACGAATTCACACTCCATCACGTCAAAGATACCGCTGCTACTGACGACGATCCGACCTACTTCCGTCCACTCGAGGATCTCATCGAATTCGACGGACAGCGGATCTATCAAGAAGACCTCTCACTCCAGGCTGCTGACCTCGCTACCTCGCTCAGCTACCGTGATGCCGTCGCCCACGGCGACGGCTTCACTCCGATGCCTTCGAGAACAACGATCAACCGCCGAGTCCGTGAGTATGGCAGTAAACTCGCTGACTTCGTTCGTGATCGGCTTCCTGGGACGAACGCAGACACTGTCGTTCCTGACGGAACGAAGTGTCATAGCCAAGAAGATCACTGCACGTACCATGACGTCAACGTCACCCTTGGACAGATCACCGAGGAAGACACGGAAACCACGCTCTTAGACGTCAATGTCAACGAATCATGGGACGATACAGCAGAGACTCTCGAAGAGAATGAGGCGGTCACTGACGACGCGACAGTCGTCAGTGACGCCGAAGAATCCCTCGTCGACGCTTTCGAGACCAGCTATCGATCACATCAGCTCGATCTCGTTCACGTTGGCCGAACGCTTGGATACAAGCTGTGGGAGGACGGTACCTTTCCGCTCGAAACGCGGAAAGCGATAGCCTCAGACGTCACAAACGACTTGTTCCATCTGAAGAACTCGGTTACGCTCCATGCACCGAGGAATGAGCGTTTGGCGATCCGCGAGCGGATCGACCAAACGCTCGAGAACCTCACCAAGGAGGCGTGGCGATTAGAGCAACAGGACTCTCCAAAAGCAGCGACGTACCTCCGAAAATGGGGAGATGCAACCGTGACGTTCGCCGAACTTGCACTTGAGGGACAAGAGGTGCTGTGGACGTCGAACGTGGTTGAACGAGCTATGGGTGAAATCTCGAAGCGGTGTAAAAACCAGTGGATGCGATGGACAGAATCCGGCTTAGAATCACTTCTCTGGCTCAATCTCGTGAGATATGCCGATCCCGAGCAGTTCGCGGCGTTCGCCGACGAACTGCTCGAGCGATCAGCCAAAACAGCCATTACAATGGAGGTGTCAGTTGATGCTACCAGAGGCGAACTCTAGACGAGTTTGGGACGGGACCAACTGCTTGAGCGGATCACTGCTCTCGAAGGTCGTGTTGATGAACTTGAGCAGGAGAAAGAAGAGCTCAAGCAAGAGAATCGGCAACTCCGTGAAGAGAACAAGCGTCTCAGAGCAAAGCTTCGGTGGTACGAGGGGCCACACACACCACCGAGCAAGGACCAATCGGACCAAGAGGAGTCGTCCTCGTCCGGCGAGGACGAGGACGACGAACAGCCACGTACTGACGGTGGTACGCCTGGTCGAAAGCCCGGACACGACCCTGAGTGGCGGCCTGCACCTGATCCAGACGAAGAAATCGAGGTCACCTGTGACTGCTGTCCAGAGTGTGGCGAAGCATTCGACGAGTCGGCGGGCGTCAGCCCCCGACTCGTCGAGGAACTCCCGGATCCACAGCCACCCGAAGTCACACAGTACAATCGCCACCACTACGAGTGTCACTCCTGCGGAACAGAGACTGTCGCCTCACACCCCGACTGCCCCGATGAGGGGCAGTTCGGGGTGAACGTCATCGCACAGGCGGCGCTCTCTCGGTACGATCACCGCCTTCCCTACCGGAAGATCAGCGACCGCTTCGAGCAACTGCACGGACTGGATCTTTCGGCCGCGTCCACATGGCACGCGACCGAGCGCGCCGCGCGCGCCGGTCGCTGTGAATACGAACAGATCCGTCGCCAGATACAGCAAGCCGACGTTGTTCACATCGACGAGACTGGAATCAAACGAGACGGTGAACAGGCGTGGATCTGGACGTTCACTACCGAGAAACACACGCTCTACGCGGTCAGAGAGAGTCGTGGAAGCGATGTTCCCAAAGAAGTCCTCGGCGAGGACTTCGCGGGAACGGTTGTCTGTGATGGGTGGACGGCGTATCCGGCTTTCAGCAGCAACCTCCAGCGGTGTTGGGCGCACATTCTCCGGGAGGCTGAAGACGCCGCCGACAAGCAGGCGGAAGGCGAACCGATCTACCGGGCCCTCAAACAGCTGTTCGTCGCTCTCCAGACCCGGCTGGAGAGCGACTTGACAGTCCGTGAGCGATCAGAACTCCAGCGTGTGGCGCGCAGAGAGCTTGAATCGCTGATAGAGCGGTCAGTGCCCGACGGACCAGTGGCAACACTGCTCGGCAAGATTGAAGGAGGCCTCGACCACTGGCTCACCTTCGTCGGTGAGCCAGCAGTCTCCCCGACGAACAACGCCGCTGAAAATGCGCTTCGTGAGCCAGTGGTTCTCCGGAAGCTCATTGGGACGCTCCGGAACGACCGTGGCATGTTCGTTCATGAGACGCTGCTGTCCCTGCTGGCGACCTGCCGCCAGCAGGGACGCAATCCCTACGAAGAATTCAAGCGAATCGCTCGAAACAACGAGATGATTCCACGAGCTCAGGCTGTGCCCGCTGTTGCGTCCTCGGGGTAAACACGTACTCTCGCTGTAAGAAGATAGCTCCTGGACGTCTCGAGGTGCCTCGTCGAGATACCGGGGTAGCGAGAATCCCTCGAGTTCCGACTTCTTCTCGAGCGGTGCACCGAGCACGTACAACACCCGCCCGAGGCTCGCCCCGTCTTCGCCGGGTCGAATGACCAGTCCGCGACCGTCTTCGGCCTCGTCGTGGACCGTGTATCCGACGTCGGCCAGCTCGAGCGCGTCGATCACGTGCGAGTTGAACCCGCGCTCGGTCAGGACGAACAGCGGTTGCCAGTTCCGCTGGTCGATCGACCCGCCGGAGTAGACGTTCGCGACGAGCGCGTTCAACGCGGTGAAGGTGTCGTCGTCGGTGACCTCGAGCCAGCCGTGTTCGCGTGCCGCCCGAGTCCCGCGACGACGTTGGGCGTCTTCTCGTAGTCGACCACGACCGAACGCGGCCGACAGGTAACTCGAGTGCGTTCGCGATCGCCGTGTCCCCCTCGTCCGGGTCGTCGATGCGGTAGGCTGCCACGCGACGGTACTTGCTGGACGGCCGTCCAGGCGTCGTCGTCGGCCCCGCCGGTAGGTGCGCGCGAGGTCGCGCTCCTCGAGTAACGACCCGTCTCGATCCGCAGGTGGAGGTGAGGGCGATCGGTCAAACACCTGTCTCTTTGGCGAAATTTTGGCAAAATCGCAAGACGGCGTCGGTTCAAGGGCCCGCTGTAGGGTGGATAGCGTTCGCTGATTATCACATCTGAAAGTCCTATCAATTCAACTGACTGTCAGCTACCTTTAACTATATATGCCCGTAGTTCCGTGGGAATTACCAGCGCCAGGCCGAACGTCGGAAAGCGCGCCGGGATGGTATTGCTACTCAATCCCCCTACGCGCGTTCGGTGGTTCCACACCACCGGTCATAATCTTTCCGCCGTTCGCAGGGTGCTATGGTAAATATGGATCTAAAGAAATACAGATCGAAGTTGATCGGAAGTAAAGAGGAACGAGCAGTCTCACCGGTGATCGGTGTTATCCTGATGGTGGCAATCACTGTGATTCTCGCAGCTGTGATTGCGGCGTTTGTCCTTGATATGGGACCGGGGAACTCAACGGTGACTGGTGGCGCTGATATCGGGACTGACAATGCAGGTTCTGGCAACGTCACTGTTGAACTAACCCGCGGCGAGGATATCGACGGAATTGCTTTCGTCAACGAAAGTGGTGAAGTTGCCCTCTTTGACGAGAATATGGATAGCACCGGCTCTGTTGGCTATTATAATTCAAGTAAGAGCGGTGATGGTACCGGGTCTCTCACTACAGACGAAGACTACACGATCTATGCTTACCGAGGCGAAGGTACTATTCAGGAGGGCGGTTCTATCGATGATGCCGAGGCAAACGTTGAACTCGGCAGCGCAACTGGACCGTAAATAGTCTCTTCTTCACCCGTTTTTGCGCATCTATAATTTTCAAGTGCTGCATTGATCACCACGCTCATCGGCGGGTCGTCGTACTCGTCGGCAGCGACGATCGCGCTCGCCTGCTCGAGGTTCCACTAGCGTCCGTCGGTGAATTTCAGACTGGTTCGCTTGGTCATGGTTTAAACGAGGGTATGTACGGGGGTCGATTCGCGTCGGTCGTGGGTGACCGACCGGTCTGTTCTTTGAGTACGGGGTTCGGCGTGATCGGCGCGGGTGCCGGTCGGATCGGTGCCGATTATATGCACTCGAGTTGCCCATCGCCCACGGAAGGGTGCATACATCGAGGATCGCGTATCCATCTGCGCGCTACCCAGGGGGTCCGATCTGAGAACCCCCATTCACCGCGCTGGTTCGTCGGTCACCTCGAGTCGGGCGAGTTCTCGAGGTCGTCGGCTTCCTCGAGGGGCTGGGGGATCGCCTCCTGGACGATGGCCGGCAGCCGAGCGCGAAGTTCGATCGCACGCGTCGCTTCGCACTCGAGGTCGCGCTCGTTTTTCAGACCCGACTCTCGAGGTGTCGGAAGCTCCGAAAACGACGGGGTCGAACTCTTTACCCGGGAGTTCGGTTTAGTCGTCGCGCGCGGCGTCTGCGTACGGGCGCGACGGGATTTGAACCCGCGACATCTTGGTCCGGAACCAAGGACTCTGTCCACTGAGCTACGCGCCCTCGTGAGAGGAAAGATCCCACTTCCCTATAACACTTCTGACCTAGTCCTCGGCACCGCCGACAGCGCCAGGGGCGGGTTCGGGCTCTTCGATGTAGCGCTGTTTCCAGGTGCCACGGAGGAACCACGCCACGCCGACGATCGCGCCGAGGACGTTGCCAAGCGCCATCCCGATCCAGATACCCGTCTCGCCCAACTCGAGTGCGGCGATCGTCACCCCGACGACGGGAACGGTGATGGACCAGCCGAACGCCAGGACGAAGACGCTCACGACGCGGCCGACCCACAGCGTCAGGATCGAGATGCTCATCGCGATCTTGGTGTTGCCGGCACCCCGGAAGGCACCGAGGATCACCTGCGAGACGCCGATGAAGGCGAACTCGACGGCGCGGATGCGGACGTACTCGACGCCGTAGGCGATCGTGGCGGGCGCGTCGGGGACGTCGCCGAGGAACGCGCTCACGATCGGTTCGGTGAAGACCGCGGCGATCACGGCGACGACGAGCATGACGCCGGCACCGGTCGACGCCGCGAGCCACACCGCGCGCTCGGCCCGGTCGCTCCGTTCGGCACCGAGGTTCTGGCCGACCATCGTGTCGATCGCCCGGCCGAGGCCCATCGCGGGGAGGAAGACCAGCGAGATGAGCCGATTCCCGAGTCCGTAGGCGGCGACGATCGGTGGCGCGAAGGTGACGACCATCGCCGTCAGCGTGATCATCGCCAGCGCGCTCGTGGTCTGTTCGACGGTGCTCGGCAACCCGAGTCGAACGATGTCCTCGACGATCTCGAGGTCGGGCTTGAGGTGTTCGGGCCGGGTCGCCGGCCCGAGGCCGGTCCCGAGCAGGAGCCAGAGGCCGAGGACCGTCGCGACGCCGCGCGAGAGGATGGTCGCGAGCGCGGCCCCCTGAATGCCGAAGCCGGTGAAGCCGGTGGCGGCGTACAGCGTGGCCTCGAGGCCGGCGAAGTCGACGACGCCGAGCAGCGGCGCTGCATCGAGCCAGCCGATGACCGGATTCTCGGCGAAGCCGAAGATGAAAAACGGGTCGAGGACGACGTTGAGCCCCACGGAGACGACCATCACGAGCATCGGCGTGCGGGTATCGCCGTAGCCGCGCATCAGCGCGGAGAAGACGAAGAAGCCGAACATCAGCGGGATCCCGAGGAAGATGACCTCCATGTAGTCGGCCGCAAGCGGGATGACGGTCGCTGCCGTCTCGGGATCGCTCGGGAGGAGATCGAGCGCGGGTCGGGTGTAGAAGTAGCCGACGACGCCGATGACGATGGCGAGGCTAAAGACCGTAGTGATCGTCTGGCCGGCGACCAACCCCGCAGAGCGGTCGCCTTTCGCGCCGGTGTACTGGGCGACGAGAATCGCGCCCGCGGTCGTGAAGCCGCCGGCGACGGCGATCAGCAGGAAGATGAGCGGGAACGCGAGGCTGATCGCACCGACGGCTTCCGCCGAGAGCCGACCCAGGTAGAGCGTGTCGACGACGTTGTACGTGACCTGGAGCAGCTGGATGACGACGATGGGCCAGGCGAGGTGAAAGAGCGGACGGACGAGGCTCCCCTCGGTGATCGAACCGGGACGATCGCCCCCGCCTGCTGGCTCGACCTCGGGCTGGTCGGCCGTGTCGTCGCTCGAGTCGAGACGCTCGTCGCTCACTGTGATTCGAAACGAAACACGAGAAAATCAACGTTGTGATGTGTGTCGACGAGTCGTCGGGACGGACGGTGGACGCGAGAGCGGGGAAGGGGCGTCGGTCGAAGACCGTGGCGATCGGTCACTCGAGTAGCAAACGTGAGGATCGAAGCGAGACGTCGGACGGGAAAATCGACCGGGTCGTCCGACTCAGGGCGTTTCGCTGGTCTCGAGGGAGAACTCGCCGCGGGGGTAGGCGACGCAGGTGAGGACGTAGCCCTCGCTCATCTCGTTTTCGTCGAGCATCTGCTGGTCGTCGTGTTCGACGAGTTCGTTGGAGTCGCCGGAGATCTGTCCGCCACAGGAGACACACTGGCCCTGGCGGCAGGCGTAGGGGAGGTCCCAGCCCTGGTCTTCGCCGGCCTCGAGCAGCGTCTCGTTGTTCGCGACTTCGATCGTCTCGCCTTCCTTGACGTACTCGATCTCGAAGTACTCGATCTCGTCTTCGGGGATGTCGCCGGGGCCCGAGGTCTCTTCTGTGCCCTCCTCACCTTCTTCGAGTTCGCCACCCGCTTCGCCGCCGGCGACTGCACCTGCCGCGACGCCGCCACCGCCGATGGCGCGATTCATCGGTTCGGGGAAGTCCGTCTCGGAAACGGTCTCGGCGCGCCGCTCGAGGACGTCCTGGGTGATGTCTTCGCCGGGTGTCCACGGTGTGCCCCTGATGAAGTGCAGGGCCACAGCACCCACGGTCATCACGAGTCCGATAATGAGCCCCATCTGACTGTAGTCCATATGCGTGGCATTTGGGTGCGGTGATTTAATTGTATTGCCTTTTGTCCGCCGTCAGGACGCCGTCGATGCGCGTGGAGTCGTCGGCGAGGGCCTGTACTGCCGGACAAAACGGGTCAGCCCTCGGTCGCACCCGGGACGCCCTCGTCGTCGTACTGATGGCCGTGACTGGGTGCCGACGCAACCGCAGGCGGTTCGCGATTGTGGCGGGACAGACTCACAGCTCTCGTTATCAGTCCCGCCGGGGGACCTCGTGGCGACCGAACCCGTAGCGCAGTCGGTTCGCGAGACGCCGCGAGAACCGACCGTCGTCGGCCCGCGAGCCGAACCGTTCGGCCAGCGCGGTGTAGATCAGCGGCACCGGAACCTCCTGCTCGAGTCCCTCCTGGACCGTCCACGTCCCCGTCGAGCCGCCCTCGACGCGGTCCGCGACCGTCCCCAGGTCCGTCCCCTCCTCGTGGAAGGCCTCCTCGCAGAGTTCCAGCAGCCACGAGCGGATCACCGCGCCGTTGTTCCACACCTTCGCGACCGACTCGAGGTCGAGGTCGTACCGGCCCTCGTGGAGCAGTTCGAATCCCTCGCCGTAGGCCTGCATGAGTGCGTACTCGACGCCGTTGTGGACCATCTTGACGTAGTGACCCGATCCAGCGGGTCCCATTCGGGCGTGACCGTCGGGTCCGGTGGCGACGGCGTCGAAGACCGGCTCGAGTTCCTCGTAGGCCGATTCGGGACCGCCGATCATCAGCGAGAAGCCGAGTTCCGCGCCGGCGGGGCCGCCCGAGGTTCCACAGTCGAGGTACCTGGCGGGGCAGGACTCTGCCCGGCGAATCGAATCCTGGAAGTAGGAGTTGCCTCCGTCGACGACGACGTCGTCGGCCGAGAGGTGGTCCGCGAGGTCGTCGAGTGCGGCGTCGACCGGCTCGCCGGCAGGAACCATCAGCCAGATTCGCTTCCGTTCGCCGAGTCGGTCTGCGAGGTCGGTCACCGACTCTGCGGGTTCCGCGCCGGCCTCCGCGGCGTCGGCGACGGCCTCCTCGTCGAGGTCGAACGCGACGACGTCGTGGCCCGCCTCGAGAACGCGGCGCGTGACGATCTGTCCCATTCGACCGAGTCCGATTACACCCAGTTGCATATGCTGGCGTGCGCTCGCGGCCGTGGTAGGGGTTGCGATTTGGCTCCGTCGACGCCGACGGCTCGACGAGCGAGTCGACGATCGAAAACCCGCCTGCTAGCGAGCCCGTGTCGACGGGACTCGAGCCGGCCGGCTCACGGGATCGGTTCCTCGAGGCGAACCCAGCCGAACGCGTCGAGGACGACGACGCGACCGTCACAGTGGACGTAGACGCCGTTGTACTCCGCGCCGTCTGCGTCGTGGTACGGCAACGACGCCCGGAGCGCGTCGACGACGTGCCAGGCGTCGTCGCGCTCGAGCGTGACGTGTTCCCACTCGTCTCGAGCGTCGTTTCTGACGGCCCGCTCGATCGCTTCGCCGGCGGCTGGGAGGTCCTGTAGTCGCCGGGAGGAGACGTCCACGACGGTCGCGTCGTCGGGGATCTCCTTCTCCTCGACGATCCGCGCGCCGACGTCGGCTCTGGTCTGCCCGTCGCGTGCTCGCGTGCGGCTAGAACGGAGAACGTAGCCCGCGGCCGCAGCCGTCCCCACTGCGAGCAGTGACAGGGCCATGCCTTTGCCCCTGATCATCATGCATTGACGTTACAGCAATCGACTAAGTATCTTTCGTAGACCGTTCGCGCGCCAGAATCGTTTCGGTCAGAGAAACTGGACGAGTGCGCCCGACGTAATCAGGCCGCCGACGACGAGCAACCCGACCGCGACGACCGCCGCGATGCGGAACACCGGGAGCGCGTCTCGAGCCGGCTCTCGGAGCTTCTTCCCGTTGAGACCGGACTCGAAGCGCTTCGCGCCGATCTCGACGAGGCCGGCGAGCGCGAGCCAGAGGGCAACCATCAGGATCACGAGCTGGCCGTTGATCGACGTGAACAGCCCCTGTCCCTCGCCGCCGATCGTGTACAGCCGCCCCGCGAGGTGACCGCCGGTCAGAAAGAGGACGACGGCACTGACCCGCGAGATGGTGGTGAGCTTCCCGGAGACGGTCTCGAGTGGCTTCGTCGAGTTGAACACGCCATCGCGGGCCAGCGGCAAGACGACGAGCGCGACGTAGAAGACGCTCCCGGCCCAGATGGCGGCGAACACCAGGTGGGTGATTCGGGCGACGACGATGTCGATCATATCCGAAGGCTCGAAGACGGGTCGTATGAGCGTTGCGACTCGTCTCGACCGACCGGCCGATTATCGTTCGGGAAGTAACAGTTTCGCGTTCGGTGAACGTCGGCGTCCGAACGGATCGCGGCCAGCCGACCTCACTCGAGCCACGCCGGCACGAGATCGGCGACCTGTCGGCGAAATAGCGTGTACGCGAAGGCCGGAACGAGCGCGGCGGCGACGACGACTCTGACCCGTCCGTCGAAGACGACCAGCGCGGGTACCGCGAGCGCGAGTCCGAGCGCGAAGTCCTCGGGCGCTCCGTCGTAGCGGACGTACCGTCTGGCCTGCATCCATCGTCCGGCGAAGTGGTTGTAGACCGCGTTCTCACGCGCGTCGGTCCACGGATCGAACTCGGGGCCGTTCCCGAGGGCGTCGCTCGCGGCGTGGAGCCAGGCGGCGACGGCGAACGCCGCGAATCCGACGGTGGGACTCGAGGGGACGAGCACGGCTCCGATCGTCGCCAGAACGGCGAGCACGCTGCCGTAGACGGGAAAGTGAAGCGTCCGCCGGTGCTCGAACGCGAGGTCGAAGTCGGGGAACAGCCCGCCAGCGATCGCACCGGCCGCGAGGGGAACCGCGAACTCGGGAGCGACGTGTGCCAGTGGGGCGACGATCGCCAGTCCGGCGAACACGTGCGTCGTCGCCATCATGGGACGACGTACGGAACGGAAGGTGAAAACGGTATGCGAATCGGCCGACTGCTACAGGTTCTCGCCCTGGTAGCTGCCGTCGTAGACGTCGTCGTGGTCGGCCTCGGCGAACACGAGCTGGGCGATCCGCGCGCCACGCTCGAGTTCGACGTCGTGGTGGACCTGCAAGAGCCCCTCGCCACGTCCCTCGTAGCCGGCGTCCCACACCGCGGTGTTGAGCATACAGGAGTTGCGCATGAGCGACGACCGCGGATAGACGAACCCGACGTGCCCCCCGGGGATCTCGATCCGTTCGCAGTAGCGGACGACGTACCCGCCCGTCGGCAGGTAGTACGTCTCGGGCGTCTTTTTCTCGAGTTCCTCGAGCGGGCGTGCCACCCGGTCGCCGATCTCCTTGCCGTCGGTGGTGATGCGGCCGGGTTCGCGCTGTTCGAAGACGACGTCGAGCGTGAGGTCGACGCCGTTGGGCTGGACCTGCTCGTCGGTCACCGGCGAGACGTGGTCGGCGACGAAGGTGCCGGAGCGGTACATTCACTCGAGTTCGCGCCCGCTAGGGGCAAAAGCGTGTCGCGTTCGACCGGGTTTGCGATGCGGTCGCGACGAACACCGCAGTCGACCGGTCGCCGCCAGTTCGGATCGTCTCGAGAGAACTGTCGACTGAACGTTTGGTCACTGCTGGCGCAATATTTGCAGCGTGACCGTCTAAATCGCCGGATCTTACATGTTCATCCACGACAGAAACACGCTGGTTTTATCAATCCGGAAAGCCGATGTCCGGACGCTATGGGACAAACCCTTACCGAGAAAATTCTCGACGACCACCTCGTCGAGGGCGAACTCGAGACCGGCGAGGAGATCGGTATCGAGATCGACCAGGTTCTCACCCAGGACACGACTGGGACGATGGTCTGGCTCCAGTTCGAAGCGATGGGACTGGACGAGGTCCAGACCGAGATCGCAGCCCAGTACTGCGACCACCAGACCTACCAGTTCGACTTCAAGAACACGGACGACCACCGCTTCCTTCGCTCCGCTGCCGGCAAATTCGGCGCTTACTTCTCTCGCCCCGGCAACGGCATCTGTCACAACGTCCACCGCGAGAACTTCGCGGCCCCCGGCAAGACCCTGCTGGGTTCGGACAGTCACACGCCGACCCCCGGCGGCCTCGGTGAACTCGCCATCGGCGCCGGCGGGATCGACGTCACCGTCGCCATGGGCGGCGCACCATACTACATCGAGATGCCCGAAGTCGTCAACGTCCGCCTCGAGGGCGAACTCCCCGAGTGGGCCACGGCGAAAGACGTCATCCTCGAGATGCTGCGTCGGCTGACCGTCAAAGGCGGCGTCGGCAAGATCCTCGAGTACACCGGCCCGGGCGTCGAGACGCTCACCGCTCCCGAGCGGATGACGATCACCAACATGGGCACGGAACTCGGCGCGACGACGTCGATCTTCCCGACCGACGAGCAGACCAAAGATTACCTCGAGCGCGTCGGCCGCGAAGACGAGTACGTCGAACTCCAGCCCGACGACGACGCCGAGTACGACGACGAGATCGTCGTCGACCTCTCGGAGCTCGAACCGCTGATCGCCCAGCCGTCGATGCCGGACAAGGTCGTGCCCGTCAGCGAGGTCGCCGGCACCGACGTCCAGCAGGTCATCGTCGGCTCCTGTACCAACGGCGGCTACGAGGACATCCTCCCCGTCGCGAAGATGCTCGAGGGCCGCGAGGTCGCCACGGAGACCGAGACGATCGTCGCCCCCGGCTCCAAGCAGGCCTCCGAGATGCTCGCCCGCGAGGGCTGGGTCGCGGAGATGATGGCCGCCGGCGTCAACTTCTCCGAGGCGACGTGTGGTGCCTGTATCGGCATCGGTCACGTCCCCGCCTCCGACTCGGTCTCGCTGCGGACGTTCAACCGCAACTTCGAAGGCCGCTCGGGCATCGAAGACGACAACGTCTTCCTCTGTTCGCCTGAGGTCGCCGCCGCCGCGGCGATCAAAGGCGAGATCATCGACCCGCGCGACCTCGCCGAGGAAGAAGAAGACCTCGAGGCCCCCGGCGTCGAACTCCCCGACGAGTACACCGGCTCGAAGACGGACCTCATCGCACCCGACGAGGCCGTCGACGACGAACTCATCAAGGGTCCCAACATCGGCGACGTCCCGCTGAAAGATCCCCTCGATTCGGACCTCGAGGGCGAGGCGCTCCTGAAGATGGAGGACAACATCACGACCGACCACATCATCCCCGCGACCCAGGACATCCTGATGTACCGGTCGAACGTCCCCAAACTCTCCGAGTTCACCCTCTCGCGCATCGACGAGACCTTCGCCGACCGCGCACTCGAGTCCGACGGCGGCTTCCTCGTCGCCGGCGAGAACTACGGCCAGGGCTCCTCGCGCGAACACGCCGCGCTCTGTCCGATGTATCTTGGCATCCAGGGCGTCTTCGCACAGAGCTTCGCGCGCATCCACCGTGCGAACCTCTTTAACTTCGGTCTCATCCCGCTGACCATCGACGAGGAGACCTACGAACAGCTCGAGCAGGGCGACGACCTGGAGATCGTCGACGACGTCCGCGAGGGCGTCGAGAACGGTGCCGAGGAGTTCACCGTCCGCGTCAACGACGACTGGGAGTTCACCGCCGAACTCGACGCCTCCGAGCGCGAACGCGACATCCTCGCCGCCGGTGGCAAACTCGCCTGGACGAAACAACAGGCCGAAGAGGGCGCGGGCGCGGCACCCGCCGACGACTGATCGACGCGATCGACGGCCGACCGTCTCCGTCTCTTTCCATCTATTTTCTCCTGCGAGCGGCCGAGAGTCGTGAGCGACGGGAATCGATCCGACGAGCGCTGATGGGCACGATCGGTACTCGAGTTCAGCCCCGCCGCCAGCTCGCCTCGACGCGCTCGCTTACCGTGTCGCCATCGAGTTCGACCGTCGCCCCTGCCCGGTCGCCGTTCCCGCCGCCCGGCGACGCCGGTGGGCCGGTGTCGGTGAGCACGACCTCGATCGTCGCCGCGTCGGGCTCGAGCGGCGGCTCGAGGGCGACGTCGAGTGCGGTCGCGGCTCGCCGTTCGATCGATCCCGTGGTCGCGCGCTCGTCGCCGTCGACCGTCACCGAGACCGACAGTCCGTCGGCGGCGGTGAAATCGAGCGCCGGTGCGGTTTCGACGTCGCTGTAGTCGAACCGGAGCCGCTCGAGTGCGGTCCCGTCGACATCGACGGTCCGAAGTCTCCACTCGTGTTCGAAGACGCCCCCGCCGGTCTGGCGGACGTCGACCGTCGCCGCGTCGACGTCGATCTCGGGCCACTCGAGTACCAGGTCGCGCTCGGCCTCGATCCGGGTTCCGTCACCGCTGGCGTCGATCTCGATCGTCCCCGTCACCGTGGGGCCGGGCGGCCTCTCGCCGCCCGGATCCAGGTTCACGGTGACGTCCTCGAGTCGCTCGCCGGCACCGAGTCGGTCGCCGTCCGCGCCGACGACGACCCGGTCGTCGGATACGTCGACGCCGTCGGCCGAGTCGAACCGGAACGTATCGACCGCGAGCGTGACGACGATCGGCTCCGGAAGCTGGTTGATCACGTCGAACGAGACCGGCGGGCGACGAGGCTCGCCCCCGAACAGCAGCCCCCCGTCTTCGACCCCGTCTTCGGTCAGTCCGAGGAAGGCGTCCGCGTCGTCGACGACCGCGACGCGAACGTCACGATCGGTCCTCGCGGTCGAGAAACCAGTGGTGTCGACCGCGAGGACGCCACTCGAGCCGACGATCATCGCCAGCGTCGCGCGTCGTGTCCGTTTCATGTCTATCGCGTGCCGTCGGTAGACCGGCCGGTCGAGCGTCGCGTGTCCAGTCGTCGATCCATCAGTCGTCTCCCGAGCGGTCGTGGTACTCGAGTTCCACGCCCGGCGGCTCGTCTGCGATTCCGAGCCGGTTTTGCCGCTCGCAGTACCGGTGTGCGATCGCGGAGACGGCGAACGTGACGACGACGAACACGCCCCAGGTAGACGGCGTGAGCTGGCCGAGCGGCGTCAGGTCGTTCGTCGCTGCCACGTACAGCGCGCCGGCCAGCGTCGTCAGTCCGAGGTAGTACGCGCCCCAGGGAATCTCCCGCCCGCGGACGACGTCCATGTAGATCTCGACGTTCTCGAGCGCCGGTGTCGGTTCGACCGTGCCCCGGTCGCGATCGAACTCGACGACGCCAGCGGCGTCCATCTTCGGGAGGTGCGACTGCTGGAGTGCCGTGTAGACTCGCTTTCGGTCGCTACTCGAGACCTCCTCGAACGCGAGGCCGTCCTCCCAGGCGGCGATCTCCTGTGAGAGGTCGCCGATGTCGACCCTCCGGTCTTCTCGCATGAGCGTGTGCAGGATGTGCCGTCGCCGCTGGTTTGACAGGAGCGTGAAGAGCTCGTCTTCGGTGAGGACGTCGTCGGCTGCTCCCGATGCGTCGTCTCCTTCGTCGCCCGTCTCCAGTTCCGACGTCTCGGTTCCCCCGGACGCCTCTGCGTGAGTTGCCCCCATTTCGGATACACGCTAGTACGGCATGGGCAAAAAATGTTGGTCTGTAAATAACTGTTTGAATCCAACCAGTTCTGAAACCGCCAAAATCGGGGTTCTCACCGGACTCGAGGCGAACGGTCAATGGAACCGATACCGACCAAACGGCCGGTCAACCGGTGATATACCGACTCTCGAGGCCCGGTCAGACCCGGCTTGACCGCCGGTCAACCGCGTCGATACCGACTCGAGGGGCGAGTCAACGACGGCCGGACCGACGGATCGGCCGCCTCGAGTGGTCGCCGACTCGAGTCAACCCGTTCCATACGCCCGTGCCGGTCCGGTCGGGCGTGGGTTGACCGACGGACACCGACGTTTGCGATCGACTCCACGACTGTATTACAATACCCCTTGCTGGACACGGATGATCTGTGATCCCCGCGGCGGGGATCGGGGCGACGACGAGCCGACGTGGAGCCGACGAGGTGTGGTCGCCCTCGAGCGACAACGACACGGAGAATCCAACCATGCAACGACGCAAATTCGTCATCGGAATGGGAGCACTGGCATCGGGAGCAGCTGCGGTCGTCGGAACCGGCGCGTTCTCGAGCGTGAGCGCAACACGAAACGTCGACGTCGAGGTCGCCGACGACGCGTCCGCCTACCTGCGACTGCAGGGAACTGGTGGTAACAACTCGGATTACGTCATCGACGACGGGGACGGCGGTACGCTGGAGATCGACCTCAGCGCGAGCAACAGCGAAGATGTTTCCGGCGGTGGTGAGGGTGTCAACCCCGACGCAGTCACGGAAATCGACAACGTGTTCACCGTCGAAAATCAGGGGACCCAGGAGGTCGAGGTGAGCATTTCCAAGTCCGGAGACAATGACGATCTCGTCACGTTCCACCCCAGTAACGGAGACTACACCGCCAATTCGCTCTCGAGCAGCGCCGTCACCCTTGAACCCGGTGACAGCACGCCAGTCAGCATCAAAGTCGACACGGAGGGCGAAACTCTCAGCGACGGAACCGAACTGCTCGACTCGGTGACCTTCAACGCGGTCGCGACGTCGAGCTAACCGGGTTGGAACGTCATGGAACGACGAAAATTCGTCCTGAGTGTCGGCGCGCTCGCCGCCGGTGGCAGCCTCACGCTCGGCACCGGCGCGTTCAGCAGCGTCGAAGCCGAGCGCGACGTCGCCGTCAACGTCGCCGACGACGCCAGCGCGTACCTCGGGATTCAACCCGGCGATGGACCGAACGGCAACTACGTCGACACGACGGCCAGCGATGCGCTCGCGATCAACCTCACTGGCGACAACGACAACATCGGCGACGGACTCGCCGGTGGGGAGGGACTGAACGCAAACGCCATCACGGGAATCGCAGACATCTTCCAGGTCCAGAACCAGGGCACCCAGGAGATCGAACTCGAGATTGCTCCGCTCGCCTTCAGCGACGTCGACATGAGCGACTTTGATGGCATTCTTGGTGTCCTGCTGGTGCCACAGATCGGTCAGATCGATCTCGGGTACGACCTGTCGTGGGAGCCTGCGGTGAACCTCATCTCCATCTCGACGCTGTCGCCCGGCGACGAGATCGAGTTCAGCCTGGTGGCGTTCGCACTGCCCGAAAGCGCAGTCGACTCGGTGGCTATCGACGACGAAATCGAACTCACTGCGGAGGCGATCTAACATGGCAGACGACACACCAACACTCAGCGATTACGAGGAGACCGCCGACGTCGAATTCGACCTGAGCGACGAAGAGATCGACCGCGAGACGATCAACGCGGAACTGGAGCGACTCTTCTCCAGCTAGCGGCCGACACAGGCTTTTTCGACCGCCGGCGTCACTCACCCAGTCACGATCGATCCCCCACAATCCCCATACAGTCACGATTGATCCCCACAATCTCCATATCTCGTCGGTGATCTCGAGCGACAGTTCTCGGCGGTCGTCACGCCGGCCGTTCTGGGATCACACGTCGGCATTCGCTCGTTTTCGGACGCTGCTGTAACCACTCGAACCTACAGCCTCCCGTTAACTTCCGGCTTGCCGACCGTGAGCCGTCTCAACGGCCGTATTACAATGGGCCGTCGTATCGCCTCTTCGAGTACCCTCGAGTCGCCGTGTGCCGCCCGGAACGGCCACGCAGGGAACGGGGAGGGAACTCGAGCCATGGACGGATCGGCGATACGACGCTACCTTCGAGCACTGGTCGCCGCGATCGACGACCGACAGGCAGACGAGCGAACGAGAATCGTCGACAGAACGCCGCTCGACCGGCGACTCTGGCTCGCCGTCGTGGTCGCGACCGCCGCGGATCTCGGGACCACGGTCGGCGGCCTCGAGCTCGGCCTCGAGGAGTCGAACCCCACGGGGGTGCTCGTACTCGAGAGCGCGGGCGTCCTCGGACTCCTCGGGGTGAAGGTGATGGCCGTCGGGTTCGGGCTCGTGATCACGGCCGCCGTCCTGCGAGCGCCGGATCGGATCGCCCCCGATTCCGTCGCGCTCGTCGTGCCCGCCGCGCTCGCGAGCGTGTGGTTGCTCGCCGCGACGTGGAACGCGTACCTGCTGGCGATCGTCCTGGTCGGTGCGTGACGGTCCCCTCGATTCTTCGCTCTCGCCGTCCTCGTCCCCTCGTTCTCGCCGTCCTCGTCCCCTCGTTCTCGCCGTCCTCGTCCCCTCGTTCTCGCCGTCCTCGTTCCTTCGCTCTCGAGGGGTTAACGAGGACGATACCGTCCACCCGAGTTCGAAGCCCTTCGTTGACCGTCTCGAGAGAGCGGGTCAACGACCGTCTTACAATGGCGACGGCCGATCTCCGTTCGATCGGCGCGGCCACCACAGCAAACTGGTTGACTGCCACAAATTACAAATGAATAAACATAATGTAACTAGGTGACGAATGATTCGACGGGGGGTCGAACGGGGGCTACAGGGGGTGGCGTTCGTCGTCATCGTCTCGCTCGTGGCGGGACAGGTGCTCGGCCAGCCGGTCCTGCTCGGGTTCGTCGAGACGGGGAGCATGGAGCCGACGATCGACACTGGCGACGGCTTCGTCGCGATTCCCAGCGAGGTGACCGGCGACCCGGAGCCCGGTGACGTCGTCGTCTTCGAGGCCGAGGAGATCCAGGGCGGCGGGCTGACGACCCACCGCGTCGTCGAGGAGACCGATCGCGGGTACGTGACCCGCGGCGACGCGAACCCGTTTACCGACCAGGACGGCGACGAGCCGTACGTCCAGGACGCCCAGATCGTCGCCGAGGCGTGGCAGGTAAACGGCGAGGTCGTGACGATCCCGGCGTTCGGGACGGCCGTCATGGCCGCGAGCGGCGCGCTCGAGTCCGTCCAGACGCGGCTGGCCGTCGCACTCGGCGTTCGGAACCTCCCGGGTGCGTCGGGGCTCGCGGTCCCGATTCTCGGCGTCTCGATCGTCCTCTACGTCGTCGAGACGATCCGCGAACGTCGGGAGCCGTCGCTCGAGTCGCGCGCCGGCGACGAGGCGGACGACTGGCTCGATCCCCGGCTGCTCTCGGCCGGCTTCGCGCTGCTGGTCGTCGTCGCGGCGGCGGCGGCGATGATCGTGCCGGCCGGCACGCAGTCCTACGCCGTCGTCAGTGCGGAGTTCGACTCGGAGCGACCGCTCGTGATCGAGCGGGGAACGACCGGCGAGATCCCGTACCCGGTTTCCAACGGCGGATTCGTTCCCGTGATCTCCTACGTCGAACCCGGCAGCGAGGACGTGACCGTCGATCCCGGACGGGCGATCGTCGGGCCACGCGACGAGACGACGGCGACGGTCTCGATCACGGCCCCCGAGGAGACGGGCCACTATCCGACGTACGTCACCGAGTACCGCTACCTGTACGTGCTCCCGGCCCCGGTCGTCGACGCCCTCTACGCGGTCCACCCGTGGGCACCGTCGACGGCGATCCTGTCGCTGCTGGGCGGTGGCACCTACGCGATCGGGCGAGTCCTCTCGGGGCCGGGCGACGTCCGCTCGAGACGGACGGCGATCCGAAACCGCTGCAGAGAGACGCGATCGATCGTTCGGAGGCGAAACTGAGATCGACATGACATTCCTATCGACGGAGACTGGCGAGGCGGCGGACGAGGAGCGACGGCTGCGGCTTCGCGTCCTGCTCGAGGAGTATCGAACGGTACTGATCGTCGCGTTCGTCGTCCTGGTAGTCCTCGGGGGGTGGCTGAGCTACGGCGCGTACGCGAATCCAGGCGAGGAGACGACACGGCAGCGTGAGTCCACCTGGACCGCCACGGGCGAGGTCTCGCACGACGCCACGGTCACGGAGCCGAACTCGGTCTATCCCACCGGGACCCGACTCGAGAACCGACCGCTGTACTACACGGCGATCAGCCCGACGGTCGACGGCGAGTTCGTCGGCGCGTACGAGTCACAGACCGGCGACGGCGTCGACGTCGCGCTCACGGTCGACCTGGCCTACCGTGCGGTCGATCCCGACGACGGGACCGTCTACTGGAGCGAGCGAGAACGGCTCGCGTCGACGACCGGCGAAGACGTCGACCCGGGCGAGAACGTCACCGCCACGTTCGCCGTCGACGTCAGCGACGTCACGACGCGAATCGACGAGATCGAGTCCGACCTCGGGGCCAGTCCGGGCGAGACCGAGGTCGTCCTCGAGTTCGACCGGGAGATCGAGGGAACGATCGACGGCGAGCAGCGGTCGGCCACGGACAGCTACCGGGTTCCGATCCGCGTCGAAGGCGGGACGTACCGGCTCGAGGGCCAGGACTCCTACGACGAGCCGTACGAGGAGTACGAGACCGAGGTCGTCCCTACCTCGGCCGGTCCGGCGCGGACGGTCGGCGGGCCCGTGCTCTCGCTGGTCGGCGTCGTCGGTCTCGGGGGACTCGCGTACGCCTCGCGACGGCTCCCGGAACCGACGGCCGCCAAACGCGAGTGGCTCGCGTACCGCGACGACCGCGCCCGGTTCGAGGAGGTGATCACGACCATGGCGTTGCCGGATGCGGCACTCGAGGAACCGCGCGCGAACCCGGAGACGCTTGCGGCGCTTGCCGAGTTCGGGATCGACGTCGACGCTGCGATCGTCTTCGATCCGGAGCGAGAGCTGTACGTCGTCCGCCACGACGGGATGGTGTCGGTTTTCGAGCCACCGACGCCCGCGCCGGTAACCGACGGCCGCGACGACGCGAGTTCCGGCGACGACGGACGGATCTCGTTCGTCGAGGCGTCCGAGTCGGCGTCGGCGAGCGAGGGGACGACGACCGGCGAGCCCACGTCGAAATCGGACGCCGACCCCTCGGCCGCGAGCGACGACGACCCGTTTACGTTCGCCGGACTCGAGGCGGCGGCCGAACCCTCCGAATCCGACTCGAGCGGCTGGGACTCGCGCGCAGACGAGTCGGGTTCGGACGGGGTCGATGCGGACGACGCGGACGGTTACGACTGATCGACCTCGAGCGCTTCGCTGCGATACCGGGGCGTGTGGCGTCCTCGAGGTCGATACGACGTCACACCGAGCTGATGACGGCGACGGGACAGGGCGCGTCTTCGACGACGCGTTCGACCCGGTGGCCGAAGAACGCGCGCTGGGAGATCGCCCGGATGTCGCTGCCCATGACGACGAGATCCACGTCGTCCCGATCCGCGAGGTCGACGATGGTCGCTTCCGGCTCGTCGCCGACTTCGACCGTCGTCAGCACCTTCGCGCCCATCTCGCGACCGAGTTCGGCCTCTCGATCGACGATCCCTTCGCCGATGGCCGTCGCCTTCGAGAGGTCCGGCTGTTCGACGAAGCGATCCGCGGGGCGCGGTTCGGCGACGACGTGGACGATCTCGACGATCGCGTTCTCCCGTCTGGCGATGGTGAACGCGATCTCCGCCGCGTGACGGTTGTACTCCGTTCCGACCGTCGGCAGGAGGATCCGCCGCAGGTTCGCTTCCAGACTCTCGAGGGCGGCCTCTCCCGTACCGGGCGTGCTGACGACCATCGTCGGACAGGGGGCGTCCCGGACGACGTGGTCGACGGTTTCGCTGAACAGCGGCTCGTCCGGATCCCGCGTACGGCCGGACTCGCCGAGGACGAGCATTCCGTACCCTTCGGCGGCCTCGTCGAGGATCGTCTCCGCGACGCTCCCGGTGGCGTCGCGGACCCGTGTGCGGAGACGGCGGTCCCGGTCTTCGAGTTCAAGTCGTCGTTCGATCACCTCGAACGCAGTCGCGATCTCCTCGTCGCTCGAGCCGGGAGGGTGGTCTTGCTCGCTCCCGCCCCCGGAACTCCCGTTTGTTGCGCGAGTGCGACGGTCGGTGGCCGACCCGGAGCGCGCTTCCCGTGAGACCGGGTCGGGTCCGGGCAGTCGCTCGAGTGCGCGCTCGAGCCACCGTCCCCGCCGGCGTCCGTCTTCGGTGACGTACAGCGCGGTCAGTTCGATCTCCGCGTCGCGGACGAGCGGGCCGAGCAAGCGAGCGGCGTACTGGGTGTCGGCACCGCCGCGGGTCGGTAGCAGGATGCGGCGAATCTGTCCGACGAAGCTCTCGCGCATGCGTTCTTCCCGTTCGATGCGCCTGCGTTCGCTGGCGCTCATCGTGACGTGTGGGAGCGTCCAGCGGAGCATCGGCGGGGCCATAAGCGACGTCACGATGGCGATCATCACGATGATGCTGTACATCTCGATCGTCAGCACGTCGACCGCGAGCCCGATCGTGGCGACGACGATCTCCATCGCGCCGCGGGCGTTCAGCCCGGCACCGATCGTCACGCCCTCCCAGCTCGAGAGGCCGGCCGCCCTCGCCCCGACGTACGAGCCGGCGAACTTGCCGACGACGGCGATCGCGAGCGCGCCGACCGCGACCCCGAAGACGACGGGGTCGGCGAGCGCCCGGAGGTCGACGCGCAGCCCCGCCGTCGCGAAGAAGATCGGCGCGAACACGCCCATCGTGACCACCTCGAGCGTGTGTTCGGTCTCGTAGTCGAAGCGGTCGACCTGTCCGACGAGGATGCCGACGACGAACGCGCCGAGGACGGCCTCGAGGTGGAGCGCGTGGGTGAACGATCCGACGCCGAGCGTGAGCACCATCAGCGTGGTTATCTTCGCGACCTCACCACCGACGGTGTTGTCGACCCAGACGAACAGCCACCCGACCGCGCGGCGACCGACGGTGAACCCGACGCCGAGGAAGGCGACGAGCCACAGCAGCGTCCCGACGGTCGCGGCGAACTGGACCTCGCCGGTCCGAACCAGTCCCGCGACCAGCGCCAGCATGATCCAGCCGACGGTGTCGTTTATCATCCCCGCCGCGAGCGTGAGCTGGCCGAAGTCGCGCCTGACGTGGCCCATGTCCATCAGGATCTTCGCGATGACCGGAATGGCCGAGATGCTCATCGCGACCGCCATGAACAGCGCGAACTCGAGGCGGGAGCCGCCGGTCGCGACGAACCGATCGGGGAGGTACCACGCGAACGCGAACCCGGCCGCAAACGGCGCGACGATGCTCGCGAGCGCGACGAGCGTCGCCGCCCTGGCCTTGCTGACGATGAGCTCGAGGTCGGTCTCGAGGCCGGTGAGGACGATGAGCATCAACAGCCCGAGCCAGGAGACGACCTCGACGGCGGCGAGTTGCTGGCCGACCGCCTCGCCTTCGACCCACTCGACCGTCCGCGTGACGAGCAGGACGCTGTCGATCACCGTCGGTCCGAGGACGATCCCCGCCGTGAGTTCGCCCACGACAGCCGGCATCCCGAGTCGCTTCGTGAGTTCGCCGAGCACTCGAGCGGTCGCGAGCAACAGCGTGAGCATCAAGAAGAGCCAGAGCAACTCCCCGGTCGTGATCGGCTCCGGAACGTCGGCCGTCTGCAGAACGGACGAGGCGTGACCGATGGCCGCCGGTCGAACGACCGCGGCCGATGGCTGTGGAATCATCGGAGTGGAGGTGCAGTGGCGGTGACCGTGACACGCGACGCGCTCGTGTCTCGGCTCCCAGTACGGCAGGCGAGGTGAAAAGCTTGACAGCCTATCCGGTCGTTTTCGGCGTCGATCGGGTCACTGGCGGCGAAACACCTCTCACAGGTCGAGACCGTCTTCGTCGATGTGATGGGCGGTGGCGATCCACGAGAGCCCGATGGGCATCTCGCGAGTTCGATCACTCCTCGAGCGACTCGAGTCTCGTCGACTCCTCCGCGCGGCGCTCGATCCCAAGCAGCATCTTTCGCTCCATGACGAAGTGGGCCGGGTCCCAGAACAGGTACTCGAGGACCGTCTCGAGCGGCGACAACGGCCCCGACCGTTTGCGGGCGAGCAGGCGCGTCGTTCGCTCGTCGGGCGACGTGAGGACGAACGCCCAGGTCCACGCTGGCGGCTCGCCCGGCGGTCGGAGGACCAGCGCCCGTTCGGTCTCGACGAGTGCGACCTCGGGTGCGCTCTGGGGCGTCGAGATGGGATAGTCCTCGGGTGCGAGCCGGACGACGTCGCCTTCCGACAGCGCCTGGTACTCCGGCACGACGTACTCGGCGGTGTGGATGTCGGCCCCGATCAGGTTCTCGAGCCAGTCGTAGCTGTAGAACCCGCCGCGGTCCTGTCCGAGCTGGACGAGCCACGGCCAGACGTCCTCCGGCGGCGCGTCGATCTCGACCGCGTGTGTCACCTGGCTCTCGGCGCTCGGGCAGAGGCCGTCGCCCGGCAGCCGTCCCGTCGCTTCCTCGTCGGTCGCGCCCCACCGACGGTGCCACGGTCGGACGACGGCGTGATACGCCGCGAGCATCACCGCGAGTGCGACGATCGTGAGCCGCGATCTCGAGGGCGTCGACTCCGTCGCCGACCCCGTTCGTGTCTCGTCGGTAGCGTCGCTATCGTCCGGTCTCGCTCGAGTCGCGTCGGTGCCATCGTCGACGGCCGCCGACGCCGACGCTCGACTCGAGCGCGCCTCGGCGTCGGCCGCGATCCGCTCCGTGGCCCGTCCCATCAGGTAGCCGGCGAACGGGCCGACGAGTCGCCAGTACCGCCGAAATCGCCGTCGCGACTCTTCGTCGGTCGTCGCCGTTCGCGCCTCGTAGGTGAGCAGCGTCCGCCCCTCGCCGTAGGGACGAACCGACAGGTTCGCCGCGAGTTTCGCGTACCCCGGTTCGTCGAAGTCGGCGAACTCGTCGGGGTCGATCTCGCGCCACTCGATGTTCGGCTGCCAGAACTTCCCGACCGCACCGAAGACGACCTCCTCGCCCGGCGATTCGTCGATGCGAACCCACTCGCTCGTCTCCTCGAGTTCGTCGATCGACAGTCGCTCTGGCAGCGACTCCCGCTCGGTCCCGCGAAGCCGGTGGCCGAGTCGGGCGGGCACGTCCCGGAGCCACCCCAGCGTGCGGACGACCGGGCCCGTGTCCGCCATGTCGGCCGTCAGCATCGCCTCGTAGGTCGTCGCCGGCTCGGCGTCGACGACCGCGTGGCGAATCTGCGTGACGTCGTACGCGGGCAGGTGGCGGTCGAGTAGCATCGACGAGTCCGGACCGTCCGACGCGACGGTCTCCGATCGCCCCCTCTTGCCGTTTTCGAACGGTCCCAGCATGGTTACGACGGGTACGTCTTCCACGCTAATAGAACAGCGTACGGCCCCTCCGCTCGAGCAGGATTCCGTCTCGACGGCGACCGACGGCCGTCGCCGGTGTCCGTCCACGCGAACCGGGTCGCGAACGCGAACTCGATCCGACCGCGCCAGTCAGTACGCCACTGTGTCGCCGAGACCCGGTGCCGTCGCGTCGTATCCGTCTGCCCGGAGTTCCGTGGCGAACGCCTCACAGCGGTCCCCGTGTACGACCGCGATCTCCGCGTCCCGGTACGACTCGAGGAACTCGAGCAGTCCGTTACGGTCGGCGTGGGCCGAGAAGTCGTACTGTTCGACCTGTGCGCTGACCCGCATCACGCGGCCGTCGATCTCGGCGCTGCCGGTCTCGAGCAAGTCTCGGCCGGGTGTCCCCTCGACCTGGTAGCCGGTCAGCGCGATCTTGTTGGCCGGATGCGACCGGATTTCGGGGACGTAGGTCATCGCCGGACCGCCGTGGAGCATCCCGCTGGTCGTGACGATGATCGTGTTCTGGTCGGCGATTCGCCGTCGTTGTCCGTCGCGGCCGTCGACGAACCGGGCGTTTCCTTTCGCTCGCCGTAGCAGGGCCGGATCGCGCAGGAACTCCCGGTTTCGCGGCCGCAAGAACAGTTCCGTCACCCGCTTTCCCATCCCGTCGACGTAACACTCGAGGTCGTGTTCCTCGCAGATGCAGAGCGCCTCCTGGGTGCGGCCGATGGCGAACGCCGGGACGACGACCGTACCGCCCTCCCAGATCGTCGTCCGCAGGCTCTCGGCGAACTCCCGCTCGAGTCGCGCCCGCGGCGGCCGGGTCGTCTCGGAGTAGGTACTCTCGCAGATCACGACGTCGGCGTCGGGCCGTGCGGTCGTTCCCGGGAGGAGGTTCTGAGATTCGGTGTTGAAGTCGCCGGTGTACAGCAGCCGCGTCTCGCCGTCGGAGACGAGGACGTGGGCGCTGCCGGGGACGTGCCCGGCGTCGAAGAACGTCACCTCGTAGCCCGCGGCCTCGAACGGCTCGCGGTAGCCGTGGGTCCGCGACACTTCGCTGACGCGGGCGAGTTCGGCCTCGGTGAACGGGCAGTCGTAGCTCCCGCCGTGCAGTTTGAGGGTGTCTCGTGCCAGGAGCATCGCGAGGTCGGCCGTCGGCGGGGTCCAGTGGATCTCCGGGCGTGCGTCCCCCGAGAGCAGCGACGGGAGCGACCCGACGTGGTCGAGGTGGCCGTGGCTCACCACCACCGCCTCGGGGTCGACGTCGCCGACGGGAAACGACGGCGGGTTGCCCGAGTCCATGCCGTAGTCGAGCAACAGGGTGTCGTCGATCAGGATCGCGCTCCGGCCGATCTCGCCGGCCCCGCCGAGAAACTCGAGGTCCATCACCGCCTACTCGCGCCTCGAGCGGTTTTCTTCCATCGGTTCCGCAGCGACGCCGCGCTCGTCTTGCTATCGCTTCTGTATCAATTTGCTACAGAATTTGTAGTAATTCACTCGCGATACCGTCGAACGCCGAACTGCCCGTAACCGCCGAAGGCGAGCTCGAGCGAGCCGATCCACCAGTTCCACCGGTCCGCCGGGGTTCCGTCGGGGGCGTCCGCGAGCTCCTCGCAGACGACGTCGGCCGTGAGTTCGGCACCGACGTCGGCCTCGTACCGGCCGGCGTCGGCGAGGTCGACCGCCTGCCTGGCCACCACGCGTGACTCGCCGCGGCTGCCGCCGAACTCGCGGCGCAGGCGAGACTCGAGGTCGTCGGGATCGAGGGACACGACCGTTCGTAGCCCGCGATCGTACTTGAGTGTGTTCGACGCCAGCGAGAGACCATCCCCGACGCGCTCGCGGGGCGTCCGCGCCGACGCGAACGGGCGGCCGTCTATCGACGTATTTTTGACCGCAGGACGATTTCCGTCGGGCATGGCAAGTTTCACTGTCGTCGTGGGCGACCCCGACTCGGGGATGGCCTACCAGCTCGAGGCGGACGAGCAGGACGCGAACCGATTCATGGGCAAGGAGATCGGCGACGAAGTCGACGGAAGCGCCGTCGGCCTCGACGGCTACACGCTCGAGATCACCGGCGGCTCCGACGACGCGGGCCGCCCGCTGAACGAGACCGTCGCCGGCCCGAACCTGGAGGAAGTGCTGATGGACGAACGCCAGACGGGCTACAAGCCCCGGCGTGACGGCGAGCGACGACGGATCACGGTCCGCGGCCGCGAGATCTCCGACGCCGTCGCCCAGATCAACGCCTCGATCGTCGAGCGCGGCAGCACCGACGTCGAGGAACTGCTCGGCGAGGGCGACGACGAGTAATCTCTCCACTTCTATGGCAGACCGCGTCTCGAGCGATCACCCGTCGGTGCAGACGGTACGTGCGACGCTCACGGAGACGGCGACCGGCGTTCGACTGGAGATCCCCGCCGCCGACCGCGAGGCGTTTCCGGTCGACGAGGTCGTCCGACTCGTCCTCGACGGCGACGAACTGTTCGCGCGCGTCGAGCGGGCGCTGACCGGCGACGACGTCTCGATCCCGGGCGTCTACGACGCGCCGCGGTTCGCTCGCGATCCCCGCGAGGGCGAGGACCGACTCTCGGCGTGGGTCGACGACCACGACGTTCGCACCGGTGGATCCGTACACGTCGACGTCGTCGAACCCGAGTTCCTCTACGGGCTCCGGGCACCGGGCGAGACCGCGGTCTACGAGGCCCGCGAACCGCCGAACGACAGCCTCGCGTCGATCGCCGAGGACGTCGAAGATCAGTAGCGGTCCCGCGATACCGGCGCGACACCGTCGCGACGGTGTCGCGCCCTTTTTCCCCCTCGAGTGGCAACCACGTCGCATGAGTGACCGACGCGAGGAGTTTCTCGCTGGCGACCGGCCGGACGACGTCGCGCTCTTTCTCGCGGAGTCGTTCGTCGACGACGACCGGCTCGCTGAGTTCGGCGACCAGGTCGACGGCGGCGTACTGATCGTCGTCGACGGCGAGCGCGGGCGCAACGCCTTCCAGGCAGCGACGGGGACCGAAGCGATGCAGTTCGCCGGCTCTGCGATGCAAGTCGAGGGGATCATCGACGGCGACCTCACCGGTGGCACCTGTCCGGACGAACCGTCGGAGGGCGACTCGAGCGAGGCGGCCGACGACGACCACGAGGTGCAGTTCGTCTTCGCCTTCGCCGAGGAGCAAAACGAGGAGGTCGGCGGCATCTACGCCGAGGGCGACGTGATCCACGCCTACGCCCAGTGTCGCTGCGGGACGGCGTACTCGGATCGGTGGGCCGTCCAGGAGTAACGGGGCCGGAGTCACGCGAAACGGACGCGACTCGAGTTCCATCCCCTTGCTCTGCCGTGTGAAAGCTTACCTCGATTGTCCGGCTAGAGACGAGTGATGAGCTCCTACGAGACGTCGGGCGAGACAGGACGCGGCTTTCTCATCTCGACGCGAGAGTGGACGGTCGTCGGCGGGGCAAGCGCGCTGATGGCGATCAACGTCGTCCTGATGTACGTTATCGCGGCGACGCCGCTCGCGGCCGTCAACGACTACCTGTTCTCGGTTCCGATCCTCGGCGTGGTCGTCTACGGCGCGACGATCGTCGGCGGTGAACTGATCGCAGAACGCGGCGTCGAGGGCGGCGACGCCGGAATCGCGTTCGTCGGCACGGTCGTCTTGCAACTCGCGTTCGGGATCTTCGGCGCGGGCGTGCTCTCGTTTGCGCCCCGGGAGAGCCAGCTCACCGTGCTCGTCGTGACCGCAGTCGTCGTGGCGCTCGTGACCGCGCTGATCGCGACGTACGTCTACGCGCGCTCGAAGACGTTCGAGAACTGGGGAACGTACGCCACCGTCTCGTTCATCGGCGGGATCGTGGCGATCGCGATCGGGACGTTCGTCTCGCCCGTGCTGGTCGTCGGCTTCGTGCTCGTCTTCCTCGGCTTCCTGTTTCGCCTGGGCTGGGAGATCTGGCGCGTGCGCGACCGTCGGTCCGAGTCGGTCGCGCTACAAACTATCGGCGTCTACGTCGCCGTCGCCGGCGTCTTCGTCCACGTCCTGCAGCTCGTGATGCGCGCGCTGGCGCGGCGGTGATCGCCTCGTCGTCGACAGGTCGCCTCGAGGGAATCGTCACGCCGGTAGTTTCATTCGGCAGTAGTGATGAATTTGAAACATGAGTCTCGAGCGGGTTATCCTCACGGTCACAAGCGGCGTGTTCGTCGGCCTCCTCGGCGTCGCGATCAGGTACTTCGGGCGGGTCGAGTTGATCGCGGGGTACGATTCGGAACGAGTCGTCGACGACGATGGCCTGGCGAAGTTCGTCGGGACGAACCTCCTCTACGTCGCCGCGCTCACGATTCTCGTCGGGGTCGTCGACTACGCGGAACCGTTCGGCGGGCAGGACGCACACTGGCTCGTCTTCGTGTTCGTCGTCTTCGCACTGACCGGCCGAATGATCGTCGGCTCCCGCCGATACGAACGGCCGCGGGGCGACTCACGGTAAGGCGTCGGTCGTTCGACCGTCGCGCGCTCGAGGCTACGACGTCTCGTCTTCGGTGGCCTCCTCGTCAACGACCGCCCGGAACGCGTCGAGGATGACCTGTTTCGTCACCGCGCCGCGGGAGGTCCAGTGGTGGGCGTAGTCGAGCATGTCGTCGTAGATGTCGGGTTTACAGCCGGCCGCCTTGGGGTGGCCGCCGCCGTTTACTCGCCCGGCGACCTCGTGACAGCGGTCGAACGCGTCGGTGCCGCGGATCGACGCCGAACCGGCCGGTTTGACGACGACGGAGGCGTCGGCTCCCTGCTCGCGCATCGCCTCGGCGACCTCGTTTTGCGAGCAGCGGCCGTAGGTGACGCCGACGGTGTAGTCGCCGATCTCGCGAAACTCCGCGCGGGAGACGGCGCGGTCGATGAGCGCCTCCTTCTCGACGCGTTTCTCGGCCAGGTACGCCTCGACCCACTCCGGCAGGTCCGCGCCGTACTCGCGGACGACCTCCACGTACTCTTCGGGACCGGTCCAGTAGGCGTAGTCCGCGAGGTCGTCGCTGCGGGGGTCCTCCCGCAACCAGAGGTCGTGATCCCGGGTCACCGCGGCGAGGTCCTCGTACGTCGGGTCGAAGTCGTACTCGAGCGACCGGTAGACGACGTCCGCGCTGCACTCCTCTTCGCTGTCGCCGACGACGAGGTCGACGCCGGCCTCGCGTACTGCGGCCGCCACGTCCTCGCCCCACTGGTGGTGGTCGTACCAGGCGACGCGGTCTGCGACCTCGAGGGCGGCCTCGAGTTCCTCCTCGACGTACTCGTAGCGGTCCGGACAGAGGTCACAGACGTAGACGTCGATCCCTTCGTCGGCGTGTTCGCCGACGCGTTCGAGCTGGTCTTCGAGGTCGTGCGGGCTGGCCGGGAGGAGCGCGACGCGGTGGGGCGTCGGTTCGGGCTCCTCGAGTGGGTCCGGCGTCTCGTCGCCGGCCTCGTCTGCGTCCGCCTCGTCGTCGGTCAGCTCCTCCGGATCGGGGACGTTCCGGACGTCGTCGTAGGCCTCGCGGAGCAAGGCGACGCAGGCGAGGCCGTCGGCGTCCGGATCGGCGACGACGGCGACCTCCGTCCCCTCGAGTGCGGCTTTCGCCTGTTCGTCCTCGAGGTCGTCCTCGAGCGAGTCGGGAAGAAAGAAGCCGGTGCCGGGGAGGACGGACTTGCGGGCGAGCGAAAGCTCGTCGTCCGAGATGAGTTCGTCGTGCATGCAGACTTCTCGGCTGGCGAGCGGGAAGAAACCGCCGGTCCCGCTCAGGCCTCGGCGGCCGGCTCGTCGGTCGCGGTCTCGAGCTGGCGGACCGTCAACACGGGGACGGGCGAGGAGCGGACGACCTTCTCGGCGACGCTGCCGAGCAAAAACCGGTTTTCGCCGTGGCGGCCGCGCGTGCCGGTGACGATCAGATCGGCGTCGATCTCTCTGGCGTAGGCACAGATCTCCGGTGCCGGGTGGCCCTCGCGAATCTCGGTCGTGAGTCCGTTCCCGGCGCGCTCGCGGACGGTCGCGAGCGCGGCTTCGGCGTGGGTCTCGAGTGCGGTCTCGAGTTCGTCGCGAAGCTGTTCAGGCGAGGCGTCGACCTCGCCCGCGTCGATCACCGAGAGCGCGTGCACGTCGGCGTCGAACCGTCCGGCGAGGTCGAGTCCGACGTCGACGGCCCGGGTGACGCTCTTCGAGCCGTCAGTTGCGACGACGACCGTATCGAACATGACCGGTGGTTTCGCTCGAGACGGCATAAACACCCCCGGAACTCGGTCGTCGGGACGTTGCCGAGACTTTTTCACCGCTGCCCGCACACCACCGGACATGGACGCAAGCGAGCCGTTTACGATCGACACCGTCCTCGCCCCCGTCGACGGAAGCGAGGAGTCCGCCACTGCAGCCGAATACGCCGTCGCCGTCGCCGATCGCTACGGCGCGTCCGTCCACGCACTCTACGTCCTCGGACGCGGCGTCGTCAAGGGAATGGACGCGGGTGCCGTCGACGAGGAAGACGTCGCCGACAACGCCCGCGAGTTCCTCGGCGACGTCGAGAGCGTCGCCGGCGAGTACGGCGTCGAAGCGTCGACCTCGATGATCCACGGCTTCTCGGCGACGCGCAAGACGCGCCACCCGGGAAGCGTCGTGCTCGACGCCGCCGACGCAGTCGGTGCCGACTTCATCGTCGTCCCCCGCGAGTCGGTGACCGACACGTCGCCGGACGTCCTGGAACGGGCTGCCGAGTACGTCCTCGCGTACGCGAGCCAGCCGGTCCTCTCCGTCTAGGCGCGACCGCGACGAGGAGAGGTCGAGCGCGCGACGGCCGTCTCGAGATCCGGACGGGGTACGGGGTGCTACTCGAGGCGGATCGCCATCTCCTGTTCGAAGCTCTCTGCGCTACAGACCTCGAAGCCGACGGCCTCGTACAGCGAGATCGCCGGTCCGTTCCACCGCTCGACGGTGAGCCACACGTTCTCGATGCCCACCTCGCTGGCGTAGCCGAGCAAGTGCTCGAGCAACTGCGTCCCGATCCCGGCCTGCTGGTAGGCCTGGAGAACGAAGATGGCGAGTTCCCACTCGATGCTGTCCGGCTGGTCGGTCGCCACCGCGGGGTCGTCGACGTCGGGAACGAGGGTGGCGTGGCCGACGATCTGGTCGTCGTGCCAGGCGACGACGTTGACGCTGCCCTCGAGGATGGGGTCGAGCCACTCCCGAACGCGCCGTTCGCCGGTCGGTGGAATGCCCTGCGCGCGGTCGACGGGATCGAACTCGAGGTACATCGCGACGAGGTCGTCGACCTGACGCTCGTCGTCTTCCTCGAGCGCCCGGATCTCGATCGACCGTCCCTCGGCGTCCTCGAACGTGTCCGGCGGTGCCGGGAACGGTCCGGCCCGTTCGTCGGGATAGACGCGCGATCCTCTCATCGTCATCGGACCAGTTTCACCGTCGTCGTCGCGTTCAACAGGACGAACTCCGTGATCGGGCCGAGACGGATCTTGCCCATCGGACTCTGGGTGCCGCCGCCGATCACGAGCTGGTCGAACTCGCCGCGTTCGGCCAACTCGACCAGCGCGCTCCCGGGGTCGCCCTCGAGCGTCCGGATCTCCGCGTCGACGCCTGCCTCCTCGACGAGTTCCGCCGTCTGGGCGTACACGTCGTCTTGCGTGCGATCCGACTCCGGTTTCTCGACGACTGCGATGGTGAGGTCGTCGCCGACCTCGCGGGTCCGTTCGACCGTCGCCCGGAGCGCTCGCATCGACTCCTCACTGCCGACGATCCCCAGTAACACGTTCATACTCCCCTGTGTGGACCGACGGAGGAAAATAATTGCGCCGTTCTCAGTCGCGAATTCGTCACCGCTCGAAACGGTCACGACGACGCGAACGCGGTCGGCCGTGCGCGTTTGGCGCATACGTTGTGTCGGACGACGACGTTAAGGCCACGTGGTGAGTAGCACCGAAGAATGAGTGACGCGGCACTCGATGTCGTCGAGTTCCTGCTCACGACGAGCGCCTATTCAGACGACCGATCGCTAGACGAAAACGACCTGCCACCGGCGTTCCGTCGCGTCTTCTGGACCGGCGGCTCGAGTGACGACGACGGTGGCGATTCGACGGGCCAGCGCGGGGGGATTCAACGACCACTGTCGGTGACGAACAGTACCGCACGCGCGGCGACGGGCATCGACCGGCCCTGGGAGGTCGTCTCCGATCTCATGTTCACCGACCGGGACGACTTCTCGGGGAGTCTCACGATCACCGAGACGGAGATGGCCGAACGCTGGTTCCTCGAGCGCGTCGACGAGGAGCGACTGATGAAAAACCCGACGCTCGCGAAGCACTTCGAGGATCGCGACGACCTCGACCTCGATTACGAGCAGGCCCGCGAGATGAACCGCCCGATCCAGGCCGACCGGGTCTGGATCGACGGCCTGCTCGAGGAGTACTTCGACGACGAGGACGACGAGGACATGCTCGACCTCGTCGAGGTCCGCGCACCGGAGGAGGTGGACGTCTCGCTCGACGACATCGTCCTCACGCCGGACCAGGAGGGCGAAATCGAGAAGATCTCGAAGGCGATCGAGCACCGCGACTACCTCGCGGAGATCGGCCTGCGAGAGATCGGCAAACTGCTGTTCGTCGGGCCGCCGGGAACCGGCAAGACCTCGACCGCGAGGGCGCTCGCGCGCGACATGGACCTCCCGTTCGTCGAGGTCAAACTGTCGATGATCACCTCCCAGTATCTCGGCGAGACGGCGAAAAACGTCGACAAGACCTTCGAGGTCGCAAAGCGGCTGTCGCCGTGTATCCTCTTTATCGACGAGTTCGACTTCGTCGCCAAGACTCGCCGGAGCGACGAACACGCCGCGCTCAAACGCGCCGTCAACACCCTGCTGAAGAGCATCGACGACGTCTCGCTGATCCAGGACGACGTCCTGCTGATCGGCGCGACGAACCACCCCGACCAGCTCGACGCCGCCGCCTGGCGTCGCTTCGACGAGATCGTCAACTTCCCCAAGCCGGACGGCGCGATGCGGGCGGACATCCTCCGGGTCATCACCCGCGCGATGGACATCGAGGAGTTCGATCCCGAGGTCGTCGCCGACGCCACCGAGGGGCTCACCGGCAGCGACCTCCGGATGGTCCTCCGGGAGGCCGTCCTCGACGCGCTGACCGAGAACCGGACGACGCTCACCCAGGAGGACCTCCTCGAGGCCGTCGCCGACTTCGAGGAGCGAGACAACCTCAAGAACATGGACATGATCGAGGGCGACCACGACGCGCTCGTCGCGGGCGGCGACATCGGGAAGGCGAGCGACGGCGGGTCGCCGAGCGGACACGATCACAGCCACGGCCACGACCACGATCACAGCCACTGACTGCTCGAGTCGCCACACGACGTGGTCGCCGGGGTCACCACGCTTTTTACGCCCGCCGACCGATGTCGAGCGTATGCCCACCGACTGGACCGCCGTCGGGACCGCACTCGAGCGTTACAGTACCGACCCGCCGACCGGACTCCCCCGTGACGGTTCAGCTGACGCCCGACGCGAGTACGCCGACGCGTGACGATGCGTATCACGCTGCTCGGCACCGGTGACACGACGGGAACGCCCACCGTCGGCTGTGACTGCGACACCTGCCAGGCTGCTCGAGCCCGCGGCGTCGAACGGACCCGGTTTTCGGTCCACGTCGAGAACGAGCGCACCGGCGAGTCGCTGCTGGTCGACGCCAGCCCCGACTTCCGGTACCAGTTCCTGCGCGACGAGGTGGCCCTCCCCGACGCCGCCGTCATCACGCACGTCCACTTCGACCACCTCGACGGACTGGGGAACGTCTTCCGCGTCGTCGACTCGCTGGACGTCTACGCCGCCGACGAGACCGACCCGCAGACGGACGAGAGCGTCGCCGAGACCGTCGCCGACGACTACCACTACCTCGAGGCGGTGACGGTTCGACCGACGACGCCGTTCGAACCCGTCCGCATCTGTGGGTTCGACGTGACGCTCGTCCCCGTCGACCACCCGCCGCTCGTCTGCTACGGCCTCGCCGTCGAGGACCCCGAGACGGGCGCGAAGCTGTCGATCACGGGCGACACGAGTTTCGCCGTCCCCGACGACTCGCGTGCGGTGCTGGCCGACCCCGACCTGCTGCTCGCCGACGCCATC
Source organism: Natribaculum breve (assembly GCF_023008585.1). Lineage (GTDB taxonomy): Archaea > Halobacteriota > Halobacteria > Halobacteriales > Natrialbaceae > Natribaculum > Natribaculum breve. The sequence continues at coordinate 1,805,088 of NZ_CP095390.1, read as the reverse complement.
GTCCCCGCGAGCCTCTGTGAGTACCATCCGCTCGGCGGTCGCCACGAGGACGCAAACGGCGTCCCCCGGACCTTCGGGACGAAACACATGACTCGAGAGGGGGCGCTGGCGCTCGCAGACGAGTTGAACGCGGCGGAGACGCGGCTGGTCCACGTCGCCCACTTCTACCCCGTCGAGGAGGCCTTCGAGGAACCGCTGGCCGTCGACGGCGAGGAGTACACGCTCTAAGGCTCTCCGAACCGATCGAGCCCGACCTGTCGGCGACGTTTCCCCGCCGGTTCGCGCTCCCACGGCGTGCGGCGTTCGCGTTCGGCCTCGAGGTCGACCGCGGGTTCGTCGCCGGGGTCGTAGCCGCCGCAGGCGGGACCACACGCCGTCGCGGCGTCGACGACGCGTCCCGCCCACTCGCAGTACGGCAGCGTCGCTCCCGACGACTCGTCGGGACGACACGCCCGACAGGCTGGCAGGTCGAAGGTCCGCCACCCCTTCCCGTAGGCGCGTTCGGCCAGCCGTCGACGGGCACGTGCCTTCGCCGCGGGGGAGACCACCTCGACGTCCGTCCGGCCCGGCCGCTCCTCGAGGAGTTCTATTCCCCAGTCGTCGGCGGGCAGCGACGTCGGCTCGCGAACGACCTCGATCGCCGGCCGGTCGTCCCGGCGACGCCGGACTCGCCAGACGCCGACCTCCTCGGGGATGCGATTTAAGTGCGCTCGAGTCACGTAGCTCTCGGTCGCGAGGATCGCCTCGTCGACGAGTCCCAGGCTGACGTCCGTCCGCAGCTGCGACTCGAGGTCGCCCGGCCGTCCGAGGTCCGGCTTGTTCTCGATGCCGACGAGTCGGTCGAACCAGTCGGGGTAGCGGGCGACCTGCCGGACGTAGTCGCGGCCGTTGTGTCGTTCGCGCTCGAAGAAGCCGATCTCGACGGCGCGCTCGGTGGCCCGGCGCGCGGTCTCGGGGTGGCAGTCGAAGGCGTCTTTCCAGTAGCGTGCCCGCCCGGGGCCGACGTCGCTCTCGATCGCTGCGTCGGGGATCGACGCCGGCGTGATCGCGACGCGCTCGTCGAACGCCGGTCCGGGTTCGACGCAGACGACGTCCAGCACGCGGCCGCCGGGGTCGGCGACGCTCCCGCCGAGCTGGCGAGCGACGATCCCGTCGCGTCGCTCCTCGAGGGCGGCACACAGCTCGAGTTCGAACGCGAACTCGGTCACGGATGGAAGGAGGGGCCGCGTCGAAAAAAGCGCGCGGGTCTCGTCCCGTCGACTGGACGTCATACTGCCGGACAACACGGTTCATCCCTCGGTCGCACTCGAGACGCTGTCACCAGCGGCGACACACTCGAGTCGCGCTCGGGTGTGTACTGACTGTTGTCCAGTCGTATCAGCAGACGGTGTCAGCGCCAGTGGGGACGGGTGGAACGGTTCGACGACGATTCGGGCTCGGGGTCGCGGTGACGAGCGCGGCGTCGTTCGACGGCGGTGACGACCGCCCGCCACGTCCAGTTCGCGGCGACGGGAACGGCGAGCAGCGTCGCCACCGCGGCGACGAACGCGGCGAGCATCGCGAGCGGCGGGACGGATTGCAGCGCCGTGTAGACGGTGTACGCGCTGGCGAGTACGGCGGTGAACGTCACGATCGCCAGCGCGTCGCCGACGAGCAGCGAGGTGACGGATCGGTCGGCGACGTCGCGCTCGCCCGCGACGAAGGGGTGAGTTCGGGTCATAGTCCACACTCGTTCGTAGGCATGCCGTCCGCATAACTATAATCTGAAGTACACTTTTGTAACCCGTCGAACTGAAACTCGTTTCAGTATTCGCCACGACGGACTGCCGGGAGAACGAGACCAGCCGGTCGACGCGACGCGACCTGGCGAGAAACCGGGGAACGTTCAACCCGACGACTCGACCGTCGTCTCGAGCACCTCGAGGTCGTCGTCCATGACCACGCGGAGTTCGTCGCCGTCGACGGGCAGCCGGACCTCGAGTCGGTACGGATCGCGCTCGAGGACGCGGGTGTACTCGTCGCTGACGCACCACGGCAGCGTCCAGTAGGGGCGTTCGTCGAGGCGGACGCCGCGTTCGCGGTGGAAGCTCACGACCTCGGAGTGGTCGAGCAGGCGCAGGCCGGCGGCCGAACAGAGGGTGTGGCCACACTGGGCGCACTCGTGGTCGACTCGCACCCGGACGCCGAGACAGCACTCGCCCTCCTCGACGACGTGCGTCTCCATCCGGCCGCTACACTCCGGGCAGACGCCGTCCGCGGCGAGACAGTGGAGGTGGCGTACCCGCTGGTCGAACGCGTCGGCGATCTCCTCGCGCGTGCGATCGTTCAGTCCACCCGGCGGGAACGAGTACTCGCCGTGGCGCTGGCCGCAGTCGGAACACTCGATCGCGAGCCGTTCGTCCTCGTAGACGGCCTGCAACGACCCGTCACAGGCGACACACGCCCCCTCGACGGCGAACGGCTCGAGCGTCGGATGCTCGTTGAACGAGCCCGCGATCACCGACCGGACGACCTTCTCGCCGGCGTGTTTGAACTCGTAGCCCTCCTCGACCTGCCGGACGAAGTGGCCGGTCAGCTTCTGGAGGTGGTAGTTGAACTGTGCCGAATCGCGCATCCCGACCTCCCGCCGCAGTTCGGAGAACGAGACCGGCCGCTCGTCGGCCGCCCACAGCGCCTCGAGGATCGACAGCCGCGTCTCGTTGCCGATCAGCGCGAACGCGTCGGCCGGCGCGAGACAGTCCGTACACTCGAGGAGTTTTGCGGACTCGCTCGAGACGTCTGACCTGCTCATGGTCGAATTCACCACGTCGCTCGGGTAAAGCGTTCGCCAAACTGCAGTTTTGTATGCGACGTTACAGTTCTGGGGCACCCGGCCCGCCGACTCCCCGGCCGGCGACGCAGGTTTCCGCGCCCGATCGCCCGCCGTCCCTCGAGCATCACGGCCACGTACCGGTCAACTCGAGTGAGGTGTTCGCACTCGTGGGGGTTTTCGGCCGGTGAAACGCCCACAGAACAGTAGGTTTATCAAGCGCACCGGGGAAGCTTTATCCAAGATTACTCACCGTCTTATGGCAGGAAATCGACAACCGGAGGTGAACATCGGACTCGTCGGTCACGTCGACCACGGCAAGACGACGCTGGTCCAGGCACTCAGCGGTTCGTGGACTGACCAGCACTCGGAGGAGATGAAACGCGGCATCTCCATCCGTCTCGGCTACGCCGACGCGACGTTCCGGAGGTGTCCCGACGTGGACGAGCCCGAGTGTTACACCGTCGAGGAGGAGTGTCCAGACGGCTCCGAGAGCGAGCCGTTGCGGACCGTTTCGTTCGTCGACGCCCCGGGTCACGAGACTCTGATGGCGACGATGCTCTCTGGAGCTGCGATCATGGACGGAGCCGTGCTGGTCGTCAGCGCGAACGAACCCGTCCCCCAGCCCCAGACCGAAGAGCACCTGATGGCGCTCGACATCATCGGCATCGAGAACATCGTCGTCGCCCAGAACAAAGTCGACCTGGTCGACGCCCAGCAGGCCCGGGAGAACTACGAGCAGATCCAGGAGTTCGTCGAGGGGACCGTCGCCGAGGACGCCCCCGTCGTCCCGATCTCGGCCGGCCAGAACGTCAACATCGACCTGCTCATCGACGCGATCGAAGAGCACATCCCGACCCCCGAGCGCGATCCCGAGGCCGACCCACGGATGCACGTCGCCCGCAGCTTCGACATCAACAAGCCGGGTACCACGTGGGAGAACCTCACCGGCGGCGTCCTCGGCGGGAGTCTGGTCGAAGGGCAACTCGAGGTCGACGACGAGATCGAGATCCGCCCCGGCCGCGAGGTCGAAGAGGGCGGCCAGACCGAGTACCGGCCGATCCAGACGACCGTCCGCTCGCTGCAGGCCGGCGGCACCGGCGTCGACGTCGCAACCCCTGGCGGGTTGCTCGGCGTCGGAACCGGTCTCGACCCCTCGCTCACCAAAGGCGACGCCCTCGCCGGCCGCGTTGCAGGGCCGCCGGGGACGCTCCCGCCGACCTGGGAGCAGTTCACGATGGACGTCGACCTGCTCGAGCGCGTCGTCGGTGCCGACGGCGGCGAGACGGTCGACGAAATCTCCACCGGCGAGCCGCTGATGATGACGATCGGCACGGCGACGACGGTCGGCGCGGTGACCAGCGCGCGCGCCGACGAGTGCGAAGTCAAACTCAAACGCCCCGTCTGTGCCGAGCCGGGGTCGAAGATCGCGATCAACCGCCGCATCGGTGCACGCTGGCGGCTGATCGGCGTCGGAACGCTTCAGGAATAGGATGACCGAACGGGCCGCCCTCGACACGAGCGCGCTCATGATGCCCGTCGAACTCGACGTGCGGCTGTTCGACGAACTCGAGCGCCTCCTCGAGACCTTCGAGCCCGTCACCCCACAGCCGGTCGTCGAAGAACTGCGACGGCTGTCGGAGAAAGGCGGCACCGAGGGCACGGCGGCGAACGTCGGCCACGACCTCGCGGTCGAACGCTGTCTCGTCGTCGACACCGAAGAACCGTACGCGGACGACGCGCTCGTCGAACTCGCTCGCGAGGACGTCGTCGACTACGTCGTCACGAACGATCTGCCGCTTCGCGACCGTGTGCTCGCAGAGAACGTACCGGTAATTGCATTACGCGGGAGAAACAAACTTGCAATCACTCGACCATAGATGTACAAACGGGTTAGACTGAAAGACACGGTGGAAGTACCGCCGAAAGAGCTGGGCGACGTCTCGCCACAGCTGGTAAAGCGACTGCTCCAGGACAAACTCGAGGGACGCATGGACGAGGAGGTGGGAAGCGTCGTCTCCGTCACCGAGGTCCACGAGATCGGTGAGGGGACGGTCCTGCCGAACCGCCCGGGCGTCTACTACGAGGCCGAGTTCGACGCGGTCACGTTCGACCCCCAGATGCAGGAGGTCGTCGACGGGACCGTCGTCGAGGTCGTGGAGTTCGGTGCCTTCGTCGGCATCGGCCCCGTCGACGGCCTGCTCCACGTCTCGCAGATCTCCGACGAGTACCTCGCGTTCGACGGCGAAAACCAGCAACTCGCCTCGAACGAGTCCAATCGGACACTCGGCGTCGACGACGCCGTCCGGGCGCGGATCGTCACCAAGAGCATCGACGAACGCAACCCCCGGGACTCGAAGATCGGTCTCACGGCGAAACAGCCCGGCCTCGGCAAGCACGGCTGGCTGAAAGAAGACCGGGAGAAACGCGAAGCCACGGCGGGTGAGTGAGTATGGCCTCGAACCGCCTCGTCTGTCGAGAGTGTCACCGGGTCAACGACGCCGACGCCGAAACCTGTGAGGCCTGTGGCTCCTCGTCGCTGACCGAGGACTGGGCCGGCTACGTCGTCATCGCCCACCCCGAGGAGAGCGAGATCGCCCGCGAGATGCAGGTCGACGAACCGGGCGCGTACGCGCTCAAAGTCCGCTGACGTGAGCCGCGACGCAGATTCCAACGCGTCTGCGGACGACCCCGAGCCGCTGCTTTCTCTCCCCGACGACCTCCGTTCCGAACTCAAAGCGCCGATGGGTCCGATCGAGACCGACGCCGAGGCGTTACTCGAGCGTGCCGGCTCTCCGATCGTCGCCGTCGGCGACGTCGTCACCTACCACCTGTTGTGCGCCGACCGCGCCCCCGACGTCGCCCTCGTCGACGGCCGAACCAAGCGCAGCGAGGTCGACGCCGAGATCCGCGAGGCGGTGACCACCGGCGCGAGCGTCGAGGTGACGAACCCGCCTGCCGTCCTCACCGACGACCTCGTCTGCGCGCTCGTCGACGCGCTCGAGCGGCCGGAGCCGACGACGATCCTCGTCGACGGCGAGGAAGACCTCGCCACGCTGCCCGCGATCGTCGCCGCACCGGACGGCGCGAGCGTCGTCTACGGCCAGCCCGACGAGGGGATGGTCCTCGTCCGCGTCGACGAGACGACTCGAGACGAGATCCGGACGCTCCTCGAGCGCTTCGACGGCGACCACGACCGGCTGTGGTCGCTGCTCTCCTGATTCGAGATGCGCATTCGACGCCCGCGACGACCCCGTCACTTCCAGCCGGCCGACTCCGCCCAGCAGATCGTCGGCGGCTTCCTGCTCGCCGGGCCGTTCGTCGTCACCGAGGAGGTCTGGCAGCTCGCCGCGAGTATGAACCTCTACCAGGCGTTCGCGACCGTCCTCACGGTCGGCGCCATCGGGTACGGCGCGCTCTACAAGGCCGACACGGAGCGCGATCCGGACGACGAACAGGAATTCGTCGGCGTTCCGCTTCGCTTTCTCTCACTGATGGTCGTCGCCTTCGGATCGGTGACGATCCTCGCACTGTTGTTCGACGCTCCCGACACGTTCCTCGACGCGGTCGAGACGCGGCGTGAACTCGCTCTCGTCACGTTCAAGGCCGTCAGCGTCGGGTCGATGTTCAGCGTCGTCGGCGCGGCGACCGCCGACAGCATCTTCTAGACCGTCGTCGAACTCGAGAAACTATTTACCGACCGAGAGAATCCTGGCGAACATGTACGATTTCGTCGTCGTCGGCGTCGGTCCGGCCGGTGCGCGATTCGCCCGGCGGGCCGCCGAGGCGGGCTACGACGTCCTCGCGCTGGAACAGGGTCGGATCGGCGAACCGCTCGCGTGTTCGGGCCACGTCAGTTCTGACGTCTGGAACTACACCGGCGAGGGCGCACGCCAGGAGTTACTCCAGAACGAGGTCTACGGCGCGCGGTTCCACGTCGGCGGCCCCAACAGCGGTTCGTACCCGTTCTACAAGCGCGAGGTCGTCTCGAACGTGATCGACCGCGTCGGTCTGGACCGCCACCTCGCCGACCTCGCACGGCAGGCTGGTGCGGACGTCCGCGAGGAGCACACCGTCACCGACGTCCGCGAGGACGACGATCGCGTCGAGGTGACGGCGAAGGGGCCGACCGGCACCGACACGTACGAGGCGAAGATGGTCGCCGGCTGCGACGGGCCGCGCTCGAGGGTTCGGGACGCGCTCTCGCTCGCCGACCCCGACGAACTGCTCCACGGCGTGCTGGCCTTCTCCGAGGAGTCGGACGCCGGCGACTTCGTCGACGTTCACCTCACCGCGCCGCGATTTTTCGCGTGGCGGATCCCCAGAGGTGAGGCGGGCGTCGAGTACGGCCTGGCCGCGCCGCCGGGCGCTCACGTCACAAAACACTTCGAGGACCTGATCGACGGCTACGAGGTCGACGTCTCTCACCGCTGTTCGGGGGCGATTCCCGTCGGTCCGCCCGAACGCGTCACGAGTCGACGCGGCTTCCTGATCGGCGACGCCGCCGCACAGACGAAGCCGTTCACCGGCGGCGGTATCCTCTACGGCATGACGAGCGCCGACCACGCGGCCCGCGAGATCGATCCCGACCGGCCGACCACGCTCGCCGCCTACGAACGCGCCTGGCGCGACGATCTAGCGCGCGAGATCCAACTCGGCCACTGGCTTCGGCGGGCCTACTCGCTGCCCGAACCCGTCCAGCGGGTCGGCCTCGGCGCGCTCTCCGGCGAGATCGGCGTCCACATGGACCGGCCGACCTCGCTGTTCTCGACGGCGCACCTGAAGGCGATGTTCTCGCGTTCGGAGTGAGTCGATCGCGTTCGCGTCACGCCCGGTAGTCGACGACGACCGACCCGATGCCGACGCTGCTGATGACGAACGCGACCAGCCCACCGAGCAACGGGACGGACCCGACGACGGCGGCGACGAGCGCCGCGACGCCCAGCGCCGGCAGCCAGTCGTCGCTCACCAGCCGTCCCACCGCGAGGTAGCCGAACTCCCCGGCGACGAGTGCGAACAGCGCGAACGCGATGAGCAGCGGGATCGCGACGATGATACCGACGACGGTGATCGCGAACACGACGGCGGCGACGATCACGGCGATCGTGACGCCGGCACCCCAGAGGAACGCCATCCCTGGCTCCTCGAGTGCCCTGTCCGTCACCCGTCGCGTGTAGTCGGGGACGAGCGCGATCAACAGGCCGCCGACGACGAGCGTCAGGACGGCAGCACCGATCCCCTCGAGAAACCACGGGAAACGCGGGACTGCCTCGGGACCCGGCCCTGGGCCGGGGCCGGGACCGGGAACGTCCTGTGCGAGGGCGCTCGAGGCGGAGGCCACGAGCGCCGTCGTCGCGGTCGACGCTACGAGGGCGAAGCGGGCGGGGAACCTGGACATGGACGGACGGTTCTCGTCTATCCTGATAAGCGTACAGAAAAATGGCGGGTTGCTGACAACAGCTCAGTACGTCGGCAGCCGATCGGACTGCTCCGAGCCCGCCACGAACGGGAGTTCCGTCCGCGTCGCCGGTGCCTCCGCGCCCTCGAGGCGCACCGTCACCTCGTCCGTCTCGAGGCCCCACTCGACGAGCGCGAGCGCGATCGGCGCTTCGCGGATCGGACTCGTCTCGGCGCGAGTCACCTCGCCGACGGCCACGTCGCCGGCGAAGACCGCCGCGCCGGCGGTCGGCACGGCGTCGCCCTCGAGTTCGAGCCCGATCAGCCGTCGACTCGGCTGACCGCGATTTTCCACGCGGGAGACGACCTCCTGGCCGACGTAACAGCCCTTCTCGAAGTCGAGCGCGTTCCGGAGACCGAGGACGTTCGGGACCGTCCCCTCGAGTTCGGTCGCGAAACGCGGCGACCCGGCCTCGAGCGTGAGCGTGTCCCAGGTCCGGTAGCCGAAGGGGGCGGCGTTCATCCCCTGTGTCTCGAGCGTGTCGTAGACCGACTCGGCGTCGCCGGCCGCACAGACGACCTCGTAGCTCTCCTCGCCGGCCAGCGCGTCCGTTCGGACGACGGTCACGCCCGCCTCGCCCATCGATCCGCGGACGAACGAGTAGCGTCGATCGGGTGAGGCGGCCCCGTTCAGGACGCTCGCAATCTTCTCCGTCGCGGTCGGCCCGTGAACGCCGAAGATCGCGAACTCGTCGGTAGCGTCGCGGACCTCGACGTCCTGGATGAACACCTTCTCGGACCACTCGTCGGCCAGGTCAGCGGCGAGGTTCGGCGGCGTAACGAGCAACAGCCGTTCGCCCGCGTTGTAGACGTAGAGGTCGGTCTCGATTCTTCCCTGCGGGTCGAGCACGAGCGCGTAACAGCCCTCGCCGTCTTCGGCGGGGACGCGGTTCGAGACGACGTTGTCGACGTACTCGAGGCGGTCGTCACCCTCGACGACCACCACGCCGTAGGCGGGTTCGAACAGTCCGACGCCGTTTCTGACCGCGCGGTGGGCCCGCTCCGGTCGCCCGTAGTGTTCGACGACCCGTCGCCCACCGCGTTCGCCGAACGTCGCACCGTGGTCGGCGTGGATGGCTTCGATGACGCTCATGCTCGACTCGAGGTGCTTCAACGGTATCAGGATTGTCGATGTTCGCGACCGACGACGCTGCGACCGCTGTCGGGCGGTCAGAAGGGCATCCGTTTCCGGAGCCAGTCGGCGAACGACCCCTCGTCGTCGTCCGGTTCGTCGGGGACGACCTTCTCGGCGGGTTTGATGACCGTCCGCCCCTCCCGGGATTCGACGACGATGAGGTCGTCTTCTTTCAGCGTCGCGAGAGCGGTTTCGAGGTCGTCGATCTCCACGGAGACCGCCGCCCGGAGTTCGAAGACGGTCATCCCGTCGTCGACGCGGTTGACGAGCGCGTCGAGGACCGCCACCTCCGTCGACTCTCGGTCCCGATACTCCCGCTTTGCTTTCATCTGTACACACATTCGACGACCCGGGATTTGACGTTTGCCGTTCCCGGAAGGAGAGATTCCGTCTTGCGGTACGTTTTTTATGTCCTGAATCGGTATGAATGAACAATGGTCCTGCGATGTTCGCTGCTCGGGCACGAGTACGGCGACGCCGACGTCGAGCGCGAGCGCGAAGAGCGTGGCAGCGAGGTCGTCGTGATCGTCCGGGAGTACGAGGAGTGTACCCGCTGTGGCGAACGACGCGTCATCAGCGAGAACACCGAAGTGACGAGTCTCGTCGCCGAGACGACAGACGACTCGAGCCGCGACGAAGACGAGACCGGCGTCGACGAGAGCGTCGACGACGCCGAACCGGACGACGAGTTCGACGTGCCGGTCGACGAACACGGCGAGCCGATCACCGACGACGCCGAAATCCTCGACGACGAGGCCGTCGAGCCCGACCGCGAACGCGAACGCGGCGAGTGGCCCGACTCCGACGACGTCGGTCCGCCCGTCGGCGCGGAGAGCGAACCGGCGGCCTGGCCCGAGACGGACGACGACGCAGACGTCGTCGACGATTCGACGACCGTCGTCGACTCCGACGACGTCGACTCGCCCGTCGGCGCGGAGAACGAACCGACGTCCTGGCCCGAGACGGACGACGACGCCGTCTTCGTGGACGCCGACGTCGAGAGCGACCCATCGGCCGCCGACACGGCGGTTGCCGACCACGGACCCGCCGGCACCGAAACCGAAGCCGGAACCGGAACCGGAACCGGAATCGCCAGCGCCCAGGAAGCGCCCACGCCCGGCGAAGGAACCCCTCCCGAGGGCGTCGCGACCGAGTTCTTCTGCCCGCAGTGTTCGTTCGTCGCCCCCGGCGATCGCGGTTCGCTGCGCGCGGGCGACATCTGCCCCGAGTGTCGGAAGGGCTACCTCGGCGAACGCGAACGGTAGACGGCGGCCACGTTCTCTACACACCGACTTTCGCCACGACCGAGGTGTCTCCTGGCCGAAGTGTGGCGTCGCCTCACTCGAGACGGCGAGACACGCACGTGTGCTATGAAAAGAGGTAAACGCTCCCCCGTGTATCTCCAATCCATGAAGGAGTACAAGATGCGTCGCGGTGAGTATCTCGAGGAGCGGATTCCCGACATGGAAGCCACAGTCGAGGATTACTTCGGTCCCATCACCGACACCGAGGAGTTCAAAGGCAGCGAACTCTTCGTCGTCGCAGAGCCGGACAACCCCGTCTTCGAACGCATCGTCGTCGGTGCCGTCGAGTACTCCGGGAAGAAGGACAAACTCGCCGTCGAGTTCCACGAACGCGACCCGACCGAGCTCGGCCCCGACGAACTCGAGGCCGCGGCCGACGCCGTCGACGCCAAAAACGACTTCCTGCTCGAGGCGACGGGCCGGGACGCGAAGGCTCGTCGCGACTCGATGAAACGCTCCGTCGAGGACGACCCGGATCACGACTTCTAATACTATCGGACGTAACTGTGTGAAGATTCTCGCCACCCCGGGACGGCGAGAATCTTTCACGACTTACGTCCGGCAGTATAACCCGCTCGGCGGCGGGTTCGTCTCCTCGAGTCTGCGTTCCGACGTCGACGTGGCGGGTACCGATACTGCTGGACAGTCACACACTGATCGTACGTGAGACGCTGTCACTGGTGGCGACAGCCGTCGAGTCGCGATCAGGTGTGTCCCGACCGTCGCCCAGGAGTACGAGAAACGACTCGCCGTCCTGTCGGACGCCGATCGGCGATTCGATCGCGTGACTCGCCGGTGTATCGTACGGACCGCCTCCGTCCCGCGGTGATCGCCCGACCGTGGTTGCTGCGGAAAAGCGGGACAGCAGACCGTGTCAGTCCCGGTAGCGTCGTCGCTGGACGACGGACGTGACGCGTGCGCGCTCGTCGTCGAACTGGAGGATGACGACGTCTCCGACCTCGATTCCGTTGAAGTCGTCGCGGGCGATCCACGCCGCACGACAGCGTCGACTCCCGTCCGTTCTGACCGCCGTACAGGTACGGACGCCGTATCGAACCTCGGCGAACCGACGCTCGAGTGCTCGAGCCGTCGCGTCGGTGACGACGAGCGGTTTCCCGTCGCCGACCTCGCTCTCGAGGAGGTCGTGGACCTCGCCGCTGTACCAAGGACCGTCGATCGCGTTCCAGTACTGCCTGTCGGCGACGTCGAAGACGTAGCGGCCGTCCTCGCGGTGGTCGGTGACCCGGACGAACTTCTGGACGACCTCGACGCGGCGGGTAGACCCGAATCCGGTGGTACAGCCGGCGAGTGCCACACTCGAGACGGCGGCGAGGACGGCACGTCGATTCACTGCCGGACGGTTGGTAACCGACTCAAGAGTACTTTTCCCTGACTCTATCGAAATCCGCCACGACGAGGCGTGCTGGGTACCGGATATCCGTTCAGTCGACGAACAGCTCTGTGCCAGGGATCTCGTCCGCCCCGGCGGGGAGTTCGTCGAACCAGGCAGCATCCTCGACAGGATCGCCCTGGGGGGTCGCCGCCGTCAGGTCGTAACTGCCGGAAACTGTCGAGGCGCTGAAGGTGACGAATCCTCGGGATGCCGTCTTCTCCCCGTCCGCCGTCTGGACGCGGACGTCCCAGACGCCTTCGATCCCGTCGAGTTCGACGGCGAACCCGATGGTCTCCCGAACGTGTTCCGCGATTGCCGTAGCGAAGTCAGCCTCGGGATCGACCGGTGCGACGGGAATTTTCCACGAGCAGGTGTCGGTGAGCCGTCGGAACAGCAGGTCGCCGTCGTGGTTCGTGATACCCACTCCGGCGAGATCGGCGAGCGCTGCTACCTCGTCGACGATTTCCTCGTCGACTACGTCCGTCTGCTCGTGAAACGCGACGTCGTCGCGGGTGCGCAGCGATTCGTAGTCGACGATCGGTTCGGTGATGGTCGATGGGGATTCGTCCCCGGGATGGTGACTCGTCATCGATTGGCTGGTCGAACTCGGTTTCGGCACTGGTCCGCTGGTCGTTTCCGTGCTGTGTCCCCGTCGGTTGACGTCGTGTACGAAAATCGTGGGCACTTGCGCTGATCGACGGCGGTACGAACGCCGTAGCTAGTTCTCTCGGTAATTGACAAAAGTTCTTCGTAAAACATCGACAATACGTCCGTCGTTATTGCCGATAGCTGATTGCAAGAGCAGTCGGTACTGTCCCGAAAACGAGTTCGAAACCGATATGTCCGTCAGGTCGAACCAGTCGGCCGATGAAACGCACGACGTTCTGGCTGACGACGCTCGTCGCACACCTGATCCTCGCCGTCGGCGTGGCCGCTCACGCCCGCGTGACCGACCGCGACGCCGGCAACTGGCCCTACCTGACGCTGGCGTTCGGGCTGTTCGGCGTCGCCGGCTACGTCCTCGGAAACCGGTAGCATCTCTCCACGCCGGTCGACGACGCTCGAGTGGCCCTACGCTGCCGGACGACGCGGTGCAGCCCTCGGCCGCACTCGAACTCGAGTCGCTGTCGCCGTCTCGAGCGCGCTCTGCTCTGGTGTGTCCCGATACTGTCTGCTGTCCTGTATACGAGTGCCCGCCGACGGCTGGCGGTTCTCCGGAACCGACGGCCAGCAGTCGTTCTCAGGCGAGGAAGACGTGTCGCGGTCGGTCGGCCAGGACGTCCCGTCCGTACTCGACGGTCTCGGAGAAGGCGTCGCTGCGGAAGAACGCCATGGCGTCCTCGCGGGCGTCCCAGCGGCTGGCGATGAACATGTCGTTTTCGTCCTCGCGGTTGACAAGCAGGTTGGACTTGCGGTGGCCGTCCATCTCCGCGAGCAGGTCGCCGACCTCCTCGAACGTCTCGACGAACTCTTCGCGGTAGTCGGGCTTGACCGTGTAGAACATGCCCATCGTCCCCCACGAGCCCTCCTCGTCGTCGCCCGCCTGGCGCACGATACCGGGGAGGTCGGCGAGGAATCCCGCGGCCGTGTCCGCGGCACTCTCGGTCTCCCAGAGGCTGACGACGGCGCTCTCGTCGGCGTCCGACTCGTAGACTGCGGTCTTGACGTGCGTGTCGTAGTGGTCGAAGTTCGTGCGCAGACCGTCGACCTCCTCGAACAGTTCGTCGGAGTCCGCCTCGGAGTAGAGAACGACTGCGTGGACGTCCTCGCCGTGTGGCTGCCCGGCGTAGACGCCCATCTCCTCGAGTTCGCTCCGGACTCTCTCACCCTCGCTGCCGTGTGGGTGCCCACCCGCGTCGGCGTCGCCGTGGGGATGGCCGCCTTCATCGTCGTGGCTCTCGGCGACCTCCTGTGAGACGGGTTCGCCGGCGAGGTACGCCTCGAGGTTCTCGGGGGCGAACCGGCGGCCGATGAAGAACGGGCCGAACTCGGCGTAACGCGACGTCGAGGGATCGAAGCGCATCTCGTAGAGCAGGTTCTTGATGTCCGTCGGCTCGTTGGCGAACAGCGTCACGCCCCACTCGTAGGCGTCGAAGCCGACGCTGCTCGAGATGACCTGCGTGACCTTGCCGGCGTACTTCTTGCCGATCTCGCCGTGGGCTTCCATGTGCTCTGCGCGCTCGTCGAACGGCAGGTCGTACCAGTTGTACTCCGGATCGCGACGCTTGTCCATCGGGTAGAAGTTGACGTACTCGGCGTCGGGAATCTCCGGGTGGAGGCGCATCTGGATGTAGCGGGCGATGCCCGTGTCCTCGACCTCGCCGTCTTCCTCGAAGTACTCGCTCGAGACGTACCCCGAGACCTCGGTCACGGAGACGTACGAGTCGGACCGATCGGTGAAGTCGGCCAGCGCGGTCTGCTCGAAGCGGCGCTCGAGCACGTCGAGGTCCGCCATCGACGGCCGGATGTGCACGAGCATGAGGTCGGCCTCGTGGCCCACCATCGAGAACGTCGCCGAACTCCCTTCGTCGGCGTCCTCGACGCGTTCACAGGCGGCGAGAAAGTCGACGCCTTCCTCGATGGCCTGTCGCCGCCTGCGGCCGGGGGCCGCCCGCCAGGCGTCCCAGTCGACCGTCAGGAACTCGTGTAGGATGTACCATCCTTCTTCGGTCTGCGGCGGTTTGCGTCTACGTCGCTCCATAACCGCGGGTTAGGGGCCAGGAAGTAAAGGGATTGCTTTTGTGGATTCGACGACGTTCGGCCCACTCGTCCCGGTTACCGCCCGCCACGGCGGGTGGGATTTGCGGACGACCGAAACCCTTTACGTATCCCCGTTTAAAGCGTCGGGCACATGCGGAAAAGTGGGCCGCCAAAGGGGTTGATCGCCTATCTCGTCCTCGAGTTGCTCGAGGAGAAGCCACGCTACGGCTACGAGATACTCAAGGAAATCCGTGACATAAGCGGCGGTCACTGGGAGCCGTCGTACGGCTCCGTCTACCCGATTCTCTACAAGTTCGAGGAGAAAGGCTGGGCCGAGCGGATCGAACGCGAGGACGAACCCGACCGGAAGTACTTCGAACTCACCGAGGCGGGCCACGAGGAACTCGAGCACCGCCGCGAGACGAGCGCCGAGAACGCGAAGGACTTCGCCGACGTCATCCTCGGATTTTTCCACGTCTACGCCGCGTTTTCGACCGACGAACGGTTCGAGATTCCCCCACTCGAGGGAGCGTGGCGCTTCGACGAGGAGTTCAGTGCCTGGATCGTCGAACAGGTCGTCCGCCACCACGAACACTACTTCGACGCCGACTTCGAGCGCGTTCCCGACACGCCAGAGGAGTTCTACGAGCGCCACGGAATCGACGACGAAGAGTGAGGGCGGCCGTCTCCTCTCGTTTCGACGCCTGCGGCTCCTAGCCGGCAAACAGGGTCGGGCCGAACACCATCAAAAGGAAGCTGACGAGCATCGTCAGGCCGACGGTCGTGGTCACGGTCCGGACCATCCCGCGGGTCGCGTTGATCGGGAGCCGCGAGAGGACCGCCTCGGTGCTGGTCCGCAGGATGTGGCCGCCGTCCAGCGGGAACGCGGGGATGCAGTTGAAGAAGCCGAGCTGGACGTTGATCCAGCCGGTCCAGAAGAGCATGTTCGCGATCGCAAAGACCGTCCCGTCTCCGAGCGGCGAGAGGAGTCCCTGCACCTCGTAGAAGTTCTCGATGCCGCCAGTGAACCCGGCGAAGTTAAACGGGAGGAAGCCAGGGAGTATGCCGGCGATCGGCAACATCAACACGAGCACGATCTTTCCGAGGAAGGAGTTCGTGACCGTAGTGCCGTCGCTCTCTCCTTCGCCACCGAGGACGACCAGGTACTCCTGGGCGGGATAGAGCTGGATCCCCACGTCGTTCACCGAGAAGCCGGAGACCCCCTGGGCTCCCACGATCCCGAGGAAGCCACTGCCCGACTGGGGATGCTCGTCGAGCGTGACGGTGTACTCGACGCGTTCCCCGTCGAGGTATCCCGCGACGACCACTTCGTCGTTCGGGCTCGTCTCCGAGAGCAGCCGGCTCAGGTCGTCGTACGTGGTCACCCGCTGGCCGTCGAACGTCGTGATCACCAGCGTCTCCTCGGCTGGCGCTCCGGCGCGCTCGAGCGGGCCGTCCGCTGCGACCTGCGTCGCGGCACCGATCGGGACCTCGCGCTCGACGCGCTCGCCGTCGGAGCGTTCGATCGTCAGCGTGACGCGCTCGCTGTCGCCGACGGCGTCGAAGAAGCCCGCCTCGGTCGCGACGGGTTCGCCGTCGACGGCGACGATTCGATCACCCGTCTGGATGCCGGTCGGCCCGTCGTCGACCGCCGCGGTCACGAGCACCGACCGCTCGACGGGGACCGTCTCCTTGCCGTCGAGTTCGACCGTCACCTCGTCGCCCTCTGCTGTCTCGAGGGCGGTCTCGAGGTCGTCGTTGTTTTCGACGGGCGTGCCGTCGATCGCGGTGATGCGGTCGTTCGGGGCGATTTCGGCGTCTTCCGCGGGCGAGCCCGGAGCGACGCCGCCGACGGCCGCACCCGGTGCGACGCCGATGGAGCCGACGACGGGGCCGAAGAGCAACGCGAACGCGACGATCGTGACCGCGAAGTTGTTGGTGACGCCCGCGGCGAACATTCGCGTCTGGCCGCCACGACTCGCCTCGTACTGTTCTTTCTCGTCGGGTTCGACGAACGCGCCGACGGGGAGGATCGCGAGCATCGCGACGCCCATCGACTTGATGTCGATGTCCTCGACGCGACAGAGCAGGCCGTGGCCGCCTTCGTGGACGACGAGGCCGACGAGCAGGCCGAAGACGATCCCCGGCGTAGCCGACAGCGGCAGGAAGTCGTTGACGCCGGGAATGACGAGGATGTTTCGCGGCTGCTGGACGCTCGTCGGTTCGGTCGTCTGAAGCGACGAGATCGCCGCGGTCAGCAGGAAGACGAACATGCCGACCATCACGACCAGTGCGATGCCGACGCCGACGTTCGCCCACGCACGCCAGAACCGCTTCGGGCGGGCGAGCCAGTCGAGGAACGCGCGACCGCGTTTCGTGTGGATCGTCAGGATCGGACCCTGCGTCCCGACGTAGCTCGGGAGGAGGTCTCGCTGTTTCAGAGCGAGGATCGCGAGCCAGTAGATACCGATCCCGACGAGGACCCACGCGAGCGGACCCGACGTGACCGCGTCGACGAACGCAAAGAAGGCAAACGGGGAGGAGCCGTAGTCCATTACTCCTACATCCGGGGGGAGTTCTCAAAGGGCTTTTGTTGCCGTTACTGTCCCGTCAACCGTCGATCAGACTCGACGAAACACTAGCGCTCTCTGCGCAACCTGTCGACGACGAACTCCCGGTCGACTTTCGCGAGAAATGGTCCGAGTTTCGGTCCCTGCTCTTCGTCGAAGAAGAGCCGGTACCCCGCCGAGAAGAACTCGCCAACGGGGACGTCGTGTCGTTTCGCCGTCTCGTAGATCTCGCCCTGGATCTCGTCGGGGTCGTGTCCTTCCTCGATGAACGCGGCGAGTTCCTCGAGTGCGTCCGCCGTCGCCGCGTCGAAGTCGTGGTCGGGGATCTCGCTGCGCTTGAGTTCGTAGTCGAACTCGTTTTCGGTGCGTCGTGCCCAGTTTCGCGCCCGTTCGACCCGCGCCAGGGCCGCCTCGACGGCCCACTCCGGCGCGTCGTCGGGAATGTGGCCCTCGCGTCGGGCGATCTCCTCGCGCAGGTCTGGGTCGTCGGTCATTCCAAGCACCGCGGCGAAGGTGTACGGCAGGCGGATCCGTTCTTCTCTGGGCTCTTCGACCACGAACGGGTAGACGCGCTCTGCGAACGCCTCTTCGTCGTCGCTCGTCTCGATTTCGCCGAAGTAGATCGCCTCGAAGCGGTCGAACTCGTCGACGAGCTGGTCGAGGCGTTCGACGCTGAAGTCCCTGGCCTTCGAGGGGTCTTTCGCGAAGAAGTACCGCAGGACTTCGGGTTCGACGAGGTCGAGGACGTCCGAGACGAGGATCACGTTGCCCGCAGAGGAGGAAAACGGCTCGCCGTCGAGGGTGAACCACTCGTAGACCATCGGCACCGGCGGCTCGATCCCGAGGACGTTTCGCGCGACGTCCTCGCCGCTGGGCCAGGAGCCCTCGGCGTGGTCTTTCCCGAACGGCTCGAAGTCCACGCCCAGTACCTGCCACTGGGCGGGCCACTCGAACCGCCAGGGGAGTTTGCCCTCGCGCAACGTGGCGGTTCCCTCGTGGCCACAGCCCTCGATCGTCCGGTCGCCGGCCTCCATGTCCGTACAGCGGTAGTCGACCGTCCCCGCCTCGAGGTCGACGTCCGTCACCGTCTCGGTGACTTTCCCACACGCTTCACAGATCGGATTGAACGGGACGTAGTCCTCGTCGACCTTGTCCTGGTAGGCGGCGAGGACCTCGCGTGCGCGCTCGCGGTTCTCGAGGACAAAGCGGGTGACGTCCTCGAGGTCGCCCGACTCGTACAGTTCCGTGTTCGAGACGAGTTCGATCGGGACCTCGAGTGCGTCGGCGCTTTGCTGGACGATCGTCGAGAAGTGGTCGCCGTAGGAGTCACAGCAGCCGAACGGGTCCGGAATGTCGGTGTAGGGTGCACCCAGGTTCCGGCCGAGCGCGCCCGCGTCCACGTCGCCGAGGTCGACGAGGTTCCCCTCGAGGTCACAGAGCGTCCGCGGGAGTTTTCGGAGCGGATCGCGGTCGTCGGCGGTGAACACCTGCCGGACCTCGTGTCCCCGGTCGCGTAGCACTTCGGCGACGAAGTAGCCGCGCATGATCTCGTTGACGTTGCCGAGGTGGGGAACGCCGGACGGCGAGATGCCGCCTTTGATGACGATCGGTTCGTCGTCGCTCGCCCGCTTCTCGACCCGGTCGGCGACGTCGTCGGCCCAGAAGGCGTGGTGGGCGTCGCTGCCCTCGCGCTGGAGCGTGTACGGGCTCTCGGCGTCGGGCCGGTCGTCTCCGCTGTCGTCGTCACTCATCGTCCGCCCAGTAGGTCGGTTCCTCGCCGACGCCTTCCGGGATGACGTCGGTGCCGTCGTGTTCGCCGTACCGGACCGCGCGGGCGATCCGCTCGGGATCGGTGCCGTCCAGGACGATCGTCCGCATGCCCGACCGCTGGATGATCTTCGCCGCCAGCAGGTCGACCGGAGCCGACGACCCGGCGTTCATCTCGAGGCCGGCGATGACGTCGACGAGGTCGCCCGCGGAGAGTTCCTCGTACTTCGTCGCGTCGTCGGTCTCGTTCGGGTCGTCGCTGTAGACGCCGGGGACGCTCGTGGCGTAGACGAGGAGGTCGGCGTCGACGTACTCCGCGAGTGCGGCACCGACCGCGTCGGTCGTCTGGGCGGGAGCGACGCCCCCCATGACGCAGACGTTCCCCCGTCGGAGCGCCTCGCCGGCCTCCTCGTAGTCCAGCGCCGGGGCCGTCACCGACTCCTCGCCGAGTGCGGCGATGAGCAGGCGGGCGTTGAGTCTGGTCACGTCGATCCCGAGCTGGTCGAGTTCGATCTCGTTCGCACCCAGGTCGCGGGCGGCACCGATGTACTCGCGGGCGACGCCGCCGCCCCCGACGACGGCACCGACCCGACAGCCATCCGCAACGAGGTCTTCGACGACGGCAGCGTGTTCGGCGACCCGGCCTGCACCGGGTTCTGGCACGAGCACGCTCCCGCCGATGGAGACGACCACTTTCATACTACCGCGGTCTAACCGGGTTGCAATCTTAAGGGTTGCCAACTCGGCGGCGACAGCTACAAGCCGTGAGCCGTTCACGTTTCGCACATGAAGGTACTCGGAATCTGTGGCCGCGACGTGGCCGACGACGCACTCGAGCGGACCGCCGACCGAATCGTCGACCGCCTCTCCCGGGAGGGTCGCGTCGGCGTGATCTGGTACGACGCGACCATCGCCGACGGGACGCCGGAACTACGGGATCCGTCGATCACCCCCGGCGGCGACGTCACCTACGACCTCGGTGCCGACGGCGACTGGACCGCCACCGGCACCGACCTCTCGGTGTCCGACGCGCTCGACACGTTCGCGGGCGACTGCGCGTACGCCGTCGTCGTCGGCGTCGAGTCGTTGCGGTACCCGACGGTCCTCGTCGGCGAGAGCGACGACCGTCCCCGCTCGACCGTCGCGACCGTCCCGACGCCCGCCGACCTCGACCTCGAGGCGATCGTCGAGACGCTCGAAGATGCCGAACCACACGAGACGCTCGAGTCGCTCGTCGCCCGGGTCAAGCGCTCTCCCGACGCCGACCGGGCGGGGGCGATCGCGACGTTCACCGGTCGCGTCCGCGCGAAGGACTCGACCGACGACGCCCGAACCGAGTACCTCGAGTTCGAAAAGTACGAGGGGGTCGCCGACGAACGACTCGAGTCGTTGCGGACGGACCTCGAGGACCGCGACGGGGTGTACGCGGTCGAACTGTTCCACCGGACCGGCGTCGTCCGCGACGGCGAGGACATCGTCTTCGTCGTCGTCCTCGCCGGACACCGGGGCGAGGCGTTTCGAACCGTCGAGGACGGCATCGATCGCCTGAAAGACGAGGTGCCGCTGTTCAAAAAGGAGGTCACGGTCGACGACGAGTTCTGGGTTCACGAACGAGCCTGATCGGCACGTTCCGGACCGTCCGTCGGCTCTTCGACGCCGCACTCGAGTCGATTCCGGCTCGCATCGGGAGGCAGAGATAATCGATTAGCACCGGTTCTAAAACGTCTCGAGCTATCTGAGGCGGTATTAAAACGTCGTCACACGGAGGGTGTCGAACGGTTTGGTTCCCTCCGTTTTCCTGAATGCAATCGAAACGTGACTAACCATCCTTCCTTTATAACAGATCGTGGCGACGAGGTGATACCGTCGATGAGCACGACAGCCTCCCCCTCCACTGAAAGCAAGGAACGCCGCCTGAAACGCTACCTTCGCGAACGCGTCGAAGACGGAGAGCTCTACTTCAAGGGCAAGTTCATCGCCGACGACGTCGGCCTGTCCCCGAAAGAGATCGGCGCGCTCATGGTGAAGCTGTCGGACTCCGCGACCGACCTCGAGATCGAGAAGTGGTCGTACACGAGCGCGACCACGTGGCGCGTCGAACCCGCCTGAGAGCTGTCGTTTCGTCCACCCTCGTCCTCGTTCTTTTCGTGCCGACAGGGCTGACAGCTGGTACCGTGACGCTCGCTACGGCAGTCGATTTATACCTCGCGACGAGTAATCACTGACGATGGACGACGCCGACGCACCCGACTCCGGCCCTCCACTCGAGACGATCGAGTCGGTGTTCGCCGTCTACGAGACCCGAACCGACGGCGAACAGTTGCTCTACTACGGCGATCCGCTGTTGGCCCCCGAGTCGGCGATGGAGGAGCTCTGGCCGACGTTTCGCGATGCGGGCTACGAGGTCCAGCTCACGAGACGCCACGGCGAGTTCGTCCTCGTCGCCGAACCCACCGACGTCGGCATCGACGGCATCCCGTGGACGAACGTCGTGTTGTTCGTCGCGACGGTGTTCTCGACGCTGTTCGCCGGCGCGCAGTGGTACTACGTCAATCCGCTCGAGGACCCGGTCGGAGCGGCGCTCGAGGCCTGGCCTTTCACCGTCGCGATCCTGGGCGTCCTCGGCGTCCACGAGATGGGCCACTACGTGATGAGCCGGTACCACCGGGTCGACGCCTCGCTGCCGTACTTCCTTCCGGTGCCGACGCTCATCGGGACGATGGGTGCGGTCATCAAGATGAAAGGCCGGATGCCCGACCGGAAGGCGCTTTTCGACATCGGCGTCGCCGGTCCGATCGCCGGGCTGGTCGCGACCGTCCTCGTCACGGTCGTCGGACTGCACCTCGATCCGGTGACCGCCCCACAGTCGGTCGTCAACGACCCCAACTCCATCCAGATCCGGCTGGGGTATCCGCCCCTGCTCGAGTTGCTCGCGTCGGCGTTCGACCAGTCGCTGTACCGCGACGATCCGGCGAAGGCGGTCAACCCGGTCGTCATCGGCGGCTGGGTCGGCATGTTCGTCACGTTCCTCAACCTGATCCCCGTGGGACAACTCGACGGCGGCCACATCCTGCGGGCGATGGTCGGCGACCTCCAGGAGACGATCGCTGCGCTCGTCCCCGGCGTCCTGCTCGGACTCGCCGGCTACCTCTACTACGTCGCCGACTACAGCGGCAACTCCGTGTTCGTCTGGGTGTTCTGGGGGCTGTTCGCCGCGCTCATCGCCGCGGCGGGACCGGCGAGACCGGTCGACGACGACCATCTCGACACGGGTCGGATCCTGCTCGGAGTGGTTACGTTCGCCTTCGGCGTCCTCTGTTTCATGCCGGTGCCGATCGAGATCGTCGGCTGAGATGCGCCAACTGATCGAACGCGGACGTAACGCACACATCAGAACTACTCGAGTCGACCGTCTCACCGGATATCGATCCGAACGGCGAGACGGCGAGGACGGATTTTACCCGTGCGTGTACCCCCGATCGGCCAGCGGTTCGCCGTCGATCGTCACGCCGTCTTCGACGACCGAACCGAGGACCGAGATCGGGACGTCTGCGTCCGCACGAACCTCCTCGAGAGCGCCCTCTGGAACCGTGAACACGAGTTCGAAGTCCTCGCCGAACGTCGTCGCGCGGTCGAACGCCTCGGCGTCGTCGGTCGCGACCTCGCGGACGGTCTCGTCGATCGGCACCCGGTCGGCGTCGACGGCGAACCCGCAGCCGGAGGCCTCGGCGAGCTGGTGGAGCGACCGGGCGAGCCCGTCGCTCGAGTCCATCATCGCCGTCGCGTGGGGGGCGATCGCCAGCCCGGCGTCGACGCGAGGCTCGAACCGGAAGAGGTCGTTCGCCCGCTTCACCTCGCCGCGGTCGAACAGGTCGACGGCGGCGGCGCTTCGTCCGAGGGTGCCGGTGACGCAGACGACGTCGCCCGGCCGTGCGCCGCTTCTGAAGACGGGGTCGGTCGCGTCGCCGAGCGCCGTCGTCGCGACGGTAAACTCGTCGTGGTCGTCCAGGTCGCCGCCGACGTACGACGCCGAGACGAGTTCGCAGACGTCGCGTGCGCCGCGAACGAACGCGAGCAGTTCTTCGTCGTCGAACGTCGGGGCGGCGTAGACGGCGACCGCAGCCGTCGCGTCGGCCCCCATCGCCGCCACGTCCGACAGCGACGCGCCGACTGCCCGCCACCCCGCGGTGTAGCGCGTCGTTCCCGCCGGAAAGTCGGTCCGCTCGTGGAGCATGTCCGTCGTCATCACCTGCCCGTCGACGACGGCGGCGTCGTCACCGACCGGGTCGAGGTCGCGCTCGAGGAGCGCCAGCGCGGCGCGTTCGTCCATACCCGACGTTCCGGAGCCAGCGCGAAAAACGAACCGGAACGCCGTCGACGCGACGCCAGCGGGCGACGACGCGTGTGGACGAGTGACGGACGCGAGCGGGCCGCTCGAGCGGACAACGATGCTCTTAAATGCCGCGGAAGGGAACGAAACGCCAATGGCTACGATGTACGACGTTCCGGCGGACGCGCTCATCGAGGCGCTCGCCGAGGAACTCGAGGATCGACTCGACGAACCGGAGTGGGCCAAGTTCGCGAAGACCGGTGCCGACCGTGAACTGCCCCCCGAACAGGACGACTTCTGGGCCGTTCGTGCCGCCAGCCTCCTGCGCAAGGTCGCAGACAGCGGGCCCGTCGGCGTCGAACGCCTCGCCACCGAGTACGGCGGGTCGAAAGACGGTTCGAACCGGTACCGCGTCGCTCCCGACCGTCGCGCCGACGGCTCGCGAAACGCCATCCGAACCATCCTCCAGCAGCTCGAGGAGGAAGACCTCGTCGAGACTGCAGAGGGTGAGGGTCGCCGCGTCACCGCCGAGGGACAGAGTCTGCTCGACGACACCGCTGGCGACGTCCTCGAGGAGCTCGACCGTCCGGAACTCGAACGCTACGCGTAGGCGATTTTTTCTCGTCTTCGACGCGACTGCGATAACGATGGCTGTGAGTCTGTCCCGCAGCAACCGAGAACCGTCGTGCGGTTTCGTCGGCAATCAGTCACAGCCACCACCGTGAGATCCCCGTGTCACGACGACGAGTGTATCCGTTCCCCGCCACGACCCGGGACCACGCTCGGGCTGGAACGGACGGACGACCGCCGTTATCGGGGCCGCGTTCGGCCGGTCGTCCGTAATCATTTTCCCCTGCGATAGACAACACGGAACCATGAGTGGACGTCCCGACGACGACGATCTCGAGGAACTCCGTCGAAAGAAGATGGAACAGCTCCAGGAGCAGGCCCAGCAGCGAGAGAGCGACGAGGCCCAGGAGGCGGCACAGCAACAGGCCGAAGCCCAGAAGCAGGCGCTGTTGCGCCAGTATCTCACCGACGACGCCCGGAAACGGCTCAACACCGTCAAGATGAGCAAGCCCCAGTTCGGCGAGCAAGTCGAGCGCCAGGTGGTCGCGCTGGCCCAGAGCGGTCGCCTCCAGGGCAAGATCGACGACGAGAAGATGAAACAGCTGCTCAACGAGCTGAAGCCCGAGAAAAAGAGCTTCGACATCCGGCGGCGCTGATGCGACTCGGGCTGTTATACAGCGGTGGGAAAGACTCGACGCTCGCGGCGTTACTGTTAGACGAGTTCTACGACGTCACCCTGACGACGGCCCACTTCGGCGTCACCGACGACTGGAAACACGCCCGCGAAACGGCGGCAGCGACCGGGTTCGACTTCGAACTTCTCGAGCTCGACCCGGACGTCGCGGCCGAAGCCGCAGACCGGATTCGCGAGGACGGCTTCCCGCGAAACGGCATCCAGCTCGTCCACCAGCACGCCCTGGAGCGAGTCGCCCAGGCGGGGTTCGACGCGGTCGCCGACGGCACCCGTCGCGACGACCGCGTCCCGACCGTCTCGCGGGCGCAGGCCCAGAGCCTCGAGGATCGACACGACGTCGACTACATCGCGCCGCTGTCGGGCTTCGGTCGCAGCGCCGTCGACCGACTCGTCGACGCGACGCTCGACGTGACCGTCGGTCCGAGCGAGGAGATCACGCGGGCGGACTACGAGGCCGAACTGCGTGCGATCATCGCCGAGAAGGACGGCCGGGACGCAATCACCGAGCTGTTCCCCGACCACGAGCAGACGTACGTGACCGGCGTCCGGTAGCGAACGCGGGCGTCGTTCGACCGAACGGACACATAGAAGTGTGCCGTGCTCGAACGGACGGCCATGTACGACCGCATCAAGGGGTTCCGTGACTTCTATCCCGACGAGATGGTCGCTCGGCGGGCCACGACCGACGTCCTGGAGGGGACGGCCCGCCGATACGGCTTTCGCGAGATCGCCACGCCCGCACTCGAGCGCGCCGAGATGTGGACCGACAAGAGCGGGGACGAGATCGTCGACGAACTGTACGACTTCGAGGATCAGGGTGGCCGCCACGTGACGATGACGCCGGAGCTGACGCCGACCGTCGCCCGGATGGTCGTCGCCAAACAACAGGAGCTCTCGAAGCCAATCAAGTGGTTCTCGACCCGGCCGTTCTGGCGGTACGAACAGGTCCAGCAGGGTCGCCAGCGCGAGTTCTACCAGACGAACGTCGACATCTTCGGCTCCGCAGAACCCGAAGCCGACGCCGAGGTCCTCGCCTGGGCGGCCGACGCCCTCACGGAGCTCGGTCTGACCGGCGAGGACTTCGAGTTCCGGGTCTCCCACCGGGACATCCTCGGCGGCGTCCTCGAGACGTTCGACGCCGACGTCGACACCGAGGCGGCGATTCGCGCCGTCGACAAGTCCGCCAAGATCGAGCGAGCGGAGTACCACGACCTGCTCGTCGACGCCGGCCTCTCGGTCGACCAGGCGGCCCAGTTCGACGACCTCATCGCCACGGGCGATCTCGACGCAGTCGTCGAGTTCGCGGACAGCGAGCGCGTGACCGGCGCGGTCGAGAACCTCCGGAACGTCCTCGCCGCCGCGGAGGACTTCGGCGCTCGCGAGTACTGTACGATCTCGCTCGAGACGGCTCGCGGCCTCGATTACTACACGGGCGTCGTCTTCGAGTGTTTCGACTCCGCTGGCGACGTCTCTCGTTCGGTCTTCGGTGGCGGACGGTACGACGACCTGATCGAACAGTTCGGCGGCCAGCCGACGCCGGCGGTCGGCGTCGCGCCGGGACACGCCACACTGTCGCTTCTGTGCCAGCGCGCGGGCGTCTGGCCCGACGAGGAGATCGCCACCGACTACTACGTCCTCCAGGTCGGTGACACGCGAGAAACGGCGGCCCGCATCACGCGAGAGCTTCGCGACCGCGGCCACGTCGTCGAGACAGACGTCGCGGGCCGCTCGTTCGGCGCGCAACTCGACTACGCCGACTCGATCAACGCCGAGACGACGGTGATCGTCGGCGAGCGCGACCTCGAAAACGACGAGGTGACGGTCAAGGACATGGACGCGGGCGACCAGGTCCAGGTTCCCGTCGACGAGTTCCCAGGCGATCGCGATCGGCCGACGTTCGACGACTTCACAGCGTGATCGCGACGGCGAATCGATCGTGGTGTCACGACGCCGGTCGGCGTCGCTCGGATACCCCCTGAATACTTTTCCGCCGTCGGTATAGGTGCGGTATGGCGACGATCGCGGAATTTTGGCTTCCGGTCGACGGCTTCCCGCTCGGGACGACGATCGACGTCGACCCGGCCATCCGCATCGAGTTCGAACGAATCATCCCCGCAGAGGAGGGGATCGTCCCGTTTTTCTGCGTCTGGGACGCTCGAGACTTCGACGCGTTCGAACGAGCGCTCCTCGAGACGCAGGCCGTTCGCTCGCTCGAGAAACTGGCTCGAGTCGGTTCGATGCGACTGTACAAGGCGCGGTGGAACCCGTCGGTCGAGGGGTTCGTTCACGGGATCGCCGCGAGCGGGGCGACGATCCTCGATGGACGCGGGACCGCCGACGGCTGGCGGTTCGAACTCCGGTTTACCGACCGCGCCGGGATCCGCCGGTTCCAGCGATACTGCGAGCAAAACGACGTTCCGATCACGCTCCAGCGCGTCTACACCGTTCGCGACGCCCGAAGCGGCGAGCGGTACGGGCTGACAGACGACCAGCGCGAGACGCTCCACACCGCGTACGAACGGGGATACTTCGAGGAGCCGAGGGGGGTCACGCAGTCGGAACTGGCCGACGAGTTCGACGTGAGCCAGCGAGCGGTCTCCCGGCGTCTCAGGCGTGCGCTCTCGCGGCTGGTCGGCAACACGGTCGCACTCGAGGACGGCCCGTCGTGACACCGTCGACACGCCTTCACTGATAAACGGGTTCTACCTAGACGCACTAACGTAATTTTCGCCGGTAGCTTTGGTATCGTCGTCTACGATGGGACGAACTCAGACGCCGTTTGCACTCCCGGACCCGGGGTGGGAAAACGCGTGACCGACGACGTGAGCGAGGAGGCCGAACCGACGACCGTCGACGCGCTCGACGAGGACGGCGACGCGAGCGTCTATCGTACGTCCTACGACCCGGCGACCGACGATTCACTCGTCACGGCCCTCGCCGACGCGATCGCGACGATGACCGGGTACGAACCGCTCGAGGTCGAACCGCTTTACACCTGGGTCGACCTGGACGCACTCGAGGCGCTTTTTGCACGCCGGTCGACGGGTGAACGCCGACGTGGGACGGTGTCGTTTACCGCGTACGAGCACACTGTGACGATCGTCGACGGCGAGTCGATCACCGTCGAGGCACCGTAGCGCGACGATAGTCGGGAGTAGCGTTATCCGTCGGGGCGGTGTACGACGCCCGATGGTCGACAGTCGCCCGAACGTGTTACTGCTGCTCACCGACCAGGAACGGTACGAGTGTACCGCGCCCGACGGACCGCCGGTCGAAACCCCGACGTTCGATCGCCTCTCGGCGAAGGGGACGCGTTTCGAACGGACGTTCACGCCGATCAGCATCTGTACCAGCGCCCGTGCGTCGCTGTTGACCGGGCTCTACCCCCACAACCACGGGATGTTGAACAACAGCCACGAGGCGGACGCGATCCGGGATCACCTCCCGGCGGGCGTACCGACGTTCTCCGAGCACCTCGACGACGCCGGCTACGACCTCACGTACGTCGGCAAGTGGCACGTCGGCAAGGCTCCGAACGAAGACGACGAGGACCAGGACGGCGGCCCACCCCCCGAGGACTTCGGCTTCGAGTACCTCGGTGGCAGCGACAAACACCACGATGCCATCGACACAGCGTACCGTGAGTACCGCGAGAGGATCGATGAGCCGATCGACGACGAGGTGCTCACGGACGAGAATTACACCAGCACTGGTACGCTAGTCGCGGCGGAAACGTCTGCTTCGGTAAAGGCGACTCGAGCGTACTTTCTCACCGAGCTGACGATCGAGGCGATCGAACGCCACGCCGAAGGTGACGGTCCGTTCTTCCACCGGACGGACTTCTACGGGCCACACCACCCGTACGTCGTCCCGGAGCCGTACGCCTCGATGTACGATCCCGACGAGATCGATCCATGGGACACCTACGCCGAGACGTTCGACGGGAAGCCGGCCGTCCACGAGCAGTACGTCGACTACCGCGGCGTCGGGGACTTCGACTGGGCGACGTGGGCTGAGAAAATCGCGAAGTACTGGGGTTTCGTGACGATGATCGACGAGCAGGTACGGCGGATCCTCGAGGCCCTCGAGGAACACGGACTCGCCGAGGACACCGTCGTCGTCCACGCTTCGGACCACGGCAACCTCGTCGGCAACCACCGCCAGTTCAACAAGGGGCCGCTGATGTACGACGAGACGTACCACGTTCCATTGCAGGTGCGCTGGCCCGGCGTCACGGAGGAAGGTACGACCTGCGACGCACCGGTTCTCCTCCAGGACCTCGCGCCGACGTTCCTCGAGATCGGCGAGGCGGAGCCTCTCGAGGACGTCGACGCCCGCAGCCTCGTCCCGCTGCTCGAGGGTGATCGACCCGACGACTGGCGCGACTCCATCTACGCGGAGTACCACGGCGACGAGTTCGGCCTCTACAGCCAGCGGATGGTCCGCACGGACGAGTACAAGTTCGTCTACAACGGCCCCGATCGAAACGAACTGTACGACCTCGAGGCCGATCCCGCGGAACTCCAGAACCTGATCGACCACCCCGGCTACGCCGAGGTGCAACGGGACCTGGAGGAACGACTCGTCGCGTGGATGGACGAAACCGACGATTCGATCCGGAAGTGGGTTCCGACGACGTTCGACGACGCGTCGACCGACTAGAGGTAGCCGAGGTCCGCGAGTCGGTCCGCCGTCGACTCGCTCATCGAGACGCTTCCCTCGGTCGCCGCGCTCTCTAAGCCCTCGAAGCGACGCTCGAGTCGCTCCCGGAGGTCGGCCCGCACCGTCGGTTCGTCGTCGGCGACGTCGGTCGTCTCGAGTGGGTCGGTCGTCGTCCGGTGGAGTCGTTCGAACTCGCCGTCGCCGACGACGTACTTGTACTCGGCCGTGCGGATCGCCCGGAGCTGTCTGTCGAACTCGTAGATGCGCTCGGGCAGATCGCCGAAGCGAGCCTCGAGGCGCTCGATCGACGGCTGGGGTGCGACGTACTCGGCGAAGACCGCGTCTCGAGGATCGCTCCTCGCGTCCGGGTGCACCGACCGTCCCCGGCTCTGGTCGCGAAACGCCGGATCGTCGACGGCAGCCGTATCGAGGAGCGTGTCCGGGAGGTCGAGCAGCGACACGAGTTCGCTCCGGCGTCCGCCGTCGGTGAACGGGCCGCCACGGACGACGAGCGGGACGTGCAACAGCGTCTCGTAGAGGTTGTACTGGTGGCCGAAGAAGCCGTGTTCGCCGACGTTCTCGCCGTGGTCGCCACAGACGACCAGCAGGGTGTCCTCCCACTCGCCCGCCGACTCGAGTGCGTCCCGGAGGCGGCCGAGCTGTTCGTCGACGTAGGCGAGTTCGCCCCTGTAGAGCGCACGGAGCAGTCGAAACTCGCGCTCGCCGAGTTCGTAGTCGCCGACGTCGTAGGCGCGGGGATCCTGTCTGATCGCGGTCGCCTCCTCGTAACTCGCGTCCGACGGGAGGAACCGTTCGGCGTGTGCCCGCGGCGGGTCGTACTCGACGTGGGGCTCGATGTAGTTACAGAACAGGAAGAACGGTCGGTCGCACTCGCGGTTCCGTAGCCAGTCTGCGATCCAGGTCGTCGTCCGGTCGGCACCGTCGTCGCCCTGGGGCTTTATCACCTCGCTGTAGAGCAGGTTCGCCGCGTTGACCACGGGGTTGCCCTCGAAGAGTCGATCTCGGGCGGCCTCGAGTTTCGCCTCGAGGTGTTCGGCCCGGACGACGGTTCCCATGTCCACGTCTGACTGGACGTACTGCCAGCCACGGCGCAGCGTCTCGAACCCGCGGCCGAAGCCGAACTCCTCGGTGATCCAGGTGTTGTTCGAGACGCCGACGGTCTCGTAGCCGGCGTCGGAAAACGCCTCCGCGAGCGTCCGGTGGTTCGAGCCGAGGCGGGTGTGCCCGCCGTGTGCGCCGTGTTCCGAGGGATAGGTTCCGGTGAACAGCGAGGCGTGTGAGGGGACCGTCCACGGCGCGGTCGCGAACGCGCGCTCGAAGGCGGTCCCCTCGGCCGCCAGCGAGGCGAGCGTCGGCATCGCTCGACTCTCGTCGGTTCCGTACCCCGTCGCGTTTCGCTCGCCCGGCGCGTTCACCTCGTCGACGCTCGTCGCTCGCGCCGTATCGAGGACGACGAAGACGACGTTTCGAACGTTCTCGTGTGACTCTCCTTCCCGTCCGTTGGACTCGCCCATAGTACACTCACTCCAGCACCTGCGGGGAAGGCCACCTCCCCGGAGTATGCAGGTGATTGACGATATTACCCCGTCACGGCCCGGGATTTTCTCTTCCCGTCGCTCGACAGGGCGGGAGATACAGCCGAACGATACTAATCAACTATCCTATCGTTAGGCCAACATCTTAATGAGAACGGGGCACAATACGGGGGCGATGACGATGGCTCAGCTCCGAGATGGCGAACGCGTCATTCGAAGATGGAATCGCGCGTTCAGCGCAGTCTCGGCCGAACCACGCCGCCAGTTGATCGTCTCTCTCCTGGACGTTCCAGCCGACGATGCCGTCCCGCTACCGGGAAGCGCGATGAACCCGAACGATCCGCGCGATCTCGAGACACTCCGACGCGAACTGTACCACACCCACCTTCCGATGCTCGCAGACGCGGGGTACGTCGAGTGGGACGCCGACCCGCTGGTCGCGTCTCGCGGTCCGCAGTTCGACGAAGTCGCGGTGATCTTCGAGGCGTTACACGAGAACGCGACTTCCCTCCCCGACCAGCTAGTCTCCGGCTGCCGGCGACTCGAGCGAGAACGCCGGAGCCAGAGCAGTTCCGCGGACTGACGAGCGGCTCCCGCGGCCCCTCGACCGGCGTCGCTTCTGTTGGCCGACCGAGGCGTCGGTAGCGCCGTCCGAGAGTATAACCGCCCCGACGCCCTGGATCGAACCGATGTCGATGCGGGCATTCCGAATCGCCTACGACGGCACGCCGTACTACGGATTTCAACGCCAGCCGGACGTTCCGACCGTCGAGGACGCGCTCTTCGACGCGCTCCGTGACCTCGAGGTGTTCACCGGCGACAAGCCGGCGGGGTACGCCGCCGCCGGGCGAACCGACGCGGGCGTCTCCGCCGTCGCCCAGACGGTCGCCTTCGAGGCCCCCGACTGGCTCTCGCCGCGGGCGTTCAACGCCGAACTCCCGGCGGCGATCCGCGCGTGGGCGGCCGCCGACGCGTCCGCCGACTTCCACGCGACCCACCACGCCGCCCGACGCGAGTACGTCTACCACCTCTACGCTCCCGCCACCGACGCCGACCACACGCTCGCCGCGACGGTCGACGACGACCGCTTCGACGCCGCACTCGAGGCTCTCTCCGGCCCCCACGACTTTCACAACCTCACGCCGGACGACGCGAACACCGAGCGATCGCCCGACCTCGAGGCGCGCCGCGACGGCGACTACCTCGTCGTGACGGTCCATGCGGACGGGTTCGCCCGCGAACTCGTTCGTCGACTGGTCTCGCTCGCTCACGCCGTCGGGACCGGCGACGCCCCATTCGAGAAGATCGATCGTGCGCTCTCGCCGACGCAACTTCCCGGCCACGAGGGGATTCCGCCGGCCCCGGCCGAACCGCTCGTGTTGACGCGCGTCGCGTACCCCGACCTCGAGTTCGACGCCGATCCGGCGGCGGCCGCGAGCGCACGCGAGATATTCGAACGGCGACGGATCGACCGGACGACCGGCGCGCGCGTCTCGCGAGAGATCCGCGAGGGCATCGCCGAGTGAAACCGTTTTGCCGACGCGCGACACACGTCGGGACATGGACCTGTCGCCCGAGGAGTACGGTGCCTACTGGCGCGGCGCGATCCGCATCGCCGCCGGGGTGCTCGTCGTCTTCGTCGGCAGTCGATTCGTCGACCCGCTGCTCTCCCACTCGGCGTTCGGTGCGACCGCCCTCGGCGTCGTCCTCTTCGCGGGGTTCGTCCTCGCGGGCACGTTCGTCGCCGTCCTCGGACTCGCTCGAGTCGTCAGGACGGCCGTCGCCGTC
Source organism: Natribaculum breve (assembly GCF_023008585.1). Classification (GTDB taxonomy): domain Archaea; phylum Halobacteriota; class Halobacteria; order Halobacteriales; family Natrialbaceae; genus Natribaculum; species Natribaculum breve. The sequence continues at coordinate 1,772,353 of NZ_CP095390.1, read as the reverse complement.
GAGACGTAGCGACGCTCGGCCTAGTCCCACGACTCGGGCCAGATCCCCGCCGCCCGCATTCCCGGTTCGTACTCCTGTTCTTGCAGCGCCGCTCGCAGCGTGTCCTCGTCGATCCGGGGGACCTCGAGTCGACTCAGCTCCCACACCAGCAGCGCCGTCAGCATGGCGTGCTCGCGGAGATTCCGCGGATCGACCTTGTCCCGCGTGTCGGCCGCCGTGTGTCCCCAGCCGCGGCCGCGTTCCCCGCCCGCCGGCGGTTCGCTGTGGAGTTGCAGCGACGGGACGCCGGTACGGAGGAACGGCCAGTGGTCGCTGAACGGGTGTGGATCCGGCTCGTGGACGACCGGCTGGCCGTACTCGCGTCCCACGCGTTCGGCCGCCTCCGCGAGCGGCTCCGAGGTGTGGCTGTACGCCTGCAGGTTCCGGAACCGGCCCGCGCCGTCGACGTTGACGACGGCGCGAACGTCCTCGCGGTCGACTCGCGACGCCAGCGCCTCGGCTCCGAGCAGCCCGATCTCCTCGCAGCCGACGCCGGCGATCCGGACGCGACACTCGAGGTCGTCCTCGAGGGCGGCGAGGATCGACGCGGCGGCGACGACCGTGGCGACGCCACAGCCGTTGTCGAGTGCGCCCTCGGCGACGTCGTGGGCGTCGTAGTGGGCGAGCAGCAGGATCTCGTCGGTCGCGTCTGGCCCGACCGTCCCGTGGACGTTCTGGCTCGAGCCGTTTTCCGTCGTCGCGTCGACCCGAAGGCGGGCACGACTGCCCCGGTCGGCGTACTCACAGAGCCAGTCGTGGGTCTCCGCGCTCACGCCGACGCCGGGCATCGCGGCCTCGTCACCGAAGCGCACCGCGCCGGTCGGGGGAAGCTGGCCGGGGACGTGGTTGCCGAAGACGAACGCCTCCGCGCCGGCCGCCGCGGCGTGACCGAACTTCTCCATCCGGTGGACGAACCGCTGTCCCGGCGGTGTCGTCGTGCTCGCGACCGCGATCGCCCCCCTCACGCCGGCTGCCTCGATCTCCTCGGGCGTGCCGTAGCCGACGTCGACCAGCGGTCCCTCGACGTCGCCCGCCGCGGAGTACGGCAACGCGATCGCCTCGAACGACCGTTCGACGCTCTCGCGCTCACCGCCTGGCTCCTCGCGGTCGACGACGGCGAACTCGGTCGTCGCCCGCTCCCAGTGACGCATCGCGAACTCGTCCGTTCGCACGTCGGTGACGCCGGCCTCTTCGAGTGCGTCGCCGACGATCTCCGCCGCGCGCCGTTCGCCAGGTGAGCCACCCATCCGATTCTCGAGTTCGGTCAGCCTCGTCAGCACCCTCCACGCCCGGTCGTCCGACCACGCCCGCCCCAGCGCGCGCTCGAGCGTGACGGGTCTGTCGTCGTCGCGGTTCATGGCCGGTATCGGACGGGAACCGACAAAAATCTCCGTCTCCCAGATTTCGGGTTCGGCAATCTTTAGCAGTTGCGTTTCGAAACACGAGTATGAGTTCCGTACCGGACCGTTCCGAGATCGACGCGGAGTACAAGTGGGATCTCGAGAGCATCTACGCGACCGACGAGGACTGGGAAGCGGCCTACGAGGAGGTCGCCGAGCGCATCGAGGACCTCTCCGCCTACGAGGGGCAGGCGACCGACGACGCCGAGACGTTACTCGAGGTGCTCGAGCTTCGCGACGACCTCATGCGCGAGGTCTCGACTGTCGCCTCCTACGCCCGCATGCGAAGCGACGAGGACACGACGAACCAGCAGTACCAGGCGATGTCCGCCCGCTCCCAGTCGCTGGCCGCCGAGGCCCAGTCGGCCGCCTCCTTCGTCGAACCGGAGATCCAGTCGCTGACCCGCGAGGAGTTCGAGGAGATGCTCGAGGCGGAATCGGACCTCGAGACCTACGACCACTACGTCGACGACGTGTTGCGGATGAAACCCCACACCCGGTCGACGGAAGTCGAGTCACTGCTCGCCGACTTGAGCGAGGTCACGGGCGCGACGGGCGAGGTGTACAACATGCTCTCGAACGCCGACATGGAGTTCCCGACGGTCGAGGACCCCGACGGCGAGGCGGTCGAGATCTCCCAGAGCAACTTCGTCAACCTGCTCAAACGCCCCGACCGCGACTTCCGCCAGCGCGTCTACGAGGCCTACTTCGACGAGTGGGAGTCGGTCCGCAACACCGTGGCCGCCTCCTACAAGAACAGCGTCAAAGCCGACGTGAAACTCGCCCGCGCGCGAAACTACGACACCGCCCGCGAGGCCGCACTCGACGGCCCCAACGTCCCCGTCGAGGTCTACGACACGCTCGTCGAGACCGTCGCCGACAACCTGGACAAACTCCACCGCCACGCCGAACTCAAACGCGAGGCGCTGGACGTCGACGAACTCCGGATGTGGGACCTCTACATGCCGCTGACCGGCGACGAAGGGCCGGACGTCCCCTACGACGACGCCCGCCAGCACATCGTCGACGCGCTCGCCCCCCTCGGCGAGGAGTACCAGTCTCGCGTCGCCGACGGCCTCGAGTCGCGCTGGGTCGACGTCTACGAGAACGACGGCAAGCAGTCCGGTGCCTACTCCGGTGGCACCTACGACACCCAGCCCTTTATCCTGATGAACTACCAGGACGACATCTCCTCGATGTACACGCTGGCCCACGAACTCGGCCACTCGATGCACTCCGAGTTGACGAAAGACGAACAGCCTTTCGTCTACTCGAGCTACGAGATCTTCGTCGCCGAGGTCGCGAGTACCGTCAACGAGGCGCTGTTGACCGACCACTTACTCGAGACCGTCGACGACGAGCAGTTCCGCCGTCACGTCCTGAACGAGTTCCTAGAGCGCGTGCGCTCGACGCTCTACCGGCAGACGCTCTTCGCGGAGTTCGAACACGAGGCCCACGAACTCGAAGAGGCGGGCGAACCGCTCACCGCCGACCGACTCGACGGCCTCTACCAGGACCTCAAGGAACGCTACTACGAGCCCGCGGTCGTCGACGACCGCATCGCCCGCGAGTGGATGCGCATCCCCCACTTCTACCGGGCGTTCTACGTCTACCAGTACTCGACGGGCATCTCCGCCGCGCTCGCCATCGTCGACGACGTTCTCGAGGAGGGCGAGGAAGCCGCCGCGGATTACCGCGAGTTCCTCCGACGCGGCTCGCGGGAGTACCCGCTCGACCTCCTCCGGATCGCCGGCGTCGACATGAGCACGTCCGACCCGATCGAGCGCGCGCTCGACACCTACGGGCAGCGACTCGAGCAGCTGGCGTCGCTGGTTTGATCCGGCGTTTTCGTCGGCCGTCGACCGCCGGAAAGCGGAGACCCGAATCGCCCGTTCGGCCGTAACGGACCCGTCTCTCGTACGGTCTGCTGTCCCGCTTTTCCGCAGCGCCCGCCCGACGGGACGCGGTCGCTGTAACACGGACGAACGGGGGTCCGTATCAGTGGGCGTCCGCGGGTGCGAGCGACGCCCCCGCGACGAGAAGCGGCGTGCCGACGACGACGATTCCGATCGCGTAGATCGCAGCGCCGAGGACGAGAACGGGGGCGGAGACGAACCCACCCCCGACCATCGGCGACGTAAACGACGCGAGCGGTGCGACCGCGAGCACGAATCCGACGGCGACCGTCCCCGCAGTGAGCAGGCGGTTCCCCCGGCCGGCCGCGTAGCCCGCGGGGAGCAGCACGAAGATGGGAACGAGCGCCGGCAGACTCGAGAGCAGCGCGTAGTGGAGCCGTTTCTGGGTGATCCCGACGGCGATGGCGATCGTCACGCCGACGGCGAGGGCCGCCCCGAACGCCGCCCCGGCGACGAGCGCTCGATATGTCACGCGCTCGCGAACGGACGGCCGGCCAAGCGCCGCCCCGAGCACCGCGACGGCGACGCCGATGCCGAACAGCGGCGCAGCGTACCCACCGAACAGTAACAGTCCAACGCCCGCGAGCAGCGCGAGCGCACCCACGCCGGCCAGAGCGGCTTTCGGTTCCGGTCTCGACCCCAGCGCGTCCCGAACGCGTCCGGGCTCGAGTTCGGCGATCCAGTCCCGCTCGAGTCGCGAGAGCACGCCGCTACCGGCGGCGACCAGGAGCGTGACCACCGCCGTCGGGAGGACGATCGAGACGAGCGCGTTCAGCGCGACCACCGGGGCGACGACCGACCCGACGGCGAGTGCGCTCCACAGGGGGCCAAGTGTGGCGTCACGCGGGACGAACGTGACGAACCTGCCCGTCTCGAGTCGCGTGAGCGTCATCCGCCGGCCGTCGTCCGACACCGTCGCACCGGGGACGGTTCGTCCGACGCGACTCCCGTTCGGTGCGACGACGACGAGTCGATCCGCACCGAGCCCGTCGAGATTTCGATAGCCGTACTCCCTGGTGAACTCGCCCGATCTGAGCGTCCCGCCGACCGACGGCTCGGCGAAGTCGACCTCGCGATAGCGCATCGTCAGGACTCCCGCCGGGGAGACCGTCGCGTCGACGGTGTCGGTATCCCACATCGCCCTGTCGGCTATCTGCCTCCGGAGGGTGGCGTTCGAGCGAAGCCGCTCGACCTCGACGCCGCGTGCGTCCTCGAGGTGGTTGCGGACGACCCAGGTCGCGCTCCCGTTCTCCTGGAGGGACACCGTCGCGGTGCTTCGCTCGACGGCGAGGTCGACGCCGTAGGCCTGGGCGGTCGCCTCGAAGGTCTCGCCACACGCGTCACAGAGCGGCCGCGGCGGTGGCATGGCGTCACCCGGCGCGACCGCACCGAACAGGGCGACGACGACGAGACAGGCGAGGACGACGCGGCGGCGATGCGTGACCATACTCCGTCGTCACGACGCACCGACATGTACTTTTTCTACACTGACGGCGGGGGCGTGTCACCGACGGTGGCGGCGTTCTCCGTTGCGATCGGCGTGGCGTCCGCCTCGTACGTTCGTCTGACCGATCTCTCGGCCGACGTATCGCCTTCGTGACCTACAATCCGTCCGGGACCCAAAGGCACATTTATGATCCGCGACTTAGCGCCTATATCAGGATGTCTCGAAGTCCGTCTCTCCCCGACCGTCCCAGCCGCGAGATCGATCCGGACATGCCGGACGACGAGCGGCTCGAGGCGCTTCGCGCTCACTTTTACGACATCGTGGACGTCCACGATCAGCTGTCCGAACAGCTCGAAGCCGCCGAACAGCGACGCCGCTCCCTCCACGAGAAAGTCGACCGCATCGAACGCGAGAACGAGGCGCTGAAGAGTTCCTCGCTGTACATCGCGACGGTCGAAGACGTCGTCGACGACGAGGTCGTCGTCAAACAACACGGCAACAACCAGGAGGTGCTGACCGAGGTCGCCCCGCGGATGCGCGACCGACTCGAGGCCGGCGACCGCGTCGCGGTCAACGACTCCTTTGGCATTCAGACGATCCTCAGCGCCGAGACCGACGCCCGCGCGCAGTCGATGGAGATCGACGAGAGCCCGTCGGTCGGCTACGAGGACATCGGCGGGATCGACCAGCAGATCCGCGAGGTGCGCGAGGCCGTCGAACAGCCACTCTCCCAGCCCGAACTGTTCGAGGAGGTCGGTATCGAACCGCCGAGTGGCGTCTTGCTCTACGGCCCGCCGGGCACCGGCAAGACGATGCTCGCGAAGGCCGTCGCCAACCAGACCGACGCCACGTTCATCAAGATGGCCGGCTCGGAACTGGTCCGCAAGTTCATCGGCGAAGGGTCGCGACTCGTCCGCGACCTCTTCGAGTTGGCCCGCGAACGCGAGCCCGCCATCATCTTCATCGACGAGATCGACGCCATCGCCTCCCGTCGGACCGACTCGAAGACCTCCGGCGACGCCGAGGTCCAGCGGACGATGATGCAACTGCTCTCCGAGATGGACGGCTTCGAGGCCCGCGGCGAGGTCCGTATCATCGCCGCGACCAACCGCTTCGACATGCTCGACCGCGCCATCCTGCGTCCGGGTCGGTTCGACCGCCTCATCGAAGTGCCCGAACCCGACAGGGAGGGCCGCGAGCAGATCTTCGGGATCCACACCCGGGGCATGAACGTCGACGAGAGCGTCGACTTCGACGCGCTCGCCGAGGAGACCGACGGCTACAGCGGTGCCGAGATCGAGAGCGTCGCCACCGAAGCCGGCATGTTCGCGATCCGCGACGACCGCACCGACGTCCGCATGGAGGACTTCGAGAACGCACTCGAGAAGATCGAAGACGACGACGGCAGCGACGTGATCTCCTCGGCGGGGTACTTCTACCAGTAACCTCTCTCCTCTGGACTTCGACTCCGTTTTCTCGAGGGTGCGTGGTTTCTGACGCTCGGCTGACCGCTACCTGCCGGACGACACAATCCCGCCAAGATCAGCCCGCTCGTGGACCGACTCCGAAACCTCACCCCGCCCGCCGTCGAGGACGTCCGGGGCGGCCTCGAGAGCCCCCTCGAGACCATGGCACGGGCCGACGAACTCGAAGAAGAGATCGAGACAACCGACGCGCTGATCGACGAGATCGTCTCCGAACTGGATTGTCTGACCGACGAGGAGATCGAAATCGTCGAGGAGGCCGTCGGCGAGTACCCGCTGTTCACTCGCGTTCCGTCTAGAGAAGCTGCCATCGAACGACTCTCGCACCGACGCTGTCGGACCCTAATTCGATCAATACAGGTCAATCACATGGCGGGACAGCTACTAACCTCTCTGAATCCCATCAGAAGTGTAGTGCAAGGTGTAGAGGATGTCTGCAGTAGACTAAATAACCAACCGTAGCTCTGATTAGTCCTCAAAGTATCTAATCAGGTATGGTCAATTTTGTGATGTTATTCATCGGAATTGTACTCACGTTTTTCGGGTGGGTTTTTTATCAAAATCCGCAATCTGGATTCCAAATACACAACTTTCCGTTTACGTCGGGTGACAATGGACTGACTGAAGCCGGAAAGACCCCATATCGAATCCGTGGAATCTTTCTTATGGCTGTTGGTATTCTGTTTATCATCACGTCACCGTTTTATTGACTTAATCACCAATACGACTCCAGCAGATTTACTCTCGACCGTGAAGTTCCGTAGCAAGATATGCGCTGTACATCTTGCACGGCGCTTAGAACATCTCTCAGAATTGCCAGAACCGCTGGCGGTCAATACGCATGCGTACATATCGGCTATTTCACCATAGAAGTGAGTGTACCCAACGCCGTGGGAAGCCTTCTATGATGCCCTCGTCTAGAACGAAAACTCGAGGAGCGAGGCTTCGAATGGTGGATGGTGGTGGTCGTGACCGCCCTCGAGTGGTCAGTCGCTCGACTCGAACACACCCACGGGGATTCGACAGCCACAGGGACGGGCGTACTGCGCTGTCGGACCGACGGTCGTCACGTTCGCGACCGGCGTGCCACAGCGTGGACACGGCGGGAGCGACTCCGGGCCCGACTCCGAGTCGACCGACTCGGAATCGATCGACTCGCTCATCGACGCCCTCCAACTCGAGATCGACCCGTCAGTGTCGGTGCGTGACTGCGATACGTCGGCCGTGCGAGACGTTTATGTCCCGTCAGGACGAATCCGAGCATGGCTTTCGAAACCCTCGCTGGGTTGGAAGCCACGTCTCGGGTGTCACACCACCCGGGACACTTCGTTTCGTGTCCTGTAGCGCGTGGCTTCCGTTCTAGTCGTTGACCTGTAGGGAGATAAATCTACTGTCCCGGCGCGGGAAGCTATTGCTGTGCGGTACGCTCGACGGTGGGCACGGGGGCTCGAGTCGAGGTGATCGATTCGCGCCTGCTCGAGTAGCCGTCTCCGTACGAGTCCCGCTCGAGGCGGTCAGTCGTCCGACTCGAGTTCGCCCAGGTGGATTCGACAGCCACAGGGACTGGCGTACTGGTCCATCGGTCCCGTGATCGTCACGTCTGCGACGGGCGTCCCACAGCGAGGACACTCCGGCAGGGACGACGAAACCGACTCCGAATCGGTCGATTCGTTCATCGAACTCCTCCAGCACTGAACGTGCTCGCGTTTGACATCGTGGTTCGGTAGCGGTCGTCGGTCGTTCGAGGCGGTTCTTCTCGTCGAGACGACTCCGGACGCGACTTCATACGGTCTGCTGTATCTATTTTCCGCAGCGACCGCGTCTCGTCGGGCGGTCGCTGCGGTACGGACTTCCAGCGGTCCGTATCAGCGACTGCCGCATCTCGGACGTACACCCGTCCGGCACGCGTCGGTTCGCGTGCCTCCCGGAGCGCGATTTCCGTTCTGATCGTTGACCTGTAGAGAGATAAATCTACTGTCCAGTTGCGAGAGAAGATACTGCTCGACGGTCGATTCCGCTGTCCGACGGTCGTCCGCCGGAACGCAGCCGCAGTGCCGTCGGCCAAAGGCTTTCAGTCGGTTTGCCGTATGCTATCGTATGACTCCAAGACGACTGCTGAGACGGACCACGGTGTCCGGGCTCGCGGCCGGTATCGCGTCGCTGCTTCCCGGTCGGGGACACGCCAGCGCCGGGGACGACCATCCCCTCCGAGTGCAGGAGGACAGCGAAACCGTGTCCTTGCCCCCGCCCGAGACCGACGGCGACGTCGCTGTCGAACGGGCGATCGCGAACCGCCGCTCGAGACGCGAGTACGCTGGCACCCCGATCACGCGACGAGAACTCTCACAGTTGCTCTGGGCGGCGCAGGGTATCACCGATCCCGAGAGCGGGTATCGGGCAGCGCCGAGTGCGGGAGCCCGGTATCCGCTCGAGGTGTACGTCGTCGTGGGGGACCCCGGCGTCGACGGGCTCGACGCCGGTGTGTATCGGTATCGACCCGAGCCACACGACCTCGCGCTGTCCGCTCGAGGGAACGTGCAAGCCGAGTTGCGGGCGGCCGCAGTCGGTCAGGAGCCGGTCGGACGAGCGGCAATCGACGTCGTGATCTGCGCCGTCGACGAGCGCACCACTCGCGAGTACGGTGACCGTGGCCGGCTTCGATACGTCCCGATGGAGGCCGGACACGTCGGGGAGAACGTGTACCTGCAGGCGGAGGCACTGGACCTCTCGACGGTCGCGATCGGTTCGTTCCGCGACCGTCGGGTGCGGACCCTCGTCGACGCTTCGCCCGACTGCCGACCGCTTTACATCTATCCGGTCGGAGCGAGGGCCTGATACGGTCTGCTGTCCCGCTTTTCCGCGGCGACCACGTTCGGGCGGTCGCTGCGGGACGGCCGTACGGCGGTCCGTACGATACTATCGGACGATAGTCTGGACAGACTCGAGCGCGTCTCGGCGACCGTCACCAGCGGCGAGGAAACGAACGAGAGAGCGAATCGCAAGGCCTTACGCCGGCGGTCCCCGACGGACGGACATGAGCACGATTCGAGTCGTCTGGGGGTCGGCGTCCGCGCCGACGAAGATGGCCTCCTACGACGCCGCACTCGCCGACGCGGGCGTCGAGAACTACAATCTCGTCGCCGTCTCGTCCGTCGTTCCCGCCGAGACCGACGTCGAGGCCGTCGGCACCGCGCCCGACCTCGGCCCCGCCGGAGAACGGCTGACGGTCGTCGAGGCTCGAGCGACGGCCGCCGGCCCGAGCAGCGTGAGCGCGGCCCTCGGCTGGGTGCAGTCGACCGACGGCGGGCCGGGACTGTTCTACGAGGCCGCCGGCGAGATCGACGCCGCGGACGTCGAGACGCGCGTTCGCGAGGGACTCGCCGCCGGCGGCGACCTCCGGGAGTGGCCGCTTGGCGAGCCTCGAGTGCGCGTCGAGACCGCCGAGGCCGAACCGGGAACGTACACGACGGCGGTCGTCCTGGCGGTCTACGGCGAGAGCGAGCCGATCCTGTGACTGTCTACCGAGTGCCACGAGCCGAACCCTTTTTACGAGCGCGTCCATTACCCAGGATAACGAATTCTCATGAACGGGAACACGCCGTACGCAGGGCTGCCGGGTGTGACGCAGGCTGGTCACCGGACCGCGGCGGACATTCCGGACCTCTCTCGCGACCAGAAGCGGACGCTTCACCGCGACGTCTCGCGTATCGCCGCCCGCACGCGAGAGTTCCTGCCCAGCGAGTACGTCGTCGACTCCGAAATCTCGCAGGGCGTCTCTGGACCGCAGGTGACGGTCGCCGTCCAGCCGCCGATCGGCCACCCCGTCAGTGCCGGCTTCTCGCCCGAACTCGAGGTCGGCGAGACTCCCGAGGAGATCATCACGGCCGACGAGCGCGACGAGGTCGCCCGTGGGCTGGCCGCCAGCGCGGCGCTGCAGGTCAAACAGGCGATCAACCAGGGCGTGACGCCGACGGCGCGGTAACGAAACGACGCTTTTCAGCGGCCTCTCTCGACCGGGAGACGGCATCGCGAGTCGAGGCGAACGCGAGCCGAGACGGCGAGAACGTCGTAACTATCGAGGCGAGGACTCACTTCCCCCAGAAGGGGTCGCGCTTGCGCTGTTTCTCGAGGTACATGTTCAGCGCCTCGAGTTCGTCGCCGGGGATCTCCTCGGTCAGCTCCTGCTCTAGGATCTTCGCGTGCTTTTCGGGAATCTCGGTCCAGAGTTCTTCGCCTTCCTCGATCTGGCGGCCGACGGTGGGGCCGTCGATGGCGACGGAGACGCGCTCGCCCGCGCGGGCCTCGTCGACGTCTTCGCCCTGTTCCTGGATGCCCTTGACCTGGCCGACGCGTTCGGGTTCGTTACCCTCCCACTTGACGACGAACGTGTTGTTCTGGAGCGTCCCGGAGTTGACCTCGACGCCGACGACGGCGGGGTCGTTCTGGCGGAAGACGTGATCCGGAAGGATCCGGAAGCGTGCCGGCCGGGTGATGTTCTCGAGGATGGTGTCCTGCTGTGCGCGCTCGAGTTCCTCGACGAACTCCTCGTACTCCTCGATGAGCTGGTAGATGACGTCGTCGGTAAAGAGGCGGACGTCGTCGACCTCGGCTCGCTGTTTCGCGTCGGCGAGGACGTCGACGTTGAACCCGAGGATGGCGCGCTGTTTGTGGTCGTCGGCGGTCGAGGCCACGGAGACGTCACGCGGGGCGACGTCGCCGACCTCGGCGCGGACGATCGGCACCTCAGCCTCCTCCAGGGCGTCGGCCATCGCCTCGAGGCTGCCCAGCGTGTCGGCTTTGACGACGACGCCTTCCTCGTCGGTGTCGACGGCGATGTCGGCGAGTTCCGCCTCGACCTCCATGATGACGTCCTCGAGGTCGCGGTCGCGGACGACGCGGACGGGCGCGCCGGCCATCGCGTCGGCCAGGTCCGGGGCGGCGATCTTGATCCCTGCGGCGGCGGAGACCTCGTCGACTTTCTCGAAGCGACTCTCGGTGCGGATCTCTGCGAGCGGGCGGGGCTGGAGCAGCGCGCGGACGTCGGTGACGATCGGTTCGTTCATACCGCCGACGACGATCGTGTCGTCGGCGCGGACCGTGCCGTCGTACAGCACCGTGTCGATCGTCGTCCCGAAGCCTTTCTCCTCTTTGACCTCGAGGACGGTCCCGACGCCGGGGCCCGACACGTCGATCTCCATCTCCTCTTTCATGTACCGCTGAGAGAGCCCCATCATGACGGCAAGCAGGTCCGGGACGCCCTCGCCGGTCATCGCCGACACCGGAACGACGCCGACGTTGCGCTGGAAGTTCTGGACGCGCCAGTAGAGGTCGGCGGAGAAGCCCTCGTCGCTCAAGTTGCCGATGATCTCGTAGAGGTTCGTGTCGAGGTCGGACCGGACGCGGTCGGACTGGGACTCGTAGGTCGGTTTGATCGGGGTGTCATCGTTCGGATTCCAGCCGGGGACTGTGTCGATCTTGTTCGCCGCGACGATAAACGGCGTCTGGGTACGCCGGAGGATGTCGAGCGCCTCGATCGTCTGTGGCTGGAAGCCGTCGTTGACGTCGACGACCAGGATGGCGATGTCGGCGAGCGCGCCACCTCGAGAGCGAAGCGTCGTAAAGGAGTGGTGGCCCGGCGTGTCGATAAAGAGCAGGCCGGGCAGGTCGAAGTCGTCGGGATCGACCAGTTCGCCCGCGATCCCCGAGATCACCTCGAGTGGGACTGCGGTAGCGCCAATGTGCTGGGTGATGGCGCCTGCTTCGCCCTCGATGACCGCGGAGCCGCGGATCTTGTCGAGGAGACTCGTCTTACCGTGATCGACGTGTCCGAGGACGGCGACGATCGGCGTTCTGAGAGATGTGGGGTCGCGCGTGTCCGTGTCCGACATGAATGAACCACCCGAGAAGGTCTTTGTTGGACTGTCTGTTGGCCAGCAGTTAAACCCATCGTCACGCCCCTGAACTCCGCGTCCGCTCGAGCCCACAGTCTGGTCGTCCACGACGGCGTCTGTCCCACGTCAGACAGCCCGTGGCGTTTAATACTGATTAGTAAGTACGAAAACGCATGAGTGACATACTCGCCGAGAACCTCTCGGGTAAGGCCGTCATGGGGTCCGACGGCACCGAGCTCGGATTGCTCTACAACATCACGATGGATCTCAAATCCGGCAAACTCCACGACCTCGTCGTCGAACCGGACGAGGAGCTACCCGCTCGATCGGTCGACTTCGACCGCGACGAGACCGGCCGCTTTCTCGTTCCCGTCAGACGCGTGCAGGCGGTGAAAGATTACATCGTCGTTCAACGGTAACGGTATGTACGTTCTCGACTCGTCGGCTTTTATTCACGACTATCACACGACAGAACAGACTGCGACGATTCCACTCGTCCGCGAAGAACTCGAAGACGAGAGCGCCTATCGCTACGACGCGATGGAGGGGTCGGGCATGCACATCCACATCCCGAGCGACGACGCCACCGAGAAGGTCCGCCGGGCGGCACGGGAGTCCGGCGACCTCGAGGTGCTCTCGGATACCGACGTTCGCCTGATCGCCACGGCGTTCGAACTCGACGGCGTCCTCGTCACGGACGACTACGCGATGCAAAACGTCGCGGAGAAACTCGACGTCGACGTCGAGTTCATCGCCCGCGAGGGGATCACCGAACAGCGCGACTGGCGGTTCCAGTGTCAGGGCTGTGGCCGGGAGTTCGACGAGGAGAAAGATCGGTGTCCGATCTGTGGCTCCGACCTCGCGCGCAAGAATCCGCAGTGACGGCGCGGTGACCTGACCGGCCCGGCCAGGCCGGGTCCGGGCCGTCTTCTCTCGAACGACTACCGATCAGACGTACGTGACGTAGAGGTTCGCGAACAACAGCGCGTTGTAGACGCCGTGGACGGCAGCCGGCACGAGGAGGTTCTCGGTCCGCTCGTAGATGGTCGCGAGCACGAGCGAGAGCCCGAAGATGACGCCGAGGCTGGCGACGACGGCACCGATGCCGGCGGTGCCGTAGGCGAGGGTGTGGACGGACGCGAAGATGACGCTCCCGACGACGATCGCGCCGCCACGCGAGAAGACGTCGTACAGCGACTTCTGGATCACGTTCCGGTAGAGCAGTTCCTCGAACGGACCGATGATCAAGATCGCCGCCGGCACGAGCACGAGTAGAATCTCGGGATTCTGTGCGGCCTGTTCGGTCGTGCCGTGGTCTGCGTTCTCGACGCCGACGAGTTGCAGGAACAGACTGATCCCGTACAGCGTTCCAAACAGGACGACGATGCCACCGACGACCCAGCCGACGTCCCGTTTCGTCGGCATCCGCAGGTCGATAAACGAGAGGTCTTTCCCCGACAGGCGGAGGTAGCCGACGGCGACGATCGCCGTGCTGATCGCCATACTGACCTGGCTCAACGCGGTCAGCTGTACCTGCGAGAGTTCGTCGACGAACAGGTAGACGGGGGCCGCCACCACGAACACGACCAGGTACGTCGAGAGCAACCCCACGACGCCGAGAAGCGCCAGACTTGCCGTCGCGGCCGTCCGCCGTTTCAGCCCGTCACTCGAGATGTCGACGTAGTCGGCGACCGCCATTCCGACGGCACCGCCGGCTGCGAGAAACGCCGCGAGCACCAGCGGGAACGAGTCCGAGACGACAGGCAGTCCGACGCTCCCGGTCACGCCCTGGTTCAGCGCGTACCCCGAGAGGAGGAGGACTGTGAGGCTGGCGACGGCAGCGATCGGTGCGCCGGTCGACCGCTCGAGGAGACCGTGTCGACGGACGAGGAAGACGCCGAGAGCGACGACGGCGAGCGCGAGCGCGGTCAAAACGACGGGATCGTCGACGCCCTGTCGAACCGGGACGAGGAGTCCGGCCATCGCGATCCCGGAGAGGGCGGTCCCGACCGCGGAGACGGCGTCGAACTCGAGTTGACTGCCGTCGTCGACCTGTGCTGTCTCACCCATACGTGGCCTTTCGACTGTAGCCCCAAAGCGTCATCGCATGCGGAACGCGTCGTCGTCAGCGCTCGACGCGAAGCGTCCGCTTTTCCGAGACGGCGTCGGCCTCCTCGAACTCGCCGCCGCCGAGCAGCCCCCGCGTGGCCTTCTTCGCCCACTCGACGGCGGGCTGGTCGAAGGCGTTGACGCCGTAGAGTTCGCCCGCCAGCACGCAGGCCGCCTCCATGCCGTACAGCAGGCCGCCGAGTTCGTACTCGTCGACGCGCTCGAGTTCGACCCGGACGTTCGGCAGGCCGGTGGCGGCGAGGCTCGCCTCTGTCGCCTCGAACTCCGCCTCGAGCAGTTCGCCGAGGGTCGAGTCGCCGAGGTAGGCGAGTTCGTCGACGTCGGTGTGGGGAATCGAGCGATCTGCGCGCTCGCGGGGCGTGACGAAGGTGACGAGTTTGTCCCGCGGGCCGGCCCGGTAGAGCTGGAGCTGGGAGTGCTGGTCGGTCGCGCCGAGCGCCCGGATCGGCGTCTGCCCGAGGTCGTCCTTGCCGAGACTCTCGGCCCACAGCTGGGCGAACCACTCGGCGTAGGTCTCGAGCGACTCCGCGTAGGGCATCATGGCGTTCGCGGACGCGCCGCGCTGGTCGAGCGCGTACGTCGTCGCGCCGTAGGCGTAGGCCGGACACTCGAACAGCGACCCCGCGAGCGTCTCCGATTCCGCGCGTGCGCCCTCGAGCAGCGCCTCGAGGTCGGCCCCGCAGACGGCGGCGGCGACCATGCCGACCGCCGAGAGCGCCGAGAACCGGCCGGGGACGCCGTCGGGGACCGCGAGCCGGGGCAGGTCGTGGCGTTCGGAGAGGTCCGACAGCGGACCGGACTCGCCGGTCGTGACGATCGTCCGCTCGGTCCAGTCGACGCCCGCGTCCTCGAAGGCCTCGCGGACGACGAGGAAGTTCGCGAGCGTCTCGGCGGTCGTCCCCGACCGGGAGACGACGTTTACCGCCGTCGACTCGAGTGACAGCGCCTCGAGGCGCGTCGAGACCCACTCGGGATCGACGTTGTCGAGGAAGACGGTCTCGGTGTCCGACCCCAGGGCGTCGGTGATCGTCGCCGCGCCGAGGGCGCTGCCGCCGATGCCGACGGTGATCAGCGCGTCGGCGTCACCGACGGGGTCGACGGCCGCCCGGATCTCGTCCGGATCGGTCCGTTCCGGGAGGTTCAACGCGGTGTAGCCGTGTTCGTCGTCCGCGCGACCTGCCTCGATGCGCTCGTGTGCCGACGCGACCCGTTCGTCCAGGCGCTCGAGCGACTCGCGCGAGACGCCCGGCGTCGCGACAGACGAGAGTGCGTTTCCGATGTCGACGTCCATGTGCCAGTGGCCGACTGCCGGGAGTAAAGACGTTCCGTCACGCGCTCGACGACGGCGGGCGGTATCGCATCGCTTATTCGGGCCGACTGCCAACGTCGGACAATGAGCGAGGCAGTCGACACCGACGCCTACAGGGGAGTCTTCGGTGCGGTCCCGTACGCGTTTCGGCGAAGCGACTCGCGGCTGTTCAAACTGTACGCCGTCGTCGGCGCGATGCTCGCGCTCTTGCTCTCGGTCGTCTTCTTGCTCTCGCTGGTCGTCTTCGTCGGGGAGACCGTCGACACGTCGGCGACGCTGTCGCTCTCGCGGTCGTTCGTCGTCGTCGTCGGGCTGTTGACCGTCATGCCGATTCTCGCCCCGATCCTGTTCGTCGCGCGCCGCCACCGGCGGGGAATCGGCCACGACACCCGGTACGACCGTCGCCTCGCGCTCGCCGGCTTCGCGTTCATCTGTTCGATCTACGTCGGACTCGTCGTTTCGACGCCGCCAGCACAGCAAGTCGAGGTCACGGGCCCGCTCGCACCGGTCGTCGACGCCCTGTACGCGCTCCCGCCGCTGGTCGGCCTCGTCCCGCCGGTGCTCGCCGCGCTGTCGATCTACGCCGTCCACCGCCTCTCCCGGTGACGCCGCCTCGAGACGAAACCCCGAAAGCCGTCGACGGCCTTCGTTCGAGTATGACCGAGAAGACGGGCACGTTCGTCGTCACGCACGCGGAGGACGACTCCGCTGTCGTCCGCGACGTCGACACCGCACAGATCCACACGCTCTCGTCGAACCCCGGTCTCGAGGTCCGCGACGTCCTCGAGGCGACCGTCGCGCCCGACCCGCCGCTCGAGGTCACCTGGCAGGTGATCGAGGTGGCCTCGCGGCGGCAGGTCGAGGTGGTCGACAGCGACCTGGAGCCGACGGTCGCGTCGAAAGACGCCGCAGCCGACGCCGAGGTCGGCGACCTCGTTCGCACCGAGCGGGCCGGCACCGGCGAGATCCACGTCCTGTCGGTGCCACCCGAGGAAGTCGACGACGCCGCAGCGGACGTCCTCGAGGACCTCGAGACGGTCGCGCGGGCGGCCAGGCTCGACGTCGTTCGCGTGGAGGTGCGCCGCTCCTGTGGGGATGGCGTGTTGAGCGTCCGCTACCTGCCCGACTGACGGGAATCAGGCGCGACTCGGCCCGCCCTCGCTCTGGACGCGCCAGCTGCCTCGCAGGTCGCAGGCTTCGCGAACGTCGTACTCGATCGCCGTCTCCTCGCCGACTCGCGGCCCGCCCTCGACGCGCTCGACGTGCAGCGGCACGTCTAACGTGTTCCCACAGCAGCCGACGCCGACGAACTCCTCCCAGACGTCGCCCTCGCGGGCCTCGTCTCGCGTCTTTCGCAAGAACGCCCGAAACGACGGTTTCTCGACCTGGAACCGGCCCCACCTCGAGAGGTCTTCGGGGTAAGAGAGGACGACGCGCGTCGCGACGTCGCCAGCCGTTGGTTCGGATGCAGATTCCATACGCGAGGGTACGGACTCGAGCGATAAAGGGATAGTGCGGCTCGGTTCGGTCGTTCGTTACGTTCGTCCCGAAACGCCACGAATTGAGAAGGCTTACTTGACCCGCCCGCAAGTGCTCGCGTATATGGGGTACTTCGACGTACCGGAGATCGACTACACCCGGTACACAAATCGCCAGCTCGCGGCGGTCCCGCTCGCGGTTCTCGCCGTCGCGTTGCTCGTCCTGGTCGGCTGGTTCCTGGCGTTCGGGACGCCAGTCGACGCCGGGATCGACTTCACTGGCGGTACCGAGTTGACGATCGAGACGTCGACGGATAGAGCGGACGTTCCGGCTGCGTTCGACGAGGAGCCGGCGTCCATCCAGGCGGTCCAGGCAGCTGACGACCAGTACATCGTCCAGTTCACCTCGACCGACCAGGAAGCGCTGCGCGACCAGGCCGAGTCGAACCTCGAGCCGGCGGCTGGAGGCGACGGGGTCGTCCAGTCGGTCTCGTCGACCTCGGCGAGTTTCGGCTCGCAGGCCCGCCAGACGGCGCTGCTCGGGATCGCGGTCGCGTTCGTCGGGATGAGTCTCATCGCGTTCTTGCTCTTTCGGACGTTCGTCCCGTCGATCGCCATCGTCATTTCGGCGTTCTCGGACCTCGTCATTCCGCTGGCGTTCATGAACGTCGCGGGCATCCCGCTCTCGCTTGGCACCGTCGCCGCGCTGTTGATGCTGATCGGGTACTCGGTCGACTCGGACATCCTGCTGAACAACCACGTCCTGCGACGGGGCGGTGACTTCTACGAGAGCACCTACCGGGCGATGCGGACCGGCGTCACGATGACGCTGACGTCGATGGCCGCGATGCTCGTGATGGCGATCTCCGCGTACGCGTTCGGTATCGATCTGCTCGCGTCGATCGGCGTCATCCTCTTCGTCGGGCTCGCCGCCGACCTGATGAACACGTACATGTTGAACCTCAGCCTGCTTCGCTGGTACAAGTTCGAGGGGGTGAACCGATGAACCCGATCGCGTTCGTCAAGAACTACTGGCGCGTGCTCTTGCTCGTCGTCTTCGTCGGCGCTGCGCTCGTCGCGCTGTTCGTCCCGGGCGGCATCTTCGCCGACGACAGCGTCGCCGCCGCCGCGAACGACACTGCAGCGAACGAGACCGACGCGGCCGGACTGACCAACCTCCAGTACGGTCTCGGCCTCGACGGCGGGACGCGCCTCAGCGCTCCCGTGGTCGGGATGACGGCAGAGGACCTCGAGATCGACTCCGGCCAGACGGCGACCGTCGAACGGACGCTGTACGACGAACTCGGCGTCGATCCGGAAGACGCCATCGTCCGCTACGACGAGGAGAGTGGAAGCTACACCGCCGAGGTGTTCGTCGACAACGTCACACGTGCGGAGTTCGCCGCCGCCCTTCAGGAAGCAGACGTCGACGCGACCGAAGACGACGTCAGAGACGGCGTCACGGAGACGACTCGAGAGGAGATCGTCCGGACGATCGAGACGAAGGTAAACGAGGCCGGTCTCTCCGGCGGTCGGGTGACGACCGAAGAGACGCTCGGTGGCGAATACTTCATCGTCGTCCAGGTACCCGACATGACGTCCCAGGAGCTTCGGACGCTGCTCTCCGAGCGTGGCGTCGTCGAGGTCGTCGCACACTATCCCGAAAACGAGACGCAGGTCAACGAGACCGTCCTCGTTCGCGACGACTTCGATACGATCGGGTCGGCGTCGTACAACGAACGGGGCGGGTATCACTACGTGCCCGTCACGGTGTCGGACCAGAAAGCAGAGGAGTACCAACAGCAGATGGTCGACCTCGGATTCACGAGCGCGGAGGGGATCCAGAACTGCGGCATCAAAGACCCCGAGACCGACGAGATCGACTTCGAGCAGGGACAGCCAAACTACTGTCTCATGACGGTCGTCGACGACGAGGTCGTCGATGCACACAGCATGGGTCGCGACCTCGGCCAGAGCATGGCCAGCGGAGAGTGGGAGAACGACCCGCAGTTCCAGATGATCACGCCCACCCAGCAGGACGCACAGTCGCTCTCCGTTAACCTGCAGGCCGGCAGCCTCCGCGCCCCGCTCGACTTCGAGAGCTCCCAGACGTACTCGATCCAGCCCGCGCTCGCCGACGATTTCAAGCTCTACTCGCTTTTCATCGGCGTCCTCGCGGTGTTCACCGTCAGCGGCGTCGTCTACCTGCGGTACACGGACGTCCGCGTCGCCTCGCCGATGATCGTCACCGCGCTGTCGGAGGTCGTCATCCTGCTCGGCTTCGCCGCCGCCATCCGGATGCCACTCGACCTCTCGCACATCGCCGGGTTCGTCGCCGTCATCGGGACTGGCGTCGACGACCTCATCATCATCGCCGACGAGGTGATGTCCGAAGGCGACGTCAACTCGAGGCGGGTCTTCCAGTCGCGGTTCCGGAAGGCGTTCTGGGTCATCGGCGCGGCCGCGGCGACGACGATCATCGCCCTCTCGCCGCTGGCCGTCCTGAGTCTCGGTGACCTCCGCGGGTTCGCGATCATCACCATCCTCGGCGTGCTGGTCGGCGTGCTCGTCACCCGGCCCGCCTACGGTGACATCCTGCGGTACCTGCTGACCGGCGAGAAGTAGCCGCCGGCCGATTTCTCTTCTTGTTTTCGCCGCTCGAGTGGCGAGCCGACGCTCACGTCGGAATGACGGTCGTCGCGCCGATGCTCTCCGCGAAGATCCACACCACGAACAGGCCGTACATCACCAGCAACAGCAGTGCTTCGGGCCGCGTGAGTAGCATCTCCGTGCGCATGACGGTGAAGAAGACGACCGTCGAGAGGACCAGAAACCCCATCATCGGGACGACGTGTTCGAACGTGATCGGCAGCGCGCCGGCCGCGACGACGCCGAGTGGAACGGCCACGAGCAGGTCGAAGACGTTGCTCCCGAGGACGTTCGCGAGGCTGACGCCGGGCCGGTCTGCTCTCGCCGCTGCGATGCTGACGAACGCGTCCGGGACGCTCGAGCCGGCGGCGACGACGACCATCCCCCACAGGAACGTCGGCGTGTCGAACGCCTCGCCGAGGCCGATCGCAGAGCGCACGAGCGCTTCGACGCCGACGACGATGACGACGAGACCGGCCCCGAACCACAGCCAGGTCCGAACGCCGACGCCGCTGACCGATCGATCCTCGTCTTCCGTGGTGTCCAGGTACTGCGTGAACACGTAGAGGCCGTACAGCGCGAGCGGGAACAGCGCCAGCGGGCGCGTCATCGTTCCCTGGAGGAGACCGTTCTCGGTGGGGTTGTAGATGACCGCGAGCGAGAACGTAAGCAAGAGGACGGCGACCGCGAGCATGTAGAACAGCGCCTCCTTGTACACCAGGCTCCGGCTCGTCTCCATCTGGCCGCCGACCAGTACCACGACACCGGGGATGACGAGGAGGTTGAACACCGCGGAGCCGACGATGGCCCCGACCCCGAGTTCGAACTCGCCGTGGAGCAACGTGGCGAGCAGGACGCTCACCAGTTCGGGCATGCTCGAGCCGACGGCGGCGATGATCGCCCCCTGGACGACGCCCGGGACGCCGTAGCCCGTCGCGATGCGGTCGGCGGCGTCCTCGAGCCAGACACTGCCCTTCCAGACGACGCCGGTTCCGACGGCTGCCAACCCGAGGAGCGCGAGGACCTCGATCATGACGTCCCGTCGTTTCGGACGGGAGATAAAAGAGTCGCCGCACGCTGGCGGTTCTAGAACTGATCGAGGCCGGTCTGCTCGGCCGCCGCGAGGACGTCGTCGCAGGTCGACCACGACCGGCGGGCGAAGGGCGGTAACTCGCCGTGATCTGTGACGTACCGCTCGAGGAACTCGCGGGTGGTCCGGTCGCCGGGGTAGCCGCTGCCGACGTCGCCGTACTCCGCGGCGATGGCGGCGACGTGCGCGTCGCGTTCGACCTTGGCGACGATGCTCGCCGCCCCGACGAGTTGCGAGTCGTCGTCGGCACCGTGGCGCGCCTCGATGTCGACGTCCGTCCGGCAGGCGTCGGCGACCCGTCGGGCGAACCGATCGGCGTCGGTGTCGCAGGCGTCACAGAGTCCCCGGACCGCCTCGTCCGCGCGACCGTCGACGGCGTCGTCGATCGCTCGTGCGTGTGCGTCGACGGTCAGCGCGTTCATGTCCGTCGCCGGGTCGTCGATCCGGGCCGTCGGGACCTCGGCGACGCCGACCCGGATGCGATCGTCCGCGCGGATCGTCGCGGCGAGTTCCTCGCGGCGCGTCGGCGACAGTCGCTTCGAGTCGGTGATGCCGTCGGGCAGGTGGCTCCGCTCTGTGACGTAGACTGCAGCCGCGAACATCGATCCGAACACCGGTCCCTTGCCCGCCTCGTCGACGCCGACGCGTCCCATGCGCTCGAGTGATCTCGCCGCGAGCAAAATCCTTGCCCTCTCGCGTGGCCGCTCGGTTCGGACGGACGACCGTACGTCGGCTGCGGTACGACCGCAGGACGTCGCGGTTGCACCGGGAGATCGGTACAGCGGACCGTCTCAGTCTCTGAAGTACTCCTCGAGTTCGAACGGCTCGTCCTCGCCTTCGACGCCGATCACGTCGAGGGCCGTCACCGCCGCGTCCACGCCGAGCAGGCCGGCGAGACTCGGCTCCGTGCGGCCGTCGTCGCCGCTGATCAGCTCCTTGATGTAGAGTCCGCCTTCGCCGTGGACGCGGACCTCCGCGCGCGTGGACTCGAGTAACTCTCCGTCGATCTCGTGGACGGTCCGGGTACGGGTGAGATTCGCCCGCCGGTGGTCGACGCGCTGGGGCGTGTCCTGTTCGACGGTCGCGCCGTCTAGCTCGGCGAGTGCGTCCTCGAACGCCGCGTCGTCGACGGGCTCACCGAACTCGACGTCCGCGCGGTAGCGTTTGCTCGCGTCGTGTTCTTTGACGCGCTCGACCATCTCGTAGGTCGCAAGCCGGAGGCCCTCGACCTCGACCGCACCGTCGGCGGCGTCGTTGATCTCGCGCTCGAGTTCGTCGACGTCGGGGCTGCGCTCTTTCGGCCGCTTGACCTCGAGGACGAACGGTCGTCCCTCGCCGAGCATGCGGGCGTCGACGTCCTCGCGACCCGCTCCGTGGAAGGTGCCCTCGTCGCCGTCCATCGCCGCGACGACGTGGGGTCGAACGACCTGCTCGACGCTCGTCTCGTACATGTAGCCCGTGCCACCACAGTGTTCGCAGGGCTCTTCGCCCTCGTCACCCAGCTGAACGCCGCTGCCGCCACACTCCCGGCAGGGCCACTCCGTCTGCGGAACGTCCCGCTCGAGTTTGCGGTAGCGGCCGTAGACGAACGCCGGATTGACCTGGACGTCCACCGCGTGGCCCGTGACAGTCCCCTCCTCGACCGCCTCGAGGGGGTCGAACGCCTCGAGGTCGACGACGGCGAGGACGTCCGGCCGTTCGAACTCGACGTCAGCGCCCGTCTTCGCGCCGACGCGACGGCCCACCTCGCGGTTGACCTCACGTTTCATCGACTCGCCGGCGTCTTCCTCGAGGCCGGCGTCCTCGCGCAGCAGGCGCTCGTTCTCCTCGACAAGCGGTGGGACGCGGCTGCCGACCTGGTAGGTGTCGAAGTCGACGCCCTCGAGTTCGTCGACGACGGTATCGGCGATCGCGTCGAACGTGCCACAGTACCCCTCACAGACCCAGCACTCCGTGGGTTCGTCCGGCTCGAACGGTTCGTCGTCTTCTAATGCGACGGTCGTCCGCAGCGCCCGGCCACGTTCGGCGTTCGTGAGTCCGAAACTCCGGTCGGCGAACGGACGGCCGAGACACGAGTCGCAGACGGGACCCGTCGCCAGCAGCGTCCGGACGTCCTCGGTGAGCGTCATTTCCGTCCACTCGGTGCGCCGACGGTAACACGCTTTCCTTTCGCCGCGCTCGCGCGTCTCCGCCGTGTACTGGGGATTCAAGTCGGTCGGGTTCTAGCCGCCGGTATGAAAGAGACGCGACTCGGTCGCCGCCGGTTTCTCGCGGCAGCAGGAGCCGGGTTCGTCGGATCGCTCGCCGGGTGTGCCACGCCCCGGTCCGGCCCGTCGTTCGAGACCGACGCGGAGCCGATCGACCGCGACGACCGGGCCGACGGCTCGACGTACACGGACGTCTACGAGCGGACGATCGACTCCGTCACGCTGGTCCGGGTGTTCGGCGTCGACGATTCGGCGGACGACCAGACCCGTGGCCAGGGCTCCGCGTTCGTCTACGACGCCTCTCACGTGGTGACCAACGACCACGTCGTCTACGGCAGCGACCAGATCGAACTCCAGTATCCGAACGGCGACTGGTCGACCGCCGCGGTCGTCGGCACCGACTACTACAGCGATCTGGCCGTCCTCGAGGTCGAGCACGTCCCGGACGCCGCCACGCCGCTCGAGTTCAGCCAGCAGTCTCCCGTCGTCGGCCAGGAGGTGCTCGCGATCGGGAACCCGTACGGACTCGAGGGGTCGATGTCGAAAGGCATCGTAAGCGGCGTCGACCGGGCGCTCCAGGTGCCACAGCGTGACTTCGCGTTTCCGAACGTCGTCCAGACCGACGCGGCCGTCAACCCGGGCAACAGCGGCGGGCCGCTCGTCGGCCTCGACGGGACGGTCGTGGGCGTCATCAACGCCGGCGGCGGCGACAACATCGGCTTTGCGATCTCGGCCGCACTCGCCAGTCGCGTCGTTCCGGCGCTCGTCGACGACGGCGTCTACCGCCACTCGTACATGGGGATCGGCCTGCGAACTGTCGACCCGCTCGTCGCCAGGGAGAACAACCTTCCGCGTGCGACCGGCGTCATCGTCACCGACGTTCCCGAGGACGGCCCCGCCGACGGCGTCTTGCGCGGGAGAGACGAGATCGTCCGTCGCAACGGGGCTGCCATCCCGGTCGGCGGCGACGTGATCCTCGCGATCGACGGCGAACCGATCCCCGACCGACACGCCCTCTCGACGTACCTCGCACTCGAGACCAGCCCGGACGAGACGATCTCGATCGAACTCCGGCGCGATCGCAGGATCGAGACCGTCGACCTGACGCTCGGGGCGCGTCCGCTCGTCGACTGATCACGTCTGCTCTCCGTCAGTCCCTGATACTACCGGACAACAGTCAGTGACTCCTCGATCACGTCTCGACGGCTGTCGTCGCCGACGACAGCGTCTCGAGTGCGATCGACGGCTGCACCGTGTTGTCCGGCAGTATGATACTATCGGACGTAACTGTGTGAAGATTCTCGCCACCCCGGGACGGCGAGAATCTTTCACGACTTACGTCCGGCAGTATGAGCTACCGGGCTCGGCTCGCGGCTGCGCCGGAACTACCCCCGCGAACGGGCATCACGTCACCCTTTTTTCCGGACTCTGACGCGTTTCTGACCGTTCGAAACGAGACGTTAACGCCAGTTCATCCGATTTCACGCGACTCTACCGCAGCTATAACGAGTTCGAACACGTCAGAACCCGTCACGTTCTTTTTCAGTCGATTAAAACGATCGAATTCGTCGTCGATCTCATCCTACCGTCCAGGACGGCGGGTTTAGCACGTCGATAACAATAGTCCATTCTCCTGTAGCGTCGACTCGAGCGATCCAACTGCCCCCCTGATCATGAGCCACGACGTCGACACCAGACCCGACCGAACCGACGCCGACGATCCGGCAGCCGAATTCGATCACGTCACGATCGACTGCGACAGCGCTCCCGACGAGTGTGCGATCTTCCCGCGAGAGGCTACCGAGGAGGAACTGCTGACCACCTGGGTCACCGCCCAGGGCGACTCGTTCGTCGACCTCGAGTCGATGCGCTGACTGCCATGGAATTCGGGAGCCCCGTCACGACCGTCGCGTTCTGGCTCGGTGCTCTCCTGCCGCTTTTCTACCTGCCGGTGTTCGTCGTCGGCATCGACTCGATCACCGCTCTCACGTCGTTTCTCGCCCTCCTGACGATCCACGTCGTGGCGCTGGTCGTCGGCCACGACTATCCGGAGACGCGCTCGCGGTAGGGGTACGGCTCTCGGCGCTCCTCCTCGAGTCGCACGAAAATCGGCCCGTGAGTGTCGAACTGCCCCGACGCTCACCAGAGCTGTGCGATCGGCGTCCCACACGTCTCACAGAGAACCGCGTCGTTTCCCCTGTACTCGTCGCGGACGAGTTCGCCGTCCGCACAGAACTGACAGTCTCGTCCCTCGAGGGTGACGAGCAACTCTCGCCCCGCTGACCGCGCTCGTGCCATACCACGATCCCTCGTCGAACGCATCCTAAACGGTTGGCCCCGCGTATGCAACCTCCGTCGACGTCGACGCTGCCCGAAGTCGAAGCGCCTATTCCCCTGCTCGCGTAACGTCAGCGGGATGTGGCCCTGGGGACACGTCGCCGTCGCGTACCTCCTGTACACTGCCTCGGTCAGCCGTCGGTCCGACCTGTCGGTCGCCCCTCTCGCCGTCCTCGCGCTCGCGGTCGGCTCGCAGGCACCCGACCTCGTCGACAAACCGTTCGCGTGGACGTTCGACGTCCTGCCCGGCGGTCGAACGCTCGCTCACTCGATCTTCTTCGCCGCGCTCGTGCTCGCGACAGCGTACGCCGTCGCCCGCCGTGTCGACCGGGTCGAGCCGGCGGCCGCGTTCGGGTTCGGCTACGTCTCCCACCTCGTGGCCGACGTCCCGCCGTCGGTTCTCACCGGCGACCTCTCCGGGACCGAGTACTTCCTCTGGCCGCTGCTCGAGGTCCCACCGGAAGAGCCCGTCGCTGGCATCCTCGACGCGTTTCTCAACTACTACGCGATAGGGACCTACGAGTGGGTTCAGCTGGGTCTGTTCGCCGTCGCCGCCGTCGTCTGGTATCGCGACGGAACGCCGGGTCTCGAGTGGATCGACAGACTGCCGGGTCGACCCACCGATCGCTGAGCGCACGCGAGTCGCCGCCTCGAGCGCGGGCGAAATCGAGACCCCTATTCCCCCGGCTCTCGACGCTCCGCTATGCGCCAGTTCGTTCTCATCGGCCACGACGCGCCCACCGACCCGGAGTTCTCGCTCGACGACCTCGCCGGCGGTGCCGGCCGTCTCGACGCCCTCTGCCGTTCGATCACCTCGTCGTTCGTCCTCTCGCACGGCATTCGCGAGGACGTCCGCGTCCACCTCGTCCTCCAGGACGAACTCACGATCACCTTCGACGGCAGCGAACTCCGGCGACTCAACCCCGACGAACGATCGACCGCCGCGCTCGTCAGGAAGGCACTCGATCACCGCGACGAGGCCATCGGCGCGCTCCCGGCCGAACCGAGCCCCGGCGTCGAACTCTACCGACGGGGGCTCGAGGCCACGCTCGAGACCGTCGCAGACGAGGGTACGGTCGTGACGCTCCACGAAGACGGCGACCCGATCGTCGACGTCGACGTCCCCGACGACCCGATCTTCGTCCTCTCTGACCACCACGACTTCACCGACGAGGAACGCACGCTACTCGAGTCACGCTCCGACCGTCGGCTCCGACTCGGTCCGAAACGGCTGCACGCCGACGACGCGATCACGGTCGTCCACCACTTCCTCGATACGG
This sequence comes from Natribaculum breve, assembly GCF_023008585.1. Taxonomy (GTDB): domain Archaea; phylum Halobacteriota; class Halobacteria; order Halobacteriales; family Natrialbaceae; genus Natribaculum; species Natribaculum breve. The sequence continues at coordinate 1,745,696 of NZ_CP095390.1, read as the reverse complement.
ACGGCTACGCTCGCTTCTGACCCGCGACTCGAGCACGCCGCCCGTCACCTGATAACGATGGCTGTGAGTCGTTCCCGCTGCAACCGCGACCCATCGTGCGGTTGCGTCGGCACCCAGTCACAGCCACCATTCTGACGCCGAGTAGTACGGCCGCCTCGTTGCCGTGTGCTTGAGTGTCTGCCCGTTGCAGTCACAGTACGACGACTCGAGTCCGCGAGTTCGTCTGGTCGTACGGGCCGTCGGCCGTCGTGATCTCTACGTACTGCGTGGCTATCGTTAGCACTGAAACCACTCGAGCGGACAAAGCAAGAATTATACCCGGGCGTGCCTTTTGCCCAGTTGCGGGCCGGTGGGGTAGCTTGGTATCCTTCGGCCTTCGGGTGGCCGTAACCGCAGTTCGAATCTGCGCCGGCCCACTTTTTCCCGCATTTCACGACGACGAGCGGAGCGAGGAGTCCGTAATGCGGGAAAAATGGATCCAAGCAGATTCGAAGTAGACCAGACGCGCGCAGCAAAGCGAGCACGTCTGGGCGTAGTTCGAATCTGCGCCGGCCCATTTCTCCCACCGAACAACGACGAGGTGCGGAGCGACGAGGCCGTGAGATTGGAAAATGCAGCCGCAAAGATTCGAAGTAGACCAGACGCGCGCAGCAAAGCGAGCACGTCTGGGCGTAGTTCGAATCTGCGCCGGCCCACTTTCTCCCGCATTTTCGGGCGGTTAGCACCAGCCCCGTGAGACGATCGCCCCTGGCCGTCGGCCGATCGCTCGAGCGATTGCCACTGTGACACTCCAGTCACCGATCGCTTCGATGGCGACGGCTGCGTCGCCGTCGCACCAGGTTGGCGCGCCGGTGAAATACGTCACAACTGACGAGAGTGGCACATTGAACGCGAGCGCTTATGCGACTGGACGAGGAGTTCACAGGGTGGTGAATCGATCGCGAGAACTCGATCCACGCGTTTTTCGTCGAGGATCGATCACGAATTCCGACAACTGAACCGATCGACGATGTCAGGATGACCCAACCGTGGGAAAATTAAAAATTACAACCCATATTCGATTATTTCGTTGAATCTTCAACCGAATTGGTTGTAGTCCATCATTAGTTATCGTGCGATGCGCAGTCCGTGGAGCTATGGAAGAACGGAGTGCGGTCGTCCCGGCGGTCGCCCCGAGCTCTCTCTCCTGCCTTCGCTCGCTCAGTTCCCGTGGTATCCGCACGATCGCGGTTTCGGAAACCGAGACTGCTCCCGAGTTCTACTCGCGCTACTGTGACGAGAACTACGTGGTTCCGGACCCTGCAGTAGATTTTCTCGGCTACAGGGACGCCCTGCTCACGCTCGCGAAACGAGCCGACGTTCGCACGATCGTCCCAATCAGAGAGGAAGACGTCTGGGCGCTCTCGAAGTATCGGTCGGCGTTCGCACCACACGTCACCCCGCTTTGGCCGTCGGTCGAGACGCTCCGGAGCGTCTACGATCGGGTGCGACTGATGGAGGTCACGGAAGCCACCGGCGTGAGTGTCCCGGAGACGCAACCGCTCGACGAGGTCGACGACTGGAATCGGGAACAGATCGTCAAACCGAGATACGCGATCCTCACTGCCGACTACGTTTCGGCTCTCGATCCTGCCGAGATCGTCCACCCTGGGTCGGTGCAGTTTCTCGAACCCGGTCGCAAACCCGACCGGGGATCGCTGTCCGAGGAGATGGGACACGTACCGATCGTACAGGAGTACGTGCCAGGATCGGAGTACGCGCTCTGGGCCCTCTACGACGATGGCGACGTCGTCTCGACGTGTCACAAACGGCAGCTTCGTGGATACTCGTACGCCGGGAACACGAGCGTCGCTCGCAAGACCGCCGACGTTCCCGAACTCGAGGAGGCAGGACGGGCAGTGCTGGACGCCCTGGACTGGCACGGTCCAGCGTCGGTCCAGTTCAAGCGTAACGCGGAGACGGGCGAATTCGTACTGCTCGAGGTCAATCCCCGATTCTGGGTGTCGCTCGAGTGTGCCCGCCAGGCCGGTGTCGATTTCGCCTTCCATTACTGGCAACTCGCCTGCAACGAGCCCGTTCGTCCGCAGTTGGACTACGAGACTGACGTTGCGACCCACCTTCTGCGGGGTGAACTCCTGTACCTCCTCATACTGCCGGACGTAAGTCGTGAAAGATTCTCGCCGTCCCGGGGTGGCGAGAATCTTCACACAGTTACGTCCGATAGTATCAGCATCGTGCGGGAAGATATTCCGCTGGTCGAGCCGCCACGGCTGTCGGCTGCGGCGAGGGACGTCGCCGCCTCGATCTATCGCCAGCCACACTTCGATTACTTCAGCGTGACCGATCCGGCCCCCTTCGCCCGCGACGTTCTCAACGTCGCGATCGAGATGACGTCGTCGACCCCGGACGTCGTGCGTGGCTCTGGCAGGAAAGCGCTGGACGTGATCTCAAACTTCCCTCCGTAATTCCACCGGCGAGAATAACTCTAACCTGTACGCAGATGGCCGTTCTGTGGCAGCGAACTCGAGGAATCGGTCGAATCTTGACGACAGTATGATGTCTTCTGGGACTTTCACTCCCTGCATTCATTGCATCTCGTCGAATCGTCGTGAACTCGGGCTAATCGAAACTATTCCGTCTGGTCCTAGACGAAGTCTCGTCGGTTTTTATATCGCAAAACTGTGGAATCTCCCTCCATGACTGAAGACGCGATACTGGTCGAATGTACGGAGTGTCACTTTCAGCTGCTCGTCGAGAAAGACGCAGGTGAGAGTCCTGCCGCCATCGTACGGGAACACGGAGGAGAGACGGGACACTTGCTGAGAGTCTCCTCGACTGGCGAGCGGGAAGGACAGTTCACCAGCCGATCGATCCGTGAGAGAGATTGTTAGCGCATACCTCCGACTTTAGCGGAGGTTGTGTGATAGGCCTAGCCACACGAACCACGGTATCGAGTGTCCGGGGGCGTCGACTAGGGATCTTTGGACACCTAGTACAGCACCGTTATATGCGGAGACCGTGCGCTTCCGGTGGTGACCGCTCGTGTCTTCGCCCCCGCCACGCGATCGACCGCCCCATCGAAAGTCGATCCTGTTCTGTCCCGACTGTGGCCACCAGAGTCCGGTCGACGGTGACTGGATCGTCAGCCACGACCCGGCCGGACTGATCTACCGGTGTCCGTCGTGTGAGTCGGCGATTACGACGCGGCCGGCCCCTGACCGGCCGGCGAGTGTCGTCTCCGACTGGACCCGGTTGTACGCCGGATGGTTCCGGCTGTGGGCCGACTGGTACCGTCGCGCGACGCCGCTTGCGCCCTGACGGCTCGTACGGTCTGCTGTCCCTCTTTTCCGCAGCAACCGCGTTTGGGCGGTCGCTGCGGGACGGACGGACAGCGGTCCGTATCAGATTGACGTCTCGAGTCGCATACGGGTGACTCGAGACGAGCAGCCGACGCTCGAGTCGATTATTGCACCGCGACGACGGACGTCCGGATTAGCTGTGAGAAGGGGACAGCTGGGGCGTGTCGGTTCCGTTCAGTTCGGTATCCACGAGCGCCCGGTAGGCCCGGCGCAGGCGTTCCGAGAGCGCCTGGTGGGAGACGCCGAGTTCGTCGGCCAGTTCCTCCATCGACGTCTCGCGGGGGATCGTGAAGTACCCGCGTTCGTGTGCCGCGACGAGCGTTTCGTACTGCTTGGGCGTGAGCCCGTGACTCGAGACGGACTCCCCATCGAGGTCGGTGAGTCGGGCGAGGTCGGTCGTGACGTCGTGCTCGAGGAGCCGATCGTAGACGCGACTGACGTACTCGCGGTCGCAAAATCGGACCTGCAGCTGCCACGTGCCGTTGGTGGCCGACGCGGTGACGACCGTCCCCTGCTCCTCGGCGACGAGGTCGAAGACGTCGACGACGTCGGACGTGAACTCGACGTCGTACAGCCACCGGCCGTCGCCCGTCAGAACCAGCTCGTACGCCGCGACCGACCGTGAGGACTCGAGTGCCGACTCGACCGTCGACCGTTCTGTCCCGTCGATCCACATCCGGTAGCCGTCGGACGCGATCACCTGCTCCATCTCGCAGGTGGCAGATGGCGCAGACTCGAAGACGCCGCCCATTACGGTTCCTGCTGCAGGTACCCGGAGGTCTACAATCGTTGTCATGAGTGCTCGTACGTCGGTACGACGACGAACGCATTAACCACCGTTCCAAAAATACTAGCGCAGGGTATCGTGACACTCCCTTCGCTGTGTCTGTCCGGAATTCGTTTCCGTCACGTCGACGTTCCAGTCTCGAGGCGCTTCACGACCGGCGTGAGTCACAGCAGTTACCTTCGCTCGTCGTCTGCACCCGGTATGACCGATGGTCTCGAGACGGACGTCGACGGGGCGACCGACGCCGCTGCGCGACGGGACGAGGTGGTCGCCGCGGTCACGGCTCACGCGGGCGAGATCGCACGCGAACTCGCGCTGCTGGGCGGTGGTGATTACGGCCAGGAGACGTTCGCGACCGACGCCGGCGCGTGGACGCTGAAGTACGACGCCGGCGACGTCCAGTACCTCCGCTTCGACCCGACGTCCGGGTCGGAGACGTACGTCGTCTCGACGAAACAGCCGCCGGAACCGAACGCGCTGGCAGACGCGATGGCCGACTACGACGCGTTCGTCGAGGCGTACAACCGGCACGTGGCCTCGTTCGACGGCGTCCTCGAGGACGTGTCGACCGAGTTTCCCGCAGTCGCGTCGACCGAGTCGCTGGTCGTCGAACGCGACCGCATCGTCCGGCGGATTCGCGACGTCGCGGACGCGATGGCCGGCGAACTCCACCGGTACGACGGCGAGTACGGGACGTTCTCGAAGACGATCTCGAGTACGCGCTGGGAACTGAAGTGGGACGGGGCCGTCGCCTCGTACCTGCGCGTCGGCGGCGAAGGCGGCGTCTATCTCCTCTCGCAGTACGAACCGCCGTCGATTCCCGATCTCCGTCGGTACGCGAGCGACGTCCCCGCGTTCGTCGCGGCGTACAACGACCACGTCGACGACCTCGAGGCCGACCTCTCGCGGGTCTCGTTCGATCCCGACTGACAGTCTCGAGTACGGAGTCGTTTCTCTCGCTCATGCACTCCTTACAGCGAACGGCCACAGGTAAACGACCCGACAATCAGAATTACTGACTACCTCGTTTTTGTCGTCGGAATCCTCCATCACGGTTGCATCATGCCCGTATCACGACGATCGACGCTGAAAGGACTCGGTGCTGCCGGTGCAGCAGTCGCGATGAGCGGTCAGGTATTCGCGAAAGGAGAGTACGAAGACGACGAACGAAACGAGACGGCGAGCGGCGACGAGAAGCGGAAAAAAGGCGATACTGCAGGCGCGGCGGTTCGCGTCGCACACTTCTCACCCGACGCACCGAACGTCGACGTCTACGTCGACGGCAACAAGGTCATCTCCGATCTGGCCTACGACGACGTCTCGCCGTACCTCGAGATCGATCCCGGGACGTACACCGTCCAGGTGACGGCGGCGGGTGATCCGGGGACGGTCGCCTTCGAGGGTGACGTGACCTTCGGCCCGGCGTTTTACACGGTCGCGGCGATCGGTGAACTCGAGGCGGGAACGTTCGAGCCGCTGGTGCTCGTCGACGCGGGCGCGGCGCTCGTTCGACTCGTCCACGCCTCGCCAGACGCCCCGGCGGTCGACGTGGTGCCGGCAGACGCCGAGGAGCCGCTGTTTGCGGACGTCGCGTTCGGCGACGCGACGGATTACGTCCCGCTCCCGACCGGTTCGTACACGCTCGAGGTACGACCGGCCGGCGGCACGGCGGCCGACGCCGTCACGACGCTCGACGTCGACCTGGCCGAAGCGACGGCCTACACCGCCTACGCGGTCGGCTACCTCGAGCCACCGGCAGGTCGCGAGGACCGACCGTTTGCGGTGAACGTCACCGTCGACGGTCCGATGGCCGACGCCGCCACGACGCGCGACGATTCGGCATGATCACCGCGGCCGTCGACCGCTTGCGGTCTCCGGAGTACAATATATAACAAAGTATAATTCTATATATTCTCTGCGGCAACTTCATATCCGGTCCGTCGTAACCCTCGGCCGTGGAGCCGATGCGCGACTTCCCAGCTGGCGACGAGTGTGGCCGACTGCTCGCTCGCCTCACGACGCCGACCGCATCAGAGACGACTCTCGCCGTGGTCTCCGACCCCCACGTGACGCCACACGCCCGTGGCTCGACGAAAGTCTTCCATCGAACCGTCGAACGGTTTCGAAGCGCGCTCGTCGACGCCGACCGGCTCGGTGCCGACGCGGTCGTCTGTCCCGGCGATCTGACCAAAGACGGCACGCCGGCGGAGTTCGACCGTGCGACCGGCTTGCTCGAGGAGACCGACCTCCCCTTCTTCGCCGTCCCCGGCAATCACGACGTGCCGAAGTCGTTCGACGACCACGACGCCCCGCCCGTGACGTCGTTCGCACGGAACTACGCGCCCGGAGACCTGCCGTATCACGTCCGCGTCGGTGGCGTCGACCTGATCGGCCTCGACAGCGCGACCGGGCCCGGTGACGAACTCGTCGACGGCCACAGCGGCCTCGTGACCGACGACCAACTCGAGTGGCTCGACGAGACGCTCGCGGATGCCGCCGTGCCGGTCGTCTTCTTTCACCACCCGCTCGTCTCCCTCTCCGCGCGCGTCGACGCGTTTGGACACCGGGACCACCACCGGCTGCAAAACGCCGACGCACTGCTCGAGGTACTCGCCGCCCACGACGTCTCGCTCGCACTGGCCGGACACGTCCACTGGCCACTTTGCTGGTCCTCGCGTGGAATCAGACACGTCGTCGCCCCGTCGACGTGTTCGTTTCCCCAGATGTACCTCCGCGTCGAGATCACGCCGTCGGGCACCGACGTCTGGCTCCAGCCGCTTGCCGACTGGAACGGCCTCACGGAGGCGTATCGCCACGCGCGTACCGGCGGCGACCGCGGTCGAGCGATCAGCGAGTGTACGACGGACGGGTACTTCGACTCGTTACCGCTTCGCGACGAAGTCCGCGGACGGGCATCGGCCTCTCGGACCGCCGTCCGTCGGTAGCGACGCCGAGACCACCACGTTTTCGCCGTCCCCGCTGACTATCGGAGAACAGACGTACTCGACTGCGTCTCGACGGGTCACCGCTGGCGACGGCGTTCTCGCGTGCGATCGATGGCAGCCCTGTGTTGTCCGGCAGTGTGACGATGACGGGTCGCCGCTTTCGCCCTCTCGTCCGGATACCGATCCCCCGACAGTCGTACCGAGGTCTCTATATTACAACTAGCAGTGACTTTGTACGGTCCGCACGGAGGCGAACGTACGGCGTCACTGAGTGACGCCGGAGTTCCACATGGACGGGTCCGCCGACGTTTCAGACGATCGTACTGCTCGCGAACGACGTTTCACTACCGAAGACGATTCGTTCCGATACCCGCTCGAGACCGTCGTCGTCCGCTACGAGGACCGTTCCGACCGTCGTACCATCCTTCCGAAGAACTGCTCCGACGACGAGAAACTGACGACCTGGCTTACCGCGAACGTGGAGGCGTTCGTCGACCTGGACGACGCACGCTGATCCGCCGCCATCTTTGGGTCCCGTCCCAAACTCGTCTAGAGTTCGCCTCTGGTAGCATCAACTGACACCTCCATTGTAATGGCTGTTTTGGCTGATCGCTCGAGCAGTTCGTCGGCGAACGCCGCGAACTGCTCGGGATCGGCATATCTCACGAGATTGAGCCAGAGAAGTGATTCTAAGCCGGATTCTGTCCATCGCATCCACTGGTTTTTACACCGCTTCGAGATTTCACCCATAGCTCGTTCAACCACGTTCGACGTCCACAGCACCTCTTGTCCCTCAAGTGCAAGTTCGGCGAACGTCACGGTTGCATCTCCCCATTTTCGGAGGTACGTCGCTGCTTTTGGAGAGTCCTGTTGCTCTAATCGCCACGCCTCCTTGGTGAGGTTCTCGAGCGTTTGGTCGATCCGCTCGCGGATCGCCAAACGCTCATTCCTCGGTGCATGGAGCGTAACCGAGTTCTTCAGATGGAACAAGTCGTTTGTGACGTCTGAGGCTATCGCTTTCCGCGTTTCGAGCGGAAAGGTACCGTCCTCCCACAGCTTGTATCCAAGCGTTCGGCCAACGTGAACGAGATCGAGCTGATGTGATCGATAGCTGGTCTCGAAAGCGTCGACGAGGGATTCTTCGGCGTCACTGACGACTGTCGCGTCGTCAGTGACCGCCTCATTCTCTTCGAGAGTCTCTGCTGTATCGTCCCATGATTCGTTGACATTGACGTCTAAGAGCGTGGTTTCCGTGTCTTCCTCGGTGATCTGTCCAAGGGTGACGTTGACGTCATGGTACGTGCAGTGATCTTCTTGGCTATGACACTTCGTTCCGTCAGGAACGACAGTGTCTGCGTTCGTCCCAGGAAGCCGATCACGAACGAAGTCAGCGAGTTTACTGCCATACTCACGGACTCGGCGGTTGATCGTTGTTCTCGAAGGCATCGGAGTGAAGCCGTCGCCGTGGGCGACGGCATCACGGTAGCTGAGCGAGGTAGCGAGGTCAGCAGCCTGGAGTGAGAGGTCTTCTTGATAGATCCGCTGTCCGTCGAATTCGATGAGATCCTCGAGTGGACGGAAGTAGGTCGGATCGTCGTCAGTAGCAGCGGTATCTTTGACGTGATGGAGTGTGAATTCGTGTTCTCCAGCAGTTGTAGCGGCTGTTCGTGTGGTGGTACCGGCGCGCTGGAAACGGCGGTTGCCGTTTCCGTGCGCGTGTTTCTCCCCACAGTACGCCTCGACGAGGCGCTCGTCGAGGCTTCTGACGATCTCCTCGAGGATAGTAGCCTCAAGCTGCATCTCGGTAAGAGATTCAGCGAGCGTGGCAAGCGGTAGCGTTTTGTCTGGGTCGAGACTAACTGTGAACTGCGCGTCGATTGTGGCGTGCATGGGTCACTTCGGGCTGGATACCAGAGGTGACCCTGTTTCCACAGGAGTCAGTTACGACTCTAGACGAGTTTGAGACACGACCCATCTTTGGAGCCGGGGTGCCCCCGTCGACCACCGCTGTCGTCAGCGACGGCACCCGTTTCGTTCGAATCCGACCGGGAGCATCCTCACTGTTTCTGACTCGGTTCGAGGTCGACGTGCCGTTCGACCCACTCCTGTCGCTGCTCGAGTTCGCGCCGCCCCTTCGGGGTGAGCGCGTAGTAGTTCGTCCGGCGATCGATCTGGCCTTTCTCGACGAGGTCCTGTTCGACGAGGGCGTCGAGGTTCGGATACAGCCGGCCGTGTGTGACCGGTTGATCGATGTAGCTGTTGATGTCGTCGAGAATCTCCTGGCCGGACGGCCGATCCATTCCCGCGATGACGTACAAGAGGTCGCGCTGGAAGCCGGTTAGCTGATCCATGGATCACCCTCTGAAAACCGACCTTCACCGATCTGTGGCTTTGTTATAGAGCTGGTACGATACGGCAGGATCGATAACGCTCGACGTATGTCTGATCTGATTGGTCGAGCGATTTATCCGGACGTCGACCCTTTCGTCACACGACGAGAGATTTTTGCACAGTATCCGCGTAACCGTCGATATGTCGACTGATCCGCTCGTCTGGGACACGCTCGATCGACAGGTAGCCTACACCTGCCCCGGCTTCGACGTCGTTAACGAGACCGTTCGACTTCCCGATGGAACCGAAACCGACTTCGACTACCTCACAGAGCCCCCGAGCGTCGTCGTCCTCCCCTTTACCCCCGACGGCGACGTCGTCCTCATCGAGGAGTGGCGACAGGCCGTCTCCCGCGTCAACCGCAGTCTCCCCGTCGGCGGCGTCGAACCCGACGACGACGACCTCGAGGCCGCCGCCCGCCGCGAACTCACCGAAGAGACGGGCCACGAGGCCGAGACGCTCGAGCCGCTGGTGACGGTGGAACCGGCCAACGGCATCGCCGACACGGTGTTGCACTTCTTCGTCGCGTACGACTGTCGCCCGACGGCCGAACAGCGACTCGACCACAACGAGAGCATCCGCGTCACGGGAACGTCGCTCGAGGACCTCCTCACGGCAATCGGCGACGGCGAGGTTCGCGACGGTCGAACCGTCCTCGGCGTCTCGTACTATCGGCTGTTCGGCGACGATTCCGATCGATAAAACCGCTCGGTGAGACCGGTCGGGCGACTCGAGTTACCCGTGAAGCGACGACTGGTTGTCGGTTTCGTCGTCGGCCATCTCGTCGGTTTCGTCGTCAGCCGTCTCGTTATCTGCGGGCTCGGTTTCGTTGTCGGCCGTTTCGTTCGCTCCCGCGTCAGTCTCGTTGTCTGCTGGTTCAGTCTCGCCGTCTGCTGGTTCAGTTTCGTTGTCCGCCTGGTCGCGGAGCTGTTCCTCGAGTCCCTGAATGTCGCCGACCGTCACGGTTTCGGCGGTCGAGTCTTCGATCGTTATCGCCTCGGCGGACGCAACGGAGACTGTCTCTTCGCCGTCACCGGCCGTGTCTGTTTCGTCCTCGGTCGTTTCGCCGTCGGTTTCGTCGTCCATCATTTCGTCGTCGGTTTCGTTGTCAGCCGTCTCGTTATCGGCCGTCTCGTCGGTTTCGTCGTCGGTAGTCTCGTTATCAGCCATCTCGTCGTCGGTTTCGTTGTCAGCCGTCTCGTTGTCCGTCATTTCGTCGTCGGCCGTCTCGTTATCGGCCGTCTCGTCGTCGGCTGCTTCGGTATCGTCGGTGACTTCGTCGCTTTCCTGTAACGTCTCGATCGTCAGCGACTCGAACGTGAGTTCGGTCACGTCGAACTGCTCGATCGTCAGTTCGTCGATCTCCTGGGTCGTCGCGTTATCTTCTGCCGTCACGTTATCTTCTGCCGTCGCGTTGTCCCCTGCCGTCGCGTTATCTTCTGCCGTCGCGTTGTCCCCTGCCGTCACGTTATCGTCCTGGGCCGTCTCGTTATCGTCGCCGTCACCGCCGAAAATGCCCTCGAAGAAGTCACTGACTCCCTGAAGGACGCCGCCTTCCTCTTCTTCGACGGTCAGATCCTCGATCGTCATCTGCTCGACGTTCATCGACTCGATCGTCAGGTTCTCGATCTGGAGTTCGTCGGCGTCTTCGTCGATTAGATCCTGTTCCGTCCCGTCCTCGGTTTCTTCGGTGGCGTTGTCACCATCTTCGTCCATCTGGTCGTCTTCCTCGTCGTCCATCTCGTCGCCATCGCCGACGGCACCGTCTTCGGTCTCGAGTTGGTCGATCGAGACGTTCTCGAGTTCGAGCGACTCGATCGCGACGTCGGAGATCGTTAGCTCGTCCGCGCCGTCGGCGGTGTCGGTCGCGTTGTCTTCCGTCTCGTCGTCCTGCGTCTCGTTTAGCTGCTCCTGGAGCTCCTGTTCGTCCTGGACGTCGAGCGTCTGGACGGTCAGCTCGTCGATCGTCGCGTTCTCGACGGTGACGTTCTCGAGTTCGAGCGTCCCGACCTGGACGTTCTCGAGTGTTACGCTCGTGTCTCCGGTGTCGTCGTCGGCCGTCGTCGCACCTGTGAGCGTCGCGCTGCCTGACAGGACGACGAGTGTGGCGACGAGAACGACACCGATTTTCTGCAGTCGTGAATCCATGCGCCGGTAGATACGGCGATTCCCGGGCTAAAACGACTCGACTGTTACGCGATTGGTTCTCGAAAATCCACTGTTCTGGACGTTGAAACGACCGATAATGGCGCTTTCACGTTCATCGTTTCGAGAGACTCTCGTGTACCGACTCGACACCGGGTTTTCGCTGCCGATTGCAGCCGTCGCTTGCACTTGCCAGCGCGTTATCTCGGATCGGCTCGAACGGAACGTTTACCGCCACGCTCGCGAACACGCAGACGATGCGCGACTGCTTCGAACTCCGGGACACCGACGCTGGCGGCCGAATCGGCGAGTTGCGGGTGCCGCGAGCCGACGTGACCGTCGAGACGCCCGCTCTCTTGCCGGTGATTAATCCGAATTTGCAGACGATCTCGCCGCGCCGGCTCGCCGACGAGTTCGGTGCCGAGATGCTCATTACGAACTCCTACATCATTCACAACACGGACGGGCTCCGCGAGCGAGCGCTCGAGGACGGGCTCCACGACGTGCTCGATTTTCCCGGCGCGATCATGACCGACTCGGGGTCGTTTCAGCTCTCGGAGTACGGCGAGATCACCGTCACCACCGAAGAGATCCTCGAGTTCCAGTACGAGATCGGCTCCGACGTCGGGACGCCGGTCGACATCCCGACCCCGCCGGACGTCTCCCGCGAGCGTGCTGAATCGGAACTCGAGACCACGAAAGAGCGACTCGAGGTCGCCGAGGAGGTCGACGTCGGCGACATGCTCGTCAACGCGCCCGTGCAGGGATCGACGTATCCCGACCTCCGGGAGGACGCCGCCTGCCACGCCGACGCGACCGACCTCGACGTCTTCCCGGTCGGTGCGGTCGTCCCGCTGATGAACGACTACCGCTACGCCGACATGGTCGACGTGGTCGCCGCCGCAAAGCGCGGACTGGGTGCCGACGCGCCGGTCCACCTCTTCGGTGCCGGCCACCCGATGATGTTCGCGCTCGCCGTCGCCATGGGCTGTGACCTGTTCGACTCCGCCGCCTACGCGCTCTACGCCCGCGACGATCGCTACCTCACCGTCCGCGGCACTCGCCACCTCGACGACCTCGACTATCTCCCGTGTTCGTGTCCCGTCTGTGCCGCCTCCGATCCCGACGACCTCCGAGCGCTTCCGGACGAGGACCGCGAGGAGGCACTCGCCGCCCACAACCTCCACGTCACCTTCGAGGAGATAAGCCGGATCAAACAGGCGATCCGAGCGGGGAACTTGCTCGAACTCGTCGAACAGCGCGCTCGCGCCCACCCGGCGATGCTCGACGGTTATCGCGCCTTACTCGACCACGCCGAGCAACTCGAGCGAACCGACCCCGTCTCGAAGGGCTCGTTCTTCTACACGTCCCACGAGAGCGCCCGCCGCCCCGAAGTGATCCGCCACCACGAGCGCCTCGCACGCCTCGAGGTGCCCGATGCGGTCTTTCTCACCGAAGGCGATCCCTCGAACGCCGGCGAGTACGACGAATCGTGGCGCGTCGAACCCCCCTTCGGTCCGTTCCCGCGGGCGCTCTCGAAGAGCTACCCGCTCACGGCCGAGGTGCCCGAGCGGACCGACCGGGCCGCACTTGAGGCTGCCGCCCGTGGCGTGGCCCGCCTCGTCGAGGCGAACCCCGAAAGCGAGTTCACGCTCGGCCACCGGGGGTGGCCCGAGGGGGTACTCGAGGCGCTTCCCGACGGCGTCGAGACGATCGACCTGACGCGCGATCGATGATCGGGGCCGCATCGCTGGCGTTCGGTGCGATCGTCGCCGTCGTCTTCGGGACGTGGCTCTTTCGACGAGTTCGGGGCGGCCGACCTGCGGACGAACGGGAATCGTTCGAACGCCACCGCGAGGCCCAGGCGCGCGAGCCGCCGGTCGAACTCGGCGACGTCCACGAGGCGGGCGTCGTCGACTTCTCTCGGCACCACACGGGTGAGCGCCACGCCGTCTGCAAGGTCGAGGGCTTCGTCGTCTTCGTCGAGGACGTCCCCGCCGACCTCGAGGTCGCGGACGTGGTCCGGTTCAAACTGCTCTCGTTCAACCGGGGCCACACCTCGGCGACGGCCACGTATCTCGAGATCGTTAGCTGATACTACTGGACGAACCGATTCACACGTCGATCGCACGCGAGCGGCCGTGAGACGCGACCGAGTGTTCACCGACTGTCGTCCGGCAGTATGACCTCGTCGGTCGGCTTTCGACAGCCTCTTTCGCGCTCCCCGATCACATCTGGTATGACCGACTACTTCGAGGTCCACGAGCGCGACGGGGCCGCGCGCCTGGGCGAACTTCGCCTCTCGTCGCCCCGGACGACGCCAGCGCTCGTCGACGACGTCGTCGAAGACGCCGGCTCTCTCTGGTCGGCCGACCGCGAACTGCCCGAGGGTGACGACGCACACCTGACGGTGCTCCCGCACCGGGCGTTCCCCGGCGGCACCGCCCCCGAGGTCCAGGAGTCGTTCGCCGTCGACAACCCCGACGTCGACTACCCGAGCGCCGCCGTCGTCTCGAGTGAGTACGTCTCCGATCAGGGCACCGACGCCTACGTTCTCTCGGACGTCCAGTCCGTCGTCGGCCACGGCGCGGCGCTCGTCGAGGCCGTGGTGAACGTCCGCGAGGCCGTCCCCGAGGACACCGCGCTGTACCTCTCGGGGGTCGCGACGCCCCGGAACGTCGCGACGCTCGCCTACGCCGGCGTCGACCTGTTCGACGCCTCGCGAGCTACCGTCAAGGGAACGCAGGGGAAGTACCTCACGAGCGAGGGCGAGTACTTCCTCGAGGACCTCGAGGAGCTTCCCTGCTCGTGTCCCGCCTGCCGAACCCCACGCGAGGAGTTCACCCGTGAGGACTGCGTCGAGCACAACCGGAACGCACTCGAGGCGGAACTCGCCGTCGTCCGCCGACGGATTCGCGATGGCCGCCTGCGGGATTACCTCGAGGGACAGGCCCGCCACGACCAGTGGCTCACCGCTGCGATGCGCGAACTGGACTCCCAGTGGGAGTACCTCGAGGAGCGCACGCCGATCCTCCGTGACGCCGAGATTTCCGCGGCGACCGAGGACACGCTCCGCCGGGTCGAGATCCAGCGCTACGCCGACCGCGTGACGACGCGCTACCAGAATCGCTTCTCCGCACCGCTCGTCCTCGTCCCCTGTTCGGCTCGCAAGCCCTACAGCGAGTCCCAGAGCCACCGGCAGTTCCACGACGCCATCCAGTGGCGCGCCCACCTCGTCTCGATGACGAGTCCGATCGGCGTCGTCCCACAGGAACTCGAGACGACCTACCCCGCCCAGCACTACGACACCGTCGTCACGGGTCGGTGGTCCGAAGACGAGAAGCAGTTCGTCAGCGAGGTGCTCCGGCGCTACCTCGAGCGCAACGACTACCCCGAGATCGTCGCTCACGTTCCCGACGAGGGCTACCGCGACATCGTCTCTCGCGTCGAGGACGAACTCGACCTCGAGGTCACCTACACCGTCGCGGACCACCCGACGGACGACGAGTCGCTCGCGAACCTCGGGGACGCGCTCGCCGGACGGCCCGCGTACCGGAAACGCGAACGCGAACACAACACCGTCCGTGCCATCGCCGACTACCTGCTCGGCGACGGAGCCGGCGACGACCTCTTCGAGGACATTACGACGACGAGTCGCTACCCGCGAATCCAGGTTCGCGACGCCGAGGAGACGCAGCTGGCGACGATGGTCCCCCAGTACGGGACGCTCTCGTTCACACTCGAGGGAGCGCGGCGGTGGGTCGACAGCGACGCGCCGACGAAACGCGTCGAGATCGACGGTTTCGTTCCACACGGCAGCGTCCTCGCGCCGGGCGTCGTCGACGCCGACGAGGACATCCGCGTCGGCGACGAGGTCGTCGTCGAGGGGCCGAAGGCCTTCGGCGTCGGCCGCGCGGAGATGTTCGGTCGCGAGATGGTCGAGAGTACGCGCGGAATCGCCTGTGAGATCCGCCACGTCGAGGAGAAGTAGCCAGCGTCGCCCCCGCGCAGCGTCCGTCACTCGCCGAGGCACTCCTTGAGCAAGTGCTCCCGATAGATGGCCGCCGGGACTCGGTGCCCACACTGCTCGCAGTCGACGTACTCTTCGCTGCCGTCGTCGGTCACGGTCGTGATCGACTCGGTGAATCAGTATAACTGCCCCGTTTCACGGCGCGATTCTCCCGTCGGCGGACCTGTCCGTTCCCCGGATTAAATGTAAACTCGTAAATATGTTTTATATACTCACACGTCGTATTCATAACTGGTGAGTAAAATGAACTCAATGACAACTGACGAGGAGTACGCGGCGTACTCGCTACAGAAGGGATGGCGCACGCTCGCGATCGCTGGCGGAGTCATCGCACTGATCGGCGTTCTCGCGATCGCGTTCCCGTTCGTGACGGGTATCTCGATGACGTACCTCCTCGGCGCGTTACTGGTACTCGGCGGGATCGTCCACGGCGTCCACGCCTTCTCCGCCCGCGGGTGGAAAGGCTCGCTCTGGCAGGTTACGCTCGGCGTCGTCTCGGCACTCGCCGGACTCCTCTTGCTCGCGAACCCGATTCTCGGGCTGGCCAGCCTGACGCTGCTGGTCATCGCCTACCTGCTCGTCGACGGCATCGCCGAACTCGGACTGAGCCTGCGGATGGGTGCGCAGAAGGGACGCGGCTGGATCGCCGCGAGCGGTGCGATCTCGCTCGTCCTGGCCGGCCTCCTCTGGCTCGGCTTCCCCGCGGACGCGATGTGGGCCGTCGGTCTGCTGGTCGGCGTGAGCCTGCTCGCGACCGGCATCTCGATGGTCTTCGTCGCCGTCGCCGGTCGCGGCGTCGAAGAGGAAGACGTGGCGTCGGCGACCGAACCCCGCGGCGCATAATCACGCTTTTTTCGTACCTCCTCGAGCGATCGTCTCGTCCGCCGGCGACCGCTGGTCGCTCACGTCCACGACGGCCGATCACCGCGTCGTCTTCACCGTTTTTCGGGCACGGTCGATTCGTTCGGACGGGGATACCGATAACCGCGAATTTGATATCGCAATATATGATTTATGACCTGCGCCAGGCGATCCGTCGGCGACGGGTGTGAATCGATCTGCGTCGTTCGATTTCGGAGGGAAGCGCAGCGAACGAGCGACGTGCTATCCTTCTCGAGTCGCGAACGCCGGCCCCGTCGGCGTCCGCCGGTTCTTTCCGGTCGCGATCGACGAACGGCTGACCGACTCGACTCGAGTTGCGTCGTTGATGACACAGCCGGTCCACACTTCCCATCGCGTTTCCGCACGCAGGCGGCGAGTCACGACGGGGAACCAGGGGCGATCGGACTGGCGTTATCGTCTCGAGCCCGGAAAAATCAGCGTTCGTCCCGAAGCGCGAGTTGCGGTCGGATCGGTGCCGAATCGGGCCCGATCGCACACCGTTACGGACAGTTCGTCGAGTCCAGCCGACAGCGTTCGCGAACCTACCGGTCGCGACACCGTCCCGTACCGGAGGGTCCGACGGTGGCCGATCGTGACGGGTACCGACGCTCGAGGTGTTCCGTGATCTCCCGTGTCGGCAGGGACGTACGGGACGATACTGTCGCTGTGACTCGAGCGATGGGGCCCAGTCTCGAGTCGCCAGCTGCGCCACACCTGGTCGTGTTCAGATACGCGCGCGAGCGGGGTACTGGCAGCGCGATAGCCAGGAACGCCCTCGTCGTTCGTACTGATCGCGCGGTGTGTCGGTGTCGAATCACCCGTGTCCGTCGTTCGGGTGCGTCGAACACGGCGACGGTCGGCAGTACCCACACCTGGGGTATTCCACCGGTCATCGCGTCGCTGAACTCCTTTGCGACCATGCATCACTGTCGACGAACCGGTGTCTTTGCGTGCGCGGAGACCCAGACAGTGCGAGAACGGGGATTTGGATCTCGCATCGGCCGGCCGAACGCGACGCCTCGCCTGATACGGTCTGCTGTTCCGATTTTCCGCAGCGACCGCCCGACGGGACGCGGTCGCTGCGGGACGGACGGACAGCGGTCCGTACGAACGGAAGCGGACCGAACTCGGTGTGGCCGTGTGGGGCTCCTCTTTCGATCGTCCGTTGTCGCGACCGATACCGTCCGCAAGTGGATCACCTGTACGGACGTTCATATAATAAACCATATATCGGGATATAGAAATGGCCGGTGGTGCTGCGAATACCCCAAAATCCGTGCACGAGATTCGCGTCTGTCGGTAGGAATCGATCCCGAATACAGGGCCGATCAAGGAATCACGACCGCCACTCACCACCCGTGAGTGGCGGTCGGGTGGGCGAAAACGGTATAATCAGTCGATTTAGACAGTGATACCTCTCAGAAAGGGCAAGCACGGGGCGGGATCTACAGCAATGCGCTCACCTCCCTCCGGAGGAACGCACGAAACCGCGGGGCAGTCACCCGCGGTTTCGTGCGAAACTCGATGATGTCGATCAACGTCTGGACGAGAAAGTCCACAAGCAACCATAGATCGTACAGTAGAACTGCGAAGCCGAAGTGGAATAACCGGATAGAGAAGTTTGTCGACGTCGTCCACGGTGCGAACTCCTTGATCTTACTATAGGCCGTTTCGATCCCGCCTCGGCGTCTGTAGCGAGTGATTTGCTTTTTCGTCAAGCGACGGTCAAGACCAATCTCGTCGTTTACGTCGAGATTGGTCGCAAATACCTGCATCTCGTCGCAGTCCTCGTCTGGCGGGAGTCCAACCAGCGTCGTCTCAGCTCTGGTGTTGGAGACACCATGTTTTACCGGCCCGTACACCGCGTGCTCGGATTTGACTGTCACTTGCTTTTGTCCCTCTACATCCGTGTCCATGCGCGCGATGAACCGCTTGACGCGGTCATCGCGCGGTGCCGGAATCACGTAGAAAAGGTCTCGCTGTTCGAGTACCGAAAATACGTCCGTGGCGTAGAACTCCCGATCAGCGTAGAGTCGCCGCGTATGAACGCGACAGACGTCGTTGACGTGGTCGACGAGTCGGCGAACGATATCGCCGACTCGGTAACTCCTGTTTTTGCCAGGATAGCTCTCTGGGTCGTGGTAATCAGCGTGCCCGACTGGAAGCATCGCAGCTGCGAAGTGAACGTTGTCTCCAACAACGTTCGCGGTTGCAAACTTGTAGCACCAGTTGTAGGACTTGTCCTTTGGCGCACCCTGGACACGTACGAGTTCCTCACGCTCCCCGTAGAAAGCGACGTAGGTCATGTCGATCGACAGCATGACTGGTGTCTCGAACTCCAAGCGAGGCTTGGCCCGCGTCAAGACGCGGGCCGCGCTTTGGTTGACCATCTCCGCGATTTGTGTCGGTGAAAGGTCCTTGATCGCCTCCAGAAGCGTCTCTCCACTCGGTCCGTCCTCGTAGAAGGGATCGTCGAGATCTGGGTCAGGATTGACGAAATCGCCGTAGGTTTCGGCACCGCCGTTAGCGGCGGTGCCTGTCAGCCCGAGACAGGCCTCCAGCATCAGGAGTTCCTCGTCGTCGTAAACCGGGTCATCAGGTCGGTCAAACTCAAAGGCAGGCAA
This sequence comes from Natribaculum breve, assembly GCF_023008585.1. Taxonomy (GTDB): domain Archaea; phylum Halobacteriota; class Halobacteria; order Halobacteriales; family Natrialbaceae; genus Natribaculum; species Natribaculum breve. The sequence goes on along the minus strand of NZ_CP095390.1, from coordinate 1,726,533 downwards.
CACGACAGTTTGGAGTTCGTCGAGGAGATCACGTGTTTTCCTCCGAATGAGACGGTTGACTGTGCGCTTCGAGGAGCCTGTTGGCTCCTCCGAAGCGCTGTCTTCGTACGGTGTCCCGATCGGACTACCGCGTTCGGCGGCCAACGCTTGGATCTGACGAGTAGCGGTCTCGATCGTGGGTTGGAGGTCCGCAAACCGATTAGTCTGTGCCCGGGAGATCGTGCTTCGTGAAGGTGTGTCGTCGGGATTAAAGCCAAGAGCATCCGCAAGTTGAGGGTCACTGTCGAGCGTCCGATGGAGCCAGCCATCGGACGCGTCTTCGAGTTCCTTCAGGAGAATCGCCCGGAGCATCGGTTCGAACGGTTTAGAGTCGTGCCAATGGGGAATGGGATCAGCATGGCAGTATTGGCTGACGTCGAGGTGAGTGACCAACTCGGCCGCAGAGGTCGTCTTGTCGACGACCTCGGCGGCTTGCTTGGTTAGGGGCAGCCACCCGCCTGAGAGTGGACCGATATCTTGTAGGCGCTCGTCAACTGATCGTTGAGTGCGGCTGTCATCAGCAGCCGCAACACGATCTGACCAGTTGTTTGTCACAGTGGGGGACGAATCGTCCCCCACCGGTCAGTTAATCGATGTTGAGATTCCGTGCACGGATTCTGTCATTCGTAGCTACAGGGCCGAAGCCGGCACCGATCGCTGTCGTCTCGAGAGACCAGTCGGCGTCCGCCGACTCGAGTCGTTCGGTGCCAGATCCGTCGGTTCGCCACTGCAGACGACACCGGCGTCGGTGCAGCATAATAGACGATTTCTCGTGCTCGAAACGATCCCGTGCCGTCCTGGCAGTCACGCGCTTCCTCGAGTCGACTCGGTCGCCGACCAGCGGTACGCGCAGCATAATAATAGCGCTCGTCGTCGGGGGTGGGGTATGAGCGTTCATCCGACGCTGTCGTTCGAGGACGAGACGCAGCGGGCGATCTACGAGTACGTCGAGTGCCACGGCGCAGTTTCGCCCGACGAACTCGCGCGGTCGATTCGGATCGACAGGGGCCCGGCCCAGTCGAAGCCCGCTCGGTCGGGGACGTACTCCGAAGCGGTGCCGCTCTCTCCCGACGAACTTCGGGCGTCTGTCGAGAAGTTGAAAGACGCCGGTTACCTCGTCGAAACCGACGGCAAACTCAGGATCTCCCTGTCGGCGACGCCAACCGAGCACGAACTCGCAGACGGGGCGGTGACGATCCGCCCCGCTCGCGAAGAAGATCGAGAGGGGTTGATCGAGGTCATGCGGTCGGTCGGCAGCGAGGGCACCTACGTCGTCGCCGAGAACGTCGTCGAACAACTCGAGCGCGAGCCGGCGCTCGTCCGTGCCAACGACGAACGCTCGAGGGTGTTCTTCGTCGCGGTGTTCGAACCCGAGTCGGACCAGGATGGCGAGGAGGAATCGCCCGTGGCCGACGAGGAACTCGTCGGCTGGCTTCACGTCGACGCGCCAGAGCTCCCCTCGCTGTGTCACACGGCCGAACTCACCGTCGGCGTCACTGCGGACTACCGCAGGGAGGGGATCGGCTCGGCGCTGCTCGAGTACGGCCTCGAGTGGGCCGGCGACGGCTACCGGAAGGTCTACCAGAGCGTTCCCGCGACGAACGAGCAGGCGATCGAGTTCCTCGAGGCCAACGGCTGGAAACGGGAGGGCGAACGCGAGGAACACTACCGGATCGACGAGGAGTTCGTCGACGAGGTGCTGTTCGCGATCTGGCCCTGATACTGTCGGTCGTCCGTCGGTGCTGGCGCAGCCACGGCCGTCGTGGATATACCGTGAGGCTGGGACGCCGACAGTACGAGCGGGTAGTTTCTTGATGCCGCCGCCCCTACTGCGGCGTATGGACGACATCTCGCTCGGCGTTCCGAAACCGCTTCTCGACCGACTCCCCGACGACGGCACGGACGCAGCGACGGACATGCAACAGGCGGTCGCAGGCTGGGAACGGCGGCTCAACCGCGCGATCGAGGAAGCCGACGACGACCGCGAGGCCGCAGCGCTCGTCCTCGACGCGATCGACCGGTTCGAGGACCGATTCGAGACCTACGACGACCTGGTGCCGGAACTGCGAGCCTGGGGGCAGTCGCCGATCTATGCGATCGCCTGGCGCAACCTCTACGCCGACGTGATCGCCCAGCTGTACGAACACGACGATCTCGCAGAACACCTCGATCGCGAGCGGAACGCTCGACTGGTCGAGGACGGCATCCGGCTCCAGGATCTGTAGCTATCCCTGATTTTCACGTTCTCGAGGCGTCGAACACACTCGCAACGACTTTGACGGCGCGCTCGTTACGGACCCACGTGGCGACCAACGACGACGGCGACGCCCTCCGCGCGAACGTCGACTGGCTGACCCGCGTGCGGCGTCGCGTCCTCCCGACAGTCCACCGGATCAAGGAACCGTTCGGTGGCTTCGCACAGTGTACGATGGATCCCTCCGAGTACGTCGGGACCGTCGGACGCGAACTCTCCGAGTTCCGTACCGACCTCCAGGCGATGGAGTTTTCGCCGGAACCGATCGCGTCGCTGAAGGTCCACGGCGACGGCCGACTGTCGGCGGGTAGCTGGGTGCGTCGGCCGTCTCCACTCGCAAAGTGGCAACTGCACGTCACGCTCTTTCAGGACGGCCGCGACGCGATCGACGTGTTCGCCCACCGCGAGCACTCGTGGCTTCGACATCCGTACAAACACTACACCTCCGAGGGCTGGGACACGACGAGTGGCGTCGAGCGAATGCGCTCGCTGCTTTCCGACCACGGTGTAGCCTTCCGGATCGACTGACTGTGGACCTGGATCACGAACTGTCGATCTGCGGAACGTATTCCTTCCGCGACACCGAACGTCACCTCGATGGCGCGAGTCGACACAGTCGCCGCGTTCACCGACCTCTACTTGCCGACGGTAAACGGCGTCACCTACACGGTCCGACTCTGGCGCGAGCGCTGGACTCGCGACCGCGGTGAGATGTCGGTCGTCTACCCGAAGATGGCGGGCTACGAGCCGAGCGAAGGTGAGTACCCCGTCCGGAGCCTCCCTGCGCCGCTGTATCCGCGATACCGTCTCGGACTGCCTGCGATCCCGGACGACCTCGAGACGCCCGACCTCGTCCACGTCCACACGCCGTTTACCGTCGGCTACGCCGGCGTCCGCGTCGCTCGCAAACGTGACGTGCCGGTCGTCGCGTCGTATCACACGCTGCTCGGCGACCGCGCGGACCAGCACGTTCCCGAAAACGTCGTCGAGGCACTCGAACTCACCTGTCGCGTCTACGAACGCTCGTTCTTCGAGCGCGTCGACCACGTCACCGCGCCGACGTCGTTCGCCCGCAGACACCTCCTCGAGCACGTCGGCGCGGACGTCGACGTCACCGTCGTCTCGAACGGGATCGACACCGACTTCTTCTGGCCCGTCGATCCGACCGCCTTCCGTCGTCGCCACGACTTCCCGGAGGACCGTCCCGTCGTCGGCTACACCGGTCGCCACGGCCCCGAGAAGAACCTCGAGGAGGCGGTCGCGGCCGTCGACGGCACCGAGGTGACGCTCGTCTTCGGCGGCGACGGCCCCGCCCGCGACGACCTCGAAGAACTGGCTCGCGACGCCGACGCGGACGTGCGATTTCTCGGCTTTCTCGACCGGGAGGAACTCCCCGCGTTCTACGCCGCGCTCGACGCCTTCGTCTTCCCGAGTCCCGTCGAGACCCAGGGACTGGTCGCACTCGAGGCGACCGCCTGTGGCACTCCCGTCGTCGCCGTCGACGAAGGAGCGCTCTCCGAGTCCGTCATCGAGGGCGAGACCGGCTACCGCTACCAGCGTGGCGACCTCGAGGAGTTCCGGTATGCCATCTGGCGAACCCTCGAGGAGAACGACCGGCTCTCTGACCTCTGTCTGCGCAGACGCCGGATGCTCTCGGTCGACCACTCGCTCGAGCAGCTAGCGGGGATCTACGACCGACTGGTGCCGACCGACGTCGTCCAGTGACGCTCCGCGAGACGCCGCTTTTCCGTCGCTGAAGCGGATCGTGGTCGCTTTCGTCACGCACGCGACGTGCGTGAAACGCCTGCACAGAGTAACCCGAGGGTTCAAACCGCTACGATCGTTACCATTCACCATGAAGTACGCGGTCTCACGCGACGGAACGACGCTCGTGACCCTCCACGAAGGCACCGACACGACGGCCCGCGACGAGGCGATCGGCCAACTCGACGCGAGTCTCGAGTCGGTCGGTGCGTCTGGCCCGATCACCGACTGGGCGATCAGCGACGCCGACGTGTACGAACACCCGACGGCACCGTTCGAACCGTACACGATCACGGTCACGTTTACCGTCTCCGTGGCCGTCGAGGCCGACGACGCGGCGGCCGCCGAGGAACTCGGTGCGAGCGCGATCGATCGGACGCTGGAATCTGCGGGCGTCGAGTCGGTCTCCTACACGTCCCCGCCGGCTGCGTCGCTGTCCTGACGTTCCATCGACGACCGAACTTATGGTCTCACACCGCCACAGGTCGAGTATGGAGATCGACCTGCGCTTTTTCGCGACCTTTCGCGAGGCGGTCGGCCAGCGAGACGTCACCCACGAGTACGACGACGACTCGACCGTCGGTGACGTACTCGAGGCGCTCGAGGCGAAGTACGAGGGCCTCGACGGACAGCTGATCGAAGACGGTTCGGTCCGCCCACAGCTGAACGTCCTGAAGAACGGCCGGAACGTGGTCCACATGGACGACCTCGAGACCGGACTCGAGGACGGCGACCGGATCTCGGTGTTCCCGCCGGTCGCTGGTGGTGCGTGATCGGCGGCTTCGACGACCTCGTCGCCCGCTACGGACTCGAGACGTGGGTCTCGAACGGCCGACGGCCGAGACGGTCACTGACCCGGACCACCGATACGGCGACGGAGACCGGATCGGCGACTTACAGCTATTCGAGGAGAACGCCCACGACTGCGGTCGTGGGAGCAGTCACGAGGCGTCGAAATGACCAGGAGACGAGAACGCAGATCGGCGTTCGATCCGGTATCCGTGACTCACGACGTCGTTCGTCACGAGAACATGGGCCAACTCGGATTTGAACCGAGAGCCTCCACCTTATCAGAGTGGCGCTCAACCTGATTGAGCTATTGGCCCGCTTCGCATCTCACAGTTGCCGGGTGATACGTTTAAACGTTTCTTTCTCACAGAGCCGTGAGATTCGCTACCGAGCGTGGCCTTCGTCCGGTTCGTCGTCCTCGTCTCGAGGCGACGAGTCGTCGCCGAACTCGATCCGGTAACTGTCCTCGCCGTCGTCCGACTCGACGGTGTAGTCGTCCTCGGAGAGGTCGTACGTCGACGCGTTTCTTCGAGCGCCGCCGTCCGTCGATTCGGCCGATCCTCGAGTGACGTCGTCGGGAAAGCCGAACGTCCAGACGGTGCCGCTGGCGAAGCCGCCGGTCTTCTTGTCGACGTACGGGACGACGACGAACCGCTTGATTCCAGCCCGGATCGGGATGCGCGTCGGCGGCAGGACGAGCAGGAACCCGATGAGGTCCGTCACGAGGCCGGGAGTGAGCAAGAACGCGCCAGCGGCGATCAACAGCGCGCCGTCGAGCAGCTGGTTCGTCGGCGGTTCGCCCCGTTCTAGCGAGCGCTGGATCTTTCGAATCGTCCGGCGACCCTCGGCGCGGACCAGCAACATGCCGACGAGACCCGTCAGGACGACGAGCAAGACCATCGCGACCCAGCTGAACCAGGGAGTCTGGCTGACGATAATCGCCAGGAGCACCGCGTCCAGGAAGGGGATGAGCAACAGCGCCAGGAGCCACCGGAGCATACCCTCACGTAGCCGCCGAAGGGTGAAAACCCTTTACTCTCCCGCCAGCAGAACGCTCGACGGATCGATCTCGGAACCGAGGCGACGGTCGAGCGAAGGTCTTACGCCCGCCACGTCCCTCGTCGTAGCTATGGAAGACGTCACGCGGGTCGAGTGGTGCGAGTGGGGACGGGACGCCTTCGAGGAGGCGCGAGCCGAGGACGTCCCCGTCTTGCTCTCGCTGACTGCGACGTGGTGTGATCACTGTCACGAGATGGACGCAGAGACTTACGCCGTCCCGACGATCGCGGCGAACGTCAACGACGACTTCGTCCCCGTTCGCGTCGACGTGGACCGCCGTCCCCGCGTTCGCGACCGGTACAACATGGGCGGGTTCCCCTCGACGGTCTTTCTCTCGCCCGACGGCTCGCTGTTGACCGGCGCGGGCTATCTGGGACAGGACGGGATGCGACAGGTCATCCAGCGCGTCCGCACGATGTGGGAGACGAAAGGAGCCGACGCCGGCCGCATTCCACGCGCGCTGCGCGAGGACGAGCCGCCGTCCGGAGAGCTCACCGACGACGTCGAGGCAGCCATGCTCGGCCGGCTGACCGAGACCTACGACGACGTGGCCGGCGGCTGGGGCGACGGCCCGAAGTTCCCGCTGCCGGACGCCCTCGAGTTCGCGCTCAAGCGCGACCGGGAGATGGCGCTGCGGTCGTTCGACGCCGTCAGCGCGAACCTGTTCGACGAGTACGAGGGCGGTTTCTACCGGTTTGCGACCGAACGGGACTGGTCTGGCATCCAGCACGAGAAACTACTCGACTCGAACACCGCGCTCGTGCGCGCGTTCGCGAACGCGTACTGTTACACCGGCCGCGAGGAGTACCGGGAGCCGGCGGATCGGACGATCGACTACCTGACGACGACACTGTGGAACGACGCGGCGGGCGCGTTCGCGGGGAGCCAGGCCCCCGGCGACGCCGAGAGCTACACGCTCGAGCCCAGCGACCGCGAGACCGGTAACGAACCGCCGGTCGACGACACCGTCTACGCGGGCGCGAACGCGCTGGCGATCGACGCCTTGCTCGCCTACTACGCCTACACCGACGACGAGCGCGCCAGGCGGTACGCCGAACGCGCCCTCGAGTACCTGCGCGAGGACCTGCTCGAGGACGGCGTCGTCGTCCACTACCGCGACGACGATATCGAGGGCGACCGCTGTCTCCTCGCGAACCAGGCGCGCGTGCTCTCGGCGCTGACGAGTGCCCGGAGCGTCCTCGGGGCCGACACGCTGGCGGACGCCCGCGCCGCCGCCGAGACGACCGTCGACCGACTCCGCGACGGCGATTCCTTCGTCGACGCGCCGGCGACCGGCGTCGGCTTGCTCGACCGACCACTCCGTCCGCTCGACGGCAACGTCGAACTCGCCGACGCGTTGCTCGATCTCGCCGTACTCTCGGGCGAGCGTCGCTTCCGGACGATCGCCCGCGAGACGCTCGAGGACTTCGCGGGTGCGAGCGATCGATTCGGCGTGCAGGTCGCGCGGTACGCGTCGGTCGCGTCCCGCCTGCTCGAGGGACCGCTCGTCGTTCGCGTCGCCGACGCTCCGGGGTCGGACCTCCACCGCGGGGCTCTCCGCGTCGCCGACCACGAGAAGGTGGTCGTCCCCGACGCGACGGGAGACGACCTCGAGTCGGGGACCGCCCGCGTCGAACGCGGCGAGCAGGTCTCCGACGTCGTCGAAACTCCCGACGAGTTGGTCGAACAGGTGCGTTCGGTTCTCGAGTGACGGCCCGATCGTCTAGGGTCGCTATCAAACTACCGCAGTGTTTATGGTTGTGGGGTCGGTTCCCTCACGATATGGCCAGTCTCAGGGATCTCGGCCTCTCCGAGTACGAAGCGCGAGCGTACCGCGCGCTACTGAACACCGGTCCCACAACGGCAAAGGAGTTGTCGCGTGCGAGCGACGTCCCGATGGGTCGGATCTACGACGTGCTCAACAGCATCGAGCAGTACAACCTGGTCCGCAGCCAGACCGCGAGTCGCCCGAAGAAGTACGTCGCCGTCGAACCCGCGACCGCCCTCGATCGGCTCCTCGAGGACAAGAAACGCGAACTCGAGGAGAAAGCAGATCAGTACGAGGAGATCGTCGACGACCTCTCGGAGGAACTCGACGCGGCCGGTCCGGTCGAAGAGCAGTTCTGGACCGCCGCCGTCGGCCCCGACGAGACGATGGACCTCCTGCTCGAACGGCTCACGGCCGCCGACGACGAGATCATCATGGTCGCGGCCGACCCGTCGCCGCAAGTCGACATCCGGACGGTCGGCGAGGACGCACTGGCACACCTCGAGGACGCCCTCGAGCGCGGCGTGAGCGTCGACGTGCTGATGAGCCGGGATCTCGTCGACGCGCTTCCGTCGACGGTCGGTCGCCGGTACCGACAGGCCCTCCAGTCTCGAGCCGACTTCGACGTGCGGACGAGCGACGACGTGACGGGGACGTTCAACATCATCGACAACGTCGAGGTCTGCATCCAGGTGCCGAACCCGCTCTCCTCCGGCGAGGCGTTCGGGATGATCGACCTCAAAGACCCCGAGTTCGCTGCCGACGTCCACGACGAGTTCCTGCCACGCTGGGAGGACGCGACGCCGCTTTCGTTCTGACTGGAACCGTCTGGCTGGATCGGGGTCGGGGTCGGGGTGACGGTTGGCCGCTCGACCGGGGACGTGAGGCCCGTTCTCCCCGGTGAACCGATTCGGACCCTCGTCGACCGGTTTCGACTCGTGGCTCTATCGCGCACAAGTAAGGTCCACATTTTTCTAGCTGGTGACGATGTGGCTCGAATGTGATACTGCCGGACGTAAGTCGTGAAAGATTCTCGCCGTCCCGGGGTGGCGAGAATCTTCACACAGTTACGTCCGATAGTATGAGTAGCGAACGGCTCCCCCGTCAGCTCGGGATCGCGGCATGCCTGGCAGTTATCGTCGGGATCCTCCTGCCGTACGTACTCGTGAGCCGGCCAGCCGTGGCAACCTACTACGATTTTGCGCCCGTGAGAATGGAAGTCGTCGGACTCCTCGCGGCGATCGCGCTAGTCGCTCTCCTCGTGTGGTTTTCGGACGTCGTCACTTCGCCGACGCTCGCCGGCTTTCTCGTCATCGTCGGGGCGACCATGTTCCTCAACACGACGATATGGGTCTGGACGGTCCCGACGCACCTCGTCATGGAACTTCCGACGGTCGACGAGTTCCTGTACCACCGGTGGGCCCTCACGGTCCTCACGGCTCTCGTCGCGACGAGCGGTCTCTGGTACGTCGTGCGTCTCTTACCTCCGAAGACTACGCCTCGAGGTCGCCGTTGACCTCCTCGCGCAGCGTCCCCATCTCGACGACGCGCTCGGCGTGGGCGTTGTGCTGGTGGATCGACTCGTCGTTGGACTGTTTCATCGTGATCACGGCGTCGTCCGGCAGTTCGTCGAACTGCTCGACGACGCCTTCTGCCATCGACCGGACGCAGTCTTCGACGAACTTCGCGTCGCTGTGGGCCTCGAAGGTCATGTGGTCCTCGTCGGGGCGCTTCGCGAGGTTGTAGATCCGCGCGCTCATGGCGTCGCGGGCGACGTCGATCACGTCGTTCAGGTCGACCTCGGGATCACCGTTTGCCTCCACGGTGAGCGTCGCGTGACCGCGCTGGGAGTGGCCGGGCTGGGGAACCTCGTCTAAAAACTCGGTGATCGTCTCCTCGTCGACCTCGAGATCCTCGAGTTTCTGTTTCGCCCGGGCGGCGGACATCCCCTGCGAACACGGGCAGACGGTCATGCCGACGACGCGGGCACCGATCTCCTCGCGGGTCCCCTCGTCGGTCGCCGTCGCCGAGGCGATGAGGTCGACGGTGTACTGGGTCTCCCGGTCGGTCGCGGGCGTCTCCTCGCGCCGGACGAACTCCGCTTCCATCGACACTTCGGCGCGCGTCGTGTAGTCGTGTTTCTCGAGTAGCCGTTCGGCGGCGTCGCCACAGACGTCCTCGACGCGGTAGGCCTCCTCGCGGGTGGCTTCCTCGAGGATCTCGTCGATGACCTCCATGTTTCGGCTCATGTCCGCCCCCTTCCGCCAGGAGGGCAGGTCGACGAACACCTCGAACTCAGCCATCAGGACGATCGGTCGCTTGCCCTCGCGGGCGATCTTGACGAGCTTTTCGACGCCGGTGACGCCGACCTGGCTCAGTCCGACGGTCACGTCGGGTGCGGTCGCCTGCACGTCCGGCAGTTGCTTACTCATTGCCACGTACTCGGGGTAGCGCGTGATTAGGACTTTCGGAAGCCGACGTTTTGTCTGGCGTGATCGTCGAACCGACCGACTCGAGAGGCGTCTCGGTCGGCCGTTTCACTCGCACTCGCCGTCGATGGCGGGCTCGCGGAGTGGACCAGCAGGGACGCGATCGACCCTCCTCCGTCTCGCTCGTCAAGTCGCTCTTTAAGTGTCTCTGGTGATAAGATAGAGCTACGAAGGGCATTTTCGTCGGGTCCACCCGTCGCAGTGGCTACTCCATCGGCGTCGGTCTCTCGTGCCGTTTCGTCGACACCGACCGGCCCGGACGTCATTTAAGTGGTTCTGGTGACAAGGTGAAGCTACGAAGGGAATTTTCGAGGGAGATCGAACGAAGAAGTCCCGCACTGCATAGCGCTCACTCGCAGACTTCGACTTCGGTCTCGTACTCGCGTTCGACGGTCAGCGACGCCGTCGTCGGGAGCGGGACGTCGGTAACGCGCGCGAAGGTGTAGTCCCACACTCCCGACGTGATCGACGCGGTGTTCTCGACGTAGACGTAGTACTGGCCGTCCTCGTCGGCAGTGAACTCGTCGTCGATGACCGAGGCGACGGCGTGATCTCGGAGGACGGCACCGTCGGCAGACTCGATCCGGAGCGTGGGTCGTGCGCCGTCGACCGTCCGGACGCGATACTCGAGGGTTTCGCCCGCCTCGAGGTCGAACTGTGGGGCGAGCAATTTTCCGGCGGGGACGGTCATCCGATCGTTCGCCAGTTCGTCGCGCTCGGGTTCCGCGCGCTCTCCGAGGTTCGTGACGCGAACCGTCCCGGACCCGCCCGTCTCGAACGTCTGTCGCGTCTCGAATGCCCCGCCCTCGTCACTGTAGACGGTCTCGCCGTCCGGTGTGTCGATCTCGAGGCGGATCTTCTGACGGTCGGACGCCGAGACGTCGACGTAGACGGTGTCACCCTCCACAGCGGTGAACTTTCGGACCAACTCGTCGCCACCCTCGAGGAGTTCCTCGTCGTCGACGACGAGCTCCGTCTCTGCCTGAGTCTCGAGCGTGCAGTCCTCGTCGTCAGACGTGGTGTTTTCCTCGCCGTTGTCACTCTGGCTGACGTTTTCTCCGTCGTCGTGATCGTTCGGCGTGGCGTTTTCCTCGTCGCCATCGAGACAGCCCGCCAGCGCGGTCAGCGTGATACTCACGCCGGCGAGCAGTGTTCGTCGGGTCGGTGCCAGTCTGCGTCCGTGCGATCGATCGCTCATGGCTACGCGTGTCGCCGTCGGTCCAATGAGTGACGGTATGTATATGTGCAGCTACCTAGTAGCTCGTTCAGTGACGGACGCTGGCCGAACCGACGTCGGTGTGCCAGCCGAAGGTGCCGGTCTCATTTAAGTGGTTCTGGTGACAAGGTGAAGCTACGAAGGGATTTTCGACGGCTATCTCGTCTGCGAGCCCTCGCGCTCTCCGTGTAGCGCGGTCGACGGTGGCTTCGCGTCGAACGGCGTCGATCCGATTTTCTTTAAGTGCTTCTGGTCACAAGGTAGTGCTATAGACGGGGGTTTCTCACCGGGTAGTGTTTCGCCGAGCGTATCGCTTCCCAGACTTCCCTCGAGTAGCCGATTCTGCTTCGGCGGCCAGTGTGGTGTCCACGATCGGTCTCGTCTCTTTAAGTGGTTCTGGTGACAAGGTAGAGCTACGAAGGGATTTTCGCCGCGCTCGTTCTCGACTCGAGAGCCGTGCTACCGCGTCTCGGTCCCGTGGGATGGGTTTATCCGTCTCTACGTGTGAGCCACCACCTGTATGAGTGGTGACGGCGTTTCGTCGGGAACGACGCTCGGGCAGCGACCCCCGACCGACGACGGTGAACGACGACTCGAGACCCGCCCTGGCGCGGGTTCGATCTCTCGAGCGGCAGCCCAGCGCGACGCGACGGTTCGCCGGTGGGGCGTCGTCACGCCCAGCGCGACGGTCATCGGCCGTGCGGAGTCGCCCGAGGCGGACCTCTCGGAGAGCGTCCGCCGCCTCCACGACGAACAGCACACGGCGACCGCCGGCCACAGCGCGCGAGCCCACCACCTCGATCGGCTGCGAACGACCCAGGCGCTGTGTAACGCCCTGGACCTGACGCCGTGGCAGCGAGATCTCGCGCTGGGGATCATGGACGAGATCGATCTCACCGCCTTCGGTAGCCAGCGGGCGATCCCCAAGGTCGCGCTGGTGGTGATCCGCCACGTCGTCGACGTCGACCGGCGCGCGTACTTCGGGCTGGACGACGTCGACGTGAGTTCGCTGTCGCCCGACCGGATGGACGAACTGTTCGCGGAGTACAAGGCACACGACGTCACCGACGAGAGTACGTTCAAGCGCCTCGCCGCTCAGCACGGTCTCGACATCACGAACCTCAACCGGCTCCGCCGGGTGCTACAAGAGCAACTGGACGACGACGCGCTGCCGGCGTACGGCCGCAACCCCAACCGCGACCCGAATCTGCCGAGTTTGACCGACCGGGAGGTCGACGACTCGAGCGACGAGTGAGACGGGCTGCTGTCTCCGTTTTCCGCAGCGACCACGTTCGGGCGGTCGCTGCGAGACGGACGGACAGCGGTTCGTATGAGACTGCCGGACGACACGTGGCAGCCGTCGATCGCACGCGAGACGCCGTCGCCGCGGTGCGGACGTGAGACCGTGATCGAGTCTGTACTGTCCTCTGTAGATCCGGTTGTGGGTTTCCTGGAGTGACGTCAGAGCCCCATTAGCACGCCGTTCCGCAGGGAGTGATGACGCGAGTCCGGAAGCGTCAGAACGCCGTCCCGCCGACGAGGCCGTACAGAACCAGGATCCAGAGGTAACCGAGCATCCCTGCGACGAAGGGGGTTCGGGTGAGCGCGCGGACGGAGACGGCCATCGCGTAGCCGACCGGGCGCGTCCGGGGCGGGAGCGACCGGGCGTGGCCGACCAGGTCGGCGGTGTCCGACGGGCTGGGAAACGCCGTCAACGCGAAACAGGCCCCGAGCCAGCTACCGACGAGGGTCGACAGGGGCGAGAGCGCCGACGCTGCGAGCGCGAACGCACCGATGCCGAGGGCGGTGTTCGCCACCAGCGGCGCGAGCGCGATGGCGAAGTCGGTACGGAACGAGTCGACGGGGGCGTGGTCGACGTACGCGTCGTCGCCGAACGGGTTCAACGAGGGCGTGGCGCGGACGTCGACCGCGCAGAGTCGACAGGCGAGCACGTGGGCGTACTCGTGGCTCAGGATGCCGGGGGCGAGTGCGGCGGTGACGAGCGCGTTCCAGGCAGAGCGAAGGCGGCCGGGGAACACGACCGACCCTTACTGGCCCATCCTATTCTGTATATCGACCGCTCGTCGACGGAGTACAGACGACCTGCCGTTTGGCCGCGGTTAACGGTCTCGACGGCGTGAACGTCCGTTTTCGTCACCAAAATACATTTTCGTGCTATGCGCTATGCTCTAGCAGGGACGGCGATTCGAGCCCTCCAGGGAGGCGATCGAATGAGTGAAACCCCACAACGAGAACCCGACCGAATCGACCCCGAGTTCGACCACCGTCGCGAAGCCGTCGTCGACGAGCGCGACCTCGAGGAGGTACTCGCGGAGTACGCGATCGGTCGAGACGATCACAAGAACGCACCGGCGTTCGTGATCCGGCCGGACGACGTCCAGGAGGTGCTATCGACGTTACGCGAGGAGGAGGGGTTCGACCACCTCTCGTGTCTCACCGCGGAGGAGTACGAGGATCGCTACGAGTCGATCGTCCACCTGACGAAGTTCGACCAGCGAACGCACGAGGTGTCGCTCGTCGTCCCGCTGCCGAAAGACGAACCGGTGTGTCAGAGCGCGGAACCGGTCTTCCGTACCGCCGAGTGGCACGAACGCGAGGCCTACGACCTCGTCGGCATCGAGTACGACGGGAACCCGGACCTCCGGCGCATCCTGCTGCCGGAGTCGTGGCAGGGCCACCCCCTCAGCCTCGACTACGACCAGGACAAACCGCAGGTCGTCAGGTACGGCGCGCACGCGAACCCGATCCAACCCGACCGGAGGGACGTCGAGTCGGACACGATGTTCATCAACATCGGGCCCCACCACCCAGCGACACACGGCGTCCTCCACCTGAAAGTGGCCCTGGACGGCGAGACGGTCGTCGACGTCGACCCCGACGTCGGCTACCTGCACCGGTGCGAAGAGCAGATGTGCCAGCAGGGCACGTACCGGTACCAGCTCATCCCCTACTCGAACCGGTGGGACTACACGGCGAACCTCCCCAACGAGTGGGCGATCGCCCGCACGGTCGAGGACCTCGCCGACCTCGAGGTGCCCGAGTACGCGCAGGTGTTGCGGACGATGGCCGTCGAGTTCGGCCGAATGCTCGGACACTTCCTGGCGCTTGGCACCTTCGGTCTCGACGTCTTCGGCGACTTCACGGCGATCTTCCAGTACACGTTCCGCGATCGCGAGGTCGTCCAGAACATCTTAGAGGACCTCACCGGCCAGCGGATGATGTTCTACTACTTCCGGCTGGGCGGGGTCGCGTGGGACCTGCCCGAACCGCGCGAGGAGTTCTTCGAGAAAGTCCGGGACTTCCTCAACGGGTTGCCGGCGAAGATGGACGAGTACAACGACCTGATCGTCACCAACGAGATCTTCCAGCTTCGGTGTGTCGACACCGGCGTTCTCGAACCCGAGGTCGCGAAGCAGTACGGCTGTACCGGCCCCGTCGCTCGCGGTTCGGGGATCGACTACGACCTGCGCCGGGACGACCCCTACGGCTACTACCCGAACCTCGAGTGGAACGTCGTCACCGAGGACGGCTGTGACAACTACAGCCGCGTCCTCGTTCGCATTCAGGAGATCGAGGAGTCCGCGAAGATCATCGAGCAGTGTATCGACTTGCTCGAGGAGTGGCCCGAGGACGACCGGACGGTCCAGAGCAACGTCCCCCGGACGCTCAAGCCGGACGCGGACACCGAGACCTACCGCGCCGTCGAGTCCGCGAAAGGCGAACTCGGCGTCTACATTCGGTCCGACGGCACGAACTCGCCGGGTCGGTTCAAGATCCGCAGTCCGTGTTTCCACAACCTCTCGGCGCTGCCGGAGATGGCCGAAGGCGAGTACGTCGCGGACCTGATCGCCTCGCTCGGCAGCCTGGACATCGTGCTGGGAAGCGTCGACCGCTGACACTGCCCGCTGTACCTGTTTCGCCGTCCGTCTCGGTTCGTTCCTCCCGGCGGTCGGTCCTTTGCCGGTTCCCCGGAACTCGAGTGGCCGGTAGTCGTAGCCGCGTCACGATGACTGACTCCATCCCGGAGCCCGGATTCGGAACCTCCGGGCACGAGGGCGAGACGTGTATCGAGAGCGTCGTCGCGGCGCTCGAGGCGGGCTATCGCCACGTCGACACCGCACAGATGTACGACAACGAACGAGAGGTCGGGACGGCCCTCGAACGGGCTGACGTCCCCCGGGAGGAGGTCTTTCTCGCGACGAAGGTGCACCCGTCGAACCTCTCGGCCGACGACGTCCTCGAGACGACCGAGGAGAGCCTCGAGCGACTCGGCGTCGACTACGTCGACCTGCTGTACGTCCACTGGCCGACCGACGCCTACGACCCCGAGACGACGCTGCCGGCGTTCGACGAGGCTCGCGACCGCGGGTTGACGCGCCACGTCGGCGTGAGCAACTTCACCGTCGAGCAACTCGAGCAGGCCCGCGAGATCCTCGAGTCGCCGATCCTGGCGAACCAGGTCGAACTCCACCCGTGGCTGCAACAGGACGACCTGCTCTCGTACGCGCGCGAACACGACGTCGGGCTCGTCGCCTACTGTCCGCTGATCCAGGGACGGGTGACCGAAAGCGCGGACCTCGAGGAGATCGCCGCCGCCTACGACGCGACGCCGGCGCAGGTGACGATGGCCTGGTTCGCCCAGCGCGAGGGCGTCGTCGCGATTCCGAAGGCGACGGGCACGCACGTCGCGGAGAACCTCGAGGGGCACGAGATCGACCTCGAGGCAGCGGACGTCGCCCGGATCGACGCACTGGACCGCGGCGAACGGCTGATCGATCCCGACGAAGCGGGCTGGAATCAGTAGGCCGGCGTCGCCGGATCGAGCACCTCGAGGGGGTGACGCGAGTCACGACGCAGCAGGTCGTCGAGCTGGTCGCCACAGGAGGTCCCCGTCGCGACGACCACGCGGTCTTTCGTCTCCGGCGCGGTGAACTGGTCTGCCAGGCGCTCGCCGACGTCCATACTGAGTTCGTAGTACTCGGACTTGTAGCCGAAGCTCCCGGCCATCCCGCAACACTCGACGTCGCTCTCGACGACGTCGTAGCCGCAGTGTTCGAGAACCGACCGCGTGTAGGGGGCGAGCCCGAGGGTCCGCTGCTGGCAGTGGGAGTGGTAGGCGATCTCCTCGTCGCCGGTCCGGAGTGCGTCCGGGTCGGCCCCGTTCTCGAGCAGCCCGTAGACGTACTCGAGGGCCTCGTAGCTGTTCTCGCGCAGTCGCTCGTAGGAGGCGTCGGGGAGGAATCGCTCGTACTCGCGGTGGAGCATCGCCAGGTCGGAGGGTTCGATGACGACGACGTCCCGGCCCGCGTCGAGGTGTTCGGCCAGCGCGGCGTAGACGCCGCTGGCGCGCTCGTCGGCGGTCGCGACCATCCCCTGCGAGAGCGGGGCGCGACCGCTCTCGGGGACGGCGGGAACGTGAACGTCGACGCCGAGCGCCTCGAGGACCCTGACGGCGGCTTTCCCGCGGGCGACGTCGACGTAGTTCGTGTAGACGTCGGGGTAGAGGACGACCTCGCGGTCGCCTCGCTCTTTCGAGGCGGCGTGGCCACCTCGCCCTGCTCGCGGTTCCGCCGCTCGCTCTCTCGAGGCGGCGTGGCCGCCTCGCCTCTCGAACCAGTCCCGGAGCGTCTCGCGCTCGAACGACGGCAGTGGCCGGCCGGCGTCGACGCCGACGACGCGCTCGAGTCCGCGACGAACGGGGCCGAGGGTCGCGAGCCAGTTCGAGAGGGGTGCAGTGGCGCTGCCGAGTTTCGCGAGCGTCTCGAAGTTGCCGAACAGCCGCTTCTGGAGGTCGACGCCGCCGGGTTCCTCGTCGGGGACGAGTTCGTCGTAGACGAACTCGAACTGTCCGTCGTCGCCCTCGCGGTTGAGTCGATCGCGGACGACGGTGTTGATCCACGGGATATCGATCTTCACCGGACACTGGTTCACGCAGCGCGAGCAGCCGGTACAGAGGTCGTTGAACTCGGCGGCGCTGTCGTACCCGTAGACGCCGGCCTCCCAGCCGGTGGCGATGCCGCCGGTGTAGGTCTCGCCGCCGAAGGCGTGGCCGCCGACGGACTGGAAGTTCGCACACGAGTTCGCACACGCAGAACAGCGGATGCAGTACAGCGTCTCCCGGAGGTGCTCGTCCTCGCGCATGGCCAGCCGACCGTTGTCGATCAACACGAGGTGGAACTCCCGGTCGTCGTCGCGCTCGTCGAACGGCACGTCCGGTTCGTCGAAGTCGACGACCGGCGACTCGACCGGCGGCGTCAGGAAGGAGACGTACGAGGTGATGTCCTGACCCGTCCCCGACCGGCCGATGAGTTCGACGAAGGGCGCGACGTCTTCGACCGAGGGGACGATCTTCTCGACGCCCGCGACCGCGACGTGCGTGTCCGGGACGACCGCCGTCTTGCGCGCGTTGCCCTCGCTCGTGACCAGCACGATCGTCCCCGAGTCGGCGGTGATGAAGTTCGCTCCCGTCATCCCCACGTCGGCGTCCCGGATGTGCTCGCCCAGCCACTCGCGGGCGAACGTCGTCAACTCCTCGGCCGTCTCGAGCGGTTCGTCGGGGTCGAACTGGGCGTTGAAGAGGCGGGCGATCTCCTCGCGGGACTTGTGGATCGCCGGCGCGATGAGGTGGGAGGGTGCCTCCTCGGCGACCTGCAGGACCCACTCGCCGAGGTCGGTCTCGATCACCTCGACGCCGTCGGCCTCGAGGGCCTCGTTGACCTCGAGTTCCTCGCTGGTCATCGATTTGGACTTCACGAGGCAGTCGGCTTCCTTCTCGGCGGCGACCTCCCGAACGTAGCGGTTGGCGTCTGCCGCGTCGTCGGCGAGGTAGACCGTCCCGCCGTTTGCCTCGACGGTCTCGGTCAGTTCGTCGATCAGTTCCGGCAGGCGCTCGATGGCGTCCTCCTTGATCGCACGCGCCTCGTCTTTCAGCGCCTCGTACTCCTCGAGTTCGGCGACCGACTCGTACCGGCCCTGGTTGAACCCCTGCGTGTTCTCTGCGACCGCGTCACCCTCGGTCTCGAGGAGGTGACGGATGGAGGCGGCTTTCTCCTCGCGGGCTTCACTCACCGTCGCTCACCTCCCCGTCCTCGAGCAGGATCACGTGGACCGCTTCGGGGCCGTGAGCACCCCTCACGAGCGCACCCATATCGGCCGTGGCACTCGGTCCCGTGGCGACGATCGCGCTCTCGCCGTCGCGCAGTCGCGGTCCGAGTCGGTCGATCGCCGTCGGCACGTCGGCGACCAGGTCCCGTTCGCGGAGGACGGGGACGTGCAGTTCGGAGAAGAGACTCACCTGTTCGGCCCCCTCGGGCGTCGACGGGAGGACGACGCTCCCGTAGTCTGCGATCCCGAACGACGCGGCCGTGACGCCCGTCGCGGCCGACTCGAGCGTCGCAGGCGTCGGACGGACGTCGACCCACGCCGGGAGCGAGATCGATTCGAACGGCAACGGCGTCCCGACGGCCGGTTCGCGAACGACCTCCTCGAGGGTCGACTCGAACGCCGTCGGCCGGGTCCGCGTTACCGCCACGTCCAGTTCGGCGAGTGACGTCTCGAATCGCTCGACGATCGCGCCTGTCTCGACACTCATACGTCGAACTTCGGGGCTGGCCATTTCACTGTTCTGTTAATTATGTGGTAGAATTAATTAATTAAACAGACACAGGACATATATTTACTTCGAGCATATACTCCATCCGCGCGCCGTCCCGTTGCCGAATCGGGACGATCGTCGGGAAACGCGGCCGGCAGTTACTGACTCTCCTCACCGTATCTACTATCCACTGGTTTTATATTGTATACTGAATTCTACTGTTCTGTTCCCACACATGAAAGACAATAACACACGTGCGAGCGAAGACGGGACCGACGCGCAGTCGACGAACGGACGAGCGACGGAGGAGGTGAGTCGATGGCGACGACGGTAGAGATCCTGCTCGCCGCGACGCCGCTGTTGCTCGCCGGCATCCTTCTCGTCGGATTGCTGTGGCCGGCGACTCGAGCGATGCCGATCGCGTGGATCGCTGCCCTGCTCGTCGGCTACGGCGTGTGGAATATGCCGCCGGAGTGGCTCGTCGCGGCGTCGATCGTCGGCGTCATGACGGCGCTCCAGATCCTCTGGATCGTCTTCGGGGCGCTCGTCTTGCTGTACACGCTGATGCAGGCCGGCGCGTTCGATCGCATCAATGCCGGGTTCGCGACGATCAGCGACGACCGCCGGGTGCAGGTCGTCCTGATCGCCTTCTTCCTCGCGACGTTCATCGAGGGCGCGGCCGGGTTCGGGACTCCCGCCGCGGTCGTCGCGCCGCTTTTGCTTGGCCTCGGCTTCCCCGCTCTCGCTGCCGTCGTCGCGGGACTGGTCGGCCACGTCATCGCCGTCACCTACGGCGCGGTCGGCACGCCGATCATCGTCGGCATCGAAACTCCGCTCTCCGACACCGGCTTTACCGAGTCGGCGATCACGAACGCCGGCATGACCGTCCAGGAGTTCTCCGTCGAGGTCGCCGTCTGGGCGGCGACGTTTCACACGCTCGTCGGCTTCGCGATGCCGCTGATCGCGGTCGCGATGGTCGTCTACTTCTTCGGCGAGGAGCGGAGTCTCGAGCCGGCCTTGGAGGTCGTACCGCTGTGTCTGTTCTCGGGGATCGCCTTCGCTATCCCCTACTGGGCGTCGGCCCAGATCAGCGCCGAGTTCCCGGCGCTCGTCGGCTCGATGGTCGGCGGCGCGATCGTCGTCACCGCGTTGAACGGGGGCTACTTCCTCCCCGACGACGAGTGGGACTTCCCGCCACAGGAGCGGTGGCCCGACCACTGGGTCGGGACGATCGCGCCAGGTGAATCCAGCGCCCCCGGGACGACCGGCGGCCCGGACGACGCGACGGTCGCCGACGGCGCGGGTGCGAGCCCCAGCATGGCCAACGGGATCCCGCTGTGGCTCGCCTGGTCGCCGTACGTCGTCCTCGTCGCCTTGCTCGTCGTCACGCGAGTCGTCGATCCGATCGCGAACTTCCTCCAGCGGTCGATGTTCGTCACGTCGTGGTCTGACATCCTCGGGACCTCCCTCGACGGCAGTATCTCGTGGGCGTACGTCCCCGGGTTCTGGCTGGTCGTCAGCGCCCTGATCGCGATCCCGCTGTTTCGGATGTCGGGCGATCAGGTCACGGCGGCGTGGCGCGAAGCGGCGGAGAAGATCGTCGCACCGCTCGTCGCGCTCGTGTTCGTCATCGCCATGGTGCAGGTCATGCTCCAGTCGGGTGCCCACCCCGGCGCACCAGACGACGGCAGCATGATCGTCGTCCTCGCACAGACGACGGCGGACGTGGCCGGGCCGATCTACCCGTTCATCGCGGCACTCATCGGCGCGCTCGGTGCCGCGATGGCCGGTTCGAACACGGTGAGTAACATCACCTTCGGCGCGTTCCAGTTCGAGGCCGCCTCGCAACTCGGTCTGCCCCACCAGATCATCGTCGGTGCACAGGCCGTCGGCGGCGCGATCGGGAACCTCGTCGCGATCCACAACGTCGTCGCGGCGCTCGCGACCGTCGGCCTCGTCGGCCACGAGGGCCGCGTGATGCGACTGAACCTCATCCCACTCGTCTACTACAGCCTCTTCGTCGGGCTCTGGGCGATGCTGTTCGTCTACGTCTTCTTCCCGGACGTCTTCTGAACAATCGCCGCGCTTTTCTCGACGCCTTCCCTCGAGTCGAGGTAACTGATCTCAAATCGCACTATGGCAGTAGACCACAGCGGTTCGAATCCGGCAGCCGACGACCGCGCGGACTACGATTACCGGAGCGACGACGTCGACCGACCCGGCCTCGTCGACGACCTGGAACGGCTCGTCGACGGCGACGTCCGCTTCGACTCTTACTCCCGGCAGCTGTACGCCACCGACGCCAGCATCTACGAGGTGACGCCGATCGGCGTCGTCTTCCCGACCTCGACGGCGGACGTCGCGGGCGTCGTCGAGTACTGCGCCGAACGCGAGATTCCCGTCTTGCCACGCGGAGGCGGGACGAGCCTCGCCGGCCAGACGGTCAACGAGGCCGTCGTCCTCGACTTCACGCGCTACATGGACGACGTCCTCGAGATCGATCCCGACGAGCGGCTGGCGACCGCACAGCCCGGCATCTACCTCGGGACGCTCAACGAGGCGCTCGCCGACCACGACCTCAAGTTCGCGCCCGACCCCGCCTGGGGCGACAAGAGCGCACTCGGCGGCGCGATCGGGAACAACTCCACCGGTGCCCACTCGCTGCAGTACGGCAAGACCGACGCCTACGTCGAGGAAGTCGAGGCCGTCCTCGCCGACGGCACCGTCACCACCTTCGGCGAGGTCACCCTCGAGCAACTGCGCGAGCGAGCGGGCGATTCGGACCTCGAGTCGCGGATCTACGCTCAGGTCGCCGAAATCGTCGACGAGAAGGCAGATCTGATCGAGGAGACCTATCCCGACCTCAAGCGCAACGTCTCCGGCTACAATCTGGACTGGCTGATCCGCGAGGCGCGTGGCGCCTCGGAACGCGCGAACGGCGAAGCCGGGAGCGAAGACGCCCGCGGGGCCGAACGCGGCGCAGGCGAACCCGACGCACCCGGCGGCACGGTCAACGTCGCGAAACTCCTCTGTGGGAGCGAGGGAACGCTCGCGATCGTCACCGAGGCGACGGTCTCGCTCGAGTCCGTCCCCGAGGAAAAGAGCATGGCGTTGCTCGCCTACGACACCGTCCTCGAGGCGATGGAAGACGTCGCACCGATCGTCGAACACGACCCGGCGGCACTCGAGGTGATCGACGACGTGTTCATCGACCTCGCACGCGAGACCGCCGAGTTCGCCGAGGTGACCGAGATTCTGCCGGAGGGGACCGGCGCGGTGTTGATCGTCGAGTTCTACGCCGAGGACGTCGCCGACGGGGAGCGGAAGGTCGCGAACCTGCTGGCCGATCGCTGTCCGACCGTCGAACCCGAAGGGGAACCCGACCCCGCCGAGGAGCGAGTCGACCTCGAGGCAGAGGCACGCGCGTTCGACGCCCTCCAGGCCTACGACCACGAGAGCCGGGCGCAGATCTGGAAGCTCCGCAAGTCGGGGCTGCCGATCTTGCTCTCGCGGACGACCGACGAGAAACACGTCGCGTTCATCGAGGACACGGCGATTCCACCCGAGAACCTCCCGGAGTTCGTCGCTGACTTCCAGGAGATCCTCGAGGACCACGACACCTACGCCAGTTTCTACGCCCACGCCGGGCCCGGCGTCCTCCACATCCGGCCGCTCGTGAACACGAAGACCGAGGCTGGCCTGGACGACGTGGAGTCGATCACCGACGCCGCCACCGACCTCGTCGTCGAGTACGACGGCTCGGTCTCGGGCGAACACGGCGACGGCCGCGCCCGCACCCAGTGGAACCACAAACTCTACGGCGACGAGGTCTGGGAGACGTTCCAGGAACTCAAGACCGCGTTCGATCCCGACTGGCTGTTGAACCCGGGACAGGTCGTCTTCCGCGACGACGACCCGACGGACATGACCGAGAACCACCGGTTCGGCCCCGACTACGAATTCCACGCGGGGTTCGAGCCCGAACTGAACTGGGAGAACGACAACGGCATGCAGGGGATGATCGAGCTCTGTCACGGCTGTGGCGGCTGTCGCGGCGAGCAGTCCACGACCGGCGGCGTGATGTGTCCCACGTTCCGCGCGAGCCACGAGGAGATCACGAGCACTCGCGGTCGGGCGAACGCGCTCCGCCAGGCGATGAGCGGCAACTTACCGCCGGGTGAGGCGTTCGAAGACGAGTTCGTCGAGGAGGTCATGGACCTCTGTGTCGGCTGCAAGGGCTGTGCGATCGACTGCCCGAGCGAGGTCGACATGGCCAAGCTCAAAGCCGAGGTGACCCACCAGTACCACGAGCGAAACGGTGCCTCGCTGCGCGACAGACTCTTCGCCAACGTCCACGACCTCTCGCGACTCGGGAGCACGCTCGCTCCGCTGTCGAACGCCGCGCCGAAAGTCCCCGGCGCGCGCTGGCTACTCGAGAAGACCGTCGGCATCGACGCCGACCGCCCGCTGCCGACGTTTCACTCGACGACGTTTCTCGACTGGTTCGAAAAGCGAGGCGGCTCTCGCGTGCACGAGGCTGACGCCGACCGCAAAGCCGTCGTCTACCCGGACACGTACACGAACTACAGTAACCCCGCCGCCGGGAAAGCCGCCGTCCGCGTCCTCGAGGCCGCGGGCGTCCGCGTGACGGTCCCCGACGACCTCGGCGATACCGGCCGGCCGGCGTTCTCGAAGGGCTTTCTCGAGCGGTCGCGCGAGACCGCCCGCGAGAACGTCGACGCCCTCGTCCCGCTGGTCGAGGACGGGTGGGACGTCGTCGTGATCGAACCCTCCGACGCGGTCATGTTCCAGTCCGACTACCGCGACCTGCTCGTCGGCGAGGACGTCGAGACCCTCGCCGCGAACGCCTACGGCGTCTGCGAGTACCTCGACGTCTTCCGACTCGACGAGGACCTCGCGTTCGACGTGCCGACCGAGTCGCTCACCTACCACGGCCACTGCCACCAGAAGGCGACGCGGAAAGACCACCACGCCGTCGGCGTCCTCCGGCGTGCGGGCTACGCGGTCGACCCGCTGGACTCCGGCTGTTGTGGCATGGCCGGGAGTTTCGGGTACGAGGCCGAACACGCCTCGATGAGCGACGCCATCGCCTCGGTCCTCTACGAACAGGTCGACGACAGCGACGGTGAGCGGGTCGTCGCTCCCGGCGCGTCCTGTCGGACGCAACTCGAGGGTCGCCCCGGCGGGGCGAAACCGCCGACGCCGATCGAGGTCGTCGCCGACGCCCTCGAGTGAGGCCGAAAACCGAAGTATTAAAGGCCGAATCGTCGGGAGTATCAGACAAGAATGATCGAGGTACCTCTCCAGACGATCGACAACGTGTTACTCAATTTCCACATGGGGCACGTCCTCGTCGCGGTGTTCGTGCTGGCGGTCCTGAGCGCGCTGCCGTTGCGCTCGCGACGGGTACTCGGGCTCAACATCGTGCTCGCCGGCGCGCTCTTCATGCTGGTTCCGATCAGTATGACGGGCGACTCTGGCGTCTACCGTCTGGCCGGCGTCGGCCTGCTCATCATCGGGCCGATGATCTACATGGCCGGCGAGTAGGTCGCGTTTCTCCTCTCCGTTTTTCTTCTCTCTGTGCCGTCGACTGTCGGTGGTGATACTGCCGGACGTAAGTCGTGAAAGATTCTCGCCGTCCCGGGGTGGCGAGAATCTTCACACAGTTACGTCCGATAGTATGAGTTCACTCCTCGCGAATCAGCGCCACGCTCGCCAGTTTGTCGCCGGCCGTCACCGTCGCCTCTTTCGTGAGCGCGTAGAGAACCCCGGTTCGGTCCGTCGCCGCGTCGTGGACCGTCTCGTACGTCGTCGGGTGGTAGACGGTCCCGACGCTCGTCCCCGCCGGGACGTACTGGCCGAGCTCGAGTGTCGGCTTCGGCCGGAACAGCCCCGACGCGCTCGCCGTGACCTGTCCGAGGTGGTTTCGCGCGACGGTCTGGTCTCGGTCCGGGGCCGCCCCCTCGAGCATCCCGAGGTGACGGAGGACGTCGAACAGGCCCTCGACCCCGCGCTCGACGACGTCCTCGAGGATCTGTTTGTTGGAGGCGAGTTCGGGCGTGATCGCCGGGATTCCCTCGCGGGCGGCCGCGACGCGGAGTTTGCCGTCGAACCCGCGGCGGTGCCACTCGGTCGACGCCTCGTCGTGGGCCTGCTCGGACAGCAACAGGTCGGTGCCGAAAGCCGCCGCCAGCGCTCGCGCGTCGGCGTCGCCCTCAAGGTAGACCACGTGCGGGAGCATGTCGGGACTGCCCGTGTGGAGGTCGACGACGGCGTCGGCGCGTTCGACGTACTCCCAGAGGCGGGCGGCCATCCGCTGGTGGAGGCTCCCCGAGGCGTCGCCCGGCCAGACGCGGTTCATGTTCGGGTTGACGCTGTCGAGCACTTCGGGGGTCGTGTAGGAGACGCGATCGAACGTGAGCGGGTCGGCGACGGGGACGGCGATCACCGTCCCCGACAGCGAACCGAGCGAGAGCTGGTCGTGGAACCGACGCAGTACCTCGGTGCCGTTGACCTCGCGACCGTGCTGGGCCGCCTGGACGTAGAGCGTCGGCCCGTCGTCGCCACCTTCGTAGGTGTGCACCGTCGTCGTGAGGTCGGCACCCGAGGGCAGCGTGGCGAGCGTCACCTCGGCTGCCGTGTGCGACCCGGCGTTCATGGTCGACGGTACTACCGCGAGAACTATGTACGTCGGGGACGGGACGCCGGCGAGCGAGACCACCATCGTTTTCACCCGTCCCGTCGTCGCTCGAGGTATGAGCAATCCAACGGCGACCCTGCACACGAGCAAGGGCGACGTCGAGGTCGAACTCTACGAAGAACGCGCACCGCGGACGGTCGGGAACTTCGTCGGCCTCGCGACGGGCGAGCGCGAGTGGACCGACCCCGAGACGGGTGAGCGCGTTACCGACGAACCGCTGTACGACGACGTCCTCTTCCACCGGGTCATCGACGACTTCATGATCCAGACCGGCGACCCGACCGGCACCGGCCGCGGCGGGCCCGGCTACCAGTTCGACGACGAGTTCCACGACGAACTCCGCCACGACGACGCCGGCATCCTCTCGATGGCGAACTCGGGGCCGAACACCAACGGCTCGCAGTTTTTCATCACCCTCGACGCCCAGCCACACCTCGACGGCCGCCACGCCGTCTTCGGGGAAGTCATCGACGGGATGGACGTCGTCGAAGAGATCGGCTCCGTCGAGACCGGCGCGAACGACCGGCCGAAAGAGGACGTCCTGCTCGAGTCGGTCACCGTCCACCGCGAGTGAACGCCCGTAGCCCGGACGACCGAACGGGCTATCGAACCTTTTTTTCGACGGATCGACGAGTCCGGCGGCGTCGCCGAACCGACGCAGGCGCTGTGACTCGAGTCGCCGACGGACACCGAAACGCACATCCCCCCCAACCGTCAACGGTCGAGTGCATTCGTTCGCGAGGGTAGCCAAGCAGGCCAACGGCGGTGGGCTTAAGACCCGCTCCCGCAGGGGTCCCTGGGTTCAAATCCCAGCCCTCGCACTGTGTCACTCGCATCCGCGAGTGACGAGTGCGGAATGCGGGATCTGAAGTAGACGAGTCGCAGCGCCCGAACGAAGGGAGGGCGACCGTCTCGGCGTGGTTCAAATCCCAGCCCTCGCATACCGACTCGAGCGACAGTGAGAGTCGTGTCTGCGAGACGCTGGGTTCGAATCAGACCGAGGTTCTGCGAACGAAGTGGCAGGTTCTCGGGCGTGGTTCAAATCCCAGCCCTCGCACTGTGTCACTCGCATCCGCGAGTGACGAGTGCGGAATGCGGGATCTGAAGGAGACGAGTCACAGCGCCGACCGCCGCGAGGAGGCCGACGACCTCGGACACGACGCGTTTTAAGTGGTCGCGCGTTCCCACTCCGGTATGGCTTCCGGTCTACTGCCCGCGGAGACGGCCGACCAGCTCGTCACGACCTGTCGAACGGCCGTCGGCGACAGCTGTCGATCCGTCACGTACTTCACTCGAGACGACTTCGAACAGCTCTACCTGCGCGAGGACCTGGAGCGCGACGCCGACCTCGCGACGTTCATCGGTCACGAGTGGCGCGGGTTCAAGACCACCCAGACCGCCTACGAGGGCTCCGAACTGGGTGCGTACCGGTACACGATCCGCGTCTTCGACAACGGCTTTCTCATCCGCGTCACCTCCGACCGCGAGGGCGTCTTCGTGACGACCGACGGGCTCACGCTGAAGGACTTCGAAGAACTCGCGACCGCGATCAACTCGGTGCTCGAAGAGCGGGACCTCACCTGAGCGGCCAGGTATCGATACTCGTCAGTCGTCGGCGGCGTCGCGTCGGGCAGCCCGTTCGACGGCGTCTTCGGACGGGCCGACCGGGAGACCGATTCCCTCCTCTGTCGTTCCGAGTACTCGTGCGAATCGTCGTCGTTCGGCGACCTTCCTGTCGATGGTCATGCCGTCGAACGACGGCCGAGGCCGTCGTAGTTATCCGTCCCGTTCAGCCACCCAACGGTGGATTGTCGAGTGAAACTCGGTGAAACGGTCGACGCGGATGACGGGTACCTTCGGATCGTCTCGCGAACGTAACGCCCTTCTCTCGCAGTCGCCTCTAGGCGAGCGATGACCGACGACTGTCCTGCACCCGTCGAGCGCGCACTCGAGGCCCACGACGCGTTCGAGCCGACCGACGAGGGGTACGACCTCACGACGACCGTCTTCGAGACGACCGTCACCGCGACCGAAGCCGAGGGCGAGCGTGACGGCGAGTTTCACGTCACGATCAGCCTGCCGACGCTCGACGCCGCCGTCGCCGGCGAGACGGTCGCCGACGTGGTCGAAGACGGCTGGTTCGAGACCCTCGAGCGCCGCCTCGAGGACACGTTCACCGTCGCCACCACGAGCACCAACGAGGAGCCACGCGTCGAGCGCGAGGGCGACGAGGTCCGGGTGCTCCTCGGGTACGTCGCCTGGAACGCTCGCGAGGGCGTCGAGGACGCGAAGACGCTGATCGAGTACGTCGAGGGTACCTACGCTCAGGGGATCATCCCCGGCTACGAGTACCGGGGTGAGGCGGCGACGCTACTCGAGAACGCCCAGACGCGGGGACAGGAGGCGGCAGACGGCGAGCGCGGCGGGATGCCGCTGTAACCGACGGAGAACGCCGCCGGTCCGTTCCGTTCTCGCCGCGCGGCGACACACCTGCGGTAGCGACGCTACCGTCGCCACGCCAAAGAAGTAGCCCGGCTCAGTCCATCGCGATGTACGTCTGCGTGTCTTCGACGCCCTCGAGTCCCTGGATCTGGGTCGCCGCGACGTCTTTGACCGCGGCCGGCGTCTCGACGCGCGCTTTCGCGATGATGTCGACGTCGCCGGCGACGATGTGCGCCGACTCGACGCCCTCGATGGCCTCGATGCTGTCTCGGAGTCGATCCGCCTCGCCCGTGTTCGCTTTGATCATGACGAACGCTGTAACCATCAGTTGACACCTCCAGAACCGGCGTTTGCAGCCGCGACGGCCGGTGACTCGCCGACCAGAATCTGCCGAACGTCGCTCAGGACGTCGAAGTCGGCGAGGACGACGAGCCGATCGCCCGTCTCGAGTGATTCGTCGGCCGTCGGAATCTCGAGAACGCCGTCTCGCTTGCCGAACGCGAGCAGCGTCGCGTCCGCCGGGAGCTCGAGTTCGCTGATCGTGTAGCCATGGACTGGCGCGTCGTCGGTGATCGCCAACTCGACGATCTGCAGGCTCTGGGCGATGTCGGCGATCGCGCGGATCGTCCCGCCCAGGAGTGCGTTTTTCGCGCCCATCGCGCCGAGCCGTTCGGGGTAGATCACCTCGTCGACTTCGTCGGCGTACTTGCGGTAGATGTTCTCGCGGTAGTCCTCGTCGATGCGCATGACCGTCCGACAGCCGTAGTGGTTGGCGATCATACACGCCGCGAAGTTGGCGTTCAGGTCGCTGGTCAGCGCACCGAGGGCGTCCGCCCCGTCGATCCCGGCGTCCTCGAGGACGTCCTCGCGGGATCCGTCGCCGACGACGACCCGAAAGTCCTGGTTGCGGGCTCTGCGGACGCGCGGCTCGTCGCGCTCGACCAGCGTCACCTCGTGGTCCTCGTCGCGCAACACGCGCGCGGTCCGCAGCCCGACCCGCCCTGCACCAATGATGACAAACCGCATGAGACGGGGTACGCTGGCCCCCGTGAATAAGGTTACCCCGCCGTTTGGGCAAAGACTTTAGTCGTGTGATAGAGTACCACACCGCGACAGATGGTTCACGCGTTTATTATGGTGAAGACTGCCGCCGGGAGGTCGGAAGGACTCCTATCCGAGATTCGTTCTCTCGAACCGGTCGGGAACGCCCACATCGTCGCCGGGAACTACGACATCATCACGGAGGTCGACACCGGAGAGGTCTACGACGTACTCGACGTCGCCTCCTCGAAGATCCAGGGACTCGACGGCGTCAGCGACACGAAGACGTACATCGCGATGGACTAATCGGTCAGGGCGGGGGCGTGCGGACGACTCGCCACCACCGGAATAATGGCGGCTGTGACTGGTCGCCGACGCACCCGCACGACGGGTCGCGGTTGCGGCGGTACAGACTCACAGCTATCGTTATCAGTACTCGAGTTCGCCGTGGTCGCGTTCGGCGGCGAACTCCTCGAGCCACGCCTGCTGTTCGGCGAGACGCGGCGGCCGACGCTCGTAGACGGGTTCGAAGACGTCCTCGAGGTCGGGACGGGGCGTCTCCTCGGCGACGTCGACGGCCCGGTCGACCTCGGCAGCGGCGTCCTCGTGGATCGTCTCGACCAGGTCGTCGTCGAGGACGCCCTGCTCGCGGAGGTACCGCTCGTAGCGCTCGAGTGGATCGGCGGTGCGCCACTCGGGGAGGTCGTCGCGCTCGGAGCGGTACCGCGACGGGTCGTCGCTCGTCGTGTGTGCGCCCTCGCGGTAGGTGAGACTCTCGACGAGGACGGGCGTCCCCTCGCGCGCTCGCTCGAGGGCGTCTGCGACCGTCTCCCGGACTGCGAGGGGGTCGTTCCCGTCGACTCGCACGCCCTCGAAGCCGTAGGCGTCGGCTTTCACGGCGATGGTGTCGCTCGCGGTCTGTCGCTCGCGTGGCATCGAGATCGCCCAGCCGTTGTTCTCACAGAAGAAGACGACGGGCGCGTCGAAGACGCCGGCGAAGTTGAGCCCTTCGTGGAAGTCCCCCTCCGAAGTCGCACCGTCGCCGAAGTAACAGACGACGGCGTGGTCGGCGTCGGCGTGGGTGGCGGCCATCCCCGCCCCCGCCGCGTGGGGGATCTGGGTCGCGATCGGGACGGACTGCGGGAAGACGTTCAGGTCGTGATCCGACGCGTACTCGGGGTGGCCACGGCGAAAGAGGAAGATGTCGCTCATCGGAACGCCGTAGGCGATCTGCATCGCGTTCGATCGGTAGGTCGGAAAGAGCCAGTCGTCCGTCGCCAGCGCGTGGGCAGCCCCCACCTGCGAGCCCTCCTGGCCACGGAACGGCGGGTAGCCGCTCATCCACCCGCGCCGTTGCAGCGCCAGCGCTCGCTCGTCGAACTGGCGGGTCCTGACGACGTCTCGATAGAGTGCGATCGCCTTCTCGGCCGAGAACGGAACCGACTCGAGGTCGCGCTCTCCGATGACACGATCCATGGGCTATGGTCGCAGGCAACGCTGAAAGTGATTCCGATACCGAAAAGAGTGCTCGGACGCTAGCGCCTGTATGGTGTCGTTCGTCTCGGTGGTCGGCCTGCTCCTGATCGTCGGCCTGCATACGTTCATCGCCGCCGTCGCGACCCGTTTCCTCCGCATCCGGCTGGAGACGCAGTGGGGGACCGCCCTGTACGTCCTGTTTCTGGTGCCGGTGATTCTGCTTCTCTCGACGCTCGTGCTCAGCGGGCCGCTCGGACTCGGCACGGACCTCGGTTCCCAGCAGGCCGTCGTGATGCTCGTCATCGCACTCCCACTCACGCTCGGCTACACGATCGACGTCTTCTGGATGCCCCACCCGGACGAGATCGAACTTCCCGACACGATCGACGACTAAGACGGTCTGCTGTACCCGTTTTCCGAAACCCGCCGGACAGCTCGCGGTTGCGCCGGGAACGGCGGACCGCAGACGGGACGACCGGCTACTCCTCGAGGACGCGCTCGAGGACCTCCTCGACTCGCTCGAGGACCACCTCCGGCGGCTGCGTCGCGTCGATGCGGACGAACCGGCCGGCGTCGCGCTCGAGCAGGCGTTCGTAGTTGTCCCGGACGGCCGCGAGGTACTCCGCGCGCTCGAACTTGTTCGTCGCTCCGGCGCGGGCGGCCGCGGTTTCGGGATCGACGTCGAGATACAGCGTGAGGTCGGGGTCGACGGTAAACGCCCGGTGGACGCCGATGACGTACTCCACCGGCCGCGTCACCTCACCCTCGAGCGTCGCCCCCTGGTAGGCGTACCGGGAGTCCGAGTAGCGATCCGAGATCACGAGGTCTCCCCGCTCGAGGGCGGGTTCGATCACGCGCGAGAGGTGGTCGGCGTGGTCGGCCGTGTAGAGAAAGAGCTCCGCGAGCGGGTCGGCGTCGTCGTCCTCGATCGAGCGATAGACGGCGTCGCCGTACCAGGAGTTCGTCGGCTCCCGGGTGAACGTCGCGTCCGGGTAGACGTCCTGTAATGCCTCCCAGACCGTCGTCTTGCCGCTGCCGTCCAGCCCCTCGAGCGTGATGAGCATGCCCGAACCTCGCGGCGAGAACTACTACAATCTGTCGAGAGGTGCCGCCCGACGCCGTCGCTGGCCAGCGGGGACCTGCTCGCGTCTCCCGGAACTACGACTCGAGGATCGGACGAGAGGGGCAACGAATATGTGAGCGCGTGGAGAACAGTACTGAAAACCGTGCCCAGAGTTCACATCCCACAACTCGTCTCGACGATCGAGTCGTTTCTCGAGGCTCACCCGATCGTCTACCGGCTCCTCATGGTCGTGGTGCCGGTCGTGATGCTCTCTACGTACTGTACCGTCCGTGGTGGGATCGACCTCGGGTGTGCGATCGAACTCGGCTCCGTCTTCGGCGCGACCTGTGGCGTGGTCTCGGTGACCTGTGCCGACTGGCTCCCTTACTGTGTAGCCGACTAGTTATTTACCGTTCCAGAGACGTATCTCGAGTATGAACGTCCTCGTCGCCGGCGGAACCGGCTTCATCGGCACGAACCTCTGTGCGGAGCTACACGACCGCGGCCACGAGGTGACGGCGCTCTCGCGTGACCCACGCGGCGTCGACCTCCCCGCGGGTGTCGAGACGGCGATGGGCGACGTCGGCGCGTACGACTCGATCGCCGGAACGGTCGCCGACCACGACGTCGTCGTCAACCTCGTGGCGCTCTCGCCGCTGTTCCAGCCGCCGAGTGGCCTCTCTCACGAGAGCGTCCACCTCCGGGGCACCGAAAACCTCGTTCGTGCCGCCGAGGAGGGTGACGTCGAGCGATTCGTCCAGATGAGCGCCCTCGGCGCGGACCCGAACGGCGACACGGCGTACGTCCGTGCCAAGGGGGCCGCCGAGCGAATCGTCAGAGATTCCGACCTCGAGTGGGTGATCTTCCGCCCGTCGGTGATCTTCGGCGACGGCGGCGAGTTCGTCCCCTTCACGAAGAAGCTGACGACGCCGTACGTGACTGGACTGCCGGGCGGCGGCCGGACGCGGTTTCAGCCGATCTGGATCGGCGACCTCGTCCCGATGCTCGCCGACGCCGTCGACGGTGACGAGCACGTCGGTAACACCTACGAAATAGGCGGCCCAGAGGTGGTGACGCTGGCGGAGGCGACGGAACTCGCCTACGAGGCCGACGGCAAGTCCGTCACGGTGGTGCCGGTGCCGATGGGACTCGCGAAACTCGGCCTCTCTGCCGCCGGTCCTCTCCCCTTCGTCCCGTTCGGTCCCGACCAGGCGCGCTCGCTGCAGTTCGACAACACCGCCGCCGAAAACGACGTCACGGCCTTCGGACGGGACGAGAGCGACCTGAAGACGCTCCCGGAGTACCTCGGACTCGAGCGCGAGACGGAATCGATGACGACCCAACGGCCGGCCTGATAACGACGACCGTGCGTCGGTGTGGACGCGTCCGCGACCCGCGTGGAGTGTATCGGAGTACCGTCACTCCGACGCGCCGACTCGCTGCCGGCGGTCCGCGTACTTTCGCGTCGACTGCCGCGACCTTCGTTCGCAGCCAGTTATTAAAAAACCAACACTACCGAGGCGAACTATAGCATATCACAAGCGATTTGCCACACAATAGTGGTGCTTTACGCCAATTTCCGCGGAGACGACAATATTTGTGAAATTCACACCATCACAAGGTTTATGTCCTTTATCGATCTGTTTTCAACGCAACGGAGCCCCCTAATCAACTATGAAGCTGGCGATGATCGGATTTGGACAGGCCGGTGGGAAAATCGTCGATCGATTCCTCGAGTACGACGAACGAACGGGCAGCGGGATCGTCCGTGCGGCGATCGCCGTCAACTCGGCGAAAGCTGACCTCATGGGACTCGATCGGATCCCCCAGGAGAATCGCGTCCTCATCGGGCAGGCTCGCGTGAAAGGCCACGGCGTCGGTGCGGACAACGAACTCGGCGCGGAAATCGCCGAGGAGGACATCGACGAGGTACAGAACGCGATCGACGCGATCCCGACCCACGAGGTCGACGCGTTCCTCGTCGTCGCCGGCATGGGCGGCGGAACGGGCTCGGGTGGCGCACCCGTCCTCGCGAAACACCTCAAGCGCATCTACACGATTCCCGTCTACGGACTCGGCGTGCTGCCGGGTACGGACGAGGGTGGCATCTACACGCTAAACGCCGCACGCTCGTTCCAGACGTTCGTCCGCGAGGTGGACAACCTGATGGTCTTCGACAACGACTCCTGGCGAAAGGCCGGTGAGTCGGTCGAGGGCGGCTACGAGCAGATAAACGAGGAGATCGTGCGTCGCTTCGGCGTCCTCTTCGGTGCCGGCGAGGTCGGCGACGGACAGGAAGTCGCAGAGAGCGTCGTCGACTCCTCGGAGATCATCAACACGCTCTCCGGCGGCGGCGTCTCTACCGTCGGGTTCGCCTCCGAGGAGGTCGAACTCAACACCGGCGGTGGCCTCCTCTCGCGGTTTACGGGCAACGACGGCGGAGACGCCGACGGACTCGACGCCGCGAACACGACGAACCGAATCACGAGCCTCGTGCGCAAGGCCGCGCTCGGCCGACTCACCCTCCCCTGTGAGATCGACGGCGCAGAGCGCGCCCTGCTCGTTCTCTCCGGGCCGAGCGAGTACCTGAATCGGAAAGGAATCGAACGCGGCCGCAAGTGGCTCGAGGAAGAAACCGGGAGCATGGAAGTTCGCGGCGGGGACTACCCGCGCAACGAGCCCGAAGTCTCCGCGGTGATCTTGCTCGCGGGCGTCACGAACGTCCCGCGGATCAAGCGACTCCAGCAGGTCGCGATCGAAGCCCAGGACAACATCGAGGACATTCAGGCCGAAAGCGAGGACAACCTCGAGAGTCTCGTCGAAGACGAAGAAGACGAACTCGAGCCGCTGTTCTGAGCGGCTCTTCCGATCCCTCTCCTCTCGTGCGTTCGGCCACGCAGTCGCATCTCCGACGCGCTTTTGATCTCCTGTTTGTAACCACCACCAGATGCACGTCGTCGTCCCGTTCGCCGTCGACTCGCCGAAGACGCGTCTCGCTCCCGTTCTGGACGCACCCGAGCGAGCGTCGTTCGCTCGAGCGATGCTCGGCGACGTCCTCGAGTCGATCCGCGAGACTGGCCGCGAGCCGACGGTCCTCGCGACGGGACCCGTCGACGTCGACGCTCGCGTCACCGTCGACGACCGACCGCTGACCGACGCGGTCAATGCCGTCCTGGCGTCGACGCCCGAGGTCGTGTCGGTCGTGATGGCTGATCTCGCGCTGGCGACCCCCGACGCCGTCGAGCGACTGTTCGCGACGTCCGGCGACGTCGTGCTCGCGCCGGGTCGAGGCGGCGGGACGAACGCGTTCGTCGCTCGCCACGACGACTTCCGCGTCGACTACCACGGCACCTCGTATCTCGACCACCGCGCGGTCGCCCGCGAGATCGACGCCGACCTCGCGACAGTCGACTCGTTTCGACTCTCGACCGACGTCGACGAACCCGCGGATCTAGTCGAGGTCCTCCTCCACGGCGGCGAGCGCTCGCGGGCGTTCCTGGAGGGGGTCGGGTTCGCACTCGAGACGACCGACGGCCGGGTGACGGTCGGACGCGACTCGAGTGACGGCGGGTCGACGTGAGCGACGTGTCACCGAAAGTTTATTCTCGAGTTCTGACGAGAGCGTTACACGTTGATGCCCTCCAACCAGAATTCGACACGGCCGGCCAGATCGGTAGCGGGGAGAACGATTTCGGATGCCCTGCTCTGGGGCGTACTCGTCGGTGCTCTCGTCAACATCGTCGAATACAACCTGACCGGAATCTTCACGGACAGCTACTCGGTCGGCTGGGGCCAGCTGATCGGTGGAGCCATCGCCGGCTACCTCTCCGTCGGCAGTCGCCGCGATAGCCTGACTGCCGGCGCGCTCGCGGGTGCGATCCCGATCGCCGTCCTCGCGCCGCTCTCGCTTCTGTTCACGATGGCGGCGTTTTCGGACACGATGGCTCTCGAGTGGATCGTGACCGGGTCGTACTTCCTGCTCGTGGTCGGCTACCCACTGGCGATCGCGTTCGGCGCGGTGGTCGGCACGATCGGTGCCTTCGTCGGCCACTGGATATCGACGTTTCAGTAGCGGATCGCGGAAACCGAGTTTACTACGATTATCGAATTTTCTCACTCCAAATATCGTAGCACACACTGGCGCGCACGCTCGAAGTGAAGGCTTATACTCGAGGCGACGACACTCCGACGTGATGATTCCCGGGGCAGCCGAGTACGGCGTCGACGTGACGATCGAAGACGAGGACCGCGAGCGACTGCTCGAGGTCACGCCGGCCGACGTCACCGCCGCCCCGGAGCTATCGTTTTCCCGGAACGTCTTCGTCCCGCTGACGACGGCGTGTCGCTACACCTGCACGTACTGCACCTACTTCGACCCGCCGGGCGAGGCGTCGCTGCTCGGCCTCGAGGAGGTCCGGGAGATCTGTCGGCGGGGGGCCGACGCGGGCTGTACGGAGGCGCTTTTCACGTTCGGCGACGACCCCGACGACCGCTACACCGCGATCTACGACCAGCTCGAGGAGTGGGGCCACGACTCGATCCACACCTACCTGCGGGAGGCCTGCGAGGTCGCCCTGGAGGAGGGCTTGCTCCCGCACGCCAATCCCGGCGACCAGACGCGCGAGGAGATGGCGGCGGTCGCGGACGTCAACGCCAGCATGGGCGTGATGCTCGAGACGACCGCCGAGGTTGACGCACACGCGGGCCCACGCCGCAAGGAACCGGGCCAGCGGCTGCGGACGATCCGGAACGCGGGCGAACTCGGCGTCGCGTTCACGACCGGCATCCTCGTCGGGATCGGCGAGTCCTGGCGCGATCGGGCGGAGAGCCTGCTCGCGATTCGCGAGTTACACGACCGATACGACCACGTCCAGGAGGTGATCGTCCAGCCCGTCGTGGACAACGACCGCTGGCGCGGCGGGACGCCCGACCTCGAGACGATGCGTCGGGTGACGGCGATGGCCCGCCACGCCCTCCCCGAGGAGGTATCGGTGCAGGTGCCGCCGAATCTCGCACCCGCCCGCGACCTCGTCGACTGTGGAATCGACGACCTCGGCGGCGTCTCGCCCGTCACCGACGATCACGTCAACCCCGACTACGCCTGGCCCGCCCTGCGAGAACTCGAGTCGATCGCCGACGACGCGGGCGTGGCGCTTCGCGAACGACTGCCCGTCTACGAGCGGTTCCTGCCGCCAGCGTTGCGAACGGACGGGTTCGACGGCCGTCCGGCAGACGCCGACCGCGAGTGGCTCTCGCCACGGATCCACGAGGCGCTCGCGGCCGACGACGAGGCTGGGAGGCGGTACCGGAACGTCCTCGAGAGCGGCGAGCCCTGATGCCGGCGGACGTGAGTCAGTGCCGACGCACCTGCACGACAGGCCGCGGGTTCGTCGGCACACGGTCACAGCCGACGGAACGACGGCTGTGCGCTCGAGTCGTCGAAAAAGGGTCGGTCGATCCGTCGGTCTATTCGCCCGGCACGCGAGGTTCGCTCGATCCCGACTGCGGGGCGGTGTCTCTCTCGGTGCTCGGCTCCTCTGGGACGCCGGCTTCTTTCTCGCCGGTCACGAGGAACTCGAGGACGTTCCCGAGCAGGACGTCGTTGTCCGCGCGGTTGTAGTTCTGGCTGGACATGAAGCCGGGATCGCCGACTGCGATCGCGTTCCCGCTCCGTGCGACGACGCCGTACTCGCCTGCCTCCCGGGTTTCGGAGTGTTCCGTTCCCTCGAGCGTCGTGAGCAGCGTCTGGCCGTCTGCGACGACCGGGGTCGGACTATCGAAGACGACGCGATCGACGCCGTCGGTCAACTCGGAGTCGCTCGACGGGGTCGCGTAGATCGACTGGAAGTTGTCCTCGTACTCCTCCATGTTGTAGAGGTAGCCGGTGTCGTAGGCGATACCGACGGGCGAGGTGACGGAAGCGAACTCGCCGTCGGACGGTGCGGAGCCGCCGAGTAATCCGAGCAATCCACCGACGCCACCGGAGTCGGGACCGGCAGCGAACAGCACGCGCCCGCCGGCGTCGGCGAACGCGCTCACGCCAGCGGCTTCCTCGGCGGAGTAGCGCGCTCCGGGTTCGACGACGATCAACGCGTCGGCACCGCGCAGCGTCTCGTTGAGCCGTGCGGCGGGTTCGCTGTCGAAGTCTTCCGACGACTCGTGGTACTGGACGGTGTGACCGCTCGCGGTCAGCGCGGAGACGACTGGTTCGAGGTCTTCCTCGGAGACGTCGTTCGAGTGGGCGACGTCGATCACGACGGTCTTGGACTCGCCGTCGCCGTCGTAGGTGATCGAACCGCCACGGTCGACCGTCGGCGCGTCGATCGCGCTCGGCTGGAACTGCTGTTGATCCACCGTCGGTCGTTCCGTCGCACCTTGCTCGGTGACGAGTCCGGCCACGCCGACGCCGGCGACGGTGACGAGCACGACGGCGACGAAGACGACGAACCGAGAGCGAACGCTCACGGGCGATCACCCCCGGTCTCGTTGGCCACGGAACGCTCGAGTTCGGTTGCGGCGACGACTCGTTCGCCGTCGACCGATCCCCACAGCGCGAGGAAGGTGGGCGTGTTGACGGCGCCGTACTGGCCGAAGGTCTGCGGGTGAACGGCGGACGCGTCCGGCCGGTCGCCGCTCTCACCGCCGATGGTCAACGAGAGACCGGAGAGCGGTTCGCTCTCCATCTCGACGACGTCGTAGTCCTCGAGGCCGGCCTCGTCTGCGGCCGTCCCGATCGCGACCTCGGTGTCGCCGACGTCGTCTGCGAGCCCGTTCTCGACGCTCTCGACGCCGGTGTAGACTTTCGCGTACGAGAGTTCCGTCTCCGAGAGCGTCAACTCGTCGCCGCGGTGTTCGGTGACGGTCCCGACGAACGCCTGGCGCATCATCTCGACCTGTGCCTCGTACTCGTCTTCGGTGCCGCCGCCGTTCTTGTCGGGTCCGGTCGTGATCTCCTGGTCAGTCGGCGGCACGTCGAGGTACGTCGCTCGCACGCCGATGCTCCCGACGATCGAGCCGGGCTTGACGTAGATCTCGTCACTCGGCGCGATCATGTAGTAGGCGCCCGAGGCCGCCGTCGACTCGACGCTCGTGACGACGGGCATCTCCTCGGCGGTGCGTTCGGCCGCGAGGTAGAGTTCCTCGCTCGCGCTGACGCCACCACCGGGGCTGTCGACCTCCAGTACGACCGCGTCGATCGAGTCGTTCTGTCGCGCCTCGCGCAGGTCGTCCGTGATCCGCTCGGCGGACGATTCGGTGAGTGACGAATCGACTTCGATTACCGCAACTGTTCCGTCTGGGCTGCTCGTCATCCCCCAGACGACCGGTGCCATGCTGGCACCGACGAGGAGGGCGACGATGACGACCGTCACGTACGACTTCGCGACGGCCCCCAGCAGGTTCCGCAGGGTGGCAAGTGTTGAGCTCATATCACAACGTCATCGACTTTTCAAATTACACTATATAATAGGTTCTATTTCTACCTGCGAGCATAGATGTAATAAATACTGGGACACGTACCACTCCCCGAATGGTGTTTCAGTGTATGAAACATCTCGAGTCGGGCTGCCGCCGACGGGAGTGGCGGGTAGTCGACGCGGCTCACTCGCGAACGATCCGAAATCGATCCGGGCCGACTCGCTCGAGTATCGACGGCTCGCGCATCCTGACGACGCGGCCCGTCGGCGTTCGGTCGATCTCCGCGCGAGCGTCGACGGACTCGAGGTCGCCGAGCAGCTGGGCAGACGGCGGCTTCTGGGCTGCAGCGCAGTCGTAGATCGTGAGCAGCCCGCGGTCGTCACGTTCGTAGACCACGAGGTGGGCGTGGTTCGGGAGTTGCCAGCGATCCTCGGCGGCTGGAACGAGGTGGTTCATACGTGGATCGACGAGCGACGAGGTGAAAAATCTCGGTCAGTCGTCGGCCGGGAGCGGCCGCTCGTCGGGAGCGAGCAGCGGCGTGCCGTCGGCTTTCGGACCGAGCTGTGGGCCAAACGGCGGGTCGTCGGGATCGATCACCCGTCGCGTCTCGTAGTCGGTCGAGCGCTCGACCGGAATCCGGCCGATCGAGGTGATCAGCTCGACGTAGTCGGCGAACGACCGGAACTCGCCGTACTCGCCGCCGGCGCGTTTCGTGATCTCCTCGGAGAGGATCGTCCCCATGAAGTCGTCTGCCCCACACGAGAGCATCTTCAGTCCGCCCTCGTCGCCGTACTTCACCCACGAGGACTGGACGTGGTCGATATTGTCGAGGAAGAGCCTCGAGACGGCGATCATGAGTTCGTCCTCGTCGCGGGACGCGCCGCCGGAGACGACGTCGTGTTCGAAAAGCGGGGTGTTCTGGTGGATAAAGGAGAGGGGGACGAACTCCGTGATCGCGCCGTCGACGCGCTCCTGGAGGTCGCGAACCCGTTTCAGGTGACGGACGCGGTGGGCCTCGTTCTCGACGTGGCCGTACATGATCGTCGCGGTCGCGTCGAGGCCGACGGCGGCGGCGGCCTCCATCGCCTCGAGCCACTCGCCCGTGTCGATCTTGCCGGGACAGATGACGTCGCGGACCTCGTCGACGAGGATCTCCGCGGCGGTGCCGGGGACGGTGTCGAGTCCGGCATCACGCAGGCGGCGGTAGACCTCCTCGTAGCTCCAGTCGGTGCCGCGGCGGGCGTGGTCGATCTCCTCGGGGGTCATCGAGTGGACGTGGACGCCGTCGACGCTCATCGCGTCGATCTGCTCGACGTAGGTTCCGGGGTCGGTCTCGTAGGCCTCGGGCGGGACGTAGTTGATCTCCTTCGGGTTCGGGTGGGACTCGAGTATCTCGCGGTGCTCGTCGTCGAGGGCCAGCGCCGGGTGCAGTCCGGAGACGGACGTGACCTCGTAGATGCCCCGGGAGACGGCGTCGCGGACGATCTCGCGGGATTCGGCCGGCGTCTTCGTGAAGCCGGCGGTCTCGCCGTCGTAGTCGCTCTCGAACGTGTGGGCTGCGTCTTTGAAGTTACAGAACAGACAGCCCACGTTACACGCCGTCGTGACGTTGTTGTTCAGGTTCGCGACGAACGTGACCTCCTCGCCGACGACCTCCCGCCGGCGCTGGTCTGCCGCCTCGAGCACCCGCTCTTTGCGCGTCCGGTCGATCCCCTCGACGTCGGTCCCCGTCGTCAGCAGTTCGATTCCGTCGTCGACGGTGAGTCGATCGCCGTCTCGAGCCTTCTCGAGGGCGTTCTCGAACGACTGGTCGGTCTCGGGGACGTGTTCGAACTCGAGGTCCCCTTCCGTCACCGGTTGGTCCATCGTGCATACGAACCCATCAGAGGAGCAAAAACGTAATGGGTCAGTTCCCCGACCGGTGTCCAGTAGTACGAGTCAAGGCCGTAGACGGCTGCGAACGCTCGACGAATACTGAAACCTTCTTGGCACCACGCACCAGCAGTGCGAGTATGAACCGCGGCGGCGCTGCCGGCCGGAGGTGTCTCGCATGACGAGTGTCAAAGAGTTCCGCATCGAGGAGGCGGCGACGGCGGACTCGCTGGGCCAGGGATCGTTCGTCTTCACCGACGACTACTCGGTGTTCGACTGGGGCAAGATGCCCGACCAGATTCCCGACAAGGGCGCGAGTCTCTGTACCATGGGCGCGTTCAACTTCGAACTGCTCGAGGACGCGGGCGTCCCGACCCACTACCGGGGGGTCGTCGAGGACGGCGAGGTCGTCACGCTCGAGGACGCCACCCGGCCGCCCCGGGAGATGGCGATCGACCTGACGCAGGTGCCGGACCTCCCCCACGAGGGGCGAGACTACGACTACGAGGCCTACCACGAGGCCGCGGGCGAGAACTACCTCGTCCCCCTCGAGATCGTCTTTCGCAACCGCGTGCCCGTCGGCTCGAGTCTCCGGCGACGGACCGAACCCGACGACCACGGCCTCGCGTTCGACGAGTGGCCCGACGAGGCGGTCGACCTCGAGGAGCCGATCGTCGAGTTCTCCACGAAGTACGAGGAGGGCGACCGCTACCTCGACCGCGAGGAGGCCGACTACATCGCCGGGAAGGCGTCGATCGACGACCTCGAGGACGTCGCCCGCGAGGTCAACCGCGTCGTCACGGAGCAGGCCGACGCGGCGGGGCTGGTCCACGAGGACGGCAAGATCGAGTGTCTCTACTACGACGGGGCAGCCGTTGCCGCCGACGGTGAGCGGGAGCCCGCGAACGGCGAGATCCGGGTGGCGGACGTCGTCGGGACCTTCGACGAGAACCGCTTCAGCTACGAGGGCACGCAGCTGTCGAAGGAGGTGCTCAGACAGTACCACAAGCGCACGCAGCCGGCGTGGGTCGACGCGGTGAAAGACGCGAAAGCGGAGGCGAAAGCGAAAGACGTCGCCGACTGGAAGTCGCTGTGTGAGGTCGATCCCGAACCGCTCGACGAGGCGGTCGTCGAGACCGCTCGAGACATGTACTGTGCCGGGACGAACGCGTACACCGGTCGCGAGATCTTCGACGCGCCGCCACTGTCGAGTGCGATCGGGTCGGTCCGGGGGCTGTAGCAACACGCAGTTCGCGGTTTTGCGAACCGCTCGCGGGCGACCGCACCCGACTCGCCGGTCGCCCGGTTCGACGACGGGCCGTGAGACGCGATC
Source organism: Natribaculum breve (assembly GCF_023008585.1). Classification (GTDB taxonomy): domain Archaea; phylum Halobacteriota; class Halobacteria; order Halobacteriales; family Natrialbaceae; genus Natribaculum; species Natribaculum breve. Next base: position 1,684,176 of record NZ_CP095390.1, on the reverse strand, counting down.
GGGTGTTCGGTGACTGTTGTCCGGCAGTATCAGTACCGATCGGGTAACGGAGGCGGGAGAGCGTCGACCGACACGACCGTGTGGCCCGTCTCCACGAAGTGCTCGAGAGCGCGCCTCGAGACGTCTTCGACTGCGTCGTCTTCGTCCGGACTCACGGACCAGCCACACTCGAGACAGTACTTCTGGGCGGGCCGCTCGTCGCCGTTCGTGTTGCCACTCCACATACGCCGGCTGATGTGACCGCTGCGCTTCACGATAATGCATGCGAATGCACATCGATGGACAATCTGTTCGACGAGAAACGACGAACCGGTCGGCGAGACGTTTTCTATCGTGCCGAGCCAGGTACAGGTATGGAGATCACGGTCTACGGCCCGCTTCGGAGCGCGACCGGCGAGAAGACGGTCACGCTCGCGTTCGACGGCGACACCGTCGCCGACGCGATCGAGGCGTTCGTCGACGCCTACCCACGGGCGAGGGGACACCTCTACGACGGCGATCAGTTGCGTCCGAGCGTCAGGATCTCGCTCGAGGGCGACCGCGTAGCCCTCGAGACGCCGTGTCCCGCGGACGCCTCGCTGACGGTGGTTCCCGCGGTTCAGGGCGGCTGACCGCGGACGCAGGCGACGCGACAGACGTGTTACAGATCGTACTGGTCGCGCACGAGGTGGGCGATGCCCCGTTCCTCGAGGACGTCCATCGGGGCGAGCACGTCGAGTTGCACGACGCCCGGGAGTCGGCCGACCTGCACCCCGCCGGTGAACGTACACCGCGCCCGGACTTCGCCCTCGCTCATCCCGAGGAGGTCGCCGGCGCGGTCGAACGCGTTCTGGGTCGCGTCGTTGATCGTCGCGCCGGAGCCGACGACCTGGATCGGCCCCATCTCCTCGACGAGGTCGACGCCGTGGTTGGCGGCGAGGTCGCGGCCCGTCTCGAGTTCGTCGTCGCTGTACGGTTCGCTGATGTACGGCAGGTCCTCGGCGTTGGGCAGGAGGATCGGGCCGTCGAGTTCGAGCCCCTCGATGACCTCGACGTCCATCCGAACGGTCCCGCTGACGTCGGTCGTGTGCAAGGAGAGTTCGCCGTCGCCCTGGTTCGCGTGGAGGTCGCCGACGTAGACGCCCGCGCCGTCGATCTTGACCGGGCAGATCAGCGTCGCCCCGGCCCGTACCTCGGAGACGTCCATGTGGCCGTCGGTCCGCTGGCCGAGGTCCTCCTCGCTCTCGAGGCCCCAGTCGTGGTCGGCTCCGATGAGGTACTGGCCGAAGTCGCCGGCGTTGTGCGAGTCCGGCATCTCGATGGGCGGCGTCGTGCCGACGTTCCCGATGAACGGCCGGAGTCGTCCGAGCGTCCCGGGCATCTCCGAGGGCTCGTAGAGGACGATGGGGTGTTGACGGGAGTTCTCGGGGACGTCCATCACCTCGTGGGCGTCCTCGGCGAGTTCGTGTGCTGCGTCTTCGTCCATCGTTACGCCGACGGTGTGGTCGTCGTCGAAGGCGACGGTGAAGCCGTACTCGAAGCCGAAGGAGGAGGCGTTCGCGCCACACTCCGCACAGCGGATCGCGTCCTCGCCAGTTCCCTCCACGACCGTCTCCGGCCACTCCGTGCCACACTCGGGACAGCGGTGATCGACGAACGGATCGTCGCCGAACGCCTCCTCCCGTTCGGTCATCGAGCCCGTACTCGTCGCGAGACTCGTCACCTCGACCTCCCTGATCGTGAGCGCGACGGCGTCGCCGACCTCGGCGTTCTCGACGCGGATCGGCCGGGTCACCTCGTGGCCGCCGCGGAACTTCGGCGTGATCATCGGCCCCCAGCACGCCGGCGGCGTGTACGTCTCGATCGTCCCGCCGTCCGCGACCGTCCCTGCCCACTCCTGGTCCGGACCGACCAGACCGAGCGTGTACTGGTCGACGAACAGCTCTTGCTGGACTTCTTGTTGTGCCATACCATCCCAGGATAAGGCCGCTGTGAGTATAAAGCGATCAGGTGCCCTCGAGTCGATAGAAATCGTCGACGCAAAAACGAGCCGTCGTACGGTCTGCTGTGACGATCTCCCGGCACAACCCGGTCGGTTCGTGGTTGTGACGGAACTGACGTACAGCGGTCCGTCTCATACTGCCGGACGTAAGTCGTGAAAGATTCTCGCCGTCCCGGAGTGGCGAGAATCTTCACACAGTTACGTCCGATAGTATCAGTCGTCGTCCGCGACGGCGCTTCCGATGCCGTCGACGGGACGGTCCGGCGTGACCTCGTCGATCTCCTCGGGCAGGCCGAGCTGGTAGTCGTCGCCGTTCTCGCGGACGGTCGTCCGGCCACGGTGGACCGAGACGTCGCCGTTCAGGTGCAGGCGGACCGCCTCGAGCAGCGCCTCGGCCTCGAGCGGCTGGCCACGGCGTTTGACCTCCGCCAGGTCGGCGTCGTCGGGGACGTCGAAGGCGCGCTGGGTGATGATCGGCCCCTGATCCAGGTCGGTGGTGACGTAGTGGGCGGTGACGCCGGCGACGCGGACGCCCTCCTCGATGGCCTGCCGGTAGGCCTCCGCGCCGGGGAACGCGGGCAAAAGCGAGGGGTGGACGTTGATGATGCGATCCTCGTAGCGAAAGACCACGTTCGGGCTGAGGATGCGCATGTACCGCGCGAGGACGATCAGGTCGACGTCGTACTCGGCGAGCAACTCGAGCAGTTTCTCCTCGTCCTGCTGGCCGCCGTCGATACCGATGTCGTGGAACGGGACGTCGTAGTGTTCGGCAAGCGGCTGGAGGTCGTCGTGGTTCCCGATGACGACGCCGATGTCGGCACCGAGGTCGTCGTTGGCCCAGGCCTCGAACAGCGCCTCGAGGCAGTGGCTCTCTTTCGTGACCAGGACGGCGATCTGCTGGGTCTCGCGGTCCGCGGGGAACCGGACCTGGACGTCGAGTCCGAGGTCGTCGCCGAGGTCGTGGAGGTCGGCCCGCAGTTTCTCCTCGGTACAGACCATCTCGGAGGTGTCGACGGCCAGGTACATCCGGAAGACGCCGTCGCGGACCGCCTGATCTAAGTCCTCGATGTTGAGTCCGCGCTCGAACAGGAGGCTCGTCACCCGGGCGACCAGCCCGGTGTCGTCGTCTCCGACGACCGTGATCTCGGTGATATCGGTCGTCATCGCCGCCACCTCCGCTCGAGCGAAATTCGGGACATCACTCCCTTCTCAAGCCGCGGTCCGCTAAAAGCCCTGCTTTCTGTGCGAGGTTGGAGACAGTGTGGCACAGTCTCGATACGTACGGACACGGCCATCACCCGCGACGGTCGACCGTGCCGACGACGAACGTCACGTCGAACCGCTCGAGGCCGGTCCGTGCGATCGACTCGACGTCGACTGCCTCGAGCGGAACGCCCTGCTCCTCGAGTTCGTACCGCAGGTCGTCGAAGTAGTCGTCCCGACAGCAGGTCGTACAGAACGGCCCCTCGAAGCGGACCCGGAATCGACGGGACGAGTACTCGAGGAGGGTCGCCGTCGCCATCGGCTCGCGATACCGGTTGTAGGTCTCGACGGCCGTTCGGAGGGAATCTTCGAGCACGGATCGACTACGGCTCGCCGGACCAAGTGCGTCTCGCCGGTCGGCTACGCGAGTTGCGCCGCGCGTCGCCTGAGCGAGCGCTCGATCGTCGTGTCCTCTGCCAGTTCGGCGAGCAGGTCGCTGCCGCCGCAGTCGGCGAGTCCCTCGAGCGCTCGCCTTCGGAACTCGCCGTCGAGCCCGCCCGTTCGGACGACGACCGCGAGGCTCGTCCGGTCACCGCTCGCGACGAGGCGGTCGATCGCCGCGTATCGTTTCTCGCGCTGTACGTTCGTTCGAACCGCGGTCTGGAATGCCGTCGACATCGGTTTGCTGGGTGTCGTCTGGTTCGATCGCTGTCTCACCGTGCGTCCTCGAGTGCGACGAACGATCCTTCCTCGGCCGAAATCCACGTCGTCGACACTCGGGCGGGGATCGACGCGTCGTAGATCGTGCACACGTCGGGTGCGTCCTCGTATCGCTCGAGGGCGACGCGGGCGTCGGCCGGGAGTCGGTCGTCGCGGTCGGGATCGGGTCGGGAGCGGTGTGCTGCCACGGTCAGTCGGCGAGTCCGACCTCTTCTTGAGCCTCGGCGTCGGTCTCCTCGTCTGCCTCGGGCGGGAGGTCGAACGTCGGGAACGGATCCTCGTAGGTCGTCCAGTCGTCGTCCAGTTCGGCGTCCGTGAGCAGACACTCCTCGAGGTCTGCCCGGATCGCGTCGTGGTCGAGTTCGGTGCCGATGACGACGAGCATCACGCTCCGGTCGCCCCACTGCTCGTCCCAGAGCTCCTCGAGCTGTGGACTTGCCTCGAGCTGGGCCTGTCGCTCTTCGGGCGGGAGCGCCGCGACCCACGTGCCGCCGGGGCCGACGCGGATCGACTTGCCGGCGACGTTGAACGTCAGCGCCTCGTCCTCGCGACTGGCGAGCCAGAAGTGACCTTTCGCGCGGACGACGTTCCCGGGGAACGAGTCGAGGTAGTCCGCGAATCGCTCGGGGTGGAGCGGACGGCGAGCCTCGAAGACGAGGGAGGTGACGCCGTGTTCCTCCTCGGCGGACTCGTGGGGTTCCTGGAGCTCTCGAATCCAGCCCGCCGACGTCCGTGCCTCCTCGAAGTCGAACCGGCCCGTGTCGACGATCTCGTCGGGATCGATCGCGCCGTGTTCGGTCCGGACGATCTCCGCGCGAGGCTGGAGAACCTCGAGCGTCTCTTCGATCTCCTCGAGGGTCGCCTCGTCGACGAGGTCGCACTTGTTGACCACGAGGACGTCACAGAACTCGACCTGTTCGACGAGCAGATCGCCGAGGTGTTTCTTCGTGCCGTCGTCGTCGAGGACTTCCTCCGACTCCATCGCCCGACGGAACTGGTGGGCGTCGACGACGGTGACGGTGGTGTCGAGGTGGCAGTGCTCGAGGGGTTCGATCCCGGTCTCCTCGTAGAACTCGGTGGGGTCGAGGTCCGACTGGTCGAAGCCCATGGTGAGCGTCTGGGCGACCGGCAGCGGCTCCGCGACGCCGGTCGACTCGACGATCAACGAGTCGAACTCCCGCTCGCGCGTGAGTTCGGCGACGGCGTCGAGCAGGTCGCCGCGAAGCTCACAGCAGATACAGCCGTTCGAGAGTTCGACCAGTTCCTCTTCGTCCTCGGAGATGTCCGAGGATTCGGCGACGAGGTCGGCGTCGACGTTGACCTCGCCCATGTCGTTGACGAGGACGGCGAGGTCGCGGTCGTCGCTCTCGCGCAGGACGTGGTTGAGAACGGTCGTCTTGCCGGCTCCGAGCGTTCCGGACAGCACCGTGACTGGAATCGAGTGATCGCGCATCCTGTTAATAATGGCGCTGCAGTTTTATTAATTCTTGCTATCTCTATCGCAGAGCTTATTATCACGGTCGTCGAGGCCGTACACGTCCACCGTCTCCACGGACGGAGCTACAGCAATGACCACATCCGATCGACCACTCGAGTGTGCCATCGTCGGCGGCGGCATCCACGGTACGTACCTCGTCCAGCGACTGCTCGAGGACGTGGGCCTCGAGCGTGCGGACGTCGCGATCGTCGACCCCCACGACGGGCTCCTCGAATCGTTCCGGCGAAAAGCGAGGGCGTGTGAGATGGCCGAACTCCGCTCGACGTTCGTCCACCACGTCGGCACCGATCCGTTCGGCCTCGAGCACTTCGCCGAGACTCGCGACCGGGAGGACGAACTCCTGCCGACGCCTGGCTACCCCAGACGGCCGTCGCTGTCGCTGTTTCTCGACTACGCCGACTACGTGATCGACGGCCACGACCTCGAGGCGCTCCACCGACGGGCGACCGTCGAGACGATCCGCGACGACGGCGCGCTGGTGCTCGAGACGACCGACGGCCCGATCCGCACCCGCCACTGTGTCCTCGCGATCGGCCACGGTGGGCGGTATCGTCGCCCGACGTGGGCCGACGACGCGGACGCGGTCCACGTCTGGGACGGGTTCGACCCCGACGAGCGCGCGGACGGGACGGTGATCGTCGGCGGCGGGATCACGGCGGGACAGCTCGCGACCTGCCTGAGCGGACGTGAGCCGGTGACGCTGCTCACCCGCCACCCGCTCGAGCGTGCGGTGACGGAGGCTGATCCGCGCTGGATCAACTGGGACCACGTCGAGCGACACCTCCACGCCCACCCGCCGGGTTCGCGGGCGCGCTACGAGGTCGTCCGCGAGGTGCGCAACGACGCGACCCTCCCGCCGTACCTCCACGACCGTCTCGAGTCGGCCGTCGATGCGGGACGGCTCGCCGTCCGTCGCGGCGAGGTCGAATCGGCGCGTACCGTCGACGGTCGTGCCCGTCTGCTGCTCGCGGACGGCGGCTGCGTGACCGGCGACCGGGTCGTCCTCGCGACCGGCTTCGCGCCGGTGTTCGAGCACCCGTTCGTCGACCGCGTCGCCCGGTCGCTCGACCTCGAGCGTGGCTATCGCGGGATGCCCGTTCTCGTCGACGAGAGCCTCGCGTGGCGACGCGTCGACGGCTCCCGATCGCGGCTGTTCGTCACCGGCGCGCTCGCCGCGGGAACCGTCGGCCCGCTCGCGGGTAACGTCGCCGGGGCGAGACGCGCGGCCGACCGGATCACGCGAGCGCTCGCAGCCGACGGGCTCGAGGCAGGTATCCACGAACGTGTATGACGGGCCGAAGGCGAAAGCGTTTTTGAGCACGGTTACGGGGTTTCAGGTGATGACCGCCTACACCGCGACGGTGACGGTTCGACTCAAACACGGCGTCCTGGATCCGGAAGCCGAGACGACCGCACGCGCACTCGAGCGACTGGACTTCGAACTCGAGGAGCTGCGCTCGGCGGACCAGTTCGAGATCGACCTCGAGGCAGCGTCCGCCGAGGAGGCCGGGGAACGCGCCGACGAGATGGCAGAGCGTCTGCTGGCGAACCCGACGATCCACGACTACGACGTCGAGGTCGACGAACGGTAGGATGACGGTCTCGATCATTCGATTCGGCGGTTCGAACTGCGACCGCGACGCCGAACGCGCCCTCGAGCACCTCGGCATCGACGCCGAGATCGTCTGGCACGAGGACGGCCTCCCCGAGGACACGACGGGGATCGTGCTCCCCGGCGGGTTCTCCTACGGCGACTACCTGCGGGCGGGTGCGATGGCCGCCCGCGCGCCGATCATGGAGGAGGTCCGCGAGGCCGCACGCGAGGGCGTCCCCGTCCTCGGCGTCTGCAACGGCGCACAGGTCGGTTGTGAGTCCAGTCTGACCGAGGGAGCGTTCACGACCAACGAGAGCGCGCGCTTCCAGTGTGAGCCGGTCTACGTGCGCGTCGAACGCGACGACACGCCCTGGACGCGAGCCTACGACGAGGGCGACGTCCTCGAGATCCCGATCGCCCACGCCGAGGGCCGCTACGAGGTCGACGACGACCGACTGGCGGAACTCGAGGACGAGGATCGGATCCTCTTTCGGTACTGCGACGAGGACGGCGAGACGACGCCCGAGGCCAACCCGAACGGATCGAAACACGACGTCGCAGGGCTGGTCGGCGACCGCGACACCGTCGCGGTGTTGATGCCCCACCCGGAGCGCGTGACGCTGCCCGACGTCGGCGAGACGGACGGTCAGGGCGTTCTCCGCGGGTTCGCGTACGCGACGGAGTAAAACGAGGACGCGTCAGCGCGTGAGCGGCTGGTTGTAACCTCGTTCGTGTTCTAACACGGCCTCCCAGGTCGCCTCGCAGTCACACGAGACCTGCTCGAAGACCGTCGGGTCCTGCCGGAGGTCGAAGTCCTTGATCGCCTTCTGGACGAGGTCGTCACACTCCTTGCAGTTGTGCGGGCCGCGGTCGGAGCCGTGGCCGACGGGGTCGGAGACGACGATGGCGTCGACGTCCGCGGTCTCGCGGAGGACGTGGGCGACCGACCAGAGCCACGGCGGGCGGTAGCCGTCCGAGAAGTAGAGTTCGTCGACCATCGTGTAGCGCTGGACGTTGGTCGGGTTCATCGAGATCGTGTGACAGCCGTCGACGTCGGCACAGCGCTCGATCGAGGAGATCATGTCCGCGACCGCCTCGGATTCCGTGAGAAACGGCGGCTTCATCAGGAGGTAGGCTTTCACGCCAGCGCCGGCCGCTCGAGCCTCCTCGCAGGCGTCCTCGAAGTCGGCGAAGTCGAAGTACTTGTTCACGCAGTCGTGGCGCACGCGATCCGTGGCGGTCTCGAGGCCGATCGCGACGTCCGTCTCGAGGCCGCGGTCGGTGAAGTCGGCGAGTTTCTCCCGGTCGACGAAGTCGGGCAGGGACTCGACGACCATCCGCTCGCGGTCGGCGAACGTCTCGGCGATGGCGTCGCGGGTCACGGCACCGACCTCGCGCTCGTCTAAGAACGATCCGGAGGTGTAGATCTTGATCAGCGGCGCAGGTTCGTCCGCGTTCTCCGCTTCGTGTTCGAGGCAGACGTCGATCTGGTCCAGCAGCGCCTCGTGGCTGACGCTGCCACCCTCGACGCTCTCGGCGACGTATCCACACATCGTACAGCCGCCCGCGCGAGCCCACCGACAGCCGCCGGTGTTCAGGATGATCGTCAGGCTCCGCTTGACGCCGTCGGGCGTGTTGTCCTCGTCGAGCCAGACGCGAGTCGGCTCGTGGGGGTCGTAGCTTCGCTCTTTCCGCGAGCGGATCTCCCGCATCACCTTGTTGTGGGCGTCCATGCCCTTGCCCTGCTCGTAGACGTCGGGCGTGGGTTGACTCATTGTCGGGAGAAGCGCTCGAGTGCGTAAATCGCCTTCGTCTACGGACGCGTATCGACGCGTGCAACGTGTCTCACTCGAGACGGACCTCCTTGGTCTCGATCGCGTTGCACTTCGGACAGACGTGCTGGTACCTGACGCGGCTTCCGGTGGTGGTGACTCGCCAGCCCCCCTCGACGTCGACGTAGCCACACGCCCGACAGCGCAGGTCGGACTGGTCGAACTTCTGTTTGAGTCGGTCGAACGGCGAACGGCCCTTCTGTACAGTCATATGTTAACATACACCTCACATTCACATAAGCGTACTCCCGACGGGGGAGAGACTCGCCGTGAGTGGGCGGTTCGACGTTCGACGCGTCTACCACTACACTTCATAGGCAGACCCTTCCTAAGTAGGGGTATGGACGACACCGACACGGAACGCAACGAGAGTACGACCGGCGGAGGAGACGCATCGGCCGCCGCTCTCGAGCGCATCGTCGATCCAGTCGTCGCTGTCGCTGGCGGCACGGTCACGTACGCGAACGCCGCTGCCGCCGACGCGTTCGACACCCACGCAGACGTGACCGATCGACCGGCTGCGAGCGTACTCGACACGGTGTGGGAGCAACTCGAGGCAGAGATCGAGGAGACGTCGATCGGCACCGTCCGAACCGTCTCGCTCGACGACGACCGGTTCGACGCCCGCATCCATCGCGGTGACGACGGCGCGACGATCACCTTCGACCGTGTCGACACGTCTCACGCCCGGGACAGAGCGATCAAAGATCGGGCGATCGACGAAGCACCTATCGGCGTCACGCTCTCGGATCCCTCCCGCGAGGACAACCCGCTGATCTACGTCAACGACGCCTACGAGTACCTGACTGGCTACACTTCCGAGGAGGCCGTCGGCCGGAACTGCCGGTTCCTGCAGGGCGAAGACTCCGATCCGGAAGCGATTCGCGAGATGCGCGAGGCCATCGACGAACAGCGACCGGTCACCGTCGAACTCAAGAACTACCGGAAAGACGGCGAGGAGTTCTGGAACGAGGTGACGATCGCTCCGGTTCGAGACGACGACGGCGAGGTGACGAACTACGTCGGTTTCCAGAACGACGTCACCGCGCGCAAGCGAGCGCAACTCGAACTCGAGCGTCACAGGGAGAAACTCCAGGAAGAACGCGCCGAACTCGAGCGCGTTCTGGAGCGCGTCGAGGGACTCGTCCAGGACGTCACGGCCGCCGTCGCGGGCGCGACCTCGCGGACGGACCTCGAGGACGCCGTCTGCGACCGGATCGCCGCCGAACGAGCCTACGATGGCGTCTGGATCGGCGAGCGGAGTCCCGCGACCGGCTCGATCGAAGCCCGAACGAGCGCAGGAACCGTGCCGGAGCCGATCGAAATCGACAACGACGACCACCCTGCCAGCGCCGCACTCGAGCGCGGCGGCGTCGCCGTCGACCGCGTCGACGGCACGACTGTCGCCGCCGTCCCGCTTGCATACAGCGGCGTCGAGTACGGTGTGGTGACCGTCCGAACTGCGGAGGGATACGACGTCGACGAACGCGACGAGGTGATCCTCTCGGCGCTGACCCGGGCGGTCGCGAGCGGGATCAACGCCCGCGAGACGAGCCGAATGCTCGCGACCGACGCCGTCGTCGCCGTCCAACTCGAACTCGTCGATCGGGACGTCGCGCCCGTGGCCCTCTCTGCGGCCGCCGACTGCGAACTCGAGTACCGGCGGTCGGTCCACCGCACGGACGACGAGACGGCCTCGCTGTACACCGCCACCGGCGCGTCGATGGACGACCTCGAGGCGGCGGCCGCGGAACTCGAGGGGGTCGAACTGCGACCGATCGTCGAACGCGACGGGGAGTGTCTGGTCGAACTCACGACCGACGAGAGCCTCGTCGAGTGGCTCTCGGAACGCGGGGCCGTCGTGCGAACGATAACCGCCGAGGAGGGCCGTGCACGCCTCACGCTCGAGGTTCCGCGGTCTGCAAACGTCCGCGACGTCGTCGAGGCCGTCGAGGAACGGTATCCGGAGACCGGCGTCCACTCGTTCCAGCAACGAGAGCGGGCCGACGAGACCCGCCAGGAGTTCGCCGCGAACCTCGAGGACGAACTCACCGACCGACAACTCGCCGCGTTACAGCGGGCGTATCTCGGCGGCTACTTCGAGTGGCCGCGACCGACGACGGGCGAAGAACTCGCACAGTCGATGGGCGTCTCCCGGCCGACGTTCCACGAGCACCTTCGAACCGCCGAAGCGAAGCTGTGTCGAGCGTTCTTCGGGGAGTAAACGTGGGTTCACAGACGTAGCGAGGCGGATGTCACGGGGTCGTCCGGAAATCAAAGATTTCCGTGATCACGAGAATCTCCGATTCTCGAACGACTTGACCTCGAGGCGGTTGACCTGTGTACGGTTCGGCTAGCGGCGACGCGCTCGCCCGCCGGGAACCGACACACCGGGTCTTCGTCGGACGGTCGATGGAACGACGACCTGAAGATCCCGTTACCGTCCCGTAGTTTCCGCTTAGCGGGATCGAACGGTTCTGGACGGTGGCCCGTGCTTATGTGTGAGATCGCGGTACGCTGGACCATGCTCGAGGCGACCCTCCCGCTCCAGACCGGCGGTGGCCAGTTTCTGTACTGGGCGCTCGTCTTCTTCGTGCTCGCGATCCTCGCCGCGGCGATCGGTGCACGGGGCGTCGCGGGGGTTTCGATGGAGATCGCGCGAATCTTCGTGTTGATCTTCATCGTTCTCGCGATCGTCGCGCTGCTACTGTAGGTCGGTGAGACGACGTCCGCTGACCGTCGACGGTTACGCTTTTGCAGTGTTTGCCACGCTGAGCGTGGGCAGACACTCTCCGAATGTCGTAAAGAGGCCTCCGTTGCGCACAGGTCGACCGCAGCAGCTACGTAACTACGTCTGGTTTCATCGGGGTGGGAACGACTAACAGGCTGCGGGTGTAATATAACGTACTGAGTTTACCATGACCGAACTCGGCGGATTCCAAGACAGGGTCGCCCGCGTCGACCTCAGCGACGGATCGGTCGCCTACGAGTCGATCGACGACGAGGACGCAAAAAAGTACATCGGCGCGCGTGGCCTGGGGGTGAAATACGTCTTCGAACAGGGGCCGGACGTCGACCCGCTCGGTCCCGAGAACCTGCTCGCGTTCATGAACGGCCCGCTGTCGGGCACGCAGGTGACGATGAGCGGGCGGATCGCCGTCTGCACCAAGTCACCGCTGACGGGCACGGTCACCGACTCCCACCAGGGCGGCTGGTCCGGTGCCCGGCTGAAGTGGTCCGGCTTCGACGGCCTGCTGTTCGAGGGACAGGCCGACGACCCGGTCTACGCCTTCGTCGAAGACGGCGAAGTCGAACTCCGGGACGCCTCCCACCTCTGGGGGAAGGGCATCCACGAGACACGGGAGACGATCGAAGAGGAGGTAGACGGCTCCTACGGAAAGAACCTCTCGACGATGGCGATCGGACCGGGCGGCGAGAACGAGGTCAAATACGCCTGCATCATAAACGAGGACGACCGGGCCTCCGGGCGTGGGGGGACGGGCTGTGTGATGGGGTCGAAGAACCTCAAGGCAGTCGTCGTGAAGTCGACGACCGACATGCCCAAACCGGCAGACCCCGAGACGTTCCGCGAGGGCCACCAGCAGGCGATGAAGGCCATCCAGGAGTCCGACGTCACCGCGCCCAACGAGGGCGGACTCTCGATGTACGGGACGAACGTCCTGATGAACATCGCCGAGGAGATGGACGGCCTCCCGACGAAGAACGGACGGTACACGTCGACCGAGAGCATGCGCGAAACGGAGAGCGTCGACGTCGACGCCGAACGCGTCTCCGGCGAGAACGTTCGCGAGAACATCCTCGTCGACGAACCGACCTGCCACTCCTGTCCGGTCGCCTGCAAGAAGGAAGTCGAAGTGCAGGCGATGCACAAAGGCGAGGAGATGAACGTTCGGATGGAGTCCTACGAGTACGAGTCGGCGTACGCACTCGGCCCGAACTCCGGACACACAGAGCGCGACGCTATCGCCCTCATGATCGACCGCTGTAACGACATGGGCGTCGACACCATCGAGGTGGGCAACATGATGGCGATGGCCATGGAGATGTCCGAAGAGGGCAAACTCGAGGACGTCGGCGAACTCGACTGGGGCGACTCCGAGACGATGATCGACATGATCGAGCGGATCGCCCACCGCGAGGACGACCTCGCCGACCTGCTGGCCGAGGGACCACGCCGGGTCGCCGACCGCAAGGAGGCCCACGACAACTCGCTTGCGGTCAAAGGCCAGACGATCGCCGCCTACGACCCACGCTGTATGAAGGGGATGGGCATCGGCTACGCCACCTCGAACCGCGGGGCCTGCCACCTTCGTGCGTACACGCCCGCCGCCGAAATCCTCGGCATCCCCGAGAAAGTCGACCCCTACGAGTGGGAGGGCAAAGGCGAACTCACCGCCCAGTTCCAGGACCTCCACGCCATCAGCGACTCCTTCGACATCTGCAAGTTCAACGCCTTCGCCGAAGGCATCGAGGAGTACGTCACCCAGTACAACGGCATGACCGGCCGTGACGTCTCCGAGGACGAGCTGATGAAAGCCGGCGAACGGGTCTACAACCTCGAGCGCTACTACAACAACCTGAACGGCTTCGACGGCAGCGACGACTCGCTGCCCGAGCGCTTCCTCGAGGACGGCATCCCCGGCCAGGGTGCCTCCGAAGGCGAGTACTGCGAACTCGAGGAGATGAAAGAGGAGTACTACGAACACCGCGGCTGGGTCGACGGCGTCGTCCCCGACGAGAAACTCGAGGAGCTCGAGATCGAAGTCGGCCCCGGCACCGGCGTCAGCAGCGAGGGCGGTGCCGCAGCGCCAAGCGACGACTGATTGCGGTCGTCGGACCGGTACGTACTTTTTCCCACCGTCGGTCGGTCGACCTGGACGTCACCGAGTCGGCACCTTCGCGTCCAGATGGTCGTCTCGATCCTCCTGCTCTCCGCTTTCACCCTCGGTTTTCTCCTCGGCGTGTGGCTCGTCACGTACGTTGTTCTCGAGGTTCCCGTCGATCCCGAAGACGCCCCACGAGTCCATCGGACGACGACGCGGGTCGCGACGCTGTACGACGTCCCCGTGTCGACGATCGCAGTCTCCGAGCCCGACGCACCCGAGGCGATGGCAGTCGGGCTCCGGCCCGGGAACGTCCACCTCGTGCTCTCTCCTGACACACCGAGCACTCTCCGACGACGAACTCGAGGTGGTGATTGCCTGACTGCCTCGCATAGCTATTTGCCGGTCGCCCACGATAGCGATCGATCATGAGCGAGATACCCGTTCGGGTGACGAGCGAGGAAGACGACGCGTCGGCGTCGGATTCGATCGACGAGCTGGTCGCACACGACGAGACGATCGCGAACGGCGTACGCCTGCACTACGTCGAGGCCGGCCCCGAGGACGGCCCGCCGGTCGTCTTGCTGCACGGCTTCCCGGAGTTCTGGTACTCCTGGCGCAACCAGCTCCCCGCGCTCGCCGACGCTGGCTACCACGTCGTCGCCCCGGACATGCGCGGCTACAATCGCTCGGAGAAACCCCACGGGATCGATGCCTACCACCTCTCGACGCTCGCAGACGACGTCGCAGCACTCGTTCGAACGCTGGACACGAGCGTCGCCCACGTCGTCGGCCACGACTGGGGTGGCGTCGTCGCCTGGGCGACCGCGATGGCCCATCCGGAACGGGTGTCGACGCTCGCCGTGTTGAACGCGCCACACCCGCTCAAGTACGTCCGCGACCTCTCGCTCGAGCAGGCCCGTCGGTCGTGGTACGCCCTGCTGTTTCAGGTGCCGTGGCTGCCCGAACGGACGCTCGCCGCCCGCGACTTTGCCACCCTCGAGCGGCTCTTCGAGGAGGGCGTCGCCGTCCCGGACGCGTTCACCGACGAGGATCTGCGGCGGTACAAGGTCGCGTTCGACCGGCCGGGCGCGCTCGAGTCGGCGCTCAACTACTATCGGGCGTTCGGTCGGGGAACGGTCCGGAAACAGCTCCCCGGTGCGATTCCGCTGGTCGGCGACCGACTGGTCGCGTCTCCGTCGCCGATCGAGGTGCCGACGCTGGTGCTGTGGGGCGAGCGGGACCCGGCGCTGTCGGTCGACCAGACCGTGGGTCTCGAACGCTACGTCGAGGACGTCCGCGTCGAGCGATTCCCCGACGCGAGCCACTGGGTGCAGTTCGACGCGTCCGATCGGGTCAACGAGGCGCTGCTTTCGTTCCTCGGCGACCGGTAGTGTCAGACTATAATCTAGATCCTCCAATGATTAATAAAGTGAGACTCTCGAGTAATTATCTAACTTAACTTCGAAAATATTCATAGTGGTCAAAGAGAGTTTCATAGATGCATGGCACGCGAACGAGATACGACCGACCAGCGAGCGTTACGGCTTCTTCGCTGGTTCGGAATCGGACTGCTAGTGGTCGGACTGGCCCTGCCGGCGACGGTCGCGGCGGGAGTCGGCCAGGCCGATACCCAGTCGAACGCGCAGCTAGACGATTCGGCGAGCGGAGACGACGAGATTCGACTCGAGATTTCGTTGAGCGATTACGTCACCGCCTCGAGCGAGGACGAAGCCGCCTCGAGCGAGGACGAAGACGGCCTCCGATTCGGGGTCTCCTTGAGCGACTTCCTCTCGAGTGAGGACGACGGGTCGGCAGAGTCGCCGGACCGCTCGAGTTCGTCCGATCTGGTCGTCGACGTGATCCTCTCGGACGAGACGGCCGACGACGAGACGGCCGACGACGAGTCGACCGACGACGAGACCACCGACGACGAAACGTCCGACGACGAAACGTCCGACGACGAAACGTCCGACGACGAGACCACCGACGACACCGAGAACGAAACGATCGACGACTCGGAAGAGGAATCCGACGAGGAGTCGAGCGACTCGGAAAACGAGACGGCCGGCGACTCCGACGACGAGACCACCGACGTCGAGGACGAACGCTCCTACGCGACACAGGTCGAACTGGCGATTCACGACGAGATAAACGAGATCAGAGCCGAGCACGGCCTCGAGCCCCTCGAGTTCGACGAGCAGCTGGCGGGCGTCGCCCGCGGGCACAGCGAGGACATGGCCGAGAACGACTACTTCTCTCACACCAGCCCCGACGGCTCGACCGTCGGCGACCGGTACGCCGACGCCGGCGTCTCCTGTCAGGCCTGGGGAGAGAACATCCTCTACAACTACCACTCAGACGAATCGCCCGAAGTCGCCGCCCAGAAGAGCGTCGAGATGTGGATGAACAGCGACGGACACCGAGAGAACGTCCTCAGCGACCGCTGGGATAGCCAGGGAATCGGCGTCACCGTCGCGGCGGACGGTCGCCTCTACGCGACGCAGAACTTCGGAACGAACTGTAACTGACGACGAGACGACGCCGGCGCCCACAGCCGACGCGTCCAGCGAGATTTTTTCGAGACGTTCGTTCGAGTGTCGCAGTCACGCCGCCGGGTCGACGCCGACGATCAGCGGGTCCCGGATCTCGAGTGCCGTCTCGAACTCCTCTTCGCGATCGTCCCGGCGGCCGATGCGGAGGAGCTGTTCCTCGTGTGCACGCCGGACGGCGGCCTGTTCGCGCTCCTCGAGGTCCAGTCGGTCGCCGACGTCGTCCCAGTGGCCCCACTCGACGAAGAACGCGACGAGGTCGTCGGATTCGTAGGCACACTCGTACTGCCGGCGGTACTCCTCGAGTCGCGGCCCCAGGTCCGCCTGGACGCGGTCGACGAGGGTGGGGAGCCGGGACGGCGGGACGCTCGCTTTCGCGGCCGTGAGCAGGAGGACCTGTCCCTCGATCGGGTCGCCCGTCATCAGCCACCCGCGCGCATCGCTTTCTGGGCGAACGACTCGACCAGCGACTCGAGTCGGTCGTTCTCTCCCTCGAAGACGACCGTTACCTCGGTGAGCGTGAGCGACGGCCCGACGCCGACGGTTTCCGAGGAGAGGCGGGCCGTCCACCCGTCGCCCTCGACCGTATCGTCGTCGACCTGTTCGCCGCCGAGGTTCGTCAGGTAGCGCACGGCGAGTCGTTCGGAGATGCCGCGAAAGGAGCGTTCGATTCGCATTGTCCTACTCGCAGTTCGACCCCGAGGCGAGTGAATGTTACCCTGCGACCGGTGGCGCGGGGCTCCATCCTTCGGGTGCGAAGTTCCCGTGTCGGCGACGTGACCTACAGACGCGGACTCGAGGTGAGCCGCGTCCGCAGGGCGACTGGGGGCGGTCGTCACTCGAGTTTCTCGAGCGCGTCGAAGAAGTTCGCCCGCGGGCCGGCGAGCGTGACGGGATCGTCGGCGACGGTTACCGTGACGGTCGCCGGCGGCTCGAGTTCCCGTCTGTTGCGACCGTCGCTGATGGCCCAGCCGACGTCGGCTCCGGAGACGTGGAGCGTGATCTCGCTGTCTGCCTTGACGACCAGCGGGGGCATCGAGTCGTCGGCGCACATCTGCGTGACGACGAGGGCGTCGACCGTCGGCTGGACGAGCGGACCGCCCTCGCTCAGGTTGTAGGCGGTCGAGCCGGTCGGCGTCGCGACGAGGACGCCGTCGGCGTGACCCGTCGCGTAGGACTCGCCGTCGACGCGGACGCCGATGTCGGCACCACCGCCGTGTCCGCGTCGGGGGCCGTGGACGACGACCTCGTTGAGCGCCGGCGCGAGGTCCCAGTCCGCACCGCTGGCGTGCAGGCGGTTGACCTCGGCGCCGTCGACGTCGCCGCCAGCGCGGAGGGTATCGACCAGGTCGCCGACGGCGTCGACGGCGTCGTCCGGCGAGACGGCGTTGAGGAAGCCGACTTCGCCGAGGTTGACGCCGATGAGCGGTGCGTCGCCTGCCTCGCGCGCGACGAAGAGGAAGGTGCCGTCGCCGCCGATACTCACAACGAGGTCGGCCGATCCCATCTCGGCGATCGGCACGCTGGGTGCGCCGATGGCAGTTCCCGTCTCTTCGTCGACCGTTATGCTCACCTCGTCGCCTGCGAGCGTCTCGAGGAGGGTCGCGGCGAGTCTCTGTGCCCGCTCGTTGTCGCGCTGGGCGACGATCCCGACGTCCACGTCCATCGTCGCTCGGTAGCGCTCCCGTGGCCAAAAAACTCCCTGTCGGCGCCCGACGGCGTTACGTCGACGGCGGTCGCGTGGACGTCTCGTCAGCCGGTCGTTTCGACGGTTTCGGCGGCAGTAAGACGACGTTAGGTGCCTGTTTGCCGTCCATACTTTTCCGGCCGAGCGTGGTCGGGGCCTCCATGGCAGATCGGACGCAATCGAAAGAGACGATGACGCGTTCGGAGCTGGCAGCGTACCTCTCGGACCTCGCGGCGGAGTTCGAACGCGGCGAGGAGGAACTCGCGGTCGACGTCGGGAACAAGACCGTGACGTTGAACCCACCGGAGCAGGTCGACTGCGACGTCGAAGTCGTCGAGCGATCGTCGGTCCTCCGTGGGAATCGGGAGACGATCGCTATCGAACTCAGCTGGAAACGCTGATGGCACTTCTCGACGCCGCCGTGATCTTCGTCGCGAGCCTGCTCGTCGGCACCGTCGCCATCCTCGCGGGGGTGCGACTGATCGTCGACGCGGACGCGGGCGTGTCCAACGCGCTGTTTACCGCACTCGTCGGCGCGATCGTCTGGGCCGTCTCGTCGGCGCTCGTCGACCGGTTCGTCCTGTTCGACTGGCTGCCGATCCTCGGCGTCGTGTTGATGCTCGTCGCCTGGATCGGCGTGCTCAACTGGCGCTACCCCGGCGGCTGGGGCACGGCGGCCGCGATCGGCTTCGTCGCGTGGGTCGTCGCGGTGGCGATCGTCTACGCTTTCACCCTCGTCGACGTCCTCGCGCCCGAAGCCCTCGGTATCCCCGGCGCGTGAGCGCCTCGAGCGTCCTTCCCATCGTTCGGGAACCGATCGCGAAGTACTTTTTTCTCGAGGCTCGAGTGTCGACCGTAGGGATGTACGAGACGATCCTCTTTCCGACGGACGGGAGCGACCACGCGAATGTGGTCGCAGAGCACGCGATCGACGTCGCGAAGACCCGAGACGCGACGCTGCACGTCCTCTCGGTCGTCGACGACCGGGCGTTTCTGGTTCTCGACGACGAGCGCGTCGACGCAGTCCGCGAGGACCTCCGCGAGCGTGCGCTCGAGGCGGTCGACGAGGCCGTCACCACTGCGGAGGGCCACGGCGTCGAGACGGCGTCGGCAGTCGAGACGGGCAACCCGGCCGAGTGCATCGTCGACTACGCCGCCGAGCACGACGTCGATCTCGTCGTGATGGGAACGAGCGGCGACGAGTACGAACGAAACGTCGTCGGCAGCGTCTCCCAGCGCGTCGTCCAGACGTCGCCCGTTCCCGTCCTGACCGTCGGGACCGACGCCTGAGCGTCGTCGTTCACTCGAGCGGTTTCGATCTGTTCGCTCTCCTTTGCCGGAACGCTTTGCTTTCTGGCTACCCGTAGTCAGTCTCGCCCGTGGCGAGTCAGACACGTCGAGAGGCCGATCAACTCGACGGGTTCGGAGTTGTCCGGCGAGTAGACGACCATCTGGCCTTTCTCCATGTACGGCACCTTCGACTCGAGGTTCGAGGGGATGTTGACGCTTTTTATCGCCTCCTCGTCGCCGAGGTTGAGGACGATCGTGGTGTTGATCTGCTTGAAGACGGCGTCGTCGATGTCCTGGGGGTCCTGGGTGATGAGAAAGAGGCCGAGGCGTTCCTTGCGGCCCTGTTTGGCGGCCTCGGTGAACTTCCGGATGACCTTCCCCGCTTGCACGCTGTCGGCGTCGGTGAGGAAGTTGTGGGCCTCGTCCATCCCCAGCACGAGCGGCGTCTCTTTGATTCGATCGTAGGTCGGATCGTTCGAGAGTTTCTGGTCGATCAGCAGACTCGAGAGCGCGAGCACGACGGCCTCGGTCGCTCTCGTATCGGTGATGTGGTACGTGGGGACGACGGTCAGCCCGCCGGGGCGGACGAACTCGTGGACGAGGTCGGTGATTGGACGCGCGTCCTGGTCGAAGACGTGATCGAACCCGAGCACTCGCCGCCGGACGGCGTCGAACGTCGCCTCGTGGACCCGGCCCGACTCGTCGAGTTCCTCCCGGAGCGCCGGGTCGTCGAGAAAGGTCGTGAACTCCTCGTAGGTACCGCCGCCGTACTGTCGTTTGAACCGCGGCAGGAGGACGCGAACCAGCGCACCGTACTGGTTGTCGTTGAGCCCGCTTCCCGCCACGAGCCACGGGTTGTCGTAGACCATCGAGAACGGAATCGTGAACTCGACCTGTTCCGCGCGGTGGTGGCCGGCCGAGTACGACGCGGTACCGACTTTCGGGACGAACGCCTTCGTGTCGTCGTGGCCGCCGTAGGCGACGCCCTCGCGCTCGAGGCGGCGCGCGAACTCGTCGGTCAGCTCCGGGTTGTCGTCGTGCATCTGGGCGTACTCGTCCTGGGGGTCGAACTGGACGACGGCGGCCTGCACGTCCCGGCCGTCTGCCATCGGGTACGTTCGATCCTCGCTCAGGTACTGTCGGAGGATATTCTTCGCGCCGTGGGTCTTCCCGGACCCGGTGCCGCCGGCGATCAGGGTGTGGCGAAACACCAGCGGGTCGCCGGCGTCGTAGTCGTCTTTCAGCCGGTAGTCGATCGTCGGCGGCGAGGCCGCCGTCTGCACCTTCTCGCCGCCGACCGAGAGGTGACCGAGGAAGACGCCGTCCTCGGGGATCTTCAGCCCCGTCTTGATCTCCTCGGTGTCGGTCGCCTCGCGGACGACGGTCTGCGGTTTGGGAACCCGGTCGGTCATCCGTCGTTTCAACTCGCCGTCGTCCCAGTAGAGGATCGCCACGGGCTCTAGGTCCGCAACGAACTTGTAGTCGGCCTCGTCGATCCCGTCCTGGCGCATCGCCCGGCGGGCGTGGATCTCCGTCGCGTCGTCGGCGTGGTACTGCTGGGCGTACTCGAGGGCGGCGATTCGACAGAAGAGCGTCTCTCCGTCCCGTCCGTCGGCGGCCTCCGGATACGGTGCGAGCAGGTACGTGCCGATGCGAACCGACGACCGGTTGCCCTTCGTGACGTAGGCGCGCAGCGTCGTGTCGTCTGCCTCCTCGCTGATCTGGAGACCCTGCGAGACGGAGATCGCCCCGATACCGGTGTCCTCGCCGTGTGGCTCGACCGCCGTCGCCTCGAACTCGTCGGTGGCTCTCGCGCCCGCGTCGTCCGCGCCACCGGATTCGCCGGCGGTCGCCGGTCCGTCCGCGGAGTCGTCGGCGCTGAAGTCACCGAAGTCGCCCAGATCGGTCATATACTCCCAATCCGGCCCGTCCGTAAAACGCGTTTCCCATCGCGTGACAGTCGCCCTCGCGTGACCGTCACCAGGACAGTTGTCTCGCGAGCGCCACGATCGCGAACGCCGCGAGGAGGCTCACGGCCACGAGGACGCCCGAAACCGAATCGACCTCCCCGCCGTCGCTTTCGTCGGTTCCGTCGTCGATCGGCGGGTCGCTGCCCTCGAGATCCTCGAGGTCGCCGTGGTCGAACGACTCGTGGGGGTCGCCGCCACCGTCGATCGAGACGGTGACGGCGCGGTCGTAGATCGGCAGGGGATAGTCGTCGGCGAGGGCGACCGCCGTCTCCCCGAAGTCTATCGTCGCCTCCGACGGCGGGGCGTCGTCGACCACGCGGACGGTGAGCGTCGCGAACACCGCGTCGCCGGTCGCGCCACCCGCCGGCGGCACCCGCGACTGGGTCACTTCGGTCACGCCGCGGTCGTTCGCGATCGTCGCGTCGCTTTCGACGTCGGTCTCGGAACCGCCCTCGAGCCAGGTGCCGTGTTCGACGTCGACCACCTCGAGGTAGTCGGGGTGGTAGAGCGCGCGGAGCGCGACCGACTCGACGCCGACGCCGCCGTGACCGCCGCGACTCCGCAGGACGACCTCGACGGCGACCGTCTCGCCGGGATCGGCGTCGACCTCCTCCGGTGTCGGGCTGACGACCGCTGCCCTGTCGCCGGCGCTGACCGTCTCGATCGCGGGGGCACCGAAAACCAGGCCGACCACCGCCGTCGCGAGGACGGCGACGGCGAGCGTCGACCGCTCGGGCGGATCGAGGCCGGCCGGTCGGTCGGCGCTCATCGCGTCACCTCGAGTGTGACGGTCGGCGTCTCGAGAAACGCCCGCTCGTATCCCCGGTGGCGGGCGACCTGCGGCGGTGTGAGCACGTCGACCGTCACCTCGTCGACGGCCGCGCCGTCCGGAAGCGGGCCGCCGTAGTGGTAGCCCAGTTCGTCGTCGAGGGTCTCGACGAGGTCGATCCTTCGGTCGCCGACGGTCGCCTCGAGGCCCATCCCGGGCAAAACACACCGGTTGTACGGTGTCCGGGGCGAAACAGCGAGATACCGATCCCCGTCGTCGACGAATCGCGATCCGGACTCGAGGAGAGTGGTCGCGAAGACGACGCCGTCGCGGGTCGGCGCTCCCAGTAGCGTTCCGGGTAGCTCGTCAGCGGGGGCCAGCGCGGAGTAGGGAACGCCGTGACCCATCGGCTCGAGTGCGCCGGGCTCACCCCAGCGGTCCTCGTCGAAGTAGTCGACCTCGGCCGCCATGGCGCGGAGGTCGTCGTCGAAGGTGAACTCGAACGCGAACTCGGCGGGTGCGTCGAATCGATTCGCGAACGCGCCGGTGGTCCGGACGCTGGGCGAGCCGATTCGTCCCTCGACGCGGTAGGTCCCGTCGCCGTCGAGCGGAAGGTTGTCGCCGACGTGCAGCCCCATCTGCTGGGAGAGCATTACCCAGAGGTTGCGTCTGTCGACGAGGTCGCCGTCGGTACGGACCTCGAGGCTCGTCCCGGCACCGATCGGGACGACCGTCTCCGTCTCGCGGTCCCAGACGGTCACCATCAGGTGGACGTCCTCCTCGGCGGTCGGATCGGTCCGCTCGACGCTCCCGGCGACGGTCCAGAACGGATGTGGGTAGGTGAGCATCGGCGTCAGGCCGTACTCTCCGGCGAAGACCGGGTCGAGCGTCCGCATCTCCTCTCTGTGTGTCGGCAGGTAGACCGCGTCGGGCGGATCCTCGATCTCGGGAAACGGAAGCGGGTCGGTTTCGGGGTCGCCGTCGCCTGACGACGGCTCCTGTCCGTCCCTGCCGTTCAGACACCCGGCGAGCGAGAGGTGTCCCGCGGCTACTACCGTCCGGAGAAACGGGCGGCGGCGGGTCGACCGACGCGGCCGGGCCATTCGTGACGACGTTGCTCCGCGCAGCCATATAAATGCACACGCGGACGAACGCGAGAAAAGACGGGCCGTGAGACGGGAGGTTCGCCTGACGGACGAGAGAGTCGACCGACGGGCTATCTCTCGAGCAGTGCGGGATGTCCCCGGTAGGTGATCAGTTCGGCCTCGCGGTCGTACTCGAGGACGCCGGCGTCGTCCATCGCCGGCAGGTGAGCGTGTCGCAGCGTCGTGTACACGCGGTCTCGCTCCGACGTCGGAACCGCGTTCGGCGGTACGTCCCGTTCGGCGGCGGCGACGCACGCTGCGAGTTCGTCGGTCGACACGACGTCTCCATGGTCGGCGAGGACCGAGAGAATCGCACGACGGCGCGAGTGTGCGAGCAGTTCGAACAACGTTTCGGAGTGACGGATCGATCCCGGTCCGAGAAGCGCCGCGAGTCGGTCCCGGTCGAACCCGTCGTCCGCGAGCGCCACGGTCCCCTCCTGACGGTTCCACGTGACGACGCCACAGTCTGTGAGTTTCGGCACGTGCTGGTGGTAGAGACTGATCTCGACCGCCCGGCGTTTCTCCGGTGCGACCTCGGCGAGCGGTTCGGCGACCTCGCGAGCGACGACGTGCGCGACGAGCGTCCCCATCGGTAGTTCGCCGCCACACTCGAGCAGGAGCGCACAGAGCGTCGATCGCCGGGTGTTCGAGAGCACCTCGTAGATTTCGTCGTCGGCGTCCAAGATGGACCCTCGGTCGGGCCTCCCGTCGTCGAGGCGAACGTCCAAACTCATACTCGAGTAACTCTCTGGGATCGGAAAAAGCCCGTCTCCTAAGTGGTTTGGTCTCACGATCGGAACGGTCTTCGCGCCGACACTGTCGAACGACTCGAGGCGCGGACGAAGTCGTCCTCATAACGATCGCTGTGAGTCTGTACCGTCGCAACCGCGACCCGTCGTGCGGTTGCGTCGGCGACCAGTCACAGCCACCAGTATCAGGTCTCGTCGTGTCCTTTCTCGACGGACACCTCGACGTCTTCGGGTTCGATGCCGATCCGGGCGAACTGGGTCCGGACGTGGTCTTCGGCCGCCTCGATCGCCTGCTCTCGGGTGTCGAATCCGCGGGGCATCGGCGACTCGAACGCGATGTTGATCTCCCGATCGGCCACCTCAAGCGTCGAGCCGCCGCTGTCGACCTGGTAGAACTCGTCGCACACCCAGACGTAGGCGGCGTCTTCGTCGGGTGCGCCTTTGAATCGGGGCGCCTCTTCGCCGCGCTCGTAGATCGTCCCGGTGAGCTCGGTCCCTCCTGCGCGGCCGCGAACGAGGAGCATGCTCGTACTTCGTCGCCGACGAATAAAAGGCGTGTGAGACGTCGTCGTCTGGTGGACGCGTGACACGGCGACGAGCAGTTGCGGTCTCGAGTCAGGCGAACTCGTCGCCCCACCGGTGGTCGTCGTAGGTGCGGTCTTCGGTCGTCTCGAACGCTTCCTCGAGCGTCTCCCTGAGCGAGCGCTTCTCGGCGGTGCCGATCCGGGCGAGTTCGTCGGCTTTCTCGACGATCGTCGGCGGGCCGTGGGCGACGGCGACGTCCTGCAAGAGCTGTCGGGCGAGTGCCTCGCGCACGTCGGGATCGCGCGTGAACGCGTACGGGGCCTCGATCCGGTAACAGAGGTCGTCACGGGGATCGTAGACGACGAAGAACGTGACCTCGTAACTCTCGGGCGGCAGTTCGCGCTCGACGCCGAGTGCGTCGCCGTCGCTCGAGAGCGGGCGGTCGACCCCGCCGCGCGAGCGGAACCAGCCCGTGTACGTCAGCGCCGAGGTGTCTCGCTCCCAGCGGTCGCCGCCGACGTCGTCGACGTACTCGCCGACCTCGAGGACGCGCGTGAAGAAGGCGGCGTCGTTCGCCCACGGCGCGTCGGCACCGTTCTGTTTCACCGTCCGGGTGAGCACCCGCGTCGCCGGGTTCTTGACGAACCCCACGAGCGGCACGTCGCGGGCGACGAAGTCCTCGACCAGCCGGACGTAGTTCTCGAGGACGGTCGTCGGTCGCGGGTCCTCGAGCAGGAAGTCAGCGAGGTCGGGGTGCTGGTCGGACCAGCGCAACAGACCACGCGGGTAGAGCGGGCCGTCGAGGACGAGGAGGTCCGAGACGTCGCCGGCGTGTTCCAGGGCGTGTTCGCTCTCCGCGAGGTAGAGCGCGAGCGCGTGGACGACGCCCTCGGCGAACCGCGGCAGCGGCGGGATTTTCACGGCACGGCTGCGACTGTAACCCTCGTCGAAGCGATCCCACTCGTCGTAGACCGTCGCGGTGGGATCGTTCGAGTGGACGGTCGCGACGACGGTCCGAGAGCGATGGAGGTCGAGGTCGCTCGGCGTCGCGCTCATCGCCGCCTGTGCGATGTCGATGACGAGTCCGTTCCGGAAGGTCGTCGGGTTGATCGTCCCGGAGTCGAGCCCGTGCTCGGTCGGGAACGGCGAGTCGGCGAGAGCCACGTCCTCGCAGTCGACCCGGTGTCGGGAGACGTCGGCGACTGGCTCGACGACCGGCCGTCCGCGGTCGTCCACGAGCGGATCGAGGAAGTCGTTCCAGACCGTCTCCGCGAACGCGCGGTGGTCGCGCTCGTCGGCACCGTGGTCGATCCGCCGCGCGAGCCGCGCGATGCCGTCGAAGTGTACCGGATCGAGAGTCATACGTTCGGTGACCGATTCCACCGGCAAAAGTCCCGTGATCGGTGATTAACTCGAGTGCGGGTAAAATAATATCAGAAAACGTATGGTAGCCGGGGGACGAGCGCGAGTATCTCGATGTCCGAGCGAGCGACCCGGTCCACCGAGGCCGAGGGAGAAGCGATCAACTGGCGACAGACGAGTACGGGCGTGACGATCTACGACGAGGGAAATCCCGACGCGTGGGTACACATGGAGTTTACCGCCGGCATTCCACCGGAACGCCGACTGTTCATGATCTGTCCGGAGTGTGGCGGCGTCTTCGCCCAGCGAGGCAAACCCGGTAACGGCACTGTCTGTGGCGACTGCGGGGCGACGTACGATCACGCCGACCTCGAGTGACTCATACTATCGGACGTAACTGTGTGAAGATTCTCGCCACCCCGGGACGGCGAGAATCTTTCACGACTTACGTCCGGCAGTATCATAACGCCTGCTGTGAGTCATTCCCGGCGCAACCGTCAGACGGCTCGCGGTTGCGCCGGAAAACAGTTACAGCAGGCATTCACACACGTCGAGAGCCGCGCGCTCACACGGCTCGCAGCAATCCGCAATGCGACGGGGGAACGACAGGTAGTTACGGCCCGGACGTGACCCCTCGTCCATGGAAGCGGCACTCATCGTCCTCGACGGCTGGGGACTCGGCGAGCACGATGGCAGGGACGCAGTCGAGGCAGCACACACGCCCGTTTTCGACCGACTCGCGCGCGACGGCGCCGACGGCAGACTCGAGGTGTCGGGTCGACGCGTCGGCCTCCCCGAAGGCCAGATGGGTAACAGCGAGGTCGGCCACCTGAACATCGGCGCGGGCCGAGTCGTCTACCAGGAGTACACCCGGATCTCCGACGCCATCGCCGACGGCTCCTTCCGGGAGAACGACGCGATCGACACCGCGTTCGAGCACGCGAAGGAAAACGACGGCCGCGTCCACTACCTCGGACTCGTCAGCGACGGCGGCGTCCACTCCGACCACGAGCACCTCCACGCGCTGATCGAGATGGCCGCCGACCGCGACGTCGAGGCCGTCACCCACGCCTTCACCGACGGCCGCGACACCTCTCCCCACGGCGGCGAGGAGTATCTCGCCGAACTCGAGGACGTGGTCGCCGAGGCCGGCACGGGCCACGTCGCGACCGTCACGGGCCGGTACTACGCGATGGACCGCGACCAGAACTGGGAGCGGACGAAGCGTGCTTACGACGCCATCGTCGACCGCGAGGCCGAGTTCGAAGCGTCGTCTGCACTCGAGGCGGTCCAGCAGTCCTACGAACGCGGCGTCACCGACGAGTTCGTCGAGCCGACGCTAGTAGAAGGCGGCCCGGCGCTCGAGGACGGCGATTCGGTGATCTGGTTCAACTTCCGCTCGGACCGCGCCCGCCAGCTGACGCGGATGCTCGCGGACGTCCGCCCGGCGTGGGAGTTCGAAACCCACCCGCCGGAGGTGGAGGTCGTGATGATGACCCAGTACGACAAGACGTTCGACCTCCCCGTGGCCTTCCCGCCGACCCAGCCCGAGAACACGCTGGGCGAGGTGCTCGCCGAGGCGGGCAAGACGCAACTCCGGATCGCGGAATCCGAGAAGTACGCCCACGTCACCTACTTCTTGAACGGCGGCCGCGAGGTCGAGTTCGACGGCGAGATCCGCGAGATCGTCGAGAGTCCGGACGTGCCAACGTACGACCAGCAACCCGAAATGAGCGCCGCCGAGGTCACGGACACCGCCATCGACGTCGTCGAGGCAGACGACCCGGACGTCCTCGTGCTCAACTACGCCAACCCCGACATGGTCGGCCACACCGGGGACTACCGCGCCGCCGTCGAGGCCGTCGAGGCCGTCGACACGCAACTCGGCCGGCTCGTCGAGGTACTCGAGGACGCCGGCGCGCACGTGTTCGTCACGGCAGATCACGGCAACGCCGACGACATGGGCACCGAGGACGATCCGCACACCGCCCACACCTACAACGACGTGCCGTTCGTCTACGTCGCCCCCGATGGGACCGATGGCGGACGGGCGATCAGGGAAGGCGGCACGCTCGCGGACGTCGCGCCGACGCTGCTCGAGTCGATCGGTGTCGACCAGCCCCCCGAGATGACCGGGGAGTCGCTGCTCGAGTAGCGAGCAGCGACGGTCGACGGGCGTTCGACACGTTTCGCCGACGTTTACGATCCTGTCACGCTTTCGTTAGCGATTCTATCGTCTCTCGACGAGTTTCATGGTTACCATCGGATAGAACTAATAACGTTTGCCTGGGAGCGACGTGTTACTATGTGGCGAGGAACGACGCACGAAACGAGCTCCGAGACGCGACGGGGCGGAGAGCTTCGGCACCTCGACGACGCGTTTTCCGCGGAGGGGACGTTCCAGAACGCGGATCCGCTGCGCGTTCGGTTAAACGGCGTGATGATTCGAGAGCGCCGAGACCGGTTCAGACCGCCCGGTCGACGGGACAACGATCTCATCGTCAAAACGAGATACCGGTTCGGAAACGAACCGCCAGTCGAGCGTCTTCACTATCTCAAAAAAGAACAGGCGCTCGGCTGGCACGGCGACTTTTTCGACGACGTGGTTCTGTCGATACCGGACCTGCAACACGACCGGCTCCATCTTCGAGTCCAGGTGTACGACCTCGACGGCGTCAGTACGGATCTCGTGGATACGATCGAGAAGTTTTCCGAGAGCGCTGCAGTGCTCTTTCCTCAGCTGGCCACCTATGCCGGTATCGCGACGCTCGGCGCTGATCCGCTCGTCAACCTCGTCAACAATATCGATCAACACGACGAGATACTGGACGAAAAAGTGACGTTCGAAATAAACGAGCCGCGAACGAGACACAAGCTCCTTCAGCCAGGGTACTTCGTCTGTTTCCGGGACGAACCCGTCGACGGCCACCTCGAGTTGCGCGACGACTGTCGCGTGCTACAGAACGGCGACGAGTACACGGACGCGAGTTACGCGGTGCTCGAGTTCGAGAAGGACCACGATGACGACTCGAAACGCGAGATCGACCAGCGGGTCGCGAAGCTCGTCGCAGAACTGAACGGCAAGCGACGAAGTTCGGAGCCCGCACTCCACTTTCTCAGGGAAACTCTCGGCGTCTACTCTCAGTACAAGAAACTCGAACGGCTGCGGGAACTCGAGCGGAAACGGCAACCGAGAAAGCGGCTCACTCGCCGCGAGAAGGAACTCAGAGCCGAACTCGAGGCCGATCCAATACTCGAACCCTGCATACGGAACGCCGACGACGAATCCTGATCCGGACGTGTCGATCCGCGATTGCGACCCATTTTGCAACTACTCGCGGCTTTACAATCCTTCCACTCCGTGTTCGGGGCATGACAGATGAAGAATCCGATCGCCGATTCGCGACGCGGAGCGTACACGCCGGCCAGGAACCTGACCCGACGACGGGCGCACGCGCCCCGCCGATCTACCAGACGACCTCCTACGTCTTCGAGGACACCGACCACGCCGCGAGCCTGTTCGGACTCGAGGAGTTCGGCAACATCTACTCGCGGATAATGAATCCGACGAACGCGGCCCTCGAGGAGCGCATCGCGAGCCTCGAGGGCGGCGTCGGGGCGCTCGCGACGGCCTCGGGGATGGCGGCGTTCGACCTCGCGACGTTCATCCTCGCGGAGGTCGGCGACAACATCGTCTCCTCGTCCGCGCTGTACGGCGGCACGTACACCTACCTGACCCACACCGTCGCGAAGCGAGGGATCGAGACGAAGTTCGTCGACAGCCTCGACTACGAGGCCTACGCGGAGGCGATCGACGACGACACCGCGTTCGTCCACCTCGAGACGATCGGCAACCCCGCGCTCGTGACGCCGGACATCGAGCGCGTCGCCGAAATCGCCCACGACCACGACGTCCCGCTGTTCGTCGACAACACGTTCGCGACGCCGTACCTCTGTCGTCCGCTCGAGCACGGCGCGGACCTGGTCTGGAACTCGACGACGAAGTGGCTCACCGGCGCGGGCTCGACGGTCGGCGGCATCTTGGTCGACGGCGGGTCGTTCCCGTGGCCGGACGGTGACTACCCCGAACTCACCGAGCCGAACCCGGCCTACCACGGCGTCAACTTCTACGAGACCTTCGGCGAGCAGGCGTTCGCCATCGCCGCGCGCACCCGTGGGTTGCGCGACCTGGGCAACCAGCAGTCGCCGTTCGACGCCTGGGTCACGCTACAGAAACTCGAGAGTCTGCCGGTGCGCATGGAGAAACACTGCGAGAACGCCCAGATCGTCGCGGAGTACCTCGAGGATCATCCCGACGTGGCGTGGGTCAACTACCCCGGTCTCGAGAGCCACGAGACCCACGAGAACGCCGAGAAGTACCTCGAGGGCGGCTACGGCGGCATGATCACCTTCGGCCTCGAGGGCGGGTACGACGCCGCCGAGACGGTCTGTAACGAGGTCGATCTCTCGAGTCTGCTGGCGAACGTCGGCGACGCGAAGACGTTGATCATCCACCCGGCGAGTACGACTCACCAGCAACTCACCGAGGAGGAGAAACTGGCCAGCGGCGTCACCGACGACCTCGTGCGCCTCTCGGTGGGCATCGAGGACGTCGAGGACGTCGTCGCCGACCTGGAGCAGGCGATCGAGAAGGCGTAGTCACCCTCGAGTGGCCGACCGACGGCGTCTGCCGACCGGTCGTCCCCGGTCGAAACACGAGTGTCGTTCTCACGGAATACTTATCCGTCTAACCCCTCTGTGTTTAGAAGCAATGGCGAAAGGAAACGTTGATTTCTTCAACGACACTGGCGGCTACGGTTTCATCTCGACGGACGACGCGGACGACGACGTATTCTTCCACATGGAAGACGTTGGCGGTCCGGACCTCGAAGAGGGCACGGACGTCGAATTCAGCATCGAACAGGCCCCCAAGGGCCCCCGGGCGACCAACGTCACCCGCCTGTAAGGCGACGACCGACGGTTTTCCCGACGACTACGCAGTATTTTGCGACCGGATCTGAACGCTCGAGAGCGGCGTCTCCGCTCTCGCGTCCGACGGGCGCTCGGAACCGACGACTCGAGGGCCGGTCGCCGGATCAGCGCTCGCCCGTGTACAGCGAGACGTCCAGCGACGGCGCGGAGTGGGTGAGCGACCCCATCGAGATCACGTCGACGCCCGTCGCGGCGTAGTCGGGCACCGTCTCGAGCGTGATACCGCCGCTGGCCTCGGTCAGCACGTCGTCTCCCTCGAGCGTGTCGACGGCTCGCTCGACCGCCTCGGGGGACATGTTGTCGAGCAAGACGACGTCGGCGCCCGCCCTCGCCGCGCGCGGGACGTCTGCGACTGTCTCGACTTCGACCTCGAGCTTCGTCGCGAACGAGACGCGCTCGCGAAAGTGGGCGACGGCGTCCTCGAGTCCCAGCTCTGCGACGTGGTTGTCTTTCACCATCACCATGTGGGAGAGATCGAGCCGGTGAGTATCGCCGCCACCTGCGACGACGGCCCGTTTCTCGAGGCCGCGGAGTCCGGGGGTCGTCTTGCGGGTCGCCGCGATCCGAACGTCGTCGGCCTCGGTTCGGCGCTCGCGGCCCGTGGCCGCTCGCGGTTCCGAGGCGCGTAGCGCCTCGCGTGCAGCGTCGACGGCCGCTCGCGTGCGGGTCGCGATTCCCGAGGCGTGGCCCACGAGGTTGACCGCGACGCGTTCGCCCCGGAGGACCTCGCGTGCGGCCCCGTCTACCCGGAGGAGTTCGTCGCCGGACTCGACGGCGGTACCGTCCTCGAGTCGATCGGTCACGGGCACGTCGAGGTACTCGAAGACGGCCGCCGCGGCTTCGAGGCCGGCGACGACGCCTTCCTCCTTCGCGACGAGACGCCCGGTCGTCTCTCCCGGCACGTCGTTGGTGACGTCGTGGTGGCCGAGGTCTTCCCGGAGCCAGCGTTCGATCTGCGTGTCGGTGATCATCAGTCGTCCGCTGGTGTTTCGGGCTCGGTCCGGTTTGCATCCTCACCGACCACGTAGTGACACCCCTCCGACTCCGGGTTTTCCGCAGCCGAGCGGGCGATCAACAGCGCCGTCACGCATGCGTGCCGGAGTTCGTAGAGGCTCCGGGAAGTCCTCGTGCGGGTGTAGGCGTCGACTTCGCCTTTGAGCCGCCGGAGGACGGCCCCGGCGCGGGCGACTTCCTCGAGGTCGCGCTCGAGACCGAGGTACTCGTCCATCGTCCGCTGGAGACGGACGAACTTCTCGGCGGCGAAGCGCTCGGGGAGTTCGGGGT
This sequence comes from Natribaculum breve, assembly GCF_023008585.1. Taxonomy (GTDB): domain Archaea; phylum Halobacteriota; class Halobacteria; order Halobacteriales; family Natrialbaceae; genus Natribaculum; species Natribaculum breve. The sequence goes on along the minus strand of NZ_CP095390.1, from coordinate 1,652,179 downwards.
CGCTGTCGCGGAGTTCGGGCGCTTCGACGGGTTCAGGCTCGAACCCAACTGCGTCCTCGCCCGCACGCAGGCCCCAGACGAGGCCCTCGAGCAGGCTGGTACTCGCCAGCCGGTTCGCGCCGTGGACGCCGGTGCGGGCACACTCGCCGACGGCGTAGAGCCGATCGAGCGACGCCCGACCCCGCTCGTCGACGTCGATGCCGCCACACAGGAAGTGCTCGCTGGGTGCGACGGGGATCTCGTCGCCGTCGATCCCGCGGTCGCGACACTTCTCGGCGATGGCGGGGTAGTCGGCCTGGAACTCGAGCGGGCTGACATCCAGCACGACCTCACCGGTCGCCTCGCGTTCGGCCTCGACCGCGCGGGCGACGACATCGCGTGGTGCGAGGTCGCCCTGCGGGTGGTAGTCGTCCATGAATCGCTCGCCATTGCCGTTGCGAAGCACCGCACCCTCACCGCGCAGCGCTTCGGAGAGCAGGAACGGGTCTTCGCCGTCGTAGGCAGTCGGATGGAACTGGATGTATTCCATGTCCGTGACGTCCGCGCCTGCGAGCGCGGCCATGGCGATGCCGTCGCCGGTCGCGCCGTCGGGGTTGGTCGACCGGCCGTAGAGTGCGCCGATCCCGCCGGTCGCGAGGACGGTCGCGCCGGCGTAGATCCGCTTGCCGGTGGGTGCTTCGTCACTGACGACACCGTGGACGCGCCCCTCGTTGGTGATCAACTCGAGCGCTGCGGTGTCCTGGCGCACCTCGATCCGCTCGTGATTGTCGACGTACTGCAGGAACGGCCGGAGGATGTGCGTGCCCGTCGCGGCGTCGACGTGGAGGATGCGATACTCGGAGTGGGCGGCCTCGCGCGTGTAGTCGAGGTCGCCGTCGGCGGTTTCGTCGAAGTCGATCTCGAGCGTGTCGATGAGCACGTCCGCGACGGCGTCGTCGGCGTGATCGACGAGGGTGTCGACGGCGTCGGGATCGGCGGTGCCGTCGCTGGCCGCGATGACGTCTTCCTTGAGGCTCTCGGGATCGCCGCGCGTCGTCGAGATCCCGCCCTGCGCCCAGTCGGTGCTGGCGTCGTCGGGCTTCGTCGCTTTCGTCAGCAACAGGACGTCTGCACCCTCCCTGGCGGCCGACAGGGCCGCCGCACAGCCCGCGATACCGCTGCCGACGACGAGGACGTCGGTCGTCTCGCCGTCCGTCGTCGTCGCCGTGCTGGTGTCTGTTTCGGTCATCTTAGATCTCGAGCATCCGATCGAGCGCGATACCTGCGAGCTCTTTCTCCTCGGGGGCGACCTCGATCACGTTGTGTTCGCGGCCGCAGGCGAGTTCCTCGAGCACCCACGTCAGGTAGTTGGGGTCGATCTGTCGCATGGCGTTGCAGTCCATGCAGGCGTCGCCACACAGCGGGACGACGTTCACGTCGGGATACCACCGTTGCAAGTGCTCGGTGAGGTGGATCTCGGTGCCGATCGCCCACGTGTCGCCAGGTGCTGCGTTCTCGATCGTCTCACGGATGGTCGCCGTCGAGCCGGCCTCGTCGGCGGCTTCGACGACCTCGCGGCGACACTCGGGGTGGACGATCACCTTTGCACCGGGGTTCGCTTCGCGAACCCGATCGATGTGTTCGACGCGGAAGCGCTCGTGGACCTGACAGTAGCCGTCCCAGAGGATGATATCGCGTTCGGCCACTTCGGCGGCGTCTTTGCCCTCGGGATCCCAGGGGTCCCACTGGGCGATCTCGTCTTCCATGCCGAGCCGATAGGCGGTGTTCTCTCCGAGGTGTTTGTCGGGCAGGAACAGCACCTTGTCGCCCTTCTCGAAGGCGTATTCGAACGCTTTGTGCGCGTTCGACGACGTACAGACGAGCCCGCCCTGGCTCGCACAGAACGCCTTCAGATCCGCGTAGGAGTTCATGTACGTGATCGGGACGATGTCGGCCTCCGGCGCGGCTTCCGTGATTTCGGCCCACGCGGCGTCGACCTGGAGGGCCTCGGCCATCCCGGCCATTGGACACGAGGCCTCCATCGACGGCAAGATCACCGTCTGGTCGTCGTCGGTGATGATGTCCGCCGACTCGGCCATGAACGTCACGCCGCCGAAGATCACGTACTCGGCATCGGTCTCCGCGGCCCGCTTCGAGAGCCTGTAGGAGTCGCCGACGAAGTCCGCGTGCTCGACGATCTCGCGGCGCTGGTAGTTGTGCCCGAGAATCACCACGTCGTCACCGAGTTCCTCGAGGGCAGCCTCGATGCGTTCGGTTCGCTCCGCGCTCTCGAGATCGCGATACCGGTCCGGGAGCTGTTCTAAGCCGTCGTACTTGAAGAGACTCAAATCGGTCTCCAGTTCTGCCGTTTCCAGTTCTACCATTCACGTCACCTGTAGTGTATCCCCACCTCACACGGCACTAATGAAAATATTTTCTCTTCAATCAGCAATACCGGTGGTGAACTAGCGATGAATACGCCCGCTTGTAGCTCAACGGAGATCCGAAACGTGTGTTGAAGAATTAGTACTCGTGTTAGCAGCACCGACGTTCAGACGGCGCTGAACGAGTGATTTTTGCCTGGCGTCCGTCCGTACCAGTATGGCACTCGAGGAGTACTTCACCGACTTCGGGCGACGCGACTGGGAACGCGACGTCGTCGACGGGACGGTCAGGATGGCCGTCGTCGGCATCGGTGGGTTCGCCCGGAATCGAGCGCTCCCCGCTATCCAGGAGGGCGACTACTGTACGACGACGGTCCTCGTCAGCGGCTCACCCGCCGCTGCGAGCGACGTGGCCGAGACGTTCGACGCCGAGGCGGTCGTCGACTACGAGGCGTTCCTCGAGGGCGACCGCTCGGACGCCTACGACGCGGTGTACGTCGCGACGCCGAACGCCCTCCACGGCGAGTACGCGATAGCCGCTGCGCGGCGAGGAAAACACGTCATCTGCGAGAAACCCCTCGAGACGACCGTCGAGACGGCCCGCGAGGTCGTCGACGCGTGTGCCGACGCCGGGGTGACGCTGATGACGGCCTATCGCCTGCAGCTCGAGCCGACGGTTCGCCGGACCCGAGCGATCGTTCGCGACGGCCTGATCGGCGACGTCGTCCAGGCCCACGGCGGGTTCTCCAACCCGATCCTCGAGACGGCGGGGCCGGACTCGTGGCGACTCGACGCCGACCTCGCCGGCGGCGGCGCGCTGGTCGACCTCGGGGTCTACCCGATGAACACCGTCCGGTACCTGCTCGACTGCGATCCCGTGTCGGTCTACGCGTGTGCGCGCTCGAGTGGCGGCCCGTTCGCCGACGTCGACGAGCACGTCTCGTTCCAGCTCGAGTTCCCGAGCGACACGACGGCCTCGTGTACGGCGAGTTTCAACGCACACGCTCAGAGCCAGCTCCAGCTCGTCGGCACCGACGGACTCGTCTCGATCACCTCGCCCTTCGGCGGCGTCGTCCCCCAGGACATCCGCGTCGAGAGCGGTGACATGAGCATGGAGTATACGGGTGAACCGATCGACGAGGTCCTCGAGGAGTTCGACTACTTCGGCTACTGCGTGCTGACCGGAACGACGCCCGAACCGGACGGCGAAGACGGGGTCGAGGACCTTCGCGCGATCGACGCCGCCTACGAGTCCGCCGAGACGGGGAGGCGGATCGACCTCGAGTGAGAGCGGTAGAGCCACACCGCTTTATACGGTCGTCACGGAATTGGGACTGATGAGCAAGATTCTGCCACCGGAACTGGACGACCGACTGTCGCGTGGCGACGGTCCGTTCGTCCTCGACGTGCGGCCTCGAGAGGCCTACCAGCGGTACCACATCGACGGGAGCCACAACGTCCCGGTCTACGGCGACCTCCGTCGCGGCGACGACGACGCCCTCCGTCGACGCCTCGAGGAGATTCCCGACGACGAACCCGTCGTGACCGTCTGCAAGGCGGGCGTCGTGGCGCGGAAGGCGACGAGCGTCCTCGAGGACGAGGGATACGACGCGACGACGCTCGCCGGCGGGATACGCGGCTGGAAGGGCTACGAGAACGAGACGATCGGCTACCGGCTGAAGTCGCTGCTCTGGCGCGTGGTGTGAGCGCCGTCCACGCGCGAGTCGGTCACCGACCGTCGTAGACGACCTCGCCGTCGACGACCGTCGTCGCGACGTCGATCTCGTCGATCCGCTCTGACTGCTCCCAGGGTGACTCCTCTAAGACGACCAGATCCGCCTTCTTGCCGACCTCGATCGTCCCCAGCCGATCCTCGTCGAAGCCGGCGTAGGCAGCGCCGTGGGTGTACGCCCGCAGCGCCTCCGTCACCGACAGCCGCTGGCTCTCGACCGGCGCGTTGACCGCGCGGTGGACGCCGAAAAGCGGGTCGAGCGGCATGCAGTCGGAGCCGAACGCGAGCGGAACGTCCGCCTCGAGCATCGTCCGGAGGGGATTCGATCGCTTCCGGCGCGTCTCGCCGAGGCGCTGGTCGTAGAGTCCGCCCTCGTCCGCCCACTGGAGGAAGTTCGGCTGGACGGAGGCGACGATGCCCGCTTCGGCCATCCGCTCGATCGTCTCGTCGGTCGCGAGTTCGACGTGCTCGACGCGGTGGCGAGCCGCACCCGGGTCTGCGGTCGCCTCGAGCGCGGCCACCGTCTCGTCGATCGCCTCGTCGCCGATGGCGTGGATCGACAGCTGGTAGCCCGCCTCGTCGGCCGTCGCCACGATCGACTCGAGTTCGTCGGGGGAGACGACCCACTGGCCGCGGTTCTGGTCGCCACCGCCCTCGCCGTCGACGTACGGTTCCGAGAGCTTCGCCGTTCGGCTGCCGATGCTGCCGTCGGTGAACGTCTTGATCGCGCCCGTCTCGACGAACTCGCTGCCGGCGTTCGTGGCCAGGCCGACGTCGATCGCGCTCTCGAGGTGGTCGCTCCAGTAGTCGATCCGCACCCGACAGTCGAGGTCGCCCGACGCCTCGAGGTCGCGGTAGATCCGCGGGGCGTGCGAGTCGCGTACCTTGTCGTGGACGCAGGTGACGCCGCGGGCGGTCGCGTACTCGATGGCGGCGGCGACGAGCTCTCGCGTCTCCTCGCAGTCGGGTTCGATGGCGTCCCAGACGACCTCCGTCGCCTCCTCGACGACGACGCCGGTCGGCTCGCCGTCGACTCGCTCGACGTCGTCGTCGGGCATCGCCTCGGCGAGTCGCTCGAGAGCGACCGAGTTCAGCGAGGCGGTGTGCATGTCGACGCGCACGGCGACGACTGGCCGTCGATCGCTCACTCGATCCAGGTCCTCGCGGGTGAGATACCGTGGGTCGTCCCACTCGCTCTCGTCGTACCCGAACCCGAGGATCCACTCGCGGTCGGGGTCGGCCGCGTCGGCGAGTCGCTCGATGCACGCCTCGGGACCGGCGACGTCGGTGAGGTCGGCGTGGACCTGGTACTGCCCGAGGTTCTCGAGGTGCGTGTGGGCGTCGACGAACCCGGGGAGGACGACGCGTCCGTCGCAGTCGATCACCGTCGTCTCGACGCCCTCGAGGAACGCGATCTCGTAGTCGCTTCCGACGGCGACGATCTCGCCGTCGCGGACGGCCACTGCGTCGTAGCGCTCGTCGGGGTTAGTGAGCGTGTGGACTTCCGCGTTCTCCAGGAGTAGATCGGCGGCCTCGGTCATACCTCGAGACGGCGCGTGCGAGGAGCAAAACCGTTGGGGATTCTACACCGGGTCAGCGCCGTCTCGATGGGTTACCGAACGACGGGTCGGAGAAAGGGCGTCGACGGGAGAGCAGCGACGAGACCTCGCGGGGACGGCCCCGCGGTGGCTCACCCCGTCAGGAACCCGCCCGCCGGCAGGCTCCTCCCGGGGCGTCCGTCCCTGGAGTTCGTCTGCGGGCCCGAGAAGTCGGGCGAGTGTTCGATCGTTCGCTGCACCTTCGCGTACGTTCGTACGCCTGTGACGAGGATTGTCGAAATCTTACTCATGTATGAGTAAATAATGGCCGAGCACGTATAAGTATTTTCGAGATGATAGAAGGTGTTAGTTAATCGTTAGTCGTGGTGAATAGATAGCTGCGAGACCGGTCGCTCCCGACGTCTCGTCGACGGTTCGCCCCGGAAGCGTCGACTCGAGTGCCGCCGGCCGAATCAGCAACCCTTAGGAATCGCGGCTGCGACCCTCGAGGCATGACTGACCCCGAAACCCTCGCCGAGCAGGTCCGGGAGGGTGAGCTTCGGCTGCACGAACTCGAGGAGCACGTCGACCACGACACGGCCGCGACGGCCCGCCGGCTGCTGCTCGAGCGCGAGACCGGTGCGGACCTCGAGACGATCGGCGACTACGCGTTCGACGCCGCCGACGCCGAACCGAACATCGAGAACGCGATCGGTGCGGCGCAGGTGCCGATGGGCATCTGTGGCCCCGTCCCGATCAACGTCGACGAGTCGGCTGCCTCGCGAACCGACGGCGCGGCCGAAGGCGAGTACTACCTGCCGCTGGCGACGACCGAGGGCGCGCTGCTCGCGTCGGTCAACCGCGGTCTCTCGGTGATCCGCGCTGCCGGCGGTGCGACCGCTCGCGTCACCAAGTCGGGGATGACTCGCGCACCGGTCTTCCGCGTCGACGGCGTCGCCGAAGCGGCCGAGACCGTCGAGTGGGTCGAGGACAACCTCGAGGCGCTCCGGGAGGCCGCCGAGTCGACGACGAGCCACGGCGAACTGCTGGGCGTCGAACCCTACGTCGTCGGCGACTCCGTCTTCCTGCGCTTTGCCTACGACACCAAAGACGCGATGGGGATGAACATGGTCACGATCGCCACGGGCGAGGCCTGTGCGGTCGTCGAGGAGGAGACGCCCGCCTCGCTGATCGCGGTCTCGGGCAACCTCTGTTCGGACAAGAAACCCGCCGCGATCAACGCCGTCGAGGGACGCGGGCGGTCGGTCACGGCGGACGTCGTGATCCCCGGCGACCTCCTCGAGGAGCGCCTGCACACGACGGCCGAGGCCATCGTCGAGGCCAACACCCGCAAGAACCTGATCGGCAGCGCCAAAGCCGGCAGTTTCGGATTCAACGCCCACGCCGCGAACGTCGTCGGCGCGGCGTTCCTCGCGACCGGCCAGGACGAAGCCCAGGTCGTCGAGGGCGCGAACGCCATCACGACGATGGACACGCGGGAGAACGACGCCGGCGCGAACGACCTCTACGCCAGCGTCTCGCTCGCCTCCCTCGAGGTCGGCACCGTCGGCGGCGGGACGAAACTGCCCACCCAGTCCGAAGCGCTCGAGGTGATGGGACTGCGCGGCGGCGGCGACCCCGCCGGAAGCAACGCCGACGCGCTGGCGGAAGTGATCGCGACCGGCGCGCTCGCCGGCGAACTCTCCTTGCTCGCCGCGCTGGCCTCGAGACACCTCGCGAGCGCCCACGAGGACCTCGGTCGGTAACGTCTCGTCGGCCGTCTTCACTTTCACTTTCACCACACGCTGTTGGCGATGGTATTTTTACCGGCGGCCGGTAGTCGAAGGTGCGTCCGACCGGCGAGCACCGGCGGGCGCACCACCCATGTCGTGTGATTGCCCCGACGATCCGATCGACGACAGCCGCGCGTATCGCTACCTCCGACTGCTCGAGGTGCTGGTCTCGATCGCCGCCGCGCTCGTGGCGATCGCCGTGCGGGCCGGCTGGCTGCCCTGACTTTTAGAGCCGGCGGTAGCGACCACCGCTCTCGCTCACCTCACCGCGCCGGTGGAGTTTCTCGAGTGCGCGCTCGACGTAGTCGGCCGGCACCCCGCGGTCGCCCGCGTACGCGATCACCTCCGCCTCGGTGGGTCGATCGAGTTCCTCGAGTGCGCGCTCGACGATCTCCTTTCGGCTCCCGCTGCTGGTCGACCCGCGCGGGTCGCGTTCGCCCGCCGCCTCGAGTTCGTCGACGTCGAGTCCCGACGCCTCGAGGTACTCCTCGTCGTCGACGACGCCGCCGTCGACCTGCGACTCGAGGTCCGAATAGGAGTCGAGTTCGGCGAAGGCCTCGCCGTGGCCCTGCCGGTTCGCGAGCATCGACGCCCGGACCTCGCGGGCGTGGTCGCCATCTTCGGTCTCGACGAACTTCTTTCGCTTCTCGTACTTCTTGCGGGAGCCACAGCGGGGACACTGGGTCGTCTCCGAGCGCCCCTCGATGATCCAGAGGTTCGAACACTCGCTGCAGCCGACGACGGCGTACATGGTACGAACTCGGTCGGTTTCGTAGTTCAACTTTCGGGAACCGGGGTGAACGTGATTACGTGTCCGCTGGTGGCGCGACTACTTCGACTTTGATCCGTTCGGGGTCCTCGGCGTAGACCGCGTAGTGGTCGGGGCCGCCGGCGTACGGGTGCTCGTCCTCGTAGAGGATCGGTGCGCCGCGCGCCCGCAACCCGACCGTCAGTTCGTCGACGTGATCGCGCGACCGCGCGTGAAACGCGAGGTGGTTCAGTCCCGGCCGACGGCGGTGGTACTCCGCGTCGCGGAACCGACCGCTGGCACGGACGAGTACGAGGTACGTCGGTCCGCGCTTCCAGGAACGTCCGTCCTCCCACCGCTGGTACTCCTCGTAGCCGAGTTCGCCGAGTAGCCATCCCCAGAACTCGGTCGAGGCCTCGAGGTCCGAAGCGTACAGTTCGACGTGGTGAAACAGTCCCGTCCGATCGGCTCGTTCGTTCGACGCCATCTCGACCGGGTCGTCACGGCTGGCGGTGAAACCGTTTCCGGCCTCGATCGCTCGAGCGCGTAGCGCACCCGTAGCGCCGATCGACGGGCCGGCACCGGCACCGGTAACGGGTTCCGCATGTAGAAGAACTATAGTTGCAGTGTAAGAACACGGCGGGCATGTCCGAATCCGACGACGTACTCACCGAACTCGCGAGTCTCCCGACCTTCCACCACCCGACGGTCTCGCCGGACGGCTCCGAGGTCGCACTCTACTACGACGTCTCCGGTCGGAACGAACTCCACCTCCTCGACGCCGAAACCGGCGACCTGCGCCGGGTGAGCGACGGCGAGGTGCCGCGAAACGCCCGGTGGTTCCTGCGGTGGGACGACGACGGCGACCGTGTGTACTTCCATCTGGACGACGACGGCAACGAGCAAAACGACGTCTACGCGATCGACCGCGACGGCGAGGTCGAGCCGGTCGTGGAACTGGACGGCCAGTCGGTCCTCGACGACGTCCACGAGGAGTTCCTGCTGATCGCCTCGAGCGCGGACGGTCAGATGAACCTCTATCGGCACGACCTCGAGAGCGACGCGACGACGAAGATCACCGACTACGAGCGCGCCGCCGCGGGCGGGACGATCTCGCCCGACGGCGAGCGGATCGCCTACGTGACCAACGAGACCGACGACTACGAGAACCTGGACGTCTACGTCGCGAACGCCGACGGGTCGGACCCGCGCAACCTCGAGATCGGCGAGACCGGAGCTGAGGTCGCGGCCGCCGACTGGCACCCGGACGGCGACCGGCTGCTCGTCACGGACAACAGCGAGGACCTCGGCCGCGCCGGGATCTACGACCTCGAGACCGACGAGGTGACCTGGTTCGGCGACCGCGCCCACGAGGAGCAGGCCGTCCAGTTCCTCCCCGACGGCGACCGCTTCCTCGTCCAGCGGACCCGCCGTGCCGCGGTGGTGCCGGTCGTCTACGACGTCGAGACGGGCGACGCGACGGAGTTCGACCTCCCCGAGGGCGTCGCGACGATCCCGGATCACGGCGACGCGGTCCTCGCCGACGGTCGCGTGGTCGTCACGCACACCACGCCCGACCGTCGACCCGAGTTGCTCGCCTACGACGTCGAACGCGCGGCCGAGACGGACTCGAAACGTCGAGCGGGGACGGCGAGTAGCGAGCCCGACGGATGCGAGACCCTGATCGAGGCCGAGTACGGCGACTTAGAGCCCGAGCAGTTCGTCGACGCCGAGTACTTCCGCTTCGAGTCCAGCGGCGTCACCGGAGCCGAGGCGGCCGTCGACTTAGAGCCCGCGACCGACCTCGAGATCGAGGTGCTGCTCTACGACTCGGGCGAGCGACCGTCGCCGCTCGTGGTCAACCCCCACGGCGGGCCGCGATCCGCCGACCACCGCGAGTTCGACCTCTACACGCAGTTCCTGCTCACCCGGGGCTACAGCGTCCTGCAGGTGAACTACCGCGGCTCGACCGGGCGCGGTCGCTCGTTCGTCCGGGAACTGTACGACGACTGGGGCGGTGCCGAACAGGCCGACGTCGCCCGTGGACTCGAGTACGTCCTCGAGACGCGAGACTGGGTCGACGAGGATCGCGTCGTCGTCTTCGGCGGCTCCTACGGCGGTTACTCCGCGTACTGGCAGCTCGTCCAGTACCCCGACCTCTACGACGCCGGCATCGCGTGGATCGGTCTCACCGACCTCGAGGAGATGTACGAGACGACGATGCCTCACTTCCGGACGGAACTGATAGAGAAGAACGTCGGCTCGCCCGCGGAGAACCCCGACCTGTTCGAACAGCGCAGCCCGATCACGCACGCCGAGAACCTCGCCGCGCCGCTTTTGATGGTCCACGGCGTCAACGACCGCCGCGTGCCGGTCTCGCAGGCCCGGCTGTTCCGCGACCGACTCGAGGAACTCGGCTACGAGGCGGGCGAAGACGGCGACTTCGAGTACGTCGAACTCGGCGAGGAGGGACACGCCTCCTCGGACATCGACCAGAAGATCCGGCTGTTCCGGACCCTCGACGACTTCCTCGAGCGACGGCTGGGAACGCAGAGCACGTAATCTGGACGAGATCCACCGAGAATTTCGCTCGGAGTGAGAATCGGCGGACGAAATACGCCGCTCGAGGACGTCTCGACGGACGGCCATGGGACGAGACCTGCTTCGATCGGTCGTCGTCGGCGCTGGGCTCCTCCTCGGAGCGGCGGGAGCGGCGTTGTGGCGATGGAAACGGGATCGACTCGACGAGTTAGCGGCCGGAAGCGAACTCGTCGCGACGGATCGAGGCGTAATCGAGGTCGCCCGGCGAGGGTCGGGATACCCGGTCCTCGTTCTCCACGGCGACCCGGGCGGATACGATCAGGGACTCGTGCTGGGCGAGGCGACGTTCGACGAGGACGTCGAAATCATCGCTCCGTCTCGCCCGGGCTATCTGCGGACGCCGCTCGGCGACGACCCCACGCCGAGCGACCAGGCAGCCTCGCTCGCCGCACTGCTCGCCGAACTCCGCCTCGAGGAGGTGCTCGTCGTCGGTCTCTCCGGCGGCGGCCCGTCGGCGCTCCACCTCGCGGCCGAGCACCCCGAGCGGGTTTCGGGTCTGATTCTCGGGTCGGCCGTCACTGCCGAGTTCGACGAGCGAATGTTCGACACGGGAAATCCCGTGATCGACCCCATCCTCACGTCCACACCCGTTCTCGACGTCCAGTCTGGCGTCGTGGCCGCGCTCCGCCGGGCCGCTCCGGACCGTCTCGTCGCGTTACTGCACGGGAGCCTGTCGACGCTCGAGGGCGAGGCGTTCGACGAGTACGTCGACTTCGTCAGGACGAATCCGGAACACCGGGCCCGGTCGCTCGAGTTCGTTCCGACGATCCTCCCCGTGAGCGCGCGGATCGAGGGGACGCTCAACGACGAGCGCTGGTTCCGAGAACTCCCGCTCGTCGACTACGGGACGATCCAGTGTCCCGTGCTCGTGGTCCACGGCGAGTTCGACGCGGCGGTGCCGATCTCTCACGCCGAGTTCGTCGCGGAGACGGTGCCCGACGCAGACGTCTGCCGCATCGAGTCCGATCACCTCGCCTGGATCGGTCCCGACGCCGACCGTGCCGGCCGAGCGGTGCGGGAGTTCGCCGAGTCGGTGATCGGTGATCGAACCCGTCGACGAGACGACGTGCCGTGACGAGTCCGTAGTTCAGCGCGCGTCGGCACTCGAGGTCGCCAGCGCGGGCGGCCGAAAGTATAGGTGCCACCGCTGCGAGTACCGGCGTATGGAACGCGTGTCACTCGCGGACGTCGAAACCGCCGAGGCGGCCGACGGCGTCCACCTGGCGCTCATGGCTGGAACCGACTCGATGAACGTCCAGCACTTCGAGATCGAACCGGGCGCGGTCGTCGAAGAGCACAGTCACCCACACGAGCAGACGGGAGTCGTCTACGAGGGGGAACTGACCTTCCTGACCGACGGCGAGGAGATCGTCTGCGGTCCCGGCGACAGCTACGGCATCCCCGGCGACCAGCCCCACGCCGCCGAGAACCGCGGCGACGAGACGGTACGCGGCGTCGACATCTTCAGCCCGCCGCGGGAGAACCCGAGCTGGCAGGACTAACTGTACTCCTCCAGCGCGTCCCACTCGCGGCGCATCAGCTCGCGGACGCCCTCCGCGAGTATCCCCTCCCCGAGCGACGTCGCCCGGTAGTACGAGTAGAGGCCGTCGGCGTCGGACTCTTTGCGCTTTCTGTTCTCGACGAGGCCGACGTCGACGAGTTCGTCGAGGTGGTAGTGTAGCGCGTTCGAGCGAACGCCGAGGGCGTCCCGCAGTTCGCTCGCGCTCTGTGGCCCCGCTTCGACGAGCGCGTTGAGGACGCGAAAGCGGGTCTCGTTGCCGATCGCCCGCTGCATCTCGAGGTACTCCTCGAGCGAGAGGACGCTGTGTTCGGGCAGCAGGTCCTCGCCGAACCGCCGGGACGTCCGTTCTGACTCCGCCATGTCTCTCCGTCGGTTCTCCATTCGCATAAGCGTTCGCTGAGTCAGCAACCACTGACAGCACGCCATTTTATATAGTGTGGGTGAGCACACCCCGCCATGCGCGATCGGTTACTCGACGAACTCGGCGACCTCCCCCACTCTCGATTTCTCGTCTACCTGATGGGTCCGTACAAGGCGTTCGACGTCGAACGCGCCCTCGAGACCGCCGCGCCCGGGTCGATCCCCGAGTCGGTCGACTTCGGGACGCTCGTCGGGTCCGACCACGCCGACCTCGAGCGCGACGAGGCTGCGCTGGATCTCGTGCTCTCGGTTCGCGACCGCCTCCGGGCGACGGCGGGCGTCAACGCCTTCCTCGCGATCGACGTCGACGTCCCCCTGGAGGAGATGGACGCCGCCACACAGAGTATCGCCTTCGCGCGGGCGAGCAACGCCGTGGTGTACGTCGTCCCGGCGATGGGCGACAACTTAGGCGTCGGCATCGAGGTCGGCTCGGTCCTCGAGGCGCTGTACGCCGACGACGAACCCGAACACCGCCGGGAGCGCGTGCTGTTCGTCCACGAGTCCGGCGTCCGGAGCGCGATGATCGCCGCCGTCCGCGACCGCTGGGAGGCGCGAATCTACGCCTACGAGGACGTCGACGACCTCGAGCGGCAGGTCCGGCTGTTCGTCCGGGACCTGATGCGCAAGGAACGAACCGGGAAACTCCCGCGACTGGACGGCGCGGATCGCCGATAGTCCCTTCGCGCTACGTCGGACATCGCGAGGGTCGCACCGCCCGAATTCTCGTCAACGTTTATGCGGACGCTCGATGTGTGCTCTACCGTGGCAATCATGGTAGGAGCCAACACATTACAACAGATGTACGAGGAGATGGTAACGGCGCGCCACTACGAGGAACGCCTCCAGGAGGAGTACCTCGAGGGGAAACAGCCGGCGTTCGACATCTCGGCGGGGCCGATCCCCGGCGAACTCCACCTCGCGGCGGGCCACGAGGCGTCGGCGGCGGGCGTCTGTGCCCACCTCCGGGACGACGACACCGTCACCGCGCCACACCGACCGCACCACGTCGCGATCTCGAAGGGAGTCGACCTAGAGCGGATGACGGCCGAGATATTCGGCCGTGAGACTGGCCTGAGCAGGGGGAAGGGCGGTCACATGCACCTCTACGACCCGGACGTGAACTTCGCCTGCAGCGGGATCATCGCCCAGGGGGTCCCGCCCGCCGTCGGCGCGGCGCTGGCGGCGAAAAAGCGCAACACCGACGACGTCGCCGTGGCCTTCCTCGGCGAGGGTGCGATCGACCAGGGAGCGTTCCTCGAGTCGCTGAACCTCGCGGGGGTCCACGACCTTCCCGTCGTCTTCGTCGTCGAGGACAACGACTGGGCGATCAGCATGCCCAAAGAGCGCGTGACCGACGTCGACGACGGCTCCCAGCGAGCCGACGGCTTCGACGTCCACCGAGAGCGCGTCGACGTCGACGACGCAGTCGCCATCTACGAGGCCGCCGGCGAGGCCGTGGGCCGCGCTCGAGACGGGAACGGCCCGACGGTACTCGAGGTGCAGGTCCACCGCCGGATGGGCCACTTCATGGGCGACCCCGAGGCCTACCGTCCCGACGAGGACGTCGAACTGGCCAGAGAGCGCGACTCGATCGAACGGATGGAAGGCCACCTCGAGGAGCACGGCTTCACCGGCGAGGACAGAGCGGAGATCCGCGAGCGCGCTCACGAGCGCGTCGAGGAGGCGATCGAGTGGGCCAAAGACCAGCCCCAGCCCGACCCCGAGGAGGCCTACGAGGACGTCTTCACGGACGAACTCGAGGACTGGCCCGAACGCCGGGATCGGGAACTCGCCGCCGCCGACGGAGGTGAGGAGTGATGGCGCAGGTCGAGGAACCGGGACCGGAGGCGACCGACCGCGAACTCACGATGAGTCGGGCGATGGTCGAGGCCATCGCGACGGAGATGCGCGAAGACGAGGAGGTCTTCGTGATGGGCGAGGACGTCGCCGACTACGGCGGCATCTTCGACTCGACGGAGGGGCTGCTCGAGGAGTTTGGCTACGATCGGATCGTGGACGTCCCCATCTCGGAGACGAGTTTCATCGGCGCGGGCGTCGGCGCGGCCATGCAGGGGATGCGTCCCATCGTCGAACTGATGTTCGCCGACTTCTTCGGCGTCGCGATGGACCAGATCTACAACAACATGGCGAAAAACGCCTACATGTCCGGGGGCTCGGTGTCGGTCCCGATGGTCCTCATGACGGCCGTCGGCGGCACCTACAACGACGCCGCCCAGCACTCCCAGACGCTCTACGGGACGTTCGCCCACCTCCCCGGCATGAAGGTCGTCGTCCCCTCGACCGCCTACGACGCCAAGGGGCTGATGCACGCCGCCATCCGCGACGACGACCCCGTCGTCTACATGTTCCACAAACGGCTGATGGGGCTGGCGTGGATGCCTGCCCCCGAGGGGCCAAAGACCGGCGTCCCCGAGGACGACTACGAGATCGGGTTCGGCGAGGCCGACGTCAAACGCGAGGGCGACGACGTCACGGTCGTCACGCTCGGTCTGCACGTCCACCGCGCGCTCGAGGCCGCTGCCGATCTCGCCGACGACGGTATCGAGACGGAGGTGATCGACCTCCGGACGCTCGTTCCCCTCGATACGGAGACGGTGCTCGAGTCCGTCCGCAAGACCGGGAAGCTCGTGGTCGTCGACGAGGACTACCACTCCTACGGCGTCAGCGGCGAGATCGTCGCACGGGCGAGCGAGGGCGCACTCGACGACCTCGAGGCCGTTTCCCGCGTCACGATGCCAGACACGCCGATCCCGTACGCGCGCCCGCTCGAGAACGAGGTCCTGCCTGACGCCGACGACGTCGCGGCGGCGATCCGCTCGGTGGGGGAATGATCGATGTCGATTCCGCGGCCGTCTGGCCCGAGGACGCCGACGACGTCGACGAGGGCGTCGTCGCGAACTGGTTCGTCCGCGAGGGCGGGCAGGTCGACGAGGACGAGACGATCTGTGAGATCCAGGTCGAGAAGGTGAGCGTGGACGTACCCGCTCCTGCCGCCGGCACGCTGACCGAGGTACTCGTCGACGAGAACGAGGAGTTCCGGCGTGGAGACCCCCTCGCACGGATCGAGCCGTCGGAGTGAGCGGTTCCGTCGCCAGGACCGTATCTGGCCCACCCTCAGAAGACGAGCGATGCGGCAGTCGAGAGCGCCGCGACGAGGAGCCCCAGGCCGATCAGTGCGGCGAGGATCAGGAGCCAGCCAACCGCCACGTCGATAGCGTACGTCACGCCCCGCCACAGGAGCTGGCCGGCGACCGAGAGCGGTCCGGAGACGGGCGCGAGCAGTCTCGCGCCGAGTACCAGGACGAGGCCGACGCCGACCAGGAGCGTGTCCCCGAGGCTGGCCGCGACGGCTCCGACTCGTGAGCGCCGCAGTCGCGCCCGCACGCCGGCACCCAGCGCCGCGCTGCGGACGTCCTCGTCGGGATCGACCCGACCGGCGTCCTCGAGTGCACGCCTCGCTGCCGGCGTGTCGACGACCCCGAGCGACTGCGCCGCACGGGACCGGACCCGACTCGAGTCGTCGTCGACGAGTGTGGCGGCCAGCGCGTCGACGCCGCGTTCGTCCTCGATGGCACCGAGCGCGGTGGCGGCTGCCGTGCGGACGCGCTCGGCCTCGTCGTCGCGGAGAACCCGGGCGAGTGCCCCCGTCGCGTCCAGGTCGCCGATCCGGCCGAGCGCGGCTGCCGCCGTCTCCCGACAGCGCTCGTCGTCGGCCTCGAGCAGGTCGATCAGCGGCACGACCGCGGGGATCGCCCCGTGCATTCCCAGGGCGTCGGCGAGTCGGGCGACGACGAGGGGGGCACGTTCGTCCGCGAGACGCTCGAGGAGGGCGGCGACGACCGCGTCGTCGCGCTCGCCGCCGAAGTCGTCGATCGTCCCGCCGGCCCGTCGATCGAGCGGGCTCACGCCGAGCCGTCGCCACGAGATCCCCACGTGGCCGAGCGCGAACGCCGCCTGTGCCCGGACGCGCTCGTTCGGGTCGTCCAGGCACTCGAGCAACGACGGGACGTCGTCGGCCGTGCCGGTCAGCGCGAGCATCGCGACGTCGTCCGGTTCGCGCTCGCCGGGGCCAGCGTCGGCGACGGCCCGCCGTGCCCGTCGACGCGCGCGCAGTCGGGTGATCGCATCGACGTAGGCAAACCGGCCGACGTAGGACCGCAGTCGGTTCGTCAGCAGGGCCAGCACGATCCCCTCGAACCCGCGCGCGAACTTCAGCTCGTGAACCAGCATCTCGACGGCCCGGCCCGGCTCGAGCAGCTCCAGCGCCCAGTGGGCCACCTGCACCGTCCACTCGTCGCCGTCACTCGCCGCCCGATCGAGCATCCGACACAGGGGTTCGACGGCTCGCTGGTTTCCGTCGGCGATCAACGACAGCGCCGCCTCCCGGCGTACGTACGCGTGCTCGTCGTCGACGAGCTCGAGCAGGCGCGAGACGAGGTCGTCGACCTCTTCGAATCGGTTTCGCGGGGTGGGCTCGAGTCGGTCAGTTCCGTCGATCCGATCGTCGAGGAGCACCCGGCCCGCCTCGTCGGCGGCGTCGCGTCGAACGTAGGGATCGGGGTCCGTGAGCGTCGCCTCGGAGACGAGGGCGTGGTCCGAGACGACCCGGTCGTAGTGCTCGAGCTGACCGATCGCGTCCGCGACCGCGTCCGACTCCTCCTGGCGCTCGCGGACGGCCCGGATCGCCGCGGGCTCTGTCACCCGCCGAAGCGGCGCGGCGAGTGCATCGACGGTCTCCCGGTCGTCGGCGGCGAGGGCGTCCTCGAGCCGATCGAGGAGCTGCTCGGTCGCTGCGGCGCTCGACGGTCCGCCGAGACGACTCAGTCCCTCGCGGGCTGTGTCGGCGATCACGTCGTCCTCCAGGGCGGTGAGGAGTGGCGGAACGGCTTCCGTCACCCCGATCGTTCCGAGCGCCCGCGTCCCAGCGACCCGGACCTCGTCGTCCCCGTCGGATTCGACGACGATGGACAGGGAGCCGATCGCCCCGTCGAGTTCGAGGTCGGCACACGCCTCGATCGCCGCCAGCCGAACCGTCCGATTCTCGTCGAGGACCGCGTCGGCGATCGCGGAGCCGGCCTCCTCGCCAGCCGTCTCGGCGAGCGCACGGACCGCTCGCGACCGCTCCTCGGGCGTTCCGCGGCGGAGGCGGGTTCGAAGTGCGTCGACGTCCGTCATCGCTCTACAACGGTGAGTTGATTTGAATTTTCACCGATCGCACATAAATCACGTCGCTTCGCCGTCGATCTGGAGGAGGCGATCGGTCCGCCGGTCGAACGGCGGATGTGTCGCGAAGATGCGCTCGAGGCGGCTCTCCTCCGCCGACGTGGCCGCACTCTCCCACCGGACCGTAGACGGCGCGTCGGCGGCGTGTGAACGGAGCTGAAGCGTTCGCACTCCCCGGACGAGCGGCCGCGGATCGCCGATACACCGGCTCGCCACGGCGTCGGCACGGTACTCCTGCCACCGAGAAACCGCGTTCACGAGTGCGAGCACGGCGGTCGGCAGGAAAGCCGCGAGGACGTGTGTCACGAGCCCGAGGCGCGTTACCGGCCGTGCCAGGTAACAGAGCTGGTAGACGGCAACGCCGACGAGTTGCACCTGGAGCGGTGCCCACGACAGGGCCCACGCCCAGAAGGTCGCGATCCCGATCGCGTTCGCGGCCGCCGCCCCCGTCGTCGTCACGACTCCGTCGCGGCCGGCGACGTGGGCGAGTTCGTGTGCGAGGATCGCGCGCCGCTCGTCGTCGTCGACGGTCTCGAGGACCCCTTCGGAGACCAGCAGGTCCGCGACGCCGGGAAGGGCAGTCACGCCCACCAGCGGCGCGTCGGTCTCGAGGACGGTCACGGCCGGCGGCCGAACCGAAAGCGACGCCGCGAGGTCGATCACCTCGAGTCGCAGCTCCTCGATCGCGTTCGCGTCCGTCGACGCGGTCGCTTTCGTCCGGTACACCGCGACTCGCTGCTCGAGGACGGCGATCCCGAGAACGACGATCCACGCGAGGACCACCGCGGGAATCGGGACGCCAGCCCGAACCGGGAGGACCGTCGCGACGGCCCCAAAGCCCAGGAGACCGACGAGTGGTGCGTATCTGCGTATCGTGGGTCCGGTCGGACCACCGAGTCTCATACGCCGGCGGACGACCGTGGCCGTGCAAAACGTTACGGTTCGCCGAAACGATCGTGTGACACACGGCGGGGGCACGTTTTGCCGCTATCCCGGCATCCTATACCTGGAAGTAGGTACGCGTACGCATGGCGAACGAGGGCCAGTCGAGTGCGGCCGAGCGACGACGCGACCTCTTCGACCGAGCGCCGGACGAACCGGTGAGACGGCTCTCGGCAGAGGGCGAACTCCTCGGCGACGAGCCCGCAGTCGACGACGGGACGTTGCTCGAGATGTACGCCGACATGCGGCTGGCCCGTCGGTTCGACGAGCGTATGCTCAGCCTCCAGCGTCAGGGACGGCTGGGAACGTACGCCTCGCTCGCCGGCCAGGAGGGCACGCAGGTCGGCTCGACGTACGCGCTCGCAGACGGCGACTGGATCTCCTACCAGTACCGCGAGCACCTGGCGATCACCGCCCGCGGGAAGCTCTCGGAGTACCTGCTGTACTGGATGGGCCACGAACGCGGCAACGAGGCGATCGCCGACGTGAACGTCTTCCCGCTGAACATCTCCATCGGCTCGCACGTCCCGCACGTGACGGGGATGGGGATGGCCGCCAGGTACCGGGGCGACGAGACGGTCTTTCTCACCCACTTCGGCGACGGCGCGACCAGCGAGGGCGACGTCCACGAGGGGCTGAACTTCGCGGGCGTGTTCGACACGCCGACGGTCTTTTTCTGTAACAACAACCAGTGGGCGATCTCGATTCCGCGAGAGCACCAGACGGCGAGCGCCACCATCGCCCAGAAGGCCCACGCCTACGGCTTCGACGGCGTGCAGGTCGACGGGATGGACCCGCTGGCGGTCTACGAGGTCACGAACGCGGCCGTCGAGAAGGCCCGCGATCCGGCCGACGACGAGCCTCGACCGACGCTGATCGAGGCGCTGACCTACCGCTACGGCGCACACACCACGGCCGACGATCCGACCGTCTACCGGGACGACGAGGAGGTCGCGCGCTGGCGCGAGAAGGACCCGATCGACCGCCTCGAGCGCTACCTCCGGACGACCGGCCGCCTCGACGACGAACTGAGCGACGCACTCGAGGAGCGAATCGAGGCCGAACTCGCGGAGGCGATCGACGTCGCGGAGTCGTTCGAGGCCGACCCCGAATCGATGTTCGAGCACGTCTACGGGGAACCGACGCCGCGACTCGAGGACCAACGCGAGTCCCTCGAGGCGCTGCGAGAGCGCCACGGCGACGAGAAGCTGGTAGACGAGGACCTGCTGTGAGAGCCGTGTAACGGCCGCCGGGACGAGGAACGACGCCGATAAATTCGCCGCGATACTGTCGGAACATTTAAATTGGCTGCACGAATCGACGCCACCGATGGACGTGTCGGCACTGACGCTGGTTGTGTACGCGCTTTTGGCGGGGATCGTACTGGTAACCGTCGTCGTCCCGTTCCTGTTGCTGTCGGCGTACTACGGACTCGGGAGACAGCTTCGACTCCTCGCGTGGCGGACGCGACTCGACCGCTGGACTGCGCTTCTCGCAGTGGGCGTCGCCGGAGCCGTCTTCGGCGGGCTGCGATCGCTCGGGCCGTATCCCGACGGCGGCTGGTTCGTCGTCGGGGCGGCGGTGTTCGTCCTCGGCGTCTTTCTGCTGTCGGTCGCCGTCGCGAACTACGACTGGTACCGCGCGCTCGACGTTCCGACCGACGAGACGGGGTTCGTCCACGACGGACCGGTCCAGGTAGCCGGTGAGGCACGGCCGGTCGGAGAACCACTGATCGGCCCGTTCTCCGGGGAGCCGTGCGTCGCGTACGCCGCGAGCGTCGTCGAATCGCGGTGGTCGACGCGTGGATCGATCTCGGCACCGATCGCACTCGAGACCGACGCGACGCGATTCTACGTCGACGACGGCTCCGGCGGGTTGCTGGTCGATCCCGAGGACGCAGACGTTCTGTGTTCCCCGCCGGGATCGGGAGTCCTGGTTCGTGACGTGACGACGACGGTCGACAGCGACGAACAGCCGCCAGAGCACGTTCGATCGGCCCTCGACGACCTCGAGATCGACGCCGCCTCGAGCGAACGGACCTACCGCGAGTCCCACGTCCAGCCGGGCGACGAGGTCTACGTCGTCGGCTCCTGTGAACTGGTCGGCCACGGCTACGAGGCGAACCGCGTCGTGACGAGCACTGGCGACGCGCCGGCGTTCGTCGTGGCGGCCGGCAGCCTCGAGCGAGTGACGGCGTCGGTCCGTGACTTCGTCGTCCACAGTGCGGCACTCGGCTTCCTGCTCGCGGGAAGCGGTGGATTCCTGATGGGCTGGCTGCTGCTGTGATACGGTCTGCTGTCCCGCGTTTTCGCAGCGACCGCCGGGACGCAGTCGCTGCGGGACGGACGGACAGCGGTCCGTATGTGTACGTCTCCACACTCTGTGACGGTACGGACGACCGGTCGTCTCGAGTCTTCGAACGGAATCGAAAGAAGAATCGAACGCTCGGAAAGTGAGCTTACGCGAGCTTCTCGATGTCGTCAGAACGCTCTGCGTTCTGACTGCTTGAAAAACTGGCTTTATGCCAGTTTTTCGATGTTGTCGACGACTTCCTCGGCGAACTCGCTGGTGGCGAGCTTCTCGGCGTCCTCGAGCTGGCGTTCTAAGTCGTAGGTGACCAGGCCCTGTGAGATCGTCTCCTCGACGGCGTCACGAACGAGGTCGGCGGCGTCGTCCCAGCCGATGTACTCGAGCATCATGCGACCCGAGAGGATGATGGCGGTGGGGTTGACCTTGTCCTGGCCCTCGTACTTGGGTGCGGAGCCGTGGACGGGTTCGGCGAGCATGCGGCCGTCGCCGAAGTTGGCGCCGGGCGCGATGCCGAGGCCGCCGATCTGGGCACCACAGGCGTCGGACATATAGTCTCCATTGAGGTTCATCGTCGCGACAACGTCGTACTCGTCGGTGCGGGTGAGGATCTGCTGGAGCATGTTGTCCGCGATGCGGTCGTTGACGACCACGGCGTCCTCCGGCGCTTCGCCGTCGCGCTCCTCCCAGAGGGTGTCCTCGGTGATGACCTCGTCGCCGTACTCCTCGTTGGCGACCTCGTAGCCCCAGTCGCGGAACTGGCCCTCGGTGTACTTCATGATGTTGCCCTTGTGGACCAGCGTGACCGAGTCGCGGTCGTGCTCTAAGGCGTAGTCGATGGCGCGGCGGACGAGTCGCTTCGTTCCGAACTCCGTGATCGGCTTGACGCCGATGCCGACGGGGCCGTCGTGGATGACGCCCGTCGCACCCATCTCGTCTTCGACGAACTCCTTGACCTGCTGGACTTCGTCGGTGCCGGCCTCCCACTCGATGCCGGCGTAGACGTCCTCCGTGTTCTCACGGAAGGTGATCATGTCCATCTTCTCGGGCTCTTTGACGGGCGACGGGACGCCGTCTAAGTGGTAGGTCGGGCGAACGTTCGCGTAGAGGTCGAGCTTCTTGCGCAGCGCGACGTTGAGCGAACGGAAGCCCGCGCCGACGGGCGTCGTCAGCGGGCCCTTGATCGCGACGCGGTGTTCCTTGATCGCCTCGACCGTCTCGTCGGGCAGGTTCTCGTCGTACCTCTCGCGTGCGGACTCGCCGGCGTACAGTCGCATCCAGTTGATCTCGCGGCCGGTCGCCTCCGCGGCGGCCTCGAGCACTTTCTGTGCGGCCGGGCCGACGTCCTTCCCGACGCCGTCACCGTAGATAATCGGGACGATCGGGTTGTCGGGCACCTCGAGTTCGTCCTCGGTCCCCTCTGCGAGCGTAATCTTCTCCCCATCTTCGGGGACTTCGATCTTGTCGTAGCTCATCTCGTCTGTAGGCTTCTCACACTACCCTCTAAAAGGGCTGCCATTTGGATTTCCGTCGGAAAATATTACGATCGGCCCCCGTTCTTGTCCCACGAACCACTAAATCTACTGGTTTTGTTGTACTGCCGGCCCGGGAGCTGAACACACCGATTTTGGAACTGGCCACTTCCCTGCCTCGAGGCGACACCTTCCGTTCGTGACTCTCCGAGAACCGAGACGCTGACGTCGCCGAGGGCATCGAACCGGGACGATTATTCCGCTCGTGGCGAACGTACTCCGTATGCAGATCATCGTCCACGGCGGTGCCGGAAGTAAACCCGAGGAGCCGACCGCACGGCGACGGGTACTCGAGGAGGCAGCCGAGACGGGCGTCGACGCGACCACGCCGCTCGAGGCCGTCGAGGCCGCGGTCCGCGTCCTCGAGTCCTCGCCCCGGTTCAACGCGGGCGTCGGGAGTGCAGTCCAGAGCGACGGCGTGATCCGGACGGACGCGGGGATCATGACCGACGATCGGTCGGTCGGCGCGGTCTGTTCGATGCCGGGGGTCGAACACGCCGTCAGCGCGGCTCGCGTCGTCGCAGAAGAGACGCCACACGTCTTCGTCTCGGGAGAGCACGCCGTCGCGCTGGCCGAGGCCTACGGGGTGGAGACGGGCGTCGATCTCTGGACCGATCGCACGCGCGAGAAGTGGGCCGACCACGACGCGCCCGACGGCGGACCGAAAGCCCAGCTCGAGTGGATTCGCGAGACGTTCGGTCGGACGGACCCCGGCGGCCGTGAAACGGCGGGTGACGCCGCCCAGGCCCGATCGGGCGTCGGTGACGAACACGATCACGACACCGTCGGCGCGGTCGCGTTCGACGGCGAGCACCTCGCCGCGGCGACGTCGACGGGCGGGCGCTGGCTCGCCCTCGCCGGTCGCGTCGGCGACGTCCCGCAGGTCGGCTCGGGCTACTACTGTTCGCCCGCCGGCGGCGCGAGCGCGACGGGAGCCGGCGAGGACATCGCTCGCGTCACCCTCTCGCGGCGGGTCGTCCGCCACGTAGAGCGCGGCCTCGACGCCCAGGAGGCGACCGACCTCGCCATCGAGGAGTTCGCGGAACTCACCGGCTCGACCGCCGGCGTCATCGCGATCGACGCGCGTGGAACTCTCGGCTCGGCGTACAACAGCGACGCGATGCAGACGGGACGCGCCAGTCGGTAGTCACGCCTCGAGTACGTCTCTCGCGTCACCGTCTGCACTCGATACCGGGCAGAATGAACGACAATCGTCGTACGTGAATTTTTAATATCGTCGATATCCTACCCGAACTCGATGCTCCGACAGCCCCACCACGCCTCGCGACGCTGTCCACGGTGCGATACGACGCTCACGAACGTCCAGGGGATCGACGCCTGTCCCGACTGTCAGTGGACCTCGAGCGTCGACCGATAGGGGCGACGCTAATCGTCGTTCTGGCGGTACCGGCTTCGTGACTCGTCGGTCGTCGCGTCCCGCGCGGCGTCCATGAACCGCTCGTGGGCGTTCGTCGACTGTCCGTCCGATCGACAGCGCTCGTAGCTCCCGTCCGGTTGCATCTTCCACCGGTTGTGAGTGTCCGTCAGTAGCGTCCCGAGTATCTCCTCGAGACGCGACTGGAGCCGTGGATCCTCGATCGGCGTCACGGCTTCGACCCGGCTGTCGAGGTTTCGAGTCATCCAGTCGGCCGAGCCGATGTAGTAGCGCTTCTCGCCGCCAGTGTGGAAGTAAAAGATCCGGGAGTGCTCTAAAAAGCGGCCGACGATGCTGTAGACGTCGACGTTCTCGCTAACACCCTCGAGGCCGGGACGAAGCCGACAGATGTCCCGGACTACGAGGTCGACGTCCACGCCAGCCATCGACGCCTCGTACAGTTCGCGGACGATCGCGGGATCTTCCAGGCGATTCATCTTCGCGACGATTCGAGCGTCATCTCCGTCGCGCGCGCGATCGGTTTCGGCGCGGATCAGGTCGACGAACCGTTCGCGCATGTTCCCCGGTGCGATGAGCAGTGTCCGGTACTCTCGGTGCAGCGAGTGGCCGGTGAAGTAGTTGAACAGTTTGACGAGGTCCTGGCCGACGTCTCGGTCCGCCGTCAGTAGACCGAGGTCCTCGTACCGTTTGGCCGTCTCGGAGTGGTAGTTTCCGGTACCGACGTGCGAGTAGAGGCAGACGCCGTCGTCTTCCTCGCGGACGACCAGTGACGTCTTCGTGTGCGTCTTGTACCCGATCGTGCCGTAAGCGACGTGGATACCTTCTTCCTCGAGTTTCTTCGCCCACTCGAGGTTGTTCTCCTCGTCGAATCGCGCTTTGAGTTCGACCATCACCGCGACCTGTTTGCCGTTCCGTGCGGCTTCGATGAGCGTCTGGATGACCTGGGAGTCGCTCGCAGTCCGGTAGATCGCCGCCTTGATCGCCAGTACGTCGGGATCGTTCGCTGCCTCGTCGAGAAACCGCTGGACGGTCCCCTCGAAGCTGTGATAGGGGTGGTGGACGAGCACGTCGCGCTCGCGGATCACGTCGAAGACGCTCTCGTCGTCATCGGTGGTCCGCCTGCCGAGACGGGGATGTGGACGCGGCGTCCACGCCGGCAGTTTCAGGTCGGGACGATCCAGGTCCACGAGTTCCGTGAAGTCCCGGTACTCGAGTGGGCCGTCGAGGTGAAACACCTCACGATCCTCGAGATCGAGTTCGCGCGTGAGAATATCGAGAATTTCTCCGGGCGCGTCGCGCTCGATCTCGAGGCGGACGACGGTCGCGAACCGCCGTTCCTCGATGACCTCCTCGATCATCTCGATGAGATCTTCGGCGACTTCCTCGTTGCGTCGGACCTCGGCGTTTCTCGTGACGCGAAAGAGGGCGGTGCCGACGATCTCGACGTCGGGAAAGAGCAGGTCGAGGTTCGCCCGGACGGCCTCCTCGAGGGGGAGATACCGGGTGTCGTCGCCGAGCTGGACGAATCGGACGTGATTTCGCGGGATCTTCACCCGCGAGAACGTCAGCTCTGCGTCGGGCCGTTCTCGAGTCAGTACGGCAAGCGAGAGACTCTGGTTGGAGATAAACGGGAACGAGTGGGCCGGATCGAACGTCAGCGGGGTCAGAGTCGGCAACACCGAACTCTCGAAGTACTCGCGGACGTCACGCCGCTCGGCCGACGTCAGGTCCTCGTAGTCGACGACGTGAATGCCCTCTTCGGTCAGTGCTGGGCGGATCTCCTCGCGATAACAGCGGCTCTGGCGCTCGAACAGGGGTCGTGCTTCCTCGAGGACGATCTCCCACTGCTCCGTGGGTGTCCGGCCGTCGGGCGTCTCGTCCGTGACGTCGGCGGCGATCTGCTGTTTCAGTCCGCCAACGCGCTTGCGGAAGAACTCGTCTAAGTTCGTCGTGAAGATTGCGAGGAACTTCACCCGCTCGAGCAGCGGGTTCTCCTCGTCTTCGACCTCGTGCAGAACGCGACGCTGGAAGGCGAGTTCGCTGAGTTCGCGGTTGAGGTAGTACGTCGGCTCGGTGAGGTCGACGTCGGAGGTGGACGATCCGTCCTCGCCTGTGAGTCCGTCGGCCACCGTCCGATCGACGGCTGCCGGCCGGTACTCGACGACGTCCGCGTTCGTTTCGTCGCTGTCCCCGTCTGCGTCGGTTCCGTCTCCATTCGACACGTCGTCGCGAGCCGTCTCCTGATCGCTCATTCTCGTTCGCTCACCCCGTTTTGGGAACGACGATCTTCTCGTCGGATCGATCCCGGTGGCCGCCCGTCGAGACGCTCACGAATCGCTCGCGACGGACGTCGTAGGCGGTGAGACTGCCGCCGTAGACGCAGCCAGTGTCGAGACCGACTGCCCACTCGCGCTCGAGGGGCCGCTCGAGGACGGTGTGGCCGAAAAAGACCCGCGGTGGGCCCTCGTAGGCGTCGAACCAGAACGGCCCGTCGTAACCGTTCCCCGCCGGCGAGCGCATCGTCAGCAGGTCTTCACTCGAGTGTGCTGACAGCGGTCGGTTCGGATCGACGCCACCGTGGACGACGACGCCGCCGTCCCAGGAGATGGCGACTGGCATCGACTCGATGTACCTGTAGTCGGTCGGGCCGAGTGCTGGCACGGCGGCGTCGCCGTCGAGTACTTTCTGTTCGTTGTTCCCCCGGACCGAGAGCAGTCGTGGCGACTCTCTGACCTGCTCGAGTACCGCCTTGCTCTGTGGGCCTTTCCTGACGAGGTCGCCGACGAAGACGACGAGGTCGTCGTCGCCGAGGTCGAGGACGGAAAACAGCGTCTCGAGGTCCTCGAGACAGCCGTGGACGTCGCCGACGACGTAGACGTCGGCCCAGTTCTCGAGGTCGATCCGCCGATGCTCGAACGATACTGCGGCGTCGAACGGTGGGTGGACGGTCGTCACGCGTTACTCGTCGAACACTGGTCACGACCAGCGATAAGTCGTTTATATGTTGTCTGCCACGAAGTACAGAACCGTCCGTAGCAGTATGTAGATCCTGATCGACTGGCGACGGCAGTCGACGCAAACGGGACCTGTGTGTGGTGACGACCTGGTTCGAACGGAGGCGCAACCTCTTTTTGTCGACCCGAACAACCCCGTTACATGGCCGAAACCGAGGTCGACCTCGAGTCCGAGCAGTACGAGAAACACCGCGAGGCGGGACGAATCCTCTCGCAGGTTCGCGAGGAGGCCGCCGAACGCGTCGAGGTCGGCGCGACCCACCTCGAGGTAGCCGAGTTCGCCGAAGAGCGCATCCGGGAACTCGGCGGGAAACCGGCGTTTCCGGTCAACATCTCGATCGACGAGGAGGCCGCACACGCCACGCCCGCCATCGACGACGAGACGACCTTCGGCGAGGAGATGGTCAACCTGGACATCGGCGTCCACGTCGACGGCTGGCTCGCCGACACGGCGATCACGGTCGACCTCTCTGGCAACCCGGAACTCGCCGAGGCCTCCGAGCAGGCCCTCGAGGCCGCACTCGAGGTCGTCGAACCCGGCGTCGAGACCGGCGAGATCGGCGCGGAGATCGAAGACGTCATCGACGGCTACGGTTTCAATCCCGTCGTCAACCTCACCGGTCACGGCCTGGGCCACTGGGAACAACACACCAGTCCGAACATCCCGAATCGCGCCGTCTCGCAGGGAACGACGCTCGAGGTCGGCGACGTCGTCGCCATCGAACCGTTCGCGACCGACGGCGGCGGGAAAGTGACCGAGGGCGCAAAAGAGGAGATCTTCTCGCTCGAACGGGACCGGTCGGTCAGAAACCGGCAGGCACGAGAGGCACTCGAGCAGATCACCGAGGAGTTTCGAACCTTGCCGTTCGCGACGCGCTGGCTCGAGACGGACCGGCCGGAGATGGCCCTCCGCCGGCTGAAGTCCCGCAGCGTCGTCCACGGCTACCCGGTGCTCAAAGAAGACGACGGCTGTCTCGTCAGCCAGAAAGAGCACACGGTCATCGTCACGGAGAGCGGTTGCGAGGTCACGACGAAGTAGAGAGTTCCGGCCGGCCGGCGTCGAAAACGGTGGGTCCTCATACGGACCGCTGTCCGTCCCGCAGCGACCACGTCCCCTCGGCGGCCGCTGGGAAAATCGGGACAGCAGACCGTATCAAGCGTTGTTCATTCGCTGACTCTCGCGGTGCCCGCATCGCTGACACTCGGTGACGCGGTACGGTTCGCGGGAGAACTGTGCGTTCTCCTCTTTGAGACTCTCCGTGCGGATCTGGACGGAGACTTCGTGGATCGTGTCGAGTCCACACCGTTCGCAGTATTCGGTCATCCCGTTGAATGAGTTGTCTGTCGTTGCCATTGGGTGATCACTCTATCTAGGTAGAATATAAATCCTCGTTTCATTTCACGCGTCAAGGGGAGGAAAACGCAAGCCTGCGTCGGGTTCTTGCGCCAGCCGTTGAGAACGTTCTATATCGTTTAGAAGTCGATTTGAGCCTGTTTCGTTCGAAATACAAGAATAAATGATAGCGAATTAATATGATTCCGTCGGTGAATAGATAGTCGAGAACACGCGCACGGCGCGATCGCGCCCGGAATCAAGTGATATATGCACGGGTCGACTCACGTCGGGCATGGAGCAGGTGTTTGCCCCGTGGCGGATCGAGTGGATCAAACGCGACGACAAGAACCCGGACGTCGACGACTGCGTCTTCTGTGAGTTCCCCGAACAGAGCGACGACCGGGCAAACCGGATCGTCGCCCGCAGCGAACACGCCTTCGTCCTCCTGAACAACTACCCGTACAACCCCGGTCACGTGATGGTGATCCCCTACGCCCACACCGGCGAGTACGGCGATCTCACCGACGAACAGCTGCTCGACCACGCCCGCTTGAAACAGCGAACGTTCGACGCACTCGAGGCCGGCCTCGAGCCGGACGGGTTCAACGCCGGCTTGAACCTCGGTCAGTCCGCTGGCGGGTCCATCAAGGATCACTTGCACACCCACGTCGTCCCTCGCTGGGAGGGCGACACCAACTTCATGCCGGTCGTCGGCGACACGACGGTGATCGTCGAGGCACTCGAGGAGACCTACGACCACCTCCACGAGGCGTTCGCGGCCCAGGAGGGCGCGACGGTGGCGGGTGACGATCGGGCCGTCCGCTTCGAGTGACACTGCCCGACACGATCGATCTATCGATCGCATTCGAGGTACCCTCGCCAGCGGCGACACGCTCGAGTCGCGATCGACTGTCGGAACGCCCTTGAGTGTTCCGTACGTAGGGCGAACCGATGGACCGCGTGCGAGCGATGCGGCGGATCGGGCTTGCCGCTCTCGGCATCAACCTCCTGCTGGTGCTGACCAAGGGGCTCGTCTGGTACCAGTCGGGGAGCCTCGCGGTCGGGTCGGAGGCGGTCAACAGCCTCGCCGACGTCGGCTACAGTCTCGTCGTCGCCACCGGCCTCTACGTGACGACCCAGCCGCCGGACGCCGAACACCCCCACGGCCACGAGCGGATCGAGCCGTTCGTCTCGCTTTTCGTCGCCGTCGTCATCTTCGTCGTCGGCGGTCTGATCTTCTGGCGGTCGGCGAACTCGCTTCTGACCGGCGAGATCGCCGTCGCGACAGGCCCCTGGGCGGTCGCCGTGCTCGCGTTCACCGGCGGAACGAAGTTCCTGTTCTACCGGTACTGTCTGCACCTCGGTCGGACGCACAATTCACCCGCCGTCGTCGCGACGGCAAAGGACAACCGCAACGACGTCCTCACGGCGGGTGCTGCCCTCGTCGGCGTCGCCGGTGCCCAGGCCGGGATGCCCGTCCTCGACCCCCTCGCGGCCGCCGTCGTCGCCGTCGGAATCGTCTACACCGGCCTCGAGATCGTCTACGACAACCTCGACTACCTCGTCGGCGGTGCCCCACCGGAAGAACTGCGCTGTGACATCGTCCACCGGGCGATGACCCACCCCGACGTCGAGGGCGTCCACGACGTCGTCGCCCACTACGTCGGCCCAGAGATCGACGTCAGCCTCCACATCGAGGTCGAGGGCGA
The DNA here is from genome assembly GCF_023008585.1 of Natribaculum breve. Classification (GTDB taxonomy): domain Archaea; phylum Halobacteriota; class Halobacteria; order Halobacteriales; family Natrialbaceae; genus Natribaculum; species Natribaculum breve. Next base: position 1,621,982 of record NZ_CP095390.1, on the reverse strand, counting down.
CCACACCGTCCTCGAGGCACACGACATCGAGAGCGACGTCGTCGAACGGATCCGGGACATTCCAGAGGTCGACGACGTCTTCGTCCACGTCGACCCGCGAGAACTCGGCGAGTGGAAAGAAGACGACGAGGCGAGCCGACTGGCGGACCTGGGTGAGGAGTACACCGACCGCAGGTAGACCGTCCCTAGAGCGGGCGACCGAACGCGTAGACCGTGTTGTGACCCGTCACCTCGAGGTCGACGAAGTCGCCGGGCTCGAGGCCGTACTCGTCGGCGTCGCGGACGATGATCTGCCTGTACGCCGAGTCCCGACACTTCACGGAGTCGCCGGTTCCCTCTTCGACGACGAGCACGTCGCCGCGCGTCTCGCCGACCATCGCCTCGTAGGCCTCGCCGACGATCTCCATCTTCAGTTCGGACATCTCCTTCGACCGTTCTTTCTTGATCGTACCGCCGAGTCCCTTCATCTCGGCTGCGTCCGTCCCGGGGCGCTTCGAGAAGCGGGTGACGTTGAGTTTCTCCGGGCGCGTCTCGCGCAACAGCGCCATCGACTGCTCGTGGTCGGCGTCGGTCTCCGTCGGGAAGCCGACGATGAAGTCCGTCGACAGCGTCCAGTACTCGAGGGCCTCGTCGAACGTCTCGACCACCTCGAGGTACTCCCCGACCTGGTGCTGGCGGCGCATGTCGCCGAGCACGTCGTTCGATCCCGACTGGACGGGCGCGTGCAGGAAGTCGTACAGCTTCTCGTTTTCCGCGAAGACCGCGGCGAGTTCCTCGCGGATGCCGTGGACGCCTTTCGGGTTGGCCATCCCGACGCGGACCCGGAACTCGCCGTCGATCGCACAGATCCGCTCGAGCAGTTCGTGGAGTTTCCGTTCGCCCGTGTCCCAGCCGTAGACGCCGGTGTCCTGGCCCGTGATTCGGATCTCTTTCGCGCCGGCGTGGACGAGTGCGCGGGCTTTCTCGACGTTCTCCTCGATAGGCGGCGAGTCGATCTTGCCCGTCGCCTGCTTCGTGATGCAGTACGAACAGTCGGACATACAGCCACGGGCGATCGGCAGGATGCCGACGACGCCGTCGAGGACGGGCTCCGTACCGGGCGTCGTGGTCGGACACTCGCCGTTCGTGACGGCTTCCGGGACCTCGTCCCAGTGGAGGATCTCGGCGTCGACGCCCGCGTTCTCGAACTCCTCGCCCTGTGCGAGCGCCATACAGCCGGTGACGATGAGGTCCGCCGTCTCGTCGGCGAGTTCTTCCGCCCGGCGGAGCATGTTACGCTCGGTCTTCTCGACGACGGTACAGGTGTTCATGATGGCGACGTCCGCCTCGTCGGGGCCGTCGACCCGGTGGTGGCCCGCGTCGCGGAGCCGCCGCTCGATCTCTCGGCTCTCGCCGCGGTTCGACGTACAGCCGTACGTCTCGATGTGATACCGGGCCATTCGCTCCGTTACTCGGGTCTCACGCGGCAAAAGCGCGACGAATTTCTGTCACCGCCGGCGCGTCGTCGCCGTCGACCGAGAGCCGAGACAGCGTCTGCTCCGACGAAATATAATCGATTGTGACTTTACAGTATAGAAACTATTATGGTGCTCAACAGACGACGATATCATATGTTCGGGAAGAAACAAATATTCGCACTGCTGCTCGCCCTCCTGCTCGTCACGAGTACGGGGGTCGTCGCGGTCGGTGCGAGTGCCGGGCCGCTCGGTTCGTCGACGCAGGCCCAGACAGGTGAACAGACCGACGTCGGCGACGTCGACGAGGCAGACGACGTGTACGTCGAAGAAAACGGTGACGCGATCCTCGTCTACGAGGAGGACCACGACGGTGACGACGCCGACGCGCTGGCCGGCGAGTTCGGACTCGAGACGCAGTCGGGGCTGATGCACGTCCTCTACTCCGGGACGTTCGACGAGTTCGAGGACGTAGACCAGGACGAACTCGGGGTGGCCGGCGACCTGTCGGTCGAGATGACCCCCGAGTCGGTCGCGAGTTCCGGAGACCTGACGACGAACACGACCGACGACCTCGAGAACCTCGAGGCGACCGTCGAGAACACGCGCACGCGAACGACCGCCTCCTCGAGTGCCGACGTCACCGCGACCGTCGCCACCGACGAGAACGCACCGGCCGTCGAGTCGGCGACCGTCGACGCCGAGACGAAGACGACCGCGTCGAGGTTCGAGACCTCTGGATCGGCGAGCGCTTCGCTCCCGGCCGATTCCGTGGCTGCACGAGGGGCCGGCGAACGCCTCGATGTGACGATCACCGAGACCGACGGTACCTACGACCTCGACGTGAGCGAGCAGACGACGGTCTTCGACTGGGAACGAGACAGCTGGGACACGCGTGCCGACGCCGAAGCCAGCCTCGAGAGCCGCTACACCGAGGTCGCCATGGGACTCGGCGGGACGGCCGACGTCTCGCTCGAGGGGTACGACTTCGAGGAAGGAGACAGCGAACACGCCGTCTCCCTCGAGTACACCGTCACGTTCCAGGACGTGAAAGACCAGCTCGCATCGCAACTGGCACAGCAACTCGCGACCGACTCCGAGTTCGACCTCGACGAACACGAGGCCCAGTCGATCGCCGACCGCGTCGCCGAACTGGAGGTCGACCGAATCCACTACTCGCTGGACGCGAGCGGAACCGACCTCTCCTCCGAGTGGGACGTCGCGATCGACAACTACGACGAACTGGTCCTCGGCTTCGTCGAGATCGCCGAGTCGGTCGACGACCTCGACGACGGCCTCGCCGACCAGTACGACGAGATCGGCGAGACGATCGACGCACAGAACGAGGCCGACCTCGTCCGGACCTCGTCGTGGAACCTGTCGCTCGACGTCGCAGACGGGCAGACAACGTACGCGTTCACCGGCCAGTCCGACGCCGACAACTGGGAGGCGTACGTGACCGAACTCGAGGATCGCGGCCTCGAGCAGTACGTCGGCGAGACCAGCTACGAGTTCGACGCACAGACCGTCGACGACGAACTCGAGGTCAACTACGACTACGAGTCGAGCCAGGACGAGATGCTCGACCGGGCGCTCGACCAGCTGGTCCAGTCTGCCGAACAGGATAGCGGGGTCGACGAGGACGTCGTCGAGACCGTCGAGAACGTCCGCGACTCGGAGTTCCAGGTCGCGAAACTGTCCGCCTCGGTCGACGAGGAGTCGTTCGAGGTTCGGTCTGCTGCGATGTTCGACGACCTCTCTGCTCTCGAGGGCGTCCCGATCGAGACCGACGACGACCTGACGGTGACTGCCGTCCACGGTGAGACCGACGACGGGACGACGGCGACGTACGTGACCGTCGAGGAGTTCGTCGGCGAGGACGCCTCCGAATCGCAGATTCGCGAACACGACCGCGTCGGCGAGGAGACGGAGGTCCACGAACCCGGCGAGTGGGACCGCGAGTTCCCCTCGATCGACGACCAAGCGGTCCAGTCGTATCTCGCCGTCACCGACGACGAGGGCTCACTGCTGCCCGTCGATACGACGGTCGCCGTCGCGCTGGCGGCGCTGATCGCGCTCGTCGCAGTCGGTGCGGGCGTCTTCTACCGACGACGCTCCTGATCGGCTTCTTTTTTCGAGACTCGAGCGGGCAGTTAGCCGCTCGCCTGCTTCGCTTCCTCTTCGAGCCGGTGGTAGTGTTCGTCGAGGACCGTGAGCGTCGCCGCGAACGCGCCGAGGATGACCGGTCCGAAGAACAGACCCATGATGCCGAACGCGTAGGCACCGCCGAGGACGCCGAGAATGATGATCGCGGGGCTGAGTTCGGCGTAACGGTCGACGACGATCGGCCGGAGGTAGTCGTCGGAGATGCTGACGACGATCGCGCTGTAGACGAACAGCGCGGCGGCGAGAAACGGTTCCCCGATCAACGCGAGGTAGACGACCGCGGGGCCCCACACGAGGAACGCGCCGACCAGCGGGATCAACGCGAGTACGATCATCACGAACGTCCAGAAGACGCCGTTCGGAACTCCCGTCGCGATCAGTCCAAGTCCGGCGATGACGCCCTGGACGATCGCGATGAGGACGTGACCGACGAGGACGGCCCACATGACGGCGTCCAGTTCGCGATAAAAGTCGTCCTGGACGTCGGCCGGAAGCGGCGTCGTCTCCCGAATCCAGTCGACGAACGCGCGGCCGTCTTTGAGGAGGTAGTAGACGAGAAAGATCGCCAGTCCGAGGCCGATCAGGGTGTGCGTGATCGTCGTGAACGCGCTCGGCGACTGCTGGAGGACGACCAGTCCGACCTCCTGGCCCGAGGACGTCAGCTCCGACGCCAGGTCGACTCGCATTCCCGTACTCTCCTCGAGTAGCCGCTCGAGTTCCGCCAACTGGACCGACTCGGCGTCGAGGCTCTCGACGATCTGCGTCGCGCTGTCGACGACCACGCCGAGCATCAACACGAACGGGATCACGAATCCCGTGGTGGCGAGCAAGACGAGCGCGAGCGCGGCGACGGTCGGCGACGTTCGGGGCTCGAGTCGTTCCTGGAGGGGGTGGAGAACGTAGGCGATGAGTACGGCGGCGAGGACGTACTGGACGAACGGCAAGACCAGCAACAGCGAGAGCGCGCCGAAGGCGACGACGAGCGCGAGGAGGTATCCCTTACTGAGATTCACGTATGTCGATTCGACGTGACTTTGCATAAAACCGAACCATGTCCGTGCCGTGACGCCGTCTCGTGGACGGCGGCGACGTGTCCAGGAATCCGACTGTCGACTTCGGTTGGAACACGGCTTCAAGGTGCTGGTACCCGAAGTAACAACTGGATGTCGACTCGGCTCGATCCGCTCACGATCTCGGCCGACCTGTTGTACGCAGTCAAGACCGGAGGTGACGTCGCCGGACTGCGTGACCGCCTCGCCACCCTCGAGCGCGACCGACTCTCGAGGGCGCTGGCCAGCCGTCCACAGCGACTGGCGTTCTGGCTCAACTGTTACAACGCCTACGTCCAGTTGCGCCTGGACGACGAACCGTCGCTCGACGGTGGGCCACTCTCCCGCTGGCGGTTCTTCGCCCGCGACTGGATCCCCATCGCCGGACACTGGCTGAGCCTCGACGACGTCGAACACGGTCTGCTCCGGGGCTCGAAGCATCCGTGGGGGCTCGGCTACTTCCCGCGACCGTTCCCGTCGTCGTTCGAGCGCACGTATCGACTCGAGGAGGTCGATCCGCGAATCCACTTCGCCCTCTCGAAAGGGACCGACAAGTGCCCGCCAGTCACCGTCTACTCGCCGGACGACTGCGACGAGGAACTCGACGTCGCGACCGAGTGGTTTCTCGACGAGAACGTGAGCTACGATCAAAACGAGGGCGTCGTGACCGTGCCGCGACTGTTCCTGTGGTACCAGGGGGACTTTGGCGGGCGACGCGGCGTCCTCGAGTTCCTGCAACGGTACGACGCGGTTCGGTCCGACGCGACGCCGTCGCTCGAGTACGACTAGTCGATGCGGCCGGTCGCTGTCGACCGGTTTCGTCGCCGGTTCTCATACTTCCGGACAAAACGGTTCAGACATCGATCGCACGCGAGACGCTGTCGTCGCTGACGACAGCCGTCGAGACGCGATCGAGTATTCACTGACTTCTGTCCGGTAGTATCAGGTGAGTCGGCCACGCTCGAGTTCTTCGACGTACGTGACGACCTGGTCGACGAGTTCCGTCTGGTCGTGGCCCTCGTGCAGGTGGGCCCGAAGGCCGCGCTCGAACTCGAACGCCTCGTGACAGAGCGGGCACTCGAGCGGTATCTTCGAGACGTTTTTCCCGGGCATATCGAGACGATCTTTCTCCCAGGGTTAGTATCGTTCGTGCGCGCACGCTCAAGCACGCGCGGACGAACAGAACGGACGAGCGGGCGAGACGAGCGGGCGAGCGCGACCTCGTGGCCCGCAGCCGGTCCGGTGTACTTTTGACACGCCCGCGTCTTCGATGCGGCGTGGCTTCCCGAGAGCAGCGATCCGACGCGCGAGCGGTGTTCGAACGAGACGGCTACGAGTGCCAGCACTGTCGGACCGACGGCGAATCTGCCGAGGACGACCTCCGGCTGTACGCGGTCGGGCGACGATCCGTCGACGCGGCCCACCCACGGTCTCTCGTTACCCTCTGTGTGAGCTGTTTCCGGCGGCTGGACGATCCGTCTGCGTCGACTGCCGAGTCTCGAGTCCTGACCGCCGACGGGCTCTTTCGGAAGATCCGCGAGATCACGCGGACGCAAAGCGACGCCGTCTCCGACGTCGCCGAGTTCGCCTCGCTCGCGACGTCGCTCCCGGCGACGCTCGAGGCCGGCGACCGCCCGCCGTACGCCGCCAGTCGCCGACGGATCCTGTTCGCACTCGCGGTCGTCGACGCCCACTTCGAGGCCGTCGACGCGGCCGACCGATCGCGGCTCGACGGCGACGTACTCGAGGCCGTCGACGCGTTCGCGGACGCGTCGGCCCGACTTCGAACTCGGCTCTCGACCGTCGTCGACCTGGTCGAGGCGGTTGCGTCGGCACTCGGCAGGTGTCACGTCTGTTTCGAATCGCTCGAGGCCGACCAGTCGCGGTGTGCGGAGTGTGAGACCGCTCGTCTCGACGTGACCGAGTGGCGAGACGCGAACGGAACCGTGCGGATCGACGCGCTCTTCTCGACGCTCAACCGCTCGCTCGAGCGGACGTCGGCGACGACCGAACGCGTGACCGACGGGGCGACGGCTCTCGCCGAGACGCTGGCCGACTAGAGGGTAGTCGCGGCCTCGAGTGCGATGTCGATGGCGCGGGCGACGTTGTTCTTCGCCTTCTCGGGGAGTTCGTCGTCTTCGGTGTCGGTTCCCTTCTGTGTGCCTTCGACGAGGTTGCCGTCGACGGTGCAGATCGCGCCGGCGCGAAGGCCCTTACGTCGTGCAAGCGAGAAGATCGCGGCGGCTTCCATCTCGACGGCGAGCAGGCCCGCGGCTTCCCAGTCGTCGACGGCCTCGTCGTCTTCGGCGTAGTAGGCGTCGTCGGTGGCGACGGGGCCGACGTGGACGTCCTCGTCGTTGGCCTCGGCGGCGTCGACGAGCGCCGACAGCGCGTCGTAGTCGGGCACTGCGGGGTACTCGACGGCCTCGTACCGTCTGGTCGTCCCCTCGTTTTTCGCCGCGCCGCTTGCGACGATCATGTCGCCGATCTCGACGCCTGCCTGGAGCGCGCCGGTCGTGCCGACGCGGACGAACGTCTCGACGCCGACGGCGGCGAGTTCCTCGACGGCGATCGCGGCAGAGGGACAGCCGATCCCCGTCGAACAGATCGTCAGTTCTCGGCCCTCGTAGGTGGCGTTGACCACCTTGTACTCGCGGTTCTGTGCGACCGTCTCCGCGTCGTCGCAGTGGCCTGCGATGCGGTCGACGCGGTCCGGATCGCCCGGCAGGAGCGCGACGTCGGCTACGTCTCCGTCGTCGATCAACAGGTGCGGCTGGGTTGCCATGTCCGCGCGTTCCGCCGGAGACGAGAAAAAACGTGCGTTCCCGGCGCGAGCGGCCGCGTCCTCGCGGTCGTAACGACTGCTGTGAGTCAGTACCGAAGCACCCGCGTACGGTCTGCGGTTGCGTCGGAAACCAGCCGCGACAGACGTTACGATTCCCCTGGATACACGCGTACGCTCTCGGGACGGACGACGACGGTCGCGTCACCGACGTCGAACGTCACCTTCCCGGCCCGTCGGCCGCCGCCGTCGTACCGGTCCGCGAAGAGGGCGTCGAGTGCTTCTGGATCGACGTGGTCGTACAGCCGCGTGCTCGTCGTGGTGACGTCGTCACCGTGGTACGTCGCGAGTGCCGTCGCGACGGCGACGCTCGGCGGCTCACCGTCGTCTCGCCCGTATCGCACTTCTCGACCGTCGCCATCGTTTTCGTATGTAAACCCACCAGTAATCTGTTTACTCATGCTCTCACTGTCACGATTTCGTGACCGTGTACTCGAGTGGCCAACGGCTCGGTCCATATATCTACCGTCAGACATCGGGCGGTGAAAACGAACCGCGCCAGTCGTCGTTCGTATCTCCGGACGACACGGGGCCTCAAAACCGGTCGTCGAGGAAGTCGGTCACCGTCGCCATCGTCGGCGCGCTCCGCGCGCCCTCTCGACTCGCGGCCAGCGCGCCGCAGGCGTTCGCGAACTCGAGTGCTCGTTCGACGTCGTCGGTCTCGAGGCGAGTCGCGACGAATCCGGCGGCGAACGCGTCGCCCGCACCGGTCGTGTCGACCGAGTCGACGTCGAATCCCGGGTGGTGGTACGATCCCTCGGGAGTGTGGACTTCGGCCCCGTCGCCGCCGTACGTGAGGACGACGGTTCGGTCGCCGAACGTCGACCCGGGGTACTCCGACTCGATGATCGCCTCGGCCTCGCGGTCGGTCGCGAAGATCACGTCGGCGGCGGCGAGGGCGTCGCCGTAGTCCCGGTCGCCGAGCCGTCGGCCGGGGTCGAAACTGACCGTGACGCCAGCATCGCTCGCGATCGAGGCGATGGCGGCGGCGGTCTCGGGACGCTGGCCCGTGAGGTGGACGTGGTCGGCGTCGCGGATCCGCGACGGGTCGACGTGCTCCGGCCGGACGGCCTCGTTGACGCCGTCGTTTCCCAGCACCGCCACCTCGCCGTCGTCGTCGACGAGCAGGTACTTCACCGCCGTCTGGGCGTCGGGGACGACGCGAAGTCCCTCGAGGTCGATCCCGCGTCGCTCGAGTTCGCGTCTGGCGAGCAGGCCGTTGTCGTCGTCGCCGACGCTCCCGATCAGTCCGGCGTCGACCTCGAGGCGGGTGAGGGCGGCGGCGACGTTTGCCGCGCTCCCGCCGCCGGACTGGCGTTGCGAGCGGATCGACACTTCGCCGTCCGGTTCGGGCAACCTGTCGACGCGGAGCGTCACGTCCCAGTTGACGTGTCCCGCGGTGAGCACGGTGACCATTCGGGGATACGTCGAGGGGACGACCGCCGGGGGCAAAACGCTGACGTCTAGGCGACGACGAAAAGGAGGACGTTGTGCGTGCCGGGGCCCAGACCGATGGCGGCGATCAGTCCGAGCAACACCCGTGCGCGCCGTGGTTCCTCGCGAACGAAGTCGGCGAACAGGCCGACGACGACGAGCGCGAGGACGACTTTCACCAGGACGAACAGCCAGCCAGCGCCGACGTACTCGTAGGTCGGCAGGGCTGCCCCGACATCGAGAATGAACTGCGAGGCGGGGACGTCTTCGCCGGCATCGAGGACGTCGTAGCCGACGGCGGTCGTGACGCCGTCGAGAGTCTGCGAGAAGACGACGAACGCGCCGCTGAGGCTCGTAACGGCGGCGACTTCGGTAAACCAGAGGCTCAGTCCGAGCCACGCGAGCGCGGCGACGACGCCCGTGATGACGACCGAGAGAACCGGCCAGAGCGGCTCGATCGTTCCCGCCATCCAGCCGTGGTAGAGCGTGAATACCGCGAAGACGGTGAAGAAAGCGGTGCCGGAGACGCCGACGAACCGGGCGATCGAGCGCTGGAAGCCCGCGGCGTAGAGGAAGCTCCCGAGCAGCCAGGCGCTGCCCGCGACGATCGCGGTCGTCAGGTAGACCGTGGGAGCGCTGAACAGCGGTTCGATAGACGTCGGAAACGCGTCGATCTTGTAGAGGACGTGTAACGTCGACCCGAACATCATCCACGGGGCGAAGGCGATGACCGTCTCGTCCGTCACGGGCGGCTCGAGCACCCACAGCAGCGCCACGACTGCTGCCAGCAACAGGACCAGCAAGGCGAGAACGTACCACGGCGGGAGGACGAATCCCTCTGGGATGGCCATACAGAGAGTAGGCACATACCAGCGACTAACACTTTCCGATTGCCGACGATTCCGGGGCCGACCGGCCGCCCGTCGATCAGGATTCCCAGGGCTCGCCGGTCGTCTCGCCGAACAGTTCGCGCATGAGCGTCACGATGCTCTCGGGAGGGAACTGTCCGCGTTCGGTCACGATCGCGTCGACGTGTCGCGGTGGCGTGACGTCGAACGCGGGATTTTCGACGACCAATCCCTCGTCCGCGTCGTCGCCGGTGATCTCGGCCCGTTCGCCTTCCGAGAGCACCTCCGTCTCGTCGCGCATCTCGATCTCGACGGTGTGGCCCGTCATCGTGTCCGGGTGGAGTTTGATCGTCTGGGCGGCGACCACCACCGGAACGCTGCGTTCGCGGGCGTTGACCGCGAGGCCGCTCGTCCCGATCTTGTTGACGACGCTCCCGTCGGCCGCGATACTGTCCGCCCCAACGAGGACGTGGTCGGCGTCGTCCAGGTACCGTCTGGCGGCGTTGTCGACGATCAGCGTGACGGGAACGTCCCACTCGCGCAACTGCGCCGCCGTGATGTGTCCCTGCTTTCGGGGCCGGGTCTCCTTGACGATCGCCTCGACGTGTTTGCCCGCCTCGAGTGCCGCCTCGACGCAGGCCAGTACGTCCGTCGAGTGACAGTGGGTCATCACGACGTCGCCGTCGCGCAACCGGTTCGCGCCGATTTCGCCGAGTTTCTCCTGGGCCTGCTCGAGGTCGGCTCGGAACTGCTCGGCGCGTTCGACGGTCGACGACTGCAGTTCAGCGACGGTCTCGCCGTCCATCCCGCGGAGGACGTACCGGAGCGCGTTCGGCAGGCTGACGGCCGTCGGCCGCGTCTCGTACAGCGTTCTGGCCGCGGCGCGAAGCTGGGTCCGGAACGCCGCAGGCGTGGCGGCGTCGGACTGGTCGGCCTGTGTCGCAAGCGCTGCCGCCGCCGCGTCCGCGATGGTCGCCGCCCCGCGGATCTCCATCGCCGCGATGGACTCGGCGGTCTCCTCGACGGCGGGTGCGACGTCGGGCCGGTCGTCGCTCATGACTCGAGGTAGGTCGCCGGCGACCAAAAGCAGCGGGGCACACCCGCTGGGCCGGCCACCGAGAGCGGGCGTCTTTTTGCCCGTTCGACGAATCGATCCGGTATGGATCGACGCGAACTCGCGCCGATGATCGATCACACCGTCCTCGGCCCCACGACGACGCCCGCAGACGTCGAGCGCGTCCTCGAGGAAGCCGACCGGTACGGGATGAACGCCTGCGTGCCGCCCTGTTACCTCGAGGAGGCGGCGGCCGCTGCTCCCGACGTCACCCTCGCGACGGTCGTCGGATTCCCACACGGACAACACGATCACGACACGAAGCGCCACGAGAGCGTGGCCGCCTGGAAGGCCGGCGCTGACGAACTCGACGTCGTCCTCAACGTCGGTCGGCTGAAAGCCGGCGACGACGACGCCGTGACGGCCGAACTCGGGGAACTCGTCGCCGCCGTCCCGGTCCCGGTGAAGGTGATCCTCGAGACGGCGCTGCTTTCGGACGCGGAGAAGCGTCGGGCCTGCGAGGCGGCCGTCGACGCCGACGCCGCGATGGTAAAGACGTCGACGGGGTTCGCGTCCGGGGGTGCGACGGTCGCGGACGTCGAACTCGTGAGCGAGTACCTCCCCGTCAAGGCCAGCGGCGGCATCGGCAGCTACGACGAGGCGGTGGCGATGATCGACGCCGGTGCCGAACGCATCGGTGCCTCGAGTGGCGTGGCGATCGTCACCGAGGCACCAGAGCCGTAGAACCGGTGCTCTGGTCGTTCACGGACCAAAAACTTTCATTGGCGGCTGCCCATACGATACGTCATGCTCGAGGGTGTGCGGGCGCGACTCGTCGCGCTCGCGAGGCGGCTCCGGCGGCTGGAGCGGCGCGAACTCGACGCACTCTTGCGGTGGGTCGAACGGACGGGAAACCTCCAGCACGTGTCGGTGCTGGTGTTCGTTCCGCTGCTCATCGCCGCCGTGACGTGGTTGTCGAACGCGACCGCCGTCGTCTCGTTCCTGCTGTTCCCGCCGCTGGCCTCGGGGACGTACACCCTCTTTGCCGACCCCGAAGGACGGTACTCTACGCCCTTGAAGTTCGTCGGCGGGATGACCGCGGGCGCGCTCTGTGGCTGGTTCGCACTCGTCGTCGCGGCGTGGATCGGACTCGAGGGAGGGACCGTCAGTGCAGTCGGCGCAGCCCTCGGGATCTTCTTTACCGGCTCGGCCACCTGGGCGCTCGACCTCGAGGAGCCGACGGCGTTCTCGACCGCGCTGCTCGTGCTCGTCACCGGGAACGCACAGTTCGCGTACGTCGTCGGCATCGCCATCTCGAGTGCGTTCATCGCGAGCGTGTTCGTCGTCTGGCGCAGTCGGTTCTACGAGGAACGGGCCCGCTATCTCTACCAGACGACGAGGGGTGACGACCACGTGCTCGTTCCGATGCGAAACGGCTCGGAGACGACCGCACGGTTTGCCGCCTCGATCGCCGGCGCACACGAGGCCGGGAAGGTCGTCCTCTTCGACGTCGTCGACGAGACCGCCGTCCAGCAGGCCGCGGCCGAACTCGACGCCGACGGTTCCGAACGCGAGGCGGCCGACTCGAGCGAACCCCTGACAGACGGTGGGGGTGACGACGCGACGCGCGTCGAGCAGGCGGCCGAAGACGCGGCACGACGCCTCGAGCGCCTCGCCTCCGACCTCGAGGCCGAGTACGACGTCCCCTGCGAGGTCGTCGTCGCGGTCGACGGCCAGCACTCGTCGGCCCTCGTCCTTCAGACCGCCCGGCAGAACAACTGTGATCTCATCGTCACGCCGTACGAAGAACACGATAGCGGCGGGCTCTCGTCGTTCGTCACGGGTCTGTTCGAGGCCGAGATCGACGTCGTCGTGTTTCGATCGTGCGACGGTCGCCACCGGTGGGAGCACGCGCTCGTCGCCGTCCGGGGCGCGGGCGACACCGCGCGTGCCATGATCGACTTCGCGATCCGCGTGGCCGGTGCCGCCGGGACGACCGGCGTCTGTACGTGTATCGATCGCGAGTCGCGCCGTCGATCGGCCGAGAACACGCTCGCCGACCTCGTCGACGCCTTCACCGGCCGCTTCGAGACGCACGTCGCGGCCACCTCGGTCGAGACGTACCTCTCGCAGGTCGCGCCACGGTACGACGTCGTCTTCGTCGGCTCGAGTACCGACCGCTCGACGGCGTCGCGGTTCGTCTCCCCGCCGACGTTTCGCAAACTCCGGAATCTCGAGGCCGACGTCGCGATCGTCCACCGCGGACGTCGGCGATAAGCCGCCTGCGGGTCGCTACGGCTCTTCCTCGAGGAGTCGTTCGACGACCGGCGACTCGTCCGTGCCGAGTGCGGACCGAACGAGCAGGTGGCCGCCGAGTTCGGCCAGCGCGATGACGTCGTCTGCGCCGGCGCGTTTGAGCTTCTCGGTGTTCTCGCGGTCGGTCGCGGCGGTGACGATGCGGACGTTCGGCCGGAGCTGGCGCGCCGTCAGCACCGCGAGTGCGTCTTCCGCGTCGTGGTCGGTCGCCACGAGGATGGCCCGCGCGTCGTCGATCTTCGCCCGGCGAAGCGGCTCTTCGTCGCTCGGGTCGGCCGTCAGCACCTTGACGTCGCGGTCGGTCAGCCGGGTCGCCACCGTCTCGTCTTCCGTGACGACGACGAACGGGACGTCGGCGGCGGCGAGTTCGCTCACGATCGGTTCCGTCAGATCCCCGTACCCGAGCACGAGGACGTGGTTGTCGAGGAGTTCGAGTTCTGATTCGGTCATCTTTCCGAGTGTCTTCGAGATGCGAGCCTGGATCGCCGGACCGACGAGCGCCCCGATGGCGATACCGAAACTGGCGACGCCGAGGACGACCAGCGACATCGTAAACAGCATCGCCTGTGCGCTCTCGGGGCCGATGTCGCCGTAGCCGACGGTACTCGAGGTGATCAGCGTGAAGTAGAAGGCGTCGAGTAGCGTGGCGACGCCGTCGAAGTCCTCCCGGAGCGCGTACGCGCCGAAGGTGCCGTACGCCTGCACGCCGACGAGCGCACTCCCCGCAGCGATCTGCGTCGTCGTCAGCGCGAGCGGTCTGTCGAATCGCTCACGGGTGAGAACCAGGACCGGCATGGCGAGAAGCGAGAGGCCGACGAGCGGCAGCGAGTACTGACTCGCCTGCAAGAGCCCCTGCAGGGCCGTGATCGGCAGGAGGACGATCGTCGCGTACCAGCCCGCCCGGAGTCCGCGACGGAGGGCGAGCGCGCTGGCGACCATCAGAAAGCCCGTCAGCGCACCCGTGAAGCCGGCAGTGTCCCGGACGAGTTCCGGGACGTGGGCGGCGAGCGGCCCGAAGACGACGTTCCTGTCGATGTTGACGATCCCGGTCGCGACCGACAGCAGGGCGACGGCGAGGGCGAGGCCGACGGCTACCCGCGTCGTCACGATCCGCGGCCAGTTTTCGGGCAGCCGATCCGCTCGTTGCTCGTCGGCCATACACTCCGGTTGCTCCGAGGTCGGGTAAACGTCTTCGCCTTCGTCCCGTCTGTTCGCATCTCGACGTCGTCGCTTCGGGAATCCGCCGTAGAGCGGGTGTGGGCGATACTGGTTTCCCTCGAGAACGAGACCGTCTCTGTATGTCTTCGCTCCCCGTCGGGGTGTTGCTCGGCATCTATCTCGGCTTGCTCGCCGGCATCGTCCCGAACGCCGACGAGCGACTCGAGGCCGGCGACGTCGCGTACCTCCTCGGCCGACCGGCGGCCCTGCGACGACTCGACGAGCGGTAGCTACTTGCGTCCCGGAGCGAAAACGCCGTCTATGGAGTGGAAACTGTTCGCCGACCTCGCCGAACACGCGGGCGATCGACACGTGGCCGTCGACGCCGAACCGGGCGAGACGGTCGGTGACGCCCTCGACGACCTGCTCGCGGACCGTCCCGCGCTCGCAGATCGGGTGCTCGAGGACGGGGAGTTGCGCTCGCAGATCAACGTGCTTCGCAACGGCAAGGACGTACGGAGTCAGGAGGACGGACTCGAGACGGAACTCGAGGACGGCGACGAACTGGCGCTGTTTCCCCCGGTCAGCGGCGGATAGTGGCGTCGCCGCCCGTCGCGAGCCGATCAGCGCGCGGTGAGATCGACGCCGAGGACGAAGTCGGGTTCCTCTGAAACTGCGCCACAGGCGTAGGCCGCGTCGCTTACGTACCCGACCGTCTCGGGGATCAGCACGCGCGTCTTCTCCGCCTCGAGTGCGGCCGCGTCGCGTGCGACCGCCGCGAGCAGCGAGCGGGCGGCGTCGACGTCGTCCCACGCGCCCACGCCGTACTCGGCCCACCGCTCCGTTTCGCCGTCGTCGGTCTCTCGCTCGTAGTCGCGCGTGCGATAGGCCATGCCCGCGACGCCGTCGTCGCCGTGGACCGCGAAGACGGCCGTCTCGTCGGCGAGCCGCGTCAGGTCCTCGCGGGTGAGTTCCCGGACGGCCCACGACTCCGCTACGTCGAGCGCGAGCCCGCGGAGGTGTTCGCGGGCCTCGCTGTCGGTCCAGTAGCGCCACGCCGCGGCTGCGTCGCCCGTGACCTCGAGCGGTCCCGTCGCGTCGGCGTCTGGCGCTGGCCGGGCCCACCGAAACTCGGTGACGGGATCGAACCCGCCCGCGCGGGCCGCGCCGAGGGCGGCGACGTTCCACGAGAAGGTCATGAGCCGGCCGACGGTCGCGCCGCGGTCGCGAGCCCACTCGAAGCAGGCCTCGTTGAGCCGCTGGCTCACGCCCCGGCGGCGGAAGTCGGGGTCGACGCGCATCCCCTGGAACCACGCCTCGTCCGGCGAGAGCACGACCGCCTGCGAGAGCCCCGCGACCTCGCCGTCGGCCTCGGCCAGGAACGTCTTCCGGCGGTCGTCGCCTTCGTCCTCGAGCCAGTCGTGGTAGACCGACGGCAGGTAGTCGCCGCCGCGGTCTGCCCAGAGGTCGCTCGTGAACGCCGCGACCGCCTCGTAGTCGTCGTGGGTCGCGCGGCGGATCTCGATCGCGTCGTTCATCGCCGTCACCGTCACTCCCACGGCACGGAGCGTCGCTGCAGTTCGCCCGCGAGCGACGTCGCCATCGCTTCCTCGACGTCGGCGGCGTTCGCGAGCGCCCACATCAACTTGACTTTCGCCGTCCCCGGTAGCGTGTCGCCGGCCTCGAGGACGCCCGCGTCGAGCAAGTCGCGGCCGGTGTCGTAGACCCGGTCGCAGACCCGCCCCTCGAGACACTGGCTGGTCATGACGACCGTCGTTCCGTCGTCGATCAGTTCCTCGAGTCGCGGGACGAGGTCGGTGTGGACGTGGCCGAGACCGGTTCCCTCGAGGATCAGGCCCGATTTCCCCTCGACGACGTCGAGGAACGCGGGGTCCATCCCCGGCGTGAACTTCACCAGTTCGACGTCGCTCTCGAGGGCGGGTTCGATCGCGAGGTCGGTCTCGCCTCGCCGCTCGTGGGCCCGCCGGAACGAGACCTCGCCGGTGTCGTAGTCGACCTCGCCGAGCGGCTCCGCGCCGACGGTCTCGAAGGCGTCCCGTCGGGAGGTGTGGTTCTTCCGGACCCGGGTGCCGCGGTGGAGGGCACACCGGTCGTCCGACTCGGAGGCGTGCATACAGACGAGCACCTCCGCGCAGTCGCTTTTCGCCGCCTCGACCGCGCAGACGGCGTTCATCACGTTGTCCGAGGACGGCCGGTCAGCAGAGCGCTGCGAGCCGGTGAAGACGATCGGGACGGGCGTCTCGAGCATGAACGCGAGCGCGCTCGCGGTGAACTGCATCGTGTCGGTGCCGTGCATGACGACGACGCCGTCCGCGCCCGCTTCGACCTCCTCGACGACGGCCTCGGCGAGTTCCTGCCAGACCTCGGGGGTCATGTTCTCCGAGAGGATGTTGGCGACGACGCGTCCCCGGTAGTTCGCCCGGCCGGCGAGGTCGGGAACCGCACGCAGGACGTCCTCGGCGTCGAACTGGGCCGTCACCGCACCGGTGCGGTAGTCGACGGTCGAGGCGATCGTCCCGCCGGTCGAGATGAGCGAGATCGTCGGCAACTCGTCGTCGAACTCGATCTCCGACTCGCCGTCGTCGTCCTGTGCACCTGCGACGTCGTGATCTGACAGATCACGGCCCGTCGAGGTCTCCTCGACGACGTCGTAGACGTCCTCCTCGATGACTTCCGCGTCTGCGTGCTCGCGGTCGATGCCGACGTTGTAGCCGCCCTCGAGTTTGACGACGAGGTGTTCGTCGGTGCTCGAGGGGAGCAACACACCCTCGTAGGTGTGGCCCGCACGTTCGACGCGGACGCGATCGCCTGGATTCATACGTCCCGGTTGCGCGCCGGCGGACTTGAAGGCACCTTTCCTCGACGGCGCTCACCCACCGACGAACCCCAGCGCGACGACGACGAGTCCGAACGTGATCAGCCCGCCGGCGACCACGGCGGTCGTGATCCGCAACAACTCGAGGGACTCGTCGGCGATTTTCAGGCGCGGATAGACGTTTCTGGCGACGTAGAGGAACGCGACTCCGATGGCAGCGAGGCCGACGCCGAGTGCGATCGTGTCTACCCGCATTCCGGTTTACGTACGACCGTCAGACGGAAAAGCGGGGGTGCTCGCCACCCCTGTTCGCCGGCGGAGTGTCACCGACGGCCGGTTCGTGACCGACGGGGAAAGGTCCATGACTTCGGACGCCCTCGAGTCGACCATGAGCGACCGCTCCGACGACGTGACGACGAGCCGGGATTCGCGCTCGACCGACGAGTTACTCGAGGAGACAGAGCGGCTCCTCTCGGGCGAGCAGGAGTCCGACGCGTCGCCGTTCGACGGAGCGACGAGCCCCTCGCCCGAAGAGCCCGACGCGACCGCCGACGAGTCGAACTCGTGGTGGCGGTCGTCCTCGAGCGACGCGGCGTCGGCCGACTCGCGGCTCGGTTCGATCCGCTCGCGACTTTCGATCTCGCGGTACTTCTCGCCGAAGGCGTTTCTCACGGTCGTGCTCGCGATCGGGGTCGGACTGCTCGTCGGTGGCTTCGCCGTCCCGATCGCCGGCCGGATCGCCGGCATGTTCGCCGTCGCGTTCGCCCTCGGTCTCGCGAGCTCGCGACGTCGGTACCTCGAGGTCGCCGTCGCCGGCGTCTCGGTCGGCGGCGTCGCCGCCGTGCTCAATCACCTGGTGCTCGCGGTCGCCGGCTCCGGTCGCGCCGTCGTCGCCGTCGGCGCGAGCGTCGGGCTGGTCACGTGTCTGCTGGGGTACTACTTCGGACGCGACCTCCGTGCCGGCCTGGTCAGCGACGTGGAGTAACTCGTCGACGGCAGACGGAATCACTCCTCTGGCGCGAGTTCCCACCCACGTTTCGTCCTGCGGACGATCCCGTCGTCGGCCATCGACTCGAGGAGTCCGGCGACGACCTCCCTGGGTGCATCGACGTCGCGGCTGAGTTCCCCGACGCTTTTGGGCTCCTCACGGACGCTCGCCAGCAGATCCGCGTGAATCCGACTCTCGGGTTCTGCCCCGACGGTCTCGGAGATCTGCTCGAGGACGTCGCACAGCCGCCCCTGGACCCACCGCTGGGCGAGGGACAGTTCGCTCTCGAGTTGTTCTAAGTTCTCGAGGACGCCCAGCAGTTCGTCTATGTCGCTTTCCTCGTCGTAGTCGACGTCGAGCGAGAGGTGCCGACAGCGTGCGATGTCGAAACTGTTGTTCGACGGGTAGGCGCTCTTGCTCGCGAAGCCGTACGGCGAGACGTTGACCTCGAGGCGGACGTTCCGGGCGATGTGAAAGTACTTGCGCCGCTGGTCGTCGATTCGACTCTCGACCAGGCCGGCCTCCTCGAGTTTCCGCAGGTGCTCGATGACCGCTTTCGGACTCACGCCGAGGTACTCGGAGATTTCGGTGACGTAGCAGGGCTTGCGCGCCAGCAGTCGGAGGATCCGTCGTCGATTTTCGTTTCCGAGCAGATCCAACAACGCGGCTGAGTCCATCAACTCGACGTTAGCGACGGGCGCTGAAAAGGGTGTCTGCTCGCCGAGTATACCGTCCGGCGAGACGTCCGGCCGGTGGCGACCTGGGTCGTCGTCGTCACTGCTCGCCGTCAGGGGCGGGGTCAGACTGCGTACTGGTGTCGTCGGTGTCGTCGGTGTCGTCGGTGTCGTCGGTGTCGTCGGTGTCGCCGGTCTCGTCGCCGTCGTTCTGCGGTCCGTCCCCGCGATCGCTCGAATCCTGGGCCTGATCGGGGCGCTGCGATCCGTCTTCGCGTTCGGGCGGCCCCTGGTCGGAACTCTGTAGGTCACTCCCCTGTCCCGGCGTTCCCTCGGGCGGCCCTCGTGGCGGTTCGACTCCTGCGAGGCCGGTCGCGACTGCGGCGATTTCCGGCCCGCTGAGGTTGGCAGCGTCCGTACGCAACCGCTCCAGTTTCTCCGTATCGACCCCGGTCTCCTGTGCTTTGACCGCAGTATCGTTGATCGCCCGCTCTATGTTGCTGATCCGGACGGCGAGGCTGGCCATCCGGGCGTCGTAGCTGGCGGAGTTTTCGTCTCCGTTCTCCCTGAGCGCCTCGCGTTCGGCTTTCAGCGACTCGAGTTTCTGCTCGAGTCTGTTCGTCCGATCGGCGACGACGTCGGCGCGACGCTGCTCGCCTGCGTTCCTGTACTCGGCCTCGAACATCCCCTCGTCGACGGATTCGGTCGTGTCCGCCGCGCTCGATTGCATGAACGTGGACACTTCCGCACCCATCGGCTGGGAGTCGCCGTCCGTGTCGCTCGCATCGTTCGCGGCGAAGACCTCATCCGCGACTGCCGCGCTCGCGAGCGGAGCGATCGTCAGCCCGCAGACGGCGGCCAGCGTGACGAGTATCACGGCACGAGTCGTAGTCATTGTCTCCACGTCTGCGGCAACATCTTAAAAAGGCGGACCTTCGTTCGAACCGTTTAATCGGTCTGATCGACCGTTTAGATCCGTTTTTTGCGTTCAACGCGTTCGTACTCGCCGCGTTCGATCGGGGCGTCGGCGTCGGTTTGCGACCGGTCGCCGATGGTCTCGTTCGCCTGCGACGTGATCGAAACGGTCCCGAATCGATCAAACAGTCGGTTAAAGACAGTGGTGTCGACCAGAACCGTCGTCTCGAACGTCCGATCGAGCACGGCGACGACGTGCCTGCACGTTCGACCGATCGGCGACGACGAACGTCGACGGAGGCGCCGCTGTGAGCGGCTGTGCGACGGCGTTCGGGGCTGCGATAACACTGATAGCGCTCGTATATAAGCGTGTCAGCAGAATAGTTATGCCACTCCGACTCTTGGTTCGTGGTACCATGTTCGAGGTGTTCTCTCGCGGTTACTATCTCGGACGCCTCTACGTGACCCCGTCCGACGGGGACCACGCCCGTATGCAGCGCCACCAGCACGAGCAGGTCAACGAACAGCTCTACGCGACGGGAGAGGGACTCGAACGGCTCGACGTCCCGCTCGTGATGAAACTCGAGTCGAAGCACTTCCCCGTCCTCGGCGACGACGACGTCCCCGCGGACACGCTCGCCGTCCCCGAGGACGTCCTCGACGACACCAGGATCCGCAACCCGCCGACGCTGCGAGAGGTCTTTCTCGCCCGCCGGGAACGCGCCCAGCAGCTGCTCGAACTCACGGGCGGCTGGCCCGACGCGTACCGGAACGTCGGAACCTAGAAGTGTCCCGGCTTCGCGTCTTCGCTCGATGATCGACGAGTTGCTCGGCCGCGCTTCGCTCAAGGAGCGAATCGACGACCTCGAAGACGAGAACGAGCGACTGCGTCGCCGACTCGAGGCCGAATCAGACCGCCGAGCCGAGGCCGTCACCGCCCGACAGACGGCCGAGGAGCGACAGAATCGCCTGGAGGATCGAATCGCCCAGCTCGAGGGCGAACTCGAGCGACTCGAGGGGGCCGACTCGTCACTCGAGGTCCGCCGCCGGGAACGGCTTCGTGGCGACCGCCTCTCGGAGGTACTCGATCGGCTCGAATCCGTCCACACGGGAGCCGAAGGGGCGCTGACGGCGACGGTCGCGGAGACGGTTCCCGAGTCCGTCGCCGACGTCCTGGGCGAGCGGTCCGCGCTCGTCGACGAGGCCGCGCCGTGTCTCGTCTGCGTCGACGACGCGGGCCTCGTCTCGGTGACACTCGACCCGCCGCTCGCACCGTCGGTCGACCCGACCTGGAGCGACCGGTTCGAACTCGAGCGCGAGTGGTTCGTTCCGTCGGGTCGGTACGTCCTCGCGCTCGTGCGCGCCGACCTGTTCGCGCTCGGGGTCTACGAGGGCGACGAGCGCGTCGACTATCACGGCTTCGAGAGCGACGTGAAGGGTACCCACTCCAAGGGTGGCTTCTCGCAGGCGCGCTTCGAGCGCATCCGCGACGACCAGATCGACGACCACGTAGAGCGCGCCCGGGAGGCACTCGAGACCTACGCGGACGACCGGCTCTACCTCGTCGGCCAGCGCGGCGTCGTCGACGCCGTCGCAGCCGACGTCGCGGCCGACGCGACCGCCGCCGTCGACGCGACCGGCGATCCGGAGTCCGCACTCGAGGACGCGTTTCGCTCGTTCTGGACGACGGACCTGCGGGTCGTCTGACAGTGCCTGCTGTCCCTGTGTTCCGAAAACCGCGAGCACTCCGGCGGCTACTCCGGGATCGACGGACAGCAGACATTATCACAGCACACGGACACCACCCGGGGCGATCCGTTGAGGGTTAAGTACTGGCTGTGCTATGACCACCGTATGCGCGTTGCAATTCTCGCCCACGAGAAGTTCCCGGACCGAGCGAAGACCGCCCTCGGCGTGCTCCGGTACGCCGATTACGACGTCGTCGCCGTCCTCGACCGCGACAACCCCGGGACGCGGGTAAACGACTTCGTCCCCGACGTCCAGGACGCCCCCGTGGTCGCCGGCATGGACGACGTCGACGAGTCCGTCGACGCCCTGCTGATCGGGATCGCGCCGATCGGCGGCGGCTTCGACGACAGCTGGCGACCGGACGTCCGGGCCGCCCTCGAGCGCGGCTGTGACGTCATCTCCGGCCTGCACTACTTCCTGGCCGACGACGAGGAGTTCGCCGCCCTCGCCGACGAAAACGACTGCGACCTCTGGGACGTTCGCAACCCACCGGCTGACCTGACGGTGAGCCAGGGCGTCGCAGGCGAGGTCGACGCCGAGGTGATCCTCACCGTCGGGACTGACTGTTCGGTCGGCAAGATGACCGTCTCGATGGAACTCGCCCGCGACGCCCGCGAGGCCGGCTACGACGCGGCCGTGATCCCGACGGGCCAGACGGGCATCATGATCGAGGGCTGGGGCAACCCGATCGACCGCGTCGTCAGCGACTTCACGGCTGGGGCCGTCGAGGAGATGATCACAGAGAAGGGTGACGACCACGACTACCTCTTCGTCGAGGGACAGGGCAGCATCGTCCACCCCGCCTACTCCGCCGTGACCTGTGGCATCCTCCACGGGGCGATGCCGGACAAGCTGGTGCTCTGTCACGACGCCGGGCGGCAGGCGATCCACGGCTACGAGTCGTTCGCACTCCCGTCGATTCCGACCTACGTCGACCTCTACGAGCAACTGGCCGAACCCGTAAACCCCGCCCGGGTTTTCGCCGGGGCGCTCAACACGCAGGGGCTCGCCGACGACGAGGCTCGCCGCGCCCTCGAGGAGTACGAGGCCGAACTCGGCGCGCCGGCCACCGACGTCATCCGCTTCGACACCGACGAGGTGCTCGACGCGCTGCTATGAGCCTCGAGACGTCGTTCGAGCGGGTCGAGTTCCCACTCGAGTACCCGTTTACTATCGCCCGCGGAACCCAGACCCACGCGGAGAACGTGCTCGTCAGGATCGAAGACGAGGACGGCACCGTCGGCGTCGGCGGTGGGGCCCCCTCCGCACACTACGGCGAGACGGCCGCGACGGTCGAGGCCGTCTTGCCCGACCTCCTCGCGGTCGTCGAGGACGTGGGCGACCCCCACGAACTCGCCCGGATCGAACGCCGGATGCGCGAGACGATCGAGCGCAACCCTGCCGCCAGGTGTGCGGTGAGCATCGCCCTCCACGACCTCGTCGCGAAGCGACTCGACGTCCCGCTCTACCGCTACTGGGGGCTCGACCCGACCGAGACCGTCGAATCGTCGTACACGATCGGGATCGACGACACGGAGACGATGCGCGAGAAGACCGAAACGGCCGTCGAGCGCGGGTACGGCACGCTGAAGGTCAAACTCGGCACCGATCGTGACGAGGAGATCGTCCGGACGATCCGCGAGGCGGCTCCCGACGTCCGAATCCGCGTCGACGCCAACGAGGCGTGGTCGCCCCGCGAGGCGGTGACGAAGATCGAAACTCTCGCCGAGTACGACCTCGAGTTCGTCGAACAACCAGTCGCCGCCGAAGATCCCGAGGGGTTGCGCTACGTCTACGAGCGCTCGCCGCTGCCGATCGCCGCCGACGAGTCCTGTATCACCCTCGAGGACGTCCCCCGGATCGCCGACCGCTGTGATATCGCGAACCTCAAACTGATGAAGTGCGGCGGTCTCCGCGAGGCCGTGCGAATAATCCACGCCGCGCGGGCGCACGGACTCGAGGTGATGTGTGGCTGTATGGTCGAGTCGAACGCCTCGATCGCGCCGGCCTGTCACCTCGCGCCGCTGCTCGACTACGTCGACCTCGACGGGGCGCTCCTCCTCGCCGACGACGAGTACGACGGCGTCCCGATGCCGGGCGGACGGCCCGACCTCGAGTCGCTCGATCGACCCGGAACCGGTGTGTCGTCACGGTAGCACCTCGCGCCACCGATCGATCGCCTCGAGCACCCGTTCGACGGCCTCGTCGGCGGCCAGCTCGTCGGTGTCGATCGTGAGATCCCCGTCCGGGTCGTCGAACTCACGGTAGATCACGTGGACGCCTTTCTCGTCGATCGGGTCCTCGCGCGTTCGATTTCGCTCGAGACAGGTCTCGAGACTCGCCGTCACGTGGACGAACCGGACGTCCTCGAGCGTGCGAAACTGCACCTGCCACTCGCGCTTGTAGAACGTCCCGTCGACGAGCCTGATCGCGGCCGTCGGCCAGCCTGCGGCCCGCTCGTACAGCCGCTCGTACGTTCGACTCGAGAACTCGTCGGAGTGAACGATTCGAACCGGTCGTGACCGCGACTCGAGGCGGTGGTACACGCGGGTGGCGACGGTCGTCTTTCCCGCTCCCGGCGGCCCACAGATGACGACGATCACGGCTGCCGGTACGCGTTCGGTCGGCAAACGCGCTCCGATCGACGCCTCGGATCAGTAGCCGCCGGGAAGCGCGAGCACGAGACTCACCGCCACGAGTGGGACCGCAAACAGCGTCGCGTACCAGGCGCTCCCGACGACGAGCAGCGCCCACGTCGACCAGCCGTAGCCGGTCGGGTCCCAGTCGAATCCGATTCGAGGGAGACCGAGAATGCAGACGACGGGGAGTCCGACGACGTACAGCACCGACACGAACAGGGTGACGGTGAGAAAGGCGTTGCTCCAGGCGACGCCAGCCGGATCGACGACCGCGAGGACCGCCAGGAACCCGGCGACGTACGGAACCGATGCTCCGATCGCGACCGCGACGTACGTCGGTGAGAGCTTTCCAGTCGGTGGAAGCGTCGCAAAGAGCGATCGAATACGGTTCACGGCCAGAAACGGTGCCCACAACACGGTCGCGACGACGCCCGGCACGAGCAGCGCGACCACGACGGCGACCCAGCCGACGGCTCGAGTCCCGATCGACTGCAAGGGGATCATACACGACGATTCGTCAACAACAGCAAGTGTCTTCTGCCGTTCGGTTCAGTCTCGGCTGCCGAGTCCGCGAACGCGTGCCGAGGCCGTCACTCCCAGTCGATCTCCTCGCCGCGATTCGACTCTCGGAGGATGAACGGCCCGATCGCGAGCGTTCGTTTCGCGATCGTCGCGATTCGCAGGACGAACGCGATCAGGATCAGGAAGGGCGTGGCCGCGATCGTCACGGCGAGTGCGACGATCCACACCAGCACGTCGATCCCGAGCAGCGTACCGGAAGCCACGGCAGTATCGAAAAAGAGGATCATCGACGTCGTGACGACGAGCGCCGGGACGGCGACGTACATCATCGCCCGCGAGAGGTTGATCAGCTCCCACTGAAAGTACAGCGTCTTGAAGTGCTCTCGAGCGAGACCGAAAAGCTCGAGCGCGTCGACGAGTTCGTCGTAGGCTCCACGGGCCTCGTCGCTAACGGAGTCGGCGTGAGCGTTCACGATCCGTCGCGCTCGAAAGATCTTCCAGGAGTAGTTGTAGTCGAGTGCCGACTTGACGACGGTGTAGGTACCGAACTGGGCGTCCTCGAGGTCCGCACAGATCGCGTCGGCGTGTGTCGTCAGGTTGTCGACGAAGTCGTCGACCTGTTCCCGAAACTCCTCGTCGCGACCGTCGGCGACGGCGTCGCGAAAGTCGGTGGCGCGGTCTCCGGTGGCGGCGACGATCGCCTGCAGGAACGACGCCGGTTCCGGCGGACTGATCGGCGCGTCGATCACGTCTTCGGCGTCCGACCGGAACTCCATCGACCCCGAGAAGCGCTCGCGCTGATCCGAGACGGCCCCGAGTTCCTGTGAGAGCACCAGCTGATTGATCGTCACGACCAGCGTTACGCCGGTGATAAGCGCCGTCGTGAGCGCCTGGAAGAGCGTTTCGACGGGGTCCTGGCCGCTCATGAGGCTGCGAAGCGACACCGGACTGAATCCGCCGACGAGCACCACGCCAGCGAAGACGAACGCCATCAACACGGCTGCGACGACCCAGCGATTCGCGTTCAACAACAGCCACAGCTTCCACGTCGCGTCTTCGCTCCGCTCGACCATCGTATCGCTCGGCTGTGAGCCGCCCATCGCGTCGAACCGGTACCACGACGACGATCAAATAGCTACGCCCGGCTCTTGCCCCGCCGTCCGCGTTTTAAGACTCCCGTAACTCGTCGACGACGCCCTCGAGCGGCGACTGGTCGTCGACGGCCTCGAGGATCGATTCGGTCTCGACGGCCAGCGAATAGTACGGCCGTCCCTTTCCGGTCGGCGACGTCGTATCGGGCGTCTCCTCGGCGACGAGGTCGTTCGCCTCGAGCTGGTACAGCGAGCGCATGACGTCCGCCTCGGAGACGCTTCCGACGACGCCGTCATCGTCGCTCGGCAACTGTGTACAGCACGTCTTTCGCAGTTCGTGGGGCTGGGCTGGCGTTCGACCACGGTGGTTCAACTCGACGAGTCCGAGCAGAACGAGCTGTTCGGTCAGCGACGCCGACTCGAGCGTGTTACTCTCGCCCATACGATGATTATTCGTGAACGAATGCAATAGCTGTTCTCCTGACTGCTGCTCGAATCGACGCTCGCGTCTCGAGAAAACGTCATATCAGAGCGTCGGTCGTACACGTCACGTCAGAACGTCGGTCGTGCCCGGCTCCTCGTACCCGGCTCCCGGTGCAACCGCAGGACGTCGCGGTCGTGCCGGGTACGCCTGCCAACCGTCTAGCCTTCCTCTTCCTGGAGTTCGGTGAGCTCCGACTCGACGTCTTCGTCGACGTCCTCGAGGTCGACCTCCTCGTCCGTCTCGCTCGCCGGCTCTTCCTCGCCCATCTCGGATTTGAGCGTCTCGAGTTCGGCCTCGACGCCGCTGTCGGTCGACAGCTCTTCGAGTTCGCGATCGATCTGGTCTTTGTCGGAGAGGACGTCCTCGAACGCCCCCGACTCGTGGAGTTCGTCGAGCGCCGCAGACCGGGCCTCCATGTCCTGGGTGCGCTCTTCGGCCCGTTCGATGGCCCGTCCGACGTCCTCGAACTCCTCGCCGGTCGCCGTCATCGCCTCCGAGACCGTCGAACTCGCTTCTGCGGCCTCGTAGCGGGCTTTCATCGTCTCCTTTTTCGTGCGGAACTCCTCGATGCGCGACTGGAGTTCGTTTTTCTGCTCGATCAGTTGATCTTGCTGATTCTGCAGGTCGGCGATCTGGCGCTCCAGGTCCTCGATCTGGTTCATCTTCGCTTTCTTCTTCTCCAGGGCCTGTCGCGCCAGGTCCTCCCGGTCCTGTTTGACCGCTCTTCGCGCCTGGTCGTTGTGCTTCTCGACGTTCTCCTCGAGTCGGCGTTTCTGCATCTCGAGGCGCTTTTTCTGCGTGGTGAGATCGGCGATGCCGCGTTTGACCTGCTGGAGCTGGTCCCGCATCTGCTCGTAGGAGTACTCGAGCGTCTCGGTCGGGTCCTCGGCCCGGTTGAGCAGCGAGTTGATCTTCGACCGGATGACGTACGAAGTCCGAGAGAGGATGCCCATAGTATCTACATTTCGCTCGTCGGCCTTAAAAGTCTCACTTCGGCAACAGTCCCGACAGATCGCCTCCGGAACCCACGACCGTGAGCGCAGGCGGTCTGTCGCCGGCGGGTGTGGCCGGTCGGACGAATCGCACTCGAGCGCTTTCCGACCGCTGTCCGACAATATAAACGTTCCAGCACCGCAACGTCGGGCCATGACCGACGTAGTGATTCCGGGCGGTCGAGACGTCCGGGCGACGCTCGACGAGCCCGAATCCGAGACCGACGCGGTCGTCGTGGCGTGTCCGCCCCATCCCCAGCACGGCGGTCACCGCGGCGACCGGCGACTCGTCGCCGTCAGCGACGACCTCCTCGAGCGGGGCGTCGCCTGCCTCCGGCTCGATTACGGCGAGTGGGACGAGGGGTACGGCGAGCGAGCCGACGTCCGGAACGCGATCCGCTGGGCCGCCGACGGGTACGACCGGGTCGGCGTCTTCGGGTTCAGCTTCGGAGCCGCCGAGGCGATACTCGCGACGGCGACCGTCGACCGCGAGGTCCGCGCCGTCTCCGTGCTCGCGCCGCCGGTGGGGCTGGCCCCCGACCTCGAGGTCGTCCCCGCACTCGCCGACGTCGCGTGTCCGGTCCAGATCTGTTACGGCGAGCGGGACACGACCGTCGACTGGGAACCCGTCGTCGAACGCGCTGACGAACTCGGTCACGACGCCGTCGCGTTCTCCGCGGATCACTTCTTCGTCGGGCAACACGAGAAGGTGGCACGAACCGTCGGGGCGTTTCTCGAGGCGCGAGTGACCTGAGCCGCGCCGAGGGGTCGAACGCGGCTTCGAACCGGTGACCGCACGGAGAGCGTTCGAGGAGGCGGAAACGCCGTCGCGCTCGTCTCACTCGCATCGCCCGCCGCGGTCGATTCGACACCGCCCGAACGGTGACTGGCGGCGCAGCCTACGGCTCGTCGTCCGTCGCTATCTTCCCCCTCGTGTCGTCCTCCTGGGTGATCTCCCCCTCGGCCGCTGGCTCCGCGGGCTCTTCGTCCTGCACTTCGACGATTTCGGCCTGCTCGAGGTGCTCTACACCGCCGTCCACGCGGAACTGGATCGTCTTCCCGGGGAGGTCGGGGTCGTCTTCGTCGGTCGGTTGCTTGGGAACGGTGACGGCAGTGACTCCGTCGATCGTGACGTCGCGGCGCTGGATCGGATCGCCGTCGTGTTCGATCGTCTCCCACGTGACGACGTCGAACCGGTCGACGTTCTCGCCGAAGTACTCCTCGGAGTCTTTGTCGAGCGTGTCCTCGGTCTGTGACTCGCCGGTCGTTCTGTTGTCGTCGAACTGGACTTCCTCGTGTTTGTACTGCTGGAGGTGTACGAGCATACGCACCTGCGTCGACGCCGGCGATCGACTAAAGTACGCATCCGGAGAGTGCAAGATGGCACCCGATCAGGTGATCGGTTCGAGCGACACGCGCCGCTCGACGTGCGGCGGGAAGGCGGTTGTGCTCGAGACCCACGAGTGTCACGACCTGTCGAAGCCGGGCGCTTCCCGAAATCGTTTTCAATCGCTCCCGCGGACACTCGGTATGCCGACGGAACCGGAAACTAACTACGACCCGTCCCTCGGGAGCAAGTTCATTTTCGTAACCGGGGGCGTCATGTCCGGACTCGGAAAGGGGATCACGGCCGCGAGCACCGGCCGCCTCCTGAAAAACGCCGGGTTCGACGTGACCGCAGTGAAGATCGACCCGTACCTGAACGTCGACGCCGGGACGATGAACCCCTACCAGCACGGGGAGGTGTACGTCCTCGAAGACGGCGGTGAGGTCGACCTCGACCTGGGGAACTACGAGCGATTCCTCGACGAGGAGATGACCTCCGAACACAACATCACGACGGGCAAGACCTACCAGCACGTCATCGAGAAAGAGCGCGCGGGCGACTACCTCGGGAAGACCGTCCAGATCATCCCCCACATCACCGACGACATCAAGCGTCGCATTCGGGAGGCCGCCGAGGGAACCGACGTCTGTATCGTCGAGGTCGGCGGTACGGTCGGCGACATCGAGGGAATGCCGTACCTCGAGGCGCTGCGCCAGTTCGCCCACGAGGAACCCGAGGAGAACGTCCTGTTCGTCCACGTCACCCTCGTTCCCTACTCGAAAAACGGCGAGCAGAAGACGAAACCGACCCAGCACTCGGTAAAGGAGGTCCGCTCGATCGGGCTCCAGCCCGACGTCATCGTCGGCCGGTGTGAGGACAAACTCGAGCCAAGCACCAAAGAGAAGATCGCCCTGTTCTGTGACATTCCGACCGAGGCGGTGTTCTCGAATCCCGACGTCGAGGACGTCTACCACGTCCCGCTGATGGTCGAAGAGGAGGGTCTCGACCAGTACGTCCTGGAGCACTTCGGGCTCGCCGGGGAGGCGCTGCCGGAAGGCGAGCGCGCCAACGAGTGGCGCGACGTCGTCACGACCGAGAAAGACGGCGAGGTCGACGTCGCGCTGGTCGGCAAGTACGACCTCGAGGACGCGTACATGTCGATCCGCGAGTCGCTCAAGCACGCCGGCTTCGAACTCGGCGTCGACGTGAACGTCCACTGGGTGGCGGCCGACGAGATGGCAGACCACCACACCGAGCGCCTGCAGGAGTCGGACGCGGTCATCGTCCCCGGCGGCTTCGGGATGCGCGGCACCGAGGGCAAGATCGAGGCCGTCAGGTACGCCCGCGAGAACGACGTCCCCTTCCTCGGGCTCTGTCTCGGCTTCCAGATGGCCGTCGTCGAGTACGCTCGCAACGCGCTGGGACTCGAGGGTGCACACTCTGCGGAGATGGACGAAGACACGCCCCACCCGGTCATCGACATTCTGCCAGAGCAGTACGAGGTCGAGAACATGGGCGGGACGATGCGACTGGGCGAACACACGACGGTGATCGAGCCCGAAACGCTCGCCTACGAACTCTACGGCGACACGTCCTGTTCCGAGCGCCACCGCCACCGCTACGAGGTCAACCCCGAGTACTTCGAGTACTTCGAGGACGAACCGCTCGTCTTCTCCGGCACGGCGGGCAACCGGATGGAGATCCTCGAACTCGAGGACCACCCGTACTTCCTCGGAACGCAGTTCCACCCCGAGTACAAGTCCCGGCCCGGACGGCCGAGTCCGCCGTTTCTCGGCCTGATCGAGGCCGTCCTCGACCGTGAACGAGACGAAGTCGAGTACGACGAAGAGGTGACTCACTGATGGTAGATACGGAGACGTTCGTTCCGGACGCGATCGCAGAGATCGAAGACGAAATCGGCGACGAAAACGCCGTCATCGCGCTCTCGGGCGGGGTCGACTCCTCGGTCGCCGCCGCACTGGCCTACGAGGCGATCGGCGACCGACTCACGCCCGTGTACGTCGACACCGGCCTCATGCGGAAAGGCGAGACGGCCCAGATCCGCGAGACGTTCGACTACATGGAGAGCCTGCGGGTCGTCGACGCGAAAGATCGGTTCCTCGAGGCGCTCTCGGGCGTCACGGACCCCGAGGAGAAACGCGAGGTCATCGGCGAGCAGTTCATCCGCGAGTTCGAGCGCGAGGCGAAAGACGCCGACGCCGACTACCTCGTCCAGGGGACGATCTACCCAGACCGGATCGAGTCGGAAGGCGGGATCAAGTCCCACCACAACGTCGGCGGCCTGCCCGAGGTCGTCGACTTCGAGGGAATCGTCGAACCCGTCCGCGACCTCTACAAAGACGAGGTCCGCGAGGTCGCCCGCCACCTCGGACTCGAGGAGGTCGTCGCCGAGCGGATGCCGTTCCCCGGTCCCGGGCTCGCCGTCCGCGTCATCGGCGAGGTCACCGAGGAGAAACTCGAGGTCGCCCGCGAGGCCTGCCACGTCGTCGAGGAGGAACTCGAGGAGTACGACCCCTGGCAGGCGCTCGCGGCAGTGATCGGCAAGGCGACGGGGGTCAAAGGCGACAACCGCGTCCACGGCTGGGTCGTCGCCGTCCGCTCGGTCGACTCCCGCGACGGGATGACCGCCCGCGCCCAGGAGATCGACTGGGAGACACTCCAGCGCATCCAGTCCCGTATTACGGGTGAAAACGAGAACGTCGCTCGCGTCGTCTACGACGTCACGCACAAACCGCCCGCGACCATCGAGTACGAATGAGCATGCACGCGATCGTCGCCGGGTCCGACGACGACGGGATCGCCGACGCACTCGAGGCCGAAGGCGTCGACGTCGAACGACTCGAGGGCGTCGTCTCCCGGCCCGCACTCGAGGACGCCGGGATCGTCGAGGCCGACCTGTACGTCCTCACGGACGTCGGACAGGCGACGACGATTCCGATCGCGATCGACCTGAACGACGACCTGCGAACGGTCGTCTACTCCCGGGATACGATCCCGGAGTTCGTCAAGGGGCAACTCGATCTGTCGGTCGATCCACGGCTCGTCGAACCGGCTGTCGCCGCAGAGGAACTGACCGACTGACCGACGCCGGGACCCCGGCGACGGGTCGCCGAACGATCCTGTTTTGCTGTCGTCCCGGTCGAGACGGACTCGACTGATCGCCGGGACGGATCCTCGAAACCCGTTCTGCCGGTAGTATCTGCTTACGATCACTCGAGTACCACCGTTTTCGCTGATCGGGCAGTATCAACGGTCTCGACCGGTTTTCTGGGCGGTTGAACGCGACTTAACTGTCAGACAATCCGGAACAAGCGTCCTATACCGTCACCGCGGTTCAAGTACCCTCGCCCGGTAGCGATGGGTGGAGGTCGACGGGTACCTGCGGAGGCACCCCCCACCCCCACCCCCACGCCTCGTCGATCCCGCGACTTCCAACGACCCCACCATAGCACCCTTCCCCCCACCATTGCCACACCCAGGCAATACCCGATTTTCCCGTTTGCCGATCTGGGCCGTCGTTCGACGGCCCACCCACCCTGCGTTCCCACTGACGAGCGCCCTCGAGCGGCCGCGCTGACTCGCCGGTCGCACGCGAGACGCTGTCGCCGGTTGCGATAGCCGTCGAGTCGCGATCAGGCGTTTACTGACCGTCGTCCAGTAGTCTCAGTACCGGAATCTCCTCGAGTCGCTCCTCTTCGAGTCGGTCCCAGTGGATGCCCGCCGGCTTCTCGCCCGTCTCGGGGCGGAGAACGCGGTCGGGCGTGACGAGTAGATCCATCGGCACGTCGTGGGGGTCGACGGCGACGTCGGCCTCGAGAAGCTGTCGGTCGTGGACCGTCGTCGCGACGGTGGTCTCGTCGTCGACGAACCCGAACTCGCGGAGGATCGCGTACTCGAGGTCGCTGTACCCCTCTCCCTTGCCGACGCGAGCGCCGCGCTCGGTGACCGCTACGCTTCCCGAGACGATCAGGTCGATCTCCTCGAGTTCGTCGGGGCCGACCTGGACGCCGTGTTTCGACGAGCCGGAGACGGTCGTCGCGGCGTCGTAGTCCTCGAGGTCGGCCGGATCGAGCCGGAGGAAACACTCCTCGTCGCGCAGTCGGGGACGGCCATGTAGACGGTCTTTCCCTCGCGGAGCGCCCGCCGGCGGACGGGAAGCTGTGGAGCGTCCGGGTTGGCCTTGATCGTCCCGGCGGCCTGCCACTCCGATTGCGCGGCCAGTCGATCGGCCGCCTCGTCCGCCCCGGCGAAGTTCGGGATGCGGCCGTGTGGCGGATACGGAAACCGCGCCACTCCGGACTCCTCGAGGTCGTCCCACACCTGCTCGCGGAGCTGTCGTTTGTCCATCGTATCCGACGGTTTCTCGCGCGGCGAGTTCAGCGTTCGCTCTCGCTGGCGAACCGAGCGTCCTCACGGTACGACCGACGGCGTCACTCCTCGTCCGTCTCGTCGTCCGCGAGCGTCGCCAGCCGCGGCGCTTCGGGGACGATGATCTCTTCGCACGCGATTCGGACCGTCGCCCGGTCGTTCGGCAGGCAGAAGACGGGGACGCCGTCGGCGATGCCGCCGAGCGCTCTGCTCGAGACGACGCTGATGCCGATCTCGTCGTACGCGAGCGCGTGAAACAGGTCGACGAAGGCGGGGAGGTCCTTGTCGATCAGCGGTCCGACGGCCTCGAGCGTGGCGTCGCTCGGCTCGACGCCCGTCCCGCCCGTGGTGACGACGATGTCGACGTCGCCGCGATCGATCAGCCGGGAGACTTTCGCCTGCACGTTGTCGTAGTTTCGCTCGATGAGCTCTCGCGTCGTGATTCCGTGGCCCGCGTCCTCGAACGCCGCGACGACCGCGTCGCCCGCGACGTCGTCCTCGAGCGACAGCGTCGAGGTGATCGTGACGACGGCCGCACCGATCCGATCTGTGTCGTCCGCCGCAGCGTCGCGTTCCGACTGTTCGCTCATACTGGAACGGTTCACCTCCGGGAGCAAAAGCCATCGCCACTCGTCTGCCCGCCGCAGACCCGGTTTCCCGGGGGCCGTCTCACGCACTCGCGGATTACGACAGATGCCGAACAGAGATTCGACAAATTCCGCTATCACCATCGTTTTGTACTGGATCGCCGTTGCCAGGGATATGAAGGCCGTCAAGATCACCGAACACGGAGACACGGACGTCATCGAGTACGGCGAGTACCCCGACCCGGAAGTCGGCCGGGACGAGGTACTGGTCGACGTCAAATCGGCGGCACTCAACCATCTGGACGTCTGGACCCGACGCGGACTTCCGACGCTCGACCTCGAGATGCCCCACATCCCGGGCAGCGACGGTGCGGGCGTCGTCGCCGAGGTCGGCGAGGACGTCACCCGATTCGAGGAGGGCGACCGCGTGGCGCTCTCAGCGGGCGTCGGCGACCTCCGGATGGACGATCCGACGCTCGATCCGAAGTTCCACATCATCGGCGAACACGTCCCTGGCATCCACGCCGAGTACGCCGCTATCCCCGAGGACAACCTGATCCCCGTCCCCGAGGACGTCGACTGGGAGGTCGCCGGCTCGAGCTGTCTGGTCTTCCAGACCGCCTGGCGGATGCTGATCGAACGGGCGGAGCTCCGGCCCGGCGAGAAGGTCCTCGTCCTCGGAGCCAGCGGCGGGGTCGGCCACGCTGCCCTCCAGATCGCCGACTACGCGGGTGCGGAGGTGTACGCCACCGGTAGCAGCGAGGAGAAACTCCAGTACGCCGAAGACCACGGCGCGGACTACGTCTGTAACTACGAGGAGGAGAACTTCGCCGACTGGGTCCGCTCGGAGACGGGCGGGCGCGGCGTCGACGTCGTCGTCGAACACGTCGGCGCGCCGACCTGGCGGGACTCGATCAAGAGCCTGACGAAAGGCGGCCGACTCGTCACCTGCGGCGGCACCGGCGGTGGCAACCCCGAGACCGACATCCCGCGGATCTTCTGGAACCAACTCGAGATCATCGGCTCGACGATGGCCACACCCGAACAGGTCGACGACGTGATGGAACTCGTCTGGGACGGCACGTTCGAACCCGCGATCCGTGACGTCTTTCCGATGAGCGAGACGCCCCGCGCCCACGAGATGCTCGAAGAGCGCGAAGGGTTCGGCAAGGTCGTCGTCCGCCCCGACAGCGAACTCGAGTGACGGCTCCGGCGAGTGAACCGTGAGGGCTTTGGCCACGGAGTCGAAAGCTCCGGTCGTGACTTCGAGCGACGACGGCGGCTACGTCCACGATCCTTCGACGTTCGACGCCGACGGTTCGGTGAGCGATACCGACGACGGTTCGGGAGGCCGCCGTCCGCGGGACGGCGAGCAGGCCGACTGGGTCGCCGACCCGTCTCACCCCGAGTCGGCGGACCGCGAGTTCGACTGGCGGGGCTGGGTGCTCGTCGGCGTCATCGTCTTCGCGTTCATCGTCAGTCCGCTCGCGATCGTGCTGTGGCCGCCCGACTTCAACTACCTCTTCGCACTGTTGATTCTCCCGCTCGCACCCGCGGTTTTGCTGGCGCTCACCGCGGTGTGGGCGACGACGCGGCCCTAGTCCCCCGTCGCCGACATCGCGACGCCGCTAGTCGTCGAGGTCGGCGAGTCTGTCGACGACCGCGTGTGCGACCGGCACGTCGCGCTGAGGCGTCTCCGCCGCGTTCGTATACGCTACCAGCACGTCGTGGAGTTTCGACGTTTGATACGCGGTAAACGTTTCGTCGCCCGCTTCGATCCTCTCGAGTGACTCGAGCAGCCACGCCGGCGGCGCGTCTCGGTCTTCGAGCGTCTCGTCTGCCCGTGTCACCAGCACGTCGTGGACGACCCACCGTTCCTCTCGAGAGAGTTCGACGTCGTGTGTCTCGGTTTCCTGTGGAGGCGAACTCATTGTCAGCGGGACCGATCTGTTGGTCCTCGTGCGACAGTACGGAGCGGCCCCTCATAATACTGTTGTTTGTTACCATCCAACATGCTAGGTCGGAAAGCCGCCGTCCTCGCTGCCACGTCGAACGGGATCACCGGACGTCGCGACGCATGGCGATCTCGAACCAGGGACAGAGCCGGAGCTGTCGGTACCACTCCGGGTGCGTGTACAGCCGCTCGTAGGGGACCCACATCACGCCCGCGACCTCCTGCTCGTTCGGCTCGAGCGAGCGCTCGTGGAGCGTCAGTTGCAACACGGTACAGACCTCGTGTTCGACGCCTTCGTTCTCGAAGTAGCGTTTGTACTCGAACTTGTCCGTCACGCGCAGGCCGTCGTACTGGTCGGGGCTGATCCCGAGTTCCTCCTCGAGGCGCTCTCGTGTCGCCTCTTTCTGACTCTGTCCGTCGACGGGGTGGGAGGCGACGGTCCCGTCCCAGTAGGTCCCCCAGAGGCGCTTGCCCGGTGCCCGCTGGGCGAGTAAAACGTTGTCGTCGTGATCGAAGACGAGCGACGTGAACGCGCGGTGTCGAATGCCGTCACCGGTGTGGGCCTCGAGTCGATCGACGACGCCGAGTGCTTCGTCGTCCGCGTCGACGGCGACGACGTCTTCCGTGGCGTTCTCGCGTGAGTGTTCCCGCGTGGCGACCATACCGCCACCATCGGACAGGACCTTCAAACCAGTATCGACTGTTTCCACCCGCAGTCATACTATCGGACGTAACTGTGTGAAGATTCTCGCTACCCCGGGACGGCGAGAATCTTTCACGACTTACGTCCGGCAGTATCACCTACCGGCCGGACGCGTCCGGATCCGGCTGGTAGCTGTCGCCGACGACGACCTCGAGACTGCCCGCGTTCGTCTCGAGGGTCAGTCGCTCGGTCTCGAGGGACTCCCCGTCGAGACTGTACGCGACCGATTCGTCGCGGAGGCTCTCGAGGGTCAGCCTCGGAGCCCGTCGCGTGACGATGCCCGTCGCCTCTCGATCGAACAGGCGCTCGAGGGCGGCCTGGCCGACGAGGTCGGCCGGCGGGGCTTCCTCCACGATGGCGACTTCGAACAGTCCGTCTTCGACGTTCGCCTGCGTTCGGCGGACGCCCGTGAACCGGCGACAGTTGCCCACGAGGACGAAAAGCGCCTCGCCTTCCCACCGTTCGGCGTCCGACGATCCGTCGAGATCCTCGAGCGTGACCCGAAGCGGGAGCGAGTCGAACGAGGAGATCGTCTCGAGCGTCCGGAGGACGTACGCGAGGACGCCGTACTCCCGCTTCCCGTCGGGCGTCGTCGCGGCGCTCGCCTCGGCGGTGACGCCGCCGATACAGGAGTTGACGAACGCGCGCCCGTTCGCGATCCCGAGGTCGATCCGTCGCCGCTCGCCGTCCTCGATCACGTCGAAGGCCTCGGCGATGCTCTCGACGCCGAGGTTCGACGCGAAGTTGTTCCCCGTCCCCGCGGGGACGACGGCGACGGCCGTCTCCGCCAGCCCGTCGGCCGCGAGGACGCCGTCGACGACCTCGTTTACCGTCCCGTCGCCGCCTGCTGCGGCCACCAGGTCGGCGCTCTCGCTCGACGCCGCTCGCGCCAGCCGCCGTGCGTCGCCTTCTCCCTCGCTCTTTCGAACCTCGAAACCGTGCTCGTGAGCGAGCGTCTCGACGTGCGCGACGTGGTCTTCGCTTCCACTGACGGGATTGAGCACGAGCACGCGTTCGGGATCGCTTCGACTCATGGTTCCCCGTACCCGGGCAAGACGGAAATTCCTCGCCCCCGTCTGTGCAGACACAGCTATGTTCGCCGTCGACCTGCACGCACACACGCGCTTTTTCCACGGCCGTCGCGGTCTGGGCGATCGGTTCGACCCGTACGGGTTTCGGCTGCTCGCGTGGGCCGTCGACCGGCGCGGTCTCGACGGCGTCGCGACGACGAACCACGACTACTACACGCCGTTTTCCGCCTCCCGCGTCGTCGCGATTCCCGGCATCGAGGTTTCGACGACCCGCGGCCACGTGCTCGTGGTCGGCCCCGATCCGCCGGCGGAGACGGTCGCCCTCGAGTACACGCCCCTCGAGACGGTCGAACTCGCACACGATCGCGGCTGCGTGGCGATCGTCGCCCACCCCTTTCGCAACAGCACGGTCGCCGAACTCGAGGACGTCCCGTTCGACGCGATCGAGATCAACGGGAAACATCCCCGTACCCGGCCGCTGGTCGAGGAACTCGCCGCCCGGCGCGACCTCCCGCTGGTCGGCGGCAGCGACGCCCACTACCCGTTCGAAGCGGGTCGTGCGTACACCGTGATCGACGCCGACGTCCTTACGCCCGAGTCGGTCGTCGAGGCGATCCGGGACGGGCACGTCGAGGCTCGCGTGGACGAGGGACGGTTCGACCGACTGCTCAGGCGTGGCTACCGGGCGGTTCACCGACGGAAACACCCCGACGACGCGCTCGTGAGCCCGACTCCCGGTCTCGGCGCTCCACCCGGCGACGACGCAGACGAGACCGACCGGTAGAGGCCCTAACCCAGGTGCTCGTCCAGGATCAGCCGCGTCTTCGTGCTCACGACCTCGTCCTGTTCGCGCGCCTGCGTGATGAGTTCGTTCACGCCGCGCGTGTCGGCCGCGTCGACGACGAGGACGATGTCCTGCTCGCCCGAGACCATCCAGACGAAGTCGACTTCCTCCCACTCGGCCATCCGCTCGGAGACTTCGCCCGTCTCGACGTCGACCGCGACGCCGACCTCGATCATCGCCTTCACGTTCCCGGTTCGCGTCGTCACCGTAAAGCGTTCGATGACGCCGTCTTCGTTCATTCGTTCGACGCGATTTCGGACGGTCCCCTCGCTCGTCCCGACCTCGTCTGCGATCTCGGTGTACGGCGTTCGGGCGTCTCGCCGGAGGATGTCCAGAATTCGCCGGTCCAGCTCGTCCATAGAGATACGTGAGTTGGCGTGACTCGCACTTGACGATTACGAATTTCGTAACTTAGCTTCGAAGACAACACTTATGCCGGTGGGAACGATACGCATCTCGTAATGACAGCGGCCTACGTAGCACTGGAAGGCGGCCACGTACTCGAGGGGCGTGGTCGTGCTCCGGGAACGGCTCGTGGGGAACTGGTTTTCACGACAGCGTACACGGGATACGAGGAGAGCCTGACCGACCCCTCCTACGAGGAGCAGGTCCTGACGTTCTCGTACCCGCTGATCGGTAACTACGGCGTCCGCGAGGAGCGCTTCGAGTCCGACCGGGTCCACCCCCGGGCCGTGCTCGCTCGCGAACTCACCGACGACGTCGCCGAGTGGCTCGCCGGGGAGGGCGTCCCCGCGGTCGACCACCTCGACACCCGCGAGGTCGTCACCGACATCCGCGACGGTGGCGCGATGAAGTGTGGCATCGCCGTCGGCGAGGACGTCACCGAGGAGGACGCACTCGCCGAACTCGAGGCCTGCGAGGCGATGAGCGACCACACCGAGATCGGCGAACAGGTCAGCGTCGCCGAACCGACCGTCCACGGCGAAGGAGGCGACGGCCAGACGGTCGCACTGATCGACTGTGGCGTCAAGGGCTCGATCGTCGACTCGCTGGTCGCACGCGACGCGACCGTCCACGTCCTGCCACACGACGCGACGCCCGCCGACGTCGACGCGGTCGACCCCGACGTGCTGTTCATCTCGAACGGTCCCGGCGACCCCGAAAACTACGAGGCAGCCGTCTCGCTCGTCGAGGCGTACGTCGACGACCTGCCCGTCGCCGGCATCTGTCTGGGCCAGCAGATCGTCTCGCTCGCGCTCGGTGGCACCACCGAGAAGATGGCCT
Organism: Natribaculum breve; assembly: GCF_023008585.1. Taxonomy (GTDB): domain Archaea; phylum Halobacteriota; class Halobacteria; order Halobacteriales; family Natrialbaceae; genus Natribaculum; species Natribaculum breve. The sequence goes on along the minus strand of NZ_CP095390.1, from coordinate 1,582,691 downwards.
TCGGCCACCGCGGCGTCAACCAGCCCGTACTCGACCTCGAGTCCGGCCAGGTCGTCATGACCACCCAGAACCACGGCTACACCGTCGCCGACCCCGGCGACAACCTCGAGGTCTCGCAGATCAACGTCAACGACGACACTCCCGAGGGACTCGTCGGCAGTGACTGTCCGGTCATCACCCGCCAGTACCACCCCGAGGCCAACCCCGGCCCGCACGACACCCTCGACTTCTTCGACGACGTGCTCGCGATGGCCGAACCCGAGTCGACGCGAGCCGTTCCCGCCGACGACTGACCGACGTCTCGTCGTTCTCGCGTTTCGGCTTCCGACCTCGAGCTCGAGCGGCGGCGCTATCCTGCTCCCGAAATCGCCCGACGGACGGCTCGCGTCCGCCGGTGTCCTATCCGGTGACGTCGTAGACGACCCGCACCGTCGCCGTCACGGTGACGGGGCCGGAGTCGACGTCGGTGCTCGAGCCCGTCGCGGCTCCGTCGCTCGCCATCTCGTGGGCCATCTCGTACCGAACCGGCTGGAGGTTGACGTCGCTCGTCGAGACCGACCGCGTCCCGGCGAGGTCGACCTCGCGGTTGTCGGCGACGTGTGCGGCCTCGGCGTCGGCGTTCGCCAGGGCGTCGTCGATCGCGTCGTTTCGCAACTCGTCGCGCGTCTCTTCTTGCAGCGTGAAGTTCACCCATCCGACGTCGTCGGCACCCGCCTCGACCGCCGCGTCGATGACCTCGCCGACGCGGTCGACGTCGTCGATCTCCACCTCGAAGGAGTGGCTGCCCTGGAAGATCACGTCCTCGGGCGTTTCACGCTGGCGCGGACGCTCGCGAATGGCGTACCGATCCGTCTGTACCTTCTCTTCGGGAACGTCGAGTTCGTCGAACGTCTCGCGCAACGCTGCCGCGCCGTCTGCGAGCTCGTCTCGCACCGCGTCGGCGGACTCGGCGGTCGCCTCGACGCCGACGGTGACGATCGCCCTGTCCGGCTCCGTCTCGGCGTCTCCGCTCGCGCTCACCTCGATGAACCGATCGCTCGAGTCGTCGTCGCTCGAGTCGTCGCCGTCCTCGTTCGTCGACGGGTCGTCGTCCTCGAGTGCGCTTCCGACACAGCCTGCCATCGCTGCCACGACGCCGACGCCCGACGCCGCCACGAACTGTCGTCTGTCCATACGGCTTCGTTCACGCGCACCATAAATACCACTTCGCCAAGGTAAAATAGCCGTTTGAGTTACCGAGGGGTCATAACGACTGTTGTGAGTCAGTGCCGATGCAACCGCGAACCGTCGTGCGGTTTCATCGGGACCCAGTCACAACAGACGTTATCAGTCTCCGCTCGCGATCGCCGTCCCGTCGCGACCTCTGATCGCCACGACGCTCGTGTAGAGTACGATCACACAGACGACGAGTGCGGAGACGAGGATGAGCGCGAAGCTGATCGTCTCGAGCACCGCGATCGCAAAGATCGTGCCGAGTTCACTCAGAGCGACGGCGACGCTGGCGACGAGCAACAGCAGTCCGAAGTAGATCTTGAGTTCTTCGTCGTCGACGAGCATCGTCGCCGTCGAGCCGATTCGCGCGCCCAGCGCGCTCCCGACGAGCATCGGGGCGACGATCGAGAGGTCGATGCCGCCGCTCTGGGCGTAGAGAAACGAGCCGACGCCGCCCGAGATGAGCCCGCCGAACAGGTTCGTCCCGACCGCGACGGGGAGTGGCAGCCCGATCAGGTAGAAGATCGCTGGCAGGCGAATGAAGCCGCCGCCGATCCCGAGAAAGCCGGAGACGAGGCCGACGGCGAGCGCGACGGCGAAGATCGTCCACAGCGACACCCGAATGCCGCCGCTGAGCGTGACCATCGGCGGGACGTGGTACGACTGGATCGTCTTCGCGATCTCGGGGATCGCGTCCGGGTCGACGTCGTGGTCGACGTCTTCTATCTCGTCTGTGTCCTCCTCGTCTCGCAGCGCGTTTCGCGTGAAAAGCAGGCCGATCCCGCCGAGCAACAGCACGTACGTGGTGCCGACGACCAGCTCTGCTTTGCCGAGCGCCTCGAGGTAGAACACGAGTGCGCGACCGCCCTCGATGCCCACGCTCAGTCCGACGAACATCAGGCCGCCGAGTTTGTAGTCGACCTGGCCGAGGCCGTGGTGTTTCATCGTCGCGATGACGGCCGTCCCGAAGACGAACGCCATCCCGCTGCCGATCGCCACCCGTGTGGGATAGCCCATCACCAGCAGTGCGGGCGTCACGAGAAACGATCCACCCATTCCGAAGAAGCCGAAGAACACGCCGACCATGAAGCCAAAGGAGACGAACAGGGCCAGCAGGCCCACGCCCAGTCCGAGCACCTCCATCGTTAGCCCCCCGCGATCGGCGGCGGCGTCGCGCCTCGCTCTCGCAGCACCTCGACCGTCCGTCGATCCGTGAGCCTCGTCGCCGACCGACGATCCGTCGGGACGCGGCCGCCGTCACAGTCCAGTTCGCCGGCTGCACTGACGATTGCTCTAGCCATCACCCGGCTGTTGCCGCTTTGGAGTAATAAGCGCTCGATTCCCGTCCCGGCGTGTTATCGGTTCTGTACCGCGTGTGTGGTGGTTTCACGGAACGCGGTCGCTGTGGGACGGACAGCGGTCCGTATCATAACGATGGCTGTGAGTCGTTACCGCCGCAACCGCGAACCGTCGTGCGGTTGCGTCGGCACCCAGTCACAGCCGCCATTATCAGTCGTGTCTGAACGACCGCTGCCCGGTAAAGGCCATCGCGACGTCGTGTTCGTTCGCCGCCTCGATCACGTCGTCGTCGTTGACCGAGCCGCCGGGCTGGACGACCGCCTCGACTCCCGCTTTCGCGGCCTCCTCGATGCCGTCGGGGAACGGGAAGAAGGCGTCCGAGGCCATCACCGCGCCCTCGGCGTCCTTGCCCTCCGCGTGCTCGTCGGCTTTCATCGCCGCCAGCCGGACGGCGTCGACGCGAGAGACCTGTCCCATGCCGACGCCGACCGTCTCCGTGCCCGTCGCAAAGAGGATGCCGTTCGACTTGACGTGTTTCAGCGTCTGCCAGGCGAAGACCATCGTCTCGAGTTGCTCCTCTGTCGGCTCGCGGTCGGTGACGACCTCGAGGTCGTCGACCGAGATCGACTGGTCGTCTCGTTCCTGGACGAGTCGGCCGCCGACGATGGGTTTCTCGGTGAACCGCTCCGTCGCCTCACCCAGCTCGCCGACGTCGAGCACGCGCAGGTTGTCCTTCTCGCAGAGGACCTCGAGCGCCTCGTCGGTGTAGCCGGGCGCGACGACGACCTCCTTGAACGAGTCGGTGATCTGTTCGGCCGTGGCGGCGTCACACTCGCGGTTGAGCGCGACGATGCCGCCGAAGGCGCTCATCGGGTCCGTCGAGAGGGCCTTCTCGTAGGCTTCGGCGACCGAATCTGCGGTGGCACAGCCCGCGGGGTTCGTGTGCTTGATGACCGCGGCGGCGGGTTCGTCGAACTCCTTGATGAGGTTCAACGCGCCGTCGGCGTCGTTGTAGTTGTTGTAGCTGAGTGCTTTCGCACCCTCGTTCAACTGCTCGGCGTGGACGACGCTCGCCTCGTCACAGGTGTAGTCGGCGTAGACGGCGGCGTCCTGGTGGGGGTTCTCGCCGTACCGGAGGGTATCGACGCGGTCGCTCGAGACGAGTCGCCGGGAGGGGAGCCCTTCGCCGTCCTCGCCGGCGGCGTCGGCCTCGACGACGACCTCGCCCGCCTCGAGGTCGACCTCGAGTGCGCCCTCGGCGAACCACTTCACGGCACGCGGGTACGCACGGAACTCGCCCTCGTAGAGCACGCGCTCTTTGAGCGTCTCTTTCGTGTCGCCCTCGTAGATCGGGATCGGCTCCTGGGTGACGATCGGCCCCATGTCGACTTCTTCGTCGATCACCTCGCCGTCGTCGTCCGTCGCGTCGGTCACGACGTGGACCGTACACCCCGTCACGGAGACGCCGGCCTCGAGCGCGTCGCCCCAGGCGTCCATCCCGGGGAACGCGGGCAGCAGCGACGGGTGGACGTTCAGCGTCGTCGGCTGTGCGTCGAGGAACGTGTCCGAGAGGACCCGCATGTAGCCGTCCAGACAGACGAGGTCGAACTCGTACTCCGCCAGCGCCTCGTTGACGGCCTCCTCGTGCTCGCGACGGCTCGTCCCCTCGGCGAGCGGGACGACTTCGGTCGGAATTCCGCGCTCTTCGGCGGCCTCGAGCACCGGCGCGTCCTCCGCGTTCGTCAGGACGACGGCCAGTTCCGCGCCGCCCGGCGCGCGGTCGTCGATGTTCAGCAGGTTGCGCCCTCGGTTGCCGGCCATCCCGGCGATTCGCGTCATACGCTGATTCGCGCTCGCGAGCGGCAAAGTGGTTGCGGTCTCGAACGCCAGAATACCCACGATCGTGTATATTCTTGGCGCAAATTCCCCTGTCGAACGCAGGAGATATGCACGCCCGTGGCACCGCGTTTCGACACGCTTTTGCACCGCGACCGGGCACGGACGACCATGACGGAAACCGACGCCCTGTACGCCGTTTCGCCGCTGGACGGCCGGTACGGCACTCGGACCGCACCGCTGTCGCCGTACGCCAGCGAGGCCGCGCTCATGCGCGCCCGCGTTCGCGTCGAAGTCGAGTACCTGATCGCGCTTGCCGACCTCGAGGCCACGCCGCTTTCCATCGACGACGACGAACGCGAACAGCTCCGGAGTCTCTACCGGCACTTCGCGGAGGAAGACGCCCAGCTCATCAAGAAACTCGAGGTCGAGGGCCACGGCGAGTTCGAGGCGACCAACCACGACGTGAAGGCCGTCGAGTACTTCGTCCGCCACCGCCTCCCGGAGGACAGCGACGCCTCGGCGTGGATCCACTTCGGGCTGACCAGCGAGGACGTCAACAACCTCGCCCACCGCCTGCTCGTCCGCGACGCCGTCGACGAGGTACTCTTGCCCGCGCTGTACGACGTCCGCGACGCGCTGGCCGAGATGGCCCGCGAGTACCGCGACCTGCCGATGCTCGCGCGCACCCACGGCCAGCCCGCCACGCCGACGACGTTCGGCAAGGAGATGGCCGTCTACGCGGCCCGCCTCGGGCGCGCTACGGGGCGGATCCGCGAGGCGACCGACGCCCTCCGGGGAAAACTCGGCGGGGCCTCGGGCACGTACGCGGCCCACGTCGCCGCCTACCCCGACGTCGACTGGCGCACGTTCGCCCGTGACTTCGTCGCGGACCTCGGTCTCGAGTTCGAACCGCTCACGACGCAGGTCAACCCCTGTGACGACCTCGCGGCGCTGTTCGATGCGTTCCGCGGCGCGAACTCCGTGATCCTCGACCTCGACCTCGACGTCTGGCTGTACGTCTCCGACCGGTACCTGGGACAGGAAGCCGTCGAGGGCGAGACCGGTTCGTCGACGATGCCCCACAAGGTCAACCCCATCGACTTCGAGAACAGCGAGGGCAACCTCTCGAAGGCCAACTCTGACCTCGAGTTCCTCGCCGACTACGTCACCACCTCCCGCCTCCAGCGGGACCTCTCCGATTCGACGGTCAAGCGCAACGTCGGAGTCGCGTTCGCCCACTGCCTGATCGGCTACACCAAGACGACGGCGGGTCTCGAGAAGGTCGTCCCGAACGAGCAGGTGATGGTCGACGACCTCGAGGCCACGCCCGAGATCATCGGCGAGGCGGTCCAGACGATCCTCCGGCGGGAAGGCACCGAGGACGCCTACGAGCGCGTCAAGGACCTCACCCGCGGTCAGCGGGTCACGCTCGAGGACTTCCAGGACCTGTTCGACGACCTCGAGGTCGACGACCGGACTCGAGAGCAACTTCTCGCGTTGACGCCCACGGACTACGTCGGCGTCGCGAGCGATCTGGTCGACGAACTCGACGATCGGTAACGGGAAAGCAGCGCTGGCCGGACTGTTTTTCGAGTCTTTTCACTCCCGACGTTCGCTCGTCAGTCGCGACAGCGTCTCCTCGAGCGCGTCGGCCGCCGCCCGCACGTCGTCGACGCGGACGTACTCTCTGGGCGCGTGGGCGACCGCACCCTCGTCGTCGGCGAGTACGCCGGGGCCGAAGACGACCGTCGGCGCGTGCGCCGCGAAGTACGACGCCTCCGTCGCCGCGGTGAACGGCCGGACGTCGCCACCGGAAGCGTCGGCGAGCGTGCGGGCGACCGCCGCCTCGGGGTCGGTCTCCCAGGCCTCGAGAAACGGCGTCGGCCGTTCGGTAAAGGAGAAGTCGACGTCGACGGCGTCGGGGACGGCCACCTCGAGGTGCTCGAGCAGGCGCGTTCGAAACGCCTCGGCCGTCTCCGGCGGGACGCTCCGGCGGTCGATCGTGAGTCGACAGTCCGCGGGCACCTGGTTGGTCGCCTCGCCGCCCTCGACGACGGTCGGCGTGAGCGTCGCCGCACCCAGCTGGGGGTGCTCGGGCGGGGCGTCGTCGCGGTCGTCGAACGTCTCGAGCGCCCCGAGGACCGACTCGAGCGCCGCGACGGCGTTGACGCCGCTGTCGGGTTCGGCGGCGTGGGCGTTCGCGCCAGAGAGGGTGATCGTCCCCTCGAAGCGTCCCTTCGCGGCGGTACAGACGTCGAGGTCCGTCGGCTCGCCGACGATCACGGCGTCGGCGTCGCGAACCGGCGAGTCCTCGCGGGAGACGAGCGCGTCCGCGCCGGTCGAGAGCAGTTCCTCGTCGGGCGTGATCGCGAGCGTGAGTCGCCCGTCGCCGGGATCGACGGCGAGGAAGGCGGCGAGCATCGTGGCGAGTGGCCCCTTCGCGTCGCACGAGCCGCGACCGCGGATCGCGCCCGCCTCGTCGTCCCGTTCGAACGGGACGTGTGGCGACACCGTGTCGATGTGCGTGTTCAGGAGGACGTGCGTCCCCGTTCGCTCGCCGGGGCCGCGGGTCGCCAGGACGTTCCCCGCCTCGTCGACGCGCGGGGAGACGCCGCAGTCCTCGAGCGTCTCCACGAGGAAGTCGCGCATCGCGGTGACGTCCTCGTGGGACTGGATCGGGACTGCGTCCTCGAGGAAGGCGATCGGGTCGAACGGGGGTGTCGGGTCGTCCGTCACTGTTCGGCCGCTCGCACGTCGACGTCGACCTCGCCGTCGAACTCGCGTTCGACGGGACCGGCGAGGAGCACCTCGCCGTCGCCGAACGTGATCTGGAGGTCGCCACCCGGCGGCCGGACGTCGATCGCGTCCGCGTCGGTGTGACCGAGTCGTCTGGCGACCGCCGCGATGGCGACCGCGCCGGTGCCACAGGAGTCGGTCTCGCCCTCGACGCCGCGTTCGTACGTGCGCTGGCGGAATCCGCCGTCACCGTCGGGACTGGCGACGGTCACGTTCGTCCCGCGCGGGAAGACGTCCGCGTGCCGGACCGGCGGCGCGACCGACTCGAGGTCGACCGCGTCGACGTCGTCGACGAACGAGACGGCGTGGGGAACGCCGGTGTTGACGGCCGTCACCTCGAGGCCTTCGATCTCCTCCTCGACGACCGGTTCGTCGGCCTCGACGGGGATCTCCTCGGGGTCGAACGTCGGTTCGCCCATGTCGACGGCGACGCCGCCGTCGGTCCGTTCAGCCCGGCGGGTGCCGGCCTGGGTGTCGATCATCACGCTGTCGGTGCCCGTCTGGCGCATCGCCCACTCGGCGGCACAGCGGGCCCCGTTTCCACACATCGGGGCCGGCCGTCCGTCGGGCTGGACGAGGGTCATCACGACCCGCGGCGGGGAAAACTCCGGTTCGAGTGCCAGAAAGAGGACGCCGTCCGCGCCGACGCCCTCCTCGCGGTCGCACTCGCGGATCGCGAGTTCGCCCCGGTCGGGGACGGGTTCGGCGGCGTCGATGATCAGAAAGTCGTTACCGGTGCCGTGGTACTTCTCGAAAGGTACGTTCATCGAATTCTCCGGGATTCGTCCGTGGTCTCCCCCTCGCCGCGCTCCGATTTATCCTCCACGGTTTCCCGCGCCGCCCGTTCGGGGTGGGTGACGTCCGCGACCGTCTCCCGACGACGCGAAAGCCACACGTCGTCGCCCTCGAGGACGACGGACGCGGGGCGCGGTCGGGAGTTGTACTGGGTCGCCATCTCGTAGCCGTACGCGCCCGCGTTCCCGATCGCGAGGACGTCGCCGCGCTCGCTCGCTGGCAGGTCGCGGTCCTCACAGAAGACGTCCGAACTCTCGCAGATGGGGCCGGTGACGGTCTGGGGGACCGTCTCGCGCTCGTCGGCGTCGGCCGTCAGATTTCGGATCTGGTGGTAGGCGTCGTACATCGCCGGGCGGAGCAGCGTCGTCATCCCCGCGTCGACGCCGACGACAGTCGTCTCCGGGGCCTCCTTGACTGTGTTTACCCGCGTCAGGAGGACGCCCGCGTCCGCGACGACGTAGCGACCGGGCTCGATCGTCAGCGTCGCGTCGACCTCACCCAGTGCGTCTCGGGTCGCCTCGGCGACCGCCTCGAGGTCCAGCGGCTGCTCGTCCTCGCGGTACGGCACGCCGAAGCCGCCGCCGACGTCGACGAACTCGAGTTCGCCGACGGTCGCCGCCGCGTCCCGTGCGAGGTCGCCCACGCGCGCGACGAACTCGCGGTGAGATTCGAGGGCGTCCCCGGAGACGCCGGAGCCGACGTGGGCGTGGATCCCGACGACGTCGAACCCGCGGTCGGCGGCGTCTGCGAGGACGTCGACGGCGCGGTCGGCGGGGACGCCGAACTTCGCGTCCGACCCCGTCCGGACCTTCTCGTGGTGTCCCGCGCCGATACCCGGGTTGACGCGCAGGCCGAGTCTGCCGTCGTAACCCCGCTCTGCGAGGCGATCGACCGTGTCCCGTGCTCCGGCGACGATCGTCAACCCCGGGTGTTCGTCGGCCGCCTCGACGGCGTACTCGAGGTCCGTCGCGGGTGGGTTGACGGCCGTGTAGTGGACCTCGCTGCCGGCAGCGCCGGCCGCCAGCGCCCGCTCGAGTTCGCCGGCCGAGGCACACTCGATCCCAGCACCAGCGTCGAGCAGCGTCTCGAGGACGTCCCCGAGGGCGTTCGCCTTCGCGGCGTAATAGATCTCGGCGTCGGGAAACGCCGCCTCGAGTCGCCGGTAGTTCTCGTGGACGCGGTCGAGGTCGAGGACGTACAGCGGCGTGTCGTACGTCGCGGCGAGGCCCGAGAGCGCGTCGGCGTCCCACGCGGCGAGTCGACGGACCGGCGGGTTTCCGGCCCCGGGATCGGTCGCGGGCGATACCCCCTCGCGGCGATCGCTCACTCCCGCAGCACCTCCTCGCGCTCGGTCGCCTCGAGGGTTCGGTCCTCGAGGTCGGTGGCGACGACGGCGGGTTTGTACGCGCCGCCGTCGAACAGGTCGTGGTCGCCGATCGACGACTCGACGAAGCGGGTGAAGGCGCGACGCTCGGCCGGCAGTTCGCCGTACAGCACCTCCTCCTCGACGAGGTCGTAGACCGGGATTCGCGGGGTGAGCAGCGTGTTCTCGCCGACGACCGAGTTCTCGCCGACGACGAATCCCGACGTGACGCGGCAGCCAGCACCGAGCGAGACGCCGTCTTCGACGACGACCGGGGCGTCTTCGACCGGCTCGAGCACGCCGCCGATCAGCGTGTTCGCACCGAGTTTCACGTTCGCGCCGATCTGGGAACAGGAGCCGACGGTGTCACAGGAATCGACGAGGGTACCGTCGCCGACGTGAGCGCCGACGTTGACGAACGCGGGACTCATCAGGATGCAGTCGGTGCCGACGTGTGCGCCCCGGCGGACGACGGTGCCGTCCGGCGTGTTCCGGGAGCCGCGGTCGCCGTAACTCGCGGTGTCCGCGAGCGGGAGGACGTCGTTGTAGGTGACGCCGCCGTACTCGCGGGCTTCGGTGTGTCGCAGGCCGAAGTTCAGCAGGATACCCTGCTTTACCCACTCGTTTGCTTCCCACTCGCCGCCGCGCTTCTCGGCGGCGCGGATCTCGCCGGCCTCGAGCGCGTCGAGGAACGCCTCGAGGGTCGCGCGGTCGTCCTCGCTCGCCGAGTCGGCGTCGACGTCGTCGTTCTCGTATCGCTGCCAGAGATCGGAAATGTCTCGTTCGAGGCTCATTCGTCGATCACGTCCGCGAAGTCGTACCAGCCAGCCTTCCGTCCTGCGATCCAGGTCGCCGCGTCGACCGCGCCAGCGGCGAAGACGCCACGGTCTTCGGCGCGGTGGGTGAGCCGGACTTCCTCGTGGTTGCCCGCGATGACGATCTCGTGTTCGCCGGTGACGTCGCCCGCGCGCAGCGCGTGGACGCCGATCTCTCCCTCCCGACGCGGGGCCTCGCCCTCGCGTCCGTGGGTGCGACCGCTGAACTCGCCGTTTGCCTCGATCTCGGAGAGCAGGCGGTTCGCGGTTCCGCTCGGGGCGTCGCGTTTGCCGTTGTGGTGGGTCTCGACGAGTTCGACGTCGTAGCCCGGGAGGTTCCGGACGGCCTCGCCGACGACGTTCACGAGCGCCTGGACGCCGCGGGCGAAGTTCGGCGCGCACAGGACGGGAACCGACTCGCTCGCCTCGCGGAGACGCTCGCGGCCTGCGTCGTCGAATCCCGTCGTGCCGGTGACGAAGGCGACGCCCGCGTCGGCGCAGGCGCTCGCGTACTCGAGTGCCGACTCGGGGCCGGTGAAGTCGACGACGACGGCCGGTTCGCGCTCGGCGACGAGCGTCTCGAACTCGTCGGCTGGCTCGACGTCGACGCCCTCGATCTCGCCGTCGACCGGCGTGCGGTTGACCGCGAAGACGGTCTCGCACTCGTCGCTGTCGGCGACGGCGGCCAGGACCTCACGGCCCATGCGGCCGGCCGCCCCGGTGACGCCGACCCGTACCGTCATCGATCACCCTCCGCGTCGGCCACCTCGACCGACTCCTCGTCCAGGTCGGCGAGGATCGACTCGAGTTCCTCGCGGTGTTCTTCGGAGAGTCGGGAAAGCGGCGGGCGCATCCGCGCGGGGCCGTAGCCGCGGATCTCCATCGCTTCGTTGACCGGGATGGGGTTGGTCTCGACGAACAGCTGGCGCATCAGCGGGCCGAGTTCGTGGTGCAACCGGCGGGCGCGGTCGTAGTCGCCCTCGAGTGCCGCGCCGACCATGGCACAGGTCCGCTCGGGTTCGATATTCGCGACGACGCTGATCGTCCCCGTGCCGCCGATCGACAGCAGCGGGAGGGTGAGCGCGTCGTCACCGGAGAGCACCGAGAACTCCTCGTCGACGGTGCGCTCGATGATCTCGCCGATCGCCCAGAGGTCTCCCTCCGCGGCCTTGTAGCCGGCGACGTTCGGGTGGGAGGCGAGGTCGACCACGGTGTCGGGTTCGATCGTCTGCCCCGTCCGCGAGGGGACGTTGTAGACGATCTGTGGGACGTCGACGGCGTCGGCGATCGTCCGGTAGTGTTCGTAGAGGCCGTGCTGTTCGGGCTTGTTGTAGTACGGCGAGATGAGCAACAGGCCGTCCGCGCCAGCGTCGGCAGCGCGCTCGGAGAGTTCGAGCGCCTCGCGGGTGTTGTTCGAGCCGGTTCCCGCGATCACGGGCACGTCGTCGACGGCGTCGATGACTCCCTCGACGACGCGGACGTGTTCGTCGTGGGTCAGGGTGGCGGACTCGCCCGTCGAGCCGACGGGGACGAGACCGTCGACACCGGCCGCCTCGAGGCGCTGGGCGTCGGCTCGGAGCTGGTCGTAGTCGATGCGTTCGTCGGCGTCGAACGGCGTGGTCATCGCCGGGAAGACGCCGGTGAGGTCGATGTCGTCTGTCATGATCTATGGATCTGGATTGTCCGTTGGTTCGGTGGGGTATTGAGTCGGCTGGTTCGTGCGATCCGGAACGCGCCCAAGACGAGTGTGCCACGCTCGCCTCGAGCACTCCTCACGAACGTTTTTTAGGAAAAGGCTCGCGAACGGCGTCGCTCCCGGTGGATCGGACGGCGCGGTGAGCGACGCGGCGCATGTCAGAGAGAGTGGTGCCGAGTGACTTATCCGTTGTGGAATCAGCCAATCTTCGACGTCTTCGATTTCGACGATCGAACCCGTCTTCGCTGCTTCCCGGGGTGTTTATACTTCCTGATTCCTTACACGGTGAGTAGAGATGACTACTCGAGGCTTGCAGCTACGCATGGCGATCGTGGGAACGATCCTGTTCGCCTTCTATCTCGTCGCGGCGACGGTGATCGCGGCGGCGTTCGGCCTTCCGCTACTCCCGGCGCTCGTCGCCGGGATCGTCCTGTTGCCGGCGTTCCAGTACAAACTCGGCAAGTGGCTGGCGCTCAGGGGTGCCGAAGAGATGCCCGAGGAGGGCCGCTACCGGGAAGTCCACCGGATGACCGAGTCGCTCTCGCGGGACATGGGGATCGAAAAGCCCAAACTGATGGTGATGGACATGGGGACGCCGAACGCGTTCGCCGTCGGACGCAAGGGCGCAGGCGTCGTCTGCGTCTCGACGGAACTCATGCAGATCCTCGAGCGCGACGAACTCGAGGGCGTCATCGCCCACGAACTCGCCCACATCAAGAACCGCGACGTCGTCACGATGGTGCTCGGCCAGTCGATCGCGACGATCGTCGGCTACGCCGTCTTCTTCCTCGTCCAGATGCTCGGCGAGGACAACCCCGGGAGTTTCGTCCTCGCGTGGGTCGCCTCCTCGGTCGCGAACATGCTGGTGATGCTTTTCGTCTTCGCCATCTCGCGCTACCGCGAGTACGTGGCCGACGACGACGCTCGCCAGTACATCGGCAGCGGCGATCCCCTCGCTCGCGCACTCGAGAAGATCTCCCGGAGCGCCCAGGCTCGCGATACGCAGGTCGACGACAACGTGAGTGCGCTCTGTATCTTCAACGACGAGCGAGGCCTGCTCCAGTCGCTCTTTGCGACCCACCCGCCGACCGAAAAGCGCATCGAGAAACTCCGCAGCTAGCGGCGATCGGCCGCCCTCGCCGGCCGAAGGAAGCGTTTTGACGCTCGCGCTCGCAGGTCCGCTTATGACCAACGTCCATCCGGGCCAGCGGGTCGCCGTCCTCGTCGACGCACAGAACCTCTATCACACGGCTCAGAGCATCTACAGCCGTAACATCGACTACTCCGAACTGCTCGAGGAGGCCGTCGAGGACCGCCAGCTCACGCGTGCGATCGCGTACGTCATCCGCGCCGACGCCCCCGAGGAGGAGAGTTTCTTCGAGGCGTTGGTCGACATCGGGTTCGAGACGAAGATCAAAGACATCAAGCGATTCGCCGACGGGACGAAGAAAGCAGACTGGGACGTCGGGATGAGCCTAGACGCCGTGACGCTCGCGAATCACGTCGATACGATCGTCCTCTGTACGGGCGACGGCGACTTCTCGCGGCTCTGTTCGCACCTGCGCCACGAGGGCGTCCGCGTCGAGGTGATGGCGTTCGAGGCGTCGACTGCCGACGAACTCGTCGAGGAAGCCGACGATTTCCTCGACCTCGGCAGCCGCCACGAGACCTTCCTGCTCTAGTCGAGTCGCCCCTCGCGGACGGTCCCGACCAGGAACGCACTGCCGGCGATCGCGACCGTCGTAATCGCGAAAAGCGAGACGAGACGACTCGAGTCGACCATCGTCGGGGTGACGAACGTAAGCGCACCAACGCCGAGGAGGCCGAGGCCGAGGGCGACCTGCTTACTATCCATGTACCCCGTTATTATCTAACTCCCACCTATAGTTTTCTTTATCGCTGGAATCGTTGTATTTGTGCGACAGGTGACAAAATGGGGTCGAAAGACGGCGACCGTCCACCGCGGCGGACGCTCCCGCCGCTGGACGCTCTCGAGGTCGAAGGGCTTTCGACCCGGCAGCTCCAACGGCGGACGATGAGCGAGTCAGTCGACGAGAACGAGGATCTCTCTGGCCTGCGGACGATCGCGGACTACCAGTTCGGTGCCGGCGCTGGCGAGGCGCTGTTTCCACCGACCGAGACGCTGACGATCAAACGGACCTCGTCGGGTCGACCCCAGCAGATTCACGCCGACGGCGACCGGATCGTCTCCTTCGGTACCGACGGCCGATTCACGCTCGGACTCGAGGGCGGCTACCGACTGGCCGACGCCCTCGAGTCGCCGGCCTACCGCGTGATCGTCGACGACGAGAGCGAGCCGTTCGTCCGCGACGAGAAGAACGTCTTCGCGAAGTTCGTCGTCGACGCCGGCCCCGAGATCAGGCCGGGCGACGAGGTGCTCGTCGTCCACGAACGCGGCGAGGTGCTCGCCGTCGGGCGGGCGGAACTCGCCGCCGACGCGATCGCGGACTTCGAGACCGGGATGGCGGTCGCGGTTCGCGAGGGCGCTCCTGGCGACGCTTGAACGCGTCCGGACTTTTTTGCGAGCAGCCGGCCGACGACGACAGACCGTCGTTCGGTAGCCTTTTTGCCGCGGATGGCAACGTACCGGGTATGTTTGGAGGAGGCGGCGGTGGACTCAATCCACGCAAGATGGAACAGATGATGAAACAGATGGGAATCGACGTCGACGAACTCGACGCCGAGGAGGTCATCATCCGTACCGCGGAGACGGAACTGGTCTTTACGAACCCCGACGTGACGAAGATGGACGCCCGCGGCCAGGAGACCTACCAGGTCATCGGGTCGCCCGAGGAGCGCGAACGCGGTGCCGGCGAGGCCGACGCCGACGCCGAAGCCGAAGCGGACGCCGGTGCAGAGATCCCCGACGACGACGTCGAGATCGTCGCGATGCGAACCGGTGCGAGCGAAGACGAAGCGCGCGAGGCCCTCGAGGCGAACGACGGCGACCTCGCGGCGGCGGTCGAGGAACTCGAGTGACGAGGGTCCTGCTCGTTCGCGACGACCGCGAGTACCTCGTCGAACCGGGCGAGGAACTGGGAACCGACCTCGGCGTCCTCGAGGTTCCGGACGACGTCGAACCCGGTGGGACCGTCGAGACGCATCTCGGCAACGAGTTCCAGGTGCGAAGACTCCGCGGTCCGGACCTCTTTCACCACTTCGAACGGACGGGTGCGCCGATGGTTCCCCGCGACGTCGGCCTCGTGATCGGCGAGACCGGCGTCTCGACGGACGACCGCGTGCTCGACGCTGGAACCGGGACCGGCGTGCTCGCCGCGTCGATGGCGCGGGCGGGGGCGTCCGTGACCACCTACGAACGCGACCCGGAGTTCGCCGACGTCGCACGCGAGAACATGGCACTGGCGGGCGTCGCCGACGCCGTCGAGGTCCGCACCGGCGACATCGTCGACGAACTCGAGGAACTGACCTCGAGCGAGCCGTTCGACGTCCTCACGCTCGATACGGGAGACGCGGCGTCGGTCGTCGCGCGCGCGCCGTCGTTGCTCGTCGACGGCGGGTTCGTCGCGGTCTACAGCCCGTTCGTCGAGACGAGCCGCGAGGTCGTCGAGACGGCCCGCGAGGCCGGACTCGCGGCGGTCCGAACTCGCGAGACGATCCAGCGCGAGATGGACTTCGACGAGCGCGGTTCCCGGCCGTCGACGGCACCCGTCGGTCACACGGGCTATCTGACGATCGCCCGAAACGACTGATAACGATAGCTGTGAGTCTGTACCGCCGCAACCGCGAACCGCTTGCGGTTGCGTCGGCACCCAGTCACAGCCATCATTATGATACGGACCGCTCTACGCAGTACCGGGACGACCGCGAACCGCCGTGTAGTCACCCCGGCACACGGTTACAGCAGCCCGTCCGACGCCACATCTTCTGCGTCGATCGACTCGCCGGCCTACCCTGGTAGGGAGCGACGCTATGTCGCTCCCGCCAGTACGTCGTCTCGTCGGAAACGCGCTTGGACGGCTCTCTCGACTCCGGAGCCACACCATCCGTCTTCCGACAGCACACGACGAGAGAGTACCGCACGTCACCGATCACCCACCAGGCAGCCGCAATCCGACTCGCTCCCTCGAGTCGATTCGGCCGGAGAACGCGGGAGCCGCGTCCGTATCGTCGAAGCACCCTCCCACTCTTCGTCGTGACGCGGCCGTCCCGTCTCCGTTTTCTCGTCGTCCGATCTCGAGACGCCTCGCCGAATCGGTCAGCGGTCGGGTCCGCCCGCGGTCAGTTGTCGTCTTCGCGCCACTTGTGCTCGCACTCGGTGCAGATGAAAAAGCGCGTCTCGGATTCGTCCGCAGAGCGGATCTGCTGCATGTACCAGTACGCCCGGTCGTTGCCACACTCGGGACAGTGTGCGTCGGTCTCGGGCAGCGACGTCTCCTCGGAGGACTCGATCACCTCACTCACTTCCTGATCTTCGGTGACCGTGTACTGGTCGGCGTCTCCTTTCGGCTTCGTGAATCCACAGCTGCCACAGACCCACGTGCCGTCTTCGGCTTTCATCATCGAACCGCATTCGTCGCAAAACTCCATCGTTGTCCAGGCTACGCAGTCGAGGAAACTTAAGGGACGCGTTTACCGGGTCCGACGAGGTCGACTAGCCGTCGCCTTCGGACTGGTACGGCTCGCCGACGGCCCGTCGCGGCAGGACGTTGTGGAGTTCGTCTCCGAGGTCGTCTCTCGACTCGAACGACTCGCTTCCGCTCCCGGCGATGGTCCCGCCGAGGTTGACCTCGCCGTCGGCGAGCAACAGCGTGACGTCGCCGAGTTCGTCTGCAGCCGCCTCGCGGGAGATCGGGTACTCGAGTTCCTCGAAGACGCTGTCGACGCGACTGAGTTTGACGTCTCGACTCATACGCCGTGGTTCGCGGGCAAGCTGCTTGTAGTTCGCCGCCGCCCGCCGTGACAGTCTCCGATGAGTACATTTCGGCTCGAAACGATGATTGTGCTCTGTGACGCATACGGGCATAGTGGACCGTGAGATCGTTCGCCGGGTACTCGCGCCCTTCGCCGTCGATCGGCGGGTGCTCGCGCTCGCGTTCGCGCGGATGGCCGACGGCGTCGGCAACTCGTTTCTGATCGTCGTTATCCCGCTGTACGTGGCGAGTGGCGTGGTCGGTGGCGTCTCCTTCGGACTCTCGGAGTCGATGATCATCGGCGTCGTCCTCTCGCTGTACGGGTTCCTGAACAGCATCTTCCAGCCGTTTACGGGGCGTTTTTCCGACAGGACGGGCAAGCGAAAGGCGTTCATCCTCGTCGGTCTCGGCGGACTCGCCGTGACGAACGTTGCCTACGTCTTCGCCGAGGCGTACCTCGAGCTCGTCGTCATCCGCGGGCTACAGGGGGTCAGCGTCGCGTTCATCGTCCCGACGTCGATCGCGCTCGTGAACGAACTCGCGACCACGAGCGAGCGCGGCGGGAACATGGGCGTCTACAACACGTTTCGACTGGTCGGGTTCGGTGCCGGTCCGGTCGCCGCCGGCGCGGTGGTCAACGCCGGGCCTTACGCGCTCCCGGTCGTCGACGGCGTGACGGTAAGTGGCTTCGACGCCGCGTTCTACGTCGCAGCGACGACGGCCGTGATCAGCTACGCCATGGTCACGGTCCTGATCACCGACCCGGAGACGACGCAGGCCAGCGCGGGTGACGACCTCGCGATCGCCGTCCGCGACCGGACGGGATCGAACCTGCTCGATCCGGTGTTCACCCTCGGCGTCGCCACGCTGTTTATGGCGACCGCGATCGCGCTGTTCGCGACGATCCAGCCCCAGATCAACGCCAGACTCGAGCAGGGGGCGACGTGGTTCGGGTTGCAGTTCGCGGCGTTCGTCATCGCCCAGGTGCTCTTGCAGACGCCGATCGGGCGGGCGAGCGACCGGTACGGACGGCGACCGTTCATCGTCGCCGGCATGGTCCTCCTGATTCCGACGACGCTCGCACAGGGGTTCGCCACGACCTCCGCGGCGATGTTCGCCGCGCGTCTGGCACAGGGCGTGGCGGGAGCGATGGTGTTCGCGCCGTCGCTCGCGCTGGCGGGCGACCTCGCGGGCGAGGGCGAGTCGGGAACGAAACTCTCGGTTCTCACGATGTCCTTCGGGTTCGGCATCGCGTTCGGGCCGCTCACCTCGGGGGCACTCGTCGGCTACGGCTTCGCGGTCCCGTTCGCGTTCGGTGCCGTCCTCGCCGTCTTCGGCTCCGTACTCGTCTACACGCAGGTCGAAGAGACCCTCGACGTGGCTCCGAGCGCGCCGTCCCCGGGCGACGATTGATTAGGCGGCCGCGAGCGTGCCGTGGCGCAACGCAAAAATAGCGGATTCACGTACGGTTCGACGATGACGCTCTCCGACGAGGCCAAAGAGCGACTGGCGGACGTCGTGGAACTGCAACCGACGAAAAACGCCGAACTCCAGGAACGCTGGGACATGGAGAGCGGCAGCGAGGTCCACCAGTACCTCGAGAACGAACTCGGAGAGTACTACTTTCGCGACGACAACAGCCTGATCCGCGCGACGGCGGAGGCCGCAGACCTCGTCGACGTCGAACCCGGCGTCGAGACCGTCGACGACGAGGGGCCGCCGTCTCGCGTTCGCGTCCCGAAACTTCACGCCCAGATCGTCGACGTGCTCGCCGCCCCCGACGAGGAGAGCGAGAGCGTCGTCTCCGTCCTCCACAAGTTACGCGACGCGTTCGACGTCGACCCGTCGACCGACGAGGTCCGTTCGGGACTCCAGAGTCTCCGCCGAAAGGGCGTCGTCGAGGTGGAGTACCGAACCGTCCCGACGTTCCGCCTCGCCGTCTCCCGCGACGACCTCGAGGTCGCCGTCTCCGAGTGACTCGCTAATTCGGGCTACAACTCGGGCCGTCGTCGCCGTCGCCGCTCCGCGAGCAGCGTCCGACACCGTTTTCCCGGCCCGCCCTCGATCGGCCAGCCACGCTGTCGCCAGGCCGGCGGCTCGGGTTCGAACGACGGACACGACCCCGAACACTCCGCGGCCGTCTGACACCGCCCCGTGGCCGCACAGAACGGGAGGAACTGGTCCCGACTGCGGAGTTCGAACCATCGACAGTCCGGGCGCATCGTGTCGACGAACGACCGAAAGCCGCGTTCGTAGGCCCGTTCTGCGATCTCGAGTCGCGTCCTCTCCTTCTCGCCGGGATCGACGTACTCGAAGCGGGCCGCCGAGCCGTCGCGGTCGCCGCCGGTCGGCCGCTCGAGGATTCGCGTTCCCGGTTTCTCGACCGCGAGCGCCCGGGGATACCACGCCACGTCGGCCTCGAGCGTCTCCGGGTCGAGCGCTACGATGCCGGCCTCGACCGGGAGGTCTTCGAACAGCGCCGGTTCGACGTGTTCGCCGGTCGCGCGCGTCGCGACCCAGACCTCGTCTGCCAGCCCCATCGCGACGTCGTACTCGAGCTGGTCGCCGAGGACGCGGGCGGCGCTGGCGTCGAGGTCGGGTTTGTTCTCAATGGCGACGATTCGACGAAGCCAGTCGGGGTAGGCCCACTTCCGGCGGATCTCGATGCGGTTGCCGTTCCGGCGCGTCTCGAGGATGCCCCGCTCGTCTGCCTCGTGGATCGACTCGCGGACGTATCGCCACGGGTAGCCGGGATCCGGGAGGACGTCGCGGTAGTAGCCCCACTGCTCGGGAGCGTGGCGAATCACGTCGAGGAGGTCGCCGTCGAGACGCTTGCGGCCGAATCGCGCCCGTTTCCGGAGGCCGTCGGGATCGCACTCGAGGACGATCGTGTCCCAGCGTCGCCGTTTCGTGCCGAGCTGGCGGGCGACGAGGATCGTCTCGTCGGTCGTCGCCTCCGGTGGCCACGTCCGCTCTGCCCACCCGCAGGTTCGGAGTTCGAAGACGAACTCGGCGTCGAACGTCACTGGGACGGCTCGAGGACCTCCAGCGAAAAAACGTTGGCTCTTTTCGGACGGACTACTGTCCGTTCTTCCCGCACCGACCGCGTCCCGTCGGGCGGTCGCTACGGAAAATCGGGACAGCAGACCGTATCAGACCGACGGCGCGGCGGGACCGGTCCCGGTCGACTCGCTTCCCTGCACCTCGGCGAACGCGAGCCCGAACATCCGGAAGATCGCGACCTGCGCGTAGAACTGGACGAACGGCACGAGCAGGGCACCGACGATCGTGGCAAAGAGGATGCCGACGACGATCCAGACGACGAACGCGACGACCAGCGGGAGGAGCACGGCGATCAGGTAGTCGACGCTCAGGACGACGGGCTTGATCGCGTCGACGTCGAATCCGGCACCGAGCGTCCCGCGACGGGCGTAGTTCGCGAGCGCTGCCGGAACGACGTAGTAGATAAGCAACAGCAGTGGAAGAAACGCCAGCATCGACAGGAGTCCCAGGCCGGCCAGCAACCCGCCGCCGTCGCCGCCGATCGCGCCCCCGGCACCGATCAGGCCGAAGACGACGACCGAGTAGACGACGACCGGGACGATCGAGTACGCGAACGTGATCACGAACGCGACGAGTCCCGTGACGAACAACTCGCCCCACTCGTCGAACGCTGGCGGTTCGTCGACGCCCTCGATCGACGTCTCGAGGACGCGGACGAAGTACCCCAGCAGGAAGAAGACGGGAACGACGAGAAACGAGAAGAACCCGAGTACGCCGCCGATGAGTATCCGACCGATCCAATCTCCGCGAGCTGGGTACGACAATCCATCCTCTAGCATATGACGGTGACGACACGTCACGGTATTATAAAGTCTCCTACAACCGATCAGAGAGTGCGACAGCTCTCGTCGCGATTGCTTCGACTTCGACTTCGACTCCCGACCGCTCGAGAGAGTCTAGAGGTCGTCGTCCTCCTCGAGATCGTCGAGGAACTCGTGGGCGTCCTCTAGGATCTCGCGGGGGCCGTCCTGGGTGACGGTGTTTATCGCCTGTTCGTAATCGCGCCACTGCAGGTCGCGATGTTCGTTCGAAAGTTCCGCACTCGCCTCGTAGGATTTCGCGATAAAGAGGTGAACGGTCTTGTGGATGGTCTTGCCGTTCGCCTCGAAGACGTAGTCGTAGTCCTTGCGAAAGCCGTCGATGAGTCGAAACTGCTCGATACCTGCCTCTTCCTTTACTTCGCGGATCGCCGTCTGTTGTAGCTCTTCGTCTCCTTCGACACCGCCCTTCGGAAACTCCCAGTCGCCCGGGCGGCTCTTGAGTAGAAGATACTCGCGCCGGCCCCGCGTGTCGCGGAAGAGGATCGCGCCTGCGCTCGTAGCTTCGACTGCCATTACCCAAGATAACGTATGAGTAGTTAAGTGAATATCGGACCGCCGATTCGTCGTCGGCGCGTCTCAGCAAGTTTTTACGGCACGACCGTGGACGAGTGTACAAGCGAACCATGACCTTCGTCACCCGTCTCACGCTTCAAAGCGGCGACAGAGCCGCACTCGAGGGGATCGTCGAGGACATCAAATCGACCGCCGAGCGCAAGGGCGCGGAACTGAAAGGCCCCCACTCCAATCCGCCCCAGAAACTCAGCGCACCCCAGCACCGACGGCTCCACGCCGACGACGAACGGATGTTCCCCTCGTGGAACTACACCGCCTTCACGCGAGAACTCGAGATCCACGGCCACGACGAGTTCGCCCGTAACGTCGCCGCGCGGGAGTTTCCCGACTCGATTCACGTCGAGGTCGAGATCGAACAGATCCACGGGATGGGACGGCGAAACTGACCCGTTTCGTACCGTCTGCTGTACGCCGGTTCCCGAAAACCGCGAGCGTCCGGCGGGTTTCGGAAAACAGGGACGGCAGCCGTCATCGGGTCGTGTAGGAACTCTCGCCGACGACCTCGCGGAACTCGCCGCGACCGACGCCCTCCTGTGGATCGTACTCGGTCACGTGTACGAGGAGGCGCTTCTCGAGGTGCTCTGACTCGACACCTTCGACGTACAGCGTCGTGTCGCCGATCTGTGCGACGCCGGTTCCGTCGCTGTTCCGTTCGGTGACGAACACCGCGACCTCTTCGTTCACCGGGAGGTCGGGCCGGTCGCTGCGGAACCGCCACCCCTTCAGGTACTTCTCGAGGAGGCTCATACGCGCGCCACCTCCCCGGACTGGCGGTCGATGACGTACTCGCGACCGAAGCCGGTCAGCGCCGCGAGGAGGAACACGGCCACGAGCAGCCAGCCGTGGAAGACGTACGGGAAGACGTCTGCCGGGTTGACGACCATCGCCTCGGTGAACCACTCGTACTCCTCCGGGAGGTCGTTCATCGCGGAAAAGCCGACGAGAACGCCCCCGGACCAGGGGAAGATGTAACCCAGTGCGGACGTGTTGGCGTCGAGGATGTTCGCGCGTCGGTAACCGTTGATGTTGAACCGCTCGCCCACTTTGGCGATGTAGGGGGCGATGGCGACCTCCGCGGCGGTGTTGATCGTGATCGCGGCGTTGATGAGGATCGACGACCCGACCATCGTCAACTCGGCGTTGCGAACGTTCGTCGCGACGTTCTCGAGCGACCAGTCGAGTGCCGCCTGAAACGCCCCGCCGCGGATCATGATCTGGGCGGCGGCGATGATAAACAGGACGAGGATGCTCAGCGCGAAAAAGCCCTGCGCGCCGGAGTAGATGCTCCCGCCGACGCCGACGCTGAAATCGCTCGTCTCCGTGACGATTTCGATGATTGGCAGGCCGCCGAGGGCGTCGGCGAGCGGTGCGTCCTCGGGAGCGCGAAAGACGATCATACTCGAGATCGGCGCGAGGCCGAGGGCGACGTTGAGCACGAACGCGACGACGATCCCCCAGGAGATCGCCTCGATGATGTGCCGTCCCGCCACCGCGGTTCCGATGACGACGGCCATCGAGAGGAGGTGGACGAGACCGATGGGGTTGCTCTCCTCGACGAGGATCTCGGCCTGATCGCCGGTGACGTCGAGGCCGGGCATCGACGCGCTCGCGACGACGTAGGCGACCAGCGCGAGTACCGCGGCGACGACGGCGTACTTGAATCGCGAGGCGACGACGCCGCCGATGTCCGAGTCTTGCGTGACCGCGCTCACGATCGTCGTGTCGCTGACGGGCGCGAGGTTGTCACCGAAGATCGCACCCGAGAGGATCGCGCCGAACAGCAAGACGGGATTCGCGCCGAGCAACACGCCGGCCGGGAAAAACAGGATGACGAACGCGACCGTCGTCCCGTAGCCGGTACCGATACCGGTCGCGAGCAGTCCCGCAAGCAGGAACGTAGCGGCGGGAAACAGGGTCGCGCCGATGCCGAGCACGTCTGCGAGCCACACCAGGCCGCTGACGAAGCCTCCCGCTTGGAGGGTCGTAGAGAACATCCCGGCCCAGATCCAGGCGACGATCGCCGTCACGGCGACCGGCTGGGTCATCCCCTCGAAGATCGTACTCGCGTATGTCGTCCAGCTTCCTTTCACGAAGAACATTCCGACGATCAATCCGATCAGCATGCCGGCGACGAGGCCGGGTTCGTCGGCGATGCGCAAAAGCGCCGTCTGGAAGATCGCCCACACGATGAAGATCAGGATCGGGAGTGCACTCATCCCCCGCCCGCCGTAGAACTCGATCCGTGGCTCCTCCGAACCGGTCACCTGTGTGAATTCGTCGCCGGGTCCATCGGTAGCGTTGCTCATCGTCCCTGCTACGACAATGTTCGACCCTATAACTGTATTCCCGATCCCGCCGCCTGGCCGACCCCTCGGCCTCGAGGGCGCATTCGGCGACGAAAGACGACCACGGCACGTCTACAGTCAATGGATCTGTACCAAAGCGGTCGCGAGGGAGTGTACACCGCCTTTCAGTGGCTACTATAATGGTGACCGTCCCATTGTGAGAGCATGAGCCAGCAGATCACCGAGGACCGACTGATCGACCTTCGACGCGAACTCCACCGGAAACCGGAGCCCGCCTGGCGGGAGTTTTACACCACTGCACGGATCGTCGCGGCACTCGAGGACCTCGAGTTCGACCTCGACGAACTGTACGTCGGCCGCGAGGCCATCGCGGGCGACCACCGCATGGGCGTTCCGGACGAGTCGGAACTCGAGGAGTGGTACGAACGCGCCCGCGACGCGGGTGCAGACGAGGCCGTCCTCGAGAAACTCGAGGGCGGATACACGGGTGCCGTCGCCGTCGTCGACCGCGGCGAGGGACCGACCGTCGGCCTCCGCGTCGACGTCGACGCCCTGCCGCTCGAGGAGTCGGCGGATTCCGAACACCGCCCCGCCGCCGAAGGCTTTCGCTCGGAACACGAGGGCGCGATGCACGCCTGCGGTCACGACGCCCACGCGACGATCGGCATCGGCGTCCTCGAGGCCGTCCAGGAGAGCGACTTCTCGGGTACGCTGAAGGTCTTCTTCCAGCCCGCCGAGGAGATCGTCGGCGGCGGCAAGTCGATGGCGAAAAGCGAGCACATCGAGGACGTCGACTACCTGCTCGCGACCCACGTCGGTCTCGACCACCCCACGGGTGAGATCGTCGCCGGCATCGACGGCTTCCTCGCGGTGAGCCACCTCGAGGCGACGTTCAGGGGTAAATCCTCTCACGCCGGCGCGCGCCCGGAGGAGGGACGAAACGCGATCCAGGCGCTCGCGACGGCCGTCCAGAATCTCTATGCGATCCCCCGCCACGCGGACGGTGCGACCCGGGTCAACGCGGGCGTCGTCGAGGGCGGCACCGCGGCCAACATCGTCGCCGAGGAGGCGCGCGTCGTCGCCGAAGTACGCGGTGAGACGACCGAACTGATGGAGTACACGAACGAGCACGCCCGCAGGATCCTCCGGTCGGCGGCGGAGATGCACGACTGCGAGGTCGAGATCGAGACCGGCGCGGAAGCGCCGAGCGCGCGCAGCGACGACGCGCTCGTCTCGATCGTCGGCGACGTCGCCCGCGAGGTCGACGGCGTCGACCGAATCCTCGAGCGCGACGACCTCGGCGGGAGCGAGGACGCCACGTACCTCATGCAGACGGTCCAGGAAAACGGCGGCCTCGCCTGCTACGTCGGCGTCGGCACCGACCACCCCGGCGGCCACCACACCTCGACGTTCGACGTCGACGAGGAGAGCATCCGCCACGGCGTCGAGACGCTCGCTGAGACGATCGAACGGATCGGTCACGAGCATCCCTGATAGGATCTGCTGTACCGATTTTCTGGTGCACCCGCAGGCCGGCCGCAGTTGCACTGGAAGTGATCGACAGTCGTCCGTACGAGACGATGAGATTCGTTCTGTAGGCAACCAGAGTGACCTATTTGACGCTCGAAATCGATCGTTCGACCAACGTGCGTCCCCAACAGTGTCCCTCCATCCGATCCAGTCCGTGCCCGCTCGAGGTGGCTCCGCCGTGACGTCGGTCCGTACCCGCGCCAGCCTCCTCGTCCGGACGGTCGTCGCCGCCGCCTGCTGTCTCGTGCTCTCGAGTGCCGTCATCGGCGCGGCCCTCCTGCTCGTCGCCGTCCCCGTCTACGCGGGCATTCACTACGGCGTGGCGGCACTTTCGTCACCAGAGTATCTTCCCGATGCCGTCTCCGGACTCGCCGGCGAAGCGCTCGCCGTCACGCTCGTCGTCGCCGTTGCCGTTCCCTGTCTGGCGATCGTCGAACTGTCGCTTCGGACCGTCCGGACGGCTCGCGAACGCTCGGAACCGGCGGGTGCGCTCGCCCAGGGCACCGTGGAACTCGCCTCGTACGTACTGTTGCTCTCGTCGCTGCTGATCGCGCTGGCCACGTTACCGTTCTTGCGCTCGGCACTTCCCGAGACGGTGTTTGCACTCCTCGTCTTGCTCGCGTTTTTCTACCTGCTGACGGCCGGCTACGTCTGGTCCGCTCACGAGTGGCTCCGCTCGAGAGACGACGTCGACGACGAGCGCACGGCCGGCGGCAACTGGCTCGTCGTGGGCGTCTTCGCCGTCGGCTACCTCAGCGTCGCCTACTGGCCCGGGTTCGCCCTCCTCGTCGTGGCCGCGCTCTGCTGGCTCGTCGTGGGTTCGATCCTCGCTCCCGACCACGTCGATCGAATGCGAGACGCCGTCGAGCACCGCGCCGCCGAAAGCGCCGAGGAGGAGCCCGTCGATCCCGACGACGTCTACGGCATCACGGACGAGGTCCGGCGTGTTCGCGCCCGACTCGAGCGGACCGTGGGCCGTCATCCAGCCATCCCGGCGACCGTCGCCGTACTCGTTGCGGCTGGAAGCAGCTACTGGGCAGCGACCCTCGCATCCGCCGAGACGATCGCCGTCTCGCTTGCCGCCGTAAGTGCCGTCGCGTTCGTGGGCATCCACGTCGGCGGTGCGATTCGCGCGGAGTTCGCTGCCGACACCGCCATCCTCCGGAACCTCGAGGGACAGTTCGACCTCGAGACCCTCGCGCACGGCGAATCGACGAGACAGGTCGTCGGAGTCGCAGGCTCGAGTTCCGACCGCTCGGCCGTCGACGACGCCTCGGCTCACGCCTCTCTCCAGTCGATCGTCACTCGTATCGCTGGACAGGCCGACCTCCCGGCACCCGAGATAAGAGTGCTCGAGCACGAGACTCCCGTCGCACTGACGGTGGGCTATCGCCCCGCTGGATCGACGCTCGTCTGCTCTCGAGGACTGGTCGAGACGCTCTCCGAGCGCGAACTCGAGGCCGTGGTCGCGCACGAACTTGCCCACGTCGCCAACCGGGACACCGCGGTGCTGACGGCGCTGTCTGCGCCCGGTGCCGTCGCGAAACTCGCCCGCAGCCGGTACGGCTACAACCCCGTCGTCGAGCCCCTCTCGATGCTGGTCCGAGCCGCGAGCCGGTGGTACGTCTTCCTCGTCTCGCGGGGCCGGGAGTACGCCGCCGACGACGGGGCCGTCGCGATCACCGGCGACCCCGCAGCGCTGGCGAGCGCCCTCGAGACGCTCGATCGCGACCTCGAGGCTCGCCCGACGACGGACCTGCGCGACCGTGGGACCGCGGCTGCGTTCTCGATCGTGCCGCCGCCGTGGGAGGAACACCGCTTTTTCGATCGCACGCGTCGGTTCGTCGCACGCACGGTTTTCGGGACACATCCACCGACCGAGAAGCGCGTCGAACGGCTCCGGTCGTACGTCGGGTGATCGACGACCATCCCGACCGCCGGCCGGGAGCGGGCTTCGAACCCCGTGAGAAGCCCGCGACCCGGGGGAGGGCAGGCGGCCCACCGTCACCCACCGCGAGCGAACGGAGTGAGCGAGCGGGACGACGACTGACAATGTCTGCCGTTCCTGTTTTCCGAAACCCGCCAGACAGCTCGTGGTTTCTCCGGTGATGACTACAGCAAGCGTTATGGCTCGAAGCGAGCAATGCGAGCGGAGAGAAAGGAGGAGGCGTTTGCTCGAGCTTTTGCCGAGGGCGGCACGGCCCGCAGAGCAAAAGGTCGGTGCTAATACTTGGGATCGGCCCCCGTCGTCTCGTAGACCGCCTCCATCAGATCGTCGCGCTCGCGTTGCCAGTCGGCGAGCCCGTCCGGACTCGAGGGGTAGCGCTCGTAGTGGGCGAGGATCTCGTCGGCGCGGCGCTTCGTCTGGTAGAGGTTCCAGATCGTCCCCCAGTGGCCGCGGCTCTTGAGTAGCGCCTCGAGTTTGAGCTTCCAGCCGATGTTCGTGCTGCCCGAGTAGAGCGCCTCGGCGAGTTTGTCGCCGGGCATCGCCGCGAGCAGTCCCATCAGGTCGTCGACGTCGACAGCCGTCGAGAGGATGTTGTAGACGTCCAGCGCGGCGTAGCGTGCGCCGTAGTGGTCCATCACGCGCTCGTTGTACCGCCAGAGGGTCTCCTCGCTGACGTCGCCGGACTCGAGGGCCTCGATCACCTGGTCGGCTGCGTACTTGCCGGCGTACGCCGCGCCCGCGATGCCGCCGCCGGTGGTCGGGTTGACGTGCCCTGCGGCGTCGCCGACGGCCACGAACCCGGGGTGGACGGCGGAGTCGTACGGCCTGCGGGTGGGGAGGGCCGCGCCGAGTTTGTCCTCGACGCGCGCGCCCGAGAACTCCTCGCGGTTGCGGAGGTCGCGTTTCAGGTCTTCGACGAGCTTCATCGGCTCTTCGGTCATCTGGAAGCCGAGGCCGGCGTTGATCTCGGTGTCGGTACGCGGGAAGTACCAGAGGTAGCCCGCCGCGCGTTCGGTCGGCTTGAACACCAGCGCGTCCGACCACTCGACCGGTTCCTCGACGTGGACGATCTCCCGGTAGGCCGAGCAGAACTGCGAGTAGTTGACGTTCGTGTCGAACGTCGACGAGGAGAAGTCGACTTTGTCCTGCAACAGCGAGAGCGAGCCGGCCCCGTCGATCACGACGTCGGCCTCGTAGGTTCGGGGCTGGCCGTTCCGGGTCGCTTTCACGCCCGTCACTCGACCGTCGCCGTCCTGGAGGACGTCCTGGACGACCGTGTCGTAGTGAAACTCCGCACCCGCTTCGCTCGCACCCTCGATGATCAGTCGTCCGTACTTCCAGCGGTCGATGACCGCGAGTTCTCCCGGGATCGGGATTTCGAGGACGGTGTCCTCCTGTGGGATCTCGAAGCGACCGTGGTCGACGCCGGTGTTCGTGAACGCAGGCTCGAGTTTCTCCTTTGGGATCGCCTCGGGGAAGGCGTCGGCCCCCTTCAGGGCGTCGCCACAGGCGATGTGTCCCGCTTCCTCCTCCGTCTTTCGCTCGAGGACGATTACGTCGTAGCCGGCTCGAGCGATCGTCGCCGCGGCGTAACAGCCGGCGGTCCCCGCACCGACGACGACCGCGTCCGGCGACTGGGTCGCCGTCGGGGCGTCGGCGGACTGCTCCTGGGCACTCATAACCCGTGTGTGTAGTCCGGAACGAGAAAACGTTTTTCTTGCAATCTGTCGCTTTCCAGGGGCCAAAACGTCCATAAAAAGTAAAGTCCGGGCTACCCGTATCCGGGGTCATGACAGAGTACACCGTCGAGTTCGTCGGCACGGGCGAGACCATCACGTGTTCGGACACGGAGACGATCCTCAGCCGCTGCCTCGAGGAGGGGATCGCCCAGGAGTACTCCTGTCGCGTCGGGATGTGTCTGGCGTGTTCGGCGGAGATCCTCGAGGGCGAGGTCACCCAACCGGCCGCCCGTGGACTCACCGAGGCGGAGGCCGAACGGTACGCGCTGACCTGCATGGCCCGCCCGCAGTCGGATCTGAAACTCGAGCGCGGGAAGTACCCGCCGAGCATCGAGGACGACGTCGACGCGCGGTCCTCGAACGAAGCGGCGACGGCAGACGACTGAACAGTCCGGCGTCTCGATCGCCGACAGACGTCTCTCTCGCTTTTATACTACGCAGTCAGTGCACGTTCGATCGCGTCTCACGGCCCGTCGCCGCTGGCGATGGCCGTTCGAGTGCGATCGATGTGTGAATCCTGTTGTCCAGTAGTATCAGTTATGGACTCGAGAATACGGACTGCGCCGGATCGGCGCGGATGGACTCGTAGGCCGTACGACTCGCCGCGACGGTCACGGCCGGCGTGAAAACGGCGTCTCCGAACGGGCGAGGAGAGCGCGCTCTGTGAGCCGTCAGTCGACGAAGTCGATGTCGTCGTCGCCGGGCTGGACGGCCTCGCTCTCGGGACGGCCGTAAATCTGCGGGGACTCGACGCCGGTGACGACGATCATCGTTCGCATCGACCCCTCGAGGGACTCGTCGATCGAGGTGCCCCAGATGATGCGCGCGTCGGGGTCGATGCGGTCGTAGATTTCCTCGACGACGCCCTCGGCTTCCTCGATGGACATGTCGTTGCCGCCGGTGACGTTGACGAGCGCGGAGTTCGCCCCGGAGATGTCGACGTCGAGCAGGGGCGATCGCAGCGCCGTCTTCACGGAGTCTTCGGCTTTCGCCTCCGAGTCGGCCTCGCCGAGGCCGATCATGGCGACGCCGCCCCGTTCCATGACGGTGCGGACGTCGGCGAAGTCGAGGTTGACGAGGCCGGGTTTCGTGATGAGTTCGGTGATCCCTTTCACCGAGCGCATCAACACCTCGTCGCTCACCTTGAACGCCTGTTTGACGGGGAGTTTGCCGACCGAGTCGAGCAGGCGGTCGTTCGGGACGACGATGACCGTATCGGAGACGTCACGCAGGCGCTCGAGGCCGGCTTCGGCGTTGGTCCGCCGGACCTCACCTTCCGCGGTAAAGGGCGTCGTGACGATCGAGATAGTTAGCGCGCCGGCCTCACGGGCAGCCTTCGCGACGACCGGGGCGGAACCGGTGCCGGTGCCGCCGCCGAGTCCGGCGGTGACGAACACCATGTCCGAGCCCTCGATGGCGTCGTAGATGTCCTGCTGGCTCTCGAGGGCGGCCTCCTCGCCGACCTGCGGGAGCGAGCCGGCACCGCGACCGCCGGTTTTCTGCTCGCCCATCAGGATCTTGGTGTCGGCCTCGATCTCCACGAGGTGCTGGACGTCGGTGTTGGCGGCGACGAGTTTCGCGCCGTGGATCCCCTCCTGTTGCATGCGGTCGACGGTGTTGCCGCCGGCACCGCCACAGCCGACGACCGTGATGTCGGTCTGGAGGTCCTCGAGTACGTCGGCCAGCTCGTCGTCGGTCATCGTCCCCGACGCGTTCTCCGCATTTGAATCGGCCTCCCCGGGGAACTCCGCTTGCCCCCCGTCTTCGGCCTCGTCGATAGCGTCTTCGACAATCGAGTCCATTCTTGGCCCGGTATAGTATATGGAGTGTAATTACCTTTCCCCTACACGTCAGACATCCGTCTGACAACGAAATTTTGTTTTACTTGTCCAGATCCGCACGCCGACTACCCCGGTCGAGTCTGCGACTAAAAGTTATTACCATCGTCTTCGCTACCGGTCAGAACGAGAACCTGTGCGTTTCGTCGACGCGAACTGCCTCGGGACTGACCAGTTCGCCGTCGACTTCGACTTCTTCGCCCGCCGCGAGCTGGCCGAACTTCGGTCCCTCCGGGACGCCCAGTTCGCTGGCGCGGTCCGGATCGAACGCACGCTCCTCGACGACGACGGCGTCGCTTTCGATCCGCACCGAATCGTACTTCTCCTCGAGGACGGCTGCGAGCGCCTCGACGAGCGTCTCACGGACGTCCTCGTCGCCGATCGCGGCCCGCTTGCCGACGCGACTCGCACCGTTCGTGGTCTCGAACGCGACAGTTCGTTCCTCGACGGCGTCCCAGACCCGATCGGGGTCGATTCCCTCGGCTGCCTCGATCACCTCGACGGGGAGGTCGACGACGGTAAACGAGTCCGTCCGCCGGGCTCCGAACCGGACGCCGTCGTCGACGGCTCCGAGTTCGCGCTCGATCGACTCGACCGTCTCGAGCGGGCGGTCGTCGACCTCGCGGAGCCAGGTTTCGCTCACGACGCGGTAGCCGAGGTCCTCGAGGACGGCCTCGAGGTCCGGTCTCGCGTCTTCGACGACGGCGAGGTCGGCCTCGCTGCACTCGAACGCTGCCTCGAGGACGTCGCGGTGTTCGTCGGGGTCGCCCATGTCCTCGAGGGCCCACTCCGAACCGACGTGGCCGACGGCCCACGAGGTCTCGCGGACGATACGTTCGAACCGGGGGACGTAGTGGGTGCCGCCGAAGCCGACGAGCTGTCTGTCCCGGTGGGGCGAGACGCCGCGGAGCGCGAGGATCGCCCGAGCGACGGCCTCGGCCCCGTCGGGGTCGTCCCACTGCTCGTCGTCGCTTCCCAGCTCCGCGAACAGGGAGGGGACGCCGACGTCGGTCGGCCCGTGGTGGGTACACTCCATACCCACGTCGTAGCCCTCGGGTGCGTACTCGTCGAACGCCTCGAGCAGGCGAACGAGCGCGTTGGGACAGGCCGCCGCGAGCGCGTGGTCGTCTCCGCCGTACTCCGCCGGCCCGAAGTTGCCGGTGAAGTGGCCGGTCAACAGCGGGCCGGTGTCGCCGGAGTGGCGCGACGCGAAGACGAGCAGGTCGGGGTCGCAGTCGAACGCCTCGACGGGTCGCTCGAGGTCGAGGTGGAAGTCGTCGAACGATCGGAGTTCGGCACCCTCGGTTCGATACCAGCGGCCACCGCCCTCGGCGTCGGGACGGGTGTCGTCCTCGAGTCGTTCCCAGTCGGCGAGCTCCCGGAGAAACGTACAGACGTGCTCGGAGGCGCGGTCGGCACGGCTTTCGACGATCGCGATCACACGAGTCTCTCGACGGCGCGACCCTGAATACGCTCCGTTTCGATCGTGGCCATCGGCCCGACGCCGTCCCTTCTCGCGAGGTGTCGTGTCGCTGGCGACCGACGGGCGTTCGTCCCGCGCTGCACTCGCACTGCTGGATCGACTCTGTAGGTAGTCATTACCCACCGTGATTATGTGTGACGTGTTATCAAAAACCACTCGCTGAACGGCCTGATTCAACCGAAATCACCACCGTAATCTGATATTTACTGGATTTAGGAAGGGTATACCAATACCAGACCTCCGCCCTCGTGACGATACATGCAACTCGACGAACGACGTCGTACATCGATACCGAACGCGATCACGTCACCACGAGCGAAACTCGTGTACCTCTGTCTGCTGGTCACGGACGGTGCCACCGTGACCGAACTGCAGGAGATACTTTCTCTCACGAAGATCACGATTCTGAGCGTGCTCGACTCGCTCACGGAGCTAGAACTCGTCACACGGCGTGATCGCGTCTACGCCTGCGTGTAACCCACCATGACCGAAGCGAACGCCACCTCTTCACGGTCGAGACGAGTCGAACTCCGGGTTCGCGAGCGTATCCCCGCCTCGGTGGCCGACGTCGTCGACGACGTCGTCGACAGGCTGCGACGGCTCGAGGGCGACGGTGAGATAACCGCCCTCCGGGTCGAGACCTGGGGTCGACAGTGCGAGACCGACGCGGTCGCGAGCGCCGACACCGCCGTCGCTTCGACGGTCGCGGAGTTTCGGTCCTGGGCGGACCGCAACGGCTACACGCTCCGTCCGGCGTTCGACCGTCGCGACGTCTCGTCGATGGTCGCCCGGACGTCCCGTTCGGAACTCGTGGTGCCGATGATCTGTCTGGCCGTCTACGAGGACGACGAGCTCCAGTGTGTCGCCCCCTGCTCCGACGGCGACGACGTGTTCACCGCCGCCGACTGCCTCGCTGCACTCGAGTCGGACGCGCCGGATCCGATCGAAGCGTCGTTCGAACGTGACGGGGCGGCCGACGACGTAGACGCCGCCGAACGGGAGCGTGCGTCTGTCTGACGGCCGATTGTGCCGCCACGACCGTCGTTTTCGTGTGATCACGAGGTCAGGTAGCGTCAGCGTCGACTGCGCTCACGGGAACAACAGGTAGACGAACGCGCCGTATCCCGCGACGAGGATCGCACCGTCGACGCGCGTCAACCGATCGCCGACGGACATCATCGCGACCAGCCCGAGCGTGAACGCGACCATCGCGGGAAGTTCGAATCGAAGCGTGCTCGTGGAGATGGAGATGGGGGCGATCAGTGCGACGACGCCCAGCACCGCCAGGACGTTGTAGATGTTCGAGCCGACGACGTTGCCGACCGAGAACTCGGCGTGACCCCGGACCGCGCCGACGACCGACGCTGCGAGTTCCGGCAGCGAGGTGCCGAGTGCGAGGACGGTCAGCCCGATGAACAGGTCCGAAAAGCCCATCGCGGCGAGAATGCCGCGACCGCCGCTGATGAGCCAGCGCGACCCGAGTACGAGCACGAGCAGTCCGCCGATCACGAACACGACGTCGCGAGCAGCGATCCCCGCTCCCGCGTCGGGGTCGTCAACCGCCGGTGCGGGGTCGGCTCCGAGGTAGTACAGCAAGTAGGCCGTAAATCCGGCGAGGACGAACAAGAAGAGCAGGCCCTCGAGTCGGCCGATCCGGCCGTCCAGCCCGAGGATCGGTAACAACACCGCGGCGAGCACCATGAAGGGGACGTGTCGGCGCATCGTGGTGTCGCTGATCGTCAGCGGGCTGATCAGGGCCGACACGCCCAGGACGAGGCCGATGTTCGCGACGTTCGAACCGACGATCGCGCCCAGTCCGATGTCCGTCGAAACCTCGAGTGCGCCGATGATCGAGACGAACAACTCGGGGGCGGTCGTCGCGAAGGCGACGATCGTCACGCCGACGGTCGCCGCCCGGAGGCCGAGGCCGAGCGCGAGTCGTCTCGCACCGGCGACGAGCAACTCGGCACCGGCGTACAGCGCGACGACGCCGCCAACCAGCAGTAACAGATAGCGGGCGACCCCCTCGAGGAGCATGCGCGGAAGTACTCTCGAGGGTCGTATAAGCGGTGCGAAACGCGATTCGCCGTGTCCGTCGCTCGAAACGCTGCCGGAGTCGGACCGATTATGCCCCCGCCGCCTCGAGTGCGAGTATGCACGTCTTCGGTCTACTCGGCAATCCGGTGGGTCACTCGCTGTCGCCGCCGATGCACGAGGCTGCGTACCACGAACTCGGTCTCGACGCGCGGTACGTCACCTTCGAGCCCGCCCCGGACGACCTCGAGTCGGCGATACGCGGCGCCGACGCGCTCGGAATTCGGGGGTTGAACGTGACGATCCCGTTCAAGCAAGACGTCCTCGCGTACGTCGACCCCGACGATCTGGCCTCGCGGATCGGCGCGGTCAACACGATCGACTTCTCGGGCGAGGGGACGCCGACGGGCCACAACACCGACGCTGCCGGCGCGATTCGGGCGCTCGAGCGCGGCGACGCCGACCTCGAGGGGGCGACGGCCGTCGTCGTCGGCGCAGGCGGTGCGGGTCGCGCGATCTCTTTCGGCCTCGCCGACGCGGGCGCGACCGTCGCGATCGCAAACCGGACCGAGTCGCGCGCACACGACCTCGCGGCGGCGGTCCCGAACGCGTCGGGTCACGGCCTCGAGTCGCTCTCTGACCTGCTTTCCGACGCCGACGTCCTCGTGAACGCGACCAGCGTCGGGATGGAAGAGGACGTCTCGCCGGTCCCGGCCGAGGCGTTACACGCCGACCTGACGGTGCTCGACGCGGTCTACAGCCCGCTCGAGACGCGCCTGCTTCGCGAGGCGAGCGAGCGAGGAGCGACGACGGTCGACGGCGCGTGGATGCTCCTCTACCAGGGCGTCGAGGCGTTCGAGCGGTGGACGGGCGAATCCGCGCCCGTCGAGGCGATGAACGACGCGCTGCGGTCGAGGCTGTAGCCCGGGAGACTGTTCGAGTAGCGTTACTGCCACGATCAAACGACTTTAAGTGTGACAACCCTCTACGTCGAGGTAATGGCGATCCTCCAGAAACTGAAGTCGCTGCTGGGGCTCGGCGACTCCCGGTCGGACCGTCGGCGAGAGCGGGACGTGGGTGTGACCGTCGAACGCGAGAGCGGCCGATCCGACGCGACGGCCGACTCGAGCCGACCCGACTCGAGCCGACCCGTCTCGTCGCCGTCCGACGAGAACGCCGTCGACTTCTCGACCACGAGTACTCCCGAGTCGGAATCTGAACCGGCCGAGAGTCCGGTCGAAGAAGCGGAGTCGGCCGAAACCGACGTGGAACCGGAGTCAGAACCCGAACCAGAACCGGAGTCCGATCTCGAGTCGGAACCCGAACCCGACGTGGAATCGGAGTCCGAGCCTGAATCGGAACCCGAACCCGAACCCGAGCCCGAACCCGAACCGAACCCGGAACCGGTCGACGAGATCAAGGGCATCGGTCCGGCCTACGCCGACCGCCTCGCCGGCGCCGGCGTCGAGACCGTCGGCGAACTCGCGGCCGCAGACGCGGCCGAACTTGCCGAGCAGACGGACATCTCGGAGACGCGCATCCAGGGCTGGATCGACCGGGCGGAAGTCCGCTAGCGGATCGGACGTTCGAGTCGACAGCGCAGACGCCCGTTTTCCCGGTGAGATCGAACGAACCGCAAGACGGTTACGCGACCCCTGCCAGGTTCTCGGCATGACCGAGCCGTACGTCGTCACGACGGCCGACTCGTTCCGCTCGGCCGTCGCCGACGCACCCGGTGGTTACGAACCGGGCGACGAAACCCGAACCCCGCCCGAGCGGGGCGTCGAAAGCGTCCGCGTCCCCGTCGAAGTTCGCGTCCGGGTGGACGACCCCTTTCTCGCCTACCGTCGTGCCCGGGGCGGAGCCGACGCCGACGGCGCATTCCTCGAGACGACCGGCGGACAGCCCGGCTGGGGCTACTTCGGCGTCGATCCCGTCGACCGACTCACCGTCGGCCCGGACGCCGTCGCTCGAGCGAGCGACGACCGCTCCCCGACGCTTGCAGCGCTCGAAGGACTGCTCGAGGGCGACGCGCTCTCCCGCGGCGACTGTTCGATCCCCTACCCCTGCGGTGCGATCGGCTGGCTCTCCTACGACGTCGCCCGCGAACTCGAGGAGTTGCCCGGGTCGGCCGTCGACGACCGCCGGTTACCGCGACTCGAGGTCGCCGTCTACGATCGGCTCGCGGCGTGGGAGGAACCGACCGACACGACCAATCAGAACTCGAGAAGTTCCGACGACGGCGAGACGACGCTGCGAATCGCGGCCTGTCCGCGCGTCGGTGACGACCCGGACGCGGCGTACGAACGGGGTCGCGAGCGGGCGCTCGATCTCGCCCGCCGTACCCTCGACGGGGAGCCGTCGATAGACGACCCGCCCGTCTCAGCGCCGGCGGTCACGTTCGAGAGCGACTGCGGTCGCGAGGCGTTCGCCGACCGCGTCCGCCGGGTCAAAGCGTACGTCCGCGACGGAGACACCTTCCAGGCGAACGTCTCCCAGCGACTCGTCGCGCCGGCGGCCGTCCACCCGGTCGCCGCCTACGACGCGCTTCGTCGAGTGAACCCCGCGCCCTACTCCTGTCTGCTCGAGTTTCGCGGCGCGGAACTCGTGAGCGCGAGCCCCGAACTCCTGCTCGAGCGCGCACCGTCACGCGCCTCGACAGACTCGAGCGGGCGGCGTCAGCGAGAGCGCGACGGCGACGTCGTCCGGACGGAACCGATCGCCGGCACCCGGCCACGCGGGGAGACTGCAGCCGAGGACGAGCGCCTCGAGGCCGACCTGCTCGGCGACGAGAAAGAGCGGGCCGAGCACGCGATGCTCGTCGATCTCGAGCGAAACGACCTCGGGAAGGTGTGTGCCTACGGCAGCGTCGCGGTCGACGAGTACCGACGGGTCGACCGTTACTCCGAAGTCATGCACCTGGTCTCGAACGTGACCGGCCGGCTTCGCGAGGGTGCGACGCTCGCCGACGCCATCGCCGCCGTCTTCCCCGGCGGAACGATCACCGGCGCACCGAAGCCCCGAACGATGGAGATCATCGACGAACTCGAGGCCACGCGGCGAGGGCCGTACACCGGCAGCGTGGGAATCTTCGGGTTCGACGGCCGGGCGACCCTGAACATCGTGATCCGGACGCTCGTCCGCCACGGCGACGAGTACCACCTGCGGGTCGGTGCGGGGATCGTCCACGACTCCGATCCGTACCGCGAGTACGACGAGACGCTCGACAAGGCGCGAGCACTGATTACGGCGGTCGACGACGCCCTCGGCGACCGGGCGGCGATGGCACTCGAGGCCGACGAAGGTGATCGACCATGAGCGACGAGTGCAGTGCCCGTGAGCGAGCGAACGCGAGCGAGCGGCCCGACGACCGACCGGAGGGAGGGAGGAAGGGTTTTGATCAACCTTTTGCCGAGGGACGTCGCGCTGTGTGGCGAAGCCACCAGCGTGACAGACCGCAGCGCAAACGGTTGCTGGTGATCGACAACTACGACTCGTTCGTCTACAACCTCGTCCAGTACGTCGGCGAGGTCGCCGACGAGGTGATCGTCCGTCGCAACGACCAGATCGGCCTCGAGGGCGTCTACGACCTCGATCCGACGGGCATCGTCGTCTCGCCCGGCCCCGGAACGCCGGCGGACGCCGGCGTCTCGATCCCGCTGTTCGCCGAGACCGACTACCCCATCCTGGGAGTCTGTCTCGGTCACCAGGCGCTGTGTGCCGCCCACGGCGCGCCCGTCGTCCACGCACCCGAGGTCGTCCACGGCAAGCCCTCCGTCGTCGCCCACGACGGCGACGGAATCTTCGCGGGACTGCCCGACCGGTTCCAGGTCGGACGCTACCACTCGCTGGCCGTCGAACGGGCGGATCTGCCCGACTGCCTGCTCGAGACGGCCCAGACCGTAGACGAACGCGAGGTGCTGATGGCGGTCCGTCACCGCGAGAAACCCCACGTTGGAGTTCAGTTCCACCCCGAGAGCATCCTCACGCGCGAGGTCGACGACGGCACGACCGGCGACGGGACGAGCGGCGAGTCGATCTCGCTCGAGGTCGGCAAGCGGCTGGTCGAAAACTTCTGTGCACTCGCGGCCGAACGCGCCGGTGAGCGTCGATGAGCGACGAGCGCATCTATCACGTAAACGGCGACCTCGTTCCAGCCAGCGAGGCGACGGTGTCCGTCGCCGATCGCGGCTTCCGGTACGGCGACGGCGCGTTCGAGACCGTACGCGTCTACGGCGGGACGGTGTTCGAGTGGGACGCACACGCCGACCGCCTCGAGCGCACCTGCGAGGCGCTCTCCCTCGAGCACGGCCTCTCGCGGGCGGATCTTCGGGCGCGGATCGACGAGACGCTCGCGGCGAACGACCTCGAGGACGCCTCGGCGCGGCTCTCGATCACGCGCGGCGTCCAGCCAGGGAAGCTCACTCCCCGTCCCGAGGTCGATCCGACGGTCGTCGTCTCCGTCGACCCGCTCCCGCGTGGCGGCCTCGAGGGCGACCCCGTCTGGGACGGGCCGGCGACGCTCCAGACGGTCCGGACGCGCCGCGTGCCCGACGAGGCGATCCCGTCGACGGCGAAGACGCACAACTACATAAACGGGATTCTCGCCCGTCAGGAGCTGTACGACGCCGACGAGGCGCTGATCCGCGACCTCGAGGGCTACGTCGCGGAGGGGGCGACGAGCAACGTCTTCTTCGTCGCCGACGACGGGCTCCACACGCCGACGACCGACGGCCCCGTGCTCCCGGGAGTCACCAGACGTGTCGTCCTCGAGCTGGCGGCAGAGGCCGGGATTCCGACCCACGAGAAGTGGTACGAGCCGGCCGAGGTTCGCGAGGCCGAGGAGGTCTTTCTCACGAACTCCTCGTGGGAGATTCGCCCCGTCGAATCGGTCGACGGCATCGACGTCGGCGGCGGACCGGTGACGGACCTGCTCGCGCGACTGTTCGACAAACGCGTCGAGAACGAGCACTACTGAACCTGCCTCGGCGACGGGAGCAGTTCGCGCTCGACCCCCTCGAGGTCGAGGACGAACTCGTGACCGAAAGCCGTCGACGGCGTCTGATACCCCGACGGGACGTCCCCCTCGAGCACGCGCTGGGCCGCGCTGACCGCGGCGTCGGCCGTCAGCGCGTACGTGTTCGGCGTCCACAGGCGTGCGCGTTCGGTTCGGTCGCCGTCGGTCACTGCCGCCTGGACGACCGCCTCGCCGTGTTCCCGTTCGGCCGCGTCCGGGCCGTCGACGGTGGTTTCGACCACTCGCTCGAGACACCGCCTGATCGGCCAGCTTCCCAGCAGCGACTCGAGTGGGCGTCCGGCCTTCATCGCGCGGATCACGGGATCCGGCAGGTCGACGTAGACGGCGACGTTCTCGACGCCGGTGCTGTGAGCGGCCGTCACGACGTCGCCGAGTGGGACCGTGACGGTCGTCGTCGGCCCGCGTCCGAAGTCGAACGTGCGGGTGTCGTAGGCCGTCGGCACGCGGATGAGTCGACCGTTGCGGCGGACGACGCCACCGCTTCCGAGGTTCCGTATCGCCGTCACCAGCGTCCCGCGAGAGAGCGACCCCCAGTTCGTGACCCCAACCGCGAGGTCGTCCGCCGACGGGAGCCGTTCGTGGAGGTACGTCGCCAGGCAGTCAGAGGGGACGACGTCGAACCCGACGCCCGGGAGGAGCGTCACCCCCGCTCGCTCTGCCCGCCCGTTCTGGCCGCCGAGTCGTTCGAATACCGCTACCTCACCCGTAACGTCGAGGTAGTCCGTCCTGGTCTCGAGACACGCCTCGACCAGCGGATCGCAGGTGTCGACGAACGGCCCGGCGCAGTTGCAGACGGCCGCGAAGCCGTCGAGGTGTGTGGCGACGTCCGACTCGAGGCCGAACGCTCGCCCCTCGACGCCGAGGGCGTCGGCCAGGGCCGTGACCCGCTCTGCGTCGCGGCCGGCGACGACCGGCGCACCTCCCCGCGAGACGGCTTCGCGTGCGATCAACCGACCCGTGTAGCCGTACGAACCGTAGACGAGGAGGTCGTCCATGGCGGGCGTTCTGCAGGCGGCACGGTAAACGTTGGCCCGGTGCGAGCCGATATCCGACCGTATAAGTCCGATCGGTCGATATCCGCCGACGATGGACGACGATCGGATCACCGACCTCGAGGCAGTTCCGGACGACACCACGCACCTCTTTCGGCTTCGAGACGTCGAGACCGACGAGGTGAGAGAAGCGATTCTCGTGCGACAGAACGGCGACGTCGCTGGGTGGCTCAACTACTGCCAGCACTTCACCCACATCCACCTCGACAAGGGGTCCGGCGCACCGATGCGCAACGGCGAGATCGTCTGCGAGAACCACGGCGCGTACTTCGAATCCGACACGGGACTGTGTACCTACGGCCCTTGCGAGGGCGCGTACCTGCCAGACGTCGAGGTGACGGTCGACGACGGCGAGGTGTACCTGGCAGACGACGACTACGAGTTCGTCGGTCCCGGTCCCATCGAGAAAGACGACCTCGACCGGGCGTCGAAGTCGAACGTCGAGTTCTAGTAACCGGGAGCGACCAGGTCCCGCTCCTGTTCGTACTCGAGCAGGCCAGCGTCGACCAGCCGTGGCAGGTGGTCGTGATAGAGCGAGATGTACACTTCCTTGACCTGCTCCGGCGAGAGGTCGACGATCGATCGACCGGTCTCTCGCTGTGCGACTTCCTCTGCGACGTCCGGCAGCGTGAGCGCCTCGTCGTGGGCCCTGACGACCTCGATCAACAGTCGGCGGCGACGGTCCGCGAGGAGCCGAAACGCCGCGTCGACTGCTTCCGGGGGGAGGTCTTCGCACTCGAGGCGATCGAGTACCGTCAGCGCGACGTCGGCACAGTCGCCATCTCGGTCGGAGGTATCCGTCATTCGTGTACCAGCAGTCTCGAACGTACAGACGGAGGCGGAAAGCGACTGCGATCGATCGCCAGATCGAGAGCGGCTGCGGCCCGACTGTACGCCCGATGATTCCTATGCAGTACTAGCCGACACCGTAAATAGGAGTGTCGAAACGCGACCCACTACCCTGGGTGGGTCGTCGGTCGGGCAGTCGAGTGCCGTCGGTTCGGCGATCGAACGGCGGCGCTACTCGATCGTGAACGTCGGTTCGTCGACCGACTCGCTCTTGCACTCCGGACAGCGAGACGGCCGGTTGAGCAGGTCGTCGAAGCCGTCGAAGCCACACTCCCGGCACGACGGCGGCGCGACGAGCAACTGCTCTCCGTTCCCCTCGACGGAGTGGGCGACGTGCTCGACGTGTCTCATCGCGGCCTCGGGCGTGAGGTCGAACCTCGCCGCCAGCGCGCTCGGCGTCGCGGGTTCGTCGGAGAGAAACTCGCGTATCCTGCGCCGCGTCGTTCGGTCTGCCTCGCGCATGTCCGGTGGTGATGGGACGTGTCGATATACGTCTTCTCCCCGACGCCCGACGCGATCACGGGTCGCCGGCGACTCGAGTCGTCTTCGGCCGCATCTCGGCCGGGCAACCGAATACACGCCGGACACAGAGTCGACCTGGGTTCTATCTAGGACGACCTAAAACCGTAACTACTTACTCCACGACGGTGAACCAATCCGTCATGAAAGCCGTCGTTCTTGCTGGCGGGTACGCGACTCGGATGTGGCCGATCACGAAGCATCGGCCGAAGATGTTCCTCCCGATCGGCGAGTCGACCGTCGTCGATCGCATCTTCGCCGAACTCGAGGCCGACGACCGGATCGAGGAGGTCTACGTCAGCACCAACGAGCGGTTCGCCGCGGACTTCGAGGCTCACCTCGCAGACAGCGAGTTCGAGAAACCGCGGCTCTCGGTCGAAGAGACGAGCGAGGAAGACGAGAAGTTCGGCGTCGTCGGCGCGCTCGCCCAGCTGGTCGACCGCGAGGGCGTCGACGACGACCTGCTGGTCATCGCGGGTGACAACCTGATCAGTTTCGACGTCGCTGACTTTCTCGATTACTTCGAGCAAAAAGACGCGCCGACGCTCGCCGCCTACGACGTCGGCTCTCGCGAGAAGGCAAAGTCCTACGGCCTGGTCGAACTCGAGGACGACCGCGTCGTCGACTTCCAGGAGAAACCCGAGGATCCAAAGAGCACGCTCGTCTCCATCGCCTGCTATGCCTTCCCCCGCGAGTCGCTCTCGCTGCTCTCGACGTACCTCGAAGAGGACAACAACCCCGACGAGCCCGGCTGGTTCGTCCAGTGGCTCCAGGAACGCGAGCCGACCTACGCGTTCTGTTTC
Organism: Natribaculum breve; assembly: GCF_023008585.1. Taxonomy (GTDB): domain Archaea; phylum Halobacteriota; class Halobacteria; order Halobacteriales; family Natrialbaceae; genus Natribaculum; species Natribaculum breve. Next base: position 1,540,388 of record NZ_CP095390.1, on the reverse strand, counting down.
GAGGGGGCGTGGTTCGACATCGGCACCCCCGAAAGCTACCTCGACGCCGTCGGCTGGCACCTCGATGGCGACTCGCTCGTCGCCGAGAGCGCGACCCTCGAGAACGCGACCGTCGGCGAGAACGTCCACGTGATGGACGGCGCGACGCTCGAGGACACCCACGTCGACTACTCGATCATCTTCCCCGACGCGACGGTCAAAAACGCCGACATCCGCCGGTCGATCATCGACGAGAACACCCACCTCGAGGACCTCGACCTGGCTGGGGCGCTCATCGGAGCTCACACCACGATCAACGGCTCGTCGGAGTGAGGCCCGACCCGTCGATACACATATAGGCCCGCCGCGTGACGTCTACCGACGAGTGATACGAAGCGTCCAGGCCGTCCTCGATCGGTGCGCAGAGGGGGTCCCCTACGAGCGGCTCGCGGCCACCTTCCTCGAGTTCGACCGCGCTCCCCGCGACGATTCCGTCTTGCTACTCGCCGAGGGTGCCGCGTCCTCGACGGGACAGAGCTACGCAACTGGCATCCGGCCGACGGTCGAGCGATTCCGAGACGCCTTCGTCGCGACCGATCGCGTCCGGTCTTTTGACGACCTCGCCGCGCTCGAACTCGAGGACGAGGACCTCGTGGAGGCGTTCGGCGCACAGCGCAAGCGTAACGTGTTGCTCGAGGCCGCCGCAATCTTCGCCGATCGGCCCGAGGACGACGACCTCGAGGCGTTGCGGGCGTGGGCCGCCGAGGCTGACGTCTACCGGTACGGCGAGGATCCGATCGGTGCGATCTCGGGCGTCGGCCCGGCGACGTTCCAGTACCTCCGGATGCTCGCCGGGATCGACACGGCAAAGCCCGATCCGGAGGTGACCGCGCTGCTCGCGGTCGTCGCCGCGGAGGCCGACGTGGCGGAACTCGAGGGCCTCGAGGGGTTGCGGTCGGTCGCTGCCTGCGAGTGGCTGGCGGCCGTCACGTCCTACCGGCGGATCGAGATCGACCGGATCGCCTGGTGGAACTTCGTCGACGAGACAGACCGTGAGGCGGCGATCGAGACGACGTGACCGCACTCGTCGCGACCTCGAGAGTGCGTCGGCGACCGAGTGATAAGAACGCTATCGCGAGCGTCCCCGTCAGTTCGGTGGTTTCTCGGTTGACTTCTTCATACTGCCGGACGTAAGTCGTGAAAGATTCTCGCCGTCCCGGGGTGGCGAGAATCTTCACACAGTTACGTCCGATAGTATCAGCAGCTACCGATACGGCCAGTCCTGACCGCTCCGCTGAGAGCAGTGTGGAAACCGTTTCAGACTGTTACAGTTCGGCACCGCACTCCGGACAGACCAGCGTGAACCCGTCGTCGCCCGGAATCGCCCGCATATCGTCGTGGCCGCACTCGGGACACTCCTGGGGAACGCGCACGTCCTTGCTGTCGCGGGGTGCACCCAGCGCGTACGCCACGACCTCGCCGTCTGACGTGTTCGCTCCCGTCTGGAACTCACCTGGGGCGAACCGGATCGCATCGCCCGCACCGACGGTGACCTCGCCGTCTCTCGTCTCGAAGGTCGCTTCGCCCTCGGCGATCAGGAACACCTCCTCCTGATCCATGTGGGTGTGCATACCGTTCGAAAACCGCTCGCCGGGTTCGAGCCGGAAGTAGTTGATCGAGAGATCGCTCGTCGCCAGTGGATCCGACAGGCCACGGACGTCAATGTCCCGTCCGAACGCACCCGGTTCGACATCGTCGATAGAGACCTTCTCCATATTCGACAGAACCGAACACAACGACATATATCTGTATATCGTGCCGTCCGAGTCGACCGATCGACGACGGACCACACGCGGCCCGACCACCACTCCTGTCTCAGCGACCGCTCGGCGCAAAAATCTGGACCAAAAAGTCCCGCTCGCTCGCCGTACTCGCTCGCGGTGAGACTCATACTATCGGACGTAACTGTGTGAAGATTCTCGCCACCCCGGGACGGCGAGAATCTTTCACGACTTACGTCCGGCAGTATCACTCGAGTCGGGCTTCTGTCACCCGAATCCGCCCTCGCGTTCCGTCCCACTCGGTCTCGTACTCGAGGGCGATCCGCCGATCCATGTGTGGCCCGTCCACGACTAGCGTCTCAGGAACCACCTTTTTCCGCCTCGGGATCGCTCTTCGAGCGACCGCTCGGCGCAAAAATCTGGACCAAAAAGTCCCGCTCGCTCGTCGTACTCGCTCGCGGTGAGACTCACTCGAGTCGGGCTTCTGTCACCCGAATCCGCCCTCGCGTTCCGTCCCACTCGTTCTCGTACTCGAGGGCGATCCGCCGATCCATGTGTGGCCCGTCCACGACTAGCGTCTCAGGAACCACCTTTTTCCGCCTCGGGATCGCTCTTCGAGCGACCGCTCGGCGCAAAAATCTGGACCAAAAAGTCCCGCTCGCTCGTCGTACTCGCTCGCGGTGAGACTCACTCGAGTCGGGCTTCTGTCACCCGAATCCACCCTCTGGTCCCGTCCCACTCGGTCTCGTACTCGAGGGCGATCCGCCGATCCATGTGTGGCCCGTCCACGACTAGCGTCTCGAATTCGCCACCCTCTCCCAGAACGTGGACGCCGTACTCCTCGTTGAGTTCCTCGAGTTCCGCCAGGGCGTCCTCGTCGAGCGTCCGTCCGAGCCACGACTCGTCGAGGCCGTGGGCTGCGACCTGGACGATCACGATCTCGAAGCCCGCCTCGAGCATCGCGTCGGCGAGTTCTCGCGGGTCTTCCCGCCAGAGCGGCGCGAAGAGGTCACATTCGAGCCGCTCGCACATCTCCTCGATGCGGCTCGTCTGGTACTCGCTCTCGACGGCACCCGCGGTGACGCCCGCGATGTCTCCCTCGAGGTCGGACTCGAGGTCGCACAGGGCGGCCTCGAGTGGCTCGAGTTCGGCGTCGCCCTGCGCGCTCGAGTCCGCTGCGGACTCGGCCGCGAAGTCCCCGGGTTCGACGTCCACGAGGGGAATGCCGATGCTCTCGGCTGCCAGCGCGGTCAGGTCGGTGGCAGGAACGTGGTACATGTACGAGTCGCCCGCGGGGTGGACGGTGACGAGGTGCGTCACGTCGAGTCCCCGCTCGAGGGCCTGGTAGAGTGCCCAGGCGGAGTCTTTGCCGCCGGAAAAGAGGCTGACCCACCCGCCGTCTGTGCGGTCCATGGTTGAAGCTACGGACACGTGAGTAAAGGCGTGACGAGTCCACTCGCGTCGAGCGGGGCGGCTCTCAGCGCGAGGAGTCCGAGTGCTCGTCGACGTCGGCTTTCGACCCGCCGTCGGTGAGCTCCGAGTCCGGTTCCGACTCCGGCCGCCGGTCTGCGAGGTCCGACTCCTCGAGCGTCGTTCCGCTGAACGTCGACGCGACGCGGACGCCGACGAGGCTCAGGAGGAACGCCACGGCGACGAACATCGCGAGACGTTCACCGGCCGTGATCGCGAAGCTGTCGACCGAGAGTGCCCCGACGTGGATCGCCGGCACCACGAACGGCTCGACGAACCCCCCTCGCTCGAGGAAGTACGCAGAGAACCCGCGGACGACGAGTCCGACCGAGACGACGACGAACGGGAGGTTGATGTAGGAGTTTCGAAGCGGTTCCTCGCCGATGATCTCGTCGAGGAGCCGGCCGGCACTCGCCGTCAGGGCGGCCGCCGCCAGCCACGGGACGCTGTCGAAGGCGAACCGCATCGCGGGAACGAACACGCCCTGTGGATCCTCGAGACTCGAGACGCCGAGTCCGCCGGCGAACAGCCCGACGAGGGTGAGCCCGACGGCGACGACGTAGGTGACGACCGACACCTGGCCGGTGTACAGCGACTCGCGGGCCCGTCGGGCGAGTCCCGTCAGGAGCTCGTCGACGCTGAAGCCCTTGTACAGCAAGAAGAGCCCGATGAACGTCGTGATCGCGGCCGCCCCCTCTGCCGGACCGACGACCGTCGCGAGCACCGGAAAGACAAGCAGCGTCAACCCGATCGGAACGAGGACCGTCTGTCGGAGCTCCTCGTCGGCGAGAAACTGCTTGAGCAGGTAGTACGTCGACTCGATGTCCCGGGCCTGTCTGACGACGACGCGGTCGACCGAGTCGACCTGGACGCGGCTCTCGACGATCGGAACCAGTCGCTCGTCCTCCGCGCTGTCGATGACGACGACCGCCGAGTCGGGATCGTGCGTCGCGATGAGTTCGTCCAGCTGGCGCGCGACGGCCCGGTCGGCGCTTACCATCGACTCGCGGTCGCCCGACACCACGGCGACGACGGGCTCTTCGTCGTCGTCGCGCAGGCTCTGGGCGACGCGCAAGGTCTCGAGTAGCGAGTTGACGCCCGAATCCTCGGGATCCGCGAGACCGACGTCGGTCACGAGCGCGCGAATCGCCTCCCAGCCGACGATCGGGGTCCGGAGACCCGTCTTTCGACCCACGTCGTCGGTCCGGTCGAGGCAGACGACCAGCGTTGTCACGGTGTCGGATGCATTCCGCGCGACGATAAAACCACTTACTCGTTCAGCCGATCCAGTCGGCGACCGCTTCGTCCGCACCGTCTGCCGTCCGCCGGTACCGACGCAACCGTGATCTGTCCGGCTGTTTTCGGAAAACGGGGACAGCAGGCAGTATCAGGTCCGCAATCGGAACTCGCCGTCGCCCGCGATGCCCGCGAGTCCCGACCCGAAGGCGTACGCGACGCGCTGGGCACCCGAACCGAGACGTCGCATCAGCGGTCGCGTCGGTTCGAACTCCTCGACGGTCACCTCGTCGACCTCGAGTCGGGCTGCGATCGCGTCCTCGACGTCCTCGCGAGTCCCGAGTTCGTCGACCAGTCCGATCTCGTGGGCCTGCTCGCCCAGGTAGACTCGCGCCTCGGTGTCGCGGACGAACGACGGCTCGAGGTCGCGCCCGTCGCTGACTCGCTCGACGAAGTGGTCGTAGTAGTCGTCGACCAGTCCCTGGAGGTACTCGCGCTCGTCGTCGGTCATCTCCTTCAGGGCGGTGCCGGCGTCTTTGTATTCGCCGGCGGTGAATCCCTCGTAGGAGAGGCCGATCTTCTCGGCGAGTTCGTTCGCGTTCACGCGCGCGCCGATGACGCCGATCGAGCCGACGACGCTCGCGTCCCGCGCCCAGAGTTCGTCACAACCGCTTGCGATCCAGTAGCCGCCGCTCGCACAGACGTCGGTGGCGTACGCGACCGTGGGGCCGTCGAATCGTTCGGCGGCGAGTTTGATGTCGTCGCTCGGCACGACCTCGCCGCCGGGCGTGTTCAGCTTCACCAACAGCGCGTCGACGTTGTCGTCGTCGTCCGCCCGGTCGATCTGCTCGACGATGTCGTCTGCCGGCGTCGAGCGCGGACTCGACGGCAGGGGACCGCCGCCGCCGTCGCGGCTGATCGGTCCCTCGACGGCGACCTCGGCGACGTCGTACTCCGGCAGCAGCGAACTCGCGACGTTGCCAGCGAACCTGATCCCGAGGACGACGGTGACGAGCGCGAAGAGGACGCCGAACAGATCCGCCAGCGTCTCGGGGGCGACGACGAACAGGCCGACGCCGACGGCGGCGAACAGCGCCGCACCGAACAAGACGATCGCCAGTCGGCCGATACCACGGCTACTGACCACTGGAGACACCTCGATCCATGCCCGGTTCTCGGTGTGCCGTCGTGTTAAGCGTTGACGTCGAAGACCGGACGCGGTGGCTCACGACGGCTGAAAACGGAGAGAGAAAGAGTGGACGACTCGATCAGAGCAGGCCGGTCTTCTGGAGCTTCATCAGGTCCTCGGTGTCGAGGGTCTCGCCTTCCTTGAACTTCTGGTAGATCTCCTCGGCCTCGGCCTTGGCTTCCTCTTTTTTCTTGTCGCGGGCGGACTTGCGCTGTTTCTCCTCTTTCTTGTCCAGTTCGCGCAGGCGCTTCTGGACGCGGACGAAGTCCTCGTGGTGGCGGTCGGCCGCCTCCTGGGCCTCGACGAACTTCTCGTGCATCTCGTCGGCCTCGTCACGGATGTCGTCGGCCTCGCGATAGGCCTCGATCATCTGGTTGTGGTGTTCCTGGGCCTTGTCGGCGAGTTCCGTGACCTTCTGGTGGTGCTGGGAGGCCTCCGATCGGACCTCCTCGGCTTCCTCGACGAGCTCTTCGAGGTCCTCGTTCTGGTCGAGTTTCTCCTTGCGGTCTGCGTACTCCTCGCGTTTGGCCTCGATCTTCTCGATGAGCTCGCGCTCCTCTTCGGTCGAGAGAACCTCGGTCTGCTGTTTGAACTCGAGTTGTTCGATCTCCTCTTCGAGTTCTTCTAAGTCCTTGCCCTCGTCGAGTTCCATGTCCGACTTGAGCTTCTCGACCTTGTCGAACAGCTCGTTGGCCTCGGCGTTGAGCTCGTTTCGCTTTTCTTTGTGCTCCTGGACCTTCTCGTTGAGCTCGTCGCGCTTCTCGCGGTGCTCCTGGGCCTCGTCGACTTTCTCGCGCGTCTTCGCGTTGAGTTCGTCGCGCTTCGACGCGCGTTCAGAAGCCATCTGGTTCAGCTCGTTTCGTCGGTCTCGGAGTTGTCCGGCCTTCTTGATGAGCTGTCCTTTGGATTTGTTCTCGAGGTCGTCCTCTGTAAGTTCGATGTTTTTCGCTTCGTCTACCATGTGTTAGTCAAACCTCTGTGCCATACCCGCACCGGCTGTAGCGTCCGCTCACGACCTGCGAAACCTCGGTGAATAAGATTCCCTGTCATCGATCGTCGAGCGATACACGCCGAGCCGGTGGCGTTCTGGTACCGGTAACTACTGTCGCCCTCAATTTAAATGTACCGGTCATGCAGGCCGTGAAAACCGTTAGCAGGGGGCCCGACGGGGGCGTGCAACCGACTCACACTTCCCCGCGTTACTTATAAACGATATCGGTTGTCGACCGTTCGGCCGCCGACCGACAGTTCGAGACGGACCTCGCTCGCGTCGGTGGGAATCTCGAGCCCGCCGGCGTCGGCGACCTCGAGTGGACCGGCGTCTACCCGTCGTTCGCCGTCGTTCTCGCCGGCCCACCACCGGACGGTCGTCTCCACGCGCTCGCGCGTATCGTTGACGAGCGAGAGGCCGACGGTGCCGGGCGCAGGCGGCGACTCGAGGACGGCCTGGACCGGTTCGTAGGCGGTGGCCATCGCCCGGTACGCCGGCTTCTCGGCCCCGTCGGTCGTGAGGACGCCCGGTCCGCCACCCGGTGCGGCGTCTCGCAACGGCGAGGCGACGACGATCCCACAGCCGCGCCGCCGGAGGGCTTCGGCGATCGTCTTCGTCGCTCTCGCCTGGTACGTTCGCGACTGTGCGGCCGTCTCCACCCGTCGTTCGAGGAGTTCCCCGTCGACGCCCGGAACCCGATCCGGATCGACGCGTTCGCTCGACAGCGAGGCGGGACCGAAGCCGCCGACTGCGGACGACAGCGATGGGTACCGCTCGAGCAGCCAGTCGACGTCGCTCGCCTCGAGGTACTGCCAGCCCAGCCCGAGGATCGCGGCGTCAGGATCGACACCGAGCGGCCCGGTGACGGGGACGACCGGGACGTCTTCGGGCAGTGCCGCCGCGACGGTCTCGGCGTCGCTCCCGTCGAAGTCGGTTCGCCACGCCCGCCACCGCACGGCCAGTTTCGCGAGGCGGCCGCTGCCGAGTGGCTCCTCGAACGGGTCGACCGTGGCGGTCTGAACGCCGTACATCGCCAGACTCGGGTGGGTGCCGTACTCCTCGACCAGAGTCGTTGCGAGGTCGATCCCGCGGTCGACGTCCAGGTCGGGGCCGCTCGTCGGCAGGTCCTGCCAGACGAGCAGTCCAGCCTCGTCGCACGCGGCGTAGAAGTCGCGAGAGGGAACGTGCGCCTGCGGGCGGACGATCGTCGCGTTCGCGTCGACGGCACGCCGGACGTCCTCGCGTTCGTCGCCGCCGGGCAATCGAGTAAATCCACGCGCGCGAACCCGGCGGCCGTTGACGAGGAGGCCGTCTTCGTCGCGCTCGATCGTTCGCAGACCGACCGTTCGCTCTGCCACGTCGTCCCCGAGTTTCGCCCGGATCGCGTACCGGGCCTGGGGGCCGAACTCGCGGGGCCACCACAGCGACGGGTTTCGGATCTCGAGCGTCTTCGAGACGCGCACGCGCTCGCCGGCGTCGGCCGCGACTCGAGTGCGTTCCATCGATCCGGCACCGCGGACCCCCTCGGGTCGCAGCGAGAGCGTCACCGCGTCGTCGATCGCTTCGCCCGCGTCGACCTCGATCTCGACGTCGACGGCCGCGCCGTCGTCGGAAAGCCGCGGCGTGGCCGCCATCTCCCGGAGGAACGTCGCCGGTCTGGCCTCGATGGAGACGTCCCACCAGATGCCGGGAACGGCGAGGTCGTCCGGAACGGCCGCAGTGTCGTAGGTTCTGTCGACCGACGCCGGCGGTTCGCAGACGACGAACAGCTCGTTCTCCTGGCGGGGTTCGAACTCGAACCGGGTCGGGACGAAGTACGGCCCGGCAACGTCCCGCCGAGTGTCGTTCACCCAGACCCGGGCCTGCCCGTAGACGCCGCCTAACTCGAGGATCGCTCGCTCGTCGCCGTCGGTTCGCGGATCGTCGAACCTGGTCCGGTAGGCGATCGGACCGTCGGCGTCCGCGAGCCCGGACGGTCGCCCTGGAACGGGGACGGTCCTCCACTCGTCGACGATCGGCGGATCGTCACCACTTCCCGATTCGACGACGCCACCTGTCCACTTCCCGGCCATCGTCTCGGTGAGCGAACCCCGACAAAATAGGTGTTTCGGAGCCTGTAGTAATCAAAATAAATATTATTCAATACGAAATGAAGGTGTTCCCCGTGACCTGGTCCACCGTCGCGAGCCACGCGCCGCCGTCGATCGCGCGGGGCGTCGCCACGATGGCCGGTTGGCTCGTGGCACTCCGTATCGACGCCTGGTGGTTTAGACAAGTCAAAACTTTCTCTTAGATACAAAGAATTATATTCTTCGTCACGTACTCGGAAGTGAGATGGACAATCGAGCGACGAGTAGTAAGAGACTGCCTCGAGGAACGAACAGCGCAGATGGTCGACGGTGGTCCCGTCGCCGATTCGTCGCGACCGCCGGTGGATTCGCGACCGCCGGGTTCGCGGGGTGTCTCGGCGGTGCCAGCGACGAGGATGGGGCGGACGTCGTCGCCTCGTTTTTCACGTTCTACGACTTCGCCCGGCAGGTCGTCGACGGAACCCCCGTGACGATCGACAACCTCGTTCCGACCGGGCTGCACGGACACGGCTGGGAGCCGGACTTTTCGATTACGGAGAAGATCGTCACGGCGGACGCGTTCGTCTACGTCGGCCCGGAGTTTCAGCCGTGGGCCGACAGAGCGATCGAAACCGTCCGCGACGACGACGCCGACACGCACCTGATCGACGCCCGTAAAGGGATCGAACTGATGGATCTCCCGGACACCGTCGACGAGGACGAGCAGGTCGGCGAGGGGAAAGATCCACACTTCTGGCTCGATCCGGACCTCGCCAAGGCGTCAGTCGACAACGTCGTCGACGGACTCGTCGAAATCGCGCCCGACCACGAGGACGCCTTCGTCGCCAACGCCGCCGACGTCAAGGCCGAACTCGACGAGATCGACGCCGAGTGGGAGGCGATCTTCGACGCCGCCGAACGCGAGACGGTCTTTCTGGCGGCACACAACGCCTTCGGCTACGTCGGCGAGCGATACGGCGCGACGATCCAGCCGCTGGTGACCAACCTCGCGGCGACCGACGACGTCCGACCGGCGGACATGCGCCGTGCCCGCGAGACGATCGACGACAACGATATCCAGTACATCGGGGCGGCGATCTTCGAACCTCGTCGTCCTGCCCAACAGTTGCGCGAGAGCACGGACGTCGAGGCCTACTATCCGGTCACGCCGTACGCCGGCACGAAAGAGGAGTGGGTCGACCGCGGCTGGGGATACTTCGAGATCGCCCGGAACATCAACATGCCGACGTTCCGGGTCGTGCTGGGGGCGATGGACCCCGACGGTACCGAATTCGACGACGAGTGGCGGAACTTCGAATGACCTGACATGAGACACGACACAGACAACCGAACGACGGCACACGTGACGGTCGACGGCCTCTCGTTTGGCTACACGGCCAGTCCGGTCGTTAGAGACGTCTCCCTTACCGTCGAGGAAGGCGAGTACGTCGGAATTATCGGGCCCAACGGCTCCGGCAAGAGTACGCTTCTCCAGCTGGTACTTGGCCTGCACGAACCCGACCGTGGCGACGTCCGGCTGTTCGGCCACCCCTCGAGGGCGTTCGTCGAGCGCGAGCGAGTCGGCTACGTCGCCCAGGACGTCACCGAGAACACGACGGAGATGCCGATCACCGTCGCGGAGGTCGTGCTGATGGGACGGTTCCCACACGCCGGCTTCGGTCGCATCGAGACGGCAGATCGCGACCGCGCACGCGAAGCACTTCAGACGGTGGGAATCGAGCACCTGGCCGACCGACGCATTACGAAACTCTCCGGCGGACAGCGCCAGCGGGCGTACATCGCCCGTGCGCTCGCCAGCGAAGCCGAACTGCTCGTCCTCGACGAGCCGACCGTCGGCGTCGACGCCGAGTCCGTCGCGGCCTTCTTCGACCTGCTCGACGACCTCAACGACGACGGGATGACGATCCTGCTGGTCGAACACGACATCGGGGCCGTCCTCGAGCACACCGATCGCGTGCTCTGTCTCAACCGAGAGGTGTACTTCGACGGGCCGCCGGACGAGTTCGTCGAAACCGACGCACTCGAGCGCGCCTACGGAACCGACCTCCGCCGCCAGCCCGAGGCGAGCGCGCCATGACTGCGATCACCGCACACACGTTCGCAACCGCCGGTTCTGCCCTCGTCGGTCAACTCGGCGCCCCGACCGACGCACTGGGCTGGCTGCTCGACCGCTGGAGCGACGGGCTGTCGGCCGTCGGCGAGACGTTCGGGATCGAGATGCTCCGGTACGGATTCATGCACCGGGCGTTTCTCGTCGGTGCCCTCATCGCCGTGATGGCACCGCTGATCGGTACGTTCCTCGTCCACCGACAGCTCGCGCTGATCGGCGACGCACTCGCCCACACTGCCTTCGCCGGCGTCGCGGTCGGCCTGTTCGTCAACGCCGTCCTCGGCGTCGGCGTCTCGCCGTACCTCACGGCGGTCGTCGTGGCGATGATCGCCGCGCTCGCGATCGAGCTGATATCCGAGGTAACGGACGCCTACAACGACGTCTCGATGGCGATCGTGCTCTCGACTGGCTTCGCGCTCGGTGCCGTCCTGATCAGTATCAACGCGGGTGGGCTCGCCGTCGGCGTCAATCAGTACCTCTTTGGCAACCTCGCGACGGTCTCGCGGGAGAACGCGATGATCCTGATCGGCCTCTTTCTCGCGATCGTCCTCGTCGTCGGCCTCACCTACAAGCAACTGCTGTACGTGACCTTCGACGAGACCGCCGCCAGGGTCGCCGGCGTCAACGTCCGCTGGTACAATCGAATTATGACGATGCTGACCGCGATGGTCGTCGTCGGCGCGATGCAAATCATGGGCGTCATCCTGGTCGCGGCGATGCTCGTCGTTCCGGTCGCCGGCGCAGCCCAGCTGGCCCGGAGCTTCAGGGAGGCGCTGCTCGCGTCGGTCGTTCTCGCCGAACTGGCGGTACTCGCGGGCATCACGCTCGCCTACCAGTACGAGGCGACGGCCGGCGGCACGATCGTCCTCGTCGCCGTCGCGATCTACGTCATAGCCGTCCTGGTCGGGAAAGCGAAGGCGAGTCGCGAACCCGCCGCTGAAACACGGTCGATCGCCGACGACCGAATCGCAGACTGAGTGAGTCCGAGAGCGAGTCGGGCCAGTGGATCGATCGACGATAGAAGGACTAGAACAGGTTCTCGAGTCGATCGTCCACGAGTTGTTCGGCTGGATCCGTTCGGTTTTCCTCCCGGCTCTCGGCTTTCTGTGCCTGTCGCGCCCGTTCCATGAACGCCTCGATTCGATCGGAGCGTTCGGCTCCACCGAGTAACACGAGCGCGGCGAGGCGGTCGCTCTCGAGCGGGAAGTCCCCGCCGCGCACCTGCAGGCTCTCGGTCTCGTCCTCGAGCCAGCGGCGCGACTTCTCGACGCCCTTGCGGGGAATCCGGTCGGGATCACCGATTACGGCCAGCAAGGCGGCGTCGGCCGTCGTCGCGTCGGGCAAACTCGTGCCGGTCAGCAGTGCCTGCCGTGCGACGGTCATCACCGTGTTGATGTTTTCGGCGCTGTCCTCGGCGGCAACCGCACTCGCGTACCCGAGTGCCGAGACGCCGCCCTCCCGGAGCGTGTTGATGACCTCGCTCGAGTCGACCACGCTCTCGCCGACGCCCTCGACGGCCTCGCCCGAGGCAAAGAGCAGGCCGACGCGCTGGGCGATCCGCTGGTTGATCGTCTCGAACGCCCCCTCGACGCTCTCGCCCTGTTCGTGCCAGGCGTCGTTGTCGATCAGGAGCGTCGAGTCGGCCTCGCGGACGAGCGTCTTCAGCGACCGGCCCGCGTTGGCCTGGTAGAGCGCCCCTTCGTTTCGTCCCGGGAGGATCCCGAGTCCGTAGACCGGCCGATCGTAGACTCGCTGCAGGTTGTGGACGAGCGCGGGCGCACCCCCGCTGCCGGTGCCGCCGCCGAGTCCGGCGACGACCCAGATGGCCTCGGCTCTCGACGTGACGTGTCCGTCGAGCGCGTCGAGTACCTCGTCGACGTCCGACTGCATGATCTCGGCTCCGAGTTCGTTGTCGCCGCCGACGCCGTGGCCGTTCACTCGATCCTGACCGATCAACCGCGTGTCGACGACCTCGAGTGACTGCAGGTCCGCCTTCGCGGAGTTTATCGCCAGGGCACCCTGCACCGCGTCGAATCCCATCTTCGCGTCGAAGCGGGCGAGGCGTTCGGTCACCTTTCCACCGGCCTGTCCCACCCCGATGAGGGCAACTTTCATACGTACCACGTCACAGAGCGCCTAATTGAACGTTGCGACTGTCAGGTTTAAGTATAATTACGGCACCAGAGCGTCCATGACCGATTCCGACGCGCTCGAGCGACGACTGGCTGCCGTCGAACGGGCCCTCGTCGACGGCGACCACGCGCTCACCGACCTCCCCGACGCGGCTGCCGTCGCCGACGAGTTGGCCCGTCTCGACGAGCGACTCGACGACCTCGACGCTCGCGTCGCCGAACTCGAGGGCTCGACGCGGGCGCTTCGTGGCTACGTCGGCAACGTCAGATCGGTAGACGAGGACGTCGAGCGACGGGCCGACGCGGCGATTGCGACCGTCGATCGGCTCGAGCGTCGCGTCGCCACACTCGAATGTGCAGCGAGATCGTCCGACGGACCCGGCGGCGACCTCGTCTCGCCGTCGTGGACTCGAGCGGCCGACGGCGGCTTCGGGGGTGTCGAAACGCTCGAGACACGCGAGGACGTCGACCCGACGCGGATCGGCACGACGCCCGACGAGGACGCAGGCGAGTCAGCCGAGGAAGGCGAGAACGAGGGCGGCGTTCTCGCGTCGGTTCGCCGTCTCCTGCCGTGATCCGACTCGTCCTCGCCGTCGTCCTCACGCTCGCGCTGGTCGGCCTCTCCATGCCGGCGGTCGACCGCGCCGGAACGGTTCGGACGGACGAACGAGTCGGATCGGACGTCGCCGCACTCGACTGTGCCGCCGCCGCGTTGCTCGAGCACGAGGAACTTCCGCCGCCCGGGACGGCGGGACCGCGGCTGATCGTGACGCTCTCGCTACCGTCTCCGTCGTTCACCTGGGCGCCCGTCGACTACGTCGTCGTCGGCGACGCGTTCGACTCCGGGACCGACGAGGGCCGCGTCGTCGCCTACCGCGTCGATGGGGGCGCAGAACGACTCGTCCACGTCGACGCCCCGATCCGGACGGCAGGCGGCGATCCACTCGTCCTCCGAGGGTCGGGCGAGTACGACCTCGCCCTCACGCTCGAGCGCGACGCCAGCGACGATCCGGTCGTCGTCGTTTCCCTGCCGTGAGTTTATACCGGAAGCCGCGGCCAGCACCCCCATGCGATCACTCATCGATCGGTTCGCCGCGAGCGAACCCGAGACGACGGGCTGTGCGACGACGTTCGAGGACGGAACGCTCGTCGTCGACGCCACGGGACGTGACGGCGCGCTCGCGTCGTCGCCGGAGTGGCGCACGGTCGTCGTCCGCGCGCTCGCTGACCGCGCCGCTGCCGACGTCGTCGTCCGCCGTCGTGGCCTCGAGTACCGCTACGACGATTGCGGCGTGGCGTTGCTCACCGCTGCGGGTCGCTTCGTCGACCTCGTCGCCGACCGGGACGAACGGCTCGCCGACCTCGCAGCGCGCGATCCGCTCGAGGCTGCACGCGAGGCGACCGCTCGCGCCGGTCCGGCGGCCGCCATCGCTGCGGAGTCCGGTCTCGCGGTCGTCGCCGACCACGTCGCCGACTACGAGGACGCGCTGACCCCCTCGGTCGGACTCTCGATCGCTCACTCCTTCGTCGATCGAACCGCGGTCTCCGACGCGAAACTCCGGGGCGTTCGCACGCTCGAGACGGGAAGCGAGGCCCGAATCTACGCTCGACCCGACGGCGTCCCGCTGTACGCACTCGAGGTGGTCGACCTCGAGTTAGCCGCCGACGAACGCGAGTTGCTCCTCGAGGCGTATGCAGCAGTCGCCGACGGGGTCGTCGAGGGCGATCGCGTCGCCTCGCGGGCAGTCGAACGCGTCGCCGACGGTCCGCCGGATCCGCTGTTGACCGCCGTCCTCGCGAAACACACCCGCGGCTACGGCGTCCTCGAGGACCTCTTCGCCGACCCGCGGGTGAGCGACGTCTACGTCACCTCGCCGGTCGCCGACAACCCGCTTCGCGTCGTCGTCGACGGCGAGTCGATGGCGACGAACATCTACCTGACGCCCGACGGGGCGGGTGCGCTGGCTTCTCGCGTTCGGCGAACGAGCGGTCGGTCGTTCTCGCGGGCGAGTCCGACCGTCGACGCGACGGCCGAACTCGAGAACGGAACCGGCGTTCGCGTCGCTGGCGTGACCGGTCCCGTCGCGGACGGCGTCGCCTTCGCCTTTCGCGAGCGGGCCGACGACCGGTTTACCCTGCCGGCGCTCGTCGCGAACGACACGATGACGGCCGAGGCGGCGGCGTTTCTCTCCGTCGCCGTCGAACGGAACGCCGCCATCCTCGTCGCCGGCACCCGCGGCGCGGGGAAGACGACGCTGCTCGGAACGTTGCTGTACGAACTGTCGCCGGGCACGCGGACGGTCGTCATCGAGGATACGCCCGAACTGCCGGTCGGGCCGCTCCAGTCGGTCGGCCGAGACGTCCAGTCCCTGCGGACCGGAACCGGCGACGGCCCCGAAATTTCGGCTTCAGACGCGCTCAGGACTGCACTCCGGCTCGGAGACGGTGCGCTCGTCGTCGGCGAGATCCGTGGTGAGGAAGCCCGCGTCCTCTACGAGGCCATGCGCGTCGGTGCGAACGCGAACGCCGTCCTCGGCACCATCCACGGCGACGGCGGCGACGCCGTCTACGAGCGCGTGGTATCCGACCTCGAGGTTCCGCCGTCGTCGTTCGGGGCGACCGACCTCGTCGTGACGGTCCAGGTCTACCGCACGCCAACTGGACGAAAACGACGACTCGCCGCGATCGAGGAGGTCGTCGTCGGCGAAGACGGCGTCCGGTTCGAACCGCTGTACGAACTCGAGGGCGACCGGACGACCTCGACGGCCAGGATCGACCGCGGCCAGAGCCACCTCCTCAGTCGACTCGCCGGCCCGACCGAGACGTACGCCGACGTTCGTGCAGCGATCGACGACCGACGCTCGTCGCTCGCCGATCTCGTGGCGGACGGGAGAACGGCTCCCGCAGAGATCGCGGCGGCCTGCGCGGGTCGCGGGCGAGACGAATGACCTCCCTCCGTCGTCTCGCCGCACTCTATCCCTGGTCGGTCGAGCCGAGCGAGGAGTTGGCCGAGTCCCTCGCGTTCGTCGAGTCGGCCCACGACGCCGAGACGATCGTCCGAGCCGGCTACGTCGCGGGCACGCTCGCGGCCCTCCTCTCGACGCCACTGCTTTTCGCGCCGCTGCCGCTGTGGGGTTCGCTCGTCGCGATCCTCGCAGTCGGTCTCGGCGTCGTTCACGCGATCCACTCCGGACCACACCTCCTCGCGGCCGTCCGACGGACGCGCGCGCTGGGCGATACCCCTGCCCTGATCGGCCGTATCGTCCTCCGAATGCAGATTCAGCCTGCGACCGAATCGGCCGTTCGGTTCGCCGCCGAGACCGGACAGGGCCCGCTCGCCTCGAGTCTCGACACTCACGTCGACCGCGCCGCTGGCACGCCACGATCTGGGCTGCTCGCGTTCGCGACCGAGTGGGCAGACCGGTTTCCGGCACTTCGCCGGTCGGCACACCTGCTCGCGGCAGCCGAGAACGCACCGGACGGCGAACGGGCCCGGACGCTCGATCGGGCACTCGCGGCAGTTCTCGACGGAACTCGAGACGAGATGGCCGAGTTCACTGCGAGCATTCGCGGTCCGGCGACCGGGCTGTACGCCTTCGGCGTCATGCTCCCGCTCGCGCTCGTCGCGCTCGTCCCCGCCGCGACGATCGCGGGGTATCCGGTCTCGATCTGGTTTTTCGTCGTCGTCTACAATCTCGTCCTCCCGACGATACTGGTGGTCGCTGGCGTCTGGTTGTTCGTCCGTCGACCGGTGGCGTTTCCACCGCCGACGGTCACGCGAGCCCATCCCGACGTTCCCGATCGGCCGTGGAAACCGATCGTCTTCGGACTCGTGGTCGGCGTCGGTGCGTATCTCGTGACGCCGGCCCTCGGTCCCGCAGCTCTCGCTCCGATCGCCGCCATCGGCCTCGCACTCGGAATCGCACTCACAGGCGTCTACTACCCCATCGCGATCGTTCGCCAGCGCGTTCGCGACGTCGAAGCGCACCTCGTCGACGCGCTCTACCTCGTCGGCCGACAGGTAGCCGAGGGCGAAGCGGTCGAATCCGCGATCGCCCTCGCCGGCGACCGCGTTCCCGCCGAAACCGGCGACGTCTTCGCCGACGCCGCCGGCCTCCAGCGTCGCCTCCACCTCGGCGTCCGCGACGCCTTCCTGGGTCGGTACGGCTCGCTCGCGGACGTTCCGAGCCCTCGAGCACACGGCACGGCCTCGCTTCTCGCGATCGCCGCTGACGAGGGACAGCCGGCTGGTCGCGCGATCGTCTCCATGGCCGACCACCTGGAAGAACTCCAGGAGGTCGAACGCGAGACCCGTCGCGAACTCGCGACCGTGACGGGGACGCTCGACAACACGGCTTCGTTTTTCGGGCCGATGGTCGCTGGCGCGACCGTCGCCCTCGCCGGCGGCATGGTCGGAAGTGGTGCCGAGGCGGCCGACGCGACGACCCTTCCCACCGACGCGCTCGGACTCGTCGTCGGCGTCTACGTGCTGACGCTCGCCGTCGTACTGACGACGATCTCGATCGGGCTCCGACACGGGCTCGACCGCTCGCTCGTGGGCTATCGGGTGGGCCGTGCCCTGTCGGTCGCCACGCCGATCTACGTCTGTTCGGTGATCGTCGCCAGCACGTTCGTCTGAGAGTTTAAGTAGGAACCCGCGGCCATCCCCGCCATGTTCGAAGCACCTGCGGACGCGTGGTTCGTCTGGGTCGGTGTCGCGCTCGTCAGCGTCGCCGTCGCCGGCGTCGCACTCGAGTTACCGTCGACGCCGCCACCCGACGCGAACGCGGCTGCAAACGCCATCGACAGGGCGGCTGGCAATCCGTACGATGCGACCGTCACCTACGAACACGACGCCGACGCGGTTCGAATCGACGCAAAACGCATCTCGTTGCGCGACGACGGCGACACAGCACACGCGAGCGTCGCGTACGGCAGCGTGGTTCCCGTGACGGGACACGACCGACTCGAGAACGTCACGGACGGAACGTCGCTGCGAGCGGAGTTCGACGGACCGTTCGCCGTCGTCGACTTCGTGAACGCGCTCGAGGACGCCCACGAGGACAACGCCGGTGAGTGGCACCCCTCGACCGGCCGGCTGACGGTCAGGACGATCAGCTGGGACGCTGGCTGGCAGTGGCGAGCGCTGCGCCTGTTCTTCGGGTGGGTGGACGGCGACAGCAGCCGGGACGCCCTCTCGAACAGGTACAGCTGGATCGAGTACGACCGTACCACGGAGCAGTACCATGTCACGCTCGTCGTCGCGTAGAGGTCAGACCGAACCGCTCGGTGCACTCGCCGCCGTCTTCGCAGTCGGCGTCGGGCTGACGATCTACGCCGGATTCGTCGCGGACGTCTCGCCCGGCGTGAGCGACCGCGCCGTCGAAGAAACTGTCCTCGAGCGTGCGTGGACGGACGCCGGAGCGGACGGCATCTTCGACGAGTCCACCGACGACCTCTCGGTTCCGCCCGGACGGCTGCCGGATGGGTACAACGTCTACCTCGAGGTGACGACGCTCGCGAACGACGGCGATCGCGAGACGGTCGCGTCGTTCTTCGTCGACGCCGCTGGGAACTCCAGGTCCAGCGTCACGCCACCGCCCGAGGCACGATCGGCGAGTCGACCGATCGGGGTTCACCTTGAGGACGTACCCGCCGGCGACGTTCGCGGTGGTCGTCTTCGCGTGGAGGTCTGGTCGCGATGACGCGCTTCGCTCGCGACCGCGCCATCAGCACCGTCGTCGACGTCGCGCTCTTCTTGCTGCTGGTCAGTGCGGCGGTGACGACGCTGGCGCTCTTTCTCGAGGACGACGACCGGGCACCGACCCACGCCGAAGCGGACCGAACCGCGGAGACGCTCGCGTCGACGACGACGTCGGTCGAGTACTCCCTCCGACCGGTCGCGCGAACCGACGACACTGGCACGTTCGACGACACCGATTTCGACGACGAGGCGTACGCCCGCGTCGCCCACGGACCGACGGCGGCGCTGCTCGCCGACGCCGCCGCCACGAACGTCCGGTTCGACGATCGGCGACTCACCGTCGCCGGCGAGGAGTTCGAGGACGCCGTCGATCGAACCGCGATGGGCGTCCTGCAGGGTGCGACAGACGACGTTCACGTCGTCGCCGTCTGGACCCCACACGACGGCTCGTCGATCGAGGGCCGGGCGACCGCGGGGCGGAAGCCGCCGTCGGACGCAGACGTCAGCACTGCCACGATGACCGTCGCGAGCGGGATCCCTCCCGTCGACGACGATCGGATCACGGCCGCCTACGAACGCGGTGGCTTCGAAGCCGCTGCGCGACCGATCGCGACGGCGATCGTCGACGGCTACCTGCCGCCGGCAGAGAGCCGACTCGCACTCGAGCGCCAGGGCGTCGATCGGACGCTCGTCGTCTATCGATATCAGCGACTGGCCGACATCCTCGGCGTCGACCTCGATCCCGAGGACGGCGTCGTGAGCCGACACAATGCCAACGCGACGGCCGCAAACGAGAAACTCACCGACGAACTCGCGGTGCTGATCGCGGCCGACCTCGAGGCGGAACTCGCCTCCGACGTCGAGGAGATCCAGCGACGGTATCCCGTCGACGAGCACGACGGCGAGATCGGCGAGGCGATCGCCGGAACCGTCTCGACGGGCGACGTGACGATCACCGTACGAACCTGGGGGCGAGAGCCGTGACCGGCGATCGACGGCCGACGGTCTCGATCGCGGACGACGACCGCGCCCGAATCCCGTTCGCGCTGATCGGCGTCCTGTTGCTGGTCAGTAGCGTGACGATGGTCGGCGTACTCGAGTCCAGACCCGATCCACGGCCGGACGTCGACCCGTCGCTCGCGATGGACCGAACGGCAGCGACGACGCAGACGACGCTTCGAAACGCCGTCGTCAGTGCCGCGGACGACGCTGCCAGCGATCCCGTCACCGACGCAAACGCCGCGGATCCGTGGGGTCGAGCGATCGACGGCCCGACCGCCGACGCGGTCTTCGAGCGGTCCCTGCGACTGCGGATCTACCGCGAACTCGAGGCAGGGCTCACACACGCCGGCCAGACGATTCGAGACGACACCGTGGCGCGAGTCTCCGTACCCCCACTCGAGAACGGCCAGCAGTCGGCGGCCGACGCGATCGACAGAGTGCGGATCGAACGTGGGGGCGACGGCTCTCTCGAGCCCGGTCTCCTCGAGGTGACGGTCGAAGACGTCACCATCACGGTCGAACGCGACGGCGACCGGGTCGCCGAACGAACGCAAGACGTCACGGTCACGGTCGCGACGACGCTGTTCGAACTCCGGCAGAAGACCCAGGAGTACGAACGGCAACTGAATACGGGCTTCTTCGAGGCGGATGGGTACGACGGATTCGGTCGGTACTTCGCCGCACGAACGTACCCCCTGAGCTGGGCGCGTGGCTACGCCCAGTACGGGGGTGCACCCGTCACGGAGGTGATCGCCAACCGCCACGTCGAGGTGCTGGCGAACGACGCCGTCTTCACCACGCAACGGGCGGTGTTCGGAACCACCGACCCGTACGAACAGCGAACGATGATGAACGCGTGGGGCTGTCTGGCGGCGAAAGACGCCGAAGAAGTCTACGAGGGGACGTACGACGAGGAGCCGGCAGTCGTCAACGCCGAGGAGCTCTGTACCGGTCTGGACTACGTCTACGGCGACGTCGAAGGCGAACTACCGCCACCGCCGGAGACGTCGGATCTCCTGGCTGCCACGCCCGGCATGGATGCGACGGAGACGATCTCTGTCAACGAGGTCGCCGACGTCGCGTTCGCCGAGGTGCTCGCAGAGGGTGAGATCGACGACGTGATCGACGATCTCCACGAGATCGAGGCCAGTACGGACGTCTCGCACGTCGTCGACGACCACGACGAACCGGACGTCACGCCACCGCCCGAGACGGCCACCGACCCCGACAACTGGACCGATCCGTCTACGATCGAGGACACCACGACGACGTCGACCGCGAGCGTCGACCATGTCGCACACGATCCGGACACGTCACGTCGCGAGACCGACTACCACACCTTCCACGTCACCGTCGTCAACGAACACTTCGAGCGAAAAGAGTGGCGCTACGAGGGCAACCGATCGCAGACCGGGCTGCCGGCGACGGTCACGGCGAACGACACGTCGACCTCGGAGTTCGAGATCGAGATCGCGCTCTCGGGTGCGCACCCGGACGCCGACGTCGACTACAACGGCATCGAGACCGACTACGATCCCGGCGGGTGGCCAGCCCCGCTTTCGGACAACTACGACGGCGTTCCGGACGCCGCCCTCGAGCGCCTGCTCGGACTCGACTCCGACCGGTCGCTCGAGTCCCAACTCGAGGCACAACTCACCGATACCGAGGCGATCGAGAGCGCGGCAGCCCTCGAACGGGAGTTCCGAATCACCGACAGCGCGGCGATCGACGCCGACCCGTCGACAGAGCTGCTCACGGTCGAGATCGCACACGATCTGGCGACTCTTCGCGACGAGGCCGCGGGCGTCAGCTACGAGTTCGAACGCCACGAGATCATCCAGGGTGAGCCGTTCGAGAAGTTGAAAGCGGAAGTCGACGACGAACGACGGTACGTCTACGAGGGCGATCCGAACGGTGCCTACGATAGCGTCGCGGACAAGGCCCGCGTCGAAGTTCGGCAGGTCTACCTCGAGACGCTCCTCTCCCACATCGACGACGTCGCCGACACCCACGCGGATACCCAGGACGCACTCGAGGAGGAGCTCGACGACGAGGTCGACGCGACCGACGACGCACTCGCTGACGTGACGACCTTCGCCCAGGACGCCCTCGCGGGCAACGTCACCGAACACGAGGGCGAACTCGAGGGTTCGCCGCTACTCGAGAACGTCACGTTCACGCCTGCCGGGTCACCGACGTATCTGTCACTCGAGACGGTCGAGCGCGACCAGGTGCCGGCGGTGGGCGACGGCGAGCACGCGCCGATGGCGGCGAAGAACTACAACTGGTTTGCGGTGCCGTACAACGAGAAGTCGGCGGACTGGTTGGCTAAAGTGCTGGATTACTTCGACGATAGCAATGAAACGGAGGAGGTCATCACGCTCCGAACTGCAGGAGAGATGCTTCAGGCTGCTGAGTTGGCTGCAGAAGTCAAGGAAGATGATGATTTCTTATCTTTCAGACGAGCGCAACTAAAATCAGAAATAGAAAATGAGCTTAATGCGATTGCCGGAAAAACAGCGGAAAGGGCCGCTAATACCGATCACCTTAGTGGTAAAGAAGACCACATCGAAAAAACTCTTAAAAACGAGGTGTTTCCATCTCTTGGAAATGTTGGACAACAGGCGATTAAACTCGGTGGTCAAGAAGGTGCAAAGCAAGTTCGCAGCATAGTGAAACAAGAACTAGAAATACCGGATGACACACCCTATGATAATACAGAGATTTGGAGAGAACACGCATCATCTGTGATAGTGTACGAATTGAGTAATTCTTTAGATGAAGGTGTGATCGATTCTGTTGATCGTGACGATCTAAATCAGATTAATGAACGAGTTCGAGATGAACTTGATCAAGTTACCAGAGACGTGATCGAATATCGGGTCCAAAACGACTCGGTCAACGCCACAAAACTTGAAGAAGAATGGCTGACTAACAAGGACAACGAAACCCGTAACCTGTCGCCGAGTCGGATCCCGGCGGGCATGCCAATCATGCCGATCCCGGGGTCGTGGTACGTGACTGCCAACGTCTGGGACATCGAAGTTGAGGGCGAGTACGCCCGCTTCGAACTACAGGCGAGTTCGGGAACGCCTGTGACAGTCGGAGGTACGACATACATCCGCGACGGAGAACCCGTTCAACTTAAAGGAGACGATACCACCCACACTATCGGTCACGCTGAGCCGATTTCTTTCTCGAGTCGAACGATGGTCCTAATCGTGGTTCCCCCTGGTAGAATCGGTGTCGGCGATCGAACAGGGGAGCGGACGGAGTGTTCGGCAACGTGGCCGAATGCCGGTGATGTTAACCAAGATTCACAAGAGGCAGATTGTTAGTCAGAAATATATAATTACATATGTATTATTAATAAAGTTATAATCAAGTCAAACTTCTTCAAGAGCGTAGATATTGCCATCGTTCGAGGTCACGTAAACGGATTTATTAAGAACAACCGGTCCTGACCATACGATTCCCTCGGTTTTGAATGTCCAAATTTGATTCCCCGTTTCTTGATCCAGTGCGTATATGGATCCATCCCCCGAACCAATATATAGAGTATCATCAACAATCGCTGGTTTTGCTCTGATCCCAAGACCAGTTTCATATTCCCACTGTTTTTCACCGGTGTTGGCGTCAACTGAATAAATATAGTTGTCACTACTGCCAATGTAGACGCTACCATCGGTGACTGAGGGGCTTGAATAGATCGTATCACTAGATTCTTCGAAGCGCCATTTTTCGTCACCAGTGTCGGCATCGATCGCGTAGAGATTGTGATCGCTACTTCCGATGTAGACGGTCCCATCGACGACGGCCGGATCGCTGACAGTCATTCGCTCCCCGTCTTCATTCTTGAACTGCCACTCCACCTCACCGGTTTCGAGGTCGATTGCTCGGAGTTGGTCCCACGTCCCGACAAAAGCGAGACCGTCAGCTACAGCGGGTGCTGCAGACGCACCATCGTGGAGTCCTGCTACCTGGTTTTGGTCGCCGGTTTCCCCACCGAACGAAATAAGAGAGTAGCCGTCAGTGACGTAGACATCTGAGCCGACCGGGACAGCGTGACCCCACCGTCCCCGCTCGAGTTGTTCGTGCCAGAGTTCGTCCCCGCTGTCGGCCTCGAGTGCGTACATATCGGTATGGGCACCGTTGTAGACGGTACCGTCGACGACGGCAGGATTGTAGCGGACGAGCGTTCCGAGGTCGGCTCGCCACTCAGTCTCACCTGTCTCGACGTCGATGGCGTAGAGGTAGTTGTCGTGTGAACCCGCGTAGAGCGTCCCGTCGACCACGGCCGGACTCGTCTCGAAGGAGTCGTCGGCTTCGACGGTCCAGCGGACGGTGACGTCGTCTTTCGGGCCGGTCGTATCGGGGTGGTGGCCGGTGTTTCGCGCATCGACGCCGTACATCGGCCAGGAGTCCGGCGTGACCAGCGTGTCGTCGCCGCCGATTCCGAGGGGGCCGGAACCGTCGGTGTCGCCACTCGAGTCGCGTTCGTCGTCGCTTCCGAGACAGCCGGCGAGGCCGGCGGCGGTGCTGGCACAGGCGGCGAGCCAGTGCCGGCGGGAGGTCGTCCGTTCCATCGACACTCGAGATATATTGGTTCGAATAATAAAACTTAGCAATTATAGGTAGATAGGAGTGAACATAACTCCTGGCGGTACCTTCCCGACCACCTCGAGACACGGCGGTCGGCGATGGCAATTCCTATCAGGTCGACGCTCTTCGGGTCGGATATGTTCTACGAGCAGCGGATGACGGTGCCGGACTCGCCGGCAGAGCTGCGCGCGGAGTACGAAGACGACCTGGCCGAAATCGTCGATCGAGTCGGGCTCGAGGCGGCCGCCGACGCCACCGACGTCGACCGGGAGACGCTCGAGGCGCTGGTCGACGGCGAGTCGCCTGCGCTCTCGCTCGAGGACGCGGCACAGGTTCAGGCGCTCGCCGACGACGAGCCGGACGCGGAGACGATCGTCGAGATGGCGGGCGAGCACCTCCTGTTGGGGATGTCGACGGCGGTGATCGACGTGGAGACGGTCGCGAGCGAACTCGAGCTCGAGCTCGATCCAAAGGAGATCCAGCAGAAGATCGAGCGGCGAGCGCCCATGTCGTTCGAGGAGTTCGTCCACGTCCAGTACGTGATCGCTGACGGGGCTCCCTGAACGCTAACCCGCCGACAGCGACGGTTCGACGAGCGGTGTGATTATAGGCCGTGACTCCCGAGTTCGAGTATGCGCGTTGCCATCCTGGGCTGTGGATACGTCGGCCTCGAACTCGGCCGACAGCTTCTCGAGGCGGGACACGAACCGATCGGCGTCCGTCGATCCGGGGCGGGCGTGGCGGCGATCGAAGAGAACGGGTTCGAGGGCGTTCGAGCCGACGTCACCGACCCGTCGTCGCTCGAGGCGGTGCCGGACGTCGACGCGCTCGTGTTCGCGGCGAGCAGCGGCGGCCGTGGTGCCGAGGCGGCCCGCGAGGTGTACGTCGACGGTCTCGAGACGGCAATCGAGGCGTTCGGCACGCGGGACGAACCGCCGGAGCGGCTGGTGTACACCTCCTCGACCGGGGTCTTCGGCGACCACGGCGGCGACTGGGTCGACGAGGAGACGCCGATCGAGCCGACGACGCCGAAGACGCAGGTGCTGGCCGAGGCCGAGCGGGTCGCACTCGAGACGCCGACGGCGTTCGGGTACGACGGGACTGTCGCCCGATTCGGCGGGCTGTACGGTCCGGATCGGTATCGACTCGAGCGCTACCTCGAGGGGCCGGTGACGGACGGGTACCTGAACATGGTTCATCGTGACGACGCCGCGGGTGCGGTCCGGTTCCTGCTCGAGGGCGATCTCGCACGCGGGGACGTCGTCCAGGTGGTCGACGACGAGCCGGTGTCGAAGTGGTCGTTCGCCGACTGGTTGGCCGACGAGTGTGGCGTCGAGCGGCCGCCAAAGCGGACGAAAGAACAGCGACTGGCAGACGACGACCTGTCGGATGCGGCACGGCGACGAATCCTGACCAGCAAACGGTGCTCGAACGCGTTGCTCCGCGAACTGGGATACGAGTTCGCGTATCCGACGTTTCGCGAGGGGTATCGCGACGCGATCGAGGCGTTCCGACGCGACCGTCAGTGACGCTGGACAGTCGACGAACGAGGGAGAAAGTTCTTGGTCGTTCACTTTGAGTGTGGGGTATGAGCTACCAGATCGCCCGGACGACCGGCGTGGTGCCGGGCGTCGACGACGTGCTGGTCGTCGACAGGGCGGTCGACGTGGTTCGGGACGTCGACCCGCTGGTACTTTCGCTGCTGGTGCTCGGTGTCATCACGTTGCTCGTCGGCGGGTGGTGGGCCGTCCGCTGGCTCCGGCGGCCGCCGGGGGTCCGTCTCAGACGCGTCCTCGGGAAGCACGACGAGGTGACGGTGTTGATGCACCCGAACCCGGACCCCGACGCGATGTCGACCGCGATGGGTATCGCGCGGATCGCCGAGTCAGCCGACACGGACGCGACGCTCAAGTACGCTGGTGAGATCCGCCACCAGGAGAACCGGGCGTTCCGGACGGTCCTCGAACTCGACCTGGAGCACGTCGAGACGAAAGCGGACCTCGAGTCCGAGACGGTGGTACTCGCCGACCACAACGTCCCCCGTGGGTTTCCCGGTGCGCAAACGATCGAGCCGGTGGCGGTCGTCGACCACCATCCCGGCAACGGAGCGGGAACGGCGTTTACCGACATCCGGACGGACTACGGTGCGGCGTCGACGGTCGTCGTCGAGTACCTCGAGGAACTCGGCGCGACGATGGACGGCGACGAGTCGGAATCCGGCGACGGGCTCACCGTCTCGTCCGAACTCGCGACCGGGCTCCTGTACGGTATTCTGTCCGACACGAACCATCTGACCAAGGGCTGTTCGGCGGCGGAGTTCGACGCGGCGGCGTTTCTCTTCCCGGGGATCGACGAGGATCTGCTCGATCGAATCGCGAACCCGCAGGTGGCAGACGAGGTCCTGCAGATCAAAGCCGACGCGATCAAGCAGAAACGCGTGGAGGGCTCGTTCGCGATCTGTGACGTCGGCGAGATCGGCAACGTCGACGCGATTCCACAGGCTGCTGACGAACTCATGCAACTCGAGGGGGTGACGGCGGTGGTCGTCTACGGCGAGAACGACGGGACGGTCCACCTCTCCGGCCGATCGCGCGACGACCGGGTACACATGGGCGAGACGCTCCGGAACGCGGTGAGCGACATTCCGATGGCGAACGCGGGCGGTCACGCGCGGATGGGTGGCGGTCAGCTGTCGGTCGACCACATGCACGGGATCGGTCCCTCGGACGGGATCAGCAGAGACGAGTTCGAGGACCGACTGTTCGCCGCGCTGTCCGGCGAGCGGTAACCCAGAAACGACTCGAGCGTAGCCACGTCGGCGGTCAGTAGCCGCCCTTTTATTCCGGACGACCCTACGGTGGCACATGGCAACCGGATCTGCGACGTGGGACTATCGCGACGCCCACCACGAGGCGTTCGGGCGGACGTACTTCCGGCGCTTCGACGACGGCCTCGTCTCGAGTATCGGGCTCGGCACCTACCTCGGGGAGCCGACCGACGAGGTCGACGACCGCTACGAGGCGGCGATCCGCACCGCCCTCGAGCGCGGCTGTAACGTCCTCGACACGGCGATCAACTATCGCTGCCAGCGCAGCGAGCGAGTGATCGGACGGGTCCTCGAGGAGGCGGACGTCGACCGGGACGCGGTGCTCGTCGCGACGAAAGGCGGGTTCGTCCCGTTCGACGGCGAGCGACCCGAGAACCCGGGACGGTACGTCAAAGCCGAGTACGTCGATACGGGTCTCGTCGACCGCGAGGACCTCGTCGCGGGGAGTCACTGCATCGCGCCCGACTACATCGACGACCAGCTCGATCGCTCGCTCGAGAACCTCGGCGTCGACACCATCGACCTCTACTACGTCCACAACCCGGAGACGCAACTGCGCGAGCGTTCCCGCGAGGAGGTCTACGACCAGCTCGAGGAGACGTTCGTGCGACTCGAGGAGCGGGTGGCCGACGGCGACATCGCCCACTACGGCGTCGCGACGTGGGAGGCCTTCCGGGTTCCGGAAGGTCACCCGTCGTACCTCTCGCTGCCGGCGGTCGTCGAGCGGGCGAGGGCGGCGGCCCGCGAGGCCGACACGGACGCCAGTGGAACGCACTTCCGGGCGATACAGCTCCCGTTCAACGTGGTCATGGCGGACGCGTTCACGGTCGAGGCCCACGACGCGCCCGACGGGCGGAAGTCGGCGCTCTGGTTCGCCGCCGACGCGGGTCTCGACGTCTTCACGAGCGCGAGCATCGCCCAGGGTGACCTCGCCGACGACATCCCGGCCGACGTCGCCGCGCGACTCGAGGGCGAGACGACGGCCCAGCGGTCGATCAACTTCGCACGGTCGGCACCGGGCGTGACGTCGTCGCTCGTCGGAATGAGCCGCGTCGACCACGTCGAAGAGAACGTCGCTGCGGGGACGTTCGACCCGCTCGGTGCCGACGCGTTCGACGCCGTCTTCGAGTGAGACTGTCGGTTGTGATATTGTCGGCTGTAACTGTTTTCACGGCCGGAAGTGCGAGCTAGCGAAGCTCTTTCCACTCGCTCCCGCAGTCGGGACACCGCCGGATCGTCGTGATCGTGTCCGGATCGTTCTCCGTCTTCAGTGGCTTGCCACACTCCGCACAGGTGACTCGCTCGTAGGTGTCCTTGACGAGTTCGCCGTCTCGAAGTGCCTTCCGGATCGATTTCATGTTCGTCACATTCGGAGGTAGGGGAGAAAAAGACCGGGGCTTCCGTGACTGTCATCGTACCTGACGGTTCCGCGTCGATCCGGAACTGTTGAAGCGTTGGCCGGTCAGATTCCATCCATGAGCGACGCGTCGAGCGGACGATTCGGCGGACGACGCTCCGTCTTCGCGTCACTGTGTGCGATGGTCTTTCTCGTCAATCTCGGCCGGGTGATCTACGCTCCGCTGCTCGAGCCGTTCCGGGCGACGTTCGACGCGAGCGCGGGAGAGGTCGGCCTGCTGGCGACGCTCGCCTGGATCGGTAGCGCGTCGCTTCGATTCCCGACCGGCTACCTGCTGACGAAGTTTCCGCGACACCGACTCGTCCTCGCCTCCGGACTCGTCCTCGCCGGCTCTTCGGCCTTTGCGGCGACGGCGACTTCGCTCGAGGTGCTGTACGCTGGCGCGTTGCTCATGGGCGTCGCCAGCGGAGTCTACTTCGTCTCGGCGAACCCGCTCGTCAGCGAACTGTTTCCGACGCGCGTCGGGCGGGCGATCGGGATCCACGGCACCTCGAGCCAGGTCGCGGCGGTGGTCGCACCGCTGATGGTCGGGGCGTACTTCGCCGTGACGTGACCGATCGCCGCCTGGCGCGTCGTCTTCCTGACGATTTCGCTCGCCGCCGTCGTCTCGACGGTCGCGCTCTCTGTCACCGCCAGACAGACGACGCTCCCGACGGCGGGCACCGAGGACCGCCGTCTACGCGTCGCACTCGAGCGCCAGTGGCCGATCATCGCGACGGGAGTGTTCGTCATCGGCTTCGCGGGACTGGTCTGGAACGGCCTGTTCAACTTCTACGTGACCTATCTCGTCGAGGTCAAGTGGTTCTCCGAGCCCCGAGCGCGGACGTTCCTGACGATCCTCTTTGCGGCCGGCGTTCCGGCCTTCGCCGTCACCGGCTACGTCGCCGACCGCGTCCGGTTCGTCCCGCTGTTGCTCTCGATCCTGGTCGGGTTCGGCGCGTCGCTGGTCGCGCTGACCGTCGCCGAGAGCGCGCTCGCGATTCTCGTCGTCACCGCCGTCACCGGCTACGTCGCCCACAGCTTCTTTCCGGCCGTCGACACCTACCTGCTCGCCTCGTTTCCCGACGAGAACCGCGCCAGCGCGTACGCGCTGTACAGCGGGACGATGATGCCGATCCAGGCGACTGGAAGCGTCGTTCTGGGAACGCTCGTCGACCTCGGGGTGGGGTACGACGACCTCCTCCAGGCGTCCGCCGTCGGAATCGCCGGAATCGCCCTCGTGCTGGCCGTGCTGAACGCCGTCGGACGGGTACCCACCGGCGCGAACGGGTAACGCGAACGGTTCGCCGGAGTCGTGGTCGTTTTCACCCTCCGCCCGAAGGGGCGACTGATGGAGTACGTACAGGAGCGAATCGCGACGCTCCACGACCTGTCCGGGGAACCGCCCGCGAGTTCCCTCGAGCGGCGGGCGACCGACGCCGCCGTCGTCGTCCCGATGACCGACCGGGAGCACGCGAGTCTCGCCGCAGAACGGGTCCTGACCGAACTCGAGCGGGTCGACCCCGCCGCCGTCTTCGTTCCCGTCCGTGCGGCCCCCGAGCGGATCGAACCGTTTCGCGAGTGGCTCGAGTCGTTCGACCTCGCGATCCGCGTCCTCTGGTGTAACGCGCCGGCGGTCGAGGAGCTGTTGGCCGACGCGGGGCTGGCGAGTGGCTTCGGCAAGGGCAGAGACGTCTGGCTGGCTCTCGGCCCGGCGGCGGCGACCTGCGAACACGTCGTCGTCCACGACGCGGACGCGAGCAGCTACGAGGCCGGCCACGTCGCCCGACTGCTCGCTCCGCTCGAGATGGGGTTTGCGTTCTCGAAGGGGTACTACGCCCGCGTGGAAAACGGTCGCCTCTACGGGCGACTCTGTCGGCTCTTCTACGAACCGCTCCTCCGGACGCTCGAGGCAGATCACGACGCGCCGATCGTCGACTACCTGGGCGCGTTCCGGTACGCGCTCGCGGGCGAGTTCGCCGCGACGGCCGACCTCGTCCGGCGATTGCGACCCCCACGCGCCTGGGGCCTCGAGGTGGCCACGCTGGGGGACGCCTTCGAGCACGCCGGCTTCTCGGGGACGGCACAGGTCGACCTCGGCCGACACGAACACGACCACCGCTCGGTCGCCGGCGACACCGGCCTCGAGGGGATGAGCCGCGAGGTCGCCGACGCGCTGTTGTCCGTCCTCGAGGACCACGGCGTCGCCCCCGACTACGAGACGCTTCCCGCCCGGTATCGGGAGACGGGCCGGCGGCTGATCGACCAGTACCGCGCCGACGCCGCGTTCAACGGACTCGAGTACGACGCCGCCGCCGAACGCGAACAGCTCGACCGCTACGCCGAGGCGATCCGGTCGCCGGGCCAGGACCGACGCCTGCCGCCGTGGACCGACGCCCCGTTCGCGCCCGAGGCGGTCGTCGCCGCGGCGACGCCGTGGCTAGAGGGATAGGTCCGCCGGTCCGGACGGTTCCAGGATCGGACGTTCCCCGCTACTGGCGCGTGATTCCAGGCGCACAAGACTAATCTGACCACTCCTCGTTGTCTCCCGCATGGACGCGACCGCCGACGAACTCGCCGGCGTGGTCGACCTCTTCGGCGGGTTGACCCGTGACGAACTCGAGCGTGCGCTCTCGGAACTCGCGTTTCGAACCGACGGGCAGTCGGTCGACGACGCGACGGTCGACGACGCCATCGAAGACGCGATCGAGCGATTCGCACTCGTCCGCTACGAGCGGATCGCACCGTCGGCGGGACGCTCGACCGACGTCTCTTTCGACGAGCCACTGCTGGTCGCCGGACCGACGGCGTTCCCCTCGCCGCCAGAACACGCCGACGACCTCCCGCACATCCTCGAGATCGAGCCCCGATCGCCCGATCGCGAGGCTCTCGGCGAGCAGGTGTTCGAGCGCTTCGCCCGGGCGGCGATCGAGGCGCTCGAGGAGGACGACGACGAACGCGTTCGGGAGCTACTGGACGTAAGTTACGACATCGAAACGTGGGCACCGATCGACCTCGCGGACGAACGCGCTCGCCTCGACGATGAACTCGACTGACGAGATGGTACGCATGAACCTCGAGCCGGTCGCCAGCCACGAGCCGGTCGAAATCGACGATCAGGAGTACGACGCAGCCGTGATCGCGCCGATCGTCGACCGCGACGGCGAACACCACCTGCTGTTCACGAAGCGCGCGGACCACCTCGGCGAACATCCCGGCCAGATGAGCTTCCCAGGCGGCGGTGCGGAGCGACAGGATCGAACGATCCTCGACACCGCCCTCCGGGAGGCTTACGAGGAGATCGGGCTCGAGGAGACGGAGGCGGAGGTCGTCGGCCAGCTCGACGACATCCGGACGGTGACCGAGTACGCCGTCACGCCGTTCGTCGCCCGCGTTCCCGACCGGGAGTACGTCCCGGACGAACACGAGGTCGCCGAGATCGCGGTCCTCCCGCTGTCGGAACTGCTCGATCCAGACAACTACGAGTACGATCGCCGGTCACACCCCTACTACGGCGACGTCGTCATCCACTACTTCCACGTCGACGGCTACACCGTCTGGGGGGCGACGGGGCGGATCCTCGTCCAACTGCTCGAGTTGACGACCGAGTTCGAAGCGCCGGAACGGGTCGACCGGTCGTCGACGTGAGCGGTTCCGGCGACGTCGACCGTCCGTCACAGTCCGGTCGAGTGGGTGAGTTGGGGGTGGGGGTGGCCGACGACCGCTCGAGTGACGCCACGAGCGGGCCGGCCGAAAATCGAGGATGGACAACACGTGAACGCGATCGGTCGGAATCGCGTGCCGACGTGCGGGGTATGATATGGATCACGAGCGCACGTCGTGGCGATTCCGTCTCGCGTCGGTGCCTGATCCGGGCTGACGTTCGGCAATACGAGCCACGGACTCCGCCGATCCCGTGTCAGCGGAATCGTCCGGCTGTCGGGTCGGCGTTCCGACGAGGCCGGAACGCGACTGCATCGACGACTTGTCGGGCGACGAACGTGGGCCTGTCCCTTCAAAATACAGGCGTAGACGTGCCCCCGATCGGATCGAGTCGGACTGGGCGTCGCCAGACCGGTAGTAGGCCACCTGTCGGGGCGTTACCTTTTTGACCGCGTGTCGCGGACCTCGCCGTACATGGTCACACAGACGATGGATCGAGTTCCGCACCGCTCGTAGACTCTTCTCCGTCGCGCGAGGTGGTCGTCGATGCTGACCGACTCGAGCGTCCGTTCCCGCGCTGGCCTGGACGCGATCGCCGTCAAACCCGCCGAGTGCGACGTCTCGCAGGCCGCGTTCGTCCCGGTCGACACCGTCGCGATCGACTACGAGGGACGCGAACACCTCCCCGACCGCGAGACACTCGAGTCGCTCGCCGCCGACGGGGACGTCCTGCTGACGACGCCGGTTCGCGCCGACGGGTTCGACCCGCTGGGCGACGATTCGCTGCTCTCTGACGTTCCGGGTGCGGTCGGCCGCGTCCTCGTGGCCGGCCACCCGGCGTACCTCTCCGCCGAGGAGCAACGACGCGCCGTCGCACCGCGTCTCGGCGCAGCGCTCGAGACCGCCCCCGACGCGTGGGTCGGCACCGAAAGCGTCGAACGGATCGCGATGGCGACGGGCGCGACGCAGTACGACCTGCTCTCGCGGACGACCGAGCGCGAACTCCGCGGTCTTCGTGCCGCCGGGTTCGACGGTGACGTGGCCGTCTACGCCCCGACCGTCCTCACCGACGACGAAGACGCCGTGCTCGACGCCGTCGGGGACTACGTCGCTCGCCGTCGCCCGGTCACACGGGCGCTGCCCGACGATCCGACGACGGACGCGACGGCGACGGGACGCACTCGAGACGTCTTACTCGCCGCTGCGGACGACTACGCGCTCGTCGGCACCGCCGGCGAGGTCCGCGAGCAGGCCGACGCCCTTCGAGAGGCGGGTGCGACGACGGTCGTCGGCTACCCCGCGCTGGGTCTCGAGTCGCTGCTCGAGTGATCGATTCGCCCCGTTTTCGAGCGCCCGCTGCGAGTCGAATCACCCACAGGTAAGTGGGTGCCACTCCCAGCCACCTGCATGACGCTGTTGGTCGAACGAACGACGACGGCCGCGGATCGACGCGACGCGGACTGGCCGGGTGATCGACGGTGAACGGAGAGTCGAGCGGTGGCGATCCCGGCCCCGAACTCGCCGTCGGAGCCGACGCCTTCGTCGACCGGGGTGCAGACCTCGAGGTCGCCGTCGTCGGTGCCGGTGCCGTCGGCGCGACGGCTGCCTACGACCTCGCACGCGAGGGTACCGACGTGACGCTGTACGACCGAGGGACCGTCGCCTCCGGCTCGAGCGGTCGCGCCGCCGGGATCTGTTACGACGCCTTCGCCGACGGACTCGACGCCGAGATCGCCGGCGACGCGATCGAGCGCTTCCGTGCGCTGTCGGGCGACGACACGTTCCCCTTCCGGGAGTGTCCGTACGTCTGGCTGGCCCGGGAGGGCGACGAGCGACGCGCCGCGGCGATTCGCGAACAGATCTCGCGGATGCAAGACCACGGCGTCGTCGCCCTCGAGATGGACGCCGACGCGCTCGCCGATCGGTTCCCCGCGCTCCGGGCCGACGACGTCGCGGTCGCTGGCATCGCCGGCGCGGCCGGCTACACCGATCCAGCGCGGTACACGGCCTGTCTCGCCGCGGCGGCGACCGGTGCCGGGGCGACCCTCGAGACGCACGCGCCGGTCGAGGTGCGGACCGATCCGCCCCGGGTCGCGCTCGAGGACGGCGACGAGCGCGAGGTCGACGCCGTCCTCGTCGCCGCGGGCGCACACACGAAGCGGGTGCTCGCGGCCGCCGACGTTCCGATCGCGATGAAACCCTACCGGGTGCAGGCGCTCGTCGCCGACGCCGACCTCGAGGAACCGATGTGCTACGACGCGACCGGCGACTTCTACGTCCGCCCCCATCCCGACGGACTGCTGGCGGGCGACGGCACCGAACCGGTCGAGGCGGACCCGGACGACTATGACCGAACCGCGGACTCCGACTTCGTCGCCGACACCGTCGCACGGATCGAGCAGCGGTTCCCCGGCGTCGACCTCGAGGTGAGCGACGCCTGGGCGGGGCTCTGTACGGCGACGCCGGACGGGGACCCGCTGGTGGGCGAGCTCCGCGACGGCGTCTACGTCGCGACCGGATTCCAGGGACACGGCTTCATGCGTGCGCCGGCGATCGGGAAGCGGATCGCCGGACAGATGCTGGGCGACGACGGCGTCGACGCGTTCGATCCGACGCGGTTTCCCGGCGAGGAGGAGTTCGAAATCGTGGAGGGAATGCGGATCGACGGCGAGTGAGCGCTATTCGTCGATCTCGATCCGCTCCGTGTCGTCTTCCGGCTCTTCGGACGACGTTTCCTTTGGAATCTCGATGTTCAGCGTTCCGTGCTCGGTCAGGCGGGCCGTTCCGGCGTCGGGGTCGACCACCGC
This sequence comes from Natribaculum breve, assembly GCF_023008585.1. GTDB lineage: Archaea > Halobacteriota > Halobacteria > Halobacteriales > Natrialbaceae > Natribaculum > Natribaculum breve. The sequence continues at coordinate 1,505,409 of NZ_CP095390.1, read as the reverse complement.
GTCGTCGGGCAGTTCGGCCTCGCCGTCGAGCGCCATCCCTCTCCCGGGAAAGCGCATGTCGAATCCCTCGTAGAACTCGCGGAACCTGTCGATCCGGATCTTCACCGTGGCGTCGAGGTACCGGACCTGGACGTCCTCTTTCTCGGCTCCGGGGGCGTCGAAGACGACGAGGTACGCGTCGTCGTTCTCGAGGACGTCGACGGGGAGCGATCTGTGTTCTTGCACGTGGCTGCTCGCGCGTCCGATCTGGCGATAGAGCTTGCTGCCGACGGACCGACCGACGTCTCTGAAACTCACGGGGCGTCACCTCCGACAGGGACCGGAAGCGGGTCGCGGCGAAAAGTGGAGTACTCCATGTCGGTGCGATAGCCTACGCCACCCGCATTCTTATTGATTTTGGTACAAATTAAATAAACGTCAGACGATTTTCGGTGGTGGAGATCGCCGCCGACCAGCCGTCAGAGTTCGATCTCCTCGAGACAACTCGTCCCGCCGCAGTACGGACACGAGAAGTCGTCGACGGTCGTGTCGTCGGGCATGTCGTAGGTGTAGTGCAGTTCGAACATGTCGAGCGTGCAGTCGTCGTCCGTACAGACGACCTCGAGTGTCGCGGGCATAGACGGCCCTACTGGCGGGACGACCATCAACGCACGGGTCCCGGTTCGGGAGGCCGGGACCGCCGTGTAGTCACCGTTTTAGGCCTCGAGTGGCTACGTCGGGTCATGTCCGACCCCGATCCCGACTCGCTCACAGTCACGCTCGTCGACGGCTACGTCGACGAGCCGGCGCACTTCGGGGTCCCGCCGTACGTCTCGACGTACCCCCGGTACACGGCCGGCGCGCTCGTCGACGCCGGCGTCGCTCCCGACCGGATCACCTACCACACGATCGACGCCCTGCGGGACGATCCCGATCGGTGGCGCGACGTCGACGAGGCCGACCTGCTGATCTACATCGGCGGGATGACCGTCCCCGGCAAGTACGTCGGCGGGACGCCGGCCGAACCCGACGAGGTCCGCAAACTGGCCTGGACCGCGAGCGGCACGAGTCTCATGGGTGGGCCGGTCAAGTTCGGCGTCGGCGACGAGAACGCGGGCGCGATCGAGACCGAACGCCAGGACCTGGACTTCGACTTCGTCGCGAAAGGCGACGTCGAGGCCGCCGCCTACGACGTAGTCGAGAACGGCCTCGAGGGGTTCAACGATCGGATGCGCGACGTCTCCGAGGTCACGCGGTGGGCCCGGAAGGGCGCGTTCGTCGTCGAACAGCACCCGAACCACCCCGACTACCTCATCTGCGAACTCGAGACCTCCCGCGGTTGTGCCTACCGGTGTTCGTTCTGTACGGAACCGCTGTACGGCAACCCGAGTTTCCGGCCACCAGAGACGGTCGTCGACGAGGTCGACGCCCTCTCGGACCACGGGATCAAGCACTTCCGACTCGGCCGGCAGGCCGACATCCTGGCCTACGGCGGCGACGGCGAAGCGCCGAACCCCGACGCCCTTCGCGACCTCTACGGCGGCATCCGCGAGGTCGCCCCCGACCTCGAGACGCTGCACCTCGACAACATGAACCCGATCACGATCGCGAAGTGGCCCGAGGCCTCGCGGGAGGGCATCCGGATCATCGCCGAGCACAACACGCCCGGCGACACGGCTGCGTTCGGCCTCGAGTCGGCCGATCCGGTCGTCCAGGAGGAGAACAATCTCGCGGTCTCGACGGAGGAGTGTCTCGAGGCGGTCCGGATCGTCAACGAGGAGGGGGGCTGGCGGCCGGGAGAGGAGGGCGAGGCGCACAGCGCCTCGGGAAGCCGAGCGGCGAAGCCGCGAGGCCCCTCGACCGGCGAGGAGGCCCCGAACCGCCTCCCCAAACTCCTCCCGGGGATCAACCTCGTCCACGGGCTCAAAGGCGAGCGCGAGGAGACCTACGAGCACAACCTCGAGTTCCTCCGGCGAATCTACGACGAGGGGCTGATGCTCCGGCGGGTGAACGTCCGCCAGGTGATGGCGTTCGCCGGCACCGAGATGTCCGATACCGGCGCGGAGATCGCCCACGAGCACAAAAAGCAGTTCAAGCCCTACAAGCGCCAGGTGCGCGAGGAGATCGACAACCCGATGCTCGAGCGGGTCGCGCCGCCCGGAACCGTCCTCCCGGACGTCCACCTCGAGTACCACCAGGACGGCCGGACCTTCGGCCGCCAGCTGGGCACCTACCCGCTACTGGTCGCGATTCCCGGCGAGCGGCCCCTCGGCGAGACGATCGACGTCGCGGTCGTCGACCACGGCTACCGGTCGGTCACGGGGGTCCCGTACCCGCTGGATCTCAACGCGGCCTCGATGGACGAACTCACCACGGTTCCGGGCGTCGGGAAGCGCCGCGCCGGCGACATCGTGGTCAACCGGCCCTACGAGTCGGTCGCCGACGCCGGAGTCGACGCCGAGGTCGACCTCTCGCGATTCGCGACCGCCCGCTCGAGCGAGCAGGCCGACTGATACGGTCTGCTGTAACTATTTTCCGCGGCGACCGCCCGACGGGACGCGGTCGCTGCGGTAAGGACTTACAGTGGTCCGTACGAGCGGTCGTGCGGCGCGTCGGCGGAGACTCAGACTTCCCGAACGCCGATGACGCGGTCCTGGAGGTACGGGAGGTGCATCGCGTTGTAGACGATCTTGACCTCGTCGGTCGTCGGGACCGCCTGACACGTCAGGATGATGTTCTTCTCCTCGACTTCCTCCTCGGTGAGGATGAGGTCCATGTCCATCGACACCTCGCCCTCACGCAGGATAGCAGCGCAGTTCGCACACGACGCGGCGCGACACTCGAAGGGCCAGTCGTAGCCGTTGTCTTCGGCCGCGTCGAGGATGTATCGGTTTTCCGCCACCTCGAAGCGCCCGTAATCCGTCGGGTCGAGGTCTGCCACCGCAGCCTTCTCGAAGAGGTCGTCGTCGTCCAGTCGCCAGCCGCGTTCGTCCAGCACTTCGTAGTTGAGATACTCGAGCGTGCGCGTGTCCCCGTCGTCCCCCTCAGCGTCACGGCCGACGCGAATGTTGGGCAAGTCCGTTGACATACGTTCTCGTTTGCCGTGTGGACACATAACAGTCGCGGACGTTCTCGATTCGCCGACGCCGCGAGCGGGGCCGTCGGTGCCGATCGATCGGCTCCGATCGTTACCGGGACGCGGTGGACGTCGCACGCTCGCCGACGTCGCCGAGTTCGGCCCACTCCTCGAGGTTCGAGTCGGCCACCGCGACTTCGGCGACGACCGCCTCGCAGTCTGCACACTCGGTCCAGACGTACGTCCGTGCCTTCTGACAGCAGGGGTCGACGCGCTCGTGGTCCCGGTCGACGTCGCCGCCACACGCTGGACAGTGATCGAGCACGAATCGAAGCCGCAGGAGGACGTCGAGTCGCGCGTCGCGGTCGACCTCGTCCCAGTCGGCGAACCAGTCGTCGAGCACCCGCGTGGCGGCGACGTCCGCGACCAGCGCCGCCTCGGAGTCCCACTCGAGCAAGCGAGCGCCGTCGACCGAAAACGCCAGCGGTCCGCGCTTCGTTACGTCGTCGGCGTCGACGGTCGCTGCGACCTCCTCGGGCGACGGCGAGGCGTCGCGGTATCGCCGCAGCTCGCGGTGCCACCGATCCCGAAACGCGTCGGTGAGGCGAAGGCCGTCGTCCGACGCGGCACGCGTCGTGACTCCCGCGTCGGCGAGCGCGGCCCAGACGGGCTCGTCCGCGCCACGGTCGAGCGTCCGCTCCTGGACCGCCCCCTTCCCGAACAGCCGAAGGACCGACGGCGGCAGGTATCGCTTCGTGAGCGTCGGCGTCCCGGGGACGAGATAGCCCCTGGCGTAGATCACGCCGACGCAGGCGAGAAACGCCAGCAGTCCCGCCGGAACGGTGGCGTAAATACCGATCACCGTCGCCAGGCCGACCGCGATGGCCACGTTCACCGCGGTACACGGCAGACATCGGTTGCTGCCGGTGTACTCCGGCTGTCGCAGGCGGTCAGCCAGTCCGCTGACGAGGCGCATGACGTGTCTGGTAGTTGGTGACACGAACTGGAGCATAAAACTTCGTCAGCGTCGGTCGTCGCGGTTCGAGCGCTACTCCCCCTCGAGCGGTTCGCCCCGTCGGGTGACTTTCGTCGCGGGAAGGCCGGCCCGCTCTGCGTGCTCTCTCACCGCGTCCTCGCTCTCGGCCCGGTACCGACAGAAGGTCCCGACGACGCGTCCCTCGTCGTTCGTCAGCACCTCCGACTCCTCCCAGCTGATGTCGACGCCCTCCTCGCGGAGGTTCTCGAGCGTCTCGCCGGACGCCGTCGCCGCCTCGTCGAGTTCGTCGTACGTGATCGGCTCGTCTAACTCTCGGAGGATCAGAAATTCGTGGGTGCTATTATCTGACATAGCACGTCGGACTGTCCACGGAACCGGTTGTAACGCTTTCTAAATATCGCTGAGAGGTATCGCCGTCGCAGCCGGAGATACCCTTATGCGATAGCACATAGAGGGTTGGGACGAATGCGCACGCGAACCTTCTGGGCACTCGACGACGAGGACGAGGACGTCGTCGAGCGGCTGGCGGCCGGGCTCGGGACCGACGCCGGCCGGGTCCTCGCGTACCTGCTGTTGCGTGCCGACCGCGAGCGCGAACCGGCGACGACCGTCCACCTCCGGATCGGGACCCGGCTGAACCGGGCGACTGTCGTCGACGCCGTCGAGCGACTCGAGTCCGCCGGACTGCTCGAGCGCACGCACGTTCGAGACGACGATCCCGGTCGCCCGCCGACGGCGTGGCGACCCGTCGGCGACCCCGAGTCGGCCGTCCGCTGTGCGTACGAACGCCACGCGGAGGAGTTGCTCGACCGGGCTGTCGAGCACGCGGGGATCGAGGATGGCCGTTCCGGGTCGACGGCCGGCGACCTCACCGTCGCGTTGAACTGGCGGCCGAACGGGCTCCACGTCCCCGTCTACGCCGGTGAGACGGCGGGGTGGTACGACGAGTTCGGCGTCGACGTGACCGTCGACCACTACGAGGGGTCGCGACGCGCCCTCGAGCGGGTCACCGCCGGCGACGCGGACGTCGGCGTCGTCGGCGCTGCGACGGTCGCCCGTGCCCGGGCGACGGACGTCCCGGTCGTTCCGATCGCGGTCCTCTACCAGCGGGCGATGACCGTCCTCTACACCGTCCGCGAGGCGTTCGGCGAGCCGCTGCGGAGCGTCGAGCAACTGCAAGGGCGGCGGATCGGCATGCCGCCGAACTCCGAGACGCGGGTGCTCGGTCGGCTCTTTCTCTCGCAGACGGCGTTCGCCGACGACATCCGAATCGTCGATACGACCGGCGAGGAACAGGACGCGCTGCTCGCGGGCGAGGCGGACGTCGTGACCGGGTCGATCACCGATCCGCGACAGCTCGAGCGGCAGGGGAGAACGGTCGACACGCTCCCTATCACGGATCACTTCCCCATCTACGGGCCGACGGTGATCGTTCGCGAGGACGTCCTCGCGGATCGGACCGCGGCGCTCGCGGGCTTTCTCGCCGGAACGACGGCCGGCTGGGCCGACGCGCGATGCGACCCGGAGCCGGCCGCAGAACGGGTCGCCGCGGTGGGCGACGACGAGCCGGCGTCGATCCGCCGGACGTTCGAGCGGGCGGCCTCGAGATTCGGCGAGAGCGACGCCATGCGCGAACGCGGCTGGGGGTGGCAGCGCCAGGAGATGTGGGATCGACTCCGAATCGCGCTCGGACAGGGGCGACTGCTCGACGAATGATCGAACTCGACGACGTCACGGTGGCGTTCGAGGACTTCACCGCGATCGCGGACGTCGACCTCCGCGTCGGCGGAGACGAGTTCGTCACCGTGGTCGGCCCGTCTGGCTGCGGAAAGACGACGCTCCTGCGTACGATCGCCGGACTGCAGGAGCCGACGACCGGGACCGTCTGCATCGACGGGCGGCCACCCGACGTCGCCCAGGCGAACGCCGACGTCGGGTTCGTCTTCCAGCAACACACCCTGTTGCCGTGGAAGAGCGCACTCGAGAACGTGGTGTTCCTCCGGACGATGGCCGACGACCCGCCGGAGCGAGAGCGGGCGCGGGCGTTGCTCGCGTCGATGGGGCTCGAGGGGTTCGAGGACGCGCGCCCGCAGGCGCTGTCCGGCGGGATGAAACAGCGCGTCGCGATCGCCCGCGCCATCCACCTCGGCGCGGACGTCCTCCTGATGGACGAACCGTTCGGCGAACTCGACGAGATCACCCGCGACGAACTCGGCGTCGAGATCAGAGCGCTCTGGCGGCGCGAACGGAAGACCGTCGTGTTCGTCACCCACAGCGTCCCCGAGGCGGTGTTCCTCGCCGACCGCTGCGTCGTGATGGGCGGACAGCCGGGACGGATCCAGCGAACGTTCGAGGTCGACCTGCCGACGCCGCGCGACGAGGAAGTGTTCGGCTCGGGCGCGTTCCAGCGCCAGGTCGCCGCGGTGCGACGGACGTTACACGAAACCCATGGCCACGAGTGAACGCGTTCGCGCCGCCGCGGCGGACGTGCTCTACCCGGCGAGCGCGCTCTGTGTGGGCATCGCGCTCTGGTGGACGATCGTGACGTTCGCGGACGTTCCGTCGTTCGTGTTGCCGTCGCCGCGGGCCGTCGCCGCCCAGCTCCTGGGGAATCCGACGCTGTACGCACACAACGCCTGGGACACGCTCGAGAAGGTCGTCTACGGGGGTGTCGTGGGCGTCCTCGCGGGATTCCTGCTGGCGGCGTTCGTCGCGTACGTCCCGTGGTTTCGACGGGCGATCTACCCCTCGCTCGTGACGGTCAGGGTGGTGCCGAAACTCGCGATCGCGCCGCTGCTTCTGATCTACCTGGGGACGGGGACGACGACGGCGACGGTGTTCGTCGCGCTCGTCACGTTCTTCCCGCTCGTGTTGAGCACGGCGGCGGGACTCGACCGGGCACCGGCGGAGCACCACGACCTGTTGCGGTCGGTGAACGCCAGCACGCTCGAGCGGATCGCGTACGTGGACGTCCCCTACGCCCTGCCGGACGTCTTCGCGGGACTCAAGCAGTCGGTGACGCTCGCGGTCGTCGGGGCCGTCGTCGCCGAGTGGGTCGTCGCGGACGACGGCCTCGGATTCATTATCCTCCTGGGGTCGGAGAACGTCCGTCCCGAGGTCATGCTCGCGGCGCTCGTCGTCCTGTTGCTCGAGGGACTCGCCCTCTACGGCGTCGTCGTGCTCGCACAGCGCGGCGTCCTCCGGTGGGTGGGTCTCGAGTTCGAGTGATCCCTTACGCCCGCCAGAACGCGCGTTCGACGGCGACGGGGAGGAGGTAAAAGCCCACGCCGAGTCCCGCGAGGACGACGAGGGCGGCGTAGGTCTCGGCCGTCCGGAGGTACGCCGCGGTGTCGAACACCCGGTAACCGAGACCCGCCTCGAGCGTGACGAACTCCGCGACGACGGTCCCGACGACGGAAAGCGTCGCGGCGATCTTGAACCCGGCGAACACGCTCGGCGCGGCGGCGGGGACGCGCACGCGCAGGAAGACGGCGGCCCGCGACGCGCCGACGGTGCGCGCGAGGTCGAGGTACGACTCCGGCGTGCTCCGAAGTCCGTCGACCGCGGCGATCGTGATCGGGAAGACAGTCAGCGTCGTCACGAGCAGCGCCCGGGCCAGCACGCCCCGGCCGAACCAGAGAAACAGGAGCGGGGCGACGGCGATCAGGGGGGCGATGCGCAACGCGACGACGTAGGGCAACAGCGTCCGCGTCGCGGTCCGCGAGTAGGTCATCGCGAAGGCGAGGACGAACCCGACCGTCCCGCCGGCGAGCAGTCCGAGGCCCGCGGTGAGCCCCGTGACCGCGGCGTCCTCGAGCAGCGTCGGGTACGTCTCGGTGAGCGCCTGGAGGACCTCGAGCGGCGACGGGAGGATCAGCGTCGGCACGTCGGAGACCACGACGGCGGCGTGCCACCCGAGGAGGACGACCGCGAGGACGGCGACCGGCGGAAGCGCACGACTCGTCGCGTCGAGACCGACGTCGGCGACGCTCCGTCCCTCCCGTCGGCCGAGCGAGGGAACGTTCACGCGCGGTCGACCGTGTCGGTCACCGCGTCCGTCGCTCATCGTCTCTCGTCCCCGCGTTCCGGTCGCGACCTGCCCGCTCGGACGCGAGTCATTCTTCGGCCAGTTCCGCGTAGTCGGCGACGTACTCGTACTCCGCGTCGAGGAATTCGTTCGTCCACACGGCGTTCGGGTCGACGTCGCCCTCGAGGACGTCGCCGTCGGCCAGCACCTCGTGCGTTCGTTCCCACGGGTCGGCGGCGCTGAACCCCCAGCCGTTCTCGCGCACCGTCTCCGAGGTCATGTACTCGCCGTGCATGACGTCCCACTTGTCGGCCTGGTTCTCGCGGACCTCCTCGAGTTCGGGCTGGGCGTCGACGAGGAGGTCGATCGCCTCGTCCGGGTTCTGGCTCGCCCAGACGGCACCCCTGGCCGTCGCCCGGAGGAACGCCCGGACGGTGTTCGGGTTCGCATCGCCGAAGTCCTCCTCGGTGACCACGAGGTGGCCGTACGACGGGATCGCGTCCGCGATCGGGAGGACGTCGATCTCGCCACCCTGGTGTTCGGCGTCGACGACGTCGCCGAAGACGCCCCCCGCGGCGTCGATCTCGCCACCGAGCAGTTGCTGGACGGTGTCGAACCCGGTGTCGACGTACTCGACGCTCTCGAGGACCCCGTGGTGGTCGAGAAACGCCCGCGTCATCTGGCGGACCATGCCGGGGCCGCTCCCGACCGTGGCACCGTCTAACTGCTCGGCGTCGGTCAGTTCGCCGAACTGCTCGCGGCTGGCGAAGACGACGTTCGGATTCCGTTGCATGACGATGCCGACCGCGAGCGGCGAGAGCCCCCGACTGTTGACGTTGAGGAGCTGGTCGCTGCTCGAGATTGCGAACTCGACGTTGCCGAGTCCCGCCTGGTTGGCCGCGAAGTCGGAGCCGTCGCCGCTCTCGATCTCGACGTCGTCGAAGCCTTCCTCCTCGTAGAAGCCGTTCTCGTCGGCCGCGACGTACGGCGCGTGGAGGGCGCTTACGTTCCAGTTGAGCAACAGGGACACGGACTCGACTTCGGGTCTGTCCCCCGAGCCGTCCCCCGACCCGTCGTCCGCGCCGGCCGGCTCGCTGTCGTTCCCGAACCCCCCGGTACAGCCGGCGACGGCGACTCCGCCGGCGACCGCCAGAAATCCCCGGCGCGTGTTGCGCGCCGCCCCACGACCCGTGTGAATGCGTGTCACTTTCTCACCGTCACCAACTGTCCACAGAGGCGTATAAAAATCATTTGCGAAAATCATTATAAGGGGTGCGAGCGAGACCGCTGCTGACCGCGTCAGACGTCGTCGTGCGTGAGCAACGGCCGGTCGCGCTCCGCTCGCGGCGGATCGTACGTCACCACCTCGAGGAGGTTGCCGTCGGGGTCGAGGAAGTAGAAGCCCTCGAACTCGCCCCAGTCGTACGGTCCCTGCTTCGGGAACTGGCCGTCGAGGTCGTCGACGAACTCGTCGTAGCGCTCGCGCGAGGTCTCGAACGCGAGGTGGCCCTTGTCGAGGGGGTGCTCGAGGTCCGCGGGCGACCACCCGTCGGCGCGGCCCGTCTCGACGAGCGTCACGACGGTCTCGCCGACCTCGAACATGGCGTGTTCGCCCTGGAAGTCCTCCGGTGGGCGCAGCAACGACAGTCCGAGGACGTCCCGGTAGAACTCGTAGCACGCCTCGAGGTCGTCGACGTCGACGTTCACGTGATCGACGGCGCGTGCGGTCATCGCCACCGCCCCGCGCGCTCGGCGTAGTCGCGGATCGCCGGCGCGTCCACGTCGAGGTACTCGTTCGTCCAGGCGGCGTCCGGATCGATCTCGCCCTCGAGCAGGTCGGTCTCCGCGAGCGTCTCGCCGAGCCGTCGCCAGCGGTCGCCGTCGTGGTTCCCCCACCCCGTCTCCGCGACGTGCGGGGTGACCTGGAGGTCGCGGGCGGCCGTCTCGAACTTCTCGCGTTCGATCGCCCGACGGCGCTCGAGCGTGGCGTTGCGAGAGACCAGCGCGTCGACGGCGGCCTCCGGTTCTCTCGACGCCGCAGCCCAGCCACGGGCGGTGGCACGGAGGAACGCCCGCACCGTCTCGGGAGCGTCGGCCGCGAACGCCGGGTTCGTCACGAGGGTCATCCCGTAGACGCCCAGGTGCTCCCCGACCGGGAGTTCGTCCGCCGGCCGGTCGTGGTCGCGCTCGAGTTCGAGGCCGTTGGTGACGACGCCGACCGCCGCGTCGACGTCCCCGTCGAGCAGCTGGTGCTCGACGCGGTGGTGGGTGTGGGGGTCGACGTCCCGGAGGTCGACCTCGTCGCGAATTCCGGCGTCCTCGAGCAACTGGGCCGCGAGGATGCGCGTCTTCGTCGCCGAGGGGGCGACGGTCCGGCCGGCGAGGTCGTCGGGCCGCTCGAGCGGTTCGCCGAAGACGTCCCGCAGCGTGTAGATCGCCGCTGGCGTTTTCGCCGTGACCGCCGCGACGGCCAGCGGTTCGAGTCCCCGGCTCTGTACGGAGAGGACGGCGCTTGCACCCGCGAGCGCGAACGTGGCCGCGCCTCGAGCGGCTTGCTCGGCGGCGAACGGCGAGCCGTGTCCCTCGACGAACTCGACCTCGAGTCCCTCCTCGTCGTAGAAGCCTCGCTCGCGTGCGAGGAAGTACGGGGCCTGGAAGCCGTTGGGTTCCCAGTTGAGCTGGAAGGTGATCGATTCCACGGCGATCAGAGCTCCAGGCGGAACGTGTCCTCGGGGATGTGGTCGACGCCGAGGGCGTCGGCTCCCGCGACCTCGAGCAGGTGGTCGAACAGCCGTTCCATCCCGGCGACCGTCTCCTCGTCCCAGTCGGCGACGACCATGTCCCGCCAGCCGTCGCGGACGGCGCGGACGACGGCGGGGTCGTCCTCGTACATCAGTCGCTCGCCGATCTCCGTCCAGATCTCGTCGTCGGTCGTGAGCCGTTCGACGGCGTCGCGGTACGCGCCCGTGAACCCGCGAACTGCGTCGGGGTTCTCCGCGAGGTAGTCCTCGCTCGTGAGGAACGTCGAGATCGGCAGCTTCCGGTCGGTCTCCGAGAGGTCCTGGACGAGCCGGGACATCGGGAGCACCTCGTGGTAGTCGCCCGTCTCGGTGATCTCGGGGACGATGGGCCAGAACTGGAGGATCGCGTCGACTTCCCCGTCTCGGAGCATGCGGGTGAGTTCGACCTTCGAGCCCGACTCGACCGGCGTCGCCTCGTCGTCGGGGTCGAAACCGTGGTACTCGCGACACGCTGCGCGAACCAGGATCCAGTTTTTGTCCAGCCGGCGGACGACGCCGATGCGCCGGCCCGGCAGGTCCGTCAGGTCCTCGAGCGGCGAGTCCGTCGGCGCGACGAGCCCTCCGACCGTCCGGCCGTACGGGTGGACGGCGACGATCGGCGCGCCCTCGGCCCGCTCGCGCGCCGTCGAGATGTAGTCGATGTCGATGAGGTCGGCCTCGCCTCCCTGTAACTTCGCCTCGACGGTCTCGACCCCGCCCTCGAGTTCGTCGGAGACGAGTCGCACGTCGAGGTGAAAGTCGTGATCGTGGTCGTACCCGAACCGCTTGATCGTGTACAGCACGTACCGGGGGCTGCCGTTGTGCTCGAATCGCGCTCGCAACACGGGCCGGTCTCCCGGGTCGTCGTGGTGGGCGTCCAGTTCGGTCTGCTGGGTCTCGAGATCGACTGCCTCCATGGGACTCACCCGAGCGAAGCGACGATGGCGTCGAGGTCCGCCTCGTCGTCGATGAGGTCGCGGTCTTTCATCCACTCGAGTTGCGCGCCGAGGTCGTCCCGGTCGGCGGGCTTCGGCACCTCGTAGCGCGGGACCGTCACCCGCTCGCGCAGTTTTGCCACGTCCACGTCCTCGAAGAGGTCGGGTGCGACCCGGAGGTCCTTCTCGAGCATCTCGAGGTACTCCTCGCGGAACGCCTCGGGGTTCTCGTTGACGTCGCGAGCGGCGCGCGTGTAGGCGGCGACGTACGACTCGAGGACGTCGCGATCGACGTCGTCGCCGCCGACGATCCCCACGTGGTTCTCGAACTCGAGGATCGGCTGGAAGCCGAGGGACTCCGCGAGCGTGCTCTGTGGATCGAGCAGCGTCACGGCGTCGACCTCGCCGTCCCGGAGCGCCCGCAGGCGATCGGTCGGCATCCCGTAGTGGACGAGGCGTACCTCCTCGGGGTCGACGTGCTCCTCGAGCGCCCGCATCGCGGTGTACTCCTGGCCGGTTCGTCGGTTGACGGCGACCGGGACGTCCGCGAGGTCCGCCGGCGACTCGATCGACGTCTCCGGGCGGGTGAACACCGTGTACGGCTGGTCGGCGAAGGTGCCGTTCGCGACGACTCGACCGTCGTCCATCCGCCACGTTCGCCTGAGGCTCTCCCACTTGCACACCGGGTAGATGTCGACCTCGTAGTCGCCGGTCAGCGTCTCCTCTGTGGGAATGTACTTTACCTCGACGGATCGCCGGTCGCGCTCGACCAGGTCGACCTCGAGTCCCTCCGCCTCGAAGTAGCCCCGCTCGGCCGCCACCCGCTGCGGGAGGACGAACGAGAACGGGAGGTGAAACAATCTGAGTGAGGCATTCTCTGCCATGCGCTCGTCGCTAATCACGAACGGACTGATAAAGGTTTCTCGAGAATTTTTATATGAGTCGTCGTGGACAGGGCGATAGTGAGGTATGCTACCATGGACAGGGTAAGTATCGGGGACACGACGTTCGACGAGGTCGCAGAGGGGGTGTACCTCGCCGACCTGGCGACCGGGCGGCGGGCCTGCGTGAAGTACTGGCGGATCGAGTCCGGCGCGACGCTGCCCGTACACCGCCACGACAACGAGCAGATCGGCTACGTCCTCGACGGGACGCTGGTCGCGCTGGTCGAGGGCGAGGAGGTCACGCTCTCGTCCGGCGACTGCTACCGGTTCCCGAGCGGGGAACGCCACGGTGCCGAGAACCGGTCCGACGAACCCGCGATCGGGATCGGCGTGCTCGCACCGCCGCGCGAGCAACCCGACTGGCGGGAAACATAGTATTCCGTCAACCGTCGATCGATGCGCGGAACCGGACGGCAGCGATCGGTTCCGCGCAGCGATTCAGGCTCGACGAAACACTAAGTATCGAACCTGGCGTCGCCCGCCGTCGTCGGTTCGACCACCTCGAGTGCTCGTTCGAAGTGGGCCGCAGTGAGCACGAGGTCCTCGAGGTTCCGCGCGTCGGTGACGTACTCCTCGACGGCCGCCGTCGCGGCCTCGCGACAGATCGCCTCGACGTCCGCGCCGACGTAGCCGTCGGTCTCGCCCGCCAGTCGCTCGAGGTCGACGTCAGCGGCCAGGGGCTTGGCTGCGGTGTGCACCTCGAAGATCGCCAGCCGAGCCTCCTCGTCCGGAACCGGCACGTGGACGTGTCGGTCGAACCGACCCGACCGGAGCAAGGCGTCGTCGAGGAGGTCGGGGCGATTGGTCGTCGCGACGACGACGACGTCCTCGAGGGTCTCGAGGCCGTCGAGTTCGGTCAGCAGTTGCGAGACGACGCGCTCGCCGACCCCCGAGTCGGCTGCGCTGCGACCGCGTTCTCCCGCCAGCGCGTCGATCTCGTCGAAGAAGACCACCGTCGGCGCGTTCTCGCGGGCCTTCGAGAAGACCTCGCGAACGCCCCGTTCGGACTCGCCGACGAACCTGTTCAGTAGCTCCGGCCCCTTGATCGAGATGAAGTTCGACTGGGCCTCGTTCGCGACCGCCTTGGCGAGCAGCGTCTTGCCCGTGCCGGGCGGGCCGTAGAGCAACACGCCCTTCGCGGGCGAGAGGTCGACCCGCTCGTACGCGTCGGGGTGCTCGAGGGGCCACTGGACGGTCTGACGCAGCCGTCGTTTCACGTCCTCGAGACCGCCGACGTCGTCCCACGAGACGTCCGGCACCTCGACGAACACCTCGCGCAACGCCGAGGGTTCGACGCCCGTGAGCGCGTCCCGGACGTCTCGATCCGTCACCTCGAGGTCGACGTCGGCGACGTCTCCCGGCGTCACCTCGAGGTCGTCGTCGGGACGCACCCGTCGAAGCGCGCTCATCGCACTCTCCCTGACGAGGTGCTCGAGGTCGGCCCCGACGAACCCGTGGGTGATCTCGGCGTAGCGCTCGAGGTCGACGTCGTCGGCCAGTGGCACGTCTCGGGTGTGGATCCGGAGGATCTCCTCGCGGCCCTGCGCGTCGGGAACGCCGACCTCCACCTCGCGGTCGAACCGGCCGGGGCGGCGCAACGCGGGGTCGACGACGTGTTCCCGGTTGGTCGTCCCGACGACGGCGACGCGTTTTCGGTCTCGCACGCCGTCGAGCAGCGAGAGCAACTGGGCGACGATCCGGCTCTCGGCCTCGCCGCCGGACCCGTCCCGCGTCGGCGCGATGGAGTCGAGTTCGTCGACGAAGACGACCGCCGGCGCGTTCGCCTCGGCCTCCGCGAAGACCTCCCGGAGGCGCTGTTCGCTCTCGCCGTAGTACTTCGACGTGATCTCCGGCCCCGAGATCGTCTGGAAGTGGGCGTCGATCTCGTTGGCGACGGCGCGGGCCATCAGCGTCTTGCCGGTGCCCGGCGGGCCGTAGAGCAGGACGCCCGAGGGCGGATCGACGCCGAGCGCGTCGAACAGGCCCGGGTGCTGAAGAGGGAGCTCGATCAGCTCGCGCACTCGCTCGAGTTCCGCCTCGAGGCCGCCGACGTCCGCGTAGGTGACTGCCGATCGGTCCGCCGGCTCGTCCGTGAGCCCCGTCGCGGGTTCCTCGTCGACAGAGATGGCCGTCCAGTCGCGGACGACCGCGGGACCGTTCGAGTCGGTCCCCGTCACCCGGACCGGTACCTGGCGGCTCGCCTCCGCTGGCAGCGAGCCGTAGCCGAGCGCGACCGAGAGCACCTGGCCGTCGACGACGCCCCGTCCGACGAGGGCGTCCCTGACGTGCAGTCCGACGCCGTCCTCGACGCCGACGTCCTCGGGCAGGGCGATCGTAACTCGATCCGCGTCGGTCACGTCGACGGCGTCGACCGCGACGCGGTCGTCGACTGCGACCCCGAGGTTCCGACGGAGTCGCTCCGGGAAGCGGACGCGACCGCGTTCGGCGTCGCCAGCGCCGACTCTCGCGACGGCCCGTCGATCGTCGCCCTCGAGGAGCACCCAGTCGCCGACCTCGACCCCCAGTTCCCGTCTCGCGTCGCGATCGAGGACGGCCGTTCCCTCCTCGACCCGTCCTCGAGCGGACTCGACCACCAGTTCCAGGGCGTTCGTTCCCATGCCGCATACGTGAACGACGAGCGTAATATACTGTCGGCTGATCGCACGCGACCGACCGCCGCCGGCGACGACCGTTGGACATCCATTATTTCGAACAGCCGTCGTAGAATATATATGGTTAATATTATATAGTGATCCGTTGGCCATTCTCACGGCACTGGTGTGTGTTCTCATGAATCACACACGAGTCGAATCATGACTAAAACACAGATAACAGACGAAGCTCAACGGCAACTGGCCCGGAATCTCGGGATGAGCCAGGTCCCGGGAGAGAGCCGGTTGACGCTCGAGCGAATACGGGAGTCGGTAGACGCCGAGACCGACCCCGAGTTCGCTTCGATGGGGGAGTCGATCCGACGTGACCTCTCTGGCAAACTCGACGAGTCGTTGCTCGAGGAGGAACTCGGGAAGCTGGCGACGCAGATCGAACGGCTTCCCGAGGTCCGCGAGGCGGGGATCCCGGACGGTGAGACGGAGCCAGAACAGTTGTATCGCGAACTCGTCGCTCCGGGCTGGCGCGTCTACGACCACCTCGTGGACGTCGGATTCTTCGAGAGCGTCGAAGACAGCCTGCCGCGGTTCACGCCGGAACACATCGAACACACTGCACACGAGCTGATCCGGACGGAGCCGCTCACGTCCGAACTCTCGACGATCGGGTTCGACGAGCGCGAGAAGCTGGTGCTGGTGATGAACGTCGTGAACAACAACACGCGACTGGCGCGGTGGGTACCGACGAAGGAGATTCCAGAGGAGGTCGAGTTCGACGTCGAGCACGTGCCGCCACTTCACCAGCGGGCCATGGGGGGTGCGTTGCTGTGGATCAACGCGCTCGACGTCCACCTCTGGCAAAAGCGGATCCTCGTCACCGACGAGATCCTCGACGACGGCTACTCGGACGTCAAGGCGATGCTCGGCGGGCTGTACGCGATGACGAAGGCCGCACTCGACGTCGCCGAGGACGGACCGCTGACCGACGCACAGCTGACCGCCGCGCTGACCGCGAGTGCGGCGATCATGATCGTCAACCAGGAGGAGATCTGCAAGGACGTCTTCTGGATCACGGAAGACATGCGTGCGCCGAGCAAGGCGCGACCGAGGTGACAACCAATGGGAATCGAAGAAGACAGGGCCGTCAAGGCCGCACAGGACACGATCGTACGGGAAACAGACCAGGGGTATCGGGTACTCGGCTCGCCCGACGAATCGGTGACACACCAGCACGACGTCGACCGGATTCCGGAGGTGGACGTCACCCAGGAGATGATCCTCGAGTCGGGTGAGAACCCGGAAGCGTGGCTCACCTACGGGGGGAACTACGAACAGCACCGCTGTACGACCGCCGACGTCATCACCCCCGACAACGTCGCCGACCTCGAACTCGAGTACGTGATGCACGTCGGTGCCGGCTCGAGCATGGAGGGGACGCCGCTGATCGTCCCGGGCGATCCGCCGGTGATGTACCAGTCGAACGGGCCGAACCACGTGAAAGCCATCGACGCCCGCGAGGGCGAGACGCTCTGGAGTTACACCTACGCGGTCCCCTCCGACGTGGTGCTTTGCTGTGACGACAACAATCGCGGCGTCGCCGTCCTCGGCGACAAGGTGTTCATGACGACGCTCGACTCGGGCGTCGTCGCGCTGAACCGCTACACAGGCGAGGAGGAGTGGTACACGAGCACCGCCGACCACGAGGAAGGTTACTCGGCGACGTGGGCACCCGTCGTCTACGACGGCAAACTGTTCACCGGCAGCGCCGGCGGCGAGTACGGCGTTCGCGGCTTCCACACCGCGCTCGACACCGAGACCGGCGAACAGCTCTGGCACACCTGGACCTCGCCCGAAGAGGAGTGGGTCGGCGACAGCATCGAACAGTCGTGTGCGACGAACTGGATGACCGCGACGATCGACGCCGAGAAGGGCCGGCTGTACCTCCCCGTGGGCAACCCCGGCCCCGACTTCGACGGCTCCGTCCGCCCGGGACCGAACCGCAACAGCGCCGGGACGCTGGCGATGGACCTCGAGACGGGCGAACGCCTGTGGACCCACCAGGAGTCGCCACACGACGTCTGGGACTACGACTCGGCTGCACCGCGTATCCTGATCCGCGACCTCGAGATCGAACACCGCGACATGACCACGGACGTCGTCGTCTCGGCGGGGAAGACGGCCTGGATCTACACGATGGACTCCGATACCGGCGAGCTCATCGAGCGCAGCGAACCGGGCGTCCAGCAGCTGAACATGTTCAAGATGATCCCGCACATCGACGAGGGCCGACGCATGGCGTTCATGCCCGGTGCGATGGGCGGCAACGACTGGCAGCCGCCGGCCTGGAACCCCGAAACCGGCCTGGCGTACTTCAAGATGAACAACTCGCCCCAGGAGGCCTGGTGGCGCTTCGAGGAGTACGAAGAGGGCAAGAAGTACTGGGGTGGCATCTTAGAAGACGAGACCGAGGCCGTCCCCGAGGGCTACAACGACAAGATCAGCGCCATCGTCGCGGTCGATCCGGAGACGGGCCAGCGCGTCTGGCGCGACTGGATCGAGGGTAGCGCGTACCTGTGGGGTGGCCTGCTGACGACCACGACGGGACTCACCTTCGGTGGCACGCAGAACGGCAACTTCATCGCGTACGACGCCGAAACCGGTGACCACCTCTGGGAGTACGACGTCGGCGAGGTGTCGATCGCGGGGAGTCCGATGAGCTGGTACGACCCCGAGACCGAAAAGCAGTACGTCGCCATCCAGATCGGCGGAAGTGGCTGGCTGCGCCGCGGGACCGGCGGTCGCGACGACCGACTCGCCGTCTTCTCGATGGCAGCCTGACCGCCTCTCGCAGCAGTTTTCTCCGTCGCCGTTTACTAATCGCCGGACACGAACGAGTCGACGACGCTACCGACGGGCTCACAACGATAACCGTGAGTCTGTACCGCCGCAACCGCGAGCAGTCGTGCGGTTGCGTCGGCACCCAGTCACAGCCATCAGTATCACTCGACGCTGAGGTCTCCCCTACCCTCCGGTTCGGTGAACTCGAGTTCGATCTCGAGTTCCCGGGTTCGGCGCTCGGCGAACTCGACTTCTACCTCGATCGGTTCGCCGTACTCGAAGGGGATCTCCCAGTCGGCACTCGAAATCGTCAGCGACGTCCCGTCGTCGATCGAGTCGGCGAGGTCGCGCAGAAACGCCGCCGTCTCGGCCCGAGAGAGGTACACCTCGCGTTCGAAGAAGCCGTCGGTGATCGTCCGTCGTTCCTTCGATCTGTCGTCCGGCAAGTTGACGTCGTCTGCCATGAGTGTTCGTCCCACACGAACGACGATAAAAGTCGGCCCCGAACGCCCTACTGATATATGTGTACGTATAGCATATCTCCCTGTCGTGTCGCTGATCGACGTCTTCGGGAGCACCCAGCGGGTAAAGATCATCCGGGAACTCTCGCGTGGCCCACGGTACGTCTCCGAACTCGCCGAGACCATCGGGATGGACGGTTCGACGGCCGTCCACCACCTGTCCGTCCTCGAGGAGGCGGGGCTGGTCGAACACTACCACCGGGGGAGTCGGAAGTACTATCGACTCGTTCGAAAAGTCGAGTTGCAGGCGACGCCGCCGCCGGAACGGACGTTCATCCTGCAAGCGAGCGAGATCGACGAGTCCGAGTAGCGATCGTTCGTCGATCGACGCATCGCTCGAGACGTCCACACGGTGGCGTCTCGTCTGCTCTCGTCGATCGACCAAACCTATTTGACTGGTCGTGTTGTGTGAGAGCACATGGCAATAGGAAACGACGCTTCGGTACCGGTGCCGTCGGAAGAGCGCGAAGAGACACCCGAGACGGAACAAGAGACCGACCGAGCCGTCGAGGACCGATCGGGAACGGTCGAACGGCGGATCGAAGACCTCATCGACGAACGCGTCGAGGCGGTCGAGACGCAGATCGACGACCTCGAGCGGAAGCTCTCGGAGCTCGACGACTTCACCAGGATCAGCCTGAGCGAGCGACGGATTCAACAGAACGAGGAGAACCTCGCGGCGTTTTCCGACTCGCTGACCGACTTCGCCGAGCGGACGATGGCCCAGACGAACCACCTCGAGGAACAACTCGAGGTACAGCGAATGCTGATCGCGGCGCTCCTCGAGGCGCTCGACGACCAGGACGTCGACGTCGACCTCTCGGCCGTCAAGCGGTACAGAGAAGAGCGCGTCGCCACGGACACGGGTGACGAACAGCTCGACGAGGCGATCGAACGGTTGTCGTCCTGACGTCGCCGCTTTCGGTTCGCCATCGGCCGGGTTACGGACCCCAGGTCGAGCGGCGCGGCTCGGTAGCCCGGCGCTCGCCGGGCGCTACGCATCGTCTGGACCGTGACCGCTAGAAAATCTGTCGATACCCGTTTTCCAACGCTGCCACTGCCGGTAGTTCTAATATGGATGGGCTTCAGACTGGAAACAGAGGGTCTAACTGTGGAAATATCTGATAAACTCCTGTGTCTGTTCAGTACGGACGTCTCGGCGGAAGACGACCGATACGTCATCGAAGTACCCAGACAAGAGATCGAAACGGGCGACGTCGAACCGGGCGAGATCTACCGCGTTGCGCTCATCTCGCGTGATCGAGAGGAGACCGACTCGAGTGCGTCGACGACCACCCAGCGGACGAGTGCTCCCTCGGAGCCACAGCCGCCGGTCGAGGTCGGCGAGACGCGCTACGTCGAGATCGAAGACATCGGCAAACAGGGCGACGGCATCGCTCGCGTCGAACGCGGTTACGTCATCATCGTACCCGGCGCGGAAGTCGGCGAACGGGTCAAGATCGAGGTCACCGAGGTCAAATCGAACTTCGCCGTCGGCGAGATCATCGAGGAGACCTTCTAGGGCACCTCCTTTTGTAGTACACCCGCGCGAGTAGTGGGCTCGACTCCGGTCCGACTAAAACGGTCGCGGTCGCCTCGCTCGCACGGTAATGTGGTACGCGAAGTGTGTCGTAGCTCTCTCTCTCACTCCTCGAGCGGCGACCCGTCCGCCCGTTTCGCTCCCTCGGAGTCGTGGACGACGACCTCGCCGGGGTCCGGATCGGCGGGTCGATAGTTATCCCGGACGGCGATCGCCTCCTCGAGTTCGCACACCGCACGTTCTTTCAGCGCCTGGGCCAGTTCCTCGGCGTCCTCGCGGGAGATGTCGCGGCCGAGCCCCTCGCACTCGTGGGCGCGAACCAGTCCCTCCTCGTCGACGGCCTCGCCCATCGGCTTGCTGGTCCCGCCGAGTGCGACGCTGAACGGGTAGGTCCGACAGATCAGCGGGCGGTCGTCGTGGGCGACGCAGGCACCACGCCCCGCGTCGTCTTCCTCGTAGAAGACGCAGTCGCCACAGGCGTCGGTCTGGAGCGCCCACTCGAAGGTCTCGCCCGAGAGCCCCTCGTCGGTCTCGGTCAGGCCGTAGGGCATCGGGCGTGCGACGTCGCGCCACTCGCGGCCGGTCGCGTCCTCGAGTCGCCGGACCTCGTCGGGGAACACCGTCGCGGTGTGGTCGTCGTCGCCGTCTCGCGTACAGCAGGCCCCACAGCGCGTACACTCGAAGCCGATCGACTCGATGGCGTCGGCCAGCTCGTCGACCGACAGTTCGCGAGCGCGGGTGAGTTCCTCCTCGAGGGTGTGCACACGCGACCGTACGCGCCGACGGCCAAAAGTTCGCCGCTATCGAAGACGCACGCGGTCGCCGTCGACCTCGAGGTCGTCCTCGACGGCGAGTTTCTCGAGGTGAGCGCGGACGGTCGCGCGGGCGAGGTCGCGAACGCCGGCGAGATCCTTCTCGTAGGCCGACTCGAGGACGTCCTCGAGCGTTCGCGCGCCGTCGCGGACGGCCTCGCGAACCCGGCGTTCGCGCTCGAGGCGGTGGTCGATCAGTCGCTCGAGCGTCGACCGGGGGTCGTCGACGACGGGGCCGTGGCCCGCGAGCAACCGCGGGGGATCGATCGCCCGGAGTCGGCGAAGCGAACTCAGGTACGCGCGCATGTCCCCTTCGGGTGCGCCGACGACGACGCTTCCGGCTCGAACGGCGCAGTCGCCACAGCAGACCGGCCCGTTCGCCCCGGCCTGGATCGCGACGTGGTCGGGCGCGTGACCGGTGGTGTCGAGTACGGTGAGGCGGCCGTCACCGGCGGGAAGCGTCGTGCCCGCCGAGAACGTGCGGTCTGGATCGACGCCAGCGCTCGCCCGAAACCGATCGGCGTACCCCCGTCGCGCCCAGACCGTCGCGTCGGTTTCGGCCGCGTACGCGGCGACGCCGCCGACGTGATCCGGGTGGGCGTGCGTGACCAGGATCGCCTCGACGGTTCGCTCGTCGACGACCCGGTCGAGGGCGTCGGTTCGGCCAGCGGGATCGACGAGCACGGCCGGATCGCGTCCGAGAACGTACGCGTTGGTGTGGCCGTCCGGCGCGCGCGTGTCGGTCGGGACGGCCACTCGTCTGACGTCCATGTCGGGACGTCGTTACCGCAGAAAAAAGTACGTGCCGGCGTCGGCCAGGCCAGGGAAAGAGACCAGCCGTCAGTGTTTCAGGTAGTAGACCTGCTTGCGGGCGTCACGGAAACTGTACCGCGATCCGACGAGACCGACGTCCTCGAGGCGGTTCAGCGCGTAGCGGACGGTGCGGTCGGGGAGCAGCGACTCTTCGGCGAGCTGGCCCTGGGAGAGCGGGGAGTCGGACTCGAGAACCTTCGCGACGAGTTTGGCGCTAGGTGGAAGATCGCGGAGACGGTCACGGTATTCGGATTCGGAGAGAGTTTCTTCCGCAGCAGCAGTACGTTCCTCGGTAGTACTCATGCTCATGTCTATCAAGTGGGGAAGCTGCTGGTAAATCTTCCCTATATGTTGATACCTACAATCATGTTTATCCTAGGAATATAATCGACATATTATGGCTGCCCCCAAGCGCCTATCTCTCCCGGTGTCGAACCGGCGTTCATGGAGGAGATACCCCCCGAACACCGCGATCTCTTCGACCGAAAGACGTTCGCGCAGTTCGCCACCGTCATGCCCGACGGCACGCCGCACGTGACGCCGGTCTGGATCGACGTCGACGACGACGGGTACGTCCTCGTGAACACGGTCCGAAACCGTCGCAAGGAGAAGAACGTCCGACGTGAGCCGAAGGTCGGCCTCTCGATTCCCGATCCCGACGATCCCTACCGGTACCTCTCGATCCGCGGCGAGGTCGTGGAGGTGACGACCGACGGTGCCGTCGAGCACATCGACGACCTCGCGAGGCGATACATGGACGTCGAGGAGTACCCCAACCACGACGCGGAGGACGAAGACCGGGTGATCGTCCGCATCCGACCGGATCGGGTCGTCGCGTCCGGGGGCTGACCGTCCGCGTCGCTACCGTTCGGGCCTGTGACCCGGCTCCCGGTACGTACCCATTAACCCCCGACACTCGGGACAGTGAACGAGCAGGAGGTCGCCGGACTCGTGTCGAACCAGTTCGTCCGTCGCCAGCGTCGCACCGCACCGTTTGCAAGTTGGCATGCAGTGGCATACGTTGCCAGTGGTCAAAAAGCCGCCCTCGCGATAGACTCCAGTATCGTTTTATCCTCCGGACTGAGTAGTTGGAGCCAGTGTGAAAGGACAGGAGTGGTACCAGGCCGACGACGTCGCCGAGGAGTACGACGACAAGCGGTTCTCTCAGGGCGGTCAGCTGATCGACCGCCGGGAGAAGGAGGCGGTCCTCGAGGCGATTTCGCCCCTGTCGGACCGTAACGTCCTCGAGATCGCCTGTGGTACCGGGCGATTCACCGTCATGCTCGCAGAGCGCGGTGCGGACGTCGTGGGACTCGACATCTCGGCTGCGATGTTGCAACGTGGACGCAAGAAAGCAAAGCGAGCGGGCGTCTCGGATCACCTCGAGTTCATCCGCGGTGACGCCGGTCGGTTACCGTTCCCAGACGACCACTTCGACACCGTCGTCGCGATGCGGTTTTTCCACCTCGCGGACGACCCGGCGGCGTTCCTGAGCGAGATGCGACGTGTCTCCCGGGAGCAGATCGTCTTCGACACGTTCAATCGATTCAGCGCCCGGAGCATCTACAACTGGGCGTTGCCGATGGGGTCGCGTCTCTACTCCAAAAGCGAGGTGGCCGTCCTGCTTGCGAAAAACGATCTGACGCTGGTCGACGTCGAGGACGACTTCCTCGTCCCGTACGGACTGTACCGGTCGATCCCGAACGCGCTCGCGTCGCCGATCAGGTCGCTCGATCGTGCCGTCGGCGAACTCCCGGTCACGGACCACCTCGCGTCGGTGTCCTACTGGAACACTCGCGTCAGGTGACAGTATCCGAAGACGATCTATCGTAAATCCCATCCTATTTTTATTGTTCGGCGAATTCACCTTATCAGTATGAAGCTCTCGGTAGTCGTGTCGACGCTCAACGACCGAGAGCAACTGCTTCCCTGTCTCGACGCGCTGTCCGACCGTCTCCCGTCGACGAGCGAGGTCGTCGTGGTCAACGGACCGTCGTCCGACGGCACGACCGGCGCCGTCAGAGCGCGCGACGACGTCGACGTCCTGGTCGAAATTTCCGAACGCAACCCGAACGTCTCGCGCAACGCGGGAATCGAGGTCGCCTCCGGTGACGTCGTCGCGTTCGTCGGCGACGAGTACCGCGTCTCGCCGTCCTGGTACGACGCCGTCGACGCGACGTTCGAGGCTGGATCCGACGTCGTCACCGGCCCCGTCACCGGGTTCGGTAGCGCCGACGCCGACGCGAAGCGGCCACGATCGGTCGCGGGCCGGTCGGTCACCTACTTCGACGGCGAAAACGTCGCGTTCGACCGGACCGTCCTCGAGGCGCTCGACGGGTTCGACGAGTCTCTCCCGATCGACGGAACGCGCGACTGTGCCCATCGACTCGCCGCACTCGAGTTCACCGTCACCTGGTGCGAGGAGATGGCGGTTCGTGGCGAAGTCGACGCCGACGGTGGGCGAACGAACGCCGACTGGGGCGAGACGTACCGGGCGCGTGCGTACGGCCTCGCGAAGAACTACGGACCGCGCCCCTCCGTCCTCGTCAACCCGCTCGGCAGCGCCTTGCAGGACGGCGTCGCGAACGCTCGAGCGCTCATCGGTGGCGAGGCGACGCCGACCGCGTGTGTGAGAAACGGCGCTGCCGTCGCGGCTAACACCCTCTACGGGCTCAAAGACGGTCTTCGAGCCAGGTACGCCGATCGCACGTCGCGTCGCAACCCCGCGGGCCTCTCGTCTCGTCACGATCGGGCCGTGCAGGTGTACGACCGGCGCTGACGCGTGCTACGTCGTGCCGGGTGCGAGCGCTTCGACGACGCGAGCGACGTTCTTCGAAAATGCTCGCCGGAGTTTGTCTTCGGGAACGTCGAGCGTGAGAATCTCCATGACGGCGACGTTGGGGTGACAGGCCGGCGTGCCGCTCCCGAAGAGGACGCGGTCGGGGTGTTCCAGCAGGGCGCGCTCGAGCTGGTCGCGATACCGGACGAAGCTGGTATCGAGGTAACAGTCGTCGTATCGCTCGAGGAGGCCGATCATCTCGTCCATGAGCTCGCGGTCGAGGGGGTGGCCGCCGAAGTGGGCGACGACGACGGGAAACGACCGACCGAGCAGGGTCTCGGCCAGCGTCTCGGGCGGGGCGTCGACGCCGCCGCTGACGAGAAGCGGGAGGCCAGCCTCCTCGAGCGCTGTGAGGACCCGCTCGTCGGGAAGGCCGTCGGTTCCGGGATCGAGCGTGAAGCCGTGAAAGCGGTCGTCGTACCCGTACTGTTCGATAGCTTCTGGCGTGGTGTGTCGCTCGGACTCTGCGTGCCGCCCCAGGGCGTTCCGGAGGCGACTCGTCCGGTTCCGGTCGGGCGGCTTCGAACCGCGAATGCGGGCGAACGCGACGAAGGGTCGATCGACGCTCAGGCGTGCGACCCTGTTGTTCGTCGCGACGTAGCTCGCGTCGGCGTCGGGCTCCGGAGCGACGGCGGCCCTGACGATGCCCGCCTGGTGGAGTTCGCGCTCGAGTCGCTCCGGCGAGATCGCCCGTCCCCGAGCTCTCACTCCGCCGTTCGGCGTCAACCGCGCGTGGACGTCGACGACCCGAAACCCGTGTTCCAACTCGAGCATCCGCCGGGTACTTCTCGGCGGATCCATATTGCGCTACCGGCTGCGCAGTACCGGTTGTGCGTGTGTATCGCGCGCCCGCACGTGATATAATCGCCAGAGGGGAGCGAGGTATGAGAGAAAATTTTATATAGAAGTGCTGACGATACCTTTAGTGAGGATCCAACTATGGCACAACAGCGACGCATGGGCGGACAGCCTATGTTCATCCTGAGCGAGGACAGCCAGCGAACCGAGGGTCGTGACGCCCAGTCGTCGAACATCGTCGCCGGCAAGGCGGTCGCCGAGTCGGTACGAACGACACTGGGTCCGCGGGGCATGGACAAGATGCTCGTCGACTCGAGCGGCGAGGTCGTCATCACGAACGACGGCGCGACCATCCTCGAGGAGATGGACATCGAACACCCCGCCGCACAGATGATCGTCGAGGTCGCCGAGACCCAGGAGGACGAGGTCGGCGACGGGACGACGACGGCCGCGGTGCTCGCGGGCAACCTCCTCGCCGAAGCCGAGGACCTCATCGAGCAGGACGTCCACGCGACGACGATCGTCGAGGGCTACCACGAGGCCGCCCGGATCGCACTCGAGGCCATCGCGGATCAGGTCCTCGAGGCCGACGTCGACGACGACCTTCTGGAACAGGTCGCCGAGTCGAGCATGACCGGCAAGGGCACCGGCGGACTCACCGCCGAGTCGCTCGCCGAGACGGTCGTCGAGGCCATCAGCCACGTCGCGACCGACGACGGCGTCGAGCGCGAGAACGTCTCCGTCGAGACGCAGGTCGGCGCGTCCTCGAACGCGACGGAGCTCGTCCCCGGCATCATCGTCGACGAAGAACCCGCCCACGACGCGATGCCACGGACCGTCGAGGACGCCGACATCGCGATCCTCGACGTCGAACTCGGCGTCCGGACGGGCGAGGTCGACGCCGAGTACTCGATCGACTCGATCGACCAGTTGAACGCCGCACTCGACGCCGAGGAGAGCGAACTGCGCGGCTACGCCGAGACGATCGCCGACTCGGGCGTCGACGTCGTGTTCACGACCGACGACGTCGACGACCGCGTCGCCTCGTTCCTCGCCAACGAGGACATCCTCGCCTTCGAGGACCTGAGCAACAGCGACGCCCGCCAGATCGCCTCCGCGACGGGCGCGAGCCGCGTCGGCGCGCTCGAGGACCTCGAGGAAGACGACTTCGGCCACGCCGACCGCATCCACACCGAGCGCTTCGGCGACGACGACCTCGCGTTCGTCGAGGGCGGCGCGGCCGCCGAGACGGTCACCGTCTTCGTCCGCGGCGGCACCGAACACGTCGTCGACGAACTCGAGCGGACGATCGGTGACGCCTTGGACGTCGTCGCGACGGCACTCGAGTCCGGCGAGGTCGTCCCCGGCGCGGGCGCGACCGAGATCGCCATCGCCGACAGAGTGCGCTCCGAGGCCGCTGGTATCGAGGGCCGCAAGCAACTCGCGGTGACGGCCTTCGCCGACGCACTCGACGTCGTCCCGCGCACGCTCGCCGCCAACACCGGCCAGGACCCCATCGACGTACTCGTGGACCTCCGTGCCGCCCACGAGTCCGAGGGACGGGCCGGACTGGTCACCGACGGCGAGACCGTCGAGATCGACGACCCGGTCGACCACGGCGTCGTCGACCCCGCCGACGTCAAACGCGAAGCCGTCGAGAGCGCCGCCGAGGCCGCGACGATGATCGCCCGCATCGACGACGTCATCGCCGCCGAGTAAGCGCACCGTCGGCCCGTCTTCCGTTTTTCCGTTTTTTCGACGCCGGTCGTAGAACAGTCTGTCGAGACTCTCTCCTTCGGAGGTGGTTTTGCGTAGCGCGACTGGCCGCTGCAGGCGCTGTTTAGTCGTCGTCGCGGACGTCGAAATCGACGGCCACGAAGGGTGACGGACCGAGAAGCAGGAATCGATGCCGTCCAGGGCGTAGGTCGGCACCGACGTCGTCTTCGAGTTCGGACTCGGTCAGTGTGACGCGCTCTACGACCGTCCTTCCCGGTTCGAGAATCGTCGCACACAGCTGGTAGTATCGGTCCCTGGTCCAGAAGACGTGTCGCCAGTCTCCGTCCGAATACGTCTGAACTGCCCACGGATTGTTACATCCGAGAACGATCTCTGAACTCCCCGTATTAGTTATCTCAAATTCGGCCGTCTCCCCGAGACGGACGGCCTCCTGGCGGAGACGGAGGTCCAGGTCGTCGTGGTCGTAGACGACCGCTGTCTCTCCGTGATACTCTGGCTGTGAACCGCGCTGCGACGTGCCTCTCGCAGTGTATCCGGCAAGTGCGGCGACACCCGCGCCGGCCGAGCCGAGATACGTACGTCGTTTCACGTCGGGTAGTCGTCGATCCGTGAACATAACGATTCAGAAAGGTCAAAAACGTATTTTACCTACCACGCTGCCTCGACGCGTCGAGTGGCGCTCCCCCGTCGTTCGAACACTGTTTCGACAGCGTCTGGCGAACGGCAGCGAACGCCACACCCGAGAGTCGAGTCGAGAGAACGACGACCGTGCGTGCGATCAGCCCCGCTCGAGTCGCACCTCGTCGCCCGCCTCGAGGGCGAACGCCTCGTCGCCGCGGCCCTGGTTGACGTCGAGTTCGACGTAGCCGTGGCTGCCGACGACCGCCAGTCTCTCGCCCGGGCCGACCGCGGCGAACGCGTCGCCGACCGGCACCCGGTCGCCGTTCGCCCGGACGGCGTCACAGCCCTCGAGGTAGCGCCCGGGGACGTTCGTGACGACGTTGCCGAAGTCGTCGACGACGAGCACCTCGCCGCTCGCCCGGTCGCCGTCGACGGTCGCCTCGGGGAGCGCGAGGTCGACGACCGACTCGAGGGGGTCGAGGACGGCGAGCGTCTCGAGGCGCTCGAGGGACGTCTCGTGGACCGC
Source organism: Natribaculum breve (assembly GCF_023008585.1). GTDB lineage: Archaea > Halobacteriota > Halobacteria > Halobacteriales > Natrialbaceae > Natribaculum > Natribaculum breve. Next base: position 1,477,017 of record NZ_CP095390.1, on the reverse strand, counting down.
GGCGGCGGCGGGGGCGAAGACGTCCCGGCCGTGGAAGGTGCTGCTCCGTGACGGGGTCGTTCCGTCCGCTCTCGTTGGACGGAGCGCGTCGTGGTCGTCGTCGACGCGGAAGTACTCGAGGTCGACACCGCCCGCGAGTTCGCGCGCGGCGGGGAGGAGGACGCCGTTGTCCGGGCCGACGAGCGCGTGCTCGCCGGCGCGTACCACGACGGCGTTCCGGTCGGTGCCGACGCCCGGGTCGACGACCACGAGGTGCGTCGCGGGCGGGAAGTAGGGAAGCACCTCGCGCAGCCAGAACGCCGCCGCGCGCACGTCCTGTCGCGGGAAGTCGTGAGCGACGTCGACCAGTCTCGCGTCCGTCCGCTCGAGGAGGACGCCTTTCATCGCCGCCGGATACGGCGAGCCGAAGTCCGACGAGAGCGTGATCATCGTCGGTTGCCGTTCGAATCCGTCTCGCTCACCATCTGGAGCCGTTCGATGCCGCTGATCTCGTCGACGACCTCGACGACGGCCTCGGGGACGAGCGACTGCCAGTCGCCGTCTTCGATCATCCGTTCGCGCACTTCGGTCCCCTCGAGCACTTCGCGGTTGAACATCGGCGACTGGCGGACCTCGACGCCGGCTTCGCGAAAGAGCTGGATGACCAGCGGGTTGTTCGAGTAGGCGACGTCGAAGTCCGGACTCATGCTCTGGACGTGGCTCACCCACACGGAGTTTCGCTCCAGGTCCTCGATCGGGACGGCGTAGGTCACGAGGTCGTAGTCGACCAGCGCCTTCGTGATCATCATGATGCGCTCGCCAGCGGTAAACGGGTTCCGCGTCGTGTGTGAGTCGCCGGCACTGCCGATCCCGAGAACCAGTTCGTCGACGTCGCCAGCGATCTGTTCGACCATGTTGAGGTGGCCGTTGTGAAACGGCTGAAAACGGCCGATGTAGAACCCCCGGGTCATTGTCTGACAGTTGCCCCTGAAACTCTTAAGGCTGGCGAGGTGTCGCTCCCGCCGAAACCCTCGAATTCGGTGGCGTTGGGCCCCGAGGACCGGAGGTACGTGTCGTTGTGAGGGAGAAAGTATATCAGTCGCAATCCCTTCGGTTCTGGTACCGAACACAGTTCTATGAGTAACGACACGAACGTTGACGACCCTCCCAAAGACCGCGCTTCGGACGCTCCCGACGAGGAGCCGACGGAGCGACAGGGAGACTCCTGGTCTTCGATCGACGACCAGGACGGTGACGTCGGCGAGACCGTCGACGACGGTCCAGACCCCGGCGACGAAGACGACGACATCGAGACCGTCGAAGACCTCGGCAGTTCGGTCGAGGTCGATCCGGGCGTCGAGATCGACGAGGAGATCGCCGAGGACGACCTCCTCGGCGGCCTCCAGATCGACTCGACCGAGGAGATCGAGGTCCCCGACCGACTCGTCGACCAGGTCATCGGACAGGACGAAGCACGGGACATCATCATCAAGGCGGCGAAACAGCGCCGCCACGTGATGATGATCGGCTCGCCCGGGACGGGCAAGTCGATGCTGGCGAAGGCGATGAGCCAGTTGCTGCCGAAAGAGGACCTGCAGGACGTTCTGGTCTATCACAACCCGGACGACGGCAACGAGCCGAAAGTCCGCACCGTGCCCGCCGGCAAAGGCGAACAGATTATCGAGGCGCACAAGGAGGAAGCCCGCAAGCGCAACCAGATGCGCTCGATCCTGATGTGGATCATCATCGCGATCATCATCGGGTACGCGATCATCACCACCAACATCCTGCTGGGCATCCTCGCCGCGGGTATCGTCTGGCTCATCTTCCGCTATACCTCTCGTGGCACGGACGCGATGGTGCCGAACATGATCGTCAACAACGGCGATCAGCGCACCGCGCCGTTCGAGGACGCGACGGGTGCCCACGCCGGTGCGCTGCTGGGCGACGTCCGCCACGACCCGTTCCAGTCCGGTGGCATGGAGACGCCGAGCCACGACCGCGTCGAACCCGGCGCGATCCACAAGGCCAACAAGGGCGTGCTGTTCGTCGACGAGATCAACACGCTCGACATCCGCAGCCAGCAGAAGCTGATGACGGCCATCCAGGAAGGCGAGTTCGCCATCACGGGCCAGTCCGAGCGCTCCTCGGGTGCGATGGTCCAGACCGAACCCGTCCCGACCGACTTCATCATGGTCGCGGCCGGCAACCTGGACGCGATGGAGAACATGCACCCCGCGCTGCGCTCGCGGATCAAAGGCTACGGCTACGAGGTGTACATGGACGACACCATCGAGGACACTCCCGAGATGCGTCGCAAGTACGCCCGCTTCGTCGCCCAGGAGGTCGAACGCGACGGCCGCCTGCCCCACTTCACGCGCGAGGCCGTCGAGGAGATCATCCTCGAGGCAAAGCGCCGCGCGGGACGCAAAGAGCACCTCACGCTCCTGTTCCGGAACCTCGGCGGGCTCGTCCGGGTCGCAGGCGACATCGCCCGCGCCGAGGACAAAGAGTACACCGAACGCGAGGACGTCCTCCAGGCCAAAGAGCGCTCGCGCTCGATCGAACAGCAACTCGCCGACGACTACATCGAACGTCGCAAGGACTACGAGTTGCAGGTCACCGAGGCTGGCGTCGAGGGTCGGGTCAACGGCCTGGCCGTCATGGGCGAGGACTCGGGTATCATGCTCCCCGTGATGGCCGAGATCGCCCCCGCCCAGGGCGGCGGACAGGTGATCGCGACGGGCCAGCTCAAGGAGATGGCCGAGGAGTCGGTGCAAAACGTCTCCGCGATCATCAAGAAGTTCTCGGACGTCGACCTCTCGGAGAAGGACATCCACATCCAGTTCGTCCAGACCGGCCAGCAGGGCGTCGACGGCGACTCCGCCTCGATCACCGTCGCCACGGCGGTCATCTCGGCGCTCGAGGACATCCCCGTCGACCAGTCGGTCGCGATGACCGGCTCGCTGTCGGTCCGGGGTGACGTCCTCCCGGTCGGCGGCGTCACGCACAAGATCGAAGCCGCCGCGAAAGCCGGCTGTGACACGGTCATCATCCCCAAGGCCAACGAACAGGACGTGATGATCGAAGACGAGTACGAAGAGATGATCGAGATCGTCCCGGCCTCGAACATCAGCGAGGTGCTCGACGTCGCGCTGATGGGCGAACCCGAGAAGGACTCGCTGCTCGACCGCCTCAAGTCGATCACCGGCTCGGCGTTCGACCAGCAGGTCTCGGCTGGGGGATCGAATCCCAGCCCGCAGTAGATGTCAGATTGGGCGACGTTCGCCGGACTGACGGGCGTCGTCCTCGTCTTACTTCTCGCTCTTTCACACCTCACCAGCACGGCGTTTACCGATTCTGACGCCGACGCCGATACACGGACGCCGAGCGACGAGTCGCCGACGCCGACTCGAGAATCGACCACGGCGTCGACTGCGTCCGATCCGGACGTACTCGCCGACGGATCGGTCGACGACGAATTGCCGGCGGACCCCGGACGCGTCGTCGAACACGGACACGACCGCGACCTCGATCGTGGCGGGTCGCACTCGCTGCGGTCGCTGTCGACGGGCGAACTGCTCGCGAACGTCGCGTTCTCACAGGGGCTGTTCGCGACGATCCTGCTCGCCGCCGCGGTGTACACGGAGATTCCCCCGGCCGACCTCGGTATCGCGTTCACTCGAGCGTACCTCACCACTGGCGCCGTCGTCGGGACGGCACTCGGCGTCGGACTGTACGTCGCGAACGAACTCGGTGCGGCGAGCGCGAAGCGTCTCGGGATCGACCACAGCGAGCAGTTGCGCGAACTGCTCGCGCCGGACTCGCCCGGTGGCTGGGCCGCCCTGCTGGGCGTCGCCTTGCCGACCGTCGCGATCTTCGAGGAGTTTCTCTTCCGGGCGGCGTTGATCGGCGCACTCTCGGCTGGCTTCGACGTCTCGCCGTGGCTGCTCGCGATCGTCTCGTCGATCGCGTTCGCGCTCGGTCACGGGATGCAGGGGCCGGCCGGTATCGCGGTCACGGGATTGCTCGGACTCGTTCTCGCGATCGCGTTCGTCGTCACGGGAAGCGTACTCGTCGTGATCGTCGCCCACTACCTGGTCAACGCCCTCGAGTTCGTCGTCCACGAGGGACTCGGACTCGAGTGGACAGAGACCACGGGTAGCTGATAACGACTCACAGCCATCGTTATAAGAGGCGGGCCCTCGTGGCCCGGCGTATGAACGGACTCGACGAGGTCCCGGAGTCGGTCAACAGGGCGATCGTGCTCGGGATCGTGCTGTACTTCACGCTCGTCGTCTACGCGGGAGTCACGGCAGATCCACTCGCGAGAGACGTCGCCGACGCCGTCTTCGGACTGATCGCGATCGCGGTCGGAGCGACGCTGTACCGCGAGTCGGGTGGGGAACGCTCGGCGATTCTGGGCGCTGGCATCTGTCTGGTACTCGGCGGGATCAGCCAGTTCGCGTACCTCGTGACGCGGGCGCCGATACTGGACCTCGTGACGACGGTCGCGGTGTTCGTCGGAATCGGGCTGTACGTCTACGCGATCTGGGTTCTCGACTAGAGGTTCTCGAGCGAGCGGAGTTTCTGTTCGATCGCTGGCGGCGCGGCGCTCGGGCCGTCGCGGACGCGGTGGTCTGGAATCAGAATCGGGGCCGGGTTCTCGGCGAGTGTGGTTCGGACGAGGGTGACGTCTTCGTCGTCGTCCGGATCGAGTTCCGGCGTCATGCGGGCGAGCGTCGTCACGCCGATGCTCTCGCCGTAGGGGATCGTCCGGACCTGCTCGAGCACCGCGCGTCTGTCCGTCGGCACCGTGAGGGCGACCTGTACGTCGTCGAAAGTGATCTCGTCGACGGCGTCTAGGTACTCGAAGATGCGATCGAGGACGTCGTGGTCCGGCGTCGCGTCCTCGTCGGGTTTCTCGGGGAACGAGACGCTCAGTACCCGTCCGCTCGCGACGCCGACTTGCACGTATCGCTCGAGATAGGGCGACTCTCGCGCGTAGATGCCTGCGACCGCTTCGTCGTCCATGTGTCATCGCATGGCTGGTGTGGACTTGAATATTCGCCAGGTCTCGCGCGATGGCGCAAGTTTTTTGTACATATGAGTACGTCGATGTACAATAATGACCTCTGAAACGGGCGTCGCTCCCGCGGTGGCGTCGATCCTCGAGGCCGCCCGCGAGCGGGCCGGCGGCGAGCGCGTCTCCGTCGAGGCGCGGTCGCTGCCGGACGCGCTGGCCGCTGCCGCCGACGACGGTCGCACGCCGGTGATCGCGGAAGTGAAACCGACGAGTCCGACGACCGACGGAACGCGACGGGACGACCCCGTCGACCTCGCCGAGGCGATGGTCGACGGTGGTGCGGCCGCGATCTCGGTGCTGACCGAGCCGACCCACTTCGGCGGCTCGCCCGAGGCGCTGACTCGAGTGCGCGAGGCGGTCGACGTCCCCGTCCTCCGGAAGGACTTCGTCCTCCGCGAGGAACACCTCGACGTCGTCGAGGCGGACCTGCTCCTGTTGATCGCCCGCTTCGTCGAGGACGACCTCGCCGCGTTGCTGGCGGCCGCCCGCGAGCGCGGCTTCCAGGTGCTCGTCGAGGTCCACGACGCCGGGGAACTCGAGGCGGCCCTCGAGGCCGGCGCGGAAATCGTCGGCGTGAACAACCGCGATCTTGCGAAACTCGAGGTCGATCTCGAAACCTTCGAGACCGTCGCGCCGCACGTTCCCGACGACGTGACGCTGATCGCAGAGAGCGGGGTCTCCTCGCCGGCGGACGCCCGCCGGATGCGCGAGGCCGGTGCCGACGGTCTGCTGGTCGGAAGCGCGATCATGGACCACGGCGACGATAGCGACGTGACCGCGAACACGCGACGACTGACGCGATCCGAGAGACACACATGAGCGAGAGCACCTTCGGAAGTTACGGTGGACAGTACGTTCCCGAGGCGCTGATGCCAGCCCTCGAGGAACTCGAGGACGCCTACGAGCGGTACGTCCTCGAGAACGAGGACGGCTTCGTGGACGAGTTCCGCGAGCGGATGCGGGACTTCGGCGGTCGACCGACCCCGCTCCAGCGTGCGGATCGGCTGAGCGAACGGTACGACAGCGAGATCTACCTCAAACGCGAGGACCTGGTCCACGGCGGCGCGCACAAACTGAACAACGCGCTCGGACAGGTCCTCCTCGCGAAGTACATGGGCAAAGAGCGGATCATCGCCGAGACGGGCGCGGGCCAGCACGGGACGGCGACCGCGATGGCGGCCGCCCACCTCGATATGCCCTGTGAGATCTACATGGGCCGTACCGACGTCAACCGCCAGCGGCCGAACGTCTACCGGATGCGGATGAACGGCGCGGAGGTCAATCCCGTCGAGGCTGGCCGCGGTACCCTGAAGGAGGCGATCAACGAGACGATGCGCGACTGGGCGACGACCGTCGAGACGACCCACTACGTCATCGGTTCCGTCGTCGGTCCACACCCGTTCCCGACGATGGTCCGGGACTTCCAGAGCGTGATCGGCGAGGAAGCCCGCGAGCAGATCCGGGGGCAGGCCGGCCGACTCCCCGACAGCGTCGTCGCCTGCGCCGGTGGCGGCTCGAACACGATGGGGGCGTTCCACGCGTTCGTCGACGACGAAGACGTTTCGCTCTACGCCGTCGAGGCCGGCGGCTCGAGCCTCGAGATCGACGAACGCGAGGGCGTCGCGCCCAACTCCGCGACGCTCTCGACGGGCACCGACGGCGTCCTCCACGGCGCGATGACGAAGCTTCTCCAGAGCGGCGACGGACAGATCGTCGAATCACACAGCGTCAGCGCCGGCCTCGACTACGCCGGCGTCGGTCCCGAACTCTCACATCTCGTCGAAACCGGGCGCGTGACGCCCGTGAACGTCGACGACGAGGCCGCGCTGAACGCCTTCCACCGGCTCTCGCGACTCGAGGGGATCATCCCCGCCCTCGAGTCCGCACACGCGCTGGGCCACGTAGAGGAGGCCCACGAGGACCTCGGCGACCTCGTCGTCGTCAACGTCTCCGGCCGTGGCGACAAGGACCTGGAGACGGTGCTCGAGGAGACCGAGAAACGCGACCTCGGGGCCGCTCCGGACGTGGAGGTGTTCGACTCGTGAACACCGACAGCGAGATCGAGCGGGCCATCCGCGAGAACCACCCCGCGCTGATCACCTACCTCACCGCGGGCGACCCCTCACTCGAGGAGACGAAAGCGTACGTCGAGGCCCTGGATCGCGGCGGGGCGGACCTGATCGAACTCGGCCTCCCGTTCTCCGAACCGATCGCCGAGGGGCCGACGATCCAGGCGGCGATCAACCGCGCGCTCGAGGCCGGCACCACGCCCGAGCGCTTCTTCGAACTCGTCGACGACCTCGAGGTCGAGGCGCCGCTGCTGGTGATGACGTACTATAACATGATCCTCCAGTACGGTTCGGGCGCGGAACCACGTTCTGCGGAACGTGACGCCACGGAGCCGCAGAACGGACCCGATCCCGAACCCTTCGTCGAGCGCGCCGCCGAGACCGGGCTGGCGGGGATCATCGTCCCCGATCTGCCCGCCGAGGAGGCAGCCCCCCTGCGGGCGGCCTGCGACGAACGCGGCCTCGACCTCGTGTTCATCGTCGCGCCGACGACCAACGGAGAGCGCCTGGATCGGATCATGTCGCAGGCGTCGGGATTCGCGTACGTCCAGGCCCGCCTCGGGACGACCGGCGCGCGCGCCGACGTCTCGTCTGCGACCCACGACAGTCTGGCGAGACTCGAGGAGTACGACGTCCCGAAGGCGGTCGGCTTCGGTGTCAGCGAGGGCGAACACGCAAGAGAGATCGTCGAGGCCGGTGCCGACGGGGTCATCGTCGGCAGCGCGCTGATCGATATCGTCGCCGAGAGCGAGACGCCCGTGGCCGATCTCGAGGCCAAAGCCTGCGAACTCAAAGGCGGTGCCGAGCGTGGGGCAAATGCACCGGAACCAGAACAGCCTTAATAGAAAGCTTGCTAGTATCCCGCAAATGACTACTGGAACTGACGCACGACTCGAACGGATCGGTACAGACGGAAAGTACGTCATCGTACCGATGGACCACGGCATCACGATGGGTGCCGTGACGGGCCTCAAGGACATCGAATCGACGATCGACGGCGTGACGCGCGGCGGCGCAGACGCCGTGCTCACGCAGAAGGGGATCGCACCGCGCGTCCACCCCAACAAGAACGGGAAGGGGTACATCGTCCACGCCAACGCCTCGACGACGATCGGCCCGGACGAGAACGACAAACGGATGACGTGCACCGTCGAGGAGGCCGTCCGCGCTGGTGCCGACGCCGTCTCCCTGCACATCAACGTCGGTTCGACGTACGAACCGAGACAGCTGGAGGACCTCACGCGGCTCACCGCGGACGCCGACCGGCTTGGCATTCCGGTGCTCGCGATGGCCTACGCCCGCGGTCCCGGCGTCGACGGCTCCGATCCGGAGGCGCTCGGCCACGCCGTCCGACTCGCCGAGGAAGCCGGTGCTGACATCGTGAAGACGGGCTACAGCGGCGACGCCGAGAGCTTCCAACACGTCGTCGAGTCCACCCGGCTGCCGGTCGTCATCGCCGGCGGCTCGAAGGGAACCGACCGCGAGACCGTCGAGATGGTCCGCGGCGTGATGGACGCCGGCGGCGCGGGCGTCTCGATGGGCCGATCGATCTTCCAGCACGAGGACCCGGAGGCCATCGCACGCGCCGTCTCGGGCGTCGTCCACGACGACCTCTCGGTCGACGAGGCGCTCCAGGAGGCCGAACTCGCACTCCAGGCCTGATCCCCAGTTCGGAGAATCGAATTCGTCTACCCCTTCTGTGCCGCTTCGATCGACCGCCGATCAGTGGCAGTGCGTGTCGAGGTGTACGTCCCGATCGGCGTAGCGGGGCGAGAGTTCGACGGTGGCGTGATCGACGCCGTAGTCCGCGAGTTCGTCGTGGACGCGGTCGACGACCCTCGCTGCCCGTGCCATCGTCTCGACGTCCGTCTCGAGGTGGACCGTCGCGACCGTGATCTGACTGCAGATCTGCCAGGCGTGGAAGTCGTCGATCCGGCCGACGCCGTCGAGTTCGCGGAGACGCGCCCGAATCTCGTGGCTCTCGACGGGTGACTCGAGGAAGAAGATCGCGCTACTGCCGCGCAGAACCTCGATCGCCGACCACGTCACGACGACGGCGATCAGCGCCGCGGTGAGCGGATCGACGATTCGGAGCCCGGTCACTTCCACGACGAGCACGGAGACGATGACGGCGACCGAGCCGCCGGCGTCGCCCAGCAGGTGGTAGAACGCGCCCCTCTCGTTGAGGCTCATCGCGTCGCCGTGGAGGACGTAAACCGACCCGACGTTGACCAGCAGGCCGCCCGTCGCGATGGCGAGCGTGGGCCCGGTCCCGATGGCGACGGGCGTCAGGAACCGCTGGTAGGACTCCCAGAGGATGAAACCGACCATCGGCAAGAGCAACAGTCCGTTGAGAAACGCGGCGAACGGCTCGAGGCGGTGGAGGCCGTACGACCAGCGGTCGCCGTTCCCGTAGCGTTCGGCGACGTGGGCGGCCGCGAAGGCCATCACGTACGCCAGCGCGTCGAAGAGCATGTGGAACGCGTCGCTGACGAGCGCGATCGACCCGAACGCGAGACCGCCAGCGAGTTCCACGAGAAAGCCGGCGACGTTGATGAGCGAGACCGCGGCGAGTTTGCGACTGCTCGTCGATTCGTCGTGTCCGCCCCCGTGGCCGTGACCGTGGTCGTCGTGGGCGTGTGCCGACTCGAGAGGGCTCATCGTGATTCGAACTCGGCGCTCGCAACTTAATAATTCAACTGCTATTATAGGCCAGATCGTACGCTATCTTTAGTATCTACTCGGGAATCGATTAATAACGGCACTCGATACCGAATCGCTACCGCCGCCGGTGGACGCGTCCGCGACTCCCACGACGCCCGCGTCCCGCGAGTCTATCGGCTCGAGGGGCCGATCTCGAGCGGGTCGGCCGTCAGCAGGCCGTCGACGACCGCCGAACCGGCGCGCGCGGCGTTTTCGACGGCCAGTTCGAGGCTCTCGGTCGTCCCGTCGAAGCTCTCTTCGACCGACTGGTCGGGTGCCGGCCGATCGTAGTTCGCGACGGCTCGCACGCTCAGGTACCGCTCGAGGAGGTCGAACCGCTCGAGGACGGTCGCCGTCGCGGCGTCTTCCATCTGGGTCGTCGCGTACGGCCCGACGTCGTAGGCGTCACAGAGCCACTCGACCTCGCGAGCGACGCCCGACCCGTGCCAGAACTCGTCGCCCGTGACCGTCGTGCCGACGCCGACGGTGGGACGGTCGTCGCCTGCGTCCGGGTATCGACGCTGGTACTCGCGGACGGCCTCGTCGGACTCGAGGTCGACCTCGTCTGCGGCCGTGACGGCGACGTCCACGAGGTCGTCGTTCAGCCGGGTGACGGCGTCGTCCGGCTGATAGGCGAGGACGTCGATCGGCGGGCCGTCCGTCCGCTCGTCTCGATCCCAGCGGTGTTTCCGGTCCCAGTCGAGGATCGCGTCGGCGACGAACACGGAGCCGAGCGCCGCCGTCGCGGGCGACGATCCCGCGATGCCTGCCGAGAGGACGTACGCCGACTCGAGGTCGACCCCCGGCGCGGCCGCGAGCGCGGCGACCGTCGTCGCGGCGTCGCTCTTGCCGAGTCCGGTCGTCGTGACGGCGACGCCGCCCTCACACAGGAAAAGCGGTCGCTCGAGCCCCGGTATCGTGAGCGCGTCGACGGGATCGTACCGCTCGAGCCAGGGCTGGCGCTCGTCGAGTGGCGGGTCGAACGCGACCGCCGGCAGGACGAGCGCGGACGGGCGTACGGGGTCGTCGTGGTCGACGGGACGTGGATCGAGGACGCGTTCGCTCATCGCTCTTCCCTCCTCGCGGGATGGCGAAGTATCCTCGGGCTTGTGGTGCCGGGAGACCTCAAGAACTATCGGCCTCGGATTCGACGCTGGGAGCGTGGCGAGCGACGACGAACATCTCTTTCGAGCGCGGACTCACGCCCGGACCGTCGACCTGGACGTCGACCTCGAGCGCGTCGAGTGGGAGCTTTCGACCCGGGCGCGCCGACGGGCGGGTGCCTGCCGATGGGACGCCGACCGCGAGGTTGCGACCATCGTCCTCGCGAGGCGTGCCTGCGAGGGCTACGACCGGGAGACGCTCGAGGCGGTGGTCCGACACGAACTCGTCCACGCCTGGGAGTTCCAGCGCTTCGGCGAGTCGGGTCACGGACCGCGATTTCGGGAACAGGCGACGGCGATCGACGCGCCGCGCCACTGCGAGTCGTTCGCGACGCCGCGGTACGTCCTTCGCTGTCGCGAGGGCGACTGCGAGTGGCGGGCCGAGCGCCACCGGGCGTCGAAACCCGTCAGAGCACCCGATCGCTACCGGTGTGGCGTCTGTGGCGGCCGCTACGAGGTCGAACACGTCGACAGCGGTCGGACGTGGACGACCGCGAGCGGCTACGGCGGGACGAAGGCGGCACTCGGCGACCGGTGGTAGCGTCGCTACACGATCGTCTCGAACTCCTCGAGCGAGGCCAGTTCGTGGGTCGGTTCGTGCTCGGGAGCCGTCTCGTGGCCGAGGTTGATCCACGCCGAGTCCATCCCCATCGCGTTCGCACCGGCGACGTCGGTGTAGACGTTGTCGCCGACGTGGATCGTCCCGGACGGTTCGACGCCGATCCCCGAGAGGGCCATCTCGAACGGCTTCGAGTGGGGTTTGGGCGGAACGCCGTTTCTGGGGTCGACGAAGACCGTCACGTCGAAGAACTCGGAGATGCCGAGCGCCTCGAGTTTCTGTGACTGCATCTCCTCGGTGCCGTTGGTGATGAGACCGACCGGTCCCCGTTCCTCGGCGAGGTCGAGGGCGGCTTCGGCACCGGATCGAAAGCGGACGGCGGCCGGGTCGATCGTCTCGAGGTACGCACTCGCGAGGTCGGGTGCGACGGTGGGGTCGGCGTCGGCGCGCTCGGCCGCCTCCTCGAACGTTCGTTCGAAGAACACCTGGTCGGTCTCGGCGTCGGTGACCTCGTTGGACGCGGCCCGGAGGCCGGCGACGGTGCAGAACTGGTCGACGCCCGCCCGTTCGAAGGCCGTCTCGAGCAGCTGCGAGCGTCCCTGGATCGGCTCGCAGAGAGTGCTGTCGAGATCGAAATAGATCGCGTCGTAGGCAGCCATCTGTACTGCTGTAGGGGAGCGGACACTCTCAACGTTTCGCTGACTCCGTGAACGAGTCGCCACGTCGACTCGAGTTCCATCGTCGATTCCGGAGCCGTTATTTTTCCTGACACGCCTCTCGGAGTATGGAAGTCGTCAAGCGCGTCCACGTCGTCCCGCTTGGCTACGAGTTCGATCGGATTCTCGAGCCGATTCGCGACCAGCGAGCGGATCTGGTCTACCTGCTCGAGGACGAGGGCGCGAGCCACGGGGACACGGCGGACGACCGACGGGAGGAGCACAGCGACGGCCACGTCGAGCGGAACGCGACGGCGACGGCGGAGTATCACGAGGCGTTGTACGAGGAACTCGAGTCGGTCGTCCCCGAGGTACGGACCTGGGAGTGTGACCTGACCGACGTCTATGCGGTCCTCGGAGACGTGACGACGATCGCCGCGAAACACGCCGAGGATCAGGTGTACGTCAACGTCTCCGGCGCGGGGACGATCCCGGCGATCGGCGCGACGATCGCGTGCATGGACGTCTCGACGGACGCCCACGCCTACTACGTCGACCCGTCGACGTACGCCCACGACGGGACGACCGAGCCAAGCTCCTTCGGGGTCGACGAAATCGAGGGCATCCCGACCTACCCGATCGAGTCGCCGACGCGCGATCAGGTCGCGATCATGGAGTTTCTCGCCGATCCCGACGCGTGGGAGGGGTACCACGACGACCGGACGACCCCACCCAAGAAGAAAGACCTCATCGAGTACGCTCGAGAGGAGAACCTCTCGTTTATGGCCGACCGGCGCGCGCCCGACGAGCGCGCCGGCGAGGACAAGGGTGCGTTTCGGGTGCTCGACACCCACGTCCTCGAGCCGCTGGCCGAGGACGGTTACGTCACGATCGAATCCGTCGGCCGCCGACGCGTCGTCGAGTTGACCGAGCGCGGCGAGAACGCCTACCGGGCGTTCCGACACAAGCTCGGCGACGAGGCCAACTACGTCCGGTGAGCGGCCCGCTCGTACTGCTCACACCGATCGCGTCGCGAGCGTGTCGCCCGAGAGGGCATTTCGCGTGCGATCGGTGTGGAAACCGGGTTGTCCGGCATGTCAGTTCTCGGTGTACACCAGTGCGTAGAGTTCCGTGCCCAGCCGAGAGAACTCGAGGTCGGCCTCGAGTCGGTCGATGTGGTCACGAAGTGCCGCCGCGTCGAGCCCCGGGAACTCGCAGTCGGTGCGGGAGTCGAGGTGGCTGCTCGCGCGGGCGAGCAGGAAGGGCGCGGCGTCAGCGAGGTGCGAGCCCGGAAGCTCGGGGCCAGCGTCGCGGCCGCGCTCGATCGCGGCCAGGACCTCCCGGGCCACGACGAGCGTTCGCCGGAGCGAGCGGATCTCGTCGGCGTCGGCGGGCGGACTCAGATACGTCGCCAGCAACTCGTCGGCGTCGACGACCCGGTCCGGATCGACGTCGAACGCCGCCGCGATCCGTTCGCGGTCGGGTTCGCCGACGCCGGTGCGACGGGCGGCGAGCCGGATGGCACCGAGTACGGCAGCCGATCGTCCGTACTCGAGGGCTGCCATCTCGCCTGCGTGATCGAACGCTGCTCGCGCGACTGCGGCCGCAGCATCCACCTCGAGTCGGTGGGCGGCACAGTCGATCGTCAGCTCTGCGGTCATCTCGAGGTGGCGCTGACCCATATCGTATCGGTCGCCCGACGGGATATTATCAACTTTGGAGAAAGTATCGATATCTTCGTTACTATCTAGAAATTCAGTACTATCTGACCGGCTGCGACGGTTCGACCGACCGCATCGTCACGTCGTGCCTGTCGGCCGTCTCGTCCATCCGCCCCGGTCGGGTGCCATCGTTTCTGCCAGATTCGCCACGTTCAAGCCGGTCCCCTTCGACGGTCGAGATATGACGAGAGCAGTCTGGGTCAAAGCCGACGACGCAGTCGGCGACTGGGACGACCGCCGGGCGCGGATCACCGCCGCGCTCGAGGCGGGTGCCGACTGGGTACTGGTCGACGAAGGCGACGTCGAACGCGTTCGCGAACTCGGCGACATCGGCGTCGCCGCGTTCCGGACCGACGGCGACGTGACGATGATCGACGACGCCGAAGGCGACGAGACCGGCCCACAGCCGGACGCCTTCGTCGTCGGCAAGGACGGCGAGGGCGACGCGACGATCGACCTGCCCTCCGACTTCTCGGGCTCTGCGGACCTCTCGACGCTCCGACGTGACGGCGAGATCGACGCCGGCGCGTACGTCCGCATCCTGGCCAAGGAGTACGAGACGTTCGCCGAGGCAGCCGCCGAGGAAGCCGAGTACACCATCGTCGTCGGCGAGGACTGGACGATCATCCCCCTCGAGAACCTGATCGCGCGCATCGGCGAGGAGACCGAACTCGTCGCGGGCGTCACCAGCGCCGAGGAGGCCAAGACCGCCTTCGAGACGCTCGAACTCGGTGCCGACGCCGTCTTGCTCGACTCGGACGATCCCGACGAGATCCGCAAGACGGTCGAGGTGCGAGACGAGGCCGAACGCGAGACGCTGGACCTCCAGTGGGGCGAGGTCGTCGAGATCGAACGCGCCGGCTCCGCTGATCGAGTCTGTGTCGACACCGGGAGCATGCTCGAGCACGACGAGGGGATGCTCGTCGGCTCGATGGCCCGCGGTCTCGTGTTCGTCCACGCGGAGACCGCCGAGTCGCCGTACGTCGCCTCGCGGCCGTTCCGCGTCAACGCCGGCGCGGTCCACGCCTACGTCCGTACGCCCGACGGCGGCACGAAGTACCTCGCGGAACTGCAAAGCGGCGACGAGGTCCAGGTCGTCGACCTCGAGGGACACACCCGCGAGGCGATCGTCGGCCGTGCGAAGATCGAGCAGCGGCCGATGTTCCGACTCGCCCTGGAGACCGACGACGGCGACCGCGTCGAGACGCTGTTGCAAAACGCCGAGACGATCAAGGTCGCCACGCCCGACGGACGCAAGGCGGTGACGGACGTCGAGGTCGGCGACGAACTCAAACTCTACTACGAGGACACGGCCCGTCACTTCGGCGAGGCCGTCGAAGAGAGCATCATCGAGAAGTGACCGTCGGCATCCGTCTCGAACCGGCGTAGTTTCGCTCAACCAATGCTTTCCCGAACCACTCTAAACTGAGTGGTGTGTTAACAAACTACAACAGCTGTTCGTCGGTCGGGTGTCGACGACGACCCGGTCGACCTCTCGTGTGGCAGCTATTTGTGCGAGTCTGAATCGTTCTCCCGGAGGATTAACCACTAATATAGTTTTTTACTAGATTGCGTGTCAAGAACTAATGCCGGCGACGCCGCCCCTGTATGTGGCATGAGCACAACCAACAAGAAACTCCGGCAACTCGAGTTGCCCGAGTTCGCGGTGACGCTTCGAAACGCGGGGGTCGCAGGCGCTGGCGGGGCGGGCTTTCCGACGTACGCGAAGTGGGAACACCTCGACTCTGTCGACTCCCTGCTGGTGAACCACCAGGAGAGCGAACCGAACTACTACATCGACAAGTGGCTGGGTCGCGAGCGCGCCGACGACCTCGCAGCCCTGTTCGACGCCTTGCTCGACCGGGCGTTCGACAGGATCGTCCTCGGTGCCAAGCGAACCGACCGCGACGACTGGATGGCCGACCTCGAGCGAGCGACCGACGGGACCGTCTACGAACCCGACGAGCTGCCACTCGAGCCGGACGCGGAGTCCGGGGTCGTCTTCGCCTACACCGAGGATCGATACGAGTACGGCATGGAGGGGGTCCTCTTGCGGCTGGTCGCGGACGTCGTCGTCGGCGGCGACGAACTCCCGGTCGAACACGGCTGGATCGTCCAGAACACCGAGACGCTGTGTAACGTCTCCCGGGCGCTGACCGACGGGTCGCCGACGACGCACAAGTACGTCCACGTCGACGGTCGCGTGCCCGAACACCGGTTCCTGAAGGTACCGATCGGGACGCCGGCAAGCGAGCTGCTCGCCGCGGCCGGCCGCGACGACGGCCTCCGGGACGACGAGGTCCTGCTCGACGGCGGCCCGGGCTGGTGTTTCGAAATCGACGACGACCCCGCGGCGTTCGGCGTCCGAAAGCGGACCAACGGCCTCCTCGTGATGGACGAGACGGTCGTCGAGGAGAACCGACTCGGCGGCGGTCGCGTCAACGTCCTCGGGCCGAGCGCGTGGAAGAAGGTCCCTCACGAGACGGAGCCCGACGACCTGCCGTCGCCCGACCGCGTCAGAGTACCCCTGATCACGAACCCGGACTTCGAGGGCGTCGTCACGCCGAGCGAGCCAGTCGTCCGGCCGGGTGAGGAAGTCGAGGCGGGAGAGATGGTCGCCCGACCCGGCGACGGCATCAGCGTCGCACAGCACGCGCCGATCGACGGGACCGTCTCGGAGGTGACCGACGATCACGTCGTCGTCGACGGACGGTCCGAACCCGAGACCGGCGAGACGCTGACGCAGCGGGTCTACTGGACCTGGTGTGTCGAGTGTGGACGGTACGTTCCCGCACCGGAGACGGCGAGACGCGATCCGACCGAGTACGTCTGCGAACGCTGTCGCTGACGTCGGCGTCGCGTCACCGTCTCCTGTCGATGGACCGGTCGAAAACTCCCGGGGTCGCCGGCTATCGCTCGAGCGGGACGACGACGCTCGAGCGGATCCACGCGGTCGCGTCCCGCCGGTCGCAGATCACCGTCGCATCGCCGTCGTCGTAGCTCACGTAGCGGTCGGCGTCGGTCGCTATCGGCTCGGTCGCGCGTTCGCGGGGTTCGGGGACGTTCTCCATGATAGTCTCGCCGCTCGACCGTGTTCACGGCCGAGGACACGACTTGCGGTATCGTCCGTCGAGAGAAAAACACTCCGTCAATGTACTACTAGCGTCATTGTATGCCGCGACAAGCGGTACCGCGACTCGAGGACGGTCAGTCGGCGGTCCGATCGTCTTTTCGCTCCAGTCTCGTCGTACACCAGTGACAGAACTCGAGGTCCTCGTCGAGTGGCCGGCCGCAGTGTGGACAGGCGGGTTCGTCGCTGCCGTCGTCGGACCCCGGCGGGACCCCCATCGCCCGGAGCGCGGAATCGACCGCGGCGAACAGCACGATAAACGAGAGGACGAACTGGTGTAACCTCGACATCTCGGCGTCGACGACGGTCATCGCTTCCGTGGCCGTCTCGGCAGTCGCGAGCTGGTCTACCGGGAGAAAGATCGCGAGTGCGGAGACGTACAGTCCGGCAAACAGCAGCGCGCGAACCCACTCGCGCAGCAGAACGTGGCCCGTGCCGGGCAAGAGAACGGAGAAGACGGCAGCGGCCAGCGCTCGAATCCAGGTCATTGTCAGTACGGAGTACTCTCTTTCGCGCGTGGTTAATACTCTCGCTTCGTTCGCGTCGACGAACCGCTGTCGCCACCTGGAGCGTGGCTGCCCGCTCAGCAGAGTTCGGAAACCAGTCGGGCGAGCGTCTCGAGGTCGTACTGTCCCGGCGCGGTCGCCTTCGCGGGATCGACTGGTGCGTAGCCGATCTTCGACCCGTACACCGGAGCGACGGCGCGCGTGTGGCTGCCGACCTCTCCCATCGCCATCGTCGCGACGGCGTCGCCGTGGGCGGTCAGTTGCTCGGTCGCCGAGAGCACGGCGAGCGTGTCCGCTTTCGACTCGGCGGTGACGGCCAGCTTCGCGACGTCGGCGTACTTGCCCGCCTCCGTCAGCGTCCGCACCAGCTCCGGTCGGGGCGGCGTCCCCTCGAAGTCGTGTGCCGATGCGATCACCGAGACGTCTCGATCGCGGGCGATCTCGAGGACCTCGTTGGCCTCGCCGTCGCGGATCGACGCGAGTTCGACGTCGATCGCGGAGACGGCGTCGAACCCCGTCGCCTCGGCCAGCGTCTCGAGTCGGCCGTCGTCGGTCGCCTCACCGCCTTCCCACTCCGCACGGTTCGTCGCCAGGATCGGTAACTCCCCGTCGTAGCCCTCGAGGGCAGCGAGCGGGTCGGACGCGAGGTCCAGTCGAAACTCGAGGCAGTCGGCGTGTTCACGGGCGGCGGGTTCCTCCGAGAGGTCCTTCGTGGACGCGGCCAGTACGAACGAGTCGAACTCCATGTGATGGTGACTCGCTCGTGGAAACAAAAAGCCGTCTCCTCGGTGCAGTGAGTTCTTCGACGCGGCGATCCGCTCGAGGTGCACTCACGACGCGGGTGGCGGCGAGTCACGCGGTGGTTCGTCGATCGTTTGTCCGATACCCGCCAGGAGGTGCCCGATCGCTCGCTGGTGTTGCTCTTTCGTGAGGTGGACGTGCACCGGGCGCACGGACAGGGCGTCGTACGCGTCGAATGCGTCGTCCGGCACGTCGTGTTCGTCTTCGACGTGATCGCGTATCTCACAGAGCAGTGCGTGAAGCTGGATGTACGCCTGCCTCTGCATGATGGGCGGTACCACCACACACCGTCTCTTAATAATTTTTCCACCTTTACTGGTGAGAAAGCATAGCTGACGTGTCTGGAGAGCGAACGTAACGCTACGACGGCCAGTAGCGATCGACGCTCGAGCGAGAAAGTCGGCCGCTGACGGAACGGCCGGTTCGAGACCGCCTCGAGTGCCACGCCGTGACCGTCGACTAGGCCAGCCCGAGGGTCTCCTCGGCCTCGAGCAGTTCGTGGTACCGGTTGCGGATCGTCACTTCCGAGATGTCCGCGACGTCGGAGACGGCGGCCTGGGTGGTCTTCTCGTTGGTCAACAGCGCGGCGGCGTAGACGGCAGCCGCGGCGAGTCCGACCGGCGACTTGCCCGAGTGGACGCCCTTCTCCTTGGCGTTCTGGAGCAGCGCGCGGGCGCGGTGTTCGGCCTCGTCCGAGAGTTCGAGTCCGGACGCAAAGCGGGGGACGTAGCTCTCGGGGTCGGCGGGCTGGACCTCGAGGCCGAGTTCGCGGACCACGTAGCGGTAGGTGCGTGCGATCTCGTTTTTCTCGACGCGGGAGACGTCGGCGATCTCGTCCAGACTGCGGGGGACGCCGGCCTGGCGGGCGGCCGCGTAGACACAGGAGGTGGAGACGCCCTCGATCGAGCGCCCGGGCAGGAGGTCCTCGTTGAGCGCCCGCCGGTAGATCACCGACGCGGTCTCGCGGACGTTGTTCGGGAGACCGAGCGCCGAGGCCATGCGGTCGATCTCGCCGAGTGCCTGTTTTAGGTTGCGCTCTTTGGAGTCGCGGGTGCGGAACCGCTCGTTCCACTTGCGCAACCGTTGCATCTTCTCACGCTGGCGGGAGTCGAGCGAGTTCCCGTAGGCGTCCTTGTTGCGCCAGTCGATGTTCGTCGAGAGCCCCTTGTCGTGCATCGTGTTCGTCGTCGGAGCACCGACGCGGGACTTCTCGTTTTTCTCGGCGGCGTCGAACGCGCGCCACTCCGGCCCGCGGTCGACCGAGTCCTCCTCGACGACCAGACCACAGTCCTCACAGACGGTCTCGCCGTGTTCGTCGTCGACGACCAGCTGGCCACTACACTCGGGACACGCGATGGCGTCGTCTTCGTGTTCCGTCTCTCGCTCGCTCTGTTCTCGTTCGCTACGTCGTACTCTCGTGGTGGACGATGTGTTTGTCATGCGATGGCGAATGCTGACCGGCCGAACCCTATCACAAAAGCCCGGACGGATTCGTTACCTACTTCGTTCCGAGACTCTATATTTAAGAGTTTCGGAATTCAGGTGTGACGGTGCCGAGAAACTGGTTATTCGTCGATACTGGCATGAAAAATCAAAACATTAAAATAGAGTCGATCGGCCGCGCAAACGAGTGCCACAAGTGTCCTTCGACCGAATCGAGCCCTATGCAACTCGCAGTCGGCAGCACCAACCCGGTCAAGGTCGACGCCGTCGCCGGCGCACTCGAGCGGTACGAGCCGACGGTGACGCCCGTGGCGGTCGACTCCGGCGTCGCCGAACAGCCACGGTCGGTCGAAGCGACGATCCACGGAGCGGAAACCCGGGCGCGGCGAGCGCTCGAGGCGACCGCGTCGCGTCCCGATCGAGCCGACGAGGCCACGTTCGGCGTCGGACTCGAGGGCGGCGTCACACGACTCGACGCGACGCCGGGACTGTACCTCATCATGTGGGCTGCCGTGACCGACGGCGACCGGATCGGACGCGGCGCTGGCCCGAGCCTTCGACTCCCCGACCGCGTCGCAGCGCGCGTCGAGGCGGGCGAGGAGCTGGGGCCGGTAATGGACGACTTCCTCGGTGCCGAAGACGTCGCCGAAAACGAGGGCGCAGCCGGGGCGCTGACCGACGGCCTGACCGATCGCACCCGGGCGCTTCGCGAGGCGGTCGCCTGCGCGTTCGGACCGTTCGTGACGTCCCACTACGAGTGACCGTTCCCGGTCGGCGTCCTCTCTAGACGCGACGATCCCGCCCGCCGATCGGAAATAGTCGATTACCCATCCTGCGGCGACCTCGACTCGAGGAAACGTTCTCGAACCGACGATACTCGCACGAAAACACGTATTAACCGCTCGTACCAACGACTGCTTTCGGCCCGATCGCCACCGCCGCTACAGAGAGGAAAATCGCACGACTGCGGCCGATTAACCACGTGTACCAAACCCCCTAAGACGGTTCCCGTCCTGTCTCGAGATATGAGTAGTGCGATGGCCCCCGCGGACCTGACGGCCAAACAGCACCGCATTCTCCAGTACCTGAAAGAACACGCCGCGACGAAGACGTACTTCAAGTCCCGGCTGATCGGCGAGGAACTCGGAATGACGGCCAAGGAAGTCGGTTCGAACATCAGCGCCCTCCAGGAGGGCGACTACGACGTCGACATCGAAAAGTGGGGCTACTCCTCGAGTACCACCTGGAAGGTTAGCGTCTAGACGCTCCGCAGGCATCCGCCGCGCTGTCTGCTCGCCGTCGTCGTGCCGAGGGCAAGTCCCACCGGTCGCACGACGACGGCGTCGTAATGATGGCTGTGACTGGGTGCCGACGCAACCGCACGACGGGTCGCGGTTGCGGCGGTAACGACTCACAGCGATCGTCATCAGTCGCCACCGAACGTCATCGTACCTCTCCTCGCGATACCGTAGTCGACAGCGGCGAGCGACGCCCGTCTATCGATCAGAGCACGTTCGAACCACGGCCGAGAGCGACCCGGCCTAGCGTTCGTACCGGACCAGTCGATCGGCGTCTGACGCCAGCGCGATCGCCCGCTCGCCGAAAGAGTCGGCGTGGCGAACGAGCAACATCAGGATGGTTTCGGGCCGTTCGACCGTGTAGCCCGCGTCTCGAGAGAGCAGGCCCGCCTCCTCGAGTTCGCCCGCGTACTTGCTCACGGTCGGTGCGGAGACCTCGAGCGAGTCGGCGAGTTCGCTCGTCGTCGCGTCGGGATTCCGGAGCAGTTCGATCAACATCCCGCGTGCGGTGTCACGACGGAGGTAGCCGAGTGCGTTCTTCTCGAAGTCGTCGAACCGGCCGGCGAGGACGAATCGCTTGTAGTCGCCGTCGCGGTAGCGGTCGACGACGTCGGCCTCCTCGAGCCGTCGGAGGTGGTGTTGGGTCTCGCCCGTCCCGAGCTGGAGGTCGTCTCGAATCTTCGAGAAGTGCGCTCCGGGAGTGGTCGAGAGGTAGCCGGCGATGGCGTCGCGGGCGTCGCTTCCGCCCGTGTCGGCCGCGACCGACTCCGAAAAACTGACGAACGGCGTCGACGCGCCGAGCGCCGCGAATCGCCGCAGCGTCGCCCGTTTTTCCTCGTCGACCTGCTCTGTCTTTCCCATGCTATTCCTGTCACCGACAACGGGCCGGGGCGTAAAACGCGTTTCGCTCCGCCTTATTCACTGATTTCTAGGCGTTTCGATCGCGGTCGACGGCGAGTAAGAACCTCTTACCGTCGACGAACTGTCGGTGCCGGGCGATTCGTCGGGTTCTCGAGTCGGCCGCCGGGACCGACGAGTGCTCGCACCTCCGTTCAGTTCGACTCGCCGCCGTCGGACTGGAACTCCTGGTCCATCTCCTCGATGACCTCCTCCGGATCGGAGATGTTCGCCGGATCTTTGCCCTCCTTGATCGCCTGGGCCTGCTGTTCCATCTCCTCGAGGTTCATCTCGGCTTCCTGGTCGATTTCGCCGATGATCTCGGCGATGTCGTCCAGCCCGATCAGCTCGCGCGTCTCCTCGTCGAACTCGAGGCTCTCGAGTTGCGCGCCGTCTTCTTTGACGTCGCTACCGGTGAGGTGTTTGCCGTAGCGGCCGACCATCGACGACAGCTCCTGCGGGAGGACGAACGTCGTCGACTCGCTCTGGCCGATCTCCGAGAGCGTCTCCATGCCCTTGTCGATGACGGCACGTTCGCCCATCGACTCCGCGGATCGGGCTCTGAGGACGGTCGAGATCGAGTCACCCTGCGCTTCCAGGATCTGGCTTTGCTTTTCACCCTGCGCGCGGATGATCTGGCTCTGCTTGTCACCCTCTGCTTTCTCGACGGCGCTGCGGCGTTCACCCTGCGCCTCGAGGATCATGGCACGGCGTTTGCGCTCTGCGGAGGTCTGCTGTTCCATCGCCTGCTGGACGTCTTTCGACGGGTTGACCTCGCGGACCTCGACGCTCTCGACGCGGATCCCCCACTCGTCGGTGGGTTCGTCGAGTTCGCGTCGGATCTTCGCGTTGATCTCCTGGCGCTTGTTGAGCGTATCGTCCAGTTCCATATCGCCCAGGACGGCACGCAGCGTGGTCTGGGCGAGGTTCGAGACGGCTCGCTTGTAGTCGTCGACCTCGAGGAACGCCTTCTTGGCGTCCATCACCTTGATGTAGACGACTGCGTCGGCGGTCACGGGCGAGTTGTCGCGCGTGATCGCCTCCTGTCGGGGGACGTCAAGCGTCTGCGTTCGCATGTCGAACTTGTAGGTCTTCGAGACGAACGGTGGGACGAGGTTGATCCCCGGCTCGAGCAGTTTGCGATACTCACCGAAGACGGTCAGCGCGCGTTTCTCGTATGCGTTGACGATCTCGATAGCACTGAGGAGGGCCACGAGAACGACGACGAGGACGAGCGCACCGACGACCAGTCCGGCGGTACCAGCCTGCAGTATGATAACTGTCGGGACCATGTGCGGGGGTTGTGGCGGTGAGGTGAAAAGCGTTCCCTTGCCAGAACGACAGGTCTCCCGCCGATCACGGTTTCGGCACGCGCTCTAGGAGTCGGTTTCCGTCTCGGTCGTCCGCTCGTCGCCGCCGTCGGCCGCCTGTTCGTCTACGCTCTCGCGGTCGACAGTCGACTCGTCGGTCGCCGCCCGCCGGGCCGCCTCGCGCTCGAGCGCGCGGTCGATCTCGTCCTGTTCGAGCGCGCCGACCGGTTCGACGGTGAGGACGTTTCCGCCGCCGGGATCGAGGACGATCACCTCCTCACCCTCCTCGATCGTGCCGCTTGTCGTCCGGGCGCTGTAGTAGGGGTTGAAGCCGCCGTCGTCGAGTTTCACCTCGCCGCCGCGGGCCGTGACCGACTCGGTGACGTACCCGATGCGGCCCGCGAGCGCGCTCGAATCGCTCGTCTGGGCCGTCCCCTTGCCGCCGTAGAAGTCGAACTCCCGGTAGACGTAGGTCGCCGCAGCACCGAAGACGAGAACCAGACCGGCGAGGACCAGCGGCGCTGCGGCCGGCGGGAACAACGTCCCGACGACGCCTGCGCCCACGAGTGCGACGCCGACGACGATGAAGTGAGCTCCGGGAGAAATCGCCTCCAGCGCCATCAGCACGAGGCCCGCGGCCAACAGCGCGAGCGGCATGTTCTCGAAGAGCAGTTCGAGCATGTCCGGGGCTAGGGTCTCACCCCGATTAAGTGTTTACCGCACCAGCCGAAATTTTCTCGCGATCACGCCGGGACGAGCGCCGCCAGTCGAAGCATGACGAGCACCATCGAGATCGCACCGAGCAGGACGAACGTCGCGTTCTCCAGGGTCGGATCGCCGGGTTCGACCGGCGTCGAGTTCGGTTCGGGGCCGAAGGAATCGCTCTCGTCGATCTCGTCGCTCCGGTCGTCGCCGTCTCGCCCCGGTTCGTCGAACGCGGTGGGAGACCAGTCGGTTCGCTCGGTCGCGTCGGTTCGGCCGACGTCACGGTCGTCCGATCCTGGCTCGGACGCGTCTGCTGGCATACTCGGTACTACTCGGTCACGACGCAAAAATCCGCCGCCCTGCGTCACGCGTGCTCGCGTCGACCCACGACGTCGCCGTCGTAGACGATGCCACGCTCGGCGTCGATCGTCACGACCGTTCCCGCGTCGATTTCCTCGAGTTCGACGCCGCTCACCATCGGAACCTCCATCTCTCTGGCGACGAGCGCCGGGTAACCGGTCATGCCGCGGCGAGCGTCGACGATGCCGGCGATCTTCGTCAGGTCGCCGTCGAACTGCTCGTCGAACTCGGGCCCGAGCGTGACGATCGCGCCGTCGGGCACGTCGGTGAGGTCGCCGTCCGGGACGCGAGCGACCGGTCCAGCGACGCGTCCTTCGACGACCACGCGACCCGTGGCCAGCGTCTCCGCGGCGACGTGGACTTTCATCATGTTCGCCGTGTTCGTCCCCTCGAGTTCGGTCATCATGCCACAGAGGACGACGAGAGTGTCGCCGCTCTCGGCGACGCCTGCGTCCAGCGCCGACTGGACCGCCCGATCGATGACGGCGTCCGCACTCTGGTCCGACACCTGGGCGTACAGCGGCGTCACGCCCCACGAGAGGGCCAGCTGTCGGCGAACGTCCTGCGTCGGCGTCGACGCGACGACCGGAACGCCGGGGCGGTACTTCGCGATCTTCAGTGCCGTGTAGCCGGACTCGGTCGCCGCCACGATCGCGTCCGCGTCGACGTCGCGAGCGAGGTACCGTGCCGCCCGCGCGAGGGCGTCCGTCCGGGCCTCTCCCGGAGCCGGGACGCGCCCCTCGAGCACCTCGTCGTACTCGCCGGAGCGTTCGACCTGACTGACGATGCGGTCCATCGCCTCGACGACCGCCACGGGGTGGTCGCCGACGGCGGTCTCCGCCGAGAGCATCACCGCGTCCGTGCCGTCGAGGACGGCGTTCGCCACGTCCGAGGCCTCCGCCCGCGTCGGCCGCCTGGCGTGGACCATCGAGTCGAGCATCTCCGTTGCCGTGATCACCGGGACGCCCGCGTTGCGACACGTCCGGATGATCCGCTTTTGGACCATCGGGACCTCCTCCATCGGACACTCGACGCCGAGGTCGCCGCGGGCGACCATCACCCCGTAGGACGCGTCGACGATCTCCTCGAGGTTCTCGACCGCACCGGCTCGTTCGATCTTCGCGACGATCGGAATCTCCGCGCCGAACTCCTCTAGGACCTCGCTGACCTCGTAGACGTCCGCCGCGTCGCGGACGAAACTCGCCGCCACGAAGTCGACGTCCTTCTCGGCCGCGAGCCGGAGGTCTCGCCGGTCTTTCTCGGTGACGACGTCGAGGTCCAGGTCGACGCCCGGCACGTTGACGCCCTGGCGACCGGCCAGTTCGCCGCCGCTGTCGACCCGTGTCACGACCGCGTCGGGTTCGACCGCGACGACCGTCGTCTCGATCATCCCGTCGGACAGCAAGACGCGATCTCCCTCTTCGACCCCGTCGATCCACAACGAGAGGCCGACCTCCTCGCTCGTCGCCTCGTCGCCCTCGACGAACCGGACCGTCGAACCCGTCTCGAGGGTGACGGTCTCGCCGTCGGACAGCGGCGCGGTCCGGATCTCCGGCCCCTGCGTGTCGAGCATCACTGCGACCGGCTCCGGCGTTACTTCGTCGACGTTGCGGACGCGGTCGACGAGGTCGGCCCGATCCTCGAGCGTGCCGTGACTCGCGTTCAGCCGGGCGACGGCCATGCCCGCGTCGGCGAGTGAACGAATCGTCCGCTCGTCGCTCGAGGCCGGACCGAGCGTACAGACGATCTTCGCGTTTCTCATACCGGGGGCTACCGCCGACGACGGCAAAAAGGTACGTGACTTACTCACCCTCGAGTTAACAGCTCGCACGCGTTCGACCTCGAGCGTTTTCCGGTCGCTTCGAATAGCGGGACCGTAGCCGCCGCCTCGCTCGTCGAGACCGACGATCGAACTCCAGACCACTCACGAACGTGCGCGTTCGTCTGCACGACCGCTGAACCGGCGTCTGCTGTACGTAACTCACTCACGCTCGAGTTGGATACACCGCGCGTGTGCCACGCGAAGCGTTTTGCACGGACTCTGGGTAGCCTCGAGTATGGCCACGTACGTCTCACTCGTTCAGACTGCCGAACGCGACGTGCAGAACGCACAGGAGCTGGCGTCGATCTGGGGTGAGATACGGACCGAAATCGCCGACCACGAGGCCGAACTGCTCGCCTCCTACGCCGTCCTCGGGGAGTGGGACTTCCTCGTCGTCTTCGACGCCCCCGACCGGGAAGGGGCGTTCAAGGCGGCGTTGACACTGCGCAGACACGACCTGTCGGCCCAGACGATGCCGGTCACCGACACCGACGCGTTCGCTCACCTGGTCGACGAAATCTGATCGACACGTCATAACGATAGCTGTGAGTCTGTACCGACGCACCCGCAAGACGGTTCGCGGTTGCGTCGGTACCCAGTCACAGCCATCATTATCACGCCACGTTCCGTTCGATCGCGACGACGCGAGCGTTCTCGTCGATCGTGACCGCGAGTCGATCGCCCTCGAGCGAGACGTCGATCCGTAGCCGCACGGGGTCGGTCTCCAGGACGGCCACGGCGTCGTCGTCGAGAAACTCGAGTTCCCAGAAGCGCCGATCACGCAGGTCGATCCCGTGATCCCAGTGAAACGAGACGACGGCGGGGTGGTCGACGATCGCGAGTCCGACGGGGACGTGCGCGACTGGCCCGCACTCGGGACAGGCCACGACGAGCGAGTGCGTCCACGGTCGCTTTCTCGTGCGCTCGACCGACCGATCCGTCGGTCCGTGACAGTACGCACAGACCCCGCCGATCATCAACTCGACGTCGGCCAGCCAGACCGTGGCCATAGTGTCGACGATCGCCTCCATCTCCCGGTCGGCGACGCCGGACGGACGGAGCGCGTGTTGAAAGAGCAGCCGTCCCTCGTCGTCGGACACCTGAACGCGGCTGTCGTCGTACACCGCAGTCAGCGGATCGTCGCCGTCGGCGAGCGGCGCAGTCCCGACCTCGACCGGACCGCGCTGCTCGTGGGTCGCCCACGCGCCGACCTCGATGGCCTTCGCGATCTCGAACCCGGCGAACGTCACCCGATAGCCGTCAGCACCGCGCTCGACGAACGTCCCGCGGAGTTCGCCGAGGTGGTAGTTGAAGTTCCCCTTGTCGCGGATGCCGACGCGCTCGCGCAACGTCGAGTACGAGAGTTCGCTCTCCCAGCCGTTCGAACGCAGGTGCTCGTAGAGCGTCCGGACGATCTCGAGGCGCGTCTCGTTGCTCACCATCTCGAACGGGTCGACCGGCGTCGACTCGTCCACTTCGTGTGCGGGGGTAGGCATACGGCGAACTATGATCTGGCTCACTCGTTGACACGTAAATATCTTAAGAGTAATCGATTGCTCCGAGCGTATTTGACGATCGGTTGGCAACGGGCTGATATGATCGTCCCCGTCACGATCGCTCTCTGTCACGAGTCGCCAGCCACCTCGTCGGATCGCGGATCGACACCGACTCGAGTCCGTTACCGGGGTGGGAGACGGTGACCGACCGCGCGATCGTCGCCGAGGGACTCACGAAACGCTACGGCGACGACCTCGCCGTCGACGGCCTCTCGCTGTCGATCCAGCCGGGATCGGTGTACGGCTTTCTCGGCCCGAACGGGGCCGGCAAGACGACGACGATGCGAATGCTGACGTCGCTTACGACGCCAACTGCCGGCAGCGCCACGGTCGCCGGCGTTCCGATAACCGATCGTGAATCGCTCACCGAACGGATCGGCTACCTGCCCGCCGACCCGCCCGTGTTCGAGGAACTCACCGGCCGAGAGCACCTCCGGTACGTCACCCGGCTCCACGAACTCCCCGAGGACGCCACGCGACGGCGGGTCGAGGACTTGCTCGAGCGGTTCGACCTCCTCGAGGACGCCGATCGGCGCATCGCCGAGTACTCGACTGGAATGCGCAAGAAAGTCGGGATCATCGGCGCGGTGATACACGAGCCCGACGTCGTCTTTCTCGACGAACCGACCAGCGGTCTCGATCCGCGCGCCGCCCGGACCGTCCGGAACACGCTCGCCGCGCTCGCGGACCGAGAGATGACCGTCTTCCTCTCGACGCACGTTCTTCCCGTCGTCGACGAACTCGCCGACGTCGTCGGCGTCATCGACGACGGCACGCTCGTCGCCGAGGCCCCGCCGGACGAACTGAAACGACGCGTCGAGACCGCAGGCGACGCGAGCCTCGAGGCGGCGTTTCTGGACGTGACTCGAACCGACCGGCAGGCTCGAGACCGACGCGATCCAGGCGAGAGCCGGCGTGATATCGATGCGTAACGACGTCGAGACGTCTCGTGACGGTCACGTCCCGTCGATCGGCGTCGGCCTCCTGATCGCCAGGGTCGAGATTCGCCGGAGCGTTCGAAAGCTCCGGGAGCAGGACGTCTGGCTCGCCGTCTTGGTCCTCGGAGCTGTCGGCGTCTTGCTGTCGCTGCCGATCCTCTTTGGACACACGAGAGAGTGGGGCGTGGACCTCGCGGCGGGAGAGACGTCCGTGGCGTCGACCGTGGCGATGGCACTCGCCGTCGTGTGGCTCCTGTTCGCGCTCTTTGCGGTCGTAAGCGCCGTCGGCGAGTACGGCGAGATCGACAACGAATCCGGGATGTTGACGATTCGCCCGCCGAAGGACGTCGCCTGTGGACTCTTGCTGTCCGCGACGGTCTGGTACGCCCCGTTCGCGTTCGTCCCGCTGGGCGTCGGATTCCTGGGCCTGTCCGTCGGCGCTGGGTCCCCGCTGGCGTTCGTCGGCGGCGTCGTCGCCACGACGGTCCTGCTCGTCACCGCCGTCGCCACCGGGTACCCGGTCGGTCTGGCGCTCAAGGGCGTGATTCGCCGCTCCGAGCGCCTCTCGTCGCTCAAGCCGATCCTCGCGGTCGTCGTCACCGTCGCGTACGTCTGGATCATGGCCACCGGCAAGCTCCTGGTGATCGCCGAGACGCTCGAGCCGGTGTTGCTCGCCCCGCCGCTCGGCTGGCTGGGCGACCTCGCCCTGGTGACGACGCCGGGTGCCGACGCCTCGATCGCACGCGCCGCCGGAGCGCTCGTCCTCGCCGTCGTCGTCCTTCCGGCCGCGGCGCTCGGAACGACCGCCAGCGCACGATACGCGTGGTACGTCGATCGGGCGTGGGACTCTCGCGAGGGCGACCGGCACGGAGACGACCACTCGTCTCCGGGCCGGGTCGCTGCCACGCTCGCGCTCGTCTGTCGTCGACCGGGCACGCTCGGCGTCGCGACCACGACGCTGGTCCGCGCCTATCGCGCACCTCTCCAGCTGGTGTTCGCTGCCGTCCCCCTGCTCGGTGCGTTGCCGCTTTTCGAGCGCGTGATCGCCACCGGCACCGCCCCGCCGTTCGTCCCGTGGGTCGTGCTCCTCTACGGCGCGTGGGCAGCGGGAACGGCGTTCCCGCTCAACGCGCTCGGAAACCAGGGGTCGACGCTCCCGACAGCGTTGACCGCTCGAGCCGACGGCGCGTGCGTCGTCCACGGGACCGTCGTCGCCGCGGTCGTCACCGTCACGCCGCTGACGGCCGTCGCCGCGGTCGGGATGGGGTATCTCGCCGGCCGCTCGCCCGCCGACCTGTTGGTCCTCACAGCACTCTCTCCCGTCGTCGTCACCGCCGGCGCGGTACTCGCTGCCGGCCTCGGCGCGCGGTTCCCCCGGTTTCGGTCGATCGACGTCGCGGGTTCGCGAACCGCAGTGCCGCCCAGCAAGTCGGCGTTCGCACTCTTCTCGCTTCTGATCACGCTGGCCGTCTACGCGGTCGCCGTCCTCGCCGACGAGACGATCCGCTCGCTCGCGGTCGTCGTCCTCTCCGAGCGCCTGCCGTACGGCCTCTCGATCACCGCGACGACGCTCGAGACCGTCGCCTCGGTCGTCGTCCCGCTGCTCGCGCTCGCGATTCCGGCGGCGTACCTGCTCGCCGTCCGGCGAATCGACTCCTATCGACTCGAGTGAGCCGGCGGCCAGTCTGCGGGGCCGTCGTCGCCGCGGCGACCCTCGAGTGTGCCACCCGTCGGTCTCGAGTCGGCCACGTGACCGGTCACCGGGTCGTCTCCGAAAAAGCGGTCTCGATCGTTACCGCACTTTCTCGCCGAGGTCGGCGTCGCCGTGGGTCGTCAGCAGGTCGGCCTCCTCGCCCGCCGCGAGGATCATGCCGTTCGACTCGACGCCGAACAGTTCGGCCGGTTCCATGTTCGCCAGCAACACGACCTTCGTGCCGGGCAGTTCGTCGAGGTCGTGCAGTTGCTTGATCCCGGCGACGACCTGTCTGGTCTCGAAGCCGATGTCCACCTCGAGACGCGCCAGGTCGTCTGCGCCCTCGATGCCTTCGGCGTCCTCGATCCGCCCGACGCGGATGTCCAGGTCCTGGAACTCCTCGAAACTGATCCGGTCTTCGAGCAACGGCTCGAGATCGTCCGTCTCTGCCATATCTTTCTCTTCGTCCGACTCGGTGTCGTCGCTTTCGGTTTCCGCCGCGTCCGCGCCCGCAGTCGCCTCCGCGACGCGCTCCTCGAGTTTCGCCTCGAGTTCCTCGACGCGCTCGTCTTCGATCTTCTCGAAGAGTTCGTCCGGTTCGTCGAAAGTTCGCGGCGGGGCCTCGAGTGCGTCCTCGAGGTGGGCGTCGGCGACGTCGCCGTCCTCGCCGAGTTGCTCCCACAGCGTCTGGGCCTTGCCGGGGGCGATCGGCTCGATGAGGACGCCGACGGCCTTCGCGATCTGGACGCAGTCGCGGATGACCTGCGCCGCCTCGTCGGGCGAATCGTCGGTGAGCTTCCAGGGCTCGTTGCGCTGGATGTACTCGTTGCCGAACTGCGCGAGGCGGGTTGCGGCCTGGCCGACGCCGCGCAGCGAGTAGTCGTTGACGGCCTCGCGGACCTCGCCGATCGCACCCTCGATGCGCTCTTCGACGTCCGCCGAGACGTCTGCCTCCGGCGTGCCCTCGTAGTTTCGCTGGGCGAAAAGCAGGCTCCGGTAACAGAAGTTTCCGACCGTGCCGACGAGTTCGCCGTTTACCTTCTCCTGGAATGCCGACCACGAGAAGTCGACGTCCTGCTGGAGCCCGCCCGTGGTCATCAGGTAGTATCGCAGCAGGTCGGGGTGGAAGCCTTCCTCGAGGTACTCGCGGGCCCAGATCGCCCGGTTGCGGCTGGTCGAGAGCCCCTTCCCGTCGATCGTGATGAAGCCGGTCGCGGCGATCCCGCGTGGGGCGTTGTAGCCCGCCCCCTCGAGCATCGCGGGCCAGAAGATCGTGTGGTGCTGGATGATGTCCCGGCCGATGAAGTGGACGATCTCGCCGTCTGCGCGCCAGACGTCCTCCCAGTCGTACTCCTCGTCGTCGACGCGGTCGGTGTACTGCTTGGTCGAGGAGATGTACTCGATGGGCGCGTCGACCCAGACGTAGAGGACGAGGTCGTCTTCGCCGTTCGGATAGTCGATCCCCCAGTCCATGTCGCGGGTGATACACCAGTCCTGGAGCCCCTCTTCGATCCACTGGCGGGGCTGGTTGCGCGCGTTCGAGGTCCCCTCGAGGTCGTCCAAGAACTCGGTCAGGTAGTCGGCGAACTCGGAGACGCGGAAGAACTTGTGCGTGCGCTCGCGGTACTCGGCCGGGTTGCCCGTGATCGAACTTCGCGGGTTCTCGATCTCGCCGGGCTCCAAGTGTCGTTGACAGCCCTCGTCGCACTCGTCGCCGCGGGCTTTCGCGCCGCAGTACGGGCAGGTCCCGACGACGTAGCGGTCGGGGAGGTACTGGTCGGCATCGGGGTCGTAGGCGACCTGGATCTCCTTCTCGTAGACGTACCCCTCCTCGTCCAAGGTCCGGACGATCTCCCTGGTCGTCTCGGTGTTGGTCTCGTCGTGGGTGTGCCCGTAGTTGTCGAAGTCGACGGCGAACTGCGGGAACGTCTCCTCGTACTGTTCGTGCCAGCGCAGCGCGAACTCCTCGGGGTCGACGCCCTCTTTCTCGGCGTTGACCGCGACGGGCGTGCCGTGCATGTCCGACCCGCAGACGTAGGCCGACTGCTGGCCCAGCGTCTGCAGGGCGCGGTTGAACGCGTCTGCACCGATGTACCCTCGCAGGTGACCGATGTGGAGGTCGCCGTTGGCGTAGGGCAACCCACAGGTCACGACTGCGGGTTCGTCAGTCGGAAAGTCGTCGTGGCTCATGTGTGTGGTGACTCGGTGGCGGGCGTAAAACCCGCCGGTTTCGTTTTTCGTCCACTCTGTCGGTTCGCGGCCGGGTTTCGACGCCGCGCGAGAGCCGTATGACCGGCGTGAACGCGACGACTCCACCCGGTGACGGGGCTGGCGCTACGTGCGCATAGAACGAGCGTCGGGAACGACAGCCACCGTCATCGTCTCGCTCGTCGGTACTCTCCGCCCCGTCAAAAACGTTGTTCTCTCGAGTCCGGCTGCACACTCGTCACTCGCGGTCGGAGCGTCCCCAGATACCCATCCGAAATATCATAACTATCGACTGTGCTAAATTCGTAAAATTATACGTTCGACGCGTGTATTCTGGTCGTCCGACGGCGAAACGTGACGGACTCGTACATTTCGATCGAAAACGTGAAAAACAGAGGTTTTTACCCCCTCCACGTCCCCGACTCGAGTATGAGTTCCGTAGACGTCCCACGTGAGAAGTGGGCGACACGTGTAGGGTTCATCCTCGCGGCCGTCGGGAGCGCCGTCGGCCTCGGCAACATCTGGCGCTTCCCGTTCCAGGTCGGACAGGAAGGTGGTGGCGCGTTCGTGGTAATCTACCTGCTGTTCGTCCTCGGAATCGGGTTCCCGGCGATCCTCGTCGAGTTCGTCATCGGCCGGCACACCGAGCGAAACCCGGTCGGTGCGCTGAAACGACTGGGCAGCGGCGTCTGGACGTACGTCGGGTGGCTGTTCGTGTTCACCGGCTTCGTCATCCTCTCGTACTACAGCGTCGTCGGCGGCTGGACGCTCCGGTACTTCGCGCTCGGACTCCAGAACGGGTACGTCGCCGAGGTCGAGGCGGCTGGCGCACAGTTCGGTTCGTTTTCGACCGGCCTCGACGCGATCCTCCTTCACGCCGTCTTCATGGGTGCCGTGATCGCCATCGTCGGGATGGGGGTCCGGCGGGGGATCGAACTCGCGGTGAAGGTGATGGTCCCTGCGATCATCGTCATCACGCTCGGCATGGCCGCCTACGCGTTCAGTCTCGAGGGGGCGAGCGAGGCGTACTCGTACTACCTCGCGCCCGACCTGGGTCTGATCGCCGCCGAGTGGACGAGCATCCTCCCCGCCGCGGCCGGGCAGGCGTTCTTTACCCTCTCGCTGGGGATGGGCGTGATGATCACCTACGCCTCCTACATCGGCGAAGACGAGAACCTCGTCCAGGACGGTGCGATCATCCTCGGATTCGACACGCTGATCGCCTTCGCCACCGGGCTGGTCGTCTTCCCGATCCTCTTTACCGCCGGCGTCGACCCCGCCAGTCCCGGTGCCGGGGCGATCTTCGTCAGCCTCGCCGCGGCGTTCGCCGACATCCAGTTCGGCTGGCTGCTCGGGGCCGTCTTCTTCGGTACCGTCGCCATCGCCGCCCTCTCGAGTGCGATCAGCATCATGGAGGTCCTCGTCTCCTACCTGATCGACGAGAAAGGCGTCGATCGCAAGGTCGCGACGGTCGTCCTCGGCGGCGGACTGTTCCTCCTCGGCGTCCCGTCCGCACTGGACCTGACGCTGCTCGATCTCTTCGACAAACTCGCCAACGGAATCTTGCTGGTGCTCGGGTCGCTGTTGCTCGCGCTGTTCGTCGGCTGGATCGCGACCGGCTTCGCCGTCGACGAACTGCAGCGGGGAATCGGCGGTGCCGGCACGTACGGTACCGTCTGGATCTGGCTCGTCCGGATTCCGGTCGTCGTCGTCTTGCTCGTCGTCCTCGCACTGGGGATCGTCGAATACGCGAACTTCCTGACGGGCGATTTCGCGGAGTGGCTCGCTGACCTCTGAACCGGTCCGCAGACGGCGCGATAGCCGCTCACTCACCCGTTTCGTTTTCTGCCGCCCAGACGTCCGGAAGCAACTCGAGTCGACCGCCGAGTTGCAGCCCCAACCCGAGCAGTATCGACGCGAGAAAGACGCCGAGAACGAGCGGCCGTCCATCGGAACCGAACCCGAGCGCGACCGCGCTGGCGACCCACGCGAACCAGCCGAGCGCTTCCCAGACGTGTCCCGCCGAGAGCCGCCAGAGGGCGAGCGAGAGAACGAAGCCGCCGAGTATCGCCGACAGGACGACGGCCTCGAGGTCGGCGACCGTCGCCGTCGCGACTATCGCACCGAACCCGACGACGGCGACCCAGTCGAATCGATCCATTGCGATGCTGACGTCCCGTCCGGACGAAAAACGTGTGTCGATTCGTCGTGTCGGTGCGGCAGAAATCGATCGTCCAGGGTCAGCGCCGCCTGCAGGTGTCGACGCCGACGACCTGGTAGAGCAGACACAGTCGCGTCATGCCGGTCGCGAGGAAGACGAGACCGATTACGAGTGCGACGGCACCGACGATCGTCCCGAGCGAGAGGACGTTCGCGAGCCCGCCGATTCCGAAGACCGTGAGGAGCGATCCGATCACGAGTCGTGCTGTCCGGTCGAATCCGCCTACGTTCGCTTCCATACGAGAGACGTTCGGCGCGAGTCTGATAACTAATTTGATCGAGTATCTGACAACTGGCCGATCAGTCGTCGCTCGAGACCGCCACTCGAGTCCGGGCGGCGAGGCGGTCGACGTTGGCGACGAACGACTCGAGCATCTCGCGAGTGACGTGGGGCATACAGACGACGCGCAACTCGCCGTCGCCGGTCCGGGAGATGCGCCAGCCCTCCTCGCGGAGCGCCTCGAACAGCGGTTCGGAGATCGAGGCCGCCACGAGCGGGAGTTCGGGGTCGACGACGTCGAAGCCACGCTCTGTGAGGGCGTCCGCGAGCCACTCGGCGTTCGCCTGCGAGCGGTCGTACTGGGCGTGGTAGCCTCCTGGCCACAGTTCGTCCATCGCCGCGACGGCGCTCGCGACGCCCCCGCCCGATCGGGTCCCGGTGAGCGTCGCCTGCGAGGTCGACTCGAGGTAGGGCGTGTCGACGGCGAGTTCGTCGAACAGCGCCTCCTCGCGGGCGAGCAAGCCGCCGGCCGGGACGGCCGCCTGTCCCATCTTGTGGGGGTCGATCGTCATCGTGTCGACGGGGGCGTGCTCGAAGTTCCACTCGTGGTCCGTAAACGGGAGGACGAACCCGCCCCACGCGGCGTCGACGTGAACGAGGGCGTCGACCTCCCGGGCGACCGCGGCCAGTTCCGGGATCGGGTCGACCCGGCCGTACTCGGTCGAGCCCGCGACGCCGACGACGAGGGCGGTGTCCTCGTCGACACACTGGGTGACGGCGTCGACGTCGGCCCGCAGCCCCTCGTCGAGCGGGACGACGCGCAACTCGACGCCGAGGACGTTGGCCGCCTTCCGGAAGCTGAAGTGGCCCGACGCCGGCATGACGACGTTCGGGTCGTCCGTCGACGCCTGGTTCCGGGCGATCCGGACCGCCTGGATGTTCGCTTCCGTACCGCCGCTTGCGACGTAGCCGGCGGGATCGGCGAGACCGACGATCTCGCCGAGGCGGGCGATCGCCTCCTCCTCGAGGGTCGCGACGGTCGGGTAGGTTCCGGGATCGCCGGGGTTGGTCGCGAGAAATCGTTCGGCCGCCTCGCGCGCCGCCGGGTGCGGTCGGGTACACATCGACGAGAGCACCCGGTCGAACGCTTGCGGCTCGGCCTGCATATCACCGAAATAGAGACTCTGCGATTTATTCGTTGTGTTTGCTGATGGGACGGAAATCCGCGACGGCGACGTGGCGTCGTCTGGCCTGAGATGGACGAGCGGCTCAGCGAACGGAGTCGAGCAACAGCTTCTGTTCGACGCGTTTGACCTCGTGTTGGACGTCACGCACCGCGTCGATGTTCGCCGAGATCGAACTCACGCCCTGCTTGACGAGGAACTGGGCCATCTCGGGTTTCGAGCCGGCCTGGCCAC
The DNA here is from genome assembly GCF_023008585.1 of Natribaculum breve. Classification (GTDB taxonomy): domain Archaea; phylum Halobacteriota; class Halobacteria; order Halobacteriales; family Natrialbaceae; genus Natribaculum; species Natribaculum breve. The sequence goes on along the minus strand of NZ_CP095390.1, from coordinate 1,440,556 downwards.
AGATGCTCGTGTCGACGCCGCGTTCGCGGCAGGTCTCGATCACGTCGCCGATGAGCCGCAAGACGGCGGGGTGGAGTTCGTCGAAGCGGCCGGCGACGTTCTCGTTGTTCCGGTCGACCGCGAGCGTGTACTGCGTGAGGTCGTTCGTCCCGAACGAGGCGAAGTCGATCCCCGCGTCGGCCATCTCCTCGACGCCGAGGGCGGCGGCGGGCGTCTCGATCATCACGCCCCAGCTGCGCTTTTCGGGGTCGATTCCCGCCTCTTCCATCAGCCGTTTCGCTCCGAGGACGTCCTCGGCGTCGTTGACAAGCGGGAACATGATCTCGACGTTGTCGTAGCCCATCTCGAACAGCCGGCGGAACGCCTCGAGTTCGTAGGCGAAGACGTCCGGCCGGTCGAGCGAGCGCCGGATGCCCCGGTAGCCGAGCATCGGGTTGTGCTCGTCGGGTTCGTCCTCGCCGCCCTCGAGCTGGCGGAACTCGTCGGTCGGCGCGTCGAGCGTGCGCACGCGGACGGGTCGCGGGTAGAACTCGTCGGCCACGTTGCGGATGCCGTCGACGAGTTCGCCGACGAACGCGTCTTCACCGTGTTCCTCGACGTACTTCGCGGGCGTCTGGTTCAGCGAGAGGATCATGTGTTCGATCCGGAGCAGTCCGACGCCGTCTGCGCCGGTCGCTGCCGCGCGCTGGGCAGCCTCCGGGATCGAGACGTTGACCTTGACCTCGGTCGCGGTCATCGGCTTGACCGGCGACTGGGGTTTGACCTCTTCGACGGGGTCGTGTTCGGTCTCGGTCTCTTCTCGCCCCTCGGTGATCGAGCCCTTGTCGCCGTCGAGCGTGACGACCTGCCCGTCCTCGAGGATCGTCGTCGCGTTGCCCGCGCCGACGACGGCGGGGACGCCGAGTTCGCGCGAGACGATGGCGGCGTGGCTGGTCATCCCGCCCTCGTCGGTGACGATCCCGGCGGCGCGTTTCATCGCCGGCACCATGTCGGGCGTCGTCATCTCGGTGACGATGATGTCGCCCTCGCCGACCTTGTCGAGTTCGTCGAGTTTGCCGATGATCCGGGCTGCACCCGTCACCGCCCCCGGACTCGAGCCGAGGCCGTCGACGAGGACGTCGCCCGCGCCGCCCGCGTCGGCGGTCGTCTCGGCCGCGACGCTCCCGCTGCCGTCGGTGACGCCCGCTGCGGCGTCGGCCCCCGACGAGTCGGCGGCCGTGGCTTCCTCGTCGCTGATCGTCGTGATGGGACGGGACTGCAGCATGTAGTCTTCGTCGTCGACCATCGCCCACTCGACGTCCTGTGGCGTCTCGTAGTGGTCTTCGACTCGCTCGCCGAGTTCGACCAGCCGTTCGATCTCCTCGTCCGAGAGCACGCGCTGGTCGCGTTTCTCCTCGGGGACCTCGCGTTCGACGGTCTCGCCGGTCTCCTCGTCTTTCTCGTGGAGGACCTTCTTGTCGGCGACGGTGACGTCGACCGTGCCGTCCTCGCGGGAGACGACGTAGTTGTCCGGCGAGACGGCACCGGAGACGACCGCTTCGCCGAGCCCCCAGGCCGCCTCGATGATCATCGTCGGCTCACCCGTCGAGGGGTGGCTGGTGAACATCACGCCCGACTTCTCGGCGTCGACCATCTGCTGGACGACGACCGCGATGTTGACGGCGGAGTGATCGAAGCCCTGTTCCTGTCGGTAGTAGATCGCCCGCTGGGTAAACAGCGAGGCCCAGCACCGCCGGACGCGGTCGAGCAGGTCGTCCTCGGTGACGTTGAGGAACGTCTCCTGCTGTCCGGCGAAGGAGGCGTCGGGCAGGTCCTCGGCGGTCGCCGAGGAGCGGACGGCGACGAACGCCTCGCCGTCGCCCACGTCGCGGTACGCCTCGAGGATCTCCTCGCGGAGCGCCTCGGGGAACGGCGTCTCCGTGATCAGTTCCTGCGCGCGGTCTGCCGCCGCCGCGAGCGCGCTCGAGTCGTCGACGTCGACGTCGACGGCCTCGAACAGTTCCTCGTCGATACCGGCCTCTTCGATAAACGAGCGATAGGTCCCGGCCGTGACCACGAATCCGGGCGGGACGGGCAAGCCTGCCCCCGTAAGTTCACCCAGAGAAGCGCCTTTGCCGCCGACCTTCTCCAGGTCGTCGGCGCCGATCTCGTCCAGCCAGAGTACAGCCATCTGTATATGCGTGGAAAGCGGAGCGAATAAAGAACCTTGCGAAGGGGGCGGCCGATTTTTAACTCGAGATCGAATGAGTTGGCCCCACTCTCGCCACCTCTCCTGAATGTGTGTGAATATTTAACAAGACCTTATACGTCGGCGATTCCAACTTCGATCGAGGGGGGAGCATGATCGAGACCGTCAACCGACTCCTGTTTCGACACCACGACGCCGACGTCGTCTACGAGTGTCGAGAGTGCGGAACGAGCGTCGACTCGGTCGACGACGAGTGTCCGTCCTGTGGCCGGACCGACGTCGCCACGTTCGTAACCGAGTGACCGGTGTACCGTTCGAGACCCGTCCCGACGAACTGCTGGACGGGATCGAGTCGTCTCACGTGTGATACTGCCGGACGTACGTCGTGAAAGATTCTCGCCGTCCCGAGGTGGCGAGAATCTTCACACAGTTACGTCCGATAGTACGAGTCGTCCAGCGGCGGCGACGCCACGACCTAGATGTAGTCGTTCTCGTTTAACTCCTCGAGGACGTCGTCGACGAAGTCGTCGACGCTCTCGTAGGGGAAGTCGCCGCCGGAGAGTTTGGTGTTCAGTTCCATCGCCGTCATCGAGAAGTCGCCGGACTCGAACGTCGTTCCCGGACCGTCGGGAAGTGCGGGGACGAGGTCCATCGGACTCGAGATCGGGTAGTCTGCGCCTTCGAACGCCTCGATCATCTGCTCGCGGAGTTCGGCTTCGTCTGCCATGACGTCCAGGCGTTTCGGAGGATAAATAATAAATTTTCAGGTAGTTGGGGTGGCGGGGCGACCGGCTCGTACGCATCGGTCTGCGAACAGTCCCCCGCAACAATAATTACCTCTCGGCGACGTGTTCGAAGACATGGCAAAAGATACCGTCAGGTACCCTGACGACGTCGTCGACGAAATCGACCGACTCGTCGAAGACGGTATGTTCGAGAGCAAGTCGGAGTTCTACCGGTTCTCCGCGGAGTACGTTCTGACGCTCATCGACCCCGATCACGACGTCGAGACGTTCAACTTCGACGAGATCAAATCCGAACTGGACATCGACGAGCAGTCCCACGCCCGGGCACTCGGTACCGACGGCGGGACCTTCTTTCTCGACGCCGTGATCACCGTCCGCAAGTACGGACTGCGGGGCAACTACGAGGCCGCAGAACGGTTCATCGACGACCACTACGACTCGACCGACCAGGAGTGTATCATCCTCGAGGAACTGCTCGGGACCTACCGCACCGGCACGCAAAACCGGACCGCGTGACCGTGACCGCCGTTCACGTCTCGAACGCGCCGCCAAGCGCCGCGAGGTCGACGTGTTCGCCGACGAGCGCCGCCGCGCGGTCGTACGGCGACGACGCTCTCGTCGACGCGTCCGGACGAGTTCGCCCGGCACGGCGATAGACGACCTCGAGGAACGCCTCGCGGACGTTCCGGTTGTCGAACAGCCCGTGGAGGTACGTCCCCAGCACGTCGCCGCGAGCGGCGCTTTCGGGTTCGAGCGGGGTGGCGACGTCGGCGAGCGCCCGCGTCCGCCCCGCGTGGATCTCGTAGCCAGACGCGGTCCCCGACGCGTCCGCGATCGGTCCCGTCCCGTCGACCGCGACCGTCGTTCGCTCGAGTCGCTTCTCGCCTTCGAAGGACGTCTCGACGGGCAACAGTCCGAGTCCCTCCACGACGTCGCGCTCGCCGGTCCCCTCGAGGGCGGCGTTCGTCACCCGTTCGCCGAGCATCTGGTAGCCGCCACAGAGGCCGACGACCGGCCCGTCGAAGCTCTCGAGTGCGTCGCCGAACCCGGCCTCGCGGAGCGCGAGCAGGTCGTCGACCGTGTTCTTCGTCCCCGGCAAGACGACGGCGTCGGCGTCGGCGAGCGGATCGCGCCCGCGGGCGAGCACGTCGTCTGCGACCGGGACGTAGTCGACCCGAACGCCCGGAACCGCGGCGAGCGCCTCGAGGTCGGTCGCGTTCGAGATGCGCGGCAGGCGGGGGACGGCGATCGTGACGCTCCGGTCGGCCGGGACGCCGTCGTCGGCTCCTTCACGGGCGCGCTCGTCGGTCGCCGGGAGCGCCACGCTGTCTTCCTCGGGGAGGCCGGGGTCGTCGTAGGGCACGACGCCGAGGATCGGCACGCCCGTCCGCGACTCGATCTCGTCGATCCCCGGCTCGAGCAGCGTCGGATCGCCGCGGAACTTCGTGATCACCGCGCCGACGACCCGCTCGCGGAGGTCGTCGGGGAGCAACTCGAGGGTGCCATAGAGGCTGGCGAACGCGCCGCCGCGCTCGATGTCGACGAGGACGACCACGTCGGCGTCGGCGAAGCGAGCCGTCTCGACGTTCGCCAGGTCCCGGTCGTGGAGGTTGATCTCCGCGATACTACCTGCACCTTCGGCGATCACGACCTCGTGATCGGCCGCGAGCCGGCGGTAGGACTCCTCGGCCGCCTCCCGGGCCCGTTCCCAGTGGTCCTCGTAGTAGGTTCCGGCCGAGAAGTGCTCGCGGGGCTCGCCCTGGACGACGAGCTGGCTCTCGCCGTCGCCACGCGGTTTGAGCAACACCGGGTTCAGGTCGGTCGTCGGCGTGGTGCGTGCGGCACGCGCCTGGACGAACTGGGAGACGCCGATCTCGCCCCACTCGCGGCCGTCCCCGTCCGGGCGGACGACGACGCGGGCGTTGTTACTCATGTTCTGGGCCTTGTACGGCACGACGGCGACGCCGCGGTCGGCGAGGTGTCGACAGAGACCGGCCGCGACCGTCGACTTGCCGACGTGACTCGCCGTACCGGCGATCAGGATCGTCCACGTCATTCGATCGATCGGAGGGTTTCGCTCGAGTGCTTTCGGCGTATCGGTTCGTCCGTCACGACCGGGACCAGATCACATCTGGTACCACAGCAGGTTCCAGTAGGCGAGCATCCAGCAGAAGGCGACGCTGGCGAGGGCGACGATCGTGTAGTGAAGCCGGGCGAGCGGTCCCCACCGGCGCTCGTACCACGCCCACGCGGTCAGCCCGACGGTCAGCGTGGCACCGATCGCCCCGAGCAGCGGGACGGCAAGCAGCAGGCGGAACGCGAGTGGGTCGCCGAGCAAGAAGCCGGTCGGATCGCTCGCGAGGAGGCCGGCGAACGCTCCGACGAACGCGAGAAACGTCACGCTCGTCGCCCCCGCAACCCAGCGGGCGTACCGAAGCGGCGAGTCGCCGTCGACGGTGGCCGTCGTCCCCCGGTAGCGTCGCCAGCCGGCGGCCAGCGGCCAGCCGACCGCAGCGGTGAGAAAGACCAGCGCCGAGATCCCGAGCACTGCGAGCTGGACGAGCGGCCGTTCGCGCCGGGAGAGGCGCTCGAAGGCCGTGACCGGCGTGCTGTCGAGAAAGAGGTGGGTGATCTCGCCGTCCTCCTCGCGAAAGGCGAGTCTGTCGGGACCGCCGACTTCCTCGAACAGCAGCGGTTCGACTTCGACCCACCGCGTCGGCTCGCCGCCGAGGGGTTCGGTGACGAGTCGTCCCTCGTCGTCGACCGAGACGGAGATCGTCGAGGGGAACCCGACGAACTTCTCGGAGGTCGTGTACGGGACCCGGTTCGAGCGGTAGGTGCCGGTGATCGCGTCGGCTCGTTCCGGCGGACCGTCCGGCGTCGGCGTCTCCGCCTCTGGCTCCGGGAAGTACCGCTCGAAGAACGCGTCGACGAACGCCTCTCGCGCGGCGATCCCGCCGACGCTGTTGTAGGAGACGAACACGCCCACGTCGCGTTCGGGGAGCAGAAACAGGAGGCTGTGAAAGAGCTCCGTGTCGCCGCCGTGACCGACCACGCGGACGCCGTTTCTGCTCATCTCGTAGAAACCGAAGGCGATCCCGTTCAGTCGCTCGTCGTGGCCGAACCGCCGGCGGTGCATCTCCGCGACCGTCTCCGCCTCGAGGATCCGCCCGTCGTCGACCGCGCCGTCTCGCAGGAACGACCGCGCGAACCTCGCCACGTCGGTCGCCGTGGCGCTCATCGCACCCGCAGGCGGGATGCCGACGTACTCGAACTCGCCCTCGCTGGTGCCGTCGGCTCCGTACCCCTTCGAGAGAGATCCCGCGAGGTCGTCGGGGACCGGCTGGGCGAACGTGCTTCGTTCCATCGAGAGCGGCTCGAGGATCCCCTCCTCGACGACCGCCTCGAACGACGAGTCGGCGGTCTCGGCGACTAGCTGGCCGGCGAGCGCCGAGCCGTAGTTCGAGTAGGCCGCGAACTCGCCCGGCGGCCGCACCCGGGCCGGCATCTCCGTCCGGAGCACCGTCTCGAGCGGCTCCAGAACCGCCTCGCCCTGGACGAACGTTCCCCGGAGGCGTTCCTCGAAGCCGGGGGTGTGGGTCGCGAGGTGGTCGAGTCTGATCGGTTCGTCGTAGGTCTCGGGGAGGTCGACCGCCTCGAGGGCCGCGTCGACGTCCTCGTCGATCGCTACGTCGCCGCGTTCGACCGCCTGCATGGCGGCGGTCCAGGTGAACAGCTTCGACACCGAGCCGATCCGAAAGAGCGTCTCGTCGGCGTCGACCGGCGTTTCGGCGTCGACGTCGGCGTAGCCGTATCCCTTCGCGAACGTCTCGTCGCCGTCGACGACGGCGACCGTCGCACCGGCGACGTCGTGGTCCTCGAGGTGCGAGTCCATCACGCCGTCGAGGAACGCCTCGAGTTCCTGGCGGTCGGCGAGGGGACCTTCCTGTGTCGCTGGCTGGCTCGAACCCGCGACTGCGGGTGCAACTGCCGCTGCACTGGCGGCACCGATGCCCGCGAGGACGGATCGCCGCGTCGGGTCGCGTCGGGTCACGGTTCCCCGGGTCCGCTCGGCGATCGATAACTCGTGCTCACGGCAGACGGTTCGTCGTCCTGGCAGAAATATCGTTCTGTTGTACACGTTCCGGTCGTTCGACGGTGTCGCCCGCCGACGCCGCGTGCAGGTCAGGCGGACTCCGCCCGTCCGGACCGGTACCGCCGACCCCAGCGCGGCCCCGCGCGACTCGAGAGCGCGAGGCCGACGCCGCCGAAGACGAGTCCCGCACAGCCGAGCGCGGCGGCGACAGGTGCCGACGGGGGGACGACCACGAACCCGACGATCAGCGTCGGCACGAGGGCGACGGCGACGCCGACGGTGAACGCGCCAAAGCGGATCGCGTCGAAGAGGAACTCGTTGGGGGAGAAGCCGGCGACGTAGACGGTCAGTCCGTAGTAGTACAGCGAGTAGCCAGCGAGCAAGAACGCGCCGACGAGCGCGTCGAGTCTCGTCGCGTCGAACGCCACGACGGCGACGAGGTACGGGACGGCCATCGTCGGCGCTCCGACGAGGACGAACGCGGTCCGCTTGGCGTCGAAGACGGCCTCGACCGTCACCGGGTAGGCGAGGTACTCCTCGACGGAGTCGAACTGGGTCAGCCAGTTGTACGTCGTGAACGCGGTGAGTCCGAGCACGCCGCCGAAGAAGATCCCCGGCGACGGTTCGATCCCCGTGATCGAGTCGACGACGCCGACCAGGAACGCGACCAGCGCGAGCAGGATGCCCGCCGAGACGAACGGTTTGACGACGCCGCCGCTCGAGCGCGCGAGGTCGAGCAGCGTCTTCGCGATCAACCCGCCCTCGTCGGTCGGGAGCGCGTCCTCGAGTCGGGCGAAGCGGTCGCTCGCCGTCCGCGACGGTCGGCTGTAGCTGGGATCGTAGCCCGCGAGCGCGAGGCTGCCGACGGCGACGGCCGAGACCGCGAGGACGACGGCCGACCCGACCGACCCGTCGTAGCTGACGAGTCCGTGCCACAGCACTCGAGTACCGCCGGTCGTCCAGACGGCGACGGCGACGAGGACGGCAGCAGCGACGATCGCCCACCCCGGAACGCCTCGCGTTCTGAGGGCGATGGCCGCGACGGTGACGACCATGCCGGCGACGAACGCGAGAAACAGCGAGAGCCACAGTTCGGCCACGACGAGCGGTGCCGTCGCCGACGCGCCGACCAGCGGGACGATCCCGACCGCCATCGGCAGGACGAACAGTCCGCCGTAGTACAGCGCGTCTTTGACGAGGAAGGTTCCGAGCAGCCGTCGTCGCGACAGCGGCAGCGTCGTCGAACTCGAGAGCAAAAGCGTCAGCCGCCCGAAGACGTTCTCGAGCATGTCGGAGCCGGCGAAACCGGCCGTCCCGCTGTAGAGGCCGAAGACGAGCGCGAAGACGTGCAGTCCGGCGACGAACTCGCCCGGCGTCGTCCCGGTCGCGTCCAGCCCGACCGCAGCACTCGCCGACAGCGCCGCGAGCAAGCCCGGAAAGAGCAGGAAGCGCCGGCCTCCGAACAGTTCGGCGTGGAGTCGCCACTCCTCGCGAAACAGCGCCACGAACACCGTCCAGTCGACGCGACGACTCATGGCTGTCCCGTCATCTGGGCCGGTACGTCTCGCGGGTCGACGTCGTCGACGTGCGTCAGGAACGTCTCGAGCAGCGAGTCGCCGTCCTCGGCTCCGTCCGCGAGGTCGCGCTCGGCGACGAGCCGTCCGTCGGCGACGATGCCGACCCGGGTACAGACGTCGGCGGCGACGTCGATGTTGTGCGTCGAGACGAAGACGGCGTTGCCGTCGTCGGCGTAGGCGACCAGGAATCGCTTGACCTGTTCCTGGACCAGCGGATCGAGGTTCGCGAGCGGCTCGTCGATGAAGACCACGTCGGGTTCGTGGAGGAACGCCTGCGTGATCATCACCTTCTGTTGTTGCCCCCGGGAGAGGTCGGTGTGGAGCGTGTCGAGTTTGCTCCGAAAGCCGAGCCGATCGGCCCACGTTTCGACCCGCGACGTCACCCGATCGGAGTCCAGGTCGCGCACCTTCCCGACGAACTCGAAGTACTCGCGTGGCGTGAGGAAACTCGGCGGCGACTCCTGTTCGGGGAGGATGCCGACGCGGCGTCGCGTCTCGATCGGCTCCGCGACGGGGTCGGTCTCGAGGACCGTCGCAGTCCCGCGGTCGGGGACGATCTGTCCCGTCAGGACGCGGATCGTCGTCGTCTTTCCAGCACCGTTTGGACCGAGAAAGCCGAACAGTTCGCCGCGGGACACGCTGAAGCGCATTCCAGACAGCGCGTCGACAGAACCGTACGACTTCTCGAGTCCGTCTGCCCGTATGGCGACCATCGAACGCCGAGACGTTCTCGGGTGACGATAATAACTGTGCTGGCAGCGACGGACGCGACCGACCAGTCGGTTCGATCGACCAGCGAGGTGAGAGACGTGCATTCAAGTTCGTCCGGAGTGCACACTCGCGCATGGCTGAAGAGGAGCTGGCGGCGCGGGTCGCCGACGTCCTGTCGGTCGACGGGGACTCGTTCCAGGAACGCGTCGAGGAGGACGCCGAGGTGATCAAGTCCGGTATTCGAGACGGGGCGTTCGACAACCCACAGGCGATCGTCGGCCTCGAGTACGAGTTCTACGCGACCGACGCCGACGGATGCACGCTGCGGCGGGTCCCCCGCCGGCTGCTCGAGTTGATCGGGTTCGAGAAGGAACTCGGTCTCCACAACGCGGAGATGACGACCAGTCCACAGCCGCTGAACGCATACGGACTGGCCGCCCAGGAGTCGGAGGTGAAAGCGCGCCTCCAGACGGCGCTCGACGTCACCGAAATCGAAGGGATGCGACTGGTCAGCGACGGTCTGTGGACGCTCCCGCCGGAAGGCGAACGCGCTCACGACTACCTCACCGACAGCGTCGAGCGAACCGTCGGCGACGGGGACGACGAACGGACGATTCGCGTCGCGACGAACATGAGCGACGCGGCGCGCTATCACGCGATGGCGAACACGACTCGCGCCGACGCCGCGGGGATGCGCATCGAGGCACCCAACGTCTCGCTGTCGGGCGACACGGTGATGCCCGAGAGTCTGATCACGTCGATCCAGCCCCACTACCAGGTGCCCCACGCCGCCGACCTCCCGACGTACTTCAACTACGCACTCCGGATCGCCGGTCCGCTGCTCGCACTCGGCGTCAACTCGCCGTTTTTCCCGGCGGACTGTTACGACGAGGACGCCACGGCCGACGACGTCCTCGGCGACGCCTGGATGGAACACCGGATCAGCGTCTTCGAGACGGTTCTCAACGCTCCCTCGGCCGGTGCCGGGAAGGTGCGCTTCCCGCGGGACTTAGAGACCGTCGAGCAGGCCGTCGACCGGGTCGTCGACGACGACACGTTCGTCCCGATGCCAGTCACGACGGGCGATCGCTTCGACGACCGATTCGCCCACTTCCGGCGCAAACACGGCACCTACTGGCGGTGGGTCCGACCGGTCTTCGACGGCGCGACCCGATCCGCCGCGAACGCCCGGATCGAGTTCCGGCCGATCCCCGCCCAGCCGACCGTCCGCGACTCCGTCGCCTTCCAGGCCGCGTTCGCCGGCCTCCTGGAGAGCCTGACCAGACTCGAGCATCCGGCTGTCGAACTCGACTGGGAACTCGCCCAGGAGAACTTCTACGCGGCGATGCGAGACGGGCTGTCGGCCGACCTCACCTGGATCACGAACGACGGTCAGGAGACGGCCGATCGCGAACGCCTCTACGAGGACCTGCTCGCCCACGCCGAAGACGGCCTGATCAACCGCGGGCTGACCGACGAACAGGCCGCGAAGTACCTCTACCCGCTCCGTCGGCGAGTGCGCCAGCGCGTGACGCCCGCCGGCTGGAAGTACCGCGAGGTCTCGAGTCGCGTCGAAGCGGGCGCGAGTCTCGCCGACGCGATCGCCGCGATGCAACGCCGGTACCTCGATCGGCAGTCGGCGACGTTACTCGAGGGGAGTTTCGCCGACTGGATCGGCGACTGATCTCCGCTCGCGGCGTCTCGAGTCACTCGTGACGTCTCCCGGCGTCTGGGCGTCGTCGCTCGCGCTCGGTCGCGTCCGCTCGGCCCCGCAGTCGACCGAAAACGGGCGGTTACTCACCGCCTACCGACAGTTACTCTGATCATATATAGGTAGGTAAACTTACTACTTCGATCGTGTCGTCCATCGGCCGGGCTGGTACGGCGGACGGCGGTTCGAGAGCGTCGGCCGCGACGGTCCCACCGGACTCGTCCGTCCGATCCCGGTTCGACAGCAGGACGTTACGAGTACATCCATGCCAGACCTCCGATTCACAGCTAGCGATCTCGCGACGATCGCCCTCGGGCTACTCGTGGTATGCAGTGGCTTCACCGCGACGATGGTCGTCGCAGGCACCGACCACTCGGCAGCCAGTTCGCCGACCGTCGACGTTCGACCAGATACGACCGATCCGCGGGGCGTGTACGGCCAGAGTGCGGACGCCCGGAACTCGACGGAACCGATAGAAGACGCCTACGAGGAGCCGGTTCCCGAGGAAGGCGATCCGTACTTCGAGGCGGCCGCCAGCGACGGGAGCTGGATCAGCTACGTCAACCCGCGCGACGAGTACCGCAATCCCTACCTCGGCGACGGCTCCGGGAAGATCTGCGTCACCCTCCTCAACGAGGACGGCGACCCGATCGTCGGCGAAACCGTCCCGGATACGAGCGTCACGATCCCGACCAGCGACTCGATCGAGTGGCACAGCTCTGCCGATCCGCTGACCGTCGACTTCCCCCTGACCGACCACTACGAACGGCCGCTCGACGCCGACCAGTTCGGGACCTCCTCGGAACTGCCCCAGGGTGACGGCTACCTCGACTCCCACTGCATCGAGGTGCACGGCCTGCCCGAAGACGGCGGCACCGTCGAGTACGGCCAGGCGCAGGTCGACGGCGAGTACGCCGACTGGATCGACGTGGTCGGCTACGTCCAGCAGGGTCCCATCGGCGACGGCTGGGACTCGAGCGTCGATCCGATCGCCGACGCAGAATCCTACGAGGAAGCCGGCGGCGGCTGGACCTACCGACCCGAGACGTCACACGGGCAGGTCGTCGTCGTCCTCCAGCTCGACCCGCCGGCAGACGCCTACCCGGACCAGGACGCCGACAACGAAAGCGAAACCGACGACGGTAACGAAAGCGACGAGCATACCGACAACTCGAGCGAGAATACCGACGACGACAACGAAGGCGACGAGAACACCGACGACTCGAGCGAGAATACCGACGAGGAACTGCCAGGCTTCGGCGTTCTCGTGGCGGTGACCGCGCTCGTCGTCGCAGCCCTCGCGCGAACGCGTCGTTGACACACGAGCTATCCTGCTCACCTCGAGTCGGTCGTCTCCGCCGTGAGTGTCGCCGATCTCACGTCGTCCGCGAGAACACGACGAAAAGCGCCAGGGCGATGCCAGCGACGAGGGCGACAGTCGAGTGTTTCTTCTCGTGTGAACTCGCCTCGGGGAGCAGGTGGGACGCGGAGACGTAGAGCAGGACGCCCGAGACGAACCCGAGCATGAGGCCCAGTTCGCTCTCCCCCAGCCTGCTCACCAGCGGGTAGGCGACGAACGCCCCGACCGGGGTCGTCAGCGCGGCGACGAAAAACGCGTATATCGCCGCCGCTCGTTCCGTCACGTCCCCTCTCAGCAGGACGAGATACGTGATGACCCCTTCGGCGAACTCGTGGACGACCAGCCCGGTCCCCGCCAGGATGCCGGTCAGCAGGGAGATGCTGAAGGTGACCGTGTACACCACTCCGTCGACCAGCGAGTGGATACCGATGCCCTCCGCCGCCGTCACGCCGAACGCGAGCGTCTCCTGTCCGGTTCGATACGTGATTAGCTCGTTCGAGAAGAACATGAACAGAAATCCCACCAGCGCGCTGACTCCCGCGTTCGGACTGTTCGCCAGCGCGTTCGGTAGTGCGAGTAACAACGGCGTCGAGACGAGGACGCCGGCGGCAAAACACATGAAGTAGGTGAGGTTTCGTTCCGCCCACTCCCGGTATCGGAAGATGGCGACGATTCCCGCGCTGTTTACGAGCGCTGCGACGAGGGCGAACCCCGCTATCCAGTAGAACTCAGCCGAAAACGCTACCATGGCCGATCGTCCCTACGCTGCCCGTTCACTGTGGACGAGTCGTACGACGACGGGAGAACACATAGTGGTACTGGCACTCGAGCACCGTCGGTCCCTGCCGACGGAACCCGTCGGCCGACGTCACTGGACAGAAGCGAGAGGCCGTACAACGGATCGGACTGTCCCGTCGACTAGTCGTCGGTGAGTGCCGTCGCGAGCGTCTCGAACTCGAAGTCGTTGATCGGACGCGGTTCGTCCTTGACGGTCGTGATCACGAACTTCGAACTGGTCCGTCGAATCTCGTCGATCGCCTCGAAGCTCTCGACGAGCGACTCGACCATCTGCCGGCTGGTGACGTGAGAGATCACGACGAAGTCCGTATCGCCCATCGTGAAGTAGACCTGGTTGACGCCCTCGATGTCGGCGAGTTTCTCGCCGACGCGATCGTGGTATCCCTCCTCGAACTCCGCCCACACCTCGGAGATCAGCGTGATCGAGAGGCCGACCTTCTCGAGGTTCATGTCCATGATGTCGTTCTCCAGGACTCCTTCCTCTTTGAGCTGGTTGAGACGATAGTGGATCGTCGACTTCGGGATGCCAGTCGCCTCCTGGAGTTTGTCTGGACTGTTGATTCCTTCCGCTGCGATCGTCTTGAGAATACGGATGTCCTTTTCGTCCATGTGTTGTGCCTGTGACGACCTCGTTTCGGCGGCCGTGACCGTTCGTCCCGTGTACGCGTGCGCGTCGCGTACACTCGGGTTATCCCCCTCGAGAGAGTCGCCCTTCGGTGAGCGCGTGGCAGTCGTCGGACTCGAGCGCGCGAGCGACGACGTCGGTACGCGACACTGGTCGAGGGATAGCCATAATTCTTTCCAAGGATTCGATTACTGTCTAGAACAGCAGAGATCGATCGGACGAGCGTCTATACCTGTTCTCGAATCGCGTCGGCGACGATCTCCATGCCGATTTCGGCCTGTTCCTCGGTCAGGACGAGCGGCGGGATTATCCGGAGGACGTTCCCGCGGCGGCCGGCAGACCAGACGAGCACGCCGTGTTCGTAACAGTACTGCTGGACGTCTTTGACCAGTTCCTTGCCGGTTCGGTCGTCGTCGCCGGCGAACTCCGCGCCGGTGAACATGCCCCGACCGCGCACGTCGACGAGGAGGTCCGTCTCGTCCTGGAGTGCGCGCAACTGGTCGCGCATGTACTCGCCGACGTCTCGTGCGTGCGCGAGGAGGTCGTTGTCCTGGATGTACTCGATCGCGCGGACGCCGCCGATCATCGCGGGCGCGTTCCCGCGGTAGGTGCCGACGTGACCGCCCGCATCCCACGTGTCGAGATCCTCGTGGTACATCGTTCCCGACAGCGGCAGGCCGATGCCGCCGATCGCTTTCGCCATCGGCATCACGTCCGGCGTGACGTCGTACCAGTCGCTCGCGAACCACTGGCCGGTTCGTCCAAATCCGGTCTGGATCTCGTCGACGATGAGCGGAATTCCGTTGTCGTCGGCGATCTCTTTCAGTCCCGGGAGGAATCCCTCCGGCGGCGTCACGATCCCGCCTTCACCCTGGATCGGCTCGACCCAGATGCCGGCCGGGTTTGCCATGCCGCTGTAGGGGTCCTCGAGCAGTTCCCGGACGTTGTTCAGCGCCATCTCGCGGGACTCGTCGGGTGACAGCCCCTGCTGCTGTGGGTACGGGTAGGGAACGTGGTGGACGTTCGACAGCAGCGGTGCGTAGTCTTCTTTGTACTTCTTGCCGGCAGTGAGACTCAACGCGCCCGCGCTCCCGCCGTGGTACGCACCGCGGAAGGCGATCAGACCGTCGCCGCCGGTGTTGTACTTGGCGAGTTTGATCGTCGCCTCGATGGCGTCGCTGCCGGTCGGGCCACCGAAGACGACGCGGTTGTTGTCCGGCAGCGCGCCGGGTGCGATCTCGTTTAGCTTCTCGATGAGGTCGAGTCGCGCTTCCGTCGGGAAGTCGACGGTGTGGACGACTTTCTCGGTCTGTTCCTGGACCGCCTCGAGGACGTACGGGTTCGAGTGGCCGACGTTCAGGACGCCGATACCGGCGAAGAAGTCGAGAAACGTGTTCCCGTCGGCGTCGCGCAGCGTCGCACCCTTGGCCTCTTCGATCGCGATCGGGATCGTCTTCGGGTACGCGACGGCGTTGCTGTCGATCTCTCGCTGTCGCTCGAGTAACTCCTGCGAGTTGGGTCCGGGGATTTTCGTCTCGACGCGAGGTGCGTCGTCGAAGTGGATATCGGTTATCGGTTGCTGGTCGGCCATGATCGGACGTAATCTCCTGTATTACAAATATCTTGTTTCTGGAGCCAAAACAAGAGCGATTCCTGAACGATATCCGACTATTCGCCGGTGTCTCCTATCCTATCGAGCGGCTCGTCGTGGCGTCGACGACCGTGGATCGACCTGGCGTTCGATCGGTGGTGGATTCGAATTCCGATCCCCGGTGCACAATCCTAATTATTTATTCGTACGTTGACTTCCGTCCTAATTCTTAATACGACTTGGGAGTGATCTTCGGAAGATGCTCGATTACGTCGATCCGGGGGCGTCCCCCTCACAGGAGAACCGAACCGTCCAGTACGCTGCCCGGGCACGCCCCGACGCCGACGAACGGACGTACGGCCTCTCGAGGTCGCCTCCGGGTCAGAACCGTATCGGTACTCCTGCTCTCGCGTCGCGATGACGGGCGAAGCCCGAACCCCCGACACGGAGACGGGACCGCTCGAGGGGATCACGGTTCTCGACGCCTCGCGGGTGCTCGTCGGCCCGTTCTGTACGATGCAACTCGGCGACCTCGGTGCGGAGGTGATCAAGGTCGAACGACCCGACGGCGGCGACCAGACGCGGGCGTGGCACCCCCCGACGTACGGCGACAGCGACGAGAGCGCCTACTACGTGAGCGTCAACCGGAACAAGCGCTCGATGACGCTCGATCTCTCGACCGACGAGGGCCGCGAGGTGTTCCGACGGCTCGCCGCCGAGGCGGACGTCCTCGTCGAGAACTTCCGCGTCGGGAAGATGGAAGAGTGGGGACTCGACTTCGAGACGCTATCGTCGGAAAACCCCGGTCTCGTCTACTGTTCGCTCTCGGGGTACGGCGAGTGGGGACCCGACCGCGACCGGCCGGCCTACGACGTCATCATGCAGGCCGAGGGCGGGCTGATGAGCATCACCGGCGAGGAAGACGGCCCGCCGGTCCGCGTCGGCGTCGCGATCGCCGACATCGGTGCGGGCATGTACGCCACGCAGGCGATTCTCTCGGCGCTCCTCTATCGCGAACTCGGCGACGGCACCGGACAGAAGATCGACGTCAGTCTGCTCGACGGACAGGTCGCCTGGATGTCGTACATGGCCTCGTACTACTTCGCGACCGGCGACCCGCCGGGGCGGATGGGCAGCAAACACCCGACGATCGCCCCCTATCAGGCCGTCCCGACCGCCGACGGCTACGTCGTCGTCGCCGTCGCCTCCGAGCACATCTGGCCCCGGTTCTGTGCCGCACTCGAGCGCGAGGACCTCGTCGACGACGACCGATTCGCCACCAACGCCGACCGCGTCGAGAACCGCGCCGAACTCGACGCGATCGTCGAGTCGGAACTGAGCGACCGGTCGACGGCCGACGTCCTCGAGCGGTTCGACGCACACGACGTGCCGGCCAGCGACGTCAAAGACATGGAAGACGTCTTCGAAAACCCGCAGATCCGTGCGCGGGGGATGCACGAGACGGTCGAACACCCGTCCGCGGGGACGATCGAGATGGCCGGCAGCCCCATGCACTTCTCGCACAACACGACGACCGTGGATCGACATCCGCCGGAACTCGGGGAACACACCCACGAGATCCTCGCAGAGGTGGGATACACCGAGGCCGAGATCGGAGAACTCGAGAACGACGACGTGATCTGACGCTCCGGTCGAACTACTCCAGTTCGGGACGGTTACGGTCGCTGTCCGTCCAGTTTGCCTGCCGTGGTTGCCGACACGTTAACGTGAAATATTGTGTGATATGTCGGACTACGTTCGAATACTATCCTGATTTTCGAATATAGTTAGATTTATAGCCCATGATAAGAATCCTCAGCCCATGGATCACGAGACAACGAATAACAAGTTCGAACGCGTTCTGACGAAGCGTGACGTCTTCGTCCTGGCGTTCGGCGCGATGATCGGATGGGGATGGATCATTCAGACGGGATACTGGGTCAACGAGGGTGGTGTCCTCGGATCGATCCTCGCGTTCGTCCTCGGGGGTGTGATGGTTTCGGTCGTCGGACTGATTTACGGTGAACTCGCGTCGGCGATGCCGTTCGTCGGCGGCGAACACGTGTACAGCCTCCGGGCTCTCGGCCCCCTCGGGTCGTTCGTGTGCACGTGGGCGCTCGTGCTCGGCTACGTCGGCGTCGTCGTCTTCGAGGTCGTCGCGTTGCCGTCGGCACTCGCGTACGTCGTCCCCGGCTTCAACGCCATCGAGCTCTGGACGGTCGCCGGCCAGCCGGTCTACGCCACGTGGGTCCTCGTCGGCGCGATCGGTGCCATCGTGATGACGTTCCTCAACTACCGCGGCGTGCGGCCTGCAGCGCAGTTCCAGACGATCCTGGCGCTCGTCATCGGCCTGGCGGGCGTCACGCTCGCGATCGGTGCCGTGGCGAACGGACAGTCGCCGTCGACGCCGCCGTTTGCCGGTGCCGGCATGGCTGGCGTGTTCACGGTCGCCATCATGACGCCGTTCATGTTCGTCGGCTTCGACGTCATCCCACAGGCGGCAGGTGAGGCCGACGTCTCGCCGAAGCTCCTCGGCCTCCTCATTCCGGCGTCGGTCACGCTCGCTGCCCTCTTTTACATCGCCGTCATCTGGGCGTCCGGACAGGCGATGCCCGGCTCGGAACTCGTCGACAGCTCGCTGCCGGCCGCGTCGGCGATGGCAGCGATCTTCGACAGCCAGACCATCGGCCGCATCATGGCGATCGCCGGCATCGCGGGCATCCTCACGAGCTGGAACTCGTTCCTGCTCGGTGCCAGCCGTGCCATCTACGCGCTCGCCGACTCCGGCATGCTCCCCGAGCAGCTGAGCACGCTCCACGCCGAGCACAACACGCCCTCGAGCGCGCTGGCCCTCATCGGCGGCCTCTCGATCTTCTCGCCGCTTTTCGGCGAGCAGATGCTGATCTGGATCGTCAACGCGGGCGGGTTCGGCCTCGTCGTCGCGTGGGTGCTCGTCGTCATCTCCTTCCTGGTGCTTCGCTACCGCGAACCGGAGATGGATCGACCGCTCGAGCTCCCATTCGGTTACGGGTTCGGTGCCGTTGCACTCGTCCTGACGACGTTCTTCGTCGGCCTCTACCTGCCGGGCGCGCCGTCGGCGCTCTCGTGGCCACACGAGTGGGGCATCATCCTCTTCTGGGTCGTCCTCGGGGTCGCGATGTACACCGTCTCCGGCTCGTCGTCGGCGTCCGCGCCGCTCGAGACGGACGCAGAAGAACTCGACTAGAGACGAATCGCCGTCCAGACGCGCTTTTTTCGGCTCGCGGCGTCGGTCGTCGGTCGTGATGATCTCGAACGCGACCGGCGACGGTCGCTCGAGCGATCGGCCTACCGAGAGCGAGCGGCCGCCGCCACGAATCGCTCGACGCGCTCTCGAGCGACTGGCGCGGTCGTCTCGCCGTCTCGTTTGAGCGCAGTGCCGACGATCACGCCGTCGGCCCCGGCGTCGAACGCGTCCCCGACGGAGGACGCCGTCACGCCGCTGCCGACGAAGACGGGCGGAGAGCGCTCGAGTCCGTCGGCGACGGCCGCGACGCGTTCGACGTCCGCCAGCGCCGTCTGCTCGCCGGTCCCACGCCCGGAGACGATCACGCCGTCCGCACGGCCGCGCTCGAGCGTCTCCCGGGTCGCCCGCTCGAGGCCGACGTCGCCCATCGGCGTCGCGTGTTTGACGTGGACGTCGGCGAGGACGGCGACGTCCGCCTCGAGTCGGTCCCGGTGTCTGAGTGTCTCGTGGGCTCTCCCCTCGAGGACGCCCTGGTCGGTGACGGCCGCCCCGACGTGGACGTTCACGCGGACGAACGCGGCTCCTGCCGCGGCAGCGATCGACAGCGCCGCGATCGCGTCGTTTCGCAGGACGTTGATCCCGACGGGTACGTCAACTGCGTCGGTCAACGCGGTCGCCAGTGACGCCATCTCGGCGACGGTCGATTTCGGCACGTCGTCGGGGTAGAACGGCACGTCGCCGAAGTTCTCGAGTAACACGGCGTCGACGCCGCCGTCGGCGAGGGCGGTCGCGTCCGCGAGCATCCGCTCGCAGATCGCCTCGCGGTCGCCGTCGAATTCCGGCGAGCCGGGCAGCGGCGGCAGGTGGATCATGCCCACGACGGGTCGATCGACGTCGAACGTCTCCGAGAGGATCATACCCTGTGCTCGGGTGCGAGCGGTGTTAAGAGCGGGTGTCCGGAGCTACGCGAGCGTGGCCCCGGCAAAGCCGTCGCCATTCGGGGTGGCTTTCACTCCCCGGTCACTAGCCGCGACGATGACAGCGCTGTTCTCGACGCTCGAGTTGCGCGACCTCGAGGTACCGAATCGACTCGCGGTCTCGCCGATGTGCCAGTACTCCTGTGACCGCGACGGACTGGCGACCGAGTGGCACCGCGTCCACCTCGGCAGTCGCGCCGTCGGTGGTGCGGGGATCGTGATGACCGAGGCGACCGCCGTCGAACCGCGCGGGCGCATCTCGGCGCACGACCTCGGTATCTGGAGCGACGAGCACGCCGAGGCGCTCGAGCCGATCACCGAGTTCGTCCGCGAGCAAGGTGGCGTCCCGGGAATCCAGCTCGCCCACGCGGGACACAAGGCGAGCAAGAGCCGTCCGTGGGAGGGCAACGAACCGATCCAGCCCGACGACGGCGGCTGGGAGGTCCGCTCGCCGTCGCCCGACGCGTACCCGTTCGACGGCGACCCGCCGGCAACGTGTGAGATGGACCGCGACGACGTCGAGACGGTGATCGAGGCGTTTCGGACCGCCGCAAAGCGGTCGCTCGAGGCCGGCTTCGAGATCGCGGAGGTCCACGCCGCCCACGGCTACCTGCTCCACGAGTTCCTCTCGCCCGTCACGAACCGCCGCGAAGACGAGTACGGCGGGAGTTTCGAGAACCGAACGCGGATCGTCCGCGAGGTTACGGCGGCCGTCCGCGACGTCTGGCCCGACGAGAAACCCGTCTTCGTCCGTATCTCGGGGACCGACTGGCTCCCCGAACGGGAGTCGTGGACGCTCGAGCAGTCCGTCAGGCTCGCCCGCGACCTCGAATCGCTCGGCGCAGACCTGATCGACGTGAGTTCGGGCGGACTCCACCCCGACCAGCAGGTCCCGGCGGGGCCGAACTACCAGGTGCCGCTGGCCGAGAAGATCCGCGACGAGACCGACCTGGCGGTGGGGACCGTCGGCGGCATCACCGAACCAGAACAGGCCGACGCGCTCGTTCGCAACGATCGGGCCGACCTCGTCCTCGTCGGTCGGGAGTTCCTCCGCGATCCGTACTTCGGCCTGCGCGCGGCGGGCGACCTCGACGGCGACCTCGAGTGGCCGATCCAGTACCGTCGTGCGGTCCAGAAGTGACGACCGTGGCTGGATACTATCGTAGCCACTGACGGTCGTTGCACGCCCGCTCGCGACTCGGCGTCAGTACTGGCCGCTGCGAGCAGTGCGTACATCGTTTCAGTTGTTACTGTAGATCAGCCGCCGGTACCCGGAGCGGTCGCCTGTCGACCGTTCATCTCCCGGATCTGGAACTCGAACCACTCGACGTCGGCCTCCTCGAGTGGATCGTCGAACACGTCGAAGCTGGTAACGTTCGCGTGATCAGCGAACACGGCGGCAGCCCGCTGTACCGAGGTGTTCGAGAGCGGTTCGACGTCGCCTTCGGCGACGACGCTTCGCCAGTCGTCGATCGCGGGCCGTTCGTGAACGACGAGCGTCGCCGTGGCTTCGCGTTCGACGTAGGTCCGCTTCGTACTGTTCGATCCGAACACGAACTGGAAGATACACTGTCGATTGTCGGCGTCGAACCCGAACGACATCGGCGTGGCGTACCCGCCGTCTTCGTCACCGAACGCGAGGACGCCGTGGCCTCGTTCTCGGAGGAACGCTGTCATCTCGTCTTGCGACATACTCGTCCACGACCCAGTTCGATCCATACTGGATAGTTGTAAATAACTAGTGATAAGCGTTGGTATAGTCGTCGAATAGTCTTGGAACGGGACGGCGGAACCCGGTTGGCGTCAGAACGATGGCTGCGACTGCGTTCCGGGAGACCGCAGGCGGGTCACGGGTGCCCCGGAACTGACTCGCAGCTATCGGTATCATACTATCGGACGTAACTGTGTGAAGATTCTCGCCACCCCGGGACGGCGAGAATCTTTCACGACGTACGTCCGGCAGTATCAGTCGCCGGCGTCGTTCCACTTGATCGAACAGCCCTGCGACGGCTTCCACTCGAGGTCGACGTCGTCGCCCGCGAGCACGGCGTCGATTGCCTCCCGGATGTGGAACCGCGTCGGTTCGTCCTCGGGGTTGAGCGCGTCGTCGAGTCGGCCGTGATAGACGAGGCGGAACTCGCCGTCTCCCGACTCGTCCGCGTTGGCGAAGAGGAACGGGTCCGGCGTGCAGACGGCCCCGTACTCGGCGGCGACTTCCTGGGACTCGTCGCGGAGGTAGGCGTCGTAGTCGATCCGCCCGTCGTCGACGTACGCTTTCATCTTCTCGAAGGAGTCCTCGGGGTACTCGTCGGCGTCGTTAGGGTTGATGCCGACCACCGAGACGTCGTCGTACTCGTCGGCCAGGTCGTTCAGCAGGTCGAACTTCGCCTGGGCGTACGGACAGTGGTTGCACGTGAACACGACGAGCAACGCCTCGCCGTCGGCGAACGACTCGAGCGTGTACGTCTCGCCGTCGGTGCCGGGCAGTTCGAACGCGGGTGCGGCGTCGCCTTCCTGCAGTTCGGATTCGGACTCCGTCAGGACCATGTCCGGAGGTTTTCGCCGTTCGTGCTTAAACGTCCGGGCTGCGGAGGCGGCTGTAACGGTTCCGGCGTCGGGAACGTCTCTCGAACTATTATGTACTCGCCGCGACATCGGGGTGGTATGAAGACACTCGAGGTCACGGACGAGCAGTACGCGTTCATCCAGCACCTGCGAGAGGAGATCAACGACCAGGTCGTCGGCAAGTACGGCTTCGTCCGCGAACGCGACGCGGTCCAGTTTCTGATCGACAACCTCGACGGCGACCTCGAGGTCGACGGCGAGTTCGACGCGGCCGCGGCCGTCGACGCCGCGTCCCGGTCGGCGACCGACGAGGAGACGATCACCTACGACGAAGACGCGGATACGGAGGACGTCGACGACGGCGAGGACCTCGCGGACGAGGCGAACCCGGCCGACGTCGAGACGGCAGACGACGCGTCCGAGGAGGCGGCAGACGACGGAGAGCCAGGCGAGACGGCGGACGACGACGGCTCTGCAAGCGACGACGACATGCTCGATCGCATGATGAACTTACTCGAGACCCACGACGACAAGTGGGAGGAGTCGCCGTCGGCCGACTACCGCTATCGCGTCACCTTGCCCGACGGGACGACCGAGGACGTCCAGACGAAAGACGACGTCCGCGCGCTCCTGTTCCAGCACTACTGATCCGCTCGAGGGCGGGTCAGTCTTGCGCGTGAAGAAATCCTTTTACCCTCGCTCGCGTTGGGAAGCGGTATGAGCGAACGCGAGGTGCTCGAGTTGCTTCGTGAGAACGCGCGATACTCCACGGCGGACATCGCGCGAATGACCGATCTCGAGGAGTCCGAGGTCGAGGCGACGATCGAGGAACTCGAGGCAGCAGGCGTCCTCCGGGGGTACCAGGCGGTCGTCGACTGGGACGCACTCGAGGACGAGCGCGTCCGTGCCGAGGTCGAACTCAACGTCACGCTCGACCGCGAGACGAGCTACGGCGACATCGCAGAGCGCCTCGCACGGTTCCCCCAGGTGACCTCGCTGCGCCTCGTCAGCGGGGACTACGACTTCGACATGGAAGTCGAGGGCGACTCCATCCGCGAGGTGTCGCAGTTCATAAGCGAGAAGGTCGCGCCGGTCCCCGAGATCACCCAGACGGTCACCCACTACGTGATGACCTCCTACAAGGAAAACGGGATCGAACTCGGTGACGGCGACGACGACGACCGACTCTCGGTCTCGCCATGACGCTCGAGCCCGCACAGCGCGTGCAGGCGGTGCCACCGTCGGGTATCCGTCGGTTCTTCGAGATCGCCGAGGAGCGCGACGACGTCATCTCGCTGGGCGTCGGCGAACCCGACTTCTCGACGCCGTGGGCCGCCCGCGACGCGGCGATCCACTCCCTCGAGCAGGGCCGAACCTCCTACACAGCGAATCGCGGGATGCGGGAACTCCGGGAGGCGATCGCCGGCTACGTCGTAGACCGGTTCGACCTGGCGTACGATCCCGACGAGGAGATCATCGTGACCGCGGGCGCGAGCGAGGCGGTCGACCTCGCCTTTCGGGCGTTCGTCGACCCCGGCGACACCGTGGCGATCGCCCAGCCGTCGTACATCTCCTACGAGCCGGGCGTGATCTTCGCCGGCGGGGAACCCCTGCCCGTCCCGACCCGCGAGGCCGACGACTTCCGGCTGACCGTCGGGGCGCTCGAGCGGGCCGGGGCGGCCGACGCCGACGCGCTCGTGCTCTGTTATCCCAACAACCCGACGGGTGCGGTGATGCCCGCTGCCGACCTCGCGCCGATCGCCGACTTCGCCCGCGAGCACGACCTCACCGTCTTTTCGGACGAGATCTACGCCGAACTCACCTACGAGGGCGAGCACACGTCGATCGCGACGTTCGAGGGGATGCGCGAGCGGACGGTCGTCTTCAACGGCTTCTCGAAAGCCTACGCGATGACCGGTCTCCGGCTCGGCTACGCGCTCGCGCCCGCCGACGCGATCACTGCGATGAACCGGGTCCACCAGTACGGCATGTTGAGCGCCCCGACGACCGCCCAGTACGCGGCACTCGAGGCGCTCGACTCCTGTGACGACGACGTCGAGGAGATGGTCGGTCAGTACGACCGGCGCAGACAGTTCGTCCTCTCGCGGTTCGAGGAGATCGGCATGCCGTGCTTCGAGGCGAAAGGCGCGTTCTACGTCTTCCCCGAGGTGCCGGCGGGCTGGACTGCAGAGGAGTTCGCCGAGGAACTGCTCTACGACCAGGGCGTCGCAGTCGTCCCCGGCGACGTCTTCGGCGAGAGCGGCACGGGCCACCTCCGGGTCTCCTACGCGACCGGCCTCGGGGACCTCCGCGAGGCGCTGTCGCGTATCGAGGCGTTCCTCGAGGACCGCGTCTGACGGGACCGCCGTCAGGCGACGGTCCGTCGTCCGCGCCAATAGTACGATTTTCGAAGTAATTCACTACGAAATCAGTACTATCACCTCAGACGACGTTTCGCTCGTCGCGAGCGGCGTCGGTCTCGAATCGGTCACTCGAGAGCCGCGAGATATCCACCAGCGACGCCTCGCCCTCGAGTGCGAGTTCGGTGACGAGTTTCCCCGTCGCGGGAGCGTGCTGGAAGCCGTGGCCGGAGAAGCCGGCGGCCGTGAGCAGTCCCGGTATCGTCTCCTCGACGATCGGATGGTGGTCCGGCGTCACGGCGTAGAGGCCCGCCCAGCCGCGTTTGACCCGCGACTCGGGGCCGAAGTAGGTCGTCCACTCCGCGGCGGCCTCGAGGGCGTCGGCGGCCCAGTCGAAGTCGATCTCCGTCGGGTAGCCGTCGGGGTCGTGGTCCGGGTCTGGACCCGGGAAGTGGCCGCCGACGAGCGCGTCGCCCTCGCGTTCCGGGCGGAAGTACGACCCGGTGTCCAGGTCGATCGTCAGCGGATCGGTCTCCGGAACCGGCTCGTCGGGATCGACGACGGCGATCTGCCGGCGTTTCGGTGCGATCGGCAGCGAACAGTCGGCCATCGCGGCGACCCGTCGCGCCCACGCCCCCGCGGCGTTGACGACGTAGTCGGCCTCGAGGCGGCCGTCGTCGGTCTCGACGCCGACGACGCGGTCGCCGTCGCGGAGTACGTCCGTCACGGCGGTCTTCGTCCGAACGTCCGCACCCGCCTCGCGCGCCGCCGTCGCGTACGCCTGCAAGGCGAGGTGCGGGTCGGCGAAGCCGTCCGTCGGCGAGTAGGTCGCGCCGACGAACCGCCCGGTCTCGAGTCCTGGACAGTGCTCGACCGCTTCGGCGGGCGAGAGGAACTCGCTCGGGACGCCCCGGTCGTTTTGCATGGCGACGTTCTCGCGGAACCGCTCGGCCGTCGCCTCGTCGCGGGCGAGAAAGAGATAGCCCGTCTGGCGGTAGTCGACGTCGGTCCCGAACGTCTCCTCGAAGGACTCCCAGACGCGCATACTCACGAGCGAGAGGTCGACGTTTACCGGCGTCGAGAACTGCGCGCGGATGCCGCCGACGGCCCGTTCGGTGCTCCCGCCGCCGATCGATCCCTTCTCGAAGACGGTCACCGCCGCGCCGCGGTCGGCGAGCGAGTACGCACTCGAGAGGCCGACGATCCCGCCGCCGACGATCGCCACGTGCATGTCTACCACCTCCCGATCGTCGCCCATAAGCGTTCGTCGCGTTCGCAGTCGCAGACGATCCACGCCGCGACCGAACCCGGAGCTACCCGGAGAACCGATCCGGCGACAGTCGCGACTGGACCGTCGGATCGACCGTCCCCTCGAGCGTCTCCGCGAGGACGTCCGCGATCGCGGGTGCGAGCGTGATCCCCAGCCCCGTCGGGCCGCAGGCGGCGTAAAAGCCCGGCGTCTCCGTCTCGCCGACGATCGGGAATCCGTCGGGCGTCACCGTCCGCAGGCCGACCCACTCGTCGACGACCGAGTGATCGACGAGTCCCGGCACGACGTCGTCGATCGAGAGCGCCGCCGCCCTGAAGTCGTCGGGAATGCGAAGGTCCGCCGGTTCGTACCGCTGACCCTCGACGTAGTCGGTCTGGTACTCGCCGACGTACGCCCTCGCGTCGCCGACCGGTCGGACGTAGCGTCGCGACTCGAAGAGCGTAAACGGGAGGTCGGCCGTCGACTTCCCCTCGAGTGCGAGCATCGGGCCGAGCGTGTGACACAGCGGGAGCGACACGCCCGCCCACTCGTTGAGCGTCGGTGCCCACGGTCCGGCGGCGTTGACGACCACGTCGGCCTCGAGGTGACCGTCGTCGGTCTCGACGCCGGTCACGGCCCCGCCCTCGAGCGTGACGTCGCTCACTTCGGTTCCCGTTCGAACGTCCACGCCTCGGTCGCGCGCCCGGTCGGCGAAGACGGTGACGAGTTCGGTCGGTTCGAACGCGTGATCGGCCGTCGTCCGCAAGCCGCCGGCGAACCCGTCGGGTTCGACGCCGAAGGTGCTCAACTCGCCTGGAGAGACGACCGACGCGTCGATGCCGTACCCCTCGAGCGTGTCGGCTGCCTCCTCGAGCGTCGCGGCGAAGCCCTCGCTCTCGGCGACGTGCAAGATGCCGAGCCGGTCCGCGCTGATCGCGTCGCCCTCGAGGAGGTCGCCGTACGTCGACCAGGCGCGGTCGCGAAGCCGCTGACCGAACCGGGTCGGCGACGGCCGCTCCCACATGAACATTCCCGCGGAGGCGGCGGTCGTTTCGTTGCCCAGACTCGAGCGCTCACACAGCGTGACCGCGTCGTTCCCTTCCCCGAGGCGTGCGGCGAGTGCCGTCCCCACGATACCACCGCCGACGATGACGATGCGCATGGGTTCCGGTGACACGCAACGATAATAAACCGTTTTGGCCCGTCTCGTGACTGTTCAGCGCCGAAAACTGCCATCGACGGGTGGACGTCTCGTCGACGGTAGAGTCGATTCGTCCGGACTCGACCAATAAATTTATCGGCCGCGGCGACCACGAAACGACACTCAAATACTCGATTGGGTACCTATGGTCGGGCTATCAGCATCGATGAGTGAGACGGAGGGGTGGCGACGCCAGCCGAGCCGCCGACGGACAGCGGCGACGCCGGAGGGAAGATCGGCGTGACGCCACGCTCGACGGCGATGGTCGATCGCATCACGGATCCCTTCTTCGCGCTCGACACCGACTGGCGGTTCACCTACCTCAACGACTGCGCGGAGGCCCTCCTCGAGCGCTCGCGCGAGCAGTTGCTCGGTCGCGTGATGTGGGACGAGTTCCCAGAAACCGTCGAGACCCAGTTTCCAGATGGCTTCTACCGCGCGATGGACGAGCAGGTCCCCGTCTCGTTCGAGGTCTACCACACGCCCCTCGAGACGTGGTTCGAAGCGCGTGCGTACCCCTCCGAGAGCGGACTGTCGGTGTACATGCGCGACGTCACCGACCGGAAAGAACGCGTGACGAAACTCGCTCAGCGCGACGCCGTCGTCGAGGCCCTCCAGGACGGTGTCGTCACGCTCGACGGCGACAACTGTATCGCGTCGATCAACGACACCGTCGAGGACGTCCTCGAGATCGATCGCGACGACGTGATCGGCGAGCACGTCGAAACGCTCCTCGAGCGGGCGTCGGTCGCACCCTCCGACGCGGTCGCGATCGGCCAGGCCATCAGCGAAGTCGACATGAGAAACGCCTCCCACCGACAGCTCGAGGTCGACTTCGTCGACGCGGCGGGCACCGAACGGGTCGGTGAGATCAGGATGGCCCCGATCGACCACGGGAGAGCGAGTATCGCGGGTATCGTCCGCGACGTCACCGAGCAACACGAGTACGAACGCGTCGTCACCTCGCTCCACGAGATCACGCGGTGGCTGCTGCGCTCCGACGATCCCGAGGAGATCTGTGCGATCGCCGTCCACGCCGGAAGCGACCTCCTCTCGTTGCCGATCAGCGGGATCTGGCTGCTCGACGACGAGCACGGCTACCTCGATCCAGTCGCCGGCACCGCAGGTGCACACGAAGAGTTCGGCGGCCTCCCGCGATTTCACCAGGGCGAGGGCCTCGTCTGGGACGTCTTCGAGGACGGTACGACCAGGCGGTTCGACGATCTCTCCGACGTCGGGGGGACCTACGATCCCGACACGAGGCTTCGGTCCGAGATCGTCGCCCCGATCGGTACCCACGGCATCCTCGTGACCGCCTCGCTCGAGCCGGACGCGTTCGACGAGACCGACACGGACCTCCTCTCGACGCTGGTCGAAAACACCCGTGCAGCGCTCGACCGCGCCGACCGCGAGCGCGTGCTCCGCGAACGTACCGAGCAACTCGAGCGCCAGACCGAGCGCCTCGAGGCGATCGCGGAAGTGCTCTCGGACGACCTGAAACGACAGCTCGCGGCCGTCGACGAGGCACTCGAGGACGACGCCGACGAGTGGGAGTTCCCCCTCGCGGAAGATACGGTCGCGACGACCCTCGATCGAACCGAACGACTCGTCGACGACGTCCGCGAGTTCGCCCGAAACGCGATCGCCGTCGGCCCACGGACGCGAATCGACCTCGAGACGGCGATCGACGCCGCCGTCGAAGCCTCGCGACTGGAGAGCGCCGCCGTCGTCGTCGAGGAGAGCGCGACGCTCCGGGCCGACCCCGACCGGTTCGCACACCTCCTCGAGACGGTCTTCGACGACGCCGCGGCACGGTCGGACGGCGACCTCACCGTCCAGGTCGGCCTCGTCGGCCTCGAGGAACCCGTCGACGGTCCGCGCGGGTTCTTCCTGCTCGACGACGCCGCGGAGATCCCACCGACGGCCCACGAAGAGGTCCTCGAACCGGCTGCAGCAGACGCCGATAGCGACGGACTCGGCCTCGCCGTCGCCAGGGCGATCGCACAGGCACACGACTGGTCGGTCTCGATCTCGATCGGCGACAACGGCGGAACGCGATTCGAAGTGCGGGACGTGACCACTCTCGAGCGTCCCTAGCCGGAAAATCGTCGGTTATCCGATCACTCGAGTTCGTCTTCGATCACCGACCGGTTCTCGCGAATCGCGGCGGCGTCGTACTCGAGGACGTCGTCGCCGGCGTCGATCGTGAGACGGCCGTCGTCGGTTCCCTCGCCGAGTTCGACGACCGGGGCGACGCCGTCGAACGCCTCGCGAACGGCGTCGGGGTCGGCCGTCTGCACGAGCGCTCGAGCGGGCTGTTCGTGGAACAGCGCACCCTCGACGTCGACGCCGTCGGGCAGCGAGACCGCGAGGCCGGCGTCCTCGTCGACCATCTCGGCCAGGGAAACTGCCAGCCCGCCGTGGCTCACGTCGTGGACCGCGAGCGTCTCGTCGGCGTCGGCGACGTCGGCCAGCGTCTCGACGAACGCCGCCGGCTCGCCGGGGAGCACCGGGAACCGATCGTCGCCGTCGAACTGCGCGAGGTACTCCGAGCCGCCCAGCCGGAACTCCCCGCGCTCGAGTGCGAGGTCACCGACGAGCACCAGGTCACCCTCGGGCTTTGCCGAAAGCGGCGGGGCGTCGTAGCCCGACTTGGTGCCGACCATCGCGAGCGTCGGGGTCGGCGGAATCGGACCCGCCACCGAGTCGTTGTACAGCGAGACGTTGCCGCCGACGACGGGTACCGAGAGGTCGGCACACGTCTCCGCGAGCCCGTCGACGATCGCCTGGAACCCGCCGTAGACGTCGGGTTTCTCGGGGTTGCCGCCGTTGAGACAGTCGACCGCCGCGAGCGGCGTCGCGCCCTTCGCCGCGAGGTTCGTCGCGTTCTCGAGGGTGACCGCCTTCGCTCCCTCGAAGGGGGCCGTGCTCGTCCAGTTGGGCGCGGCACCCGAGGAGATCGCGAGGCCCTGCTCTGCCTCTCGGATCGCCATCACCGCCGCGTCGTCGCCCGGCGGGACGCTCGTGCGCACGCCGACCTCGTGGTCGTACTGGCGGTAGACCCACCGCTTCGACGCGGTGTTCGGACTCGAGAGGACCGCCTCGAAGGCCTCCTCGAGGTCAGTCTCGGGGAGGTCGGTCTCCGGCTCGGCCGGCGCTTCGGTCGGAAGGTCGTTCATCGGCGCGCCCTCGCCGAGGAAGTGGGCGTCGACGTCGACGACCGTCTCGCCCTCGAAGGTGCAGACGTAGTTACCCTCCGTGACCTCGCCGATGACTGAACAGCCGAGGTCGAACTTCTCTGCGATCTCGCGGACCCGCTCTACGTTCTTCGGTTCGACCTCGTAGCACATCCGCTCCTGGGACTCGGCGAGCAGGATCTCGAGTGCCGACATGTTCGGCTCGCGCTGGTGGACCCGCTCGAGTTCGATGCGTGCGCCGAGGCCGCCTTTCGCGACCATCTCGCTCGAGGCACCGCCGAGGCCGGCCGCACCGAGGTCGCGGGCCGACTCGACGAGGTCCTCGTCGATCAGCGCCTCGTTGGCCTCGATGAGCAGCTTCTCGGCGTAGGGATCACCGACCTGCACCGCCGGTCGGTCTTCCGTCTCGGCGTCTTCCGCCAGGTCCTCGCTCGCGAAGCTCGCGCCACCGAGGCCGTCGCGTCCCGTCGCGTTCCCCACGAGGACGAGTTTGTTTCCGGGCTCCTGTGCTTCGGCCGTGACGAGTCGATCCTCGGTGAGCAGACCGACGCAGGCGACGTTCACCAGCGGGTTCCCCTCGTAGTCGGGGTGGAAGTCGACGCTCCCCGCCACGGTGGGGACGCCGATGCAGTTGCCGTAGTGGCTGATCCCCTCGACGACCCCCTCGAGGAGGTACTTCGAGTGCTCGCGGTCGAACGCGCCGAAGTAAAGCGAGTCCGCGAGCGCGATGGGGTAGGCCCCCATCGACAGCGTGTCCCTGACGATACCGCCGACGCCCGTCGCCGCGCCGTCGAACGGATCGACGTAAGAGGGGTGGTTGTGGCTCTCGATCCCCATCGTGATGTAGACGTCTTCTTCTTTCTCGTCTGCGCGCCCGCTAGCGTGATCGGCGTCAGCCGACGACGTGTCGTCAGTCGGCAGTGCGACGACCGCCGCGTCGTCGCCCGGCCCGACGACGACCTGCTCGCCCTCGCTCTCGAACGCAGACAGCAGCGGTCTCGAGGAGCGGTACGCGCAGTGTTCGCTCCAGAGGTTCTCGAACAGCGCCGCCTCGGCCGGAGTGGGCTCTCGTCCCAGCTCTTCGACGACGAGTTCGCGGTCCGAATCGGCAAGACTCATTCACTTAGGTGGTGAAAGTCGGTCGGTAAAGGGGTTTCTATGTACACGTTCGTGTAATAGACGGTGGGCGTATTCCGGATGGCCGTCTCCGGGATTTCGGCGAATGCGGGGGTCTGGTGGTGGAGTAGGCGCTCGAGGCGCTCGACCTCGACGGGTCTCCGGACCGGACGTTCGACCTCACGCTCGCGGGCGGGATGATGCAAGAGCCCGGCGCGTGGACCATCGACGGGCAGGCGTACCCGGACGCCGATCCGCTGGCGATCGGCGAGGGCGAGTACGTCCGGGTGCGGATGGTAAATCGCAGTCCGGCGATCCACCCGATGCACCTCCACGGCCACTTCTTCCAGGTCGGCGACGCGGTCAAGGATACGGTCCTCGTTCCGCCCCACGGCGGACAGATCACGTTCGACTTCCTGGCGGACAACCCCGGCGACTGGCTGTTCCACTGTCACAACGTCTATCACCTGGAACGGGGGATGGCTCGCGTCTTCGAGTACGTCTAGGTACGTGTCGCCCGGACGCTTTCGGACCGGCGCTCGGTCGCCGATACGAGAAAACGAGCGACGACGCGGTAGTCCGGCCACAGAACCTATACGATTTCGAAGACAGTCACTGTATATGAACGGTCGAGATGCGTTCAGGTGGACGATGCTGTACAGGGGGGTTTCGGCGGTCGCGTTCCTGCTCGGGACCGGACTCGCGATCGTCGGGTTCGTCGTCGGCTTCGGGGGATCGCTGTCGACGCTGCTCGCCGACCCGTCGAATCCCGGCCGCGCGCTCGAGGCGGTAGATCCCGTGCTCACGCTCGCGTTCGTCGCGCTCGGCGTTCTCGTCTGGCAGGTCGGCAAGAGTTACGCGCTGTTTCTGACGGTGCCGCGTGCGGCCGGTCGAGCAGCGGCCGAGGAGGTCGACACACAGCGGATGCGAAGCGAACTCCTCGAGGTGCTCGACGACCGGCTGGCGGAGTTCGAGTCGGACCTCGAGCAGACTCGCCGCAGCGTCGAGGAACTCGAGCGATCGGACCACGCGACGGCGTTCGACGAGCGCGACCACCTCGAGTCGTCGACCGCGACAGCGTCGACGGCTGGCGGTGAAGGCCGGGGACCGGGCGACGGCTCCGACGTTCCGGGGTCGAACTCGAACGACCCGCTTTCCTGAGCGGCTCACGACGATGGCTGCGAGTCAGCTCCGGGACAACCGTGTACCGTCTTGCGGTCGTCCCCGGGAGACCGTCGCAGACATCGGTATCAGGCCTCGAGAATGTCGTCCTCGTCGTCGGCCGGGACGACGAGCGTACCGTCGAGTGCGGTGACGCCGCGGCCGCCGACGCGGACGTCGTCGCCGACGCGGACGAACACGGTTCCAGGGCGGTCGACGTAGTGGCCCTGCTCGAGTCGCAACTCGTCGGGGAACGATCCGTCGTCTCCCACCCCGATCTGGGTGGAGTCGTCCTGGCGGGCCGTCCCGGACTCCGCGAACGCCCCGAACCGGTCGAGGTACGCGCCGACCGCGCCGCTGGCCGTCCCCGTGACGGGATCTTCCGGGACGCCCGCCGCGGGGACGAACGCCCGCCCGTGTAGAGTCGAGTCGGGTTCGAGCGCGTCGAACGTGAACAGGTAGACGCCGACCGCGTCGACCGCTTCGGACAGCGACTCGACGGCAGCCATGTCGGGCGTCGCGTTCCCGACGTCCGACAGGTACGTGATCGGCACCATCAGAAACGGCAGGCCGGTCGAGGAGACCGCAAGCGGGAGGTCGATACCGACGCCCTCGAGCGCCGCCTGCTCGACGCCGAGTGCGTCGGCAACCCGGTCGTACGCGAGGTCGACCTCGCGGATCGTCGGTCGATCCTGGGTCATCCAGACCGTCCCGTCGTCCTCGAGTTCGATCTCCAGGACGCCGACGTTCGTCTCGAGCGTCGAACTGCCGGCCGCGAGGACGCCGTCGTCGTAGAGGTGGGCGAACGAGCCGATCGTCGCGTGGCCACAGAGGTCGACCTCCTGGGTGGGCGTGAAGTACCGAATTCGACGGTCTGCCACCTCACTCGAGCGCAGGAACGCAGTTTCGCTCAGGGCCAGTTCGCGGGCGATCGCCTGCATCTGGTCGTCGGAGAGGCCGTCGGCGTCGGGGACGACGCCGGCGGGATTCCCCGAGAGCGGCTCGTCCGTGAACGCGTCGACCTGCAACACGCGTCTGGTTTCCATACCGTCGCCGTCGTCCGGGCGTGGTATCAATCCACCGCCAGCGCGCGGTCGACCGCACCAGTTCGGTCAGTCGTCGCCGACGAGTTCGCTCGGGTCGTCGGCGTCGTGGGAGGCCCGGTCGGGATCGTGCGTTCCGACGGGCGGCCGGTTCACCTCGGCGGCGGGGGAGTTCTCGAGGTCGGTTTCGGCCTCGAGTTCGCGCAGGTCGCCCTCGGCTCGCGCGTCCTGGTCGATCCGCATCGAGCAGAAGTCGACACCGCACATCGAGCAAAAGCGGGCGTCTTTGTAGTTGTCGCCGGGGAGCGTCTGGTCGTGGTACGCCCGGGCGCGCTCGGGGTCGAGCGCGAGGCGGAACTGCACGGTCCAGTCGAAGGCGTAGCGCGCCTCCGAGAGGGCGTCGTCCCAGTCGCGCGCACCCGGCAGGCCGTTGGCAACGTCGCCGGCGTGGGCGGCGATCCGGTAGGCCGCGAGGCCGTCGCGGACGTCTTCTTTCTCGGGGAGTCCGAGGTGTTCTTTCGGCGTGACGTAACAGAGCATCGCCGCACCCTCCCGGGCCGCGATGGCCGCACCGATGGCGCTCGTGACGTGGTCGTAGCCCGGTGCGATGTCGGTCACGAGCGGGCCGAGCACGTAGAACGGCGCGCCGTCACAGACTTCCTGCTGGCGTTCGACGTTCTCTGCGATCCGATCCATCGGGACGTGACCCGGTCCCTCGACCATGACCTGGACGCCGTGGTCCCGGGCGACTCGCGTGAGTTCGCCCAGCGCGTCCAGCTCCGCGTACTGGGCCTCGTCGCAGGCGTCGGCGAGACAGCCGGGCCGGAGGCTGTCCCCGAGACTGAACGTGACGTCGTGTTCGGCGAATATCTCGCAGATATCCTCGAACGTCTGGAACAGCGGGTTCTGCTCGCCGTGGGCTTCCATCCACTTCGCCATCATCGACCCGCCCCGAGAGACGATTCCCGTCTTTCGCCCCTCGGTCAGCGGCAGGTGCTCGAGCAGGATGCCGGCGTGGATCGTCATGTAGTCGACGCCCTGTCTGGCCTGCTTCTCGACGACCTCGAGCAACAGTTCCGGCGTGAGGTCTTCGGGGCTCCCCGCCCGCTTGACCGCCTCGTACAGCGGCACCGTCCCGATCGGGACCGGCGAGTGCTCGAGGTGGGCCTCGCGGATGCGATCAAGGTCGCTGCCGGTGCCGAGATCCATCACCGTGTCCGCGCCGTAGTGGACGGCGGTGTGGAGCTTTTCGAGTTC
This sequence comes from Natribaculum breve, assembly GCF_023008585.1. Lineage (GTDB taxonomy): Archaea > Halobacteriota > Halobacteria > Halobacteriales > Natrialbaceae > Natribaculum > Natribaculum breve. The sequence goes on along the minus strand of NZ_CP095390.1, from coordinate 1,405,801 downwards.
CGTCTCGAGGTCGCTCGTCGTCTCGCTGTTGCCGATGTTGGCGTTGACTTTCGTCGCGAACTCGCGGCCGATGATCATCGGATCGAGCGTCTCGTGGGCGTGATTCGACGGGATCACCGCCCGTCCGCCCGCGACCTGCTCGCGGACGAACGCCGGATCGCGGTTTTCTCGCTCGGCGACGCGTTCCATCTCGGCCGTGATCGTCCCCTCGCGGGCGGCCTGTAGCTGAGTTTTCGCCATCGATTACTCGATCATATCACTAGATAATAAAAACGCGTGATGCGACGCGGAGACGGCAACCGATTTATCTACCCGGTCCAACGTCGAACTGTGTCTCCCGCGAACGACCTCTCGAGCGACGAAATCGAGCGCACGGCCGGCAGGACGTGGTTCGTCGGGGGCATCTTCGTCGGATTCGGCGCGTCACCGGTGATCGCCGTGGCGATCTTCGCGATCGCGCGGCTGTTCTTCGGATCGGGAATCGCCGCGATCATCGTCGTCATGGCCGCCGTCCTGAGTTTCGCGGTCGGGCTGGCGTACGTCGCACTCGCGCGGGTGCTCGAGGAGTGATGCGGTCTGCTGGACCGATCGCAACCACAGGGCGGTCGCGGTTGCACTGGAACTGACGGACAGTAGTCCGTGTGACGGCGATTCTGGACGGCGTCGCACGCTCGAGAGCGCTTTCATCCCACTTAAGGGGACCGCACCCCTCGCACTCGAATGGTGGACACCAGCAATGTCCGAACTACCGGACGACTTCAACTGTACGATCACTAACTGGGAGTACATCTACAGTCTCTGTCGGGACGTCAGCGACGACGTTCGTCGCGACGAGTTCGAACCCGACGTCATCGTCGCACTCGCACGCGGGGGGTGGTTCGCGGGTCGGTGTCTCTGTGACTTCCTCGGACTGGACGACCTGACGAGCCTGAAGATGGAACACTACGTCGGCACCGCCCAGAAGAGCGGCGAGCCGTCGGTTCGCTATCCGATGCCCGAGGGAAGCGTCGCGGGCAAGGACGTACTGATCGTCGACGACATCGCCGACACCGGCGGTTCGATCGAGCGCGCCTACGAGTACGTCACCGACCGCGATGCGGGCGAAGTCCGCACCGCGACCCTCCAGTTGCTCCAGACCAGCGGGTTCGATCCTGACTACGTCGGCGAACGACTCGAGGAGTGGGCCTGGATCGTCTATCCGTGGAACTTCATCGAGGACATGATCGACCTCGTCTCGGGGGTCATGGAGCGAGCGGACCAGGAGACGTTCACGGAAGACGACGTGCGCCACTACCTCAACGAGTACCACGACGTAAAGCGTATCGAGATGGAGATCGCCCAGCCCAACCGGCTGTTGGAGGTGCTGACCGAGATGGAACGTCGCGGCGTCGTAGCCCAGCCACGGCCCGGCACGTGGACACTGGCGGAGTAACGGGACCGTGGACGACCTCGAGACGCTGCGTCGCTGTCTCGCGCTCAAAGACGAGACGCGGACGGGCTGGCAACTCCGCGGGATCGAGGACCCGGAGTCGGTCGCAGACCACTCCTGGGGCGTGAGTCTACTCTGTCTGTTCTACGCCGACCGCGCCGGCGTCGACGCCGATCGCGCGCTCCGCATGGCCGTCCTCCACGACCTCGCGGAGGCCGAGACCGGCGACTACGCGACGCGTGCCGATCCGAACGCCGAGACGGTCGACCCCGACGAGAAGGAGCGAGCGGAGCGTGCGGCGATCGCGACGCTGCTCGAACCGTTCGACGACGGCGAGCTCCGGGCCCTCTGGGAGGAGTACGAGGCCCGGGAGACGCCGGAGGCGCAGTTCGTCAAGGACGCAGACCTCGTCGACATGTGTCTGCAGGCGCTCCAGTACGAACGCGAGCAGCGGTACGACCCGGACGCCGACGACCACTTCGAGGCGTACGACGACCTCGACGAGTTCTTCGCGACGGCCGAACCCCGGATCCGGACCGACGTCGGCCGAGAACTGTTCGAACGCACGCGAGAACGATACGAGGACGCCAAACGCGACCGCGAGCGAACAGCGGAGTGACGCCGATCAGTCGTCGGTCGTCGTGACCGTCGATTCGACGTCGTCGGTATCGACCTCGTCGACGATCGCACTCTTCCACGTGCCACGGGTGAACCACGCGATCGCGGCGAGCGCCCCCACGACGTCGCCGACGACCATTCCGATCCAAATGCCGATCGTCCCCCAGCCGGCGGTGAAGACGAGGTAGTAGGTGACGGGAACGCGGGCGATCCAGAGCGTAACGACCGAAAACGAAAGCGCCGTCTTCGTGTTTCCGGCACCGCGGAACGCGCCGAGGATCACCTGCAGGACGCCCATGAACACGAACATCGTGGCGACGACCTGCAGGTACGTGCTCCCGTAGGCGATAGTCTCCGCGACGCCGTCTGCGTCGGCGGTCACGAAGACGCCGACGATCGGTTCCGGGAAGAGGAAGGCGATCGTCCCCGCCACGAGCATGATCGCCGCGATTGTGCCCGCGGCGAGCCACGTCGCTCGCTCCGCGCGCTCGGGTTTTCCCGCGCCGAGGTTCTGCCCGACGATCGTATCCGTCGCCTGTCCCATCCCCATCGCCGGGAGGAACGCAAGCGAGATGAGCCGGTTTCCCAGGCCGTAGGCCGCCACGACCGTCGGCGGGAACGTCGAGACCATCGCCGTCATCGTGATCATCGCCAGCGAACTCATCGACTGCTCGAGCGCGGTCGGCACGCCCAGTCGCGTGATCTCGCGGACGTACTCGAGGCGCGGGACGAGCGCACTCCGGTCGACGGCGGGGCCGGCGTCCGTGTAGAACAACACGTAAAAGCCGATGGCCGTCGCGACCAGCCTCGAGAAGACGGTGGCGACGGCGGCACCCTGGATCTCGAGGCGGGGGAACGGGCCGACGCCGAAGATCAGCAAGGGGTCAAGCGCGAGGTTGAGCACGACGCTGATGGCCATCACGCGCATCGGCGCGCGAGTGCTCCCGTAGCCACGCATGAGCGAGACGAAGACGAAGAAGCCAAACAGCGCGGGCATACCGAGGAAGAACACGCGCATGTAGTCGGCGGCGAGCGGCACGATCGTCGCCTGCGTCTCGGGATCGGCGGGCAAGAGGTCGAGCATCCTCCCGGTGACGGCGTAGCCGAGCACGCCGAGAGCCGTCGCGACGAGCGTGATGAACGAGAGCGTCTGGCCGGCGATCACCCCGCTTTCGTCGCTGTCCGCGCCGGTGTGCTGGGCGATCAGGATCGCTCCTGCCGCAGTGAAACCGCCACCGACAGAGATCAAAAGGAAGATGAGCGGAAACGCGAGGCTCAACGCGCCGACGGCGTCGGGCGAGAGCGCACCGAGCCAGAACGTGTCGCCGACGTTGTAGGCGACCTGCAACAGCTGGATCACGACGAGCGGCCACGCCAGCCGAAACATCGGCCGGACGAGTTCCCCGTCCGTGAGGTCGCTGCCGCTCGCTTCTGGTTCGGCATCCATTACGAATCGAAATAGCGCTCCGGATATTTGAACTCTCGTAGCCCTTGGTACCACGTGACACAGGAAGCGGCGAACTCGTCCTGAGTGTATCGCACTCTGACGTATCTGGAGATCGGCACGTCGACGGCAGCCTCGATACGCGTCCACCGTGCGCCGATCTCGGCCGATCGACGAACCGGCCGACCGAGCCGGACTCGCGTCGCGCTGACAGTCACTCGCTCCAGCATACCTACTATCTTTGGCGTGAAGATTGTATCCGGTCCCGAGTAAGTACTGTCTATGACGAGGCCAGACCTGGACGCCGTGTTTACGCTCCTGGCGAACCCACGTCGTCGGTTACTCCTCTCGCACTTTCTCGAGAGCGACTACGGGAACGTCGAGACGCTGTCGCGCCACATCGCCGCCAGAGAGCAAGACGCCCACCCGAGAGCGGTGAGCGAAGACGACCGCACGGAGGTCGCCGTCTCGCTGGTTCACGACCACCTGCCTCGTCTCGCCGACCACGACGTCGTCGACTACGACGCCCGGAGCGGCGACGTCGTGACGGCGGCGGGGTTCGGCGAGGTGCAGCCGTTCGTCGAACAGGTGTACCCGGCTACGGACGCGACGGCGACACCGGAGCGATCGCTCCTGTCGTTTCTCTACAGCAAGCCGCCCGAAGAGCCGTACCTCCTCGAGGACGATTGACACGCCGGGACGATTGACACGCCGGGACGATCGAAACGCCGTCCGAATTAGTCCGCGATCGCCTCGCTGGGCTCTGCGTCCACCGTCACCGCCTGAATCCAGAGGTCGCCGAACAGGTCGTCCTGCTCGAGGCGGACCCGGCCCCGGTGGGCGAGAAAGAGCAACGCGAGATACGTCATCACGCGCGAGCCGCCGACCTGATCGATCTCGGCGTACAGCACCTCGTCACGTCCCTCCTCGTAGTGAGCCTCGAGTTCCGCCTCGACGTCGTCGATGATGGCCTCGATGTCCTCCTCGTGGGCCGTGTGGGTGACGTCGTCGGCGGTCGGCTCGTCGTCGACGCGGAAGTCGTCGCCGGAGTGGTAACTCAGCTCCTGGACGCCCCGGTCGAATCCGCTCGGTGAGTCGCTCGTGTCGTAGCTGCGCGACTCCTTCCACCACGTTCCACGCTCCGCGTCGCGAAGCTCTCTCACCAGTTCGTCGAGCGTCTCCGGCTTCCCGCGGGCGTGTTTGCGCTCGAGGCGGCGTTCCATCTCGGCCTCGAGGTTCTCGACGGGATCGAAGCCGGGGTCGACGTCGCTCTCGTCTGCGTCGTCGGCAAAGGGCGCTTCCCACGGCAGCAGCTCCTCCTCGTCGGGCTCGTCGGCGGCGAACAGCTCGTCGCTTTTCATCCGCAGGAGGACGCTCGCGTAGAACAGCGCCCGCCCCGAGGTGCGCAGGTCGGCCTCGTCTAACGCCTCGAGGAACTTGTCCGTGACCCGGACGACGTCGATGTCCCAGGGGTCGATCTCGCCGTCTTTCGCGAGCTGGACGAGGAGTTCGACGGGTTCGACCTCGTCGTCCTCGTCGTCCTCGTCGTCCGATTCGTCGGCTCGCTCGTCGTCGACGAACTCGAGCGTCGTTCCGTCCTCGCCCGGCGGCTCCCTGTCCTCGTGGCCGACGATGTTCAGGGGGACGTCGTCGCCACCGTCAGTCATCCGCCGGCACCTCCTCGCTGCTCAGGTCGATTCCCGTCACGGCCGAGACGTTGTCCTGTTGCATCGTCACGCCGATCGCCCGCTCCGAGCGGTCGAGCATCGCAGAGCGGTGCGAGACGACGACGAACTGGGCGTCGCCAGCCAGTTCGTCGACCATCTTTCCGACGCGCTCGGCGTTGACCGCGTCGAGGAAGGCGTCGACCTCGTCTAGGGCGTAGAACGGTGCCGGGTTGTGACGCTGGATGGCGAAGATGAAAGCCAGCGCGGTCAGGGACTTCTCGCCGCCGGACATCGCGTCGAGTCGCTGGATCGGTTTGTCGCCCGGCTGGGCTTTCATCGTCAGCCCGCCGTCGAACGGATCGTCCTCGTTCTCGAGGTGCAACGTCCCCGTCCCCTCCGAGAGCTTCTCGAAGATCTCCTGGAAGTGCCCGTTGATCGCCTCGTAGGCGTCCATGAACGTCTGTTTTTTCTGGGCCTCGTACTGCTCGATGCGCTCGCGAATGCCCTCCGCTTCCTCGACTAACGTCTCTTTGCCGCCCTCGAGTTCCTCGAGGTCGGCGCGGACGTCGTCGTACTCGTCGATCGCGAGCATGTTCACCGGCTCCAGCGCCTCCATGTCCGCCTCGAGCAACTCGACCATCTCGACGACCGTGTCGTGGTCGGGGACCTCCTCGGGATCGTACTCGCCGACCTCGTCCTCGAGCGCGTCGATCTCCCACTCGAGGTTCTCGGCGCGCTCGCGTGCGGACTCGAGTTTGCTCTCCGTGGCGTTGACGCGATCCTGTTGCTGGTCGCGTTCGGTTCTGGCCGCCGAGAGTTCTTCTTTGAGGTCCGTCCGCTCGGCTTTCAGCTCCGTCAACTCCTCCTCGAGGTCTTCGACGGCTGCGCGTTTCTCTTCCAGGACCTCGCGTTTCGCCGCGATCGCCTCCTCGCAGTCGTCGATGCGCTCTTCGTACTCGGCTTTGCGATTCTGGGCCGTCTCGATCTCCTCGTGGAGGTCCTCGATGGCGTCTTCGGCGTACTGCTTCTCGAGTTCGAGTTCGTTGAGTCGACCGTCGAGGTCGTCGATCTTCTCCTCGCGTTCGTCGATCTCGGCTTCGATCTCCTCGATCTCGGCCGTGAGTTCGGGAATCTTCGAGTCCGCGAGTTCGCGCTCCAGATCGTCGATCGCGGCCTCGATCTCCTCGATCTCGTCCCCTTTCGCCTCGATCTTCGTCGAGATCTCCGTCATCCGCTCGTCGACCGACTCGCGCTCTCTCTCGAGGTCCTCGAGGTCGCCCTCGAGCGTCTCGATCTCCGTCTCGACTCGTTTTCGTTTCTCCTCGAGTTTCTCGATCTCGGCTTCGATCGATCGCACCTCGTCGGCGGCGGCCGTCTTGCGGTCTCTGGCGTCGTCCAGCCGCGTCTCGACGTCTCGGATGTCGCTTTTCAGCGAGTCACGCTGGTCTTGCAGGTCGGTGATCTGCTCGGCGACCCGCTCGAGTTGGCCTTTGCCGCTCTGGGTAAACGAGTAGCGCGACCCCTTTCGCGAACCGCCGGTCATCGCCCCGCTCTTCTCGACGAGGTCGCCGTCGAGGGTGACCATGCGGTAGTCGCCCATGTACGCCCGGGCGGTCTCGATGTCCTCGACGACGAGGGTGTCCCCGAGGACGTACGAGAAGACGCCCGCGTACTGGGGGTCGAACTCGACGAGGTCGTACGCGAAGCCGACGACGCCGGGGTCCGACGGCGCCGACGGCAGCCGTCGCTCGCTCATCTTCGTGATCGGGAGAAAGGTCGCTCGACCCGCGTTGCGCGACTTGAGGTACTCGATACACTGCTGGCCGATCACGTCGTCGTCGACGACGACGTTCGCCAGCCGTCCGCCCGCCGCGGTCTCGCAGGCGACGGCGTACTCCCCGGAGACGCTGCCCAGCTGGGCGACCGCGCCGTGGACGCCGTCGATCCCCGAGTTGAGGATCGTCGTCACCGCCCGGCCGAACGAGGAGTCGCCGCTCTCGCCAGCGTTCGCCTCGAGTTCGGCGTACTCGGCCTGCTTCGCCTGTAACTTCTCGTCGACGTCGTCGAGGTCGTCTTGCAGGCGGCGCTTCTCGCGTTTGAGGTCCTCGACGACCTCGGCGATGTTCTCCCGGTTCGCCTCGGCCTTCTGTCGTTCGCGTTCCAGGTCGGCGCGTTCGTCCTCGAGTTCCGGTACCTGCGTGCGTTTCTCCTCGATCGTCGCTTCCTTCTCGTCGATCGCGTTCGACCGTCGCCGGGCCTCGTCGAGCAGGCGGTCCTGTTCGCGCTGGAGGTCGTTTTTCGCCGTCTTCGCCTCCTCGAGTTCCTCCTTGCGCGCCGCGAGGTCGGCTTTCACCTCGTCGTACTCGGTGTCGACCGCGTCGATCTCCTCGTGGAGCTCCTCGAGTGTGCCCTCCCGCTGCTGGATCTCCGCTTTGACCGAGGCCTTCTCGAGTTTGAGCTCGCGCATCTCGTCTGCGAGGTCGTCGACCTGTTCCTGTTTGCGGTCGATCTGGACGAACGCCTCCCGGCGTTTCGACTCGGCTTCCTCGATCTGCGCTTCGGCCGTCTCGATGCGATCCTCGAGTCTGGAGATGTCGCCTTTGACCTCCTCGATCTCGCTTTTGATCCGGAGCTGTTCGTCCTCGCCTTTGCGCTCGATCTCGGCGTTCAAATCCTCGAGGTCTTCCTGCAGGCGGACGACTTTCCCCTGGCGTTCGTCGAGGACGCGCTGGAGGTCCGCGAGTTCGCCCTCGAGGCGGTCGACCCGTCCGTCGACCCGCTCGAGTTCGTCGCGTTTCTCCTCGAGTTCGCTCGCTTTCAGGTAGCCCTCGTACTCCTCTTTCTCGCGGCGCAGTCGCCGGTACCGCATCGCCGTCCGGCGTTCGTCCTCGAGCTGGGCCAGCCGCTCGCGTTTCTCCTCGATGCGCAGGGTCGCCTCCTCGATCCGGTCTTCGACGACCTCGAGTTCCTCGAAGGCGTCTTCCTTTTTGGCGTCGAACTCCGCCACGCCGGCGATCTCGTCGATGATCCCCCGACGGGCGTGGGGCGTCATGTTGATGATCTCGGTGACGTCGCCCTGCATGACGACGTTGTACCCCTCGGGCGTGACGCCGGCCTGGGCGAGCAGGTCCTGGATGTCAGAGAGATTGACCGAGCGATCGTTGAGGTAGTAGTACGAGTAGTAGTTGTCCTCGGTCTCTTTGACCCGCCGGCGGATCCTGATCTCGTCGACGTCGCCGACGTCGTCGCTGCCGGCGGCGTTGACGACCTGGGAGCGCTCGAGCGTGCGATCCGCGTTGTCGAGGACGACCTCGACGACGGCCTCGTTCGGCCCGCTCGTCTCCGCGCCGTCCTCGTGGCCGGGGTTGTAGATGAGGTCCGTCAGCTTCTCCGCGCGGATGCCTCGAGTCCGGGCGAGTCCGAGCGCGAAGAGGACGGCGTCGATGATGTTCGACTTCCCGGAGCCGTTCGGGCCGGTGACGACGGTGAAGTCCTCGTAAAACGGGATCCGCGTCTTCCGGCCGAAGCTCTTGAAGTCGTCTAAGACGAGTGCCTTGATGTGCATCTTCTCCTCCAGATCCGTCGGCCGACGGCGCTCCGTCGGGATCGTCGCGTCTTATGCGACGATGATGTCGTCGGTACCTGAGTCTTCCGCTTCGTCGTCGGATTCCTCGGTCGCCTCGGCCGCCGCTTCCTCGATCTCGTCGGGTTGTGCCTCGGGCGTCTCCTCTGTGTCCTCGCCGGTCCGTCGGTTGGGGACGCGCGTGGGGGTCTCGGTGTCGAGTTCGGCCTCGAGGACGCGGATTCGTTCCTTTGCCTCGACGAGCTCTTCGGTCAGCCCCTCGACCGTCGACTCGAGTTCCGCAACGGCCGTCTCGAGCTTCTCGACGCGATTTTTCGACATACCTACTAGGGTCCCGTCGCGACACTTAAACGTACGTCAGACAAAGATATCCGTTCTGGTAGGTCCGGTCGACGTCTCGAACGTCGAAGGCCGGCGGTCTCGAGCCGTCGGACGGCGCGTCGGAACGATAGCTGCGACCGTTTATCGGGTCGGTATTAACATGTTCACGCCCACTTACTTGTCGTGATAGTCACTCTCAAACGTATGGTCAGCAGGCCACAGGACGGTGTTTCGAACAGATGACTGGGCGACCGTCCAGTTCGAACGACACGGGAGGTATCGAGCGGCGAGACGCGCTGAAACTGGTCGGCGGTTCGACACTCGCCGTCGCGCTCGCGGGGTGTACCGCGCTCATCGGTGACGAGTCGGACGACTCCACCGAGGACGCCGACGTCCCGGACGAACCGATCGAGGCGGGACTCCAGACGTTCACCGAGGGTGCACCGGCGGTTCTCGGTCTCCAGGCACAGTACGGTGCGGAGACGGCGGTCCGCCGCATCAACGACGACGGCGGCGTCGCCGGCCGCGAGATCGACCTCGACGTCGTCAACGAGGGGGACGAGCACATCCAGAACTACCGGCAGTTCGTCGACGAGGGAAAGGACGTCACCTTCGGCCCGATTTCGAGCGGCGGTCACGAGGCGATGGTGCCCGAGATCGAGGATCGAGGCGTCGTCAACGTCGCGACCGACGGCACCGTGACGACGCTGTACGAGGAGAGCTTCCCGGACGCCACCTACTCGTTCCGATTTCAGAACCACGACGTGATGGAGGCGCTGGCCGCCGTCAACCAGGCCGTCGAGGTCCTCGGTGCCGACTCTATCGACACGTACGCCGGGATCAACCCGAACTACGCGTTCGGCCAGGACGAGATGGCCCTCTTCTCGAGTGGGATCGAGAAACTCACCGGCGCAGAGGAGGTCTACAGCGGCTTCCCGGAGCTGGGAGCCGACGACATGTCGGCACACGTCACCGAGGTCAACGGCACGGAACCGGACGTGGTCTTCTCGAGTTGCTGGGGTGGCGACGCGACGCTGTTGCTCGAGCAGGCACACGCGAACGGCATGTTCGACAGCACGGATCTGCTCGTCGGACCCGTCCTGTACGGCTCCGCGAACGACCTGAGTGCGGACCTCGTCGACGGACCGATCTACTCGGGATCGCGCAACTTCTACTGGGACGAACCGGGCACCGATCGGTGGACGCCCGCCGCGGACCTGGTGTCGGAGGTCCAGTCGGAGTACGACGTCGTCCCGACGGCCCACTTCATGAGCGGCTACGGTGCGGTGACCGCGTGGGCGACGGCCGCCGAGAAGGCGGTCGACGTCCTGGGCCGGTGGCCCGAGCAGGACGAAATCGCGGCCATCCTCGAGGGACACGGCTTCTTCACGCCGGCCGGCTACCACACTATCGGAGCGGACCACCAGGGATACTCGAACGCCCACTTCGGCGAACTGGCCTGGTCGGACGAGTACGACGCGGCGATCCTCGAGAACGTCAGCGTCTTCGCGCCCAAAGACGTGTCGCCGCCGCCGGGGACGGTCTCCGGCGACTGGATCGACGCGTGGTGAGTCGAGACGCCGTCGTCGCACAAATGACAACGAAAATTTACGATGTGGCTCGAGACAGCCCCGCTGACGGGACCTGATATCCATGTTCGAATCGCTTCCCTACCACGCACTCAACGGCGTCTACTACGGGTTCATCCTGTTCATGATCGCCGCCGGACTGACGATCGTCTTCGGCGTCCTGGGCGTGCTCAACCTCGCACACGGCGAGCTGTACGCGTTCGGGGCGTTCGTCGCGTTCTCGATCGTCGGCTACCTGACCGGCCTGGTGGCCGAACCGACCGGTCCGGTCACGGCACTGATCTTCGGTGCCGTGGTGCTCGTTGGATCGCTCGCGGCGGCCGCCGTCCTCCTGCCGGTCGGGGCCACCCTCGAGGCGGCCTTCGTCAGACCGATCTACGATCGCGACGACGTCTACCAGCTGCTGTTGACGTACGCGCTCCTGTTGATCCTCACGGACGTAATGAAGTTCGTCTGGGGGGCGAAGCCGCTCGACGTCGGCGTCTACGACGGGCTCAACGCCATTCCGACGACGGAGCTGTTCGGGATCGACTACCCCACCTACAACGTCGTCGTCGTCGCCGTCGGACTGGTGGTGTTCGGCTGGCTCGTCTGGTTTTTCGATCGGACGAAGACCGGCCGGATCGTGCGTGCGACCGCCATCGACCGGGAGATGGCCACCGCCATCGGCGTCAGCACCGACCGGATCTTCACCCTCGTGTTCGCGATGGGGGCCTTTTTCGCCGGTTTCGGCGGCGCGATGGTCAGTATCGGCCCGGGTTCCGCCTACCTCGAGATGGGGCTCTCGCCGCTCGTACTCTCGTTCGTCGTCATCGTCATCGGCGGCCTCGGGAGCCTGCGGGGTGCGCTCGTCGGCGCGTTGCTGGTCGGCGTCACCACTCAGGTGGTCACGCCGTACTACTCCGAACTCGAGCTGGCAGTGCCGTTCGTCCTGATGGTGGTCGTGTTGCTCGTCAGACCGGAAGGGCTGTACGGAACGTGGGGTGAGATCGAGTGAGTCGCGCTCGCCTCTCGGCGGAGAACCTGCCGACGTCCGTCCGGGTAGTACTCGTCGTCCTCGGCCTCGGCGTTCTCCTCGCCGTCCCCGACCTCGCGCGGGTGACGCCGCTGTCGTTCGCGACGATCCACAAGGGCCTCCTGTTCGGCCTCGCGGCGGTCGGGCTGAACCTGCTTTTGCGCCACACCGAACTGGTCTCGTTCGGCCACGTCGCGTTCTTCGGAACCGGTGCCTACGGCGCGGCGGTGCTCGCCACCTACTACGAGGTCTCGAGCGGCCTCGTCCTGCTCGCCGGAGCCGTCCTCGCCGCGACGGCGGTCGCCCTCGTCGTCGGCTACCTGGTGGCCGGCCACCTCGACATCTACTTCGCGCTGTTGACGCTCGCGTTCAACCAGGTGCTGTTCGCGTTCGTCGTCCAGAGTAGTTTCTTCAACTCGACCGACGGCCTCTCGGTCCGCGTCGGCGTCGACCGGCCGTCGTTGCTCGGACTCGATCAGTTGCTGGTGTCCGCCGGTCTCGATCCCGTCCAGGCGTACAACTACGTGCTGTACTATCTCACGGTCGCGATCCTCGTCGTCGTGGTGCTCGTCACCTGGAAGCTCGTCAACTCCCCGTTCGGACGGGCGCTCGACGCCATCGGACAGGACCGCACTCGAGCGCGGTTCATCGGGATTCCGGTCGAACGCTACGTCTGGATCGCGTTCACGATCTCCGGCATCTACGGCGGGATCGCCGGTGGTCTGTTCGCGCTACTCCAGTTGCACGTGCGCCCGGAACCCGTCCTGTTCGCGTTCGTCTCGGGCGAGATCCTGTTCATGGCGATCCTCGGCGGGGTCGGCACGCTCGTCGGACCGATCGTCGGCGGCGTGATCCTCGTCTACCTGCTCGACCTTGCGCGATTCTACGTCACGTACTATCACGCGCTCACCGGGATCGTACTGCTCGCCGTCGTCTACTTCCTGCCCGAGGGCATCCTCGGGTCGCTTCCGGCGCTCGGCGCGGCGATCGAGCGCCGTCGCCGCGACCCCGGCCTCGTCCGGAACGACGTCGAGACCGTCGTCACGTCCGTTCGCCGGAGTGTCCGTCGCGCCGTGACTACCGTTCGAATCCTCGTGTTCGGGGTGAACTGACATGCTCGAAGCACGCAACCTTCGCAAGACGTTCGGAGAACTGCGCGCCACCGACGACGTCTCGCTCCAGTTCGGGACGACCGACGGCGAGATGGTGTTCATCGTCGGGCCGAACGGCGCCGGCAAGACGACGCTCGTCAACCTCCTCACGGGGCTTTTGACGCCCGATCAGGGGTCGGTCGTGGTCCACCAAGACGACGGCGACGGCTCGACCGTCGAACGAGAGATCACCGGTCTGGCCCCGGAGAAACGGGTCGACGCCGGTCTCGTCAGGAGCTTCCAGATCGTCCACGTCTTCGAGGAGATGACGGTCCGCGAGAACCTCCGCGTCGCCGTCCTCTCCGAACGAGGCGAGACGCTGAACGTCCTCTCGTTCGACGACGGCCACGACGGCGTCGAACGAACCGTCGACGACCTCCTGGCACAGTTTCGACTCGAGGACGTCGCCGACGAGGTCGCCGACACCCTCCCCCACGGCGACCGGAAGCTGCTGGACGTGGCGATGTCGTTCGGACTCGAGCCGACGTACCTGCTGCTCGACGAGCCGACCGCGGGCGTCGCGACCCGCGAGAAGGAGTACGTCATCGAGACGATCGCCGAGGCCAGCGATGCCGACGACGTGACGACCGTGACGATCGAACACGACATGGACATCGTCAAATCCTACGCCGACCGGCTGGTCGTCCTCCACGAAGGGCGCGTCTTCCGCGAGGGCGACCCCTCGCTGCTCGAGACCGACGGCGAACTCCGGCGCGTCCTGCTGGGGGTGGACGAATGAGCGACCCACTGCTCGAGGTGTCGAACCTCACTGCCACGGTCGCCGGGTTCGAAGTCACCCACGGCATCGACCTCGAGGTCGGCGAGGGCGAGGCGGTCGCGCTCGTCGGACGCAACGGCGCGGGCAAGACGTCGACGTTCCGCTCGATCATGGGACTGACGCCGATCGCCGGCGGCTCGATCCGGTTCGACGGCGAGGAGTTGACCGACCTGCGTTCCGAACTGATCCCCAAGCGGGGGATCGGCTACCAGCCCGAAGGTCGGGACCTGTTTACCGGGATGACCGTCGAGGAGAACTTCCGGCTGCCCATCTGGACCGCCGGCGACGCCCGCGGCATCGACGACGAGGACGCCGTCGTCGAGGACGTCTTCGACCTCTTTACCGAACTCGAGAATCGCCGGGACGCCGAGGTCCAGAACTTAAGCGGCGGCCAGGGAAAGATGACGGCCATCGGCAGGGCGCTCGCGCTCCAGCCCGACCTGCTGATCCTCGACGAACCGCTCGAGGGCCTCGCGCCGGTCGTCGTCGAGAACCTCAAGTCCTACATCCGCGAGATCATCGACCGCGACATCTCGGTGCTGGTCGCCGAGTCGAACGCCAGCCACGTTCCCGAGATCGTCGACCGGATGTACGTCATCGAACGCGGCGAGATCGTCGACAGCGGCGACCCCGACGACCTCGTGCAGGACGAAGAGATACAGCTGCTCATGCAAGGCGGCGGCACCTGAGACCGTCGGCTGTCCGGCGTTTTCGATACCACTGGAACTGCCCGTCGGTCGCTCCGGTACGCAGTCACGACCGTCGTCGTGAACTCACGGCTCCGATCCGATCGACTCCCCGTCCAGACTCGACAGAGCGGACATCGCCGCGTCGAGTATCTTCCGTTCGCTCCGTCTGAGGTTCATCGAGACGCCCGTCTTCGAGATGCCGAAGTGGTCCGCGAGCTCCTCGAGCGTGACCTCGCGTGGCGTCTCGTAGTAGCCGAACTGCGAGGCCGCCTCGAACGTCTTTCGCTCGGTTTCGGTGAGCGACCGACAGCCCTCGAGCAGGTGCATCGCGCTGTTCGAGTTCTCGAGGAGGTCGAACAGCGTCGTCGCCCCGAACTGGTCGCGATTCTCGACGTCGAAGTCGTTGTGTCGCTCGAGTTCCGCCAGCGTCTCGTCTTCGTCCTCGTCGTCGTCGAAGCCGACGTGCCAGCGTTCGCGGCCGTTCTCGATCTGGAACGGGCCGGTGATGTAACCGCCGTTTCGCTGGATCGTCCGCATCGCGTTCGTCTCGTCGATGACCGTCCCGATCTGGGCGACGTTGCCCCGTTTCGAGAGGACGTAACAGTCGTTCATGTTGTCGTGGGCCCGGAGTCGCCGCAGGCCGTCCTCGAGTTCACCCCTCGACTCCCCTTTCGCGATCAGCCGCGTCTCGAGTTTCTTCGCGTCGGTGTCCAGTTGCCACTGGACGGCCGAGAAGGCGACGTCGACGTCGTCAGTCGTGTCGATGAACGGACAGTCGTACTGACGCATGTCGATGTTGAGGTCGATCATCGGTATCCGACACCATCTCTCACGATATATATTAACAGTTACCACTAACCTCACGTCGTCGTCGAGCCGGTGGTCTACTCGAGTGTGGACCGGCCGAGCGTCGATTCGGTTTCGAGCGGCCGAGGACCGCATTTCTCGCCGCCCCACGGCGGTTGATATGTTAACGCGTGTCCTTTTGGACGTCTCGAGACAACGTTTTCCCGATGGATTCCTCTCGAGAACAGGTCGCAGTCCCCGAGATCACGCGGGATCGCATCCACACGGTCGACGACGACTCGTTCACCGCCGACAACTGCTGTATCGTCACGGGCGGTGGCTCTGGAATCGGACGGGCGCTTTCGCTCGCGGCAGCCGAGAACGGACTCACCGTCGTCGCGACGGATATCGACGACGACGGCCTCGCGGAGACGGTCGCTCGCGGCGAGGAACTCGGCATCGAGGCACCGATCGAGACGGTGACGGCCGACCTCACCGTCGACGACGACGTAGAGCGGATCGTCGACGAGGCCGCGAGCTACGGCGACGTCAAGTACCTCGCGAACGTCGCGGGGATGCAACACATCGACGCGATCGAGGACTTTCCGATGGGGGCCTACGACCGGATGCACCGGGTGATGCTCAGAGCGCCGCTGTATCTCACGAAGCTGTGTCTGCCCCACTTCCGCGAGACCGACGACGGGCGGGGCTGCGTCGGGAACATGGCCTCGGTCCACGGCCACTACGTCACGGCCGAGAAGGTCGCCTACAACGTCTCGAAGTTCGGTCTCCGCGGACTCACCCAGTCTATCGCGGCCGAAGGCGACGGCGACGTCCGGTCGTTCTCGGTGAGTACCGGCTACGTCAAGACGCCGCTCGTGGCGAACCAGATCCCCGACACCGCCGAGAGCCGCGGCATCAGCGTCGACGAGGTGATCAGCGACGTGATGCTCGGCCAGGCCAGAAACGACGAGATGATGGAACCCGTCGACGTCGCGAACCTCTTCGTGCTCGGATTCTCGAAACTCGCTCGCCACCTCAACGGCGGCGATCTGCTGTTCGACGGCGGGATGACGCTGACCTACGAGTGACGACGGACGCGTCGCCTCGAGCGGATCGACGGGGTCGGGTCGCCCCGGCGACGCTGCGCCGGTCTCACAGCAGTGACCGCGCCATGAAAAACGCGTTACTCACCCGCCGAGGGACCGTCGGAAAGCGGATCGAACGGGATGGAGGCGGTCCGGAAACTGGACCCGGATCGTCGTCATACTATCGGACGTAACTGAGTGAAGATTCTCGCCACCCCGGGACGGCGAGAATCTTTCACGACGTACGTCCGGCAGTATCAGTCGTCGCCCGCAGTGGTGTCGCCGACCTCGAGTCCCTGTGTCGGATCGGCCCACGAGCCGCCGGTCAAGTCGATCGCGTCGTTCCAGTGGGCGACGACCGTCGTGACCGCCAGATCGCCGGTCACGTTCGTCATCGTCCGGAGTCGATCGAGGATCGGGTCGACGCCGGCGACGAAGCCGACCACCTCGAGCGGGAGCCCGAGCTGGGTCAACACGAGCGTCAGCATGATCAGTCCCGTTCCGGGGACGCCGCCGGCACCGATGCTCGCGAGCACGGCGATGACGACGACCGTCAGCTGCTCGACGAGGCTCAACTGGACGCCGACGAGGTTGGCGGCGAAGATGGCGACGACGCCCTGGTACATCGCCGTCCCGTCCATGTTGACCGTCGCGCCGAGCGGCAGCGAGAAGCCGTACACGCCCTCGTTGATCTGCAGGTTGTCGTCGGCGTTGGCCATCGTCACCGGGAGTGTGCCGCTCGAGGAACGGATCGAGAGGGCGGTCACGATCGCGTCTTTCGAGCCCGCGAGGAACGAAACCGGCGACTGTCTGGTGAGCGCGACGATCAGCCCGCCGAGGTAGACGACGCCGATGTGGAGCAAGATCGCAACGGTCAGCGCGGCGATCAGCATCGCGAACGGGACGATCGCGTCGGCACCGGCCTCGCCGAAGACGGCGGCCATGAGCGCGAAGACGCCGATGACGCCGTATTCCATGACTCCCCAGACGATCTTGAACAGCGCCTCGGTGCCGGCCTCGACGATGTCGAAGATCGACTCGACGCCCGACCGGACGGTCTCGTCCTCGGTGGACTCCTCGAGCAGCAACAGCGCGAGGCCGAAGACGATCACGAAGAAGATCGTCGCGAGCACGTTTCCCTCGGCCATCGCACCGATCGGATTCTCGGGTACGATGCCGACCAGGACCTCGGCGAAGTCGGGCGTGTCGGCCGGGTCGAACTCCACGTCCTCGGCGAGGGTCAGTCCCTGGCCGGGATTCACGAGGTTCGCCACCGCCAGTCCGATGAACACCGCGATCGCCGACGTCACGGCGTACAGTCCGATCACCTCGCCGCCGACCCTGCCGAGCGTCGACGGTGAGATCCGCCGGATCCCCATCAGCAGGGTGAAGACGACGATCGGAACGACGATCATGCTCAGTAGCCGGACGAAAATGTCGCCAAGCGGTTCGAGGACCGTCGCGGGTTCGCCGACCAGCAGGCCGACGACCGATCCCAGGACGAACGCCGTACCGATCCGGTAGACGATCGGGACCGAGCGGTACCGCCGCCAGTACGATTTCGTGTTGCTAGTTGACATCCATCACGACCTCACGGGACGGTATCGACGCCGTCGATCAAAAACACTCGAGATAGTTTTCGGCCGTCGAACCGACGTAACGAGACGGTAACGCCGCGTCGACGTCGAACGAGATCGCCGGAAGTGGTCGTGGCGTTTCCGTCGGTGGCCCGCGGCCGCGTGGTGACTCGAGGACGCTTTTCGGCTCGAGCCGTCGGGGTGTCCGTCGGCGGACGTGCCACGATAGCGGCACCGATCGGCGGGTCGAGTCGTCCCGTTACGCTTTACCCCGCGGAGGTCAAATCGAGGCGCAATGACCGCACAAACCGTCCAGCAGGGCGACCTCGTCACCGTCATCGGCCTCGAGGTCCACGTCCAGCTGGAGACGAACACGAAGATCTTCTGTTCCTGTCCGACCGAGCCGGCGGACGAGCCCAACGAGAACGTCTGTCCGGTCTGTCTCGGTCTCCCCGGCGCGTTGCCGGTGTTGAACGAGGCCGCAGTCGAGGCCGCGGTGAAAGTCGGGAAGGCGATCGACGCCGACATCCCCGAGGAGACTCGCTTCCACCGCAAGAACTACTACTACCCCGACCTGCCGAAGAACTTCCAGATCACCCAGTACGACGAGCCGATCTGTGCGGACGGCGAACTCGAGATTTCGGTCGAGGGCGAGCGTCGTACCGTCGCGATCGAACGCGCCCACCTCGAGGAAGACCCCGGGAGCCTCCAGCACGTCGGCGGCGGGATCGACACCGCCGACTACACGCTCGTCGACTACAACCGGGCGGGCGTCCCGCTGATGGAGATCGTCACCGCGCCGGACTTTCGCAGCCCCTCCGAAGTCCGGGCGTTCCTCGCCGACCTCGAGGAAGTCCTCGAGTACCTCGGCGTCTTCGACGCCGGGCGGGACGGCAGCCTGCGCGTGGACGCCAACCTCTCGATCATCCCCGCAGAGGAGACAAACGGCGACGGCACGATCGACGAGGAGGCGCTCGCGGCGGCCAACCGCACCGAGGTGAAGAACATCTCGAGTCACAAGGGCGCGGAGAAGGCGCTGGCCTACGAGGAGACCCGCCAGAAAAACGCCATCCAGCGCGGCCGGGCGGTCGAACAGGAGACGCGCCACTGGGACGAGTCCCGCGGTATCACGGTCTCGATGCGCTCGAAAGAAGAGGAGAAAGACTACCGGTACTTCGAGGAGGCCGACCTCCCGCCGCTGCGGGTCTCGGACTGGAAAGAGGAGATCGCCATTCCCGAGCTTCCAACCGCTCGACGCGAGCGGTTCCAGGTCGAGTACGACCTGAGCGAGGAGGCGGCTTCGAAGCTCACCTCGACCAAGCAGGTCGCCGACTTCTACGAGGACGTCGCGAGCGAGTTCGACCCCGACCTGGCGGCGACGTGGGTCGCCGACGAACTGCTTGGCGAACTCAACTACCGCGATATGGAGATCACCGACGTCGAGGATCGCCTCGGGGAGGTAAACCGCCTCGTCGAACTCGTCGCGACCGACGAGATCACCGCGAAGAACGCCCGCGAAGCCGTCCTCCGGGGGATGCTCGACGACGGTGACGAACCGGATACGATCGTCGAGCGGGAGGGGCTCGGCAAGACCGGCGAGGACGAGGTCCAGCAGGCCGTCGTCGAAGCGATCGACGAGAACCCCGACGCCGTCGCAGACTACCACGCCGGCGAGGGCGGCGCGATCAACTTCCTCGTCGGCCAGGTCATGCAGAAGACCGGCGGCAGCGCCGACCCCGGCGACGTGAACCAGCTCCTCAGAGCCGAACTCGAGGAGTAGGCCGTCGCGCTCTCGATCGTCTCCGCTCACCGCGTTTTCTCTACTCTCGATCTGATCTCGGCTCGACTCGAGTCACTCGAGTGACGTCTTCAGGGCCGCTCGCTGCCGACGACGGCCGGGACGGATCAACAGCCATTTGAGCCTCACGCGCAGTTATTCGGCGGACGAGTGTGATATGACGGACGACGACCCACCACGGACAGGAACGGCAGACGACGCGATCGAGTACGGCATCGACGATCGACCACCCGCCGGCGAGTCGGTCGTGCTCGGGGTCCAGCACTACCTGACGATGGTCGGCGCGAACATCGCGGTGCCGCTTATTCTGGCCGAGGCGATGGGAATGGCGGAGCATCCCGAAGTTACCGCGCGGTTCATCGGGACCTTTTTCGTCGTCTCGGGGATCGCGACGCTCGCCCAGACGACGTTCGGCAACCGGTACCCTATCGTGCAGGGGGCGCCGTTCTCGATGCTCGCGCCGGCGCTGGCCATCGTCGGCGTCGTCACCGCCGGCGGCGTCTCGGGCCAGCCGGGCTGGGAGGCCGCGCTGTTGCAGTTACAGGGGGCGATCATCGTCGCTGCACTGGTCGAGGTCGCGATGGGGTATTTCGGACTGGTCGGGAAACTCCGCCGGTTCCTCTCGCCAGTGGTCGTCGCGCCGACGATCGCGCTGATCGGCCTCTCGCTGTTCAGTGCCCCCCAGATCACGACAGACGAACAGAGCTGGCTCCTGCTCGGACTGACCCTCGGGCTCATCCTGCTGTTCTCACAGTATCTCGACGTCAAACACAGGGCGTTCCGCCTCTATCCGGTAATTCTCGCGCTGGTCATCGCCTGGGTCGCCGCGGCGTCCCTCTCGGTGGTGGGCGTGATCGGTGACGGGCACCCGGGCTACGTCGACCTCGGACAGGTCGCGAGCACCCAGCCGCTGCTCCCGATCTACCCCTTCCAGTGGGGGACTCCCGAAATCACGACGGCGTTCGTCGTCGGAATGTTCGCCGGCGTGTTGGCCTCGATCGTCGAGAGCATCGGCGACTACTACGCGGTGGCGAACATCTCGGGAACGGGTGCACCGAGCGAGAAGCGGATCAACCACGGCATCGGAATGGAGGGGCTGATGAACGTCTTCGCCGGGATCATGGGAACCGGCGGGTCGACGTCCTACTCCGAGAACATCGGCGCGATCGGCCTGACCGGCGTCGCCTCTCGGTACGTCGTCCAGATCGGGGCCGTCGTCATGCTGTTCGTCGGCTTCATCGGCTACTTCGGGCAGTTGATCGCGACGATCCCCGATCCGATCGTCGGCGGGCTCTTTATCGCCATGTTCGGCCAGATCGTCGCCGTCGGGATCTCGAACCTGCGTCACGTCGATCTCGACTCCTCGCGCAACACGTTCATCGTCGGCTTCGCCCTCTTCGTCGGGCTGGCGATCCCGGCGTACATGGGCAACTTCGGGGACCCGATCGCGTTCCGCCAGGCCGTCGGCCTCGAGGCGATGATCGGCGCGACGGGCCTCGCGAACACGGCCGCAGTGACGGTCCCCGTCCTCGAGGTCACGATCCCGATCGTCGCCGCGATCGAAGCCGCGGCACAGGCCGTCGTCGACACGGTCTACATCATCGGCTCGACGAGCATGGCGGTCGGCGGACTCGCGGCGCTCGTACTCGATAACACGGTCCCGGGCACGCGCGAGGAACGCGGGATCGCCGAGTGGGACCGCATCGCCGAAGACGACGCGGAGTTCGAGACGTTCCTCGAGCGCCAGACGGACGCCAGTCGAAGCGACTGACGGCAACCGACGCGACGCTCGAGCGGTCGGCGTCGGTCGTCAGTCGTGACCTGCCTCGGTTTCGTCGCCCCCGTGTGCCCCTGCCGGCGCGGGTGGACCCGGCGGTTCGTCCTCGACGACGCCTTCTTTCCACGTTCCCAGCCGGAACCAGGCGACGGCGACGACGAACGAGGCGGCCATCCCGAACGAGAACGCCCACCAGATCCCCGCGACCCCCAGGTCGATCGCAGCGACGGTGGGGATCGTGACCTCGAGGACGGGGATCGTCACGGCGGTGAAGGCGAGCACGAGCGCGACCGGGATGCGGAAGATCCACCGCGAGAGCAGCGAGAGTGCCATCGCCTCTCGCGTGTTTCCGGCCCCGCGGAACGCCCCCTGGACGACCATCACGCCGGCGAACAGCGCCCAGAACGGTGCGGTGATCCGGAGGAAGACGACGCCGTCGGCGATCACCGCGGGGTCGCCGGTGAACACCCCGATCGACCGGGCAGGGAACGCGAACACGAGCGCAGCGGCGGAAAAGACGACGGCCATCGTCCCCGCCGTCGCGGTTCGGGCGACGGCGGCGGCGCGCTCGGGCGTCTCCGCGCCGAGGTTCTGCCCGACGCCGGTCGCCGTCGCCTGTCCGACGGCTCCCGCGATCGACCACGTGACCGACATCAGGCGGATGCCGATCCCGTAGGCGGCGGTCGGGTTCTGGCCGAAGCGGGCGACGAAGCCGGCCATCGCGACCGCGGCGAAACTCCGCGCCCAGCCGTCGAACGTCGCCGGGTAGCCGATGCCGACGAGCCGTCGCTGGACCGTCCAGTCCGGCCGCAGGTCGCCGATTCGCAGGCGAACGCCGAAGCCGCCGACCAGCAGCACGTAGATCCCGGCCGCCGTCGCGAACCCGCGGGAGATGAACGTCGCCACGGCCGCCCCGCGCGTACCCCAGCCGAGAAACGGGCCCCACTCGAGGACGAAGATCGGGTCGAGGACGACGTTCAGTCCCGCAGAGAGGACCATCAGCCACATGGCGGTCTTCGTGTCGCCGGCTCCCTGCAGGGAGGCGCGGAATGCGAAAAAGAGGAACGTAAACGGGAGTGCGAGGAAGATGACCTCGATGTAGGCGAGCGACTCGAGGAAGACGTCGCCGCGAGCGCCGATGACGGTCAAAAGCGGCCGCCGGAAGGCGAGTCCGACCACCGCGAGGGTCGTCGAGACGACGAGCGTGAGCAGGATCGTCTGTGCGACGACGCGGTCGGCCCGTCGGTCGTCGCCCGCGCCGACGTGCTGGGAGACCAGCGCGATCGTCGCCGCCGTGATGCCCATCGCCGTCGAGACGAACATCCACGACAGCGGGAACATGAGCGAGACGGCGGCGACGGCGGCCGAACTCACCCGGCCGACCCAGAACATATCAGCGAGATTGTAGAACGTCTGGAGCAGGTTGCCGAGCACCAGCGGCCAGGCTAGGTGGAGGAGCTTCGGCGGGATCGAGCCCGTCGTCATGTCGACGCGTCTGCGGTCGGTCTGGGCCACTGTTCGTGGGTTCGTCGGTCGGCCGACCCAAAAGCACTCCCCTCCCGTTCGAGGTTGCCGGCTTCGTCGCGTCCTGTCCAGATCCACTTCCGCAGCGCGCGTGTCGCGCGTACACCCGCGCTGTCTCCCGATTTCTGCGAAACAGTTATCCGGGCGACTGGCGTATCGAGCGACGATGACAACGGCTCGAGCACCGGGAGGTGAGCCCCCGTGGAGCTGATTATCACCGAGAAGGACAACGCTGCGCGGCGGATCGCCGACATCCTGAGCGGCGGTTCGATGGAGTCTTCCCGGGAGAACGGCGTGAACGTCTACGAGTGGGGCGGCAAGCGCTGTGTGGGCCTGTCGGGACACGTCGTCGGCGTCGACTTCCCGCCCGAGTACTCCGACTGGCGGGACGTCGAACCGGCCGAACTCGTCGACGCGGACATCGAGAAGACGCCGACGAAAGAGAACATCGTCGCGACGCTGCGGATCCTCGCACGACAGGCCGAGCGCGTGACGATCGCGACCGACTACGACCGCGAGGGCGAACTCATCGGCAAGGAAGCCTACGAGATCGTCCGCGAGGTCAACGAGGACGTCCCGATCCGTCGCGTCCGGTTCTCGTCGATCACCGAAAACGAGGTACAAAACGCCTTCGCCGAGCCGGAAGAGCTCGACTTCGACCTCGCCGCCGCCGGCGAAGCCCGCCAGATCATCGACCTGATCTGGGGGGCGTCGCTGACCAGGTTTCTCTCGCTCTCGGCGGGGCAACTCGGCCAGGACTTCATCTCCGTCGGTCGCGTGCAGTCGCCGGCGCTCAAGCTGATCGTCGACCGCGAACGCGAGATCCAGGCGTTCGATCCCGACGACTACTGGGAAATCTTCGCCGACCTGACGAACGACGACGGGGAGACCTTCGAGTCGCAGTACTTCTACCGCGACGAGGACGACAACGAGGCCGAACGCGTCTGGGAGGAGTCCGCGGCCGAGGCGGCCTACGAGACGCTCTCGAGTGCCGACGCCGCGACCGTCGTCGACGTCAACCGCCGCACGCGCACCGACGCGCCCCCGACGCCGTTCAACACCACGCAGTTCATCCGCGCGGCGAGTGCGATCGGCTTCTCTGCCAAGCGAGCGATGTCGATCGCCGAGGACCTCTACACCGCCGGCTACATCACCTACCCGCGTACCGACAACACCGTCTACCCCGACGACCTGGACCCCGAGGAGTTGCTCGAGGACTTCGTCGGCCACTCCACGCTCGGCGAGGACGCCGAGGACCTGCTCGAGGCCGACGAGATCGTCCCCACGGAGGGCGACGAGGAGACGACCGACCACCCGCCGATCCACCCGACGGGCGAGATCCCGACCCGCGGTGGCGACGTCACCGACGACGAGTGGCAGGTGTACGAACTCGTCGTCCGCCGGTTCTACGCGACGGTCGCCGACGCCGCCGTCTGGGAACACCTCAAGGTCGTCGCCGAAATCGACGACCGCAGGCTCAAAGCCAACGGCAAGCGCCTCGTCGAACCCGGCTACCACGCGGTCTATCCCTACTACAGCACGTCGGAGAACTACGTGCCCGCCGTCGAGGAGGGCGAGGAACTCGCCGTCGGCGACGTCGAACTCGAGGAGAAAGAGACCCAGCCCCCACGCCGGTACGGCCAGTCTCGGCTCATCGAGACGATGGAAGACATGGGCATCGGGACGAAGGCGACCCGCCACGAGATCGTCCAGAAGCTGTACGATCGGGGCTACATCGAGAGCGACCCGCCGCGGCCGACGCGGCTGGCGATGGCCGTCGTCGAGGCCGCCGAGAACTACGCCGACCGCGTCGTCAGCGAGGGGATGACCGCTCAACTCGAGGCCGACATGGACGCCATCGCCTCCGGCGAGGCCACCCTCGACGACGTCACCGAGGAGTCCCGCGAGATGCTCGAGGAAATCTTCGCGGAACTCGCAGACTCCCGCGAGGAGATCGGCGACCACCTCCGGAAGTCGCTCAAGGCGGACAAGCGACTGGGGCCGTGTCCCGAGTGTGGCGAGGACCTGCTCGTGCGCCGAAGTCGCCACGGCTCGTACTTCGTCGGCTGTGACGGCTACCCCGACTGCGAGTTCACCCTCCCGCTGCCCTCGACGGGCAAGCCGCTGATCATGGAGGAGACGTGTGAGGAACACGACCTCCACCACGTCAAGATGCTCGCCGGTCGCCAGACGTTCGTCCACGGCTGTCCGCTCTGCAAGGCCGAGGACGCCGGCGAGGGGCCGATCATCGGCGACTGTCCCGAATGCGGGGAAGAGCACGGAGGGGAACTCGCGATCAAGACCCTCCAGAACGGCTCTCGGCTCGTCGGCTGTACGCGCTATCCCGACTGCGAGTACTCGCTGCCGCTGCCACGCCGGGGCGAGATCGAGGTCACCGACGAGTACTGCGAGGAACACGACCTGCCCGAACTGGTGATCCACAACGGCGACGAGCCCTGGGAACTTGGCTGTCCGATCTGCAACTACCGGGAGTTCCAGGCCCGCCAGAGCGACAGCGGCACGGACCTCGAGTCGCTCGACGGCATCGGCGCGAAGACCGCCGAGAAGCTCGCCGACGCGGGCATCGAGAGCATCGACGACCTGACCGACGCCGATCCGGACGCCGTCGCCGCGGACGTCGACGGCGTCAGCGCCGACCGCGTTCGCAACTGGCAGGCGAAAGCCTGATCGGTCGCAGTCGCCGAGTCACTCGTTTTCAGTTCCCGAGCCGCGGCCGTCTCGAGGTCGGCGGAGGCGAACGTATATGTCACTCGCCTTCGACGTACCGGTATGTCCTGGGAGACAGTCACTCTCGAGGAGAGCGAGGACGTCGCAACGATCACCGTCGATCGGCCGGACAGCCTGAACGCCCTGAACCGGGAGACGTTGCAGGCACTCGAGGAGGCGATCGGCGAGACAGACGACGCGAGAGCGGTCGTCGTCACCGGCGCGGGCGAGGACGCGTTCGTCGCCGGTGCGGACATCGGCTACATGCAGGAGATTTCGACGGCCGAGGCCCAGGAGTACGCCGAAGTCGGCCACCGGATCTTCGACGCGATCGCGACCCACGACGCGCCGGTGATCGCCGCGGTCAACGGCTACGCCTTCGGCGGCGGCTGCGAACTCGCACTCGCCTGTGACCTCCGCGTGGCGAGCGAGAACGCCGTCTTCGGACAGACCGAGATCGACCTGGGGATCGTCCCCGGCTGGGGTGGCACGCAGCGACTGTCGCGACTCGTCGGCGACGCGACCGCTCGACGGATGGTGTTCCTCGGCGAACGCCTCGACGCGGCGTCGGCCGCCGAGGTCGGACTGGTCGGCGAGGTCGTCCCCCAGGCAAAACTGGACGACGTCGTCTCGGACCTGGCCGCCGAGATCGCCGCCAAGCCGAAGTTCGCCACGACGGCGGCCAAAGAGGCGCTGAACCAGGTCCACGAGATGCCCCAGTCGGCCGGACTGGCGTTCGAGCGACGACTCTGGAGCGGCCTGTTCGGGACGCACGACCAGCGCGAGGGGATGGCCGCGTTCCTCGAGGATCGAGACCCGGAGTTCGAGTGACGACGGTGGCGATTCGACGCCGCGGCGAGTCGTCGAACCCGGGTGGCCCGTCACCGCCGGGACGACTCGACGACACACTAGGGAAATCTGTACTTCACGTGTGAGCGCGGAAATGCTTATCAGACTGGTCGTTGCATCGTCACGTAACGCCTATGACGACCGATAACCAGTCGACGGAGTGCACCGTGGTGTGTCACGTCCGCGCACCGCTGTTGCTCGAGCCGGTGGACGGCCAGGTCGAGACGCTCCAGACGTGCGAGTCGGAGGGGACAGTCGATACGCTCCTGCTGCGGAGCTGGCCCGAACAAGTCACGATCTCCGAGGAGAGTCCCCACCAGGAGGTCCTCGAGACGTTCGAACGGTACGAACGCTGGGCCGACAGACAGGGCGTGAGCATCCAGCCGCCGTTCAACGAGCGGACGGCCCGCTCGTCGGTGACCGGCCAGGCGAACGACGTCCTCGTCACGCCGGTGCTCTGTCTGGCGATCTACCGCGACGAGCAACTGGTCGGGGTCTTCCCGCACTCGGCGGCAGACGAGACCTACACGGCCACGGAGGCGATCGCCGCGCTCCGGACCGGCAACGTCCCGACGCCGCTCGGGACCTCGAACGACCCGGCCGAGACGGACGAGGACACCTGTCCCGACTGCGGCGGCTCGCTGGTCAACGGCCAGGGCGTGTTCGCCTGTGTCGACTGTGGGTGGACGGGGACCGTCAGGAGCGACGGCCAGTACGTACCGATCCGGGAGGACGAACGGTCGGCCGGAGTCGAACTCGAGGCCAGTCGGTAGCCGCCCCGTTTTCCGCGCGACGAGCACACACCGAGTTCGCGTCCGGGAGAGCCAAGACCCACGCGACCGTCGCTCCGGACGTGACCGACGATCGCGAACGCTGGAACGAAAAACACGGCGACGACGACTTTCGACTGCCCGACGAGCCGATTCCCGAACTCGAGCGACGGCTCGAGACGCTGCCGCCGGGACGAGCGCTCGACGTCGCGACCGGAACCGGACGCAACGCGCTCTTTCTCGCCGAGCACGGGTACGACGTCGACGCGGTGGACGTCGCCGACAGGGCGCTCGAGACGGCCCGCCGTCGCGCCGACGACCGCGACGTCGACGTGAACTGGATTCGCGCGGACGTCGCCGCGTTCGACCTCGAGGACGACGCCTACGACGTGATCACCGTGAGCTTCTTCGCCGCGCTCGAGGTCCTCCCCGACCTCAAGGCGGCGCTGGCACCGGGTGGCGTCCTGGTCTACGAACACCACCTGCGCTCGAGCGACCCGGTCGAAGTCGGTCCCTCGAGCGACCGTCACCGGTACCGGTCGAACGACCTCCTGCGGGCGTGTCTGGACCTGACGATCCTCCACTACGAGGAACGCGTTCGGTCGCTAACGGGTGGGTCCGCCGCGGTGGCGACGCTCGTGGCTCGTAACTCGAGCGGCGGGAGCCAGTCGTATCCACGGCTGTCCCGATAGCGGGTCTAGGGGATCGTCGGCGACGCCCCACGGCGTCGTCACTCGCGTTCCGCGACACTTTTGTCTGCTCACTACGGACCGGGTACCGTGACCTCTCCCGTCGTCACGACGTTCGCCGGCATCGTCTTCGGCGTCGCACTCGCCGCCCCGCCGGGGCCGATGAACGCGATCATCGCCGAGGAGAGCGTCCTCCGTGGCTGGACCTCCGGATTCAAGGCCGGCATCGGTGCCATGCTCGCCGACGTCATCTTCTTCGTGCTCACGTTCGCCGGCGTCGCCGCCGTCCTCGAGCGTCACGCCACCGTTCAGGACGCCCTCTTTCTCGTCGGCGGCGTCCTCATGCTGGCGTTCGCCGCCGACGCGTTGCGGAACGTGACCGCGGCGACGGGATTCACCCAGGGCGACGTCACCCAGGCCTCGACCGGCTTCCGGAAGGCGTTCGCGCTCTCGCTGACCAACCCCTACCAGATCGCGTTCTGGCTCACCGTCGGCATCGGCCTCGTCCGACCGGGGACGCTCGCGGTGACCGACCACGTCCCCGACGTCCTCGCCGCGCTGGTCGGCGAGTTCGTCGTCGAGACCGGCAGCCCCGCGCTGCTGGTCGGCTTCTTCGGTGGGATCGGTCTCTGGGTTATCGCCTACCCGGCCGCGCTCGTCGCGACTGGGCGGCGAATAGACGCGTTCGCGCCGCTGGTCGCGCTGTTGAGCGGCCTCGTCCTCGGGGGGTTCGGGCTGCTGTTTTGCTGGATCGGCCTCACGGCGCTGTTCTGAAGTGCCACTCGCTCGAGCCAGGACCTCCGCTCGAATCGAAACGATCAGAACGGTTCCGGGACGACTCTCGATCATGTCCGGATGGCCGTACCTCGCCGCGCTGGTCTACCCGGTGATCATCGTCGGCCTCGTCTACCTCGTCTTGCGATACAGGCAGCCCGACGGGTAGTCGGCGTCGACGCTCGGGAGAGACGGTGACTCGAGGTCACCACCGGCGACTCGAGTCGCCTCTCGAGGATCGGCTGTCACGGTCGGCTACTCGCCCATCGCGGCGACCTCGTCCTCGAGCCACTCGCGGAACCAGCGGACGCGCTTGAGTCGCTGGTGGGCGATGCTCTCGGCGGTGTCGCTTCTGACGCGGTTGGCGGCGTCGATCCCGCGTTCCATGACGCGATCGACCATCTCGTCTGCGTCCATGTGCGTACGGGCCTCGTAGCCCATCCGCAGGAGCATCAGGGCCGTACCGTTGGCACCGACCTTGTCGAGCAGGTCGGCCTCGATGAGACACTGCGTCTCGAGGGGGAGGTCCCGCAGGTCGCCCTGGTAGGAGTGGTCCTCGATCGCACGACACACCTGATCGACGAACGAGTCGGGGTACTCGCCGTGGGAGTTGAGGTACTCGCGGGCGACGCGAGCGCCGGCCTCGGCGTGCATCTCCTGGTCGGCCTCGAGTTTCGCGACGTCGTGAAAGAGCGCGGCGACGCGGGTGACGTCGACGTCGGCACCCTCCTTGCGTGCGATCTCCTCGGCCAGTGAGACGACGTTGAGGATGTGGTTGTGTCGGTACTGGGCGGAGTGCCACGGGTACCAGCGCATGCGACCGCCCTCGTCTTCTTTCTCGACGCTAGCTGACAGGTACTCGAAGACGAACCGTTCCATCGCCTCGAACTCGGCGTCGCTCACCCTCGTCTCTTTTATCTCGACGCCCACGATAGATCCCTCCGCAACATACGAACGATAGTCATTACGCAAATATTGGGTCGTTCCGCTCTTTAGCCTTTGGTTCGTGTTACTTCTTCTGCGAAAGACGCGCAGAATACAAGTCTTCCCCGCGCTATCACGACAGGTCGTTCGCGGAGAACGTCGGTGTCCACTCGAGGCTGTCTCGCTGGTCGCCACTGCCGGCTGGCGACCACCGTCCAGCGCACGGACACGATCTGTGTGATGTCCTGTCGTACCATCCATTTGCAAGTAACTTCCGTTAGAGTCAAACGACCGGCCACGAAACAGTGTGACATGACCAGCGAACAGGAGCAACGGTCCATTCGATGTCTCGTCGCCAAAGTCGGCCTCGACGGTCACGACCGCGGGGCCCACGTCATCGCACGGGCGTTCCGCGACGCTGGCTTCGAGGTCATCTACTCCGGACTGCACAAGGCACCTGACGAGATCGTCCAGGCGACGGTCCAGGAGGACGTCGACGTCCTCGGCATCTCGATCCTCTCGGGTGCACACAACACGCTCGTCCCGAAGATTGTGGACGGACTCGAGGAGTACGACGCACTCGAGGACACCATGGTGCTCGTCGGCGGCGTCATCCCGGACGAGGACAAAGAACAGCTGAAAGACGAAGGCGTCGCAGCGGTCTTCGGACCCGGAACGTCGATCGAGGAGACGATCGAGTTCGTCCGCGAGAACGCCCCGGAACGATGAACGCCGCCGACGAGCAGTTACTCGAGGACCTCCTGGCCGGCAAACACCGGGCGCTCGCGCGGACCATCTCGAAGATCGAGAACCGGTCGCCGGGCTATCGCGACCTCGTCTCGGAGCTGTACGCCCACACCGGCGACGCCGACGTGATCGGGATCACGGGCAGTCCCGGGGCCGGGAAGTCGACCCTCGTGGACAAACTCGCCGAAGCCTACCGCGAGCGCGGGGAGACGGTCGGGGTCGTCGCGATCGACCCGTCGTCGCCGTTTACCGGCGGCGCGGTGCTCGGCGACCGCATCCGGATGGCCTCGACGGTCGGCGACATGGACGTCTTCGTCAGGTCGATGAGCGCCCGCGGGACGCTCGGCGGGCTCTCGACGGCGACGGCGGACGCCGTCAAGGCGATGGACGCCTTCGGCAAGGACAAGATCGTCATCGAGACCGTCGGGGCGGGCCAAAACGAGATCGACATCGTTCGCACCGCCGACAGCGTCGCCGTCCTCGTCCCACCGGGCTCTGGCGACTCGGTCCAGACGCTGAAGGCCGGCATCCTGGAGATCGCCGACGTCTTCGTCGTCAACAAGGCCGACCGTCCCGGTGCCGACCGCACGGTCCAGGAGCTCAGAGAGATGATCGAACTCGGCGAGGGTGCCGGTTTCGGCGGTGGCGCAGGCCACCACGGCGCGGACGCGATGGGCACGGACGCGGACGCGGACGCGACGGACGTAGACGGCGCGAGCGGCGGCTGGACGCCGCCGATCGTCGAGACGGTCGCCACCGAAGGCGACGGCGTCGAGACGTTCATCGACGCGCTGGCCGACCACCGGACGTACCTCGAGAAGTCGGGGACGCTCGCCGAACGGACGCGACAGCGCTACGCCGAGGAGATCCGAACGCTACTTCGCGAGGACGTCCACGCCGTGCTCGAGGACGAACTCGAGCGCGCCGGCGGCGTCGACGCGCTCGCCGAGGCGGTCCGACGGGGCGAGACGGACCCCTACGAAATCGCCGACGGCGCGCTCGACCCGGTCGAAGCGTGTCTCGACGAACTCGAGTACGAGTCGCTCGAACTGCCGTCGGAGTAGTCGCGTCGTCGATTCGGCCGGCTGGCGCTCGAGCGGTCGTCGTCTGCGTCTGTAACCCGACTTTCTCGCCGAGATCCGCGGTTCTAAGGCCGTCGTCGTCCAACGGGAGCGTATGAAGCTCCGTACGGCACTCGCGACGGGCGTCGGTGCAGTCGGTGCGGCGGTCGTCGGGAACAGACTGCTCGCCAGACGGGCCGGCGACCTCGAGAACCCGCTTCCAGGCGTCGAACGGACCTACCGCTGGCGGGGGATGAACGTGGCGTACACGGCCGCCGGCGACCCGAACGACCCCGACGTCCTGCTCGTCCACGGGATCAACGCGGCGGCGAGTAGTTACGAGTTCGAGCCGATCGTCGAGGAACTCGCCGAGAACTACCACGTTATCGCGGTCGACCTCCCCGGATTCGGTCGGTCTGACCGTCCACCGCTCGTCTACGACGCCGACCTCTACACGGCGTTCCTCCGTGCGTTCGCCGCCGACGTGACCGACGAGCCGATCGTGATCGCCTCCTCGCTTTCGGGGTCGTTCGCGGCGATGGCGGCCGCAGACGCCGACGCCGACGTCGATCGCCTCGTGTTGATCTGTCCGACCGCCGAGACCACGAGCGACCGCCCCTGGGTACGGACGCTCCTCCGGACGCCGGTCGTCGGAACGGCGCTTTTCAACCTGCTCGCGAGCGAACCGTCGATCCGCCTCTTTCTCGACCGCGACGGTTACTACGACGCCGACAGCATCGACGACGAGGAAGTCGACTACGCCTGGCGCAGCGCCCACCAGCCGGGCGCGCGCTTCGCCCCCGCCTCGTTCGCCGCCGGCACTCTCGACCCCGACGTCGACCTCGCGACCGAACTCGCGGTCCTCGAGATTCCCGTCACCCTCGTCTGGGGTCGCGACGCCGAACTCGTCCCGCTCCGGGACGGCCGCAACCTCGCCGAGGCCGCCGACCTCGACCTCGTCGTCGTCGACTACGCGACGTTGCTTCCCCACGCAGAACACCCCGAGCAGTTCCTCGAGTACCTCGAGGCGGAACTGCCTCGAGCGACGGACTAGTCCTGCGTTCTCGGCGTGGCAGCGAGGTGTCCTCGCGCCTGTATCTGCAGGTCGAAACGGTACCCGTACGCGGACCGTACCACTCGAGGATCGAGTATGAGTGACCGAGACGACGCGCCTCCCGGAACCTCCCCGGACGAGATCGACGAGGACGCCAGGCCGTCGAAACAGGAACCGGACGCGGAAGCGATCGAGGAACCGACTCGGGACAGCGAACAGGAGGCGAGAGAGACCGCCTGGATGATGAAAGAGGGGACGACGATCGGCGTCGTCTCGATTCTCGCCGTCCTCCTGCTCGCGCTCGCGCTCGTGCAGGCGACCGGGCTGGTCGACCTCGTGGCACCGCTCGCGGACACCCAGCTCGGGCAGTGGGGTGCGTTCGCCGCTCTCGCGCTCGTCGTCGCTGCGGTCTTCGCGTGGAGCCGCTGGGGGGTCTGACACCGCTGGTTGGGGTTCAGGTCGCTCGTTTCGGTGTTCTCTACTGGAACGAGTGCCTGCCGTGTTTCCGATACCAGACCTGCTCGCCGACGGGTGACGCTCCCTCGTCGATATCCAGCCGACTCACGAAAAGGTCGCGAATGGCGAGCGTGACGACGAGGTCTCGTGTCCCGCCCTGTTCGGCGCTGACCGTAACAACACAGTGGCCGTCCCGTTCCTCGATCGATTCGATGGTCCCAACTGTCCACTGGTCTCGGTGATGAGTCGGCTCTCGTGCGTGAATGCGGTCGTGATTCATTGGGGGAACGGGGAGTTGTCTGGGGTCACCGTTGGACCGCCAGGACGGGTGTGTCGCTGGCCTGGATGACCTGCTCGGTGATGCTACCGAAGATGAACCGCTTGGTGGCGCCCCGGGCGCGGGTGCTCATGACTGCGAGGTCGGCCCCGACCCTCGTCATGTACTCCGTGATGACCCGAGCGGGGCTCCCGAACTCGACGACGGTGGTCACGTCGACGCCCTCGGAGGCGTGCTCTTCGACGAGTCGTTCGGCTGCTGCCAGCCGTTCACGTCGTCGTCGGTCGAGTTTTTCCTCGTTCCGGCCGGCGGTCCCGGGGCCGCTGGAGAGTTCGACGATCGACAGCACGTGTATCGTGGCGTCGTACTGCTCGGCGTGGCTGAACGCGTGGGCGGCGGCGTCGGAGGTCGCCTCGCTACCGTCTGTCGGAAGGACGATGGTGTCGTACATGAGTCGGCTCGTGGATCGGGTATCGGTTGGTCAAAGTGTCGTTCTCCCACTACGGTGAGGAGCTACTGTGCGCGAGCGATGAGCACTGCGTCAGCGAGCACGTCGTGACCGATCGGAACGAGTTGTAGCACCCCGCCGAGCACGAAGATGTTGGCGGTCACGAACCCGAGCAGCGGCCCGAGGCTCGCGGCCAGCAGGCCGAGTGTCACCAGTCCGGTGGCGATGTAGACGTATCGCTCATGAAGGCGAATCTGGGGGCTCTGCCAGTTGTACAGCCCTGTCACGAGGTAGCCGATCCCCATTACCGCCAGCCACGGGTGCCAGTACGCGTACGCAAGCAGCTCCGACGGGAGCGTTCCGGCAAGGGCGGCGACATTGACCGCGGTCGCGGCCACGTTGAGCCCACCCCACACCACCCAGACCCGATTTCGCCTGACGGTCGGTGAAGTGTAGGTCACGCCGACGAAGATGATCCCGCCGGTCAGGGCGACCCACGTGAGGACGATCGACGGGATCACCCCGATCGGAGCCAGGCCGGGGTTCTGGCTGAACAGCCAGGACAGCCCCCAGCCGAGCACCCCCTCTACGAAGCCGAACAACAGCAGCCCGTCACCCGGGAGCGGCGGGGTCAACAGCCGCCGGAAGTACCGGGACAGCGCGACGCCCGATCGGTGTGCACGATCAACAGCGCCGACGAGCTCACCAGACACGGCTGCTCCGCTCCGGTGACGGTCCGTCTCCGACGTCCTCGAGCGATTGGTAATGACTGACACAGTCCATTAATCACGGTAGGGGCTGCTCCGGCAAAACCCCTGGGATGTGATACTCGTTTCACACTTTCGGCGGTCACTTCGTGGAACAGGACTACTTGGCACCTCTGCGCGGCTGTTCGAGTGTTGATCTTTCTGAGAGCAAATATCGTGTGGCACCAGAACACTTCGCCGAGAGCAGTCCGATGACACCCCCGTTCTCGACGCAACTGCAGGCCGATTTGCGGGCGCGCCAGATCGGACGTACGACCGGCGTTGCGAGTGGACTCTGCCGACCGGTAGAGCTATCGCGGCCGGAACGCCACGACTCGCTCGCCGTCGGTCTCCGACGTGATCACGTCTGGTTCCACGGTCTGGCCGGTCTCGACCTCCTCGAGGTCGATCCCGACGACCTGGCCCGTCACCCGGACGGGGCCGAAGTCCGCGACGGCGGTGGCGTAGGGCGCGTCGTCCTCGAACGCCGGCGTCGGAACGTGGGTGATCGTGAACGTCTCGAGTTCGCCGGCGTCCGGTAGCGGCCGCTGCTCGAGGTCCGTCGCCCCACACTCGGGGCAGACCCGGCGCGGCGGCAGCGAACCGTGCCCCTCGGGACACTCGAGGTAGTAGGGGTCGCCCGCCTCGAGGGCGTCGAGCCAGTCGTCGAAGCCGGCGTCTCTGACGTCGCTCATGCGACCACCCCCAGAGCGGCGCTCCGGTGTACTCGCGTTCGCTTCCAGTGGTCGCTCATGCGACCACCCCCAGAGCGGCGCTCCGGTGTACTCGCGTTCGCTTCCAGTGGTCGCTCATGCGACCACCTCCAGTACGTGAACGACCGCACTCGCGACCGTCCCACCCGCGTTGTGTGTGAGGGCGGTCGTCGCGTCGGCGACGTGATCGCTGTTGGCGTGGTCGCCGCGAAGCAGCGAGGTCACTTCGGCGACCTGGGAGACGCCGGTCGCGCCGACCGGGTGGCCCTTCGCTTTCAGCCCGCCGGAGAGGTTGATCGGGTGGTCGCCGTCGGCGGTCGTGCGACCGTCTCGAGCGGCCGCGATCCCCTCGCCGGTCGACTCGAGGTCGAGCGCCTCGAGTGCGAGGACTTCGGCGATCGTAAAGCAGTCGTGGACCTCGGCGAAGTCGACGTCGTCGGCCGTGACGTCCGCGTCGGCGTAGGCCTCCTCGCCCGCAGCGCGGGCGGCCGGCGAGCGCGCGAGGTACTCGCGGTCCTGCAGCGCCATCCGGTCGCCACCCTGACCCGACCCGGTGATCGCGACGGGTGCGTCGAGGTCGTGTTCCTCGGCGTAGGACTCGCTGGTGATCACGAGCGCCGCCGCACCGTCGGAGATCGGACAGGAGTCGTACAGACCAAGCGGCGAGGCGACCTGCGGTGCCTCGAGGACGTCCGCGACGTCGATCTCGCTGCGGTACTGCGCTTTCTCGTTCGGGACGGCGTTCTCGTGGTTTTTCACCGCGACGTGGGCGAGGTCCTCGTGTTCGCCGCCGAACTCCTCGAAGTACGCCTTTGCCATCAGCGCGTACGCGCCGGGGAAGGTCATGCCGGCGCGGACCTCCCAGAGGTCGTCTGCGGCGATCGCGAGCGCTTCGGTCGCGCCGCCGGTCCCGAGGTTGGTCATCCGTTCGGTTCCACCGACGAGCAACACGTCGTTCTCGCCGTTTCTGACGCGTTTGACGGCCTCGCGGACGGCCATGCCGCCGGAGGCACACGCCGACTCGTATCGCGTTGCCGGCGCGTCGACGCCCGCGGCTTCCGCCATCAGCGGTCCCTGGTGTCCCTGGTGTTCCGACAGTTCGCCCATGAAGTTCCCGTAGAGGACGGCTTCGACGTCGTCTCGAGGGACCCCGGAATCGTCGAACGCTTCGATACTCGCCTCTGCGAAGAGGTCTCGGCCCGTCCGTTCGGGCACGTTCCCGAACGAGGTGAGGCCAACGCCGGCGACTCGTACGTCGCTCATACTCCCACATAGCCGACCGACCCGTTAATACCCCGCGGTTGACATCGGAACGTTATCACGGGCCTTTCGAACACTGCTCACGGTGGACCCTCCCGTCGGCGGCGTCTCGACGGATCAACCGGGCGCACTCCCCGTGGCGTTTCCGCGGGCTTATGCTGCACTCTCCCCAGAACCGGACATGGACGACGTACACTTCGATTTCGGACTGCTCGCGGAACTGACCGAAGCGCGTGGCGTCCCCGGATACGAGGACCGCATCCGCGAACTCGTCCGTCGCGAGTTCGCAGACAGCGTCGATCGGGTCCGCACCGACGCGATGGGCAACGTCGTCGGAACGATCGACGCGCGAACCGACGGCGACGAGGACTACTCCGTCGTCGTCGCGGCGCACATGGACGAGATCGGCTTCATGGTCCGCCACGTTCGCGGCGACGACGACGGCGGCTACGGCTTCCTCGAGCTCGATCCCCTCGGCGGGTGGGACGCGCGCGTGCTGAAAGCCCAGCGCGTCACCGTCCACACGGACGACGGCGACCTGCCGGGAGTCATCGGCTCGCCACCGCCACACACCCTGGACGAGGAGGAACGCGAGAAGACGCCCGACGTGGA
Source organism: Natribaculum breve (assembly GCF_023008585.1). Taxonomy (GTDB): domain Archaea; phylum Halobacteriota; class Halobacteria; order Halobacteriales; family Natrialbaceae; genus Natribaculum; species Natribaculum breve. The sequence continues at coordinate 1,368,860 of NZ_CP095390.1, read as the reverse complement.
GGACGTCTACGTCGACCTCGGCCTGCCGGTCGACGAGGCCAGAGAACGAGTGTCGCCGGGCGACCTCGTGACGATGGACCAGACCACCGAACGCGTCGGCGAGACGGTAACGGGCAAGGCACTCGACGACCGGATCTGTCTGTTCGCGATGCTCGAGGTCGCCCGCCGGATCGAAACGCCGGCCGTGACGATCCACTTCGCCGCGACGGTCCAGGAGGAAGTCGGCCTCCGCGGGGCCCGCGCGCTCGGCGTCGACGTCGATCCCGACCTCGCGATCGCACTCGACGTCACCGTCGCCAACGACGTCCCCGAGTTCGACGAAGGCGAACACGTCACCGCACTCGGCGACGGGACGGCGATCAAGCTCAAAGACTCGAGCGTCATCACGAATCCCAAGGTCCACCGTCGGCTCCGCGACGTGGCCGAGGCGGAGGGAATCGACCACCAGTTCGAGGTGCTCCCTGCGGGCGGCACCGACACCGCGGGGTTCCAGCACACCCACGGTGCAAAACCCGTCGGCGCGCTCTCGATCCCGACGCGGTACCTCCACACCGTCACCGAGACCGCCCACGTCGACGACGTCACCGCGACGATCGACCTGCTCGAGGCGTTCCTCGAGAGCGAAGACGGCGGGTTCGACTACACGCTCTAGGCGTCTCTCGCCGTTCTGACGGGTCTACCGGTCGCGAATCGGCCGATCGAGAGACTTGGTACCGTTGCCGACGGAATCGAAGATTTCAGTAGTGGGGGTTTCTAATCAGGCGAGTATGAACCCACTCGAGGACGACGACCGACTTTCACGCCGGGGGTTTCTCGTCGGTACCGTCGGCGTTGCTGGTGCGACGGCGGCGAGTTCGGCGGCGCTCGCACAGGAAGGAAACGAGAGCGACGGGGACACTGGAGGCAACGAAACGGCAGGGAACGAAAGTGAGGGCAACGAGAGCGAAAGCGGCGGCGGTGGCGGTGGTGGCGGCGGCGGTCCGACCGAGACGGTCACGCTCGTCAACTACGCTTTCGAGCCCGCCACCGAGAGCCCGATGCAGATCCAGCCGGGGACGACGGTGAAGTTCGTCTGGGAGACGGACAACCACAACATCGCCGTCGACAGCACGCCCGATGGTTCCAGCTGGGAGGGCCACGAGGCGATCGAGAACGCGCCGTTCGAGTACGAACACACCTTCGAGACCGAGGGGACCTACGAGTTCCACTGCACGCCCCACGTCGGGCTCGGAATGACGGGAACGATCGAGGTCACCGAAGACGCAGGTGGTGGCGGTGGCGGCGGCGAGGCCGGTCCGGCGAAACTCGTCCCCGACGGAGCCCTGACGCTGCTGATCGGGACCGTCGCGGGGATGATCTCGACGCTGTCGCTCGTCTACTTCTTCATGCGCTACGGCGGCGAGTACGAGGAGTAGACGACTGGTACCGTCGTTCGTTCCGTTCGACGCGCGATCACTCGAGCGTGACAGCGGCAGTCACAGCGCGGACTCGACCTCGTCGACGACCGCGGTGTCGACGAAGACGACGACGTGATCGTCCAGTTCGCCGACGGTCTCGCCACGCGGGGCGATCAACTCCCCGTCTCGAGTGATCGCGGCGACGACGACGCCGTCCGGAAGGGTCTCCGTCGCGTCCTGGATGCGGTTTCCGAACAGCAAGCTGTCGCGGTCGACCTCTATCTCGAGGACTTCCGCGCGGTCGCTCTCTACGATGTGGACGCTCTCGGTCTGTTCTTCGCGGGTGAACCGGGTGATCTCCTCGGCGGTGACGAGTCGAGGATTGATCGCGACGTCGACGCCGACGGTCTCGAAGAGGTCGACGTACTCGCCGTACTCGACGATCGCGACGGTGCGCTCGACGCCGATGCGTCGCGCCAGCAACGAGACGAGCAGGTTCTTCTCGTCGCTGTCGAGCGCCGCGACGACGATGTCCGACTCGTCGACGTGTTCGCGGACGAGAAAGTCGATGTCGGTCGCGTCGCTCTCTAAAACGAGCGTGTTCGGCAGCCGTTCGGCGAGTTCGCGAGCGCGATCGGCGTCGCGCTCGACGAGCCGAGACGAGAACCCTTCCCGCCCGAGCAGTCGGGCCGTCTGGTAGCCGATCTCGCTGCCGCCGACGACGACGACCTCGCTCGCGTCCTCGAGCGTCGGCGCGGGTGCGAGAGCGCCGGCGAAGTCGCGGACGCTCTCGACGCTCCCGATGACGACGACCTCGTCACCGGCGTCGATCGTCGTGTCTCCGCTGGGGATGACGACGTCGTCGTCGCGGATGATCGCGGCGAACGTGAGCGGCTCGAAGCGGTCGGCTTCGGAGACGGTGTCGCCGGCGATGGGGCTCTCCGGATCGACCTCGAACTCGGCCATGTGTACGAGGCCGTCCGCGAACGCGTCGACGTCGCGGGCACCCGGCAGGCCGGCGATGCGGACGATCGCCTCCGCGGTGAGGAGGTTGGTACACACCATGAAGTCGACGCCGAAGACGCGCTCGGACTGTTCCCAGGTTCGCAGCAGTTGCGTCTGCTTGACGCGGGCGATCGTGAACGGGTCGCCGACCGCCTTTCCCGTGCCGCAGACGACGATGTTGGTCTCGTCGCGGTCCGTACTCGCGATGAGCATGTCGGCCTCGGTGATCCCCGCTTCCTCGAGCGTCTCGAGGTCGGTCCCGTCGCCCCGGATCGCGAGGACGTCGTGGGAGTAGGTGAGCGACTCGACTCGATCCCCGTCGAGATCGACGACGACGACGTCGTGTTCGCTGGCGAGACTCGACGCGATGTTCGAGCCCACCTGGCCTGCGCCGACGACGATCACGTGCACGGACGGGCCACCTCTGCCATTCGTTCCCGAGGCATACGCACGACTTTTCCGCCGACGCGTAAGTGGGTTACTGTCTCGAGGGTTTCGGACGCGATACGGCAGGTCTCGTACGGTCTGCTGTACCTGTGTCCCGGAGCAACCGAGACCCGTCTCGTGGGTTGCCCCGGTACTTGACGTACAGCGGTCCGTATCAGGGCGTCTCGTGGAGCGTCAACTCGACCTGGCGTGACTCGCCCTCGATGTCTGCGACCAGTCGCTGGACGACGCGTTTGGCCTCGGCCAGCAGCCGTGGCTTGATCTTCTCGACCACCCAGCCAAACGAGACGAACAGAGGGAGCGAGACGACGTCTTTGTCCGCCGAGTGTGGGTCGTAGACCGCCTCGAAGTAGATTCGACTCGCAGTCTCCTCGCCCGCCGGGGCCGATTCGGGTTCGGGTTCGACGCGCCACTCGCCACGCGCGTCGATGTCTTTGACCAGTCGCCACTCGAGCGACGTCGGCGGGGTCACGTCGGTCACTTCCGATCGGGCGGTGTAGCTGAGCTTCCACCAGGTCAACCGGAGGTCGTAGCGGACGCCGTCGCTCCCGTCGCGTCTCGTGACCGACTCGAGGTGGTCGGCGTAACGCGGGTAGTCGGTAAACGACTCGAGATACGGGAAGATCTCCTCGGGAGCGCGATAGACGACGGTGCTGACGAGAATCCTGTCCACAGACGAACTATCACCGAGTCGAACGTAAGCGTTGCTGTCGCCGTTTCGGTCCACCGCGCTCACCTCGCGGGCCAGGACTCGCTACACTTGTATAGCTGCGGTTCGGGACGATCAGTCATGTACGACGTACTGATCGTCGGCGGCGGCGTCGCCGGACTCGCCGCCTCGATCTTCACTGCCCGCGCGGGACTCGAGACGCTCGTCGTCGACGGACGGCGGCCGAACGCCCCGGCGGAAGACCGATCGCGTGACGGCGAATCCATCCTCGCGCGAAACGCCAGTCTCGAGAACTATCCCGGCCTCCCGGCCGGATTCGACGCTCGCCGCTACCTGCAGCTGACCCGCGAGCAGGCGACGGACGCCGGCGCGTCGTTCGAACCCGGCCGCGTCACGTCGGTCGACCCGTCCGGGGACGGTTTCGTCGTCTCGACGGACGCCGGCGAGTCGTTCGAGACACAGCGCGTGGTCGCCGCCTCGTGGCCGGACAGTTCGTACCTGGACTCGCTCGAGGTCGAGCGAGAACAGCGCGGGAGCAAGCACGTCGTCGACGTCGACGCGGCGGGTCGGACGGCGGTCGACGGCGTCTACGCCGCGGGTCGGATCGCGGGCGAACCCCACCAGGCAATCGTCGCGGCTGGTCACGGCTCGAAAGTCGCCCTCGCGGTCGTCCACGACGCCGACGTCCCGTTCTACCACGACTGGATCGCACCCGAGGGCTACTTCACCGGCCGCGACCGCGAGGTGCCGCCGGGCTGTGCGGAGATCGACGACGACGAACGACGGACGCGCGACGAACGCGCCCGCGAAACGATGCGCGACCGGCTCGCCGAACCGCTCGACGCGACGCCGACGATGCACCCGAGCGTCGACGACGACGCCTGAACGACCACAGTCGACGCGCAACGCCAACGATTAACCCCTCGGGACTGAATGGGCGATCGAATGCTCGAGGGAGTCAACGTCGCGCTCGGAGTGACGGGATCGATCGCGGCCGTGAAGACGGTCGAACTCACCCACGAACTCCAGCGACACGGTGCCAACGTGCGAGGGGTGATGACGGGGAGTGCACGGGGGATCGTCCACCCCTGGGCGCTCGAGTTCGCGACCGAACGCGACGTCGTCACCGAGATCACGGGTGCGGTCGAGCACGTCGACCTCTGTGGGTTCGAGGGGTGGGCGGACGTCTTCCTGATCGCGCCAGCGACGGCCAACACGGTCGGCAAGATCGCCAGCGCGGTCGACGACACGCCCGTCACGACCTGCGCGACGACCGCGCTCGGATCGGGGACGCCGGTCGTCGTCGCACCCGCGATGCACGAGCCGATGTACGACCACCCGGGGGTCCTCGAGGCGATCGAGCGCGTCGAGTCCTGGGGCGTCGACTTCGTCGACCCGCGACTCGAGGAGGGGAAAGCCAAGATCGCGAGCGAGGAGGCGATCGTCCTCGAGGTCGCTCGCGCCGCGGGTGATCGGTCGCTCGAGGGCGAACGCGTCGTCGTCACCAGCGGCGCGACCAGCGAGGCGATCGATCCCGTTCGGGTGCTGACCAACCGGTCGTCGGGGAAGATGGGACGGGCCGTCGCGAAGTCGTGTTACGTCCGCGGTGCCGACGTGACGCTGGTCCACGGCGACGTCGGGCCACACCCGCTCTCACAGGAGTCGCCGCCCGGCGGGACGTCGGTGCCCTACGCCGACGTCCGCGAGGTCGAGAGCGCCGCCGAGATGCTCGAGGCGACGCTCGAGGCCTGCGAGGACGCCGACGCCCTGGTCTGTGTCGCCGCCATCAGCGACTACACGGTCGAACGGCGACCCGAGAAGATCCGCTCCGGGCAGGACCTCTCGCTCGACCTCGAGTCGACGCCAAAGCTCATCGACCGCGTTCGCGACCGTCGTCCGGAGTTGCCGATCGTCGGCTTCAAAACCGAGACCTCCGGCGACGACGGCGCGATGATCGACGCCGCACGGGAGACGTTAGAGCGGGCCGACCTCGCGTTCGTCGTCGCCAACGACGCGAGTGTGATGGGGGCAGATCACACGCGTGCACTCCTGGTTCACGCGAGTGACGTCGCCCGGTTCGAAGGCTCGAAACCCGGTCTCGCGGACGAGGTCGCAGCCTCCCTCGCAGTCGTCGTCGACTGAAGTGAAAATAATCTGTTAGTATCAATTACCGTCAGTCACGACTCTTATATAGGTGGCGTTCATGCCCCGAATTAATGGCTGGTGGCTGGAATTCGAATCTATTCGTCGAGGTGACATGAAGTGACGGATGGGCACACGGAACCGCAACCCCTCTCGAAAGGTGAGATTTTCGACCTGCTCCGAAATCAACGGCGACGATACGTCGTCCAGTACCTGAAACAGGACGAGCGACCGGTCGAACTCGGCGACCTCGCCCAGCAGGTCGCCGCCTGGGAGTACGAGACGACACTCGAGGGCGTCACGCCCGAACAGCGCAAACGCGTCTACACCACGTTACAGCAGACACACCTCCCCAAGATGGACGAGGCGGGCATCCTGACGTTCGACTCCGATCGGGGACTCATCCAGTCGACCGACCGGACGCGCGATATCAGCATCTACCTCGAGATCGTCCCCGGGTACGAGTTCGCCTGGCGCGAACTGTACCTCTCGCTCGGTGCGATCAGCTGTGCGCTCGTCGCGGCGCTGTGGGTGGGCGTCTACCCGCTGACGACGGTTCCAGCGCTCGCCTGGACGGCGCTCATCGCTGCCACGTTCACCCTGACGGCGGCGGCACACATCTACTACGAGCGGAACATGCGACTGGGCCACGGCGACCAGCCGCCGGAACTCAGCTACGGGACCGACGACTGATCGCCCTCGAATGGTGAAATTTGGGCCGCTGTAGCACTGCCGAGGGGTATCGTCAGCTTTTACTCGATCACTACCACACCCACGACATGGACCAGTTGAAGCGGTCGTTGCTCGAGGCACCTATCATCGAGAAAGAGGGGTACCATTACTTCGTCCACCCGATAAGCGACGGCGTTCCGAAACTCGATCCCGGTCTGCTGCGCGAGATCGTCATCCGGATCATCCGCAAGGCCCAGCTCGAGGACGTCGATCGGATCGTCACGCCCGCCGCGATGGGCATTCACATCTCGACGGCCGTCTCGCTGATGACCGACATTCCGCTGACGGTCATCCGAAAACGCGAGTACGGACTCGAGGGCGAGGTCGCCATCTCCCAGCAGACGGGCTACTCCGAAAACGAAATGTTCATCAACGACGTTCGCGAGGGCGAGCGGGTGCTCGTCCTCGACGACGTCCTCTCGACGGGCGGGACGCTCGCGGCGGTCCTCACGGCGCTCGACGAGATCGGCGCGGAGGTCATCGACACCGTCGCCGTCATCAAGAAAGTCGGCGGCGAGAACAAGGTCGACGACGCCGGCTACGACGTCAAGACGCTCATCAACGTCGACGTCGTCGACGGCGAGGTCGTCATCGTCGACGAAGAAGGTGACTGATAATGATGGCTGTGACTGGTTACCGACGCAACCGCAAGACGGGTCGCGGTTGCGGCGGTACAGACTCACAGCTATCGTTATGAGACCGCCTGCTGTATCCGTTTTCCAGGGCAACTGCGAGCGATCCGGCGGTTGCTCCGGGAATGACGTACAGCAGACCTGCGAGAGCGCCACCGAACGCGTTTCGCTCGCGGTCGGTCCTCCGACGAGTACGGGCCACCGGTTGGCTGTCGGCCCAGGACGATGGTGTGCCGTCTCACACTCCCTATAAACTAGTTGTCTGTTTGCCAAAGTTCGCGACTGTTGTATCAGCCGATCCGACCAAATCTTGGTCCAAAATCAACACATATATAGAGATAGAATTCTCATCTGCAACGCATGGTACGAGACAACAAACAGGTCGAGTCCGGTCTCGACCGACGACGAATTCTTCAGGGAATCGGTGCCGCCGGCGCGGTGGCGGTCGCCGGCTGTCTCAGCGGAGACAGCGACGACGGCGACGGCAACGGCGACCAGGAACGCGCGATACAGCTGCTCGAGGAAGGCTTCGAGGAGGAAGGCTTCGAGCCGCCGTACGAGGCCGACCTCGTCACGAACGAGGACCCCCAGCGTGTCCAGTGGTCGCAGATCGTCCAGCAGGTCCTCAATGACACGGGATACTTCGACCTCGAACTGCAGCAGTACGAGTGGACGACCTACCAGGAGATCGTGCTCTCCGGGGAGTCCGCAGAGGAGAACCACCTCGCGGCACTCGGGTGGAGCGCCGGCTACGACCCCGACGCCTACGTGGGCTTCCTGTTGCACTCTGACTTCCACACGCCGGCGTGCTGTAACACGAACCACTACGCCAACGAGGAACTCGACGCCCTCATCGACGAGGGGAAAGCCGAGACCGACCCCGAGGCTCGAGTCGACGTCTACGAAGAACTCCAGAAGCTCGTCGCCGAGCAGTCGCCGCTCACTTTCGTCCGGTTCGGCGAGGAACTCATCGCCCACCGCGAAGAGGCCCTCGACAACTGGACGGTCTCCCCGCTCGACAGCACGCGCTTCTCGACGGTTTACAACGTCTACGCCGGCACGAGCATCTCGTTTGCCGACCCCGACGGGGACGGTGAGCTCAAGGCCTCCGTCGGTGCCAACATCGCGAACTTCGACCCCGTCGAGCAGAACGACACGACGTCCACCCAGACGACCGTCCCCCTCATCTACGAGGGGCTCGTCGGCACGGACTACAACGGCGAACCCCAGCCGTGGCTCGCAGAAGACTGGGAGCAACAGGACGACACCACGTACACTTTCTACCTCCGGGAAGGCGTCCAGTTCCACAACGGCGAGGAGCTGACGGCCGACCACGTCAAAGCCTCGATGGAGCGCTACCAGGGGACGCCGCGCGAGGCCGACGTCTACGACTGGCTCGGCGAGGACGGCGAGATCAGAGTCGTCGACGACTACGAACTCGAGATCGAACTCTCCGAGCCCTACGCGCCGTTCCTGCTCAACGTCGGCAACGCGCTCATCGTCCCGATGGCCGCCATCGAGGAGGAGTACGGCGGCGAGGGTGCCGTCGATCTGCAGGACGAGCCGATCGGAACCGGGCCGTACATGCACGAGGAGTACCAGCCCGACGAACTCTACCGGGTCTCACGTAACGACGACTACTGGGGCCAGGAGCTCATGGACAGCGCGCCGGAACCGGACACGATCCAGTTCCGCGTCATCGTCGAGTCCTCCGTCCGACAGAGCGCCCTCGAGGCGGGCGACATTCACGTCGTGAGTCCGCCTCCGGCGTCGTTCGAGGACCTCGACGAGAGCGACGAGATCGTAGCAAAGAGTACGACGAGTGGCGGCTTCGACATGCTCATTCCCCCGGTCCAGCACGAGCCGTTCACGAACGCCAAGGTGCGTCGCGCGCTCGCACTCCTGATCCCGCGCCAGCAGATCATCGACACCGTCTACGACGGTATCGGTGTCCCCGCGTACGGGCCGATCTCGCCCGTCGCCAAGCGATTCGCGCTCGACAACGAGGAACTCATCGACGTCCTCGAAGAATAGCGTTAGACTCTAACCGCCCCTCCCCCTTGTCTATCGAAACATGAGCCTTTCACGGTACATTGTCAAACGCATCCTCGTCTCTATCCCCGTCTTGATCGGGGTAACGATGGTTTCGTTCGGGTTGGTACAGCTGATCCCGGGTGATCCGATCGAGTTCATACTCCAGTTTACGAACGTCTCACCCGAGGCCGAACAACGACTGTACGCCAAGTACAACCTCGACGAGCCCCTCTGGAAACAGTATCTACTGTGGCTCCAGGACGTGATCGTCCTGGACTTCGGCGAGTCGATCATCTCGGGCCGTGACGTCGCCTACGAGATCAGCACGCGACTCGATCACACGATCGCGCTCGGTCTCTTCTCGTGGCTGATCGGTCTGGGCGTCGGCATTCCGACCGGGATCATCGCCGCAGTCAAGCGCGGAACCATCACCGACGAGGTCAGTCGTATCGCCGCCCTGCTGGGAATCGCGACGCCGAACTTCTGGCTCGGCCTGATGTTGATCCTCGTTCTCAGCGTCAATCTCGGGATCTTCCGGGCGATTCCGCCGGACGCCCCGCTGTTCAGCGTAGCGAAGCTGAAGTTCCTCATCTTGCCCTCCGTGACCATCGGGACCGCATCCGCGTCGCTCATCATGCGTCTCGTCCGGTCGTCGATGCTCCAGGAACTCAACAAGGAGTACGTTCGGATGGCACGTGCGAAGGGGCTGAGCGAACGAACGGTCATCTTCAAGCACGTCCTTCGCAACTCGATGATCGCTGTCGTCACCGTCGCGGCGATCCAGATCGCGTTCATCATCAACGGGTCGGTCGTCATCGAGCAGGTCTTCTCGTGGCCTGGCCTCGGACGGCTTCTCGTCAGGTCTATCAGTCAGCGCGACTTCCCGATCATTCAGGCAGGCGTGTTGATGACCGGCGTCGCGATCGTGATCGCGAACCTGCTGGCCGACATCGTCTACTCGTGGCTCGATCCACGGATCCGCTACTAAGAATGAGACAGAAACAACGAGACACGACGACACAGCGTGGTCGAATCCGAATTACGGGATTCGACGCCGAACGAGTGCGCAACCGCAACCCGATCTCGGACTGGTCCGAGACCGAATCCGACGGCGGCACCAGCCGGATGGAGTACGCCTGGCGACGGTTCAAGAGCAACCGCCTCGCGATGCTCAGCGTCGGCGTCATGGCGCTTATGACCGTCGTCGCCGTCTTCGCACGGCCGATCTCCGTCGACGTCGCCGGCATGTCGCTTACGGTACAGCCGTTCGCACTCACGCCGTACGGTCCCGGCGAGATGTTCGTCGGATCGCCAAACGCAGCCCCGAGCGTCGAACACCTGATGGGGACCGACTGGTCGGGCCGAGACCTGTTCTCGCGCGTGCTCGTCGGGACCCGGTACAGCCTCTCGATCGGGCTGATCGCGACCGTACTGGCCCTGTTCGTCGGGATTCCACTCGGCTCTATCGCCGGTTACTTCGGCGGCTGGATCGACGAGGCGATCATGCGTCTCGTCGACGTTCTCTACGCGTTCCCGTTTCTCGTCCTCGCCATCGGGATCATCGCGGCGCTCGGTCAGGGGTTCTGGAACCTGATCCTGGCGCTGACGATCACCGGCTGGATCAGCTACGCCCGTCTCATCCGCGGTGAGGTACTGAGCGTGAAAGAAAACGAGTACGTACTCGCGGCGAAAGCGCTCGGCGCGACCGATCGCTCGATCATCTTCCGACACGTCATTCCGAACGCGATGGCACCGGTCATCGTCCAGGCGACGCTGTCGATCGGTACCGTCGTCCTCTCTGCGGCCGCGCTCGGCTTCCTCGGACTCGGTCTCACGCCGGGCACCCCCGAGTGGGGGACGATGCTCTCGAGCACTCGCGACACCATCGCTCAGGGCTACTGGTGGGTATCTGTCTTCCCCGGCCTGGCGATCGTCGTGTTCGTGCTCGCTATCAACCTGATGGGCGACGGGATCAACGACGCACTCGACCCACAGGGAGACACCGCAACGAAACAGAGGATGCAATAGATGGCACTACTCGAAGTCAACGATCTAGTTACGCAGTTCTACACTGAGGATGGAACCGTTCGCGCGGTCGACGGCGTGAGCTACCAGATCGACCGCGGTGAGAAATTCGGTATCGTCGGCGAGAGCGGTGCCGGCAAGAGCGTGACGAGCCTGTCGGTCATGGGCCTCATCGAGAGCCCCGGCGAGATCGTCGACGGGGAGATCCTGTTCAAGGGGGAGAACCTCCTCGAGAAAAGCCCCGAGGAGATGCGCCGCATCCGTGGCAACGAGATCGCCATGGTGTTTCAGGACGCCGAGACGGCGCTCAACCCCGTCTACACGGTCGGCGAGCAGATCGCCGAGGGCATCCGCACGCACAAAGACGTCTCGGACGAGGAGGCCAAAGAGCAGGCGATCGAGATGCTCGCGAAGGTCGGCATCCCCGACCCCGCCGAGCGCTACAGCGATTACCCCCACCAGTTCTCCGGCGGGATGCAACAGCGTGCGGTCATCGCGATCGCACTCTCCTGTGATCCCGACTTGCTCATCTGTGACGAGCCCACGACCGCACTCGACGTCACGATCGAGGCGCAGATCCTCGAGTTGCTCGACGAACTGGCGTCGGACTTCGATACGGCGATCCAGCTCATCACGCACGACCTCGGCGTCGTCGCCGAGATCTGCAACCGCGTGATGGTGATGTACGCCGGCAAGGCCGTCGAGAAAGCGCCCGTCGAGGAACTCTACTACGAGCCCAAACACCCCTACTCGGTCGGGCTGATGGGATCGATTCCGCGTATCGGCGACAGGCGCGACCGCCTCGAGACGATTCCGGGGACGATGCCCGACCTCGTCGAGGTGCCGCCGGGCTGTAGTTTCCACCCGCGGTGTCCGTACGCCGAGGAGGTTTGCAGTCGAAAAGAGCCACAACTCGTCGACACAGAGACCGGGGAGGCGTCGAACCCGAACGACGACGGCGAACACGCCGCCGCGTGTCTGGCCTACACGGGCGACCTCGAGGACGAACTGTCCTACCAGGTCGAAGTACTGACGGAGGAGACCTATGAGTAGCCAACCGCTCGTTCAGGCAGACGAACTGACGAAGTACTACAGCAACGCCGACGGCTTCCTCGACCGCGTGCTCGGCAACCAGTCGAAGGTTCGCGCCGTCGACGGCGTCGACCTCGAGGTCCGCGAAGGCGAGACGCTCGGCCTGGTCGGCGAATCCGGCTGTGGGAAGAGTACGCTCGGGCGGACGCTCCTCCAGCTCGAAGAGCCCACCGACGGACGCGTCTACTTCAAAGGCGAGGACATCACGGAGCTGTCGGGCTCGGCGCTCCGGGAGAAGCGCCGGGAGATGCAGTACATCTTCCAGAACCCCTTCGCCAGTCTGAACCCCCGGCTGACGATCAACGACATCGTCGGCGAGGCGCTCGACGTCCACGGCATCGCCGACGGCGAGGAGCGAGACGCCCGCATCGCGGAGATCCTCGACACGGTCGGGCTGAAGCCGAGCCACGCCAACCGCTACCCACACGAGTTCTCCGGCGGCCAGCGCCAGCGGATCGGCATCGCCCGCGCGCTCGCGGTCGACCCCGACTTCGTCGTCTGTGACGAGCCAGTCTCCGCGCTCGACGTCTCCGTGCAGGCACAGATCCTCAACCTGCTCGAGGACCTCCAGGACGACCTCGGACTCTCGTATCTGTTCATCGCTCACGACCTCTCGGTCGTCGAGCACATCGCCGACCGCATCGCCGTCATGTACCTCGGCGAGATCGTCGAGGTCGGGACGGCAGAAGAGATCTTCAGCCCGCCGTACCACCCGTACACCCACGCGCTGCTGTCTGCGATCCCGGAACCCGATCCGCTCTGGCAGGGCGACCGCGTCATCCTCGAAGGATCGGTCCCCTCGCCGCTCGATCCGCCGAACGGCTGTAAGTTCCACACCCGCTGTCCCATCGCACAGGGCGACTGCGGCGAGTGGGAGGACCACCCGGACCTCGAGGACGTCGGCGGCTCCCACCAGATCGCGTGTCCGTACCACGAGATGATCGACAGCGAGGTCTGATCGGCAGCGAGGTCGCGTCCCGAAACGAACGTTTCTTGGGCAGTACTCCCCTACGAGTCGTCGATGCGTCGTATCTACGAGTCCGACGCGCTCTCGCGGGACGACGATGACCCGTTCTCCCCGAGCGAAACCGACGAGCGATCCCGGAAGATGATCGACTGGGAGGCAGCAAGTCACGCGTTCCTCCCGGTCTGGCTTCGCGACCGCGCGGTGAGCGTCGACCTCGAGACGAACAAAGACGAGTACGAACCCCGCGAGCCGATCCGCTGGCGGGCGACGTTCCGTAACCGCCTCCCGTTTCCCGTCCGCATCGTCACCGAGACGCCGGAACTCTGGCGCTGGTCGGTCGACGACGTCGACCGCGCGAGCGAGGTCCCGGCGCAGATTCCGGACCGAAAGAGCGTCATCAACTTCTCCCGCGGCGAACGAAAGGTGATCGAACGACGCTGGCAGCCACAGATACAGGTCACCGAACGCGAGTGGGAACCGCTCGAGTCGGGCGAACACACCCTCTCGGTCGCCCTCAACGTCGATCGACCCGACGAGCGCGACCTCGTCAGCGAGACGAGGTTTACGATCACGTCCTGACGCGTTGCAGCCGTCCCGTTCGAATACGGCATCTCGTTTCGCACGGTCGTCCACGTCGACACCATTTTACTCCGTCAATCGGAGTTCGTCGAGTTCGACGTGGACGTCGTCGAGCAGATGGCAGGCAGCCTCCTGTTCGGTGCCACATGCCTCGAGTTCCGGTTTCTCGCGTTCACAGACGGTCGTGAACTCCTCCGCGAGGTGTGCTTTCGCGCGGTCGTGGTCGCCGTCGACGATCGCATCGAGTGCGTCGTCGACCGTCGCTTCGGCACGCGGATCGTCCAGCCGGTCGGGGACGTCGTACTCGGACCGAATCCACCGTTTGAGGTCCGCGTCGTCGATCGCGTCCGGCGACGGCTCCTCGAGGTTCCCGTATTTATCGCCCGATTCCAGGACGCCCATCTCGACGATGCTCTCTACGTCGATCGACTCGCGCTCGACCTGTTTGCGAAAGGTGAGGACGGATCGCCAGGTCTCCTGTGACAGATCGATCCCCGACGGCGGGATCACCTCCGGACAGCGCGTGTGGAACTTACAGCCACTCGGTGGATCCGACGGGTCCGGGACGTCGCCTGTGAGTTCGACGCCGAGACCCCGATCCGTCGGGTCGGGCGTCGGGATGGCAGACAGCAGCGCCCGCGTGTAGGGATGCTGTGGATTCGAGAACAGTTCCTCGGTCGGCCCGACTTCTACGAACTCGCCGAGGTACATCACTGCGACCCGGTCACACACCTGCCGGACGACGCCCAGATCGTGACTAATGATGAGCACCGTCAGCCCCAGTTCCCGCTGGAACTCGTCGATAAGACGGAGGATCTCTGCCTGGACCGAAACGTCGAGTGCGGAGACGGGTTCGTCGGCGACGAGGAGTTTCGGGTTCACCGTGAGCGCCCGGGCCAGCCCGATCCGCTGTTTTTGGCCCCCGGAGAACTCGTGTGGATACCGCTTCATGTCCGCGGCCGAGAGGCCGACGCGCTCCAGAAGGTCGGCGACGATCTCCCGGCGTCGCTCGCGATCGCTCATCCCCTGGACGACGAGCGGTTCCGCGACTGCGTCGCCAACGCTCATCCGGGGATCGAAACTCGAGTCCGGGTCCTGGAAGATCAACTGGACCTCCCGGCGGAACCGGCGGAGTTCCGCCGCGTCGTACTCGAGGACGTTTTCGCCCTCGAAACGGATTTCGCCGTCGGTTGGCTCCTCGAGGCGAACCATCGACGCCGCCGCGGTTGACTTGCCACAGCCGGATTCGCCGACGATGCCGAACGTCTCGCCGCGCTCGAGTTCGAGACTGATTCCGTCGACTGCACGGGCCCGGCCGACTTCGGTGTTCAGTATCCCCTCGGTGATCGGATAGTGTTTTTTCAGTCCGTCGACGCGGAGCAGCGGCTCGTCGGATCGACTCATCGCCGCCCACCTCGCTCGAGATCGTCGGGCGGGGAAGGTGATCCGGCGGGTTCGGAGCCGGCGTCCAGGACGGTACTCGAATCTCGCCCCGGTTCGAAGTGAACGCAGGAGGTCGTGTGATCGGGCGCGTCCCCGACCCGGTGCATTCCTGGCTGGTCGCCGGTTCGACAGGCGTCGATCGCGTGCCGACAGCGATCCGCGAAGCGGCAACCGGGCGGCGGCGACCGGGGATCCGGGAGTTCGCCGGGGATACCGCCGATTCCGCCGCGGCCCGGGAGACAGTCGAGCAGCGCCCGGGTGTAGGGATGGGCCGGCGTTTCGAAGACGTCCTCGACCGATCCTTTCTCCATGATCTTTCCGGCGTACATCACGGCCACGCGATCGGCGATTTCGGCGACGACGCCGAGGTCGTGCGTGATAAACAGCATCCCCATGTCCCGTTGTTCCTGGAGCTCTGCGAGTAGCTCGAGGATCTGGGCCTGGATCGTCACGTCCAGTGCCGTCGTCGGTTCGTCGGCGATCAACAGATCCGGTTCGCAGGCCAGTGCGATCGCGATGAGCACCCGCTGTTTCATCCCGCCGGAGAACTCGTGGGGGTAGTCGTCGAGCCGGGAACTCGCCTCGGGGATCCCCACCTGCGTGAGCAACTCGACGGCGCGCTCGCGAGCTTCGGATTTGGACACGTCGGCATGGAGTTGAAGCGCTTCACGGATCTGCCAGCCGATCGTGTACACCGGATTTAGCGCGCCCTGTGGATTCTGGAAGACGTGACTCACCTCGCCACCCCGGACCCGACGGAGTTCCTCGTCCGACAGGTCCGTAATCTCCCGTCCGTTGATCTCGATCGAGCCCTCGGGAATGTATCCGGGCGGGGACTTGAACAGCCGCGTGATCGCTTCGCTGGCGACGGTCTTTCCCGACCCACTTTCGCCGACGATCGCGACGGTTTCGCCGGGGTCGACGGTCAGCGAGACCCCGTCGACCGCCCGCACGTCCTCGCTGTCCGTCCTGAAGTAGGTGTGGAGGTTCGAAATCTTCAGCAGGGGCTGATCGTCCCGTTCGGTCGGTACGTCTCGAACGTCGGTCGTGTCGTCTCGTGTACTCATTCTCCACTCCCTCCGTGTCTCGGGTCGAGTGCGTCCCGGAGCGCGTCGCCGAGGAAGTTGAACGCGAGGATGGTGAAAAACAGGAATCCGCCCGGGATCGTCGAGATCCACCACGCGGTGCGGAGCTGATCGCGACCGTCCGAGATTAGCCGCCCCCAGGACGGAACCGTGGGATCTCCGAGTCCGAGGAATGCGATCGCGGCCTCGGCCAGGATGATCGACGGAATCGTCAGCGTCGCAGCGGTGATGAGGCTGTTCGAGATGTTCGGCAGGAGGTGCCGGCGAATCGTCCAGAGGCTCGATGCACCAGCGTTCTTCGCAGCCTTCATGTACGGCTCCTCGCGGCGCTGGAGCGCTTCCGAGCGCATGATTCGGGCGGACGACCCCCACCCGAACAGGCCGAAGATGAGGATGAGCACGAACAGGCTGCTGCCGATCGTGTACGCGAGCAACAGGAACAGGAAGAACGTCGGGAACGTCATCTGGATGTCGACGTAGCGCATCAGCACCTCGTCGACGAGTCCGCCGTAGTAGGCGGCCGTCAGGCCAACTGCCGCCGCGACGGAGATGCTCATCAGCGTCGCGATCAGGCCGACCTGCATGCTCACCTCCATCCCGTAGATGCTCGACAGCAGGATGTCCTCGCCCGAGGAGGTCGTCCCGAACGGGTGTTGCCAGCTTCCCTGACACATCGTCACGCCGTCTACGGTCGTCGTCCCGCCGGCGCAACTGGTCCCGGCGCTGTACGCTTCGATCGATCCCCAGACCGGCGGCTGGTTCTCCAGCCCCGGCGTCGGCTCCGGTTCCGGCAACACTCGAGGGCCGATTACGCCGATCGCGAAGACGACGATCAGGTACAGCGCACTGACGACAGCCGCTTTGTTTTTCTTGAACTCCTTCCAGTAGTAGCGGGTCATCCGCGGGTTTTCGTACAGCGGGACGACGCCGTAATACAGGAGGACGAGCAGCGTGAACGACCACAGCCAGTCGACCGGTGAGACCGATCCGAGCACCGGAAACGCCGCCTGCCCGGTTTCGGCGACGAATCGGGAGTACAGATCGTACGCCACACCGATCGTCCACAGGCTCACGACGGCGAGCCAGGCGACCCGTTTTCTCGATCTCGCCACGCCGTCGGCGTCGATCTCGTCCCAGTCGACCTGCTCGAAGGTCACGTCCCGAGGTGCGGTACCGCCGTCCGCCTTCGTCCGCGTATCCGTATCCTCGCCCATTAGCGATCACCGTAGTCGATCCGCGGATCGAGCACCGCGTACATGATGTCCTCGATCAGGTTCCCGACGATCGCGACGAACGTCGGCAGGAGGATCGTTATCGCGACCAGGTCGGTGTCCTGTCTGATGATTGCCTGGAACGACGCCAGCCCGATGCCGGGTATCCCGAACACCACCTCGATCAGGTACGAGCCGAACAGGACCAGACCGAGGATCCGTCCGACGAGAATCGTCATCAGCGGAATCGACGCCGGCCGGAAGATGTGTTTGGTGACGATCGCACGGTTGCTGACGCCTTTCGACTTCGCTGTCTTGACGAAGTCGGCGTCGACGTACTCGAGTGCTTCCGCGCGCGCATAGCGCATGACCGAGGCGATCGCGCCCGTCATCAGCACGAACGTCGGCAGGATGAGCTGTTTGAGGTTGGCCGGACTGAGGATGCCGACGTAGCGCTCGCCCTCGAAGTCCTGGCGGAAGAACGCCGGATGATCGGAGCCGGCGGTCTCGAGTAGCGTCCAGCTTCCGTCGGCGGCCAACGGGATATCTGCGTTCCAGCCGATCGGCACCCAGCCGAGCCACGACCCGAAGACGACGAGTAACACGATCCCAAACCAGAAGTTCGGAATGCTGATGCCGAAAAAGGCGGCGAACGTCGCTGCGTAGTCTTTCTTCGTGTACTGGTTGACCGCCGAGTAGAGCCCGATCGCGGTCCCGATGACCGTCGACAGGACGATCGCGGGAACCCCGTACAGCAACGAGTACGGGACGGTCTCACGGACGACGTCGACGACAGGCTGGTCGTACTCGTAGGACCAGCCCCAGTCACCCTGGAAGACGTTCGTCATGAAGTCGAGGTAGCGTTCGTGGAACGGTCGATCCAGTCCGAGCCGCTCTTTCTCCGCCTGGACGGCCGTTTCGACGTCCACGTCGTTCACTGCAGCCTGGAACTCCGCCTGCATGAGCTGCTGGTTCGGCACCTGGTCCATCAGCACGAACGTGATCGTGAGGATGATAAACGAGGCGAAGGCGGCCCAGAGCACCCGACGAATGACATACCATTTCATAGAGCGTATATTGGAAAACTCCGTACTGTATTCGTAGTCCGCGCGGCTCAGACCTCCTCGAGCGTGAAGTTGTCGTTGTCACGCAGGAGGTCACGCGCCGCGACGATGTCGTCTTCGGTGATGTCGATGCCGTAGACGTCGACAGCAGACTCGTCGTACCAGTCGGACCACGTCGGCTGGAAGGTGACCGCGGGGTCAGCCTGCCCGCGCCGGATGTCCTGGGTGATCGTCTCTTTGTCGACCACGCGCGCGATGGCTTCCCGGCCGTCCCGCTCCCGGGTCAGGATGCTCCCGTTCGATCGCTGGTTGAAAAAGAGGAAGTTGATGTACGGATCCTGTTGTTCTTCGACGCGAATCTCGTCGACGGCTTCCTTGAACTCCTGGACGTTCTCGCTCGGGAGTTCCATCCGATCGGCCTCCGCGTTGCGAAACCGCTCGACCCGGGTCGACTGCTCGGCCTCGACGTCGAACTGGAACTGATCGAAGTACGGCGCGTCCGCCCACGCGTCGTCCATGGCCTGGACGTTGCTGTCGTCCGTGTGCTCGCGCATGTAGTAGTCGTCGTTGCGGACGGCGGTGAACGACCCCGTCTGTCCGGGCGTTCGATCTTCGAACGTGTACGGGCCGAGGTTGCCGGTCCAGGTAAACTTCTGAACTTCGTCCGACTGGCGAAGCGCCTCCGCGTCGGGCGCGTACTGCTCGTAGAGCGCTCGCGGGTAACAGTACTCGCCCCAGAGGATCGGCCGGAGCGGGAACAGCGGATCCGGTTCGACGAGTTCGAGCTGGAACTCGAGTTCCCCGGTCTGCTCGACGTTCTCGACGTCCACCCAGTCCGCAGGCTGGCCCGGCGGCTGATCCTCGTTCCACATGTCGGCGGCGTCGTCGGCTACGCCGTGGACGTTCTCGATCTGGAAGACCCAGTCTTCGGCGGTCATCTGTCCGTACGAGTTTCCGTCCGCGTCCGTTCCGAACTCGAGGTTGTCACGGAGGGTACAGACCCACACTTCCCCGTCGCCGCTGTCCTCGACGTCCATGAACAGCGGGAAGACCTCGTCGTTCGTGTCGATCGCGTAGGAGTAGTCGGAGATGAGACTGGTCCGGTAGCTCGAGTTGACGTCCTCCTGTTCGGGCAGGTACGCCTCGTTGAACTGATTGCCCGTCAGCCAGACGTAGTCGCCGCCGACCGTCTGGTCGTCGCGATATCGGTTGATCCAGTCGGGCGAGTAGCCGTACAGGTTAAACTCGTCTGACGTGTTGATTTGCTCTTCGAACCCCCAGAATCGCAGCGACTCCGACATGAAGTTCGCCGGGAGTTCGTCGGTGAGCGCACCCATGATCTCGTTGAGGTACTCCTGTTTCTCTGCTTTCGTTTCGGCGTTCCGGAAGTTCTCGTACAGTCCTTCCATGTCGACTTCGGGAACGTAGCCGTAGGCGTTCGTCCCCGAGTCTTTCAGCCAGAACGTGTCGGTGTTCCCCGGCGTTCGCGGGTAGGAGTTCGCGGCGATGCCGTAGAGCATGTCCCAGTCCGAGACGGTCCGCGTCCGGTCCGGCGGACCGGCGTTGAACATCCCTGGGTTGTACTCGAAGTCCTCTGGATCCTCACCCGGCAGCGGTTCCGAACCGAAGTGGTCGCCGATCAGTTGCGTCTTGCCCTCGAGTTGCAAGTCGACGCCGATCTTCTCGAGGTCGCTTCGTATCTGGGACGCGATGTCCTGGTGGACGTCGTCGCCCTGATCGAAGAAAATCGTCGGCGCGATCCGATCGCCGTCCGGCCCGTACAGTTCGACGTCCGGAAGGTCAACTGACGGATCTTTGTCGTCCGGCTCAGATCCGAAACAGCCGGCGAGAGCAGCACCGGCACCGATACCGACCGTCTGGAGGACTCGTCGGCGGGAACTCGTCGCTTTCAGTTTCGCACGTTTGTCTCCCGTGAAACGGTTTGACATGATATACTCTCTCTTATTTTGTACACATATATTTACCGGTAGGTTCACTACCGAACCCATATATTATCAACATAAATATAAGAGAGGATTCGATATGATGCCGATCAGATAATTCATGCAGTCTGCTGTAACTGGGCACCGGAGCAACCGCCAACCGCCTTGCAGTTGCTCCGGTAACGACGTACAGCGGCCGTATCACTGGACGATCGTCGTCAGTCTACGGTCGCGACCGGCGTCACTCGAGTCTCGCCAGACGTCGGCCCGCAGTGAGACCTGCCGGTTTCCGTCTCGTTTACCACGAACTGCAACCGCCCGGAGTCGGCGCTCGCGGGTTCGCTCGCGGCAGAAGTATAGCGGGAGGTAGATTTGAACCACGGTCACAGCGAAGCTGCTCTCTGGCTCAAATCTACTCCATACTATGGTTGGCGCTCACGGAGTTGTTCGCGCCAAAACATAGCGGGAGGTAGATTTGAACTACCGATCTGCGGGTTATGAGCCCGCCGGAATCTCCTGGCTATCCCATCCCGCTACTTCTTCGTAACCCGGTGTCGTAGTTAAGGGTTGTGATTCGGACGCCGTGTGCGTGTTTCTACCGCCCGCCTCGGTGGACCTGCCACGTGTAGAGGCTCTCGCAAACGTAGTTCACGAAGAACCCGACGCCGATTCCGATCACGTTCGCCGCGACGTACCAGATGGCGAATCCGTAGACGAGCGCCGCCAGCACCGCCAGCGTGACCAGGAACCCGCCGAACCGAACCACGTTCGATCGGAGAAACCGGCGGGCCAGCGCTCGCGTCCCCGACTCGCCGAACGTCGCGAACGTCCACCGTTCGTTGATCACGAAGATGACCGCGATCCCGAGTTCCCACGAGATCGCCTTCGCGACTACCGGACCGAGCGTCGCGGACTCGACCAGCGCGACGAGGACGAGGTTGTCGACGAGCGCGCCGACGGCCCCGACGGACGCGAACTGGCCGAACCGCGACTTCGAGAACAGGACCGTCAGACGGCCCCGAATCACGTCGGCGAACGAGTCGCTCATCGTCGTCCTCGAGCGTTCCGTGGCCGGGTGGCCGGTTTCGATCGTCGGTTCGATCGCGTCGGAAGCGAGCGCCGACCGCTCGAGTCCCGGTCGGCGTCGTCGTCGGACACTCGTCGGGGTCGTCGACTCGGCTCTGCCGTCGGAAAGCGACGTGACCCGTGGTGGCGACAGCGCGGGTGACGACGCCGGACGGATCGAGACGCTCCGACCACGACGTCGACGGTCCGGATCATCTATTTGGATTCGGCGTTCACGGAGAGTAAAAGCATTCGGAAACGTATCGGATATTTTGGGACGGATTCGGTACGATCGCTCGAGCGAGCGACGCTGCGACGGAAACCGGGGAACGACGACGGCAGACGTGCGACCGCCGCTCACAACGATAGCTGTGAGTCGTTCCCGCCGCAACCGCGACCCGTCTTGCGGTCGCGTCGGCAACCAGCCACAGCCATCATTATCGGACGGGAGTCGACGCGACGGCGCGGGCGAGACCACTGCTCCCGGGAGACCTCGCGAAGAAGGGAACCGATCAGACGGCGACGTCGCCTCGTGGCTCGATGACGGTCACTTCATCGGCGGTGACGTGGTCGACCTCGAGGAAGTGTGGCGTGTAGTTGCGGGTCTCGTAGTCTTCGATCTCGGTCTCGTCGCCGACGGTACACCAGAGCTGGACGCGGTCGGGTCCGTGCCACTCCCCGTTGCGGTTGATCCCGAAACAGGTCACCTCTCTGCCGTCGTACTCGATGACGGCGCCTTTCCGAATGCCCGGGTCCCCGTGGATGATGAGCCGCTTCATGACCGGCGGTTCGTGCGATGGGAAATTAAGCGCTTCGAAGGCTCGTTCGCTCGCTGGTGGTTTCGGTCGCCGCTCCGTCGCTTCGCGTGCACGTGCCGTCCCGCGTGCACGTCGTCGGTTCTCACGAACGGCGTCGTCGCCCCTGCGGGCGATTCCCACAGTTCGGCCGACGGCGAACCAAACGCGTTTTAAACGGGCGTGCCATAACTCTCGGCAAGTGAGATAACTATGCAGATGCCACGCCGGTTCAACACGTACTGCCCGCACTGCAACGAACATCAGGAACACGAAGTCGAGAAGGTCCGTACGGGCCGCTCGAGCGGCATGAAGTGGGACGCTCGCCGAACCCGCCGCAACAAGGCGGTCATCGGGAACGCCGGTCGCTTCTCGAAGGTGCCCGGTGGCGACAAGCCCACGAAGAAGACGGACCTCAAGTACCGCTGCAGCGAATGCGGCAAGGCCCACCTCCGCGAAGGGTGGCGCGCCGGCCGACTCGAGTTCCAGGAGTGATCACGATGGCAGGAAACTTCTACACCGTCCGCTGCAGTGACTGCGAGAACGAACAGATCGTCTTCGGCAAAGCCTCCACGGAGGTCGCCTGTGCCGTCTGCGGGACGACGCTGGCTCGCCCGACCGGTGGCAAAGCCGAGATCGACCACGAGATCGTCGAGACCGTCGAAGCACGATGAAGTACAGCGGCTGGCCCGACCCCGGCGAACTCGTCGTCGGCAAGATCGACGAGATCGAGGACTTCGGCGTCTTCGTCGATCTCGAGGAGTACGAGGACAAACGCGGCCTCATCCACATCTCCGAGGTCGCAAGCGGGTGGATCAAGAACGTCCGCGACCACGTCCGCGAGGGCCAGATCGTCGTCTGCAAGGTACTCGACGTCGACGAGTCTTCCCAGCAGATCGACCTCTCGCTGAAAGACGTCAACGACCACCAGCGCTCCGACAAGATCCAGGAGTGGAAGAACGAACAGAAGGCCGACAACTGGATGGAGCTGGCCTTCGGCGAGGAGATCGAGGACGAACAGTACACCTCGATCGCGAACGAACTGCTCGCCGCACACGGGAGCCTCTACGACGGCTTCAAACAGGCTGCAATCCACGGCCAGGAGGCCCTCGAGAACACCGACCTCGCCGACGAGAAGATCGACGCGATCGTCGAGACCGCCCGCGAGAACGTCTCGGTGCCGTACGTCAACGTCACCGGCTACGTCGACCTCGAGAACCCCTCCGAGAGCGGCGTCGACGGCGTTCGCGAGGCGCTCAAGGCGGCCGAGGGTAACGGAGACGTCCCCGAGGAAGTCGACCTCGAGGTGACGTACGTCGGCGCACCCGAGTACCGCATCAAAGTCCAGGCGCCGAACTACAAGACCGCCGAGAGTCAACTCGAGGCGAGCGCCCGGCGCGCGGTCGCCGCGATCGAAGACCGCGGCGGCGAGGGCGAGTACCACCGCGAACAGCGCACCGACGACGAGTGACGACGCCGACGGCTGGAGGCAGGATTCGATGAAATCGGACATCAGGGTGTGTTCGGCGTGGCGCGAGGCCCACGACCGCCCGGTCTATACCCTCTCGTCGACCTGTCCGGAGTGTGGTGCCGACGCGGTAAACAGCGCCCCCGCGCCGTTCGATCCGGCCGATCCGTACGGCGAGTACCGACGCGCTCTTAAGCGTCGCAATCGCGGGTAAGGTATGGACGAACTCGACATCGACGCGGTCGCGGAGGTCGACCTCGACGACCCCGTACTCGTCGAGGGGTTGCCGGGCGTCGGACACGTCGGAAAACTCGCCGCAGAGCACGTACTGGAGGAACTCGAAGACGAGAGCACGCTCGTCCGACGGATCTACTCGCGGGAGTTCCCGCCACAGGTCTCGATCGACGGTGGCGTCGCCGACCTGACGTGTGCGGAACTCTACGCGGTCGAGGTGCCCGAGGGACGGGACGTGCTCGTTTTGACCGGCGACCACCAGGCCCAGTCGAACGACGGACACTACCTCCTCACGGACGCGTTTCTCGACGTCGCCGAGGAATTCGGCGTCACGGAACTGTACGCACTCGGCGGCGTTCCGACCGGCGAACTCATCGACGAGTACGCCGTCCTCGGAGCCGTCAGCCACGAGTCGCTACTCGAGCCACTCGAGGAGGCGGGCGTCGAGTTCCGCGAGGACGAACCGGCCGGCGGCATCGTCGGCGTCAGCGGCCTGTTGCTCGGACTCGGCGGACGGCGCGGCTTCGAGGCAGCGTGTCTGATGGGTGAGACCAGCGGCTACCTCGTCGATCCGAAAAGCGCGCGTGCGGTCCTCGAGGTGCTCGAGACCCGCCTCGAGTTCGAACTCGACTACGAGTCGCTGGACGAACGCGCCGACGAGATGGAGGAGGTCATCGGCAAGATCCAGGAGATGGAAAACCAGCAATCGATGGACGTGCCGAGCGACGACGACCTGCGATACATCGGCTGATCGTCTGCCGGCGGCGGTCGAACTGTGCGACGCGTGACGAGAAATTCTTTAGGACCCACATCCTATAGCCGAGCGTGCCAACCGAGGTCGTCGACGCGATTCCGCCGGTCGTCCTCACCGGGCTTGCTCTCGGGGCCGTGTTCACGGCGTTTGCCGCGGGGTTGTTCCTCGTCGGCGAACGGCTGTTCCCGAACCGATCGCCCGGCGGCGAGCGGACGTACTCGAGCGAGGACCGCCGGCGCGTCGAGATCCGCGAGTACCTCCAGCGGATCGGCGAGCGCTTCGCGGAGGATCACCCGATCGCCGGGGAGTCGGTCGAATTCTACCTGCCCGAGCGCGACGTCGCGGTGACGTTCGACGCACACGCGTTCTTCCGAATCCAGAACGCGACCGACACGTACCCGATCCTCGTCGAACACGAGATGCCCGGCAGCCACCTCGGGCGGCGACTCCCGTTCGAGGTCCCCGAGGTGGGTCCCGATCCGATGGACTTCCAGGAGCGAACGCGCCTCGCCTTCGAGGCGCTCGGACTGCCGACGACGGCGGATCGAGACGAGATCAAGTCCGCCTACCGGGAGCGAGTCAAGGAGGTCCACCCCGACCACGGCGGCGACGAGGAGTCGTTCCGTCGCGTCCAGGAAGCGTACGTGACGGCGAAAGAACACGCCGACTGATAACGTTGGCTGTGAGTCTGTACCGCCGCAACCGCGACCCCATCGTGCGGTGGCGTCGGCGACCAGTCACAGCCATCGTTGTGAGATCCTAGGCCTCGAGCACTTCGTAGGTCACGTCGCCGTCTCTGAGCGTGTCGGTGACGCGTCCGACGGCGTCGATCGTGGCGACGACGGCCACCTCGAGGCCGCGTTCTGCGGCGTCGGCTGCGACCTCGCCGACGGCGAAGGTCACGTCGGGGTCGACGCCGGCCTCGCGCAGCGAGACGACGGCTTCGACGCCGGCGGCGGCGACGAGGTCGGCGTCCGCACAGCCGTCGGCGATCTGATCGACGTCGACGGCACGGCTGCCGCCCGCGCGGACCGCCGGAACCTGCCACACCGTCACCGAGCCCGGCTCGAGGTCGATGACGCCCTCGAAGCTCGTGACGCCGACGTCGGTGCCGGCGGCGGCGTCTGTCGTCGCGACGCCGGTCGCCGGTCCCTCGGTCCCCGGGCTGGCGTGGAGGAGGCCGTCTCTGACGGACAGCGAGACTGTGTCGCCTTCCGACAGGTCGTCGGTCGCGATGGCGGCGTCTTCGCCCATCGCGCCGAGGACGTCTTCGGTGACGTGGTCGGCGAACCGGCGAACGTCGCCTGCGGCCTGGAAGAGCCAGTCGACGCCCTCCTTGGTGACGCGATACCGAGAGCGCCCCTCTTTCTCGACCAGCCCGTCGTCGACGAGCGCACGGATGTACTCGCTGACCGCCTGACTCGTCACGTCTACTTCGTCGGCGATCTCTCCCTGACTGACCGCCGGCTGGCGTTCTGCGATCTCGACCAGAATGCGAAACCGCGTCGCCGCTCGTTTGTTGTCGAGGACGTCGACCATGTCCCTCAGTTCTTTCGGCGCTGGCAAAAAGTACGCGGTCCACTCGAGACGGGCCGTCTCTGCCGTAGACGCGGACCCCGTCCACTCGAGGACACTCACCGAAGGCGTCAGGTTGATTGCGGATGGGGCCGTGGTGTCGAGACGAACAATGTCGTCAGCGTCAGCGGTGGCCCCGCTATCATCGTCTGTCGGTGTCGAACCTCGGGTCGCGTCACTCGCGCGCGTCGTGGAACCGGCGATGGCGTTCTCGGTCCCGAGTTCTGTCACCGACGTCCTGGCGTGGGTCGTGATCGGTGCGTTCGTCCTGTCGGTCCTCCTGGAGTGGCTCGACGTTTCGGACGCGCCGCGGTACGTCGCGTCGGCCGCGTGGGTGATCTTCGGCGTCTTCTGGCTGGCGCTCGTGCCCCACTACTACTATCACGTTCAGAGTCCGATCGAGACGATCCTGAGTCTCGCAGCCCTCCCGCTGTCGCTGTACACGGCCGTCCTCCTGTTCCGGGGACGGGACTCGCTGCTCGTGCTCTCGAAGGCGGTCGCGTTCATGGGGCTGATCTACCTGCCCGCGGAGACGATTCCGTTCGTTCGCACGTGGTTGATCGAGACGACGGCCAGCCAGGCCCACTGGGGAATGGAGCAACTCGGCTACAGTCCCGGCCTCGTCGAGGGAGCGAACGGCTACCGGAGCCGCTTCGACTTCGATCCCGACGAGACGGTGACCGGTCGAACCACGTACATCGTCATGGCCTGTACGGGCATCGGAAGCATGGCGATCTTCGGCGGGCTGATCGCCGCCGTCAAAGCGCCGCTGCGACGCAAGGCAGCGGGCTTTGCCCTCGCGGTCGGCATCATCTGGTTCCTCAACTTCCTGCGCAACGTCTTCATCGGGCTGGCCTCGCCGTGGGGCTGGTTCCAGCAGGAGCCGCTGGTCTACGTCGTGACTACGTACATGGGCGAACCGGCGAGTCGCACCTCGTTTCTCGTCGCTCACAACTACATCGGCCAGACGCTGTCGGTCGTCGCACTCGTCGGCATCACGTACCTCGTCGTCCGAATCGTCCCCGAGGTGCTCGTCGTCCTCGAGGACGTCCTGTTCGTGCTCACCGGCAACGAGTACGACCTCGAGGACGCCCTCGGCCCGTCGGTGCGAGCCGACGGCGGCGAGCCCGAGCGATGACGACCGCGGTCGACGTTCCCTTTTCCGTCGCCGACCGGGCCGTCTACCTGCCGTCGGCCGAGACGCTCGTCGTCGCCGACGTCCACCTGGGACGGGCCGCGGCGTCGACCGTCGACGCGCCGCTCGCAGACGGATCGGACGCCGTCTCTCGCCTCGAGGGGCTGCTCGAGCGATTCTCACCCGGAACGGTCGTGATCGCGGGCGACCTGTTGCACTCGTTCTCGCGCGTTCCACGCGGCGTCGAGGAGACGGTCGCGGACCTCGTGGCAGCCACCGACGCCGCGGGCGCGACGCTCGTCGTCACGCCGGGCAACCACGACGCGATGCTCGAGGGCGTCTACGACGGCGAGACGGTGGCCGAGTACCGACTCGAGGACGGCGAGACCGTCGCGTTGCACGGACACGAGGTGCCGACGGCGGATGCGGAGCGGTACGTCGTCGGGCACGACCACCCGGCGCTGTCGGTCGACGGCCGGAAACTGCCGTGTCTGCTGTACGGCCCCGGGACGTACGACGGGGCCGACGTGGTGGTCCTCCCGGCGTTTACCCGTCTCGCGCCCGGGTCGACGGTCAACGGAATGCGCAGCGGTGACTTCCAGACGCCGGTCGTGACCGACGCCGACGCGTTCTACCCGGCGGTCAGGGACGTCAAAGGCGAGGAGACGCTCTGGTTTCCCCCGCTGGGCGAGTGTCGGCGGCTGCTGTGAGCGGTCGATCTAGCGCGGCGCGCGTTCAGAGCGCTCGCGACGCCGTCGCGTCGATATCCGAGAGAAACGCGGCACAGACGTCGTTGAACGTCTGCGGATTGTCCTGGTTGACGAGGTGTCCTGCGTCGGGCACCTCCGTCCACCGGCCGTCGTCGACGGCCGCCGCGATCCGTCTCCCCTGTCGTTTGACCGGTGGCGCTTCGGCCTCGCCGTAGACGACGAGCGTCGGCGTCGTGACGTGGGACAGCTCGGGCGGGTCGAACGCGTAGAGCGCGTCGAAGATCTTCCGAAACTCCGCGCGCGAGACGTTCCCGACCGCCTCCATCGCCTGCGATCGAATCGCCGAGTCGGTCGACAGCCACGGCCCGCTGGTCACCGTGCGGATCGATCCGAGCAGCGAGCGGAACGTGGCCTGCGGCCCGGCGACGGAGAGCGTGGCCGTGAGCGCCGGCAACGGCGAGAGAAACGGCTTCACGCCGGTCGGGACGTCGACCGGCGGCATCGATCGGACCGGTCCCGCGAGGATCGCTCCCGCCGCCCGGTCGGGGTGGCGGTCGAGGTACTCCTGGACGATCATCGACCCGAGCGAGAGCCCACAGAGGATCGGTCGTTCGACCTCGAGCGACGCGAGCAGCGACTCGAGGTCGTCGGCGAAAAGCGAGACGGAGTACCGATCCCGGTCGGTCGTCCCGGTCCGACCGTGGCCGCGGACGTCGAGCGTGATCGTCCGATACTCGTCGGCGAACCGGTCGACCTGCGGTCGCCAGGCGTCGCCGTTCATCCAGCCGCCGTGGACGAACACGAGCGGCGGCCCGTCACCGACCTCGTTGTACCAGAGCGTTCCGTCGGAAACCTCGAGCGTTGCCATCGGTTACTCGACGGGGCGGACGTACGTCAACGGTGTGGTTGCACTCGTGGCCGTGGCGTCGACGGCGGGTGTACGCCGCTCACGCAGACGAGAGGTCCTCGACGACGGCCTTCGCCGCCACCCGACCGCTCTCCATCGCTCCCTGAATCGACGACCACCGCGTGTAGTCGCCGGCGAGGTAGACGGCACCCTCGGGGTCGCGAACGTCGGGGAGTCGGTCGTGGATTCCGGGCGGCTGGGCGAACTGGGCGAACGCCACGCGCTCCGTGTGAACGGCCTCGAACCGGTCGAACCGGCGCTCGGGATACCACGACTCGAGCGTCCGCCGGCTGACCGCGGCGAGTTCGTCGTCACCTTCCTCGCGCTCGCCGAGGTAGGTCGCGCTCACGAGCGTCGCGTCGTCGGGCGCGTACTCGGGCGCGACGTCGCTGTGGGGGACGACGTGGTTCGGCCCCTGCTCGGTCGCGTTCAACAGCAGCCGCTTTCCCGTCTCGAGGTCGATTCCCCCCCGGAGCGCGTAGTACTGGGTCACGCAGGCCCGCGCCGTCGTCGGCACGCTCGCGACGCCGGTGAGGTCGCGCGCGGTCGGCGGGTCGGTCGCGACGACCACGGCGTCCGCCTCGAGGGTCTCGCCGTCGGCGGTCACCACCACGCCGTCGCCGCCCTGCGAGATGGATTCGACCGTCGTTCCCGTCTCGACGGTCGCCCCGGCCTGGCGGGCGCGCGCCGCGAGCTGTCGCGGGATCGCTCCCATCCCCGTGGCGGGAACGGCGATGTCGCCCTCAGAGAGCGCCTTGAACGTGTACTCGAAGACGCGGCGGGAAGTCGACAGCGAGCGATCGAGCGTGATGCCGCCGTAGAACGGTGCGGCGAAGTTCTCGACGAACCGGTCGGTGAACTCCCGTTCGCGGAGGTACTCGTCGATCGAGCCGTCCTCGCCGGAGAAGACGACCTCCGGATCGGTCCGCTCGAGTCGCCTGCGAAGTTGAAGCAGATGCAGTTTGTCGCCGACGGTGAGATCCGGATTGAACAGCGTCGTCGGGAGCGCGCGCGGATCTCGAAGGGGGTCCGACAGCGTCGACCGGTGGTCCGGCCGTGCGATACAGGCACCGGGGGCGAACCGTCGGAGGTCCAGCGCCTCGAGGTCGAGTTCGCGCTGGACGGCGGGGTAGGCGGTAAAGAGCACCTGAAACCCCCTGTCGAACCGGTAGCCGTCGCGGTCGACGGTCCGGACGCGGCCGCCGACGTCCTCGCGACGTTCGAACAGCGTGACGGCGACGCCACCGGCTGCGAGGTGGCGAGCAGCGACGAGACCGGCGAGGCCCCCGCCGGCGACGATCACTCGCGGTTCCGACGTCATGGCCGACGGTTCGGCGGCGAAGTATAAAGACGTGGAGCCAACGTCGTCGCTCGTCGCCGTTTTCCTCCGCCCGTCTGCGCGTCCCCGCTCCGATGGACAGGGATTTGGTGGCGGGGCCGATACCTCCTCGCATGGAAACGACGGACGCGTTCGCCGGACTCGAGTGTACCGACTGCGGTGTGACGTTCGACGCCGACGAGGCGACTCATCGGTGCCCCGAGTGTGGGGGTATCCTCGACCCGACGTACGACTACGACGTCATCTCGCTCGACAGGGAGACGCTTTCGTCGCGACCGTTCGACTCGATGTGGCGCTACGAGGAACTGCTGCCGTTTCGCCGGGAGTCGGCCGTGACGATGGACGAGGGCGCGACGCCGCTGGTCGAGTGTCCCGCCCTCGCCGACGAACTCGGCGTCGAACGCGTCGTGATCAAAGACGAAGGGCGAAATCCGACCGGCACGTTCAAAGACCGCGGGCAGTCGGTCGCCGTGACGGCAGCCCGCCAGCACGGCGCGACCGACGTCGCCCTCGCGTCGGCGGGCAACGCCGGCCAGGCCGCGGCAGCCTACGCGGGTCGGGCCGACCTCGAGTCGCACGTCTTCCTCCCCGCTCGCTCGAGTCACACCACCAAGGCGATGGTGAACGTCCACGGCGGCGACATGACCGTCGTCGGCGGGCGGATCGGCGAAGCCGTCGAGGCCTACGAGGACGCCCTCGCCGAACACGACGACTGGTACCCTCTCCAGACGTTCGCCACGCCCTACCGCCACGAGGGCAAGAAGACGATGCTGTACGAACTGATCGAGCAACTCGAGTGGGAGACGCCCGACGCGATCGTCTACCCGACCGGCGGCGGCGTCGGCCTCGTCGGCATGTACAAGGGGGCCACGGAGTGGCGCGAGCTGGGACTGATCGACGAGTTGCCCGCGATGTACGCCGCGCAGGCGTCCGGCTGTGCCCCGATCGTCGAGGCGTTCGAGGCGGGCCGTGACGTCCACGAACCCGTCGAGTACCCCGACACGATCTGTGGCGGCCTCGAGATTCCCGACCCCGGTGGGAGTCCGCAGGTCCTCGAGGCGCTTCGCGAGAGCGACGGCGGCGCGGTCGCGACCGACGACGACGACGTCCTGGAGGCGGCGATCGCCGTCGCGAAAGGCGAGGGCCTCGAGATGGCACCGTCCGCCGCGGCGGCGGCCAGCGGCGCGTGGGGACTCGCCGAGCGCGGCGCGTTCGACGGCGACGAGACGGTGGTCGTCCTCAACACGGGGACGGGGAACAAACAGGCGGACGTGTTGCGGAGTCACCTGATGGGCAAGGGGATCTGATACCGCCTGCTGTCAGTCAGTGCCGGCGTATCCGCCGAACGGGTCGCGGGTGCGCCGGAACCTGTGACAGCAAACGGTATGAGTTCGTCCAACACTGCCCTCTCCGACCGTTTCGCAGGGTTTTTTGCGTCTACCGGGAAACGGAGCGGTATGACTGCGCCCTGGGACGACTGGAACCACGTTCTCAAACTCGATCCCGACAAGGAGCTTCCCGACGGCGTCACCTACGGCGACCTCTGTGCCACCGGGACGGACGCCATCGAGATCGGCGGGACGACCGGCATGACCGAGGAGAACATGTCCGCGGTGATCGCGGCCTGTGCCGAACACGACGTCCCACTCTACCAGGAACCCTCGAGTCCCGACGTCGTCGTCGAAGACGACGCGCTCGAGGGCTATCTCATCCCGACGGTGTTCAACGCGGGGTCGCCGTTCTGGATCACCGGCGCGCACAAGGAGTGGGTCCGCATCGACGGCGACCTAGACTGGAAGCGGACGACGACCGAAGCCTACATCGTGATGAACCCCGAGGCCGACGTCGCGACGTACACCGAGGCGGACTGTGACCTCTCCCCGGACGACGTCGCCTCCTACGCGAAGATCGCCGAACGGATGTTCGGCCAGGAGATCGTCTACCTCGAGTACTCCGGCACTCTCGGCGAGGAGTCGATCGTCGCGGCCGGCCGGGACGCACTCGAGGAGTCGACGCTGTTCTACGGCGGCGGTATCCACGACTACGACTCCGCGTACGCGATGTCCTCGGTCGCCGACGTGATCGTCGTCGGTAACGTCGCCTACGACGAGGGCGTCGAGGCGGTCAGGGAGACGGTCGAGGCCGCGAACGACGCCTGAACGTCGATCTGTTCTACGAGCGGCCGGCGTCGGTCGAACCTTTCGAGATCAGTGCTCGTCGTCGACGACCAGCCCCCGGAGCCGCGGCAGCAGGTCGACGACGTCGCCCCGGACCACGACGGACGCGTCCCGGTCTCGTTCGGTCTCCTCGAGATTGACGATTCCGACGGTACCACCGGTCTGGGCCGCCTGTCGGGGGAGCGAGGCGGCCGGTTCGACGAACAGTGAGGAGCCGATCGAGAGGAAGACGTCGCTCTCGCGGGCGAGCGACCGCGAGCGCTGGAGCGTCGCGGGCGACAGTTGCTCGCCGAAGAGGACGACGTCGGGTTTGAACACGCCGCCGCACTCACAGCGAGGCGGCACGTCGCCGTCTCGTACCCGCTCGAGGATCGGCTCGTTCGGTTTCCGGCGGCCACAGCGCGCGCAGCGGACCCGGTGGGCGTTGCCGTGGAGCTCGAGTAGTTCGGCACCCGACTGGTTGCTCGCGTGTTCGTCGCCGTCGGCGACGGTCTCCGCCGCCCTCGCGTGGAGACCGTCGGTGTTCTGCGTGAGGATCGCCTCGAGGTGGCCGTCGCGGGCGAGCGCTGCGAGCGCCTCGTGGGCGGGGTTGGGTTCGAAGCCGTCGCCGAACATCGTCTCGTAGAGCTCGAGTCGGTCGCGCCAGAACCCCTCGGGGTCGCGCTGGAAGCGGCCGTAGGTGAACTGGCCCTCGTCGAAGCGTTTCCAGACGCCGTCGTCGCCGCGGAAGGTCGGCACGCCCGAGGGTGCGGAGATTCCCGCGCCGGTCAGCGCGACGACCGTGTCGGCGTCGGCGATCTCGTCTGCGAGTCGCTCGAGGTCGTCCATGTCGAACCGATCGACCGCGATCGGTAAAAGCGCGAAGAACTGCGGTCGCTCTCGAGGGCGGGTCCGGTTCCGACCGTACCGCTCCGAACGATTGCGCTTAAGTCGCGGCTCCGACAATCGAAGGGTATGCAGGACCGAACCTACACTGCCGACGCCGAGCCGGGCGAGGACGTAACCGTCGCCGGCTGGGTCCACGAGGTGCGCGACCTCGGTGGCATCGCCTTCCTGATCCTCCGCGATACGAGCGGCAAGATCCAGGTCAAGTTCGAGAAAGACGAGATGGACGACGACCTCGTCGAGACGGGCCTCGAGGCGGCCCGCGAGAGTGTCGTCAGCGTCACCGGCGCAGTCGAAGAGGAGCCGCGCGCGCCGACGGGCGTCGAGGTCGTCCCCGAGTCGGTCGAGATCGTCGCTCCCGCTGACCCCGAACTGCCCCTCGACCCCTCCGGGAAGGTCGACGCCGACCTCTCGACGCGACTCGACAACCGCACCCTCGACCTCCGCAAGGACGAGGTCCAGGCGATCTTCGAGATCCGCGCCGAGATCCTGCGGGCCGCCCGCGAGCGGTTCCGCGAGTTCGACTGTACGGAGATCAACACGCCGAAGATCGTCGCCACCGGCACCGAGGGTGGCACCGAGCTGTTCCCGATCACGTACTTCGGTCGCGAGGCCTTTATGAACCAGTCGCCACAGCTGTTCAAGCAGCTGATGGCCGGCTCGAACCTGGAACGGGTCTTCGAGATCGGCCCGATCTTCCGCGCCGAAGAACACAACACGCCCCGGCACCTGAACGAGGCGACCTCGATCGACTTCGAGGGCGCGTTCTGTGACGCCGACGACGCGATGGACGTCGCAGAGGGCGTCGTCCGGGCCGCCTACGAGGCCGTCGAGGAGAACTGTGCCGAGCAACTCGAGGCGCTCGGCATCCGCGACGAGTTCGACGCGCCGACCGAGTCGTTCCCGCGGATCAGTTACGAGGAGGCGATCGAGCGCATCAACGCGACGGGCGAACTCGACGAGCAGCTCGTCTGGGGCGACGACCTGCCGACCGAGGCGGAGAAGGCGCTGGGCGACGACGTCGGCGGCCACTACTTCATCACGGAGTGGCCAAGCGAGATCAAGCCCTTCTACATCAAAGACGACGAGGACGACGAGCAGCTCTCGACCGGCTTCGACCTGATGCACCCGCGGATGGAACTCGTCTCGGGCGGCCAGCGCGAACACCGCTACGACCTCCTCATCGAGGGCTTCGAGCAGCAGGGACTCGACCCCGACCAGTTCGAGTACTACACGAAGATGTTCAAGTACGGCATGCCGCCCCACGCCGGCTTCGGTCTCGGCGGCGAACGGCTGGTCATGACGATCCTCGGCCTCGAGAACATCCGCGAGGCTGTTCTGTTCCCGCGAGACCGTCAGCGGCTGAGCCCGTAAGGGTTCGCCGCTGACCGTCGATCGGGAGCTCGGAAGTCGCAGCCCGGTAGCGAGTGAAGCGAGCTGCCCGGAACGTCTTCCGGTGTTCCCGAGAGATCGCCAGCGTTCGTCGCCGTAGGCGGCAAACCTGGGAGCCAGCGAGACGAGCGAGGCGAAGTCTCGCGGGACCAGAAGCAGAGCTGTCGCCGTACGGCGTCGAGGCTCGAGACGGGCGAATCTTCAAGGTTATATCGCGCGAGACGAAACGGCGTGGTAATGAGCGACGAGGTGACGGCGTTCGTCCCCGGACACGTGACGGGGTTCTTCAGCGCCCACCACGACGACGACCCGACGAAAGCCGGTTCCCGGGGGGCTGGGCTCACGCTCACCGACGGAGTCACGGTGACGGTCCGACCGGCGAACGACCGGGCGGTGCTGTTCGAAGGCGAACCGATCGACGTCGAGCCGGTGTGGACGGTCCTCGAGACGCTCGAGGCCTCGGCTCGCGTCGACGTCGACGCCGACCTGCCGCTCGGTGCCGGATTCGGCGTCTCCGGTGCGATGACGCTCGGGACGGCGCTCGCGGCGAACCGCGTCTTCGACCGGAAGCTCTCGGCGAACGAACTGGTAACGATCGCCCACGGTGCGGAGGTCCAGGCGGGGACAGGCCTGGGCGACGTCGTCGCGCAGGCCCGCGGCGGCGTCCCGATCCGGCTCGAGCCAGGCGCACCGCAGTTCAATAAACTTGACGCGGTTCCGGCGCGTGCGCGCGTAGAATACGTGTCGTTCGGCGAACTCTCGACGGCGGACGTCCTCTCGGGCGACACCGAACGGCTCACGGCGGCCGGCAAACAGGCGCTGTCGCGCGTCGTCGAGGAGCCGACGCTCACGTCGTTCATCTACGCCTCGAGGGCGTTCGCGCGCGAGGCCGGACTGTTGACCCCAAACGTTCGCGACGCGCTCGAGGCGGTCGCCGACGTCGGCGGGCAGGCGTCGATGGCGATGCTCGGCGACACCGTCTTCGCCCTCGGGACCGGCCTCTCGGATGCGGGTTACGAGCCGTCGGTGTGTACGACTCACCCTGCGGGCGCGATGTTGAAGTGACGGTCGTCACCGATCTGTCACCCGAGACGAGCTCCCTGGCGAAGTCGCTTCTGTCGGTCCGAATACGGTAATCGTAGACGCGTTCGACGCGATCGTTCGGGAGTAGCGTCGCCTGCCACTCGAGTGAGAGACGCGCGGTGTATATTGTGTCTATCACAACACAATAGATAATTTATACTTGTCCGGGAATTTATTACACTTCGATTCCGTTATCGGTTTGAATCAGCGAATGTCTAGAATACAGGACACTCGGGACAGACTGTTTCGGCTGTACGAACACTACGTGGGGGAACCCGACTCCCCGAAAGACGTCTACGGCTACTGGATTTTCATCGCTGGCTACCTCATCGGGGCGGCGGGGGTGTTCACGTTCGTCGTCGGCTACGCGGGCGAGGCCGATTCGTACTTTCACATCAGGGTATCCGGTGTCACAGCCGCGGCCGGACTGTCGCTTTGTCTGTTCGGGATCGTTCTCATGCTCCCCGTTCGTCGACGCGGGATACAGGCGGGTGCCGTCGGTCTCGTGGTCGCACTCGTCGGCGTCGCCTCCTTCGGCGTCGTCTACCCGAGCGACTGGCGAGGGTTCGGCGCTGACTACAGCGTCGAAGTGATCACGATCTACTCGACCGGTCTCGCGATCATCGCGGGCGTCACCGCGCTCGTCCCGATCGTCACCGGTCGAAAGGGGATGTTCGTCGAAGAGGAGGGCGCGACGGAAGATCCACCGATTCTCACGGGCGACGAACTCGAGGCCGCCCAGTTCGCCGTCTTCCGCGACGAGAACGGCGACTGGGTCTGGAACGTCTTGCACCTCGAGGCGCTGGCCCAGAGCGAGGAGAGTTCGTTGAACCGCCCGGCGGCCGAGGCGAACATCGACAGCGTTCGATCGAAGATCGGCAACGCCGGATTGATGGAAATCACGACCTCGGCGTTCCGACTGTACGAAGACGAGCACGGCCACTGGCAGTGGCTACTCATGCGCGAAGACGGGAGCGTCGTCGCCGACTCCGCGGGCGAGTTCGCCGACCGCGACGGTGCGGAGGAGTCGGTGAGCTTCCTCAAAGACCGCGGTCCGGACGCCGACGTCATCGACATCGACGGTGCCGCGTTCAACTACCACCAGGACAGAGACGAGTGGCACTGGCAACTGCTCGACGACGATCGGACGCTGCTGGCGTCGTCCGACGCGGGATACGGGACGCAGTCGGCGGCCGAGGAGGCCGCGACGACGTTCGCCGAGCGCTTTGCCGACGCCAGACTGCTCACGATCGAGCGCCTCGGCGTCGAACTCCGCGAACGCGACGACGAGTGGTTCTGGCGGTTCGTCGACGAGGGAGACGACCGGCTGGCCGAGAGCACCGCGACGTTCGACTCGCGCCGGGACGCCGAGCAGGCGGCGGAAGCGTTGCTCGGCGAACTCGAGTCGGCGTCGGTCACGGTCGCAGGCGAACCGACGTTCGAACTCTACGAGCACGGCGAGGGGTGGCGCTGGCGGCTCGTCGACG
Source organism: Natribaculum breve (assembly GCF_023008585.1). GTDB lineage: Archaea > Halobacteriota > Halobacteria > Halobacteriales > Natrialbaceae > Natribaculum > Natribaculum breve. The sequence goes on along the minus strand of NZ_CP095390.1, from coordinate 1,331,387 downwards.
CCGGCGACCAGGTCGTCGCCCGGTCCCCGTCGGCACTCGAGTCCCGACCACAGGGCGAGACCCAGGTCGAGCAGTTCGGGTCGAACGCTCGCGACGCCGCGGTCGTCGAGATCGACGACGCCGAGTACGAGGTCTACCCCGACGGCGAGTCGTGGCACTGGCGGCTGGTCACCGAGGACCGTGACGTCGTCGCAGACAGCACCGAACCGCACGACGACCGGGACGCCGCCGTCGAAGCGATCGAGCGCGTGCGCAGCCAGGCGAGCGAGGCGGACCTCATCGAGTTCGAGAACGCCGCGTTCCAGGTCTACGAAGCAGACAGCGGCGAGTGGCGCTGGCGACTCATCGACGAGGACGGGAACGTCCTCGCCGACAGCGGGGAGGAACACACCTCGCGTGGCGAGGCCGCCGAGGCGATGATGACGCTCAAAGAGCAAGCGCCCGACGCCGAGTTGCTCGAGATCGACACCGCCGCGTTCGAACTGTTCGAAAACGAGGACGGCCGGTGGGGCTGGCGGCTCATCGACGAGGGCGGCAAGATGGTCGCCGACGATCCCGCCACCCACCCGACGCGCAGCGCCGCGAAGCAGGCGATGGACCAGCTCCTCGAGCACCTCGGGACGGACGTGCGGACGATGGAGGAGGCGATCTTCCAGACGTACGCCGCCGACAACGACTGGCACTGGCGGTTCGTCCTCCCGTCGAACGTCACCGTCGCCGAGGGCGAGACGGCACACCCGACCCGGGACGAACTCCTCGAGAGCCTCGAGCGCGTCCGCGAGACTGCAGCGAGCGGGAGCGCACACGCCGTCGGCGAGGCCTCGTTCCAGCTGTACGGCGACGACGAGTGGCGCTTTAGACTGCTCGACCGCGATCGGTCCCTCATCGCGGAGTCGAGTGACTCCTACGACGACCAGTCCGCCGTCGGCAACGCCGTCGAGACGATCAAGCGACACGCCGCCGACGCGCCGATTTTCACCATCGAATCGGCGGCGATCCGTCTCAGCGCGGCCGCCGGCTGGCAGTGGGAGCTGATCGAAGAAGACCGCGACGTCGTCGGCGTCGGCGGCGAATCCGCGTCGTCTCGGCAGGCTGCGGTCGACGAGATCGATCGCATCCGCCGGCTCGCTCCCGCCGCGGGACGGGTCGACTTCGACGTGGCGTCGTTCGAACTGTTCACCGAAGGCGAGGACGCCTGGCGGTGGCAACTCATCGACGAGGACGGGACGACCGTCACGACCAGTGCCGAGCAGTACGAGACGAGCGAGGCCGCACGCGAGGCGCTCGCGAGCGTCCGGGACCTGATCGGCGGTGCGAGCATCCTCGAGATCGAGGGCGCTGCCTTCGAGTTGCACGCCGCGGACGACGAGGAAGGCTGGATCTGGAAGTTAGTCGACGAACACGGCGTGACGATGGCCGAGAGCACCCGGCCGTACGAGAGTCGGACGGACGCGAGAGAGGCGATGAACGCGGTCAAAGCCCACGCGCCGGACGGCTGGATCACGTTCACCGAGTAGCTGCGCCGGCGATTCGGTCTGTTTTTTATCGGCCGTCTCGAGGTGTCCCTCGTGAGCGACCACGACACCGTCCCGGCCGACGTCGAACACGAAGAGGAGATTCCCGAGGATCACCCTCGGTACCAGGACCTCCTCACGCGTCATCGGATCGAACGCGGCGTCGAGAAGGGGATCACGCACTTGCAGGGGATGCACGCCGAGGGGCGGGGGAGCGCCTTCGACTACCTGCTCGGCGAGGAGACGACGCCGAGCGCCGACGAGGCCGAACGGGCCGCCGCCGCAGCGTTGTTGCTCGCCGAGCACCCGGTGCTCTCGATCAACGGCAACGTCGCCGCGCTCGTGCCCGGCGAGATGGTCGAACTCGCCGCGGTCGTCGACGCCGACCTCGAGGTCAACCTCTTCAACCGGACGCCAGAACGCATCGAGGCCATCGCCGACCACCTGCGCGACCACGGTGCCGAGGAGGTCAAAGGGATCGAGGCCGACGCCCGCATCCCGAACCTGGAGCACGAACGCGCGAAAGTCGACGCCGACGGGATCTTCGACGCCGACGTCGTGCTGGTCCCGCTCGAGGACGGCGACCGAGCGGAGGCGCTCGACGCGATGGGCAAGACCGAGATCGTCGTCGACCTCAACCCGATGTCGCGGTCGCCGCGCGTCGCCGACGTGCCGATCGTCGACAACATCATCCGGGCGATCCCGAACGTGACCGAGCACGCACGCGAACTCGCGGACCGAGAGGAGGTCGAACTCGAGGCGATCGTCGAGACGTTCGATCCCGGGGCGGCGCTGGAGGCGGCCGAAGAGCGGATTCGGACGGGCGCGGTCGACGGGTGATCGTCCGATTCGATCAGCGGTTCAGGAGGTCCGTCGGCAACCTGTTTACGAGGTGTGCGAGGTCGGGGCCGAACTCGTCGAGCATCCGGACGTCGCTGTCGGTGAACGCGTTCGTGACGACCAGCGAGAGCGCGTAGACGACGAGGACGACGACCGGGAGGACGACGACGACGGCCGTCGCCGGCAGTAAGACGACGACGGGGACGCCCGCGATCGTCGCCGGAACGCCCGAGAGGACGACCTTGGCGAAGTCGCGAGTGAAGGTGTGGACGCCGTCGAGGTAGTACAGTTCTGCGATCGTCAGCGAGCCGACGAGCACGAGGGCGGTCGCCGACCCGATCGCGGCCCCCTCGACGCCGAGAAACGGCACCAGCGCGAGCGAGACGACGGTGTTCGTGCCGAGCAAGACCAGCGTGTTCCCGAAGACGATCCTCGAGTAACCCAGTCCCTGTAACAGCTTGCCGCTTGGCCCGCCGAAGGTCGCGTTGAACAGGAACGCACCCGAGAGCAGCGCGACGACGGCGCTGGCCTCCGCGTACTGTGGCGTGTACAGCACCGAGAGGTAGGCGCTGGCACCCAGCGAGAGCGTGATCGCGATCGGCAGGCTGAGGCCGGCGATCCACCGTGCGGCGACGCGAAACCGTCGCTGGACGAGTTCGGTGTCGTCCTTTCGTTCGGCGATCAGCGGCTTGAACACGGGCGCGAGCGAACTGAAGATGATCAACAGCGCCGTTCCGAGCATGTAGCCGACGCGGTAGATCCCGACGTCTTCGGACGTGAGATAGAAGCCGAGCAGGAAGTAGTCGATGCGACCCATCAGCACGGAGACGACGCTGGTCATCGCGAGCGGGACGGCGTAGGTCGCGATCGGGCCGGGCGCGACGAACTCGAGGTCGGCCGAGACGATCTCCCAGGCGCGGTAGGTAAAGAGGATCGCACCGACGGTGATCGCGACGAGAAGGCCGACGACGTAGCCGCCGATGAGACCGAGCAGGCCGAACCCGGCAACCAGCAGGCCGAGCGTCGCGCCGAAGCGAACGATCGGCCGCACGAGATCTCTCATCACGACGCGATACTGGAGTCGCTTGATGCTGTAGTAGGAGGTGAGCAACACCTTGTAGATCGCGAGCATCGGCACGGAGACGCTCAACAAAAGCAGCGCGACCCGCAGCGACGGCTCGCCGAAGAACTCGCTGACTGCGGACGAACCGAACGCGAGCGCGAGCGCGATCAGCGACGACGTCACGAGGACGGCAGCCGTGACCTGGACGATCACGCCCTTTGCCTTCCCGGGTTCGTCGTCGGCGAGGTACTGGGGGACGAAGTAGTCGATCGCAAGCGGAAGTCCGAGGTAGGCGAACACCCGCAGAAACGTCACGATCGAGATGGCCAGGATGAACAGCCCGTAGACCGACGGGCTGACGAAGCGGGTCATAACCATCACGAGGGCGAATCCGGAGACGCTCTTGGCGAGGTTTCCGACGAAGGTGATACCGCCCTGCCTGGCGAGGATCGAGACGCCGTCATCGCGGCCGGTCATGGGACACTCGAGTGTCGCGTCGCCTGCGACTCGCGACGCTGGTTCCTGGCGGTTGCGGGACGGTCGGTCGGCGGCTCGGAGGGCACCCGTCGCGTCGAGCGAACGCTCACACGCTCGTGGCCGGCTCGAGTTCGTAGTCGGCCACGCGAGCGGCGGCGTCGCCGAAGTGTGGGAACTCGATCTCGAAGGTCCACTCCTCGCCGGAGGTGACGTCCTCGGCGTGTTCGATGACGCTGTCTATGGCGTCGCCGTTTTCGTCGAAGAACGTCGCCCGGATCTCGAGGTAGCTGATCTCTCGATCGCCGTCGTTTCTGACGACGCCCCAGACGTACACGCGCTCCTCGTCGGTCCCTGGATCGTCCCGTCCGAGGGTGTCGTAGACGATCACGACGTCCTCCGGATCGGCGAGTTCGTCGCCGTTCTCCTCGAGGTAGTCGAGACAGCCCGAGGTCGCGGCGACGACGACGAGGAACGCACGGCGTTTCATCCGTTCGAGGACGTTGGAGTGGCCGAGTCTTGAGCGTTCTGGCGGGGTTACGTCCTGCGAGCCTGCAGGTGACAGCGACCACAGCGTCGGCGAACGAGGACGGCGGGGAGACGACGGGGAGACGTTCGTCGCCGGCTGTGCGTCGACTCGAGGGCGGGGACACGTCGTTCGAGTGCATGGCGGTTCCCGACATCTACTTTTCCCCTCGCAGATCGGCCAGAACGCCCGAATTTCGGCGTTTCTGACCTGTGGCTCGAACGTAACGTATCACAACACTTTTCTCACTACTCGATGTTACCACCAAGTGGTATGAGCGAGTTCGACCAGTTCAGCGACGTCGGCGAGGCGGACGTGACGCGTGCGATCGGCCAGGAGTGGACCGAGGAGTTCATGGACTTCTCGGACAGCGACGTCATCGTCGTCGGCGGGGGTCCGTCGGGGCTGATGGCCGCCAAAGAGCTCTCGGAACGGGGCGTCAAGACGATGGTCGTCGAGAAGAACAACTACCTCGGCGGCGGCTTCTGGCTCGGCGGCTTTCTGATGAACAAGGTGACGGTCCGGTCGCCGGCCGAGCAGATCCTGGCTGACCTCGAGGTCGACTACAAGCAGGCCACCGACAGCGAGGGCCTGTACGTCGCCAACGGGCCGGAGGCCTGTTCCGGCCTGATCAAAGCCGCCTGTGACGCGGGCGCGAAGATGCAGAACATGACCGAGTTTACGGACATCGTCATCCGCGAGGACCACCGCGTCTCGGGGATCGTGATGAACTGGACGCCGGTCCACGCGCTCCCGCGGGAGATCACCTGCGTCGACCCGATCGCCGTCGAGGGCGACCTGGTGATCGACGCGACGGGTCACGACGCGATGGCGGTCACGAAACTCGACGAGCGCGGCGTCCTCGACGCGCCGGGTATCCAGGACGCCCGCGAGCGCGGACAGGTGATGGACCAGACCGGCGACGACACCTACGGCGCGCCGGGTCACGACTCGCCGGGCCACGACTCGATGTGGGTCGGCAAGTCCGAGGACGCCGTCGTCGAACACACCGGCCTCGTCCACGACGGCCTGATCGCCACCGGCATGGCCGTCGCCACCGCCTACGGCCTCCCGCGGATGGGACCCACCTTCGGTGCCATGCTCGTCTCCGGCAAGCGCGCCGCCCAGGTCGCCTTAGACGAACTCGAGGTCGACGCCGAACCGGTCGAGTTGACGAGTCGTGCGACGCCAGCCGACGACTGACTCGCCCATGGTCGAGCACGTGTCGCTGTATCGCGCGCCGACGACCGTCGCGGACGGCGACGCCGTCGCCGACTGGCTCCGCGAGCGGATCGACGCTTCGGTCGCGGTTCGCGACCGGTTTCTCGAGGGCTACCGCACCGAGGGCCTCCCCGAGTGGTTCGCCGAGGCCCGGGTCCGCTCGCCCTACGAACGGGCGACGGGAAACACCATGCTCGGGACGATCCGCTACGAAGAGCGCGCCCTCGAGCATCCCGAGCGAGAGGGCGGCGTCCTCTACGACGGCCACCAGATCCAGCAGGCATTGAACGCGGCGCTCCCCGAGACGGAGAGCGATCTCGAGCACGCCCACGTCGTCCACCTCGACCGGGCGATCGGCACGTGGGGCGAACACGACGGCCGCTGGCACAAGCGCGTGGCCGTCCTGGGACAGCCGGCTATCGTCTCGGTTCCCGGACTCTACGAGGCACCGGCGAAGCCGGAGGCGTACTACCGCGAGAAACAGAAACACGCTCTGCTGTCGGGCGACGCGCCGCCGCGGGAGGTACTCGAGAACCGGGTCGACGGTGAGTTCCTGATCGAGGACGACCCCCGGACGACCGACGCGCTGAAAGGCTACGTCCTGGCGGCGTACCACTACCTCGAGACCGGTAAAGCGTTCTGCGAGAACGAGGCGTGTCGACTGTTCGACGCCCACTACCACGAGGACCTGATCGCGGCGCAGTTGCGCGAGCCCGAGTTCTGCGAAGCGCACGCCGCGCTGTACGGTGACTGAACCGGTCTCGTCCGTTTCGTAACGATGGCTGTGGGTCTGTACAGCCGCAACCGCGACCCGTCGTGCGGTTGCGTCGGCACCCAGTCACAGCCATCGTTATTGAGGCCCGCGAGCGACTCGACGACGCGAGCGACTCGACGACGCGGGCGCGATGGGGTCTCTGCTCGTCGCGCTGCCGGAACCGCAGTCCACTTCTACCGGAACTGCGTTCGAAGAGCCACACATGGGAGAGGAGTTCACCGTCGACGTCGACGTCCGGTATCGGGACCTCGACACGATGAACCACGTCAACAACGCCGTCTACGCGAGCTACTTCGAGGAGGCGCGCACCGCCTACGTCGACCACGTTCTCGACGTGGGCGTCGAGGACTTCAACTTCGTCCTCGCGAACCTCGAGATCGAGTTCGGCCGGCCGCTGACGATCGACGACGACCCGGTCGTCGCGACCGAGGTCGTCGACGTGGGCGAGACGAGCGCGACCATGACCTACGACCTGCGGGTCGACGGCGACACCGTCGCGACCGGCGAGACGACGCTCGTCTTCGTCGATCCCGACGAGAAGCGCCCGGCACCCGTCCCGACCGACGTCCGCGAGCAGATCGTCACCTACGAGGGACTCGAGGCGTAGCGCCCGGGCCGGGGATCACGAAATCCGCCCGCCGGTCAGCCGAACGACGCCGAGCGCGTGGGTCTCCTCTGCGATCGCCGCCGCCCGGTCGCGCAGCCGTTCGTGTGCCGACTCGACGCGTTCGTCGAGCTGCCGGACAGGGTCGGGATCGTACCGGAGCCGCGTCGTCGGCGGCGTCGACAGCACGACGACGGCACGAAAGAGGGCGTTGACCGGCGGCGCGTACCACCGCTTGCTGCGGGCCGCGTTGACGAGCACGACGTGCCCGCCCGAACCGACGAGGTCCGCCCAGTCGTCGACCGCTCGAGCCGGTTCGGCGAGCATACCGACGACGAACGTCGCCAGGACGGCGTCGACGTCGCCGGCCACCGGCGGTGCCGTCGCGTCGCCCCGGACGACGTGGACGTTGTCGTACGCGGCCGTGCGGTCTCGAGCGTGCTCGAGGACCGGCCTCGTGAAGTCGATCCCGACGACGGTGCCGTCGGGGCCGACCCGCTCGCGGAGATACGGCAGGTTCGCGCCCGTTCCACACCCCATCTCGACGACGGTGTCACCCGACTCGAGGCGACACGCGGCCGCCGCTTGCCGTCTGAGCGTTCCGATGCCGGGCGTTCGACGCGCCAGCAGGTCGTAGAGGCGTGCCCACCGACCGTAAAAGTCCTGCGCGAGTTCGGAGCCGCGGTCTGTCATTACACCTGATTCCCTCGACGCGGTGTTCTATCTAGGGGTCGTCGAACTCGAGGACGCGGACCGTCTCATAGTGGTGGCTGTGACTGGTTGCCGACGCGACCGCGAACCGTCTTGCGGTTGCGGCGGTACAGACTCACAGCTATCGTTATCAGTCCTGGACGAGCGACCGAATCGTGTCGGCGACCGACTCCGGGTCCGGGCCGAGGACGTAGGTGATCGGCTCGATCCCCTCGCCGCCGGTCTGGTAGAGCACCGTCGCCGCCGGCTCGTCTTCGATCGCCGCGCCGACGCTCGAGGCGACGTCGCCCGTCTCGTCGAACTCGGCGGTGACGTGATCGCGCTCGGTCAGCTCGGCGAGCAGTTTCGGATCGTACCTGATATTCCCGGCCGCCGCGGCGTCGCTGCCGTGACGGCGGGCGGCGAGCAAGACGGTGGCGACGTGTTCCGAGACGCCGAACTCCGGATCGGCCGGCACGGTCGCCTTCCCCTTCACGTCGAAGATGCGACCCGGAACGCCGGCGACGTCGTCGACGTCCTCGGCGTCGGGGACGCAGGCGACGAGGTTCGATCCCACGGCCGGGATCAACCCGGCGAAGCCACTCGCGTTCTCGAGGATTCGCAGGCCGCGGCGCAGCGACGACAGCACGCGCTCGCTGCTGCGCAGGCTGCTCTCGGGGTCGTGGACGCGAAAGTTCGAGTCGTGGTCGGCCAGTTCGGGGACCGCCTGCTCGTGGATCGACGCGAGGAGGTCGCCGCCGGCCTCGAGTTCGCGGATCAGGACCTCGATTTCGACGAGCGCCTGGACCGGCGTCACGTCACCGGTGGCGAGCCCCTCGCCCAGTCGGGAGACGAGTTCCTCGACGCGGTCGTCCTCGGCGATGCGGTCGTTGACCCTGACCTCGCCGTGGGCGTACTTCGAGACGGCGCTCTGGCTGATTCCGAGCACGTCGGCGACCTCGCGCTGGGTGAGTCCGCGCTCGCGCAACTCGCCGGCGAACATCGAGCGAACCGTCGGGAGGAACTCTTCGACGACGATCTCTTCGACGAATTTCATCCGTTAGGCGGCGTTACGTACGCCCCGGGAATAACTCTGCGGCTCCGTCTCGCTCACTCGTCGCGGTCCCGATTTAGCTGGTCGCCGCCGAACTCGTCGTCGCTCTGGATGCGCGAGGCCTGCGGCCCGTCCTGGTCCTGGTACTTCGACCCCCGGTCGCTCCCGTAAGGACGCTCTGCGGGCGTCTTCAGCTCCGTGAACGTCAGCTGCGAAATGCGCATTCCGGGGGTGAGCGAGACGGGGGCGGTGCCGAGGTTCGACAACTCGAGGGTGATCTGACCCCTGTACCCGGGATCGCACAGCCCGGCAGTGGCATGGACTACCACGGCAAGCCGACCCAGAGACGACCGTCCCTCGACGTGCGCGATGAGGTCCGGCGGGATCTCGACGCGCTCGTGGGTCGTCCCGAGCACGAAGTCTCCCGGGTGGAGGATGAAGTCGTCGCCGTCGTCGACGACCGTCTCCGTGACGTACTCGTCGACCTCGCGTTCGGAGTCCGGGTGAATGCAGGGAATGTTCGTCCGCTGGAACTCGAGGAACTCCCGCCCGAGCCGGAGGTCGACGCTCGCCGGCTGGATCTGCAGGTCGTAGTCGTCGATCGGTTCGACGACGAGGTCGCCCTCCTCGAGGCGCTCGAGAATGTCCGCGTCCGAGAGGATCATACGCTGGCAGACGGACGCGACGGGTGTAAACGCCTTCGATTCTGACCCCGACCAGCGTGGCTGGATCGGTGGGCGACATCGCCGACGCTTTTAGCCGTCGCGTCGAGGTCGAACGCATGAAACAGGCCATCGTCGCCCGCACGGACGTCGGCATGGGGAACGGAAAGCTCGCCGCACAGGTCGCCCACGCCTCGCTGTCGGCCTACGAGAAAGCCGACAGTCAGGCACGAGACCAGTGGAAGCGAGGGGGTCAGAAGAAGATCGTCCTCAAAGCAGACAGCGAGCGCGAACTGCACGAACTCGCGGCGATCGCCGACCGCGAGGGGATCCCGAACGCCCTCGTCCGCGACGCCGGGCACACGCAACTCGAGCCCGGGACCGTCACCGCCCTGGCCGTCGGCCCGGCGGCGGACGACCGCGTCGATCGGGTGACGGGCGACCTCTCGCTTTTCTGACCGACAGGTCTGAGTGTCGGCCGGCGAGGACATCGCAGAGCCACGAGCGTCGAAATTCCAAGCACTGCGCTTACAGTCTGCGCGCTCCAACGATCGCCCATGGAGACACCGCCCGAACTGGAAGCGGCTGCCGGCGAGCGAGGCGACGTCGTGATCACCAACCGCGAGTACGACGACGAGAGCGTCATCGCCGTGGATTTCGGCTCCGTTGCCGGCGAACCGTCGGTCGACGTCGTCGGCGAGACGGCGATCGTCGTCGTCGACGGACGACAACTCGAGTTCGATGTCCCCGCGGGTGCGGACGAGGTGACGCTCAACGACGGTATCCTCACCATTCGAAAGGAGTCCTGATCGTCGTCCCGTCGGAGCCGAGTGGGCGTCGGCTCCGAGAACGAACCGCTTTAGCTCCCGGGGCCGAATCCCCGGCCAGCCAGCATGCGTCCAGCCCACCCCACAGAGCAGGCCGTCGGCATCGACTACTACGTCAGCGAGACCGAGGGCGTCGGCGGCCGGCTGCGCGAGCGAGACGACCACTTCCGGGTGCGAGAACTCGAACGCTTCTCGACCGAACCAGTCGATGCAGACCCCGGCGCCTACCCGCACCTCGTCTTCCGCGCCACGCTCCGGGGCTGGGACACCAACGACTTCGCCGCCCGACTCTCGGACGCCCTCGGCGTCTCCCGCGAACGGGTCTCCTGGGCGGGCACCAAGGACAAGTACGCCGTGACGACGCAGCTCTTTTCGGTCTACGGTACCGACCCCGGTGACCTCCCCGACGTAAACGGCGCGGAGATCGAGGTTCTCGGCCGGGCGGGTCGCTCGCTCGAGTTCGGCGACCTCGCCGGCAACGAGTTCGACCTCGTCGTCGGCGATCCCGACGCGCCAGAACGCGCCGCGGCGATCACCGACGAACTGGCGGCGTTCGCGGGACTCGAGGACGAGGAGGGCGAAGACGCAGACGATGGGCGGACGATCGGCGTCCCCAACTTCTTCGGCCAGCAGCGCTTCGGGAGCCGGCGGCCGATCACCCACGAGGTCGGCCTGGCGATCGTCCGCGACGACTGGGAGGGGGCCGTGATGGCCTACCTCGGCAACCCCACCGACGCCGAACCCGAGTCGACGCGAGAGGCCCGGTCGTTCGTCGCGGAGACCCGCGACTGGCAGGAGGCGCTCGAGCGGTTCCCGAACCGACTGCGTTACGAGCGCTCGCTGCTGCACGAACTGGCCGAGTCCGACGACCCGGGTCCCGAGACGTTCCGGGCCGCCCTCGAGCGCCTCCCCTCGAACCTGCAGTGGCTGTTCGTCCACGCCGCTCAGTCGTACGCGTTCAACCTGATGCTGAGCGAGCGCCTCGAGCGCGGACTGCCGTTCGACCGGCCGGTCGAGGGCGACGTCGTCTGCTTCGCCGACACCGACGCGCCGGACGGCCTCGAGTTGCCCGACACCGATCGCGAGCAGCGCGTCGACGAACGACGCGTCCGGTCGGTGACGCGCCACTGCGAGCGCGGGCGGGCGTTCGTCACCGCGCCGCTGGTCGGCACCGAGACCGAACTGGCCGACGGCGAGCAGGGCGAGATCGAACGTGCGGTGCTCGACGACCTCGCCCTCGAGCCGGCGGACTTCGACCTGCCCGGCGAGTTTCACTCGACCGGCACGCGGCGGGCGATTCTCGTTCGGACGCCGCTCGATCTCGAGGTCGACCCGCTGACGCTGTCGTTTTCGCTGCCGAAGGGGTCGTACGCGACCGTCGTCGCTCGAGAGTACCTCAAGGTCGACCCGGTTCGCCTCGGTTGATCGCCCGGGACGGTTCGTCCGCCGGGCCGATCGCGTATGCGAAGCAAGCGACTGCGGCGGGAGATCGACGACCTCGCCGCACAGGGGCGCATCGAAGACGGGACCAGAGACCGGCCCGTCGCGGTCTGTCGAAAACGCGCTCGTTTTACATCCGGAGTTCGAATCGCCGCTATGGAGTGTCGGCACTGCGCCTCGCCGCTCGAGAAACCCGGTGACTTCTGTCTGGTCTGTCGCGAGGCCAACGCCGACGCGGTCGTCCTCGACGTCGCCCGCGACCGAACGACGATGACGATGCTCGAGGACGACGACGTCGTCGGCGAGACGACGATCACGACGGTTCCGGAAGACGGCGACGAGGCCGAGGTCGTGGAGTTGCGCAACTACGCGGGACTGATCGCCGACGAGATCCGGCGCAAGCGTCCCGAGGAGGTCTACGCTTCGGGCGACCGCGAGGTCGTTCGCGCCGTTCGGGCCGAACTCCACTATCCGTTCTACCGGGTCGACGGCGACGACCCCGTCGAGGCGGTCCGAAAGCGCCGCGGCGACCGCGCGCTCGACGTGGTCGAGACGCCGCCGGCGGAGAAGATCGGCGGCAGCCACACGACGCTGATCGGCGGCCGAACGGGCATGCGCGCGATCCAGACCGTCGCGGGCCACCCCCACGTCAAGAAGGTGATCCCGGGGCCGATCGACGCCGGCGGCAAAGGTTCTCAGTCCGGCCTTCGGGCGAAAGTCACGCGGGCAGACGACGGCGGCAACGTCCGCCTCCTCCTGCGGGACGGCTCGAGCGTCCAGGAGAACCGGATCGTCACGACCGCTCGAGACCGCGAGATGGGCGAACGCGTCCGCGAGGATCTGAACGACGTGCTCTCCGAAGAGGAATTTCAGTAGCCAGAGCGCGGGAGCGAACCTGTCACAGCCCCTTCTCCGGCCGGGAGTAACTCAACAGGTTTTTAGGGCCGCTACGGGTATGTAGCGGTACTATGGCCGAGAAAGGGAAAGGAAAGGTCGGCAGTGCAGGCCGCTTCGGCGCGCGCTACGGTCGCGTCGCACGACGCCGCGTCACCGAGATCGAAGACGACATGCGCAACTCCCAGGTCGACGGCGACGACGTCACGCGCGTCGGCACGGGCATCTGGAAGAACGAGGAGACCGGCGAGGTCTTCACCGGCGGTGCCTACCGCCCCGAGACGCCCGCTGGCCGGACCGTCCGCCGCTCGATCCGCGCTGCACTCGCCGAAGACGAGTAACGCAACGTATGAGCTACAAGTGTTCCCGCTGCAAGCGCGACGTCGAACTGGACGAGTACGGCGGCGTCCGCTGTCCCTACTGCGGACACCGCGTGCTCCTGAAAGAGCGCAGCCGGGACGTCAAGGAAGTCGACGTCGAGTAAACCCTTGTTCTCTCACGACGCCACGCTCGAGTTCGTCTACGACGACGAGTCTCGGGCCCGCGTCGTGGCCGAAAGCGTCGCCCGCGAGATCGGCGAGATCGACGACGACCGGTCGCAGACGACGATCGACCGGGACGGCGACACGATCGTCCTCGAGATCGACGCCCGCGACGTGACGGCGCTCCGGGCGGCGCTCAACACCTGGTTTTCGTTGCTCGACGTGGCCGAACGGACGGCCACGCTCGGCGACCGGTATGCCGGGTAACTCGAGTCGGTCGACGCGGACGACGCGCGGCCGGTTCGGCGAGTGGCAACTGACGCCGTCGAACTCGCCGCTCGTGCGGGGGTTGCTCTACGCCTCGTGGCTTCTCGCCGTAGGGTTCGCGACGTTTCTCGGGGCGGTCGCCGTCGTGACCGTGACGGCTGCGGCGGCGGTCGACGTCGGACTGTCACCGCCGTCGTGGCTGCTCGCACTCGCCGGACTCCTCGCGGCCGTCGCCGGCGTCTGGCGCACGCTCGCCTGGCTGCGGTCGTCCCGACGTGGCCGGTCGTTTCTCCGGGTCCGGCTTCCCGAACCGACCGATCCGACGCGATCGGTCGTCGAGTACGCCTCCCTCGAGACCCTGACGGCACTCGCCGGCGTCGGCGCGCTGGGGTACGTCGGGGTGATCGTCGCGGCGAACCGCGTCGGCGTCTCGGCCGGGATCGTCCTCGCCGTCGCGCTCGTCGCGTACGCGTTCGTCGTCGTTCTCCGCTGGTGGCTCCCGACCGCCGGCTCGCTCGCGGCCGACGGAACGCTCCGGCTAACCTCGATCCCCCGCGAGCCGTCCGGCCGAACCTGGCACGGCGCACTCGAGACGACCTACGTGGGATCGGTCGCCGACCTCGAGCGGGCACGTCGGCTGGTCGTCGGTCGCGAGGCCGTCGTCGTCCTCGACACCGGTCGAATCCCGCTCGTCGCGATCGTTCCCGTGGACGTGTTCGCGTCTCGGTGAGACGTCGACGCGCGATCCGGTCCGGACGCAAAGCTTGGCTTTATCAGTCCGGAGGGCTTCGGTCGAGGTATGCAGGGTAATCTGCCGCCGGAAGCACAGGAGAAGATCGAACAGCTACAGGACCTGCAGGAGACGGCACAGACGGTCGCCATCCAGAAGCAGGAAGCCGAGTCGACGCTCACCGAGGCCGAGAACGCCCTCGACGAACTCGACGAGATCGACGAGGAGACCAAGATGTACCGCCAGGTCGGCGAACTCTTAGTCGAGACCGAGTACGACGAGGCACAGGACGACCTCGAGGACAAAGTCGACAGCCTCGAGATCCGCCTCGAGACGCTCGAGAAACAGGAAGACCGCGTCCAGCAGCAGTTCGAATCGCTCCAGCAGGAACTGCAGGACCTGCTCGGCGGCGGTGCCATGGGCGGCGGCCCGACCGGCCCCGGCGGCCCGGGCGCTGGCGGCGCGTAGATGCCGACCGAGGAACCGTCGGACGAGACGGTCGTCGAGACCGCCGCGGAAGCCGCCGAAGGCGTGATCTTCTCGCGGTACAAACAGTCTGCAGTCCGTGACTTCGACGTCACCGTCTCGTTCGAGGAGGGCGTCCTCGAGGTCGACGTCTACCTCAACGCACCCGACGACGAGCGCGATCCCGAGCAGGTCGCCGACGACGCCGCACTCGCCGCTCGGCAGGCGGTCGACGACCTCTTCGAAGACGCGAGCGAGTGACGGCCACGGCACGTCCGACTGCCGGACCCGGCATCGGCATCGAGGCCGTCTTTTTTCGTGAACGACCGTGTCGGACAGGAACGTGTGAGCTATTTTGTCGCCCTCGGCGGAGTACGGGTGCGTCATGGCGACCGAAACAGAGTTTGCAACCCACGAGTGGTGGGAATCGTACAAGGAGACGGTCAACAGCGACCCGGAGATGCAGGTCCGGGGCCACGACAAGTTCTCCGAGAACTTCTACGTCGAGATCGGCGACGAGCGCGTGCTGCTCGAGATGGACGGCGGTCGGATCGCGAATCTCGTCCCGAACCCGACGCTGAACCACCAGTGGTCGTTCGGCGTCGAAGGCGACCGCGAGGCCTGGGAGGAGTTCGTCCAGGAGACGCCGCCCGCGTTCAACCACGAGATCATCGCCTCGCACTATCGATCTGCAGTGCGTAACGAGGACGGCCACCTGATGCTGACCGGAAACAACAAGAAGATCTTCCAGAACCTGCGGGCGTTCCAGCGGACGCTCGACCTGATGCGCGTCGCACACAACAACGGAGGGTCCTGAGATGTCCGAAACGTACCAGCAAGGCGAGATCGAACCGATCACCGGCAAGTACGTCCACGCGGAGATCGAGGGCGTCGACCACCGCATCTACTTCGAGGAAGCGGGGCCCGAGGACGGAATTCCGCTGCTCTGTCAGCACACCGCCGGTAACAACTGCCAGGAGTGGCGACACCTGCTGACCGACGACGACATCACGGAGGAGTTCCGGGTCATCGCCCACGACCTCCCCTACCACGGGAAGTCGGTGCCGCCGACCACCCAGGAGTGGTGGAAAGAAGACTACACGATGACCGGCAAACGGTTCGCCGAGACGCTTGTCAGCATCGCCGACGCGCTCGAACTCGAGGACCCGATCTACATGGGCTCGAGTATGGGCGGGAACATCACCCTCGAGCTCGCCGACTGGTATCCAGACCGGTTCCGGGCGCTGATCGGCCTCGAGTGTGGCGCACACAGCCCGGGCTTTTACATCGACTGGCTCGACCATCCGGAGGTCAACACGACCGAGGTCAACGCCTACTCCTGCTGGGGGTTGATGGCTCCGCAGAGCCCCGAGGCGGCCCGTCGGGAGACGATGTACCTCTACGAACAGGGGGCGACGGGCGTGTTCAAAGGCGACCTCTACTACTACTCGGTCGACCACGACTACCGGGACAAACTCGACCAGGTCAACGCCGACGAGTGTCCCCTGTACGTCGTCAACGGCGAGTACGACTACCTGACGACGCCCGAGGACGGCCGACAGACGGCGGACGGGATCGGCGAGGGCGCGATCGCCGTCGAGATGGCCGAGATCGGTCACTTCCCGATGAGCGAACACCCGGAGCTGTTCAACGCGTACGTGCGGGAAATCCTCGATCACGTCACCGGCGAACGCGAGGAAGATCTCCCCGACGTGTTGACACCCGACCACGTCGGCATCGAACTCCACCCGCCGGCACCTGCCCGCGAGAAGCCAGCCGAGTGAGGACGACCGATCCACACGTGCGGTCGGATCGGTTCGCGAACGTGTTCGCGGAGTTTCATTCTTCCCATATAAAGCGTTCACTCGTGAACGGCGAAACGTACGTCGACCGGCCACCGACGCTCGCCAACGCGACGATGAACGAGCACCGAACCGGCCGCGGCCGCTACGTCGAACGGACCACCGAAGACGGGACCGTCACCATCGCCGACACGTACAACGACGACGCCTGGATCCGATCCGATACCACGGTGTCGATCGCCTGGCAGACCTGATACGGGTCACGTGACGGCGTAGACCAGCAGGCTCACGCTGACCGCCGCGATCGTCACGATCACTGCGAGCGCCCCGCCCATCGAGACGGCCGCGTTCGCGTGGCTGGCCAGCGTCTCGGTGCGGTCGTTGCCGAAGACCGTCACCTCCGTGCGCTCGGTGGCGAGTCCGAGTTCGACCGGCTCGAGGTCGGCGATCGCGTCGTCGACCAGCCGTTCGACCAGCGCGACGAGGTCGTCGTGGGCGATCGTGCCGCCGACCTGGTTGACCGACTCGACTCTGTTCACGAGGTGGGTGTCCGTCGTCATCACCTCGGCCTCGTCGACCGACTCGAGCGCGCCGACGATCCGCTCCCGGAGGCCGGGTTCCATGTTGTTGCCGTCGACGAGGACGTAGGCAGTTCGCTGCTCGCCGACCTCGAAGACGGCGACGCGGACGCCGAGCGGACCGATTCCCTGCTCGGACGACCACGGCGTTTCGTCCCACGCCGTCCCGACGCGGACCTCGCGCTGGGGGGCGTCGGCGAGTTCGGTCGCCGCCTCCCGTGCGGCCTCCATGAGGTCGAACGATCGCTGGCTGCCGGGGACGACGTGACCGAGGTCGTCGCCCTCGAGACCGTCGTTGCAGTTGTGTGCGTCGACCAGGAGGACGTCGTCGAACCCCGCCGTGCGCGCCTCGGCGATCGTCGAGAGGCCGACCGCGTAGTCGATGTCGTCGGCGAACGACGGCGAGTGCGTGACGACGAGCACCAGGTCGTCGCCGATCGCCTGTCCGAGCACCGTCGTCTCGCCGACCCTGACACGGATACTCTCGGAGGCCGTCGAGCCGGTGGGCAGCGACTCGAGTGCGGCGTCTGCGGCCGCGATGACCGTGTCGACCTCGCGCTCGGTGACGAGGTTGAAGTCGTGGCCCGCGGTGGCGTGGGGCGGGAACGCCAGCCCGTCCGTGCTGGTCGCCACGCGCGTTGGGAGGTTGCCGCCGCCGATCTCGCCCATCGGGCCGGGGTGGATCATCGGCAGGACGAAGCGAGCCTTCTCCGTGCCGTCCGGCCGCCGGATCGACCAGACCGTCACCGGAACGATCGCGTCCTCGCCGATCTGCTCGAAGAACTGCTCGAGGTCGCGCGTTCCCTCGGCGACGTGCCCGACGAAACTGCCGACGAACTCGAGGACGCTGACGCCGAGGCTTCGCTCCCAGGGTCGATCGAGAACGTTGACGAAGACGAAGACGCCCGCGGCGTAGATGAGACAGAACAGCCCGAGAACGAGAAAGTCCGTCGGCACGACGGTCTGGAGCATCGGCGGTGCTTCGTCCGGCCGGGAGAGGTACGGCTCGACGAGCGGGCCACCGACCTCGAGAAAGCGCATCGTTCCGCTGTAGACGAACAGCAAGAACGCGGCGGCGAGCGTCTGGACGCTCGCGGGGACGGCGGCGACGAGCATGCGGTGGCGGGAGACGGCCATCACGACCAGCAGCCGAAACGCAAAGATGCCCGCGAGCGCGATCAGCAGGACGTCGAAGACGAACGGCTGTCCGTAGCCGGTGAGAACGACGACGACGCCGGCGACGGCGAGGCAACTGACGACGAACAGTTCGCAGGCCAGCGCGAGCAGCGACGAGCGGCTCTGGGTGAGCTGGCCGCCGAGACGACGGTCGACGACGCTCGTGAGCACGCTCGCGACGACGGTCGGCACGCCGACGAAGAAGACGCCCTGCCAGACGTCCTCGAGCCAGAACCGATTGTCGAAGACGCCCGCGCCGACGATAGCGGCGATCGTCAGCGCGAACGCCAGACTGGTCCACCACCGCGGCGTCCGGAAGATAAACCGTGAGAGCGCAGCGAGATTCCCCTGCGTGGCGGTCATCGTACGGGTGCTCACACTCCGGGGCGATAAAACCCGTCATCACGAAACCGGCCGCAGACGTACCGAGAGTTCCGTTGACAACAGTACGTGTCTCTATCTCACGGTAGACGAGTCCCGTCAGGTCGGGACGAACGCCGTCGGGTGACGACGGGTCTCGAACGGCCAGCGTGTCTCCCAGACGATCAGGCAGACTCGCAGATCTCGAGGAAGTTCTCGAAGATCTCGTCGCCCTCTTCGGTGTGGGCGACCTCGGGGTGCCACTGGACGCCGTAGAGGTCGCGGTCGACGTCGCTCATCGCCTCGACGTCACAGACGTCGCTTCTCGCGGTCAGTTCGAAGCCCTCGGGGACCTCTTTGACCTCGTCGGCGTGACTCGCCCACACGCGCGTCTCGGGGTGAAGCGAGCCGGTCAGCGGGTCGTCTTCCTCGAGGACGTCGACCGTGACGTCGGCGTAGCCGCCGTACTCGCCGCTGCCGACGCGACCGCCTAACTCCTCGGCCATGATCTGCATGCCGAGACAGATTCCGAGGACGGGGACGTCGGCCTCGAGGTACGCCGGCGACTGGCCGATCTGGTCCATGTCGGGGCCGCCGGAGAGGACGACGCCGTCGGCGTCGACCTCCGCTGGCGGGGTTTCGTTATCGATCAGTTCGACGTCGACGCCGAGGTCGCGAAGCGCCCGACGCTCGAGATGGGTGAACTGCCCGTGGTTGTCTACCACGACGATTTTCGTCATTGCGTGGTCGTAGCGGACCAGTCGGTAAAAGCGGTGCGAAAACCGGTTTCGACCCGTCGGTCGTCGATTCGCGTGCCGTACTATCCGTCGGTCGCCGCCGTTTCGAACCCCTCGAGGTCGAACCAGAGTTCGAGTTCGAACTCGTTGTCACCCGGTTCCTCCGCGGGAAGGCCGAACGAACCGGCCGCGGAGCTACAGACGGGGCCTACCCCCTCGACGGTGTCGAAGCCGGAGACGGTGAAGGTATCGTCGACGAGCGTCGCCGTGGCGGTACCGTTCTCGGCGTCGATCTCGAGTGGCGAGCCGGTGAGACCGTCGTCGCTGGTCCCGGTCGTCAACTCGAGTTCGGTCTCGGTCATGCAGGTCGAATCGGGTGCGAGTCCACCGAGCGGGCCGACGACCTCCGCCTCGATTACGAAGTTGGCCCGGGCCGTCATCTCGCCCGTCTCGGGATCGATCGTTCCCTCGAACCCGTTCGGCGCGCTCATCCGAACGTCGGCGTACTCCGCGTCGACGTTGTAGGAGGTGATCAGCGGGACGGTGACGTTCTCGTCGTCGACCCACGTTCCATCCTCGAGATCGACGTCGGCGTCGATGACGAACGACTCGTTCTCCCACTCGACGTTTTCGGGGGCGTTCTCGGGAAGGGGTTCGTCCTCGTCGCTCTCGGGGAAGACGACCTCTCGATCGCCGCCGAGTACGATCGTCCCCTCCTGTCCGTAGGCGGTAAACGACGCATCGGCCTGTCTGGCGGCGGTGAGCGACGAGTTGGCAACGGACTCGGTGTCGTCGTTCGTGGTGAGTCCGTCGATCGGCGATCGATCCGCGGACTCGCTCGTCGGGCCCGCAGTCCCGGCGGCCAGACTCGTTCCGACGATCGAGCACAGGACGATAGTCGCCAGCGAAACTGCGATGGCGGTCGTTCGTGTACGTTCCCCGGTCATGGCTCATGCACTCGTATGGCACGAGTACGACCGCGGTCTTATAGCCCAGTTCACGGGACGATATGATTTCGGGTCTGAATGACCGGACCGCTGTCTCGATCGATCGCTCGAGGCCGTGAAACGGCGCGAAACTCTGAACGCGTTCGGTTCCAGGGGTCGTTCCGGTACGTTTATACTCCGTTCGGCGGACAGCACTCCCATGGCAGTCGACTTCAGCGAGTACGAGCATCCGTCGTGGCGAACGGCAGGCGGAACGGTCGCGGGCTATCTGCTGATTCTGGCGCTGTTTTTCGTCGTGTTCTTCGTCGTCCCGTGGCTGGTCTTCGCGACGCTGTAGCGTCGGCAGACCGCGGCGGCGAAATCGAGCAGGGGCGCTCGAGAGAAGAGACGAGAAAAAACGAACGCCTCAGGCGAACGTCTTACGCGAACGTCTTGGAGACGTCCTCGCGTTCGTCGCTCTCCGCTTGCACCTTCTCCCAGGCGTTCAGGAAGTCTTCCATCCGGATCTCGGTGCGGTCGTCGCGGATCGCGAACATGCCGGCTTCGGTACAGACGGCTTTGATGTCGGCCCCGGAGGCCTCGTCGGTCTCGGCGGCCAGGCTCTCGAAGTCGACGTCGTCGGCGACGTTCATGTCGCGGGTGTGGATCTGGAAGATGATCTCGCGACCGTCCTCGTTCGGCTTGGGGACCTCGATGAGGCGGTCGAACCGACCCGGACGCAGGATAGCGCGGTCGAGCATGTCGAAGCGGTTGGTCGCGGCGATGATGCGGATCTCGCCGCGCTCCTCGAAGCCGTCCATCTCGCTCAACAGCTGCATCATCGTCCGCTGGACCTCGGCGTCGCCGGAGGTCTTCGACTCCGTGCGCTTCGAGGCGATGGCGTCGATCTCGTCGATGAAGATGACGGCGGGTTCGTGTTCGCGGGCGACCTCGAAGAGGTCACGGACGAGTTTCGCACCCTCGCCGATGAACTTGTGGACCAGTTCCGAGCCGGCCATCTTGATGAACGTGGCGTCGGTCTGGTTGGCGACGGCCTTCGCGAGCATCGTCTTCCCGGTGCCCGGCGGGCCGTAGAGCAAGACGCCACTCGGCGGCTCGATGCCGACGTCCTCGAACATGTGGGGTTTCTCGAGTGGCATCTCGACGGTCTCCCGGACTTCCTGCATCTGCTCTTCTAGGCCGCCGATGTCCTCGTAGCTGACGTCGGGGCTCTCGGTGACTTCCATCACGCGAGCGCGCACGTCCGTCTCGTTCGAGAGCGTCTTGACGATAGAAAGAGAGTTGTTGACGGCGACGCGCGCGTCGGGGTCCAGTTCGTCGCGCATCTCCGCTGTGACCTCGGTCAGCGCTTCCTGGTTGTTGCCGTGCTGTTTGATGATGACGCCCTCGTCGGTCATCTCCTGGACCGTGGCGACGAACAGCGGCGACTGCTTTAGCTTCTTGTTCTCGTGGGTGAGCCGTTCGAGTTTCTGCTGGTACTTGTTGTTCTCGGCGTTCGCGTCGAGGAGTTTGTCCCGCATCTCCTCGTTTTGCGACTCGAGGACTTCGAGCCGTTCCTCGAGCGCCCGTATTTTCTCCTGTTGGGACGCCTCGTCCTCGTCGTATGGGAGGTCGACGTCGTCCACAGTGTCGCTCATCACCAACCCGTAGGTCGTTGCTTCTTAAGAGGCTTCGGGTAGATGCAGCCGGCAGTGTGATTACCTACAGGAATACGAGTAAACAGCAAATATTATTAGGCCGTATGTACAAATCTGGTCTACGATGAGTACGATAGAGCCGCCAGAACAGGAGACGAGTGCGAGTGGAACCTGGGACGACGTGCGCGATCTGCCACCGAGTGCCAAACTCGTCGCGAAAGTCCTCGAGTACAACGACACGATGACCCAACAGCAGATCGCAGAGGAGACGCTGCTTCCCGCCCGCACCGTTCGGTACGCGCTGAACCGCCTCGACGAGGAGAACGTCGTCCAGTCTCGCTTTTCTTTCTCCGACGCCCGCAAGCGACTGTACAGCCTCGATATCGAGTCGTCGGCCTGATTCTCCGCCCGTCGAGTGGCGATCGATTCACTTTCGCCCCGGTCACGGAACGTCTTTAGTCATCGATGCATAACGACGCGATAGATGACCCGGGTGATCCACACGGGCGACACCCATATCGGGTACCAGCAGTACAACGCGCCCGAGCGACGACGGGACTTTCTCGAGGCCTTCCGACAGGTCGCCGAAGACGCCGCCGACGACGACGTCGACGCGGTGGTCCACGCCGGCGACCTCTTTCACGACCGCCGGCCGGGGCTGGTCGACCTGCAGGGAACGATCGACGTCCTCCGTATCTTCGACGACGCCGGGATTCCGTTTCTCGCGGTCGTCGGCAACCACGAGTCCAAACGCGACGCCCAGTGGCTCGACCTCTTCGAGGATCTGGGACTCGCCACCAGACTCGGGGCCGAGCCACACGTGGTCGACGACGTCGCGTTCTACGGCCTCGACTTCGTCGCACGCTCCCAGCGCGAGCACCTCGAGTACGAGTTCGAACCGGTCCCGGCGGCGGCCGACCACGCCGTTTTGGTGAGCCACGGCCTGTTCGAGCCGTTCGCCCACGCCGACTGGGACACCGAGACCGTCCTCGAGGAGGCCACCGTCGAGTTCGACGCGATGTTGCTCGGCGACAACCACACGCCGGGGACCGCCGAAGTCGCCGAGACGTGGGTCACCTACTGCGGGTCGACCGAACGGGCGAGTGCGGCCGAACGCGAGGCTCGCGGCTACAACCTCCTCACGTTCGACGACGACGTGGCCATCTCCCGACGCGGCCTCGAGTCGACCCGCGAGTTCGTCTTCGTCGACGTCGACCTCGCCGAGGGCGAGGGAGTCGATCGCGTTCGCGACCGGATCCGCGAGTACGACCTCGAGGACGCGGTCGTCGTCGTCACCGTCGACGGCGAGGGCGAGCCGATCACGCCCGCCGCGGTCGAGGAGTTCGCCGCCGACCGCGGGGCGCTGGTCGCTCGCGTCAACGACCGCCGCGAGATCGCCGACACAGAGGAGGACGTGTCGGTGAGTTTCGCCGACCCGGACGCGGCCGTCCGGGAACGGATTCGCGAACTGGGGCTGAGCGACGCCGCCCTCGAGATCGATCGGACCGTCCGCGACGGCGACGTCGCAGACTCGAACGTCCGCGAGGCCGTCGAACGGCGCGTTCGGGAGGTACTCGAGAACGACCGCGCCGCGTTCGACCCGGCACCGGATCGGGACCTCTCGGAGGTGCAGACGGTCGCCGACGCGATGAGCGAGTCGGACGCAGACGAAAACGACGCAGACGTCGACGACTCCGACGGCGACGGGGCCGACGCGGACGCGGACGGCGACGAACCCGACGACGAGAACGAACAGGTCTCGATGGGTGATTTCGCGTGAGAGTCGAACGCGTCCGCCTGCGGAACTTCAAGTGCTACGGCGACGCCGACCTCACACTCGAGCACGGCGTCACGGTCGTCCACGGCGTCAACGGCAGCGGCAAGTCGACGCTGCTCGAGGCCGTCTTCTTCGCGCTCTACGGCTCGAAGGCCCTCGACGACCGCACGCTCGACGACGTGATCACGACCGGCGAGGACGAGTGCGAGGTCGAACTCGGCTTCACCCACGACGGCCGCGACTACCGCGTCGAACGCCACCTGAAGCTGCGGGGCGAGCGGGCCGCCACGACCAGGTGCGTCCTCGAGACGCCCGACGGGACGATCGAGGGGGCACGGGACGTCCGCCGGGAGGTGACGACGCTGTTGCGGATGGACGCAGACGCGTTCGTCAACTGCGCGTACGTCCGGCAGGGCGAGGTGAACAAACTCATCCACGCCTCGCCGAGCGAGCGCCAGGACGTGATCGACGACCTCCTGCAACTCGGCGCACTCGAGGAGTACCGCGAGCGCGCGAGCGACGCCCGCCTCGGCGTGAAAACCGTCCTCGACGGCCAGCGAGAGGTCCTCGAGAGTATCCGGGAACAGGTCGAACGCAAGGAAGAGAAAGACCTCCACGATCGGCTGAACGGACTCGAGTCCCGCCGAGGGGAACTGCGCGAGGAGATCGACCGCTACGAATCCAATCGAGACGAGGCCGAACGCACGCTCGAGACCGCGGTCGACGTCCTCGAGCGCCACGAGGAGACCCGCGAGGAGCTCCAGGAACTCGACGAGGAGATCACGGACCTGCGCTCGAAGATCGCCGAGACCGAGCGCAAACGCGAGGAGGCGACCGACGAGATCCGCGAACTCAGAGAGCGACGCGAGGAACTCGCGGCGGAACGTGCCGACCTGCTCGCGGCCGTCGACCTCGAGGCGGACGATCCCGACGACGAGGTCGTCCGGACTCGGATCGAGGAACTCGAGGCTCGCGACGAGGACCTGCGCGACGACCTCGAGGACGTTCGGGTGACGATCACGGAAGGGAACAACGAGGTCGAACGGCTCCGCGCGGAGGCTGCCGACCTCGAGGAGCAGGCCGAGTCGGCTCGCGAGGAGGCCGACGACCTCGAAGCGCAGATCGAGACCGACGAGGAGGTGATCGCGGACCGCGAGGCGAAACTGGACGACCTCGCGTCGGAGATCGAGGCCGCGCAGGCGACGTTCGACGACGCGCCGGTCGCGTTCGGCGCGGCCGACGACCACCTCGACGCCCTCGAGGACGACCGCGAGAAACTGGTCGCGGAGATCAACGACGTCACCGCCGACGTTCGCGCCACCGAGAACGCGATCGAGGAGGGCGAACGGCTGTTAGAGGAGGGCAAGTGTCCCGAGTGTGGCCAGCCGGTCGACGACTCGCCACACGTCGACGTGCTCGACGAACGCCGGGCGGAACTCGCCGATCTCGAGGCCGAACGCGAGGAACTCGAGGCCGAGCGCGAGGAACTCGCCGAGCGGATCGACCGCGCCGAAGAACTCTGCGAGGCCGAACGGCAGGTCGACCGACTCGAGGACAACCGGGACAACGTCGAGCAGTTGCTCGCGGAAAAGCGCGAGAGCCTCGCGAACCGGCGCGAGCAGCGCGACCGACTCCGCGAAGACGCTGCGGAGTACGAGCGAGCGGCCGAGGAAAAGCGGTCCGCGGCCGACGAACGAGAGGACGAGGTGGCCGACGCGCGGGCCGAACTCGGCGAGATCAACGCCGAGCGCGGGCAGATCAAAGAGACGCTGGCGACGCTCGAGCGCATCTCGGAGATCGCCGACGAGCGAAGCAGTCTCGCAGACGACGTCGAGACGCTCCGCCAGCGCAGGGAAGACTGGGAAGAGATGAACGCCGAGCGCCGCGAGTCGCTCTCGACGAAACGCGACCGCAAGCGCGACCTCGAAGACGAGTTCGACGAGAGCCGGATCGAGAGTGCCCGCGAGGAGAAACGCAACGCCGAGCAGTACCTGGCGCAGGTCGACGAGAAGCTCTCGGAACTGCGGGAGAGTCGCGACGAGGTGCAAAACGCGATCGGTGCCGTCGAGAACGAACTCGAGGAACTCGAGGGACTCCGGGACCGCCTCGAGACGGTCGACGAGCGCTGTGGCGACCTCGAGTCGCTGTACGAGGAAGCCGAAACCCTGCAGGCGACCTACGGCGACCTCCGCGCCGAGTTGCGCCAGCGCAACGTCGAGACGCTCGAGCGGCTGTTGAACGAGACGTTCGACCTGGTCTACCAGAACGACTCCTACGCCGGGATCGACTTAGACGGCGACTACCAGCTGACGGTCTACCAGAAAGACGGCGAACCGCTCGAGCCCGAACAGCTCTCGGGCGGCGAGCGGGCGCTTTTCAACCTCAGTCTGCGGTGTGCGATCTACCGGCTGCTCGCGGAGGGCGTCGAGGGGGCCGCGCCGATGCCGCCGCTGATCCTGGACGAGCCGACGGTCTTTCTCGACTCGGGTCACGTCACGCGACTCGTCTCGCTGATCGAGTCGATGCGCGAGATGGGCGTCGAACAGATCGTCGTCGTCAGTCACGACGAGGAACTGGTGGGTGCGGCCGACGCGCTCGTCCGCGTCGAGAAGGACGCGACGTCGAACCGGTCGCGACTCGAGCACGGCGAGCCGCTGGCGGCGGAACTGCTCGCGTCCGACTAGTCGTCTCGCGGCGCGTTGCGAACGACCTCGAGCGCCGTCCGGCAGTCGTCGGTGACGCGGTAGCCGCGTTCGCCGGCGACGTCGGCTTCTTCGATCAGTCCGGCCGCGGTGAGTTCCGCGAGACGCCCGTGGAGGTCGCTCTCGCAGAAGTCGTACCGGTCGGCGAGGACGCGGACGCTCGTCGGCCCGCGGTCGTCGAGTTCGAGGAGGAAGCCGAGCGTCCGGTCGTCGTGGACGCCCCGGACGAGCGTCCGAAGCGATTCGTCGATGCTCGCTGCGGCCATCTCGAGCGCCGAGCACTCGTCGACGGACTCGAGGCGGTCGTTGCTGATGTAACACTCGTTGCCGGTCGACGGATCGCGAACGAGGCTGGCGTTCGAGGAGCGTTTGAGCAAGAGATACTGTCTGCCGTCGTCGTCTCGTACGGTTTTCATGCGTCGGTCGTCTCGTCGGGTGTAGTGTCCTCTCCTGACTGCGCACCTGAACCTGTTTCGGTCGCGTCGGACGCGGTCGACGCAGTCGTCGTTTCGTCGTCTGCGGTCTGATACGACCGGTAGCGCCGAACGGCGAAGGCGAAAAGCAGACACCCGCCGGCGACCAGACCGCCCCCGACGGTCGTCTCGCCGCGAAAGTAGAGCAACATCGCACCGAGCGTGACGGCGAGTATCGCCGCGTTGAGCACGAACACGAGGGCCCAGAACGTCTGGAGGACGTCACTCGGAACGTCGGTTTCGGCCGTCGACACCTCGGGAGGCTCGACCGGGTCGACCTTCGGAATCGTCAGCGAGTCCGTCTCCGGATCGTGGAGGTCCTCCTCGGGGTCGTACTCCTCCGGTTCGTGCTCGGTCGGTTCGAATACCACGGTCGACTACACGACGTGAAGGGAGGAAAAGGGTTAGTGTTCGTCGCTCAGGCGAGTTCCTCGAGCGAGAGCGTCCGAGTGGTTTCGACCCACGCGAGCGGGTTCTCGGCGTCGTAGAACACGACGCCGTCGTCGGTCTCGTACGACTCGACCGTCTCGAGTCGGTCGTCGTCACGTGCCTGATTCTCGTCGTTCGTCCCGTCGTCGTTCACACGAGTAGCCACATCGTTCACCTCTTCCTGTGCTATGTGTTACCACATTATATGTTTTGTTGCCCGAACAGTTACATGTTGCCGGACGGCAAACATCCGTTGCGGTCGGCTCGGGCACTCGATTGCGGAGGTTTTTATCCGGTGACTGCCAACGCCAGAACCATGACCGAGGAGGGGCAGACGGGACTCGCGGACTTCTCGAGCGAGCCCGAACGGCGGCCGGACGAAGAGGCCGCCCACGTCGCGGGCAACGGCGGACAGCCGACCGCCGACGTGATCGATCCGACCGAGGAAACGCTCCCCGACGCCGACGGCGAGGTCGACCTCGCCGTGATGCAAGTCGACTACACGATCGTCGGCCACGGCGACAGCGAACGACCGATCGTGCACGTCTTCGGACGGACGGCCGACAACGAGCTCGAGCACGTCCAGGTCGTCGACTTCCGTCCGTACTTCTACGCACCGACGGCGTCGCTCGAGCGCCCGCCCGAAGAGGAGTACGATCGACTGACGGGAAGCCGGGAGACGGACCGGAACGGCGACCCCTACGAGAGCATCCGTGGCGAGCGCCTGACGAAGATCTTCGGCCAGACGCCCCGCGACGTCGGACAGGTCCGCGACGACTTCGACCACTACGAGGCCGACATCCTGTTTCCGGACCGACTGCTCATCGACAAGGACGTCCGCAGCGGGATCCGCGTGCCGGAACGGCGCGCCGACGACGGCTCGCTTCACGTCTCCCACGAGGAAGTCGAACCCGTCGACGTCGACGCCGATCCACGCGTGCTCACCTTCGACATCGAGGTCGACGACCGCTCTGGATTCCCCGAGGACGGCGAGGAGCCGATCGTCTGTCTCACCAGCCACGACTCCTACCGCGACGAGTACGTCGTGTGGCTCTACGAGGCCCCGATCGGGGACGGCGAGATCCCGACCGCACTCGAAGAGTACGACCCGATCGAGGGCGAGATCGACCACGAGGTGCGAAGCTTCGACGAGGAGGAGGCCATGCTCGAGGCCTTCGTCGAGTACGTCGACGAAACCGACGCAGACGTTCTAACCGGGTGGAACTTCGAGGATTTCGACGCCCCGTACTTCCTCGACCGCCTCGAGGTCCTCGAGGGCCCCCACCACGACTACGACCTGTCGATCGATCGCCTCTCTCGCGTCGACGAGGTCTGGCGCAGCGACTGGGGCGGACCGGACATCAAAGGGCGGGTCGTCTTCGACTTGCTGTACGGCTACCAGCGGATGGTCTTCTCGGAACTCGACTCCTACCGACTCGACGCCGTCGGCGAGGAGGAACTCGGCGTCGGCAAGGAACGCTACCCGGGCGACATCGGCGACCTCTGGGAGGACGATCCCACCAGGTTGCTCGAGTACAACCTCCGGGACGTCGAACTCTGCGTCGAACTCGACCGCCAGCAGGAGATCGTCGCGTTCTGGGACGAGGTGCGCTCTTTCGTCGGGTGTCGACTCGAGGACGCCCCCACGCCGGGCGATACGGTGGACATGTACGTCCTCCACGAGGCTCACGGTCGGTTCGCGCTCCCTTCGAAGGGCCAGCAGGAAGCGGGCGAGGAGTACGAGGGTGGTGCGGTGTTCGATCCGATCACCGGCGTCCGCGAGAACGTCACCGTGCTCGACCTGAAGAGCCTGTATCCGATGTGTATGGTGACGGTCAACGCCTCGCCGGAGACGAAAGTCGATCCCGAGACCTACGACGGTGAGACGTTCGTCGCTCCTACGGAGCCCGAGACCCACTTCCGCAAAGAGCCCGACGGCGTGATGCGGGAGATGATCAAGGAGTTGCTCGCCGAGCGCGAAGAAAAGAAATCCCTCCGGGACGGACACGACCCCGGCACGCCGGAGTACGAGCAGTACGACCGTCAGCAAGGAGCTGTCAAGGTTATTATGAATTCGCTCTACGGCGTTTCGGGGTGGGATCGGTTTCGGCTGTACGACAAGGAGGCTGCAGCCGCAATAACCGCAACAGGGAGAGAAGTCATCGAATTCACCGAGACCGCCGCGAGCGAACAGGGCTATCGGGTCGCGTACGGTGATACAGATTCTGTCATGTTGTCACTCGGCCCCGAGGTCTCGAAAGAAGAAGCCATCGAGCGATCGTTCGAGATCGAGGATCACATAAACGGACGATACGACGACTTCGCACGCGAGGATCTGAACGCGGAGGAACACCGCTTCCAGATCGAGTTCGAGAAACTCTACCGGCGCTTCTTCCAGGCGGGGAAGAAGAAACGCTACGCGGGCCACATCGTCTGGAAGGAGGGCAAGGACGTCGACGACGTCGACATCACGGGCTTCGAGTACAAGCGCTCGGACATCGCCCCGATCACGAAGGAGGTCCAACACCGCGTCATCGAGATGATCGTCAGGGAGGGCGACGTCGAGG
The DNA here is from genome assembly GCF_023008585.1 of Natribaculum breve. Classification (GTDB taxonomy): domain Archaea; phylum Halobacteriota; class Halobacteria; order Halobacteriales; family Natrialbaceae; genus Natribaculum; species Natribaculum breve. The sequence goes on along the minus strand of NZ_CP095390.1, from coordinate 1,301,674 downwards.
GCGTCAAAGAGTACGTCAACGAGATCATCGAGGACGTTCGTACGGGCAACGCGAGCTACGAGGAGATCGCCATCCCGGGTGGGATCGGCAAACGGCTGGACAACTACGACACCGACACGGCCCAGGTCCGCGGTGCGAAGTACGCGAACCTCCTGCTGGGGACCAACTTCCAGCGCGGCAGCAAGCCCAAGCGGCTCTACCTCGAGCGGGTCGACCCGGCGTTCTTCCGCCGGATGGAAGACGAGGAGGGATTCGATCCCCAGCGCGACCCCCTCTACGGCGCGTTCAAGCGCGACCCGGACGTCATCTGCTTCGAGTACGAAGACCAGATCCCCGAGGAGTTCGAAGTGGACTACGACGAGATGCTCGAGAAGACCCTGAAGGGGCCGATCTCTCGCATCCTCGAGGCACTGGACATCTCCTGGGAGGAAGTCAAGGCGGGCCAGGAGCAGACTGGCCTCGATAGCTTCATGTAACACTGCCGGTCGTCCAGATTTCCGGCGTAACCGCGGACAGTTCGCGGACGTGTCGAGACTGCCGTCCAACCGGCGTTACGACGTTGCCGTGTCGTACGGTCTGCTGTCTCTCTTTGCCACAGCGACCGCGTCCTGTCGGGCGGTCGCTGCGGGACGGACGGGCAGCGGTCCGTATCAGTCGTCGAGCCGGAACTGAATTCGGTTACGTCATCGCATTCGGACTCGTTTTCGCGTCGTGATACGACGGTTCTCTTTCTCGCGTTTTCACCCGCCAGGCCCTGAAACCCGACGTACTGGCAATATCGGCCGGACGTTACGTCGCGTATCCGTGACGGATCGACGATCGATAGTTCGAAGAACTCTATAACAGATTTTCTATTTAGAAAAATATCCTTCTCCATTCAGCACTGGATACATCCGGATACGAAACCGTTATCAGTCATACGACCCACCGTTTAGACGACAGAGTACTATGGCACGTCTCGAACTCAAGAACTTGCACGCGGAAGTCGCAGAGGACGGTGGAGAGAAGATCCTTCGTGGCGTCGACCTCGAGGTCGAGTCGGGCGAGATCCACGCCCTGATGGGTCCGAACGGCTCGGGTAAGTCGACGACGGCGAAGGTCATCGCCGGCCACCCCGCCTACGACGTAACCGACGGCGAGGTCCTGGTCCACCTCGAGGAAGACGAGTTCGGCGAGGACGTCGAGATTCCCGAGGACATGCGGACCTGGAGCGTGCTCGACCTCGAGCCCAACGAACGCGCCGCACTCGGGATCTTCCTCGGATTCCAGTATCCCGTCGAGATCGAGGGCGTCACGATGACGAACTTCCTCCGGACGGCGCTGAACGCGAAGATCGAAGAGCGCGAAGAACTCTTCGAGGAAGACGAGGAGGAAGCAGCCGAAGACGAAGAGGACGAAGGCTACGAGACCTCGCCGATGGAAGGCCCCGCCGACGAGGGCGAGATCGGCGTCGCCGAGTTCCAGGAGATCCTCCGCGAGAAGATGGAGCAACTGGACATGGACGAGAAGTTCGCCCAGCGCTACCTCAACGCCGGCTTCTCGGGCGGCGAGAAGAAGCAAAACGAGGTGCTTCAGGCTGCGATCCTCGAGCCGTCGATCGCCGTCTTAGACGAGATCGACTCCGGGCTCGACATCGACCGCCTCCAGGACGTCTCGACGGGCATCAACGCCCTTCGCGACGAACAGGGGACGGGCATCCTGCAGATCACCCACTACCAGCGCATCCTCGACTACGTCGAACCCGACCGCGTCCACATCATGCTCGACGGTGAAGTCGTCATGAGCGGCGACGCCGACCTGGCCGAGAAGCTCGAGGACAAGGGGTACGACTGGGTCCGCGAAGAGGTCTACGAGGCCGCGTAACCGGATCTAGCTAGACAAACCCTAAAGACCCTACAGACGTAAACCAGAACTACGAAACATCATGAGTTCCGAACAAGACCACCTCAAGGAAACCGACACCGAGGCCCGCTTCGAGTTCAAGAAAGAACAGCGCGCCGCGGTCAAGTCCGAGAAGGGACTGACCGAGGAGGTCATCCGTATGATCTCCGAGGACAAAGACGAGCCCGAATGGATGCTCGAGCGCCGCCTGCGTGCGCTCAAGCAGTATCAGAACATGCCGATGCCGACGGGCTGGCCGGGCCAGCCGGATCTCTCCGAACTCGACATCGAGGAGATCGTCCCCTACATCCGCCCGGACGTCGACAAGCGCGAAGGCGTCGACGACTGGACGGAACTGCCCGACGAGATCAAAGACACGTTCGACAAACTCGGCATTCCGGAGGCGGAGAAGAACGCGCTCTCGGGCGTTGGCGCCCAGTACGAGTCCGAGATCGTCTACCAGAACATGCAAGAACAGTGGGAGGAGAAGGGCGTCATCTTCATGAACATGGACCAGGCGGTCAAGGAGCACCCCGAGATCGTCAAGGAACACTTCATGACGACCTGCGTCCCCCCGAGCGACAACAAGTTCGCCGCGCTCCACGGTGCCGTCTGGTCCGGCGGCTCGTTCGTCTACGTCCCCGAAGACGTGACCGTCGAGATGCCAGTCCAGGCGTACTTCCGGATGAACTCCGAGGGGATGGGCCAGTTCGAGCACACGCTCATCGTCGCCGAACCCGGCTCCGAGGTTCACTACATCGAGGGCTGTTCTGCGCCCCGGTACGGCACCCACAACCTCCACTCCGGTGGCGTCGAGGTCTTCGTCAAGGAAGACGCTCACGTCCAGTACTCGACGGTGCAAAACTGGTCGAAGAACACGTTCAACCTCAACACCAAACGCGCCATCGTCGAGGAGAACGGGACGATGGAGTGGGTCTCGGGCTCGATGGGCTCGAAGGCGACCATGCTCTACCCGTGCTCGATCCTCAAGGGTCGCGGCGCGACCGACACCCACATCACCATCGCTTTCGCCGGCGAGGGTCAGGACATCGACACCGGCGCGAAGGTCTACCACAACGCGCCGAACACGAAGTCGACGATCGAGTCCAAGTCGATCTCCAAAGACGGCGGCCGCACCAACTACCGCGGCCTCGTCCACATCGCCGACGGTGCCGAGGACTCCTCGACTGCCGTCGAGTGTGACGCGCTGATGTTCGACAACGAATCCACGTCGGACACCATGCCGTACATGGAGATCGAGGAGTCGAAAGTCGACGTCGCACACGAGGCGACCGTCGGCAAGATCGGCGACGAGGACATCTTCTACCTCCAGTCGCGTGGACTGGACGACGACGACGCCAAGAAGATGATCGTCGCCGGCTTCATCGAGCCGATCACGGAGGAACTGCCCATCGAGTACGCGGTCGAACTGAATCGCTTGATCGAACTCGAGATGGAGGGAAGCCTCGGATAATCCCGAGACGACACATGAGCACGCAGGTACACGCAAATCTGACGGACGAACAGGTACGCGAGATCAGCAGTGGTCTCGACGAGCCCGAGTGGCTCCTAGAGACCCGTCTCGAGGCGCTCGAGGCGCTCGCCGAGCTCGACATGCCCGACGTCATCCGGACGCCGGGTCGTGACTGGACGAACCTTCACGACCTCGACTTCGAGACGCTGGTCGACCCGCTCGACGCCGCCGAGGAGAAAGACCAGGTCGGTCCCGACGAGGTCGAGGTCCTTCCGTGGAGCGAGGCGATCGCCGAGCACGAAGACCTCGTTCGCGAGCACTTCGGCTCGACGGTCGACCCCCAGGAGAACTACCTCACGGCGCTCTCGACGGCGCTGTTTTCCACCGGGACCGTGATCTACGTCCCCGAGGGCGTCGACGCCGAGGACGTGACGATCCGCACGGAGATGAACTCCCGCTCGCTGTTCAACTACACGCTCGTCGTCACCGAGGAGTCGAGTTCGGTGACGATCCTGGAGCGTCAGGCGACGGGCTCCGAGGACGTCGACGGCGAACGCTACTACAGCGGCGTCGTCGAGATCGTCGCCGGAGAGAACAGCTACGTCCAGTACGGGAGTCTCCAGAACCTCTCGGAGGGGACCTACGACTTCACCGTCAAACGCGGCGTCGCCGACACGTACGCGACCGTCAACTTCGTCGAGGGCAACATCGGCTCCCGTCTGACGAAGACCGAGACCTCGACCGAACTCGTCGGCGACGGCTCGGAGACCCAGATCGTCGGTGCGTTCTTCGGCCACGACGACCAGCACTTCGACCTCGACGTGAAGGTCTGGCACCGCGCCGAGCACACGACCGCGGATCTGGTCACTCGCGGCGTCACCGACGACACCGCCCGCTCGGTCTACGAGGGCGTCCAGGACGTCGGGAAAGACGCCTGGGACACGAGTTCGTACCAGCGCGAGAACACGCTGATGCTCTCCGACGAGTCTGAAGCCGACGCCTCGCCGAAGCTCATCATCAACAACCACGACACCGAGGCGAGCCACTCGGCGACCGTCGGCCAGATCGACCAGGAGGACCTGCTGTACATGACCTCCCGCGGTATCACACCCGAACTGGCGCGAAACATGCTCGTCGAGGGCTTCTTCGTTCCCGTCCTGGAGGAGATCGAAGTCGAGGAACTCCGCGACGACCTCGAGGAGCTGATCCAGGCCCGGCTGCGCGAGTAACGACTTCGCCTTTCCGGACCGTTTCGGAACTCGGTTCTTCTCTTTGCTTCTCTTCGACGGCGACTCGGGCGACGAGTACTTCGCTCACGTCTCGTCTGTCACGCGTCTACTGTCGTTTTTTGTAGGGGGACGCGGTACGACGTATCGATGCGGGCGATCCCCGTCGAACTTGACGACGAGACGGTCGAGGAGTTAGAACGCGAGCGCGCACTGCTTGGCTTCGAGAGCCGGTCCGCGTACGTCAGCTGGATCGTCGAGCACCGCGCATCGATCGACGAAGGCAGCGACCTGGACGGCCTGCTCGCCGCCTACCGCGAGCGGATCGCGCAACTCGAGGCTCGCCTCGCGGCGGTCGGCGAATTCGACGACGAGGCCCAGACGGAAGACGAAGACGCCCCTCCGTCGGCGGCGTCCGAACCGGATCGGTCGGACGGTTCGCCGACGGCGACTCACACGGAGCCGTCATCGCCGTCGGGCAGCGGTGTGACCGGCTCCGGTGCCGTGGCGAATTCGGATGGCGGCTGGCGGCAGTCGCGAAGCGATCCGACCGTCCAGGTCCGCGGCTCACCCCAGACGACGGTCCGACAGGGTCCGACGGCCCGTTCGACCGCCGACGAGCACGCCGAGGGCGCTCGAACGAACCCGGGCGACGGAGCGGAGTCAGCGGACGACCGCCTCGATGCGGACGAGCCAGCGAGCGACCGGGCCGACGAACAGATCGAATCGAACCTCTCTCCGGAGCGCATCGCGCGGATCCAGGACGATCCCATCGCCGAGGACGCCGGCGTCCTCGGCACCGTCGAGGTCGACCGCCTCGACGAACTGTCCCGACGTGCCGTCGCGAAGACGCGAAAACGGCTCGACCGCGACGTCCAGACGGGCCTCGAGTACAGCTCTAGGACGGATCTCGCGGCTTCCGACGTTCGCCTCGGTGAGGACGTGGTCGACCTCGACTCGCTGTCGATCCCCGGCCGCTCGGAAGACGTCGTCGAGCGGCGCCGAGAGGCCGCCGGACACGCGATCGCGTACCTTCGCGACTGCGGGCGGGCCCGCAAGTCCCAGGTCGTCGACGCGCTCTACGAGGAGTATCCAGCGGGGTACGACACCGCTGACGGCTGGTGGCGCTGTATCAAAGCGGCGCTCAGGCAGGTCGACGCCATCGGCGGCGGCGACGGCGCTCGCGTCTGGACGTTCGACAGTGAGGAGTAATTCCGATGGCTGCGACCGCTGACCGGAGGAACCGAAAGGCGGGTCACGGGTGCCCCGGCACTGACTCGCACTCGCACCCGTCGTTCTGAGTCGTCGACCGTCGGCCCGAGCTGCCGTGGTGGCCCACAGACTGGCTACAGAGTAGGGACCGTTAAGTATCGTCGCCCCAGAGAACGTGATATGAGTCTGGGACAGCGCGTCTCGAGCGACCACCAACTCACGCGACTCCTCCAGATCGGAGTCGTGCTGGAAGAGGTCGTCGAGTCACGCGCCGCCCACCACCTCGAGTCGCTGCCCGCAGCCGAACGGGAGGCGATCGACGAGGAGGTGCGAGAGCTGCTCGCCGAGGCCGCCGACGAGTCGGCCGACCACCGCGAGCGTCTCGAGGCGCTGATCGACGAGCTCGACGCCGAGACGGTTTCCTACGAGGACATCAACCAACTGGTCGACGCCCGCTACGGCGCACCCGAGGACACGGACGGCGTCCTCTACGACCAGCTCTGTAACGAAGAGACTGCCTACAAGTTCTACGACGACCTGATCGAGGCGATCGAAGCCTCCGACGGGGAGTTCGCCGTCGATCGCGACCGGGTCCTCGAGACGCTTCGAGCGATTCGCGAGGAGGAAAAGGAGGGCGTCGAAGACGTGACCGACGTCATGGAGCGGCGAGCATGAACGGGGCAGCGAACGGCGACGTGACGACACACACGGGTGGTCAGGCGTGAATACGGCAGATCAATACCTCAAGGCGGTCTACCTCGCACAGCGGATCGAAGACGGACCGGCGTCGACGGGCACGCTCGCGGACATGCTCGAGGTGAGTCCGGCGAGCGTCAACGAGATGGTCGGCAAACTCGAGGAGCGGGGACTCGTCGAACACGAGAAGTACAAGGGTGCGACGCTGACCGACGAGGGCCTCGAGCGCGCTCACAACGCACTCCAGACGTACTGTATCATCGAGCGGTTTCTCGCGAACGTCCTCGAGGTCGAACGGTTCCGGGAGGAAGCACGCGCACTCGAGAGCGTCATCGACGACACCGTCGCCGAGCGCCTCGATACGATCATCGACCGCCGGGCGGAGTGTCCGGACTGTTTCGACGCCGACGCCGACTGCTGTGAGTACCTCGAACTCGAGGTCGGCAATCAGGCCGACTGATCGACCGACACGAGGTCGTCGTAGCTCGAGCGTTCGATCCGGAAGGAGCCACAGTGCACACACGCCTGCCTGTTCAGTTCGTACCCCTTCCCACAGTTTCGACACTCGTAGAGCTCGCCGGTGGTATGGCCTCCGAACAACCGCTGTAAGCGACGAGTGATCGTCATTGGCACGTTCTACCTGGCCAATACGGCGGTGCAACTATAGTTATCGAGTACGTACCGCCCGTCTCGGCGCGACCGACGATAGCACCGCACGACGGTCCCGTCACCCGGTATTCAGTGCGTAACGCTCCTGACGCCCCAGCGGGCCTCGCAGTGACGAGCGAACCTACAGCCGTTCCCGCTCTCGAGTGAACGGCGCCGTCGCCCGCTCGACGAATCGCGCGAGCCGTGCTCGCCAGCGGCTCCGGCGGGTACTCGACTCGAGCGCGTGACGTTGCAGTTTCGCTCGCTCGTCGGAACGCCTGGCGAGCGTGAGGAGGCCACGCGTCCACGTCACGGCGACGACCACGGCCGTCGAGGTGTAGTACAGCGCCGTCACTGCCGGCGACGCCGTCACGAGCGCAGCGGCGACCCCGCTTGCGAACATCAGTACACCCGCGACGAACAACGCGGCGGTGACCGGTGACGCCGACGGTGACGCGCCGAGGTGTCGCTCGAGAGGCGTCCGTGGCATGTCTCGAGACACATCGTCGTGGGTAATGAAAGTCAGTCAGACGAACGTCTGTCGCGATCGGGTCGTCGAGGCACTGGTGGCCAGACGAACGAGGGGTGAGGTGAGACAGTGTCGTCCGTCCTGGCCGAGTGGCGGCGTCACGCTGTACAGGTGCTGTCGTCGACGTTCCGAAGCGGGGCAGGTCTCCGTTCGCCCTCGGTCCGAAAAGTAACACTATTGTGTTCCCTGGACCAAGCCGGACGTACGGAGTCCCGTGGTGTAGTGGCCAATCATAGCGGCCTTTGGAGCCGCTGACGGCGGTTCGAATCCGCCCGGGACTATCCTGCTGCGAACAAACTCGTGAGCAGCAGGTATCCCCGGCGGTTCGAGCCCAGAGGACGGGCGGATTCGAGTCCTCGCGGTTCGAATCCGCCCGGAACTATTCCCTCGAGTGCAACGACGGCCATTGTCTCGCTCTTCGGTAGTCTCGCGGAGTGATGCGCCTCGAGGTCGAGTGGTTCGAGATTCCCCGATTTTCGGACGACCCCGGAGCGTTCGTCTCGACCGCTGATAATCGGCTCGCGCAGGGCAGGCGTGTACTTCCGCGTGCGTCGTCGACAAAACTGCTCTGTTGAATAGATGCTGAGTCACGGTTACAGCGGTTCACACAGCGATTCTATGTTAATGATAGCGAACATCAAGACAATTTCACGGAACTGCCGATACCAGCCGAGCGCTCGCACGGCGTCGCCGAGCGAGCGCTTGGTTGTCGAGTACGACGTTTCGGCCATCCACCGCTGAGAGTAGCCTTTTGCCCGGTTGAGCGCGTTGTTCAGAGCTGCTTTCGGTGATGATCCACGATAGTGAACGAGGTACTCAACGTCATATGCGGCGATCTCGTACTCGGTGTGCCAGTCTTGGAAGCCATTGTCGGCGGCGACGGACTGCAGGTCGTCCGCGTTTCGGCGGACGACCTGCGGTCCGGTCTTCGTATCATGCTTCCACCGTGCTGTGATGTGAACGTCAAGAACCGCAAGCGATTCCACATCAGTTAATGTCGTCACTTTCAGCGTCTGTACGGTACTTCCCGACCGCTGGCGGAAGTACGACGACGCACGGCGGCGGTCGAAAAACGTGCTGTCGAGAGCGGCGTGTCCAGATTGCGGGTGCTGCTGCGCTGAAACGCGCAGCAGCGCCCGCCACACCCACATTTTCAGCCGGTCGAATGATTTGTAGATCGTGCTGTAGTCCGGCAGATCGTCCCGATCTAAGCCGAGCGCTTCACGAATCTCAGTCATATACTTCAGCCGATTCGGCGTTTCACGGTAGCTGTGGCCTTCTTCGAGCCGAAAGCAGTGCAGAACGACGTGGACCCAGCGGGCGAACCCGCCGCTGGCGGGCTCGCCCGCATGCTTCCCCAACGCTTGTTTAGCTAGGTCACGACACTGCTCAACGAAGTCGAGGATATCGAGTTCCATAGGACAGAACCGAATTCCTCGGCTTCATCCTTCTAAACTAGTGATATCGGCTGATTAGATCGCTATTCAACAGAGCAGACAAAACCACTATCAAATATGACGTTAAAGAACACATATGGGTGATCTAACAAGTGTGCGTTCGGGTGATGAGGTCACTGTCACGCTGACGAACGACGACGGAGACCTGCGAATCGACGACTCGAACCGGGAAGTGGCGGTTCACCTCGATCGGGCGGGAGAAATCGAATCCGGAGAGACAAAATCGATCACCGCCACCGTGACTACGTGTATCTATTCGACCTCGGGTTCCCTGGAGACCATCTTCCTGTCGACGGACAGTCAGAACGGCGGGGAAACCACTCGGTCTGCCCGATCGAATTCGGCCACCGATTCGAGAGGACGGTCACGTGGGAAGAAACACACCACGGTGAACGCCAGTAGGCGAAGCAAAAGCGCTACGCGGACGACATCGCGCGAACGGACGGAAAAACTAAACCAGTTACACCGGATCGCTACCGATCTCATCGGCGACGAACCCGTTACGGAGAAAGAAAACAGGACGTCGTCGATCGGAGAGGCCAAGAGGCGGGCAAAGAAACAGGGGAGAGATCCCGCAGTCGATCCGAAGTTACGCGACTGACCGATCCTCGAGGGTCGTCTGCGTCTGATACGGACCGCTGTACGTCACTACCGGAGCAACCGCGAGCAGTCCGGCGGCTTTCGGAAACAGGTACAGCAGGAATTATCACTCGTTATCCGGCTCGTTCCAACCGTCGTTGCGGTGGTCGTGCTGGCTCGATACTGGGGCTGGCGACCGGATGGTGTTCTCATCGTTGCTGGAGGACTGGTCACAGGTGGAAAACACCGTGGGACGCGTTCTACGACGCCCTCGTATATGCCGTTACGACACCCTCGCAGGCTAGTCAACGAACGACGAGAACGTTATCGAGTCGTCGTTGATATCGATGTGAAGTCCTTGCGCATCGCTCTCTCCATCAGACCATTCGTACGTATTCTCATACTGTCAGCCAAAAATATTTCAAAGAAAAGCACGTTACTCCGATATGACCTCTCTCGACAACGTCTCTACCGAAGACCTCCGCCAGGCCTTGGCGGAGGTCGAGGGAAAAAAGCCATCACAACGGCTCATGGCGGCGATCAATTACCTTGAAGAAGACGGTGCAACGCTACAAGAGGTCGCTGAACGCTATGGATACACTGCTGGCTGGCTCTCGCGGTGGCTTGATCGACTCGAACGGCTCGCCGACGAGCCGTTCGAGGAGGTCGTCTACGACGAGCACCGTTCAGGAAGGCCCTCAAAACTCTCCGACAAAGAGCATGAACAGTTCGTTGAAGCGCTTCACAAGTCTCCAGAGGAAGTTGGACTTGACGCGCCTGCGTGGTCCGTTCCACTAGCTCGTCACTATCTCGCCGAGGAATTCGACGTTGAGTACAGTGAGCGTCACGTTCGACGATTGATGACCGAGGCCGGGCTGTCCTGGAAGACAGCCCGGCCGGAGTTTCACAAATCCGATGAGAGAGCACAGGAAGCATGGCAAGACGGGTTCAAAAAAAGCGCGACAAACCTGGACGACGAATACACGATCTTAGCCATTGATCAGACGCGACAGGTTCTCTCGACACTGATTCACGCATGGTTTCCCAAGGGTGAGCGCCCGTCACTCCCGGTGACGGGCGCGTGGGACAGCATCAAACTTCTCGGTGCAGTCAGCGATACTGATGAGACGTTCTTTCTCCCCTGCGAAGAGAACTTCAACAGCGACACGACGATTCGTTTTCTGGACGCTCTCCAGACCGAGTTCGGCGAGAAAATCTGCGTTGTCCTCGACAACGCCTCGTATTTCACGGCGAACAGAGTCCAAGAGTTCGTTGAAGGTACTCCGATCGAACTGTGTTACCTTCCGCGGGGTTCACCAGAGCTGAACCCCGCGGAAGAGTGCTGGCGACAACTCGATCAATCACTCGGCAACCGCCTATTCGAAACGCTTGACGAACTTCGTGATGCTGCTCTCTGTGCACTGGACGAGATCAACGTGCCAGATGTCTTTACGTACTTATGTCCGTGAGTATCAGGACCGTCTTCTACACGAAGGTGGACTTCGACCTGGGTGCCACTGACGACTTCCTCGTACTCCTCGGTGTCACCGGCGTCAATAGTGGCTGTTTCGTCGAGCAACTTCGCGTCGTCGGGCAGTTGTGTAACCTGAATACTAGCCGTTACCGTATTCGACGTCTCGTTCGCAATAGTAATGTCTGTCGTCCCACCAGAGTTTACACCTGAACACCCGGACAAACCGAGTAACGCAAGCGAGAACCCGCCGATGAACGTTCGTCTCTCGATAGACATCGCATGCGGATTTCATATCAGCTGATAAGTGTTTTTGGAAGTGTCACTCGATCGGTGTAGGTGCACACCTACTTGTTGGCCAGTCCACTGTGAACCGCCTCGGGGTCAATCCCCGAGGCACTCGGCCTGCTCCGCCTGTAGAAGTGGTTGTAACTTCGGGAGCGGGAACGTGTGCAGACCTGAGCCTAGCGGACGACCGGCTCGAGTTCTCTCAGTTTATGTTTTGCATCAAAGTTTTTTAGGACAGGAAATAAAGTCTGCAGCAGTCGACACCATCAACACGCAGTGTCGTATTTCGTGTCGACGCTTCGCCTCGAGACCACCGCAGATGCGGCGTCGACCGGCTAGATGGGACTCGAGCAGGACTGCGTCTGCACCTCGTCCCCGAACACTGTTGAAATTCTGCAACGATCGCCTGACGGTCGACCGCCCGGTACGTCGCTTCACTCTGTCGTGTCTGTCGGTGTAAACGGGATCGAACGATGCTGAACAGTCCGTGAAGCGTTAAAATCCGATCGACACGGTCGTCACGTTATTTGGGACGTCCGCCACTCGAGTCCGACGCTGTCATGACGTACAATCGAAGCGGAATGCGAGACGCGGTCGACTACCAGCGAGTTCGATCGATCGGGAAGCTACTGTTCGCGACGCTAGGGTTGCTGTTTCTCCTCTCTGTCGTGTCACTCTTACCGGGTATCGACCTGTTCGTTCCGAACACGCCGCTTACGCTGTTCGCGCTCGCGAGTGCGATCGTAACGCTCGCGGTCGTCGGGTTGCTACTCTACGTCGCGCCGGGACTCGCGCGGCTCACTCGAGCGACTCTCGGCGGGCCCGACGAGATCGTCGACGACGTCGCGTCCGTCGTCCACCTGCTCGTCGTCCTCGCCGCGGTGCTGGTCGCACACCGTGGGCTGGCACCGGCCGTGACGCCCTTCCTCGAGGACGCCACGTGGGCCTACGACGTGACGTTCCTGTTGATCTCGCTGCCGCTGCTTGCGGTCGTCGCGAGTCAGCTCTACGCGTCGCTCGACCCGGCCGCCGACCTGTTCGCAGATCGGATCGCGGGCTCGAGTGCGGCTGACGACGCCACCACCGCTTCTGCAGCGGAGAGACCGAACGCGGACGACGATTCCGTCACGGAGGGATCGACCCGATGAGCGCGAGGTCGCCCTCGAGTGACGACCCGGCGATTCCGTTCGTTGCGGGTGCCGTCGCCGGCATCGTGACGTGGCTGCTGGGCTACGCGGTCACCTACGTGATCGTCGCACCCGACGTTCGCGAGTCGGGACTCCATCGCGTCGTCGAAGCGTTCGACGGCGAACCGGCCACCTACGAGATGGTGGGGTGGGTCTTCTACAACGCCCACTTCGTCGACACCGTGTTCCGGAACGTCCCGCTGGTCGGGAGCGTCACGACCACGTACGTCGGCGGCGAAGAGGGGTTCACGCTGCTGTTGCACGCGGTACCCGCCGGGCTGCTCTTCGCCGCGGGGCTGGCTCTCGCCGCCTACCGGGGCGTCGCGTCGGTGAGCGACGGCGCGCTCGCGGGTCTGGCGACCGTCCCGGGGTACCTCCTGCTGTCGGCCGCCGGTGCGTTCCTCTTCGAGGTCACCGTCGGCGGTGCGAGCGGTGCCCCCGACGCGGTGCCGGCGGTCGTCCTCGCTGGACTCGTCTTCCCCGCGATCTTCGCCGGCGGCGGTGGGGCCGTCGCCGCGGTGACGGCCGACCGGGATCGCCGGGTGTCGGAGGAGGCGCGTTCCTGACCGACGTCGAGTCCGTAGCCGAGGTTCGACGAACGGTCTACGGTCAGGCGAGCCCTGCCTCGTGCATGTAGTCGTCGAGTTTTTCTGCGATCGTCCGTGCGAACGTCTCGTCGTTGATATCGGTCTCGAGTTCGAGCAGTTCCACGTTCTCGTCGACGCCCTCGCGAAGGGCCTCGAACAGCGCCGCGTCGGCCTCGGGATCGTAGAACTCCTCGCCTTCCACCGAGAGCATCGAGACGCCCTCGAGCGGCAAGGCGAGCGCCGTCTCACCCGTCGCGGCCGAGAGTTTCTCGGCGACGATCGAGCCGAGTTCGGCACACTCCTCGGGCGTCGTCCGCATCAGCGTCACCTGCGGGTTGTGGACGTGGAGGTTCCGGTCGCGAAACTCCTCTGGTACCGAGTCTTCGGGACCGAAGTTGACCATGTCGAGTGCGCCGGTAGAGACGACCTGCGGGATCCCCGCCTCGGCGGCCGCCTCGAGACGCTCGGGTCCGGCGCTCAGGACGCCGCCGACGAGTTCGTCGGCCCACTCGGTGGTCGTCACGTCGAGGACGCCGTCGATGACGCCCTGTTCGATCAGGTTCTCCATCGCCCGACCGCCGGTACCCGTCGCGTGGAAGACGATCGTCTCGTAGCCACGTTCCTCGAGGTACTCGCGGGCGGTCTGCACGCAGGGAGTCGTGACGCCGAACATCGTGATCCCGATCGTCGGCCGTTCTTCGACCTCGACGTCGGGTTCGCTCGAGACCATGCCGACGGTCGCGAGCGCGGCGTTCGAGATGACCTCCCGCGAGAGCTGGTTGAGCCCTTCGACGTCGGCGACCGAGTACATCATGGCGACGTCTTTGGCACCGACGTAGGGCTCGACGTCGCCGGAGGCCATCGTCGAGACCATCAGCTTCGGGACGCCGACTGGAAGCGCCCGCATCGCGGTCGTGGCGATCGAGGTGTTGCCCGATCCGCCGAGGCCGAGAATACCATCGAGGACGCCCTCCTCGTGGAGACGGTCGGCGACGGCGGCGGCACCCTCGCCCATCGCTTCCATCGCCTCGCCGCGGTCGGCCTCCTCGCGGAGGTGCTCGAGGCTGGTGCCGGCGGCCTGGGCGACCTCGGCGGCGGCGGTGTCGGGTTCGAACTCGGCCTCGGGGTCGCCCATCACCCCGACGTCGACGACGTGGACGTCCACGCCCGCGGCCTCGATCACGTCCCGGGCGAACCCGATCTCCTCGCTTTTCGTGTCGAGCGTGCCGACGATGACGACCGCCATGTCAGTAGTCGATCTCCTTGAACTCCCGCGTCTGGTTCTCGATGGCCTCCTCGGTCGGGAGCCGTTCGACGCTCGAGGCACCGAAGAAGCCGACCACGCCCTCGGTGTTTTGCAGGACGTACTCGGCGTCGTCCGGCCAGGCGATCGGCCCGCCGTGGCAGATGACCAGCACGTCCTCGTCGACTTCCTTCGCGGCGTCGTGGTGGGCCTGGACCCGTTCGGCCGCCGCCTCGAGGTCCAGGGCCGTCTCGGCACCGATGTCGCCGGAGGTCGTAAGCCCCATGTGCGAGACGACGACGTCGGCACCGGCCTCGGTCATCTCGCGGGCCTGCTCCTCGGAGAAGACGTACGGACAGGTGAGCATCCCCTGTTCGCTGGCCTCCTGGATCATGTCGACCTCCCTGTCGTAGCCCATGCCGGTCTCCTCCAGGTTCTGCCGGAACCCGCTGTCCTCGTCGATGAGCCCGACGGTCGGGAAGTTCTGCACGCCCGAGAAGCCGCGCCGTCTGAGGTCCTCGACGAAGACGTCCATCTGCCGGAACGGGTCGGTGCCGTTGACGCCCGCGAGCACCGGGGTGTCCTCGACGACGGGGAGCACCTCCCGGCCCATTTCGAGGACGATCTCGTTCGCGTCGCCGTAGGGCAGCAGGCCGGCGAGCGATCCCCGACCGTTCATCCGGTACCGCCCGGAGTTGTAGATGATAAGCAGGTCGACGCCGCCGCGTTCGGCGAACTTCGCCGAGATACCGGTCCCCGCACCCGCGCCGATGATCGGTTCGCCGTCCTCGACCGCCGCCTCGAGTCGTGACAGTGACTCGTCTCTGGTGAACTCCATAGTCAACTGCTACCGCACCACGCGGGTTCTTGAAGATACCGGCCGCGTGTACGCTCGAGGGAATCGCCGCACAGTGCCCATCGCGAACGATTCCGCGATCGGCGCGGATCGCCGTGAGAGACGCCAGTTCACTGGACGGTACGTTTATTGCCCGAGGGGTGACAGTATGGGTGATACTGCCGGACGTAAGTCGTGAAAGATTCTCGCCGTCCCGGGGTGGCGAGAATCTTCACACAGTTACGTCCGATAGTATGAGAATGTCAGACGATTCAGACGACTACTTCGTCGACGGCGAGGACGTATCGACGCAGGTGTTCGACTGGGGGACGCTCAAGTGGATGGCGACGCCCGACGTGAACGACTCCGAGCGGCTGAGCGCCGGGGTCGTCCAGCTCGAGCCCGGGAGGGGCCACGAACTGCACACGCATCCCGACAGCGACGAGGTCCTCTACGTCGTCTCCGGCGAGGGCGAGCAGACGGTCGCGGGCGAGACGCGCGAGGTCGCCGCGGGCGAGATGATCTACGTCCCCGCGGGCGTCGAACACGGGACGCAAAACACCGGCTGGGAGACGCTGAAACTGCTCGCGGTCTACGCACCGCCGGGACCGGAAGACGTGCTGGCGGAGATGCCGGAGTGTACGGTCGTTCCAGCAGGTGAGTTCCCCGAGCCGAGCGAGTGACGGTCTCGGTCGGAAACGCGTCGGCTCGAACACTTCGAGGGGAGACTCGAGACGGAGTCGCTGGCGAACAATGATATAGCCTCCACCCGCAGGGTCTGCCAACGAGCGTACCGAACGATGACGAGACACTACGACCACGAGGAAGTGAGAGAGTTCTGGCAGTACGTCTGGGATCGCGACGACGTCTTCGCACTGCCGGAAGACGCGGACGATCCGACGTACGTGCTGGGAATGTTTCCCTACACGTCGGGTGACGTGCACATGGGTCACGTCAGAAACTACGCGATCACGGACGCATACGCCCGGTATCGACGGATGCAGGGCGACGACGTCCTCCACCCGATGGGGTGGGACGCGTTCGGCCTCCCGGCGGAGAACGCCGCCCTCGAGCGGTACACGGACCCCGAATCCTGGACCCAGGCGTGTATCTCGCGGATGCGCGAACAGCTCGAGGAACTCGGCTTCGGCTACGACTGGTCTCGCGAGATCACGACCTGTGAGCCGGCGTACTACCGCTGGAACCAGTGGCTGTTCACCCGGTTCTACGAGGCGGGGCTCGTCGAGTACGAGGCGGCGATGGTCAACTGGTGTCCCGACTGCGAGACGGTGCTGGCCGACGCGCAGGTCGAGACCGACGGCACCCAGCAGGTCTGCTGGCGGTGTGAGACGCCCGTCGAACGGCGCGAACTCGACCAGTGGTTCTTCACGATCACCGACTACGCCGACGAACTGTACGAGGGGCTCGACGACCTCGAGGAGTGGCCCGAGGGCGTCCGGGAGATCCAGCGCAACTGGATCGGTCGTCGCGAGGGTGCCGAGATCACGTTCTCGCTCCCCAACGGCGACGAGGTCGACGTGTTCACCACGCGCCCGGAGACCGTCTACGGCGCGACCTTCCTCGCGCTCTCGCCCGGCCACGACCTTGTCTCCGACCTCGTCGCTACCGACGACGACCTCGCCGACGCCGTCGACGCCGTCCGCGAACAGACGCCGGGCGAGGCAGGCTACGACGGCGTCGACACCGGCGTCCGGGCGACCCATCCCCTGACCGGCGACGAACTGCCGGTCTACGTCGCCCCCTACGTCCTGGAGGACGTCGGCACCGGTGCCGTGATGGGCGTTCCGGCACACAACGAGCGCGACCACGCGTTCGCACGCGAGCACGGCCTCCCGATCAGTGGCGTGGTCGTCCCCGACGACGGCGAGACGGACCTGCCGGACGAACCCTACACCGGCGAGGGCATCCTCGAGGGAAGCGGCGAGTACGACGGCCTCGAGAGTGCCGTCGCCGGACGGCGCATGCTCGAGGAGGTCGACGCGATCGAACCCGCGACGACCTATCGCCTGCGCGACTGGCTCATCTCCCGGCAGCGCTACTGGGGGACGCCGATCCCGATCGTCCACTGCGAGGACTGTGGCCACGTTCCGGTTCCCGACGACGACCTCCCGGTCGAACTGCCGGAGTTCGTCCACACGACGGGAAATCCGCTCGCCGAACAGGAGTCGTTCGTCGAGACGACCTGTCCCGAGTGTGGCGGCCCCGCGCGCCGGGAGACGGACACGATGGACACGTTCGTCGACTCCTCGTGGTACTTCCTGCGATACCTCTCGCCGGACCTCGAGGACGCGCCGTTCGACGCCGACCTCGCCGACGACTGGTTGCCGATCGACGTCTACGTCGGCGGCGACGAACACGCCACGTTACACCTGCTGTACGTGCGCTTTTTCACGAAGGCGCTCGCGGATCTCGGTCTGCTCGAGGTCCGCGAACCGGTCGAGCGGCTCGTCAGTCAGGGGACGGTGCTGTACGACGGCGAGAAGATGTCGGCCTCGAAGGGCAACGTCGTCGCTCCACAGGAGTACGGCGCGGAGACGACGCGGCTGTTCGTCCTCTCGGCGGCCCACCCCGAACAGGACTTCGAGTGGACGGCGAACAACGTCCGCGGTGCCTACGACCTCCAGCAGACGCTCTACGCGATGGTCATGTCGTTCGTCGACGAGGGCGTCAGCCGGAGCGAACGCACGCCCCGCGACGCGTACGTCGACGGTGAGATCGACCGAACGATCGCCGCCGTGACCGAGGAGTACGAACGGTTCCGGTTCCACCGGGCCGTCGCCGAGATTCGGGCCCTCTCACAGCTGCTCCGCCGGTACCGGGAGCACGGGGCGCCACACGGAGACGTCTACCGTCGTGGACTGTTGACCCTCGCGGCGCTCGTCTCCCCGATGGCACCCCACCTCGGCGAGGAACTGTGGAACAGACTCCGGGGTGACGGCCTCGTGGTCGAGGCGGCGTGGCCGGAGCCACGCCACGACGTCTCGGCGTACCGACTCGAGCGCCGCCTCGTCGAGACGACCCTCGAGGACGTCCGGGACATCGTCGACGTCGTCGACATCGACGATCCGGAACGAATCGAGCTGGTCGCCGCCGAGACGTGGAAACATCGCGTCTACGATCGCGTCCGAAACGCCGGGCGCGACGCCGACGTCGTCGCCCGAGTACTGGACGACGAGGCGATCGACGCGGCCGACGACGAAGTCGCGTCGTTCGCCGCGGAACTGGCCGATCGGCGGGAAGAACTCGACCCGGTCCTCGACGCCGAGCGCGAACTGGCCCTCCTGGAACGGTCGGACTGGCTCTTCGACGACGAGTTCGGCGCCGACGTAACGGTTCGCAGGGCGACGGGTGACGACGACCTCGCACGGAGAGCCAGACCCGGAAAGCCTGCGATTCGCATCAGCTGATACTTCCAGCGTGACCGTGTGCAGACGCACCCGCCGACGGGTCGCGGGTGTATATCGGCACTGACTCGCGTCCACCGTTCCGAGAACTGGACGAGCGGGGTCACCGCAGAGCGACGACACTCGAGTCCGGGCAGCGGATGTGAACGAACGCCCACTCTCTTGAACCCACCTTCGACTTCGAAGGATTCCGACCCCATTTTCGATGAATGAACCAGAATCGGAGGGACAAGTTTATTCAACTTGCCACGAAACGTTCACGATACGATGGAAGAGGGGGGCGACAGTGTCGACTCGTCGTACCGGACGGCGCTGAGCCAGGCGGTCGTAGAGGCAGTCGCCGACGCAGAGGACGTTTCACCCGAGGAGCTGTGTCCCCCGGAGTACGAACCGTTACACGCCGTCATCGATCCGCAGGCCCTCGACGCGCTTTTCGAACCGAAAGCCGACGGGAATCCGCGGAGTTCGGGCGCGGTCTCGTTTACGTTCTGTGGCTACGACGTGACGGTCGACGACGACGGAACGGTCACCCTCGAGTGAGACACACCGGACGTGTCGTGGCCCTCGAGACGCCGGCCGACCTGACGACTCGCCCGCGACCGTTCGACCCGAAGAGCAAGACAGATACGATTCCCTTCCTAACGTCCGCCAATGGCGACTTCCACCGCGAGACGACGGCTCCGCGAGAACCCGCTTCAGGTAACCGTCCTCCTGACTGTCGTCGGGTACGCCCTCGTCGCCGGGACGTTCTTACTCGAGTTGCCCATCTACCCGGACCTGACGAACGCGCAGGTGAACCTGATCAGCCACGCCATCGCCGTCATCAACACGACGGCGACGGTGTTGCTCGTCCTCGGCTGGTACTGGATTCGCAACGACGAGGTCGACAGACATCGGTTCGCGATGACCGGCGCGTTCGCGCTCATCCTCGTCTTTCTCGTCATCTACCTGTTGAAAGTCGGCGGCGGTGGCGAGAAACACATCGTGGGCGTCTCCGGGCCGATCTACTACGCCTACCTCCTGATGCTCGCCATCCACATCGTGCTGTCGGTCGTCTCCGTGCCGGTCGTCCTCTACGCGCTGATCCTCGGGCTGACCCACACGCCGGCCGAACTGCGAGCGACGCCACACGCCAGGGTCGGCCGGATCGCCGCCAGTGCGTGGATCCTGAGTCTCGCCCTCGGCGTGATCACGTACGTGATGCTCAACCACGTCTACAGCTACGAGTTCGCGGCGATACTCGTTCCGTAGGGGACACGTCTACCGGGCACCTCGTCGCTTCGGTGCGGCTCGGGCGTTCGTGCGTAGGCGATACACGACCGCCCCACACTACATACTTGCTTGACGCTTCTGTTGTGGCTATGACTCCGCCAACGCGCCGAGCACTGCTCGGTGCCCTCGCTCTCGGAAGCGTCAGCGTCGCGGGCTGTCTCGGTGACGACGGGGACGGCGATGGTCCGTCCGCCGATTCCGTCGGCGCGACAGACGGCGGCGACGAAACCGACGCCGACGCTGCCGCCTGGGCGACCACACCACTCGAGGACGTCTTGACCGGCGAGACGTTCGTGGTCGAAGACTTCGACCGTCCAGTGCTGCTCGAGACGTTCGCAGTCTGGTGTTCGACCTGTCTCGCCCAGCAGCGAGCCGCGAACGAACTTCACGAGCGCGTCGGTGACGACGTCGTCACTGTCGCGTTGAACGTCGACCAGAACGAGGACGCCGAGGCGGTTCGCACCCACGCCGAGGAACACGGCTTCGACTGGTACTGGGCCGTCTCGCCACCAGCCGTGACCCGTAGTCTCACCGACCAGTTCGGCCAGACGATGGCGAGTCCCCCATCTGCGCCGGTCGTCCTGCGGTGTACCGGCGGCGGCGCTCGCCGACTCGAGGACGGCGTCAAGTCCGCCGACACGCTCGCGACCGAGGTCGACGCCGGCTGCTGATACTATCGGACGTAACTGTGTGAAGATTCTCGCCACCCCGGGACGGCGAGAATCTTTCACGACTTACGTCCGGCAGTATGAGATGGCGCTCGCTCCACGCCTCCTCGAGTTGTTCTTCATCGGCATCGCGACCCCGCTTACCGCCGTCTGCGTCCTGCCACTGTATCCGGCGTTCGTCTCGTACCTGGCGACGAGCGAGTCGACCGACCGGGACGAACCCGGTCCATCGCCGGCCGTTCTCGGCGTGCTGGTCGTCGCGGGCGTCCTCTCGTTTATGGCGCTCGTGGGTCTCGTGTTTACGACGCTACTCGAGACGTCGCTGACGCGGATCGTCGAGGTCGTGTCACCGGTGGCGTTCGTCGTGCTCGCCGGCGTCGGTCTCGCACTGCTCGTCGATCTCGACGTCTTCGCTCGCCTGCCGACGGTCGAACCGCCACAGTCGCGGTATCCGACGGCGACGGCGTTCGGGTACGGCTTCTTTTTCGGTGCGATCGTCCTCCCGTGTAATCCCGGCTTCATCGCGCTGTTTTTCGCCCGCGTTCCGATCCTGTTCGATTCGCAACTCGGGAGTCTGCTGGGATTTCTGTCGTTCGGACTCGGGATGGGCGCGCCGCTGCTCGCTTTCGCGCTCGTCTCCGAGTCGCTCGGCCGTCGCGCGACGCGAACGCTCGCTCGTTACAGCGGTCCGATCAATCGCCTCACCGGGGTGATCGTCCTCGCCGTCTCGGCGTACTACCTCGTGGTCGTCTTCGACGTCCTCGACGGCGTCGGTTTCTAGCGAGTCGGTCGGCCAGTCGGTTTCGTTCCGATGGCGATCAGCCCTCGCGCTCGGTTCCACCTTCGTCGACCAGCGGAAACGTCGCGAGCTGTGCCGCCGAGAGTAACACGCGATCTTTCTCGTAGCCGTGGGCGAGCGACTCGACCATCCCGTCGGCGTCGGTCAGCGGGAGCAGTCGCACGGTCGTTCCCCGATCGTCGACCTCGAGCAAGAGCAAGGCGTGCGGAAACGACGAGACGGCCGGGACGGTCAGCTCGCGAACGCCTTTCGTTCGGGCGATCGCCGGAAAGTGGAGGTGGCCGGTGACGACCAGCGGCACGTCGGCGGCGTCGAGCACGTCGACGAGCGGTCCGGGATTCGAGAAGCCGGGGACCTCCCCTTCCATCGGGAGTTCGGCGCTGTAGCGGTCGTAGCGCTCGCCCGTCGCGGGGAGGTTGTGGTGGACGACCACGAGCGACGAGTCGACGTCGAGTTCCGAAAGCGTCTCGTCGAGCCACATCAGTTGCTCCGAGGTGACCCGGCCGTCCCAGGTCTCTGCCGGCCGCTCCGGCGTCGCCGCGTGGCTGTTGAGGCCGATCACCTCGAGGTCGCCCAGTCGGGTTCGAAACGGCAGACCGCCCGGCGTGTACCGTCGCTCGAACTCGGGAACGGGGAGCGACTCGCGTTCGTCGAACGTCGTCGGCAGGTCGTGGTTGCCGGGGACCGCGACCGATGGCGGGTCGAACGCCGCGAGTTCGTCGAATCGATCGAACTCCGCGGGAACGCCGTTTCGCGTCAGGTCGCCGGCGACGACCACGCCGTCGACGGCCCGCTCGTTCACGCAGTCGACGGCCGCCCGGAGGTGGGCCTCGGTGCGGTGGAAGACCTTCCACGTGCCGGTCTCCTCTGCCGAGAGGTGGACGTCCGCGAGGACGGCGAGCCGCGTCGGTTCCGTCGCCGTCGGTCGCTCGAGTCGGGCCAGCAACTGTCCCGGATGGGGGTATCGCGCCATCGCGATCGAACGAACGACGGTCAGAGAGTTAACCCTCGGGGCGGCGACTGCGCCCCCGCGCTGTCCCGGACGCCGGCGCGATCAGTCTGTCTGCGGGATCGATCGCGCACCCAGGCCGAACGCGACGACGGCGAGGACCGCGAGGACCGCGAGGTTCGCGATCGCGGGCTCGAGGCTGCCGACGGTGGCGACCTCCGCCTGCGGGAAGGTGACCGCTCGGACGCCGCGGGCGAAGTACGTCAGCGGCGAGAGGTTCACCAGCGGTTCGAACCAGCCGGGTAGCTGCTCGAGCGTGACGAACGTATCGGAGAGAAAGAGCAACGGCAGCCCGATGGCGTTGCTGGCGGCGACCGCCCCGTCTCGCGAGTCGGTGTAGCTGCCGAGCATCGCGCCGATGCCACAGAAACAGACGACGCCGACCAGGACGTACGGGACGAGCAGTGGAGAGAAGACGATATTCGCGCCCGTCAGCGCGATCACCAGCCCGAGGATGAGCAGTGCCGCCAGCCCGATGATCGCGGCGTTGACGACCGTCTGGGCGAGCAGCCACTCGCCCCGGGTCAGCGGCGTCGTCACGAGCTTCTCGAAGCGGCTCCCCTCGCGGTGGCGCGCGACTTCGCTGCCCAGCCGCGACAGCGGCGTAAAGAGGACGACGGTGGCGAGATAGCCCGGCACGTAGTAGGCCGGCGGTTCGGCGAAGAGGCCACCACCCGTCGGGTCGGTGCGGACGAGCGCACCGAAGATGACGATCAGGATGACGGGGAACAGGAACGTAAAGAAGACCGCCGTTCGCCGGCGGACGAACGACCGCCAGTCGGCGTCCGCCTCCGCGCGGATCCGTGCGAGACGGGTCATCGGCCCGGCCCACCTCCTGCCGTGGCGAGTACCGTCCCCTCGTCCCGCGTCGTCCGCGCGAGTTCGGCGTCGTCAGCGAGTTCCAGGTAGACGTCCTCGAGGTCGGGTTCGGCCCACGTCAGGCCGGTGTACTCGAGGTCGCGCCCTTCGAGGTAGGCGACCACGGTCCCGATCTCGGCGGGCGAGACGTCGTCGACGACGACGCTGCCGTTTCGCACCTCGGTCGGATACTCGAGGTCGTCGAACGCGGTCGCGTCTGCCTCGGTGTCGACGGCGAGGTGGCTCGAACCGCCGTGCTCGGCGACGAGCGCCTCGGGCGTGCCGACGGCGACGAGCTCGCCGTCGGCGAGCAGGCCGACGCGGTCCGCGAGGCGTTCGGCCTCGGCCATGTCGTGGGTGGTCAGGAAGACGGTCGTCCCGGCGGCGGCGAGGTCCTCGATCAGCCGCCAGACGGTTCGGCGACCGGCGGGGTCGATGCCGGTCGTCGGCTCGTCGAGAAAGAGCACGTCGGGGTCGTTGACCAGCGCGCTCCCGACGCAGACGCGGCGCTGTTGTCCGCCCGAGAGGTTCTCGTACCACGTCTCGCCGGCGTCGGCGAGGCCGACGTCGGCGAGCACCGTCTCGGGGTCGCGCGCCTCGTCGTAGAGGCCGGCGTAGTAGGCGAGCAGTTCGCGGGCGGTCAACCGGTCCGGGGGCGTAAAGTTCTGGGGCAACACGCCGAGGCGACCGCGATCGACGGCCATCGGGTGCTCGCCCAGGATCTGCGTCGTCCCCGAGTCCGGTTCCGTCGTCCCGGTGAGCGCGCGGACGAGCGTCGTCTTGCCGGCCCCGTTCGGGCCGATGAGCGCGAACACTTCGCCGCGGCCGACCGACAGCGACACGCTCGAGAGCGCGACGACGTCGCCGTAGGTCTTGCGTACGTCCTCCGCACCGACTACGGCATCCATGTCCGCGGGTATCCACCCGTCGCGGGTAAGATGTTCGATTTGCTCGCCGCTTTTCCCGGAAAGAGATCGATTCGCGTCGAACTCCGTTCCGTTGCCTTCGCAGGGCCAACCGTTAGACCGCCGACCGTGGTACGCTTGCGGACATGGCGAAGCTCGGTTACACGCTCTCGAGTGAAGAACACGGCCCGACCGCCCTCGTCGAGAACGCTCGTCGCGCCGAATCGGTCGGATTCGACTTCGTATCGATCTCGGATCACTTCCACCCGTGGATCTCCCAGCAGGGGAACGCGCCGTTCGTCTGGTCCGTCCTCGGTGCACTCGCGGAGGCCACCGACGACCTCGAGGTCGGCGTCGGCGTCACCTGTCCGACGGTACGGATCCACCCGGCGATCGTCGCCCAGGCCGTCGCCACCACGGCGGCGATGTTCGACGGCCGGTTCACCTTCGGCGTCGGCACCGGCGAGAACTTGAACGAGCACGTCCTCGGCGATCGGTGGCCCGAACACGAGGTCCGCCTCGAGATGCTCGAGGAGGCGATGACCGTCATGGAGGCACTCTGGGAGGGCGACACCGTCAGCCACCGCGGGACCCACTACACCGTCGAGAACGCCCGACTCTACACCCTGCCGGCGGAGCCACCGCCGGTCGTCGTCTCGGCGTTCGGGCCGAAGACCGCGCGGATGGCCGCCGAACGCGGCGACGGTCTCTGGACGGTCGGTCCACGGGAGGCGGTCCTCGAGGCCTACGAGGGCGCGGGCGGCGAGGGGCCGACGTACACCCAGCTCGACGTCTGCTACGCCGAGACCGAAGACGAGGCGATCGACACCGTCTACGAGCACTGGCCGAACACCGCCTTGCCGGGCGAACTCAGTCAGGAACTGCCGACCCCGGCGCACTTCGAGCAGGCCGCGGAGATGGTCGAGCGCGAGGACGTCGCCGAGGGAAGCACGGTGACGAGTCCCGAACCCGGGGCGCACCTCGAGAGCATCCGGGAGGCGATCGACGTCGGCTACGACCACGTCTACGTCCACCAGATCGGCCCCGACCAGGGGTCGTTCTTCGAGTTCTACGACGAGGAGGTGTTACCCGAACTCGAATAGTCCGATCACGCGCTCCCGACCGTCTCGCCGCATCCCGACCCGTTTTGTCGCTCCCGGGAGAACCCGCGGACATGGAGTACGTCTCCCTCGGCAACACCGGCACGACGGTATCGCGGCTCTGCTTCGGAACGTGGCGCTTCGGCAAACGACACGGCGACGTCGTCGAGACAGAGAAAGACGAGGCACACGACTTGCTCGACGCCGCTCGAGACCACGGTATCAACTTCATCGACACGGCCAACGTCTACGGCGACCCCGACGGCACCGCCGAGACGTGGATCGGCGAGTGGCTCGAAGACCAGGACCGCGAGGAGTTCGTCGTCGCCTCGAAGGTCTACTTCCCGTTCGACGGCTGGGGCGAACCCGGCCCCAACGACTCGGGACTCGGTCGCAAGCACATCCGAACCCAGATCGAGGGCACGCTCGAGCGACTCGGCACCGACTACCTCGACCTCTACTACATCCACCGCTGGGACGACGACACGCCGATCCGCGAGACGTTGTCGACGCTGAACGACCTCGTCCGCGAGGGGAAAGTCCGCCACCTCGGGGCCTCGAGCATGGCAGCTTGGAAGCTGACGAAGGCGCTGTGGACGTCCGACGTCCACGACTTCGAGCGATTCGACGTCACCCAGCCGATGGTCAACGCCGCCCACTACGACGCCGTCGGCGACTACCTCGACGTCTGTGCCGACCAGGATCTGGCCGTCTGCCCGTACTCGCCGCTGGCTGGCGGGTTCCTGACCGGCAAGTACGACCGCGCTCCGGACGGTACCGTCGAGGCCCCCGACGGCTCCCGGGCGACCCTCACCGAGACGTTCGGCGATCGCTACGCGACCGACCGGGCCTGGGACGTCCTCGAGGCGGTCGAGGACGTGGCCGACGAACTCGAGGCGACGCCCGCACAGGTGTCGCTTCGCTGGCTAATGGAACAGGATCGATTTACGTGCGTGCCGATCGTGGGTGCCCGCTCGCCCGACCAGCTCGCGGAGAACGTCGACGCGGTCGACCTCGACCTCTCGGCCGAGCAGTTCGCGCGCATCGACGAGGCCCGCACCGGCGACGAGTGACGCTCACTTCCCGAGACCCGACAGCCGCGAATCCCTGAGCAACACCTTCTTGACGATGTCGGGGTCCTCGAGGAGCCGGTGTTTGGCGTGGGCACCTTTTCCACGGCCCCGGCCTTCCCGCTCGGACTGGATCACGTTCAGGAAGTTTTGCTCCTGGAGGATCTCCTGGACGCGACGTTCGGAGAGCGGGTCGAGGCCGACGCGGGTGACGATCTGCTGGTACTGGTTGTAGATGACTTTCGTCGGAAACTCGTCGCTCGAACTGTTCTCCGTCAGAATCGTCAGCGCGAACAGGATCGCTTTCGCCTGCTGTGGCGATCCCTCGATCAGTTCGGAGAACCGATCTGCTTCCGTCTTCTCTTTCGCGTCGCGGACGTGTGACTCCGTCACGCGGGAGTCGTTTTGTTTTTTCGCGAGTCGGCCAGCGTTCCGGAGAATGTCGATCGCCTTCCGGGCGTCGCCGTGTTCCTGTGCGGCCAGTGCCGACGTCAACGGGACGACGTCGTCGGTCAGCAACCCCTCGTGAAACGCGTCGCGGCGCTTCTCGAGGATGTCGATCAGCTGGTTTGCGTCGTACGGTGGAAAGACGAGTTCGTCCCGCGAGAGGCTCGATTTCACTCGTTCTGAGAGCTGGTCCGGGTAATCGATCTTGTTCGAAATGCCGATGATCCCGATGTTCGACTCGGAGATCCGCCGATTCTCACCGGCACGCGAGAGCTTCCGCAACACTTCGTCGTCCTCGAGCATGTCGATCTCGTCGAGGATGACGATCGTCACGTCGGTACAGGCGTCGACGCACTGCCAGAGCCGTTTGTAGTAGTCGCCGGTTCCGAGGCCCCGGTCGGGGATCGTGATACCGGTCCGGTCGGGTTCGTTGACGATCTGGCCGATCGTCTTCACGATCGCCGCCTCGGTGTTTTGTTCACCGCAGTCGATGAACGCGTACTTCACCTCGACGCCGTCGCGCTCGGCCTCCCGTATGACACGCTGGGTGACCGATCTCGAGATGAGCGACTTCCCCGTCCCCGTCTTTCCGAAGATGAACAGATGCGACGGCTGGCTGCCGAAAATTGCCGGGTTGAGCGCTTCGGCGACGCTTTGCATCTCGTCGTCACGGCCGACGATGCGGCCAGGTTCGGGAAGATGAGTGATCTCGAGTAATCGTTCGTCGGCGAAGATCGGATCGTGGTATTGAAAGAGCGGATCACGGTCAGTATCCGGAGACATTCGTTGACGGCAGTGTTTGGATCCGGCTGAGATAAAGCTATGGAGGTCGCTCGCGTGTGTAAAGTTCCGGAGAGAGCGACTAGCTGTGGCGTATGGCTGGATCTCGGGGCGGCGTCTGCGGTCGGACTGCAGTCGCGGATTTATACTGCCGGACGACGTGGGTCGGCCGTCGGTCACGTCTCGACGGCTGTCGTCGTACGGCGACAGCGTCCCGAGTGCGATCGGGTGTGTACGATTTTCTGCGACCGAACTCGAGTCCGGGAACGTACGACCGGTCCCCCGGCGCTCTTCTGTGGGGGACACACCTCCGTCGCGGATGTAATCGGCTCGAGGGGGAGGGTGTCGATGGAACCGGACGATTCCCGGGAACGGTGCCGTGAAAGCCGGGATTTACATCCGCGACGGTGGTGTGTTGTACGTCCCTAGCCCCCCACACGTGAGCAGTTACATTCGCGACGGGGGTGTGTCCGACCTGGAAGATCGACGGCCACGTCGGTTCGTTCGAGAGACGAATCCAGTGACCACCCACAACGATAGCTGTGAGTCTGTACCGCCGCAACCGCGAACCGTCCTGGGTTGCGTCGGCAACCAGTCACAGCAATCGGTATCACAGCGCGAGTGCGTCGACGAAGACGGCGACGAGGACGGCACCGAGGAAGGCGTTGGAGGCGTGGAACGCCCGAAAGGCCGCAGACTCCGTCTGTTCGAAGTGGAGTCGGACGGCGGCCCAGAGGAAGACGCCGCCGAAGACGACGACGGTCGCGGCGTACAGCGCGCCGAGGTCGGTGATCCAGGCGAGCGCGATCGTCCCGATCAGGGTCGCACCGATGTAGTAGAGGATGTGTTTTCTGGTCACCGTCTCGCCGCGCACGACGGGCATCATCGGGAAGCCGCCGCGGGCGTAGTCTTCGCGATAGGCGAGTGCGAGGTTGTAGAAGTGTGCGGGCGTCCACAGGAAGATGACGCCGGCCAGCGCGAGCGCGGGCGCGCCGATCTCGTTCGTTACGGCAGCCCAGCCGATGAGCGCGGGCAGCGAACCGGCGAAGCCGCCGATGACCGTGTTCTGGACGGTGTTGGGTTTGAGCAACAGCGTGTAGACGACGCTGTAAAACAGGATTGCGGCCAGGCCGAGCGCCGCGGCGAGCGCGTTGATCGTCAGGAAGACCGTCATCGAGGCCGCAGAGAGGAAGAGTCCGAAGAGCACCGCGTTACGGACGGGGACCAGGTCGACCGCCAGCGGCCGATCCGCGGTGCGGGACATCTGCTGGTCGACGTCGCGCTCGAGGACGTTGTTGAACGTCCCCGAGGCACCGATCGCGAGTACGCCCCCGAGGAGTGTGGCGGCGACGGTGTACGGGTCGAGCGACGAGTCGGCGGCAGCGAGCGCCATCCCTGCCGCAGCGACGAGACAGAGCAGCCACATCAGCCGCGGCTTCATCATCTCGAGGTAGGCCGCTGCGGTGAGCTTCGCCCGGGCGAGTCGACTCGAGGGGAGCGATCGTTCGGGTGCCGGATCCACCGCCTCGTCGATCGGTTCCGGCGAGACGTCGATCGCGTCGTCGTCGCCGCCGGTGGCGGTCTCTAACTCCCACGCGAGCGCGCCGACGACGACGGCGAAGACGCCGACGCCCAGCGCGAGGTGGAGACCGGGCACGATCGCCGCGGGCCCCATCGTCGCCGTCACTGCGCCGACGCCGACCTGAATCACGTAGAGGGCGGTACCGAACGCCAGGGCGTAGCGGACCCGGTCGGTCGCGTCGCCGAACCACGCGGCGGCCGTCGAGGCGACGACGAGCAGGCCGACGAGCACGGCAGCCAGGCGGTGGCCCCACGCGACGGCGAGCTGGGTCTGGTCTAACGGGTCGACCGGCGCGTGACACGTCGGCCAGGTCGAGCAGGCCGAGGCGGCGTCGGTGAGCGACGTCGTCGCACCGATGACGAGCAACAGATAGACCCCGATCGCGGTCGCTGCGAGCAGTCCCGAAAAGCGCGTTCGTGTCCCGATGGGGCGCGGAAACTCGTCCGGTACCACGACTATCTAGTGGGTAATTTGGCCACGTCTACTTAGGATTCCCGCTTCCAGTACTCCAGTCGTCAACTCTCGTCGCCGGGGGAAGACGGATGTGACTCGAGGTGGTCTTCGCTCGCGTGGACGCGAACTCGTCAGAGCCCGTGTGCCGAGAGACGGCCGTTCCCGACGGCGAGTCGCCAGTCACGTGTCCGTACTGCGAGCGGCCGTTCCCCGACGAGCGCCTGCGGACGCTCCACCTCGGATTCGACCACCACGACCGTCTCGACGACGGCGAACGCGAGGCGTTCGAGGCGGCGTACCTCGAGGAGAGTGCGGAGATCCGGCGGATTCGATGGCAACTCGTCGCCGTGCTGATCGCGGTCTACTTCGGCCTGCTGTTCGTCTACGCGTTCGTCGCGTGAGCCGCTGGCCCCGGCCTACATGCCCATGTCCTCGGCCGCCTCCGGGATCGGCAGGTCGCGTGGCGAGACGCCGAGCAACTCGGCGGCGTGATCGAGCGCCATGTCGAAGCCGTAGTAGCGCTCGAGTTCGTCGCCGTCCGGCGTCGGGCGAACTTTCAGCATGGCGTAGCCGTCGAGGTTCTGTGCGACGGCTGCGGTTCGCTCCCCCCGCTCGAACGTCAGGAGGCGCTCGGTGTCGCTCTCGGTGTAGTTCGCGGTGACGTCGCCGTCCTCGGCAGTGCTGTCGGTGTCGCTCATCCGTCCGTGAGTGCGGAACCGACGAAGGCCAAGCTATCGGTTCGCGCCTCGTGACTCGTGTCTCCAGACCGACATCGATATCGCTTTCTTTCTGGTTTCGCAACTGCGTTCGTGACCGTGGCCCGCGAGGACGACGACTCGAGCGAGACCCGACGGTTGCTCGCGTCGCTTCGACTGACGAGGCCGGTCGCGATCAGGTGGCACCTCGTCTCGACGGCCGGATTCTTCGCGTTCGCGTACCTGTTCGGCGTCGTCCTCGAACTGGTCTCCGGCGACCCGCTCGAGCCGATCACGATCGCCGCGGCCTCGTCGCTCGAGGTGCTCGCGGGGGCGACGCTCTTCGTCGGCCTGCTGGTGCTCGTGGTCGTCCCCCACGAGCTACTCCACGGGGCGTTCATGGCCCGCTACGACGGTCGACCGGCGTACGGCGTCGGCGTCTCGCGGTTCGTCCTGCCGTTCGCCTACACGAGAAGCGAGGGGACGGGCTACACGCGAAACCAGATGCTCGCCGTCTTGCTCGCACCGTGTGCGATCATCACCGCCGTCGGCCTCGCCGCGCTAGTCGTCGTTCGCTCTCCGCTGGTGCTCGTCCCCCTCGCGGCCAACGCCGCCGGCTCCGTCGGCGACCTCTGGATGGCCGGCGTCCTGGCTCGCTACCCCTCGGGTGTTCGCGTCGGCGAACTCCCCGACGGAACGCAGGGACTGGGCATCTACGGATCGCCGTCCGACCGGCCACCGCGCCGACTGCCGCTCGAGGACGCGCTCGGCACGTTCGTCTACGGCGCGTCCGGTACGTTCGTTTTCGTCGTGCTCACGCTTGCCGCGTCGGTGCTCGCGTCGCTGGCGACCCGCTCCGGCGACGTCGTCCTCGGCGATCCGGACGGCGGCTGGTTCCTCTTTCGGCACGAACTCGACCCGACGGGCTACGGCGCGTCGTTCGAGCTCGGTTTCCCGGTACTGCTCGGGCTGTCGGCGCTCGGCGGCCTCGCGTGGACGGCTGTCGCCGCCTTCCGGAGCCGGCTCGCCCGGACGAAACCGTAACGCTCGACCCAGCCCGCACGAACCTCCTCGTATGACGTGGCTCCAGAGCGGCCGGCGGCGCGACCTCTGTTTCCTGCTGGCGGCCGAGGGCGAACTCCGCGGACAGCAGCTGAAGTCGGCTCTCGAGTCCCGCTACGAGGCCCGTCTCGAGCCGAAGTCCTTCTACGGCTCGCTGTCCGCACTGGTCGACGCGGGAGTCGTCGAGAAACGAACGGAGGGGCTGTACGACGTCTACTCGCTGACCGATACCGGCGAGCGGCAGGTCCGCGAGCACGGCGAGTGGGTGCGGTCGTGTCTCGAGGAGTGAGCGCCGGGTCGAGACGCAGTTCAGTTCCGCAGTCCAGTTCAGTTCAGTTCACCTCAACAACTGGTCACCGATCGTATTCCGGAGCACTTCGCTCGTGCCCTCGTAGATCTCGTTGAGTTTGGCGTCCCGGTAGAACCGCTCGGCGGGGAAGTCCTTGGTGTAGCCGTAGCCGCCGTGGATCTGGATGCCCTCGTTGGCGACCTCGCGGCTCACTTCGGAGGCGTAGAGCTTCGCCTGGGCGGCCTCCTTGATGTAGTCCTCGCCGCGGATCTTGTTGTCGGCGGCCCTGTGCATGAGGAGTTTCGCGGCCTGGATCTTCGTGTCCATGTCCGCGAGTTTGTGTTTGATCGCCTGGAACTCGCCGATGGGCTGGCCGAACTGCTCGCGTTCGTTGGCGTAGTCGCGGGCCTCCTCGAAGGCGGCGCGGGCGATCCCGACGCTGCGGGCGGCGATCGTGATGCGGCCGCCGTTCAAGGTCTTCAGCGCCTGAATGAAGCCGTCGCCCTCGTCGCCGATCAGCCGGTCGGCGGGGATCCGGAGGTCGTCGAAGCGCAGTTCGGCGGTCGGACAGCCCTTGTCGCCGAGTTTCTCTTCGGTGCCCTCGACGTGGAAGCCGTCGTCCTCGTCGGGGCGGACGACGAAAGAGGAGATGCCCTCGTTGCCCGCCTCGGGATCGGTCTTCGCGAAGACGGTGATCGTGTCGGCGACCGAGCCGTTCGAGATCCAGAGTTTGCCGCCGTTTATCACGTACTCGTCGCCATCTTTCTCGGCCGTCGTGTCCATCGCCGGCACGTCGCTGCCCGCTCCCGGCTCCGAGAGGGCGAACGCGCCGACGTCGCGTCCCTCCGCCAGCGGCGTCAGGTACTCCTCTTTCTGGGCCTCGTCGCCGAACTCGTAGAGCATGTTCCCCGCAAGCGAGATGTGGGCGGCGACGATCGTACCCAGTCCGCCCGAGCCGCGAGAAATCTCCTCGAGTCCGATCGCGTAGGAGTGATAGTCGAGACCGGCCCCGCCGTACTCCTCGGGGAAGGGCATCCCCATCAGGCCGAGGTCGGCCATCTCGTCGACGAGGTCGGCCGGAAACTCGTCGTCGTGGTCGATCTCGCCCGCGACGGGGGCGACCTCCTCGTCGACGAACTCGGCGACCATGTCGCGAATCTGTTGCTGTTCCGGGGAGAGCGTAAAGTCCATAGGCGGGACATCGGTGGGTCGCTTCTTTACTGTTATCATCACGTTCGGTGACGTGTCTCGTGGCCACGGCCGAAGAGACGACCGGGACCGCGGTGTTTTTCCGGGATGCGGTCGAACAGGGTGATAGTAGATGACAACGGGCCAGACCGAATCCACAATCAACGCCGATCTGGAGTGGTGCTACGAGGCGGTTCACGGCGTCTCTCGGACCTTCTCGATCACGGTCGACCGACTCGAGGAGCCCATGGCGAGACACATCTGTCTGGGATATCTCCTCTGTCGAATCGCCGATACGATCGAGGACGCGGGCCACATCCCGCCCGAGACGCAGACCGAACTCCTCTCGACGTACAACAGACTGCTCGACCCCGATGATCCCCTCGCCGTCGAGACGTTCGTCGACGACGTCGAGCCGTGGCTCCCCGAGGAGCGAAACGACGACTGGGAGGTCGTCGCCCAGACGCCGCGGGTCCTCCGCGCGTTCGAGGCACTCGACGACGAACCCCGCGAGATCATGCGCGATCCCGTCCGCGAACTCGTCGACGGGATGGCGATGTTCACCGACCGCTACGCGGAGGAAGGCGGCCTCCGCCTGCAGACTCTCGAGGAACTCGAGGAGTACTGCTGGTACGCCGCCGGAACGGTGGGGACGCTCATTACGGGTCTGGTGGCTCGCGGCGTCTCGCCCGATCGGGCGAGCGAACTGCGGGACAACGCCCGCTCGTTCGCGTTGCTCCTCCAGCTCGTCAACATCGCCAAGGACGTCGAGAGCGACTACCGCGAGGAGAACAACGTCTATCTGCCCGCCGAGTGGCTCGCCGAGGAGGACGTCGACGTCGACCGCGTCGTCGACGAGGACAACCACGGCGGCGTGACCAACGTCGTCCGGCGGGTCACGGGCCGGGCCGAGAGCTACCTCGACGACGCCCAGCGCTACCTCGAGGTGCTCCCCGAACACCGCGGCAACACGCTCTCTGCGTGGGCGATTCCGTACCTGCTCGCGGTCGGCACGCTCCGCGAACTGCGCGAGCGTCCAGAGGACGTCGTCGAGACGGGGAACGTCAAAGTGTCGCGTGCGGAGGTGTACACGCTGCTCCAGCAGTTCGAGACGGGCGTCTCGCGGTCGGGACTCGAGGACCTCCGGACGACGATGGCACAGCGTCCCCTCCACGAGAGCTGATCGCAGCGACGTGTCCGTCCGGAGTCATCTCATCGACTTTTCGCGGCGAGGCGTCGTCCGAGCGCCCACGGCGGGTAGCCGGTGCTGGCGGCCACGAGTGCCGGGAGAACCAGCAGTAGCCCCGCCGCGAGCGGCCCCGGCGAACACGCCGACGGGTGCCAGCGCGTCGACGAGGACGACCGGCGGAACGAGCCTCACGCCGGGTGCAGACCACCGGGACGACCGGCGCTCGAGTACCTCGAGGTCCTCGCGGTATCGCCACCGACTCGGTGACGGACACGCGTTCGATCCACCGATCGTCCAGATGGGGGACGTCAGAGCCACCGTCGGCCTCGCGGGAGACTCGAGCGGCGCGATCAGTCGTACTCGTAGAAGCCCTTGCCGGTCTTCTTGCCGAGTTCGCCCGCTTCGACCTTCCGCTTCAAGAGGTACGCCGGCTTGTAGCGGTCGCCGAGTTCCTCGTAGAGCGTCTCGGAGGCGTGCAGACAGACGTCGAGGCCGATGTGGTCGGCGAGCGTCAGCGGCCCCATCGGAACGTTCGTGCCCAGTTCCATCCCCGCGTCGATGTCCTCTCTGGTGGCGACGCCCTCGTCGTAGGCCCGAATGCCCTCGTTGAGCCAGGGCATCAGGATGCGGTTGGTGACGAAGCCGGGTTTGTCGTCTGCCTCCCAGGTCGTCTTCTCGAGGTCCTCGGCCAGGTCGTGTGCGAGCGCGACCGTCTCCGCGTCCGTTTTCTCGCCGACGACGATCTCGACGCCCTCCATGATCGGCACCGGGTTCATGAAGTGGAGGCCGACGACCCGCTCGGGCGTGTCGGTGGCCGCGGCGATCGACGTGATCGAGATCGTACTCGTGTTCGTCGCGAGCAGCACGTCCTCGTCGACGAGGTCCTCGAGATCAGCGAAGATTTCCTTCTTGACGTCCACGTTCTCGACGGCCGCCTCGACGACGGCGTCGCAGTCGGCCAGCGCCTCGAGGTCGGTCGTCCCCTCGATGCGCTCGCGGATCGTCGCGGGGTCGTCCTCGAGTGCGTCCTTTCCGGCGAGTCGGTCGAGACTGTCCTCGATCGACTCGAAGCCGCTCTGGACGAACTCCTCCTCGACGTCGCGCACGACGACGTCGTAGCCGTTCGTCGCGGCGACCTGTGCGATGCCACTGCCCATCGTTCCTGCGCCGACGACGCCGATTCGGTCGATGGTCTCGCGAACCATACCAGCAGTTCACGTCACCTGGCCGTAAGCGTGCCGATGCGATCGATCGACTCGCCGTCGCCCCGTCCCAGTTCGCCGTCGTCGTCGAGTTACCACGGCCGGAAAATTTCTATAATGTTGATGTATCTATAATTAATCGATGTCGACAGAGGATAACATTCAAGGTGTAGCGGTTTGAGTTACGGACAGTTCGGTGACTGGTGTGAGTGAGCAAAACGTCGTCGAAGAACCGGTAGATGCCGTCGCGGTCGTCGACGAAGCGGAGCGCGAGGCGCTCGAGCAGGCAGGTATCGATCCGGCTGCGGTCGAGAACAAGGAGTGTTCCTATCGAACCTTACTGGACGCCGGCGTCGACGAGTCGGTGGCCGCGTCGCTCCGGCGGCGGTTCTCCCTGCCGTGGTCGTTCGAGACGGACGGCGACCTCGACCGTCGCTCGAGCGAGGTTCGTGGCCTCGGGCAGCGAGAACGGGAGTGGATCGCCGCGAGCGCGGACGAGACCTGGCAGGCGTTCGAGGGCGCTCGGTCGCGTGCCGTCGATACCGCGTTCGAGGAGCCGTCCGAACGGCCGTGGCCACGACCGACGCCGGTGACGGCGGTCACGGGGATCAGCCCGGCGAAAGCCGAGCGACTCGCCGATGCCGGGATCGTCTCCGCAGAGCGGCTCGCGACCATCGACGCCGGCGAGGTCGCGGACGTCCTCGACCTGAACGTCCTCCACGTCCGGACGTGGCGACACAACGCGCGCGAACTCCTCGACTGACGACCGACGCCGGTACGTCTCGAACGCGGCTTCGATGGGGCGTCGACCAGTTCATAATGGTGGCTGTGACTGGTTGCCGACGCGACTGCACGGTGGTTCGCGGTTGCGGCGGTACAGACTCACAGCCATCGTTATCAGTTCCCACGATATCTGCCCGGATTTCATGTCCCGTGTTCTCACACCTCGCTGGCGTTTTCGGCAGGTAGAGGGTTTTTACTACACGAGAGAATATATTTTCTCCAGTTCCGACCATCAAAGATTTATACAGCCCTGTTGGACCTTTCACCAGATGATTCCAATCGACGACTCTCCGATCGTTCGAGACGGGAAGTCACTCATTCTGGCGATGGATCACGGACTCGAGCACGGCCCCGTCGACTTCGAGGAAGTCCCGGAGAAACTCGACCCCGCGACGGTCTTCGAGACGGCGACCCACGACGCCGTCACCTGCATGGCCGTCCAGAAGGGGATCGCGGAGGGCTACTACCCGAGCTACGAGGACGACGTCAACCTCCTGCTCAAACTCAACGGGACGTCGAACCTCTGGATGGGCGAACCCGACTCGGCGGTCAACTGCTCGGTCGACTACGCCGCCGAAATCGGTGCCGACGCCGTCGGCTTCACCGTCTACGGCGGCTCGAACCACGAGGTCGAGATGTTCGAGGAGTTCCGCCGGATCCACGAGAAAGCCCGCGAGTACGACCTCCCCGTCGTCATGTGGTCGTACCCGCGCGGACAGGGGCTGAAAAACGACACCAAGCCGAGCACCATCTCGTATGCGACCCGGATCGCCCTCGAGCTCGGCGCGGACATCGCGAAGGTCAAGTATCCGGGGAGTCCGGAGGCGATGGAACACGCCGTCGACTGCGCCGGCGACATGAAAGTCGTCATGAGCGGCGGCTCGAAGACCTCCGACTACGACTTCGTCTCGACCGTCGAGGCCGTGATGAACGCCGGCGGGAAGGGACTCGCAGTCGGCCGTAACGTCTGGCAGCGCGAGGACCCCGAGCCGATCCTCGACGCGCTCGAGCAGGTCATCTACGAGGGCGAAACCGCCGACGCCGCACTCGAGGAATGAGCGACGCCGTCGAGGAAATCGTCGACGTCATCAGCCGCTCGGCGACCGAGATCCGTCAGGGGCTGGTCGGCCGCCGGGGGAAAGTCGACGGGGAGAACCCCAGCGGCGAGACCCAGGCCGAGGCAGACGTCTTCGCCGACGAGTTGCTCGCAGAGCGACTGGCGGCGATCGAGGGCGTAGCCGAGTACGCGAGCGAGGAGCGCGTCGAAAAATCTCACGTCGGCGACGGGGACCTCTACGTCGCCGCCGATCCGCTCGACGGCTCCTCGAACCTCAAGTCGAACAACACGATGGGGACGGTGTTCGGCATCTACGACGAGCCCCTCCCCGCTCCAGGCACCGCCCTCGTCGCGGCGGGCTACGTGCTCTACGGCCCGATCACGACGATGGCGTACGCCCGCGACGGGACGGTCACGAAGTACGAACTCACCGGCGGCGAGCGCACCGTCGTCGAGACGGACGTGACCCTCCCCGAGGACCCACTCGTCTACGGCTTCGGCGGACGTGTCCCCGACTGGCCGGAGGACTTCGAGGCGTACGTCCGCGAGGTCGAATCCGATCCCGAACTCAAACTCCGCTATGGCGGTGCGATGATCGGCGACGTCAACCAGGTGCTCACCTACGGCGGGATCTTCGCCTACCCCGCACTCGAGGACAGCCCCCGGGGCAAACTCCGCCTGCAGTTCGAGGGGAACCCGATCGCGTACGTCGTCGAGACGGCCGGCGGTCGATCTTCGGACGGGACGCGGTCGATCCTCGAGGTCGAACCGACCGACCTCCACGACCGGGTTCCGGTCCACGTCGGCAACGCCGAGTTGATCGATCGCCTCGAGGCCACACTCGCGTAGGCTCGACCGAGCCCGTTACGATTCCCGTTTTGCCACCTCCAGGATCGTCTCGACGGCGACGTCCGGCGAGACGGAGATCGAGTCGATCCCGGCATCGAGCAGGAACTCGGTGTACCCGGGGA
This sequence comes from Natribaculum breve, assembly GCF_023008585.1. Taxonomy (GTDB): domain Archaea; phylum Halobacteriota; class Halobacteria; order Halobacteriales; family Natrialbaceae; genus Natribaculum; species Natribaculum breve. The sequence continues at coordinate 1,263,557 of NZ_CP095390.1, read as the reverse complement.
TCGTCGAGGGGGCGTCGCCGCAGATCCCGACCGGACGGTCGTGTCGGTGTGCCTCCTCGATCAACGAGGTGATCGATCGGGTCACGGCCTCGTCGGTCTCGTCGAACAGCGGGGCCAGTTTCTCCGAGTTCCGATCGACGCCGAGTGTCAGCTGGGTGAGGTCGTTCGAGCCGATCGAGAAGCCGTCGAACCGCGCCGCGAACCGATCCGCGAGGACGACGTTCGCGGGCAGTTCCGCCATCACGTAGACGTCCGTGTCGTCGCGTCCGAGGTCGAACTCCTCGAGCAGGTCGAGGACGCGCTCGCCTTCTTCGACGGTGCGACAGAACGGAACCATCACGACGACGTTGTCTAGCCCGACGTCCTCGCGGACCTGCCTGATCGCCGCACACTCGAGGCGAAACGCCTCTCGAAACTCGTCGTCGTAGTACCGCGAGGCCCCGCGCCAGCCGAGCATCGGGTTGGCCTCCTCGGGTTCGTACTTCCAGCCGCCCTCGAGGTTGCGGTACTCGTCGGTCTTGAAGTCGCTGAACCGGACGATGACGTCGTCGGGGTAGAACGCGGCACCGATCTTCGCGACGCCGGTTCGCAACGCGTCGACGAACCGGTCTTCCTCGCCGCGCTCGAGCAACTCGAGCGGGTGGGAGCCGACGTGGGAGGTGACGATGAACTCCTCGCGGGCCAGGCCGACGCCGTCGACCGGGAGGTTGGCGAGCGAAAACGCGCGGCCGGGGTCGCCCAGGATCAGCCTGACCTCGGTGTCGGTCTCGGGGATCTCGTCTACCACCTCCTCGCTGACCTCGAACTCGAGGGTGCCCTCGTACACCCGGCCGGTATCCGTCGAGCAGTCGACCGTCACGGCGTCCCCGTCGGACAGCGCGTCGGTCGCGTTTCCGGTACGAACGATCGCGGGGGTGCCGAGTTCGCGGGAGACGATCGCGGCGTGGGAGGTTTTACCGCCCCTGTCGGTGACGATGGCGCTCGCTTTCTTCATGACCGGAACCCAGTCCGGGTCGGTCATCTCGGTGACGAGGACGTCCCCCTCTCGAACCTGCTCCATCTGCCGGAGGTCCTCGAGAACCCGGACGGAGCCGGTCGCCACGGCGTTCCCGATCGCGACGCCGGTGAGCAGCTCCTCCCCGGACTCCTCGAGGCTGTACGTCCGGACGACGTTCTCCGCAGCACCGTGAACCGTCTCCGGTCTTGCCTGCACGACGAACAGCTCCTCGAGGTCGCCGTCGACGAGCCACTCGACGTCCTGTGGCGTCCCGAAGTGCTCCTCGATGCGCGTCGCGTACGTCGCCAGCTCCCGGATCCGGTCGTCGGAGAGCGCGAACTCCTCGCGCAGTTCCTCTGGCACCGACTCGAGCTTGGTGCCGCCGTTTCGACGAACCATTCGCTGGGACTTCCCGCCGAGCCGCTTCTCGACGATGCCCGTCGTCGGTTTGAAGACGACGTACCGGTCGGGGTCGACCACGCCCTGGACGATCGGTTCGCCGAAGCCGTAGGCCGCCTCGATCGTGACGACCTCGTCGAAGCCGGTGTCGGGGTCGAGGGTGAAGAGTACGCCCGAGGACGCCAGGTCCGCCCGCCCCATCTTCTGGACGGCACAGGCCAGTTTCACGTCGAAGTGATCGAAGTCGTTGTTCTCCCGGTAGACGATCGCGCGATCGGTAAACAGCGAGGCGAAACAGTGTTTGATCGCCTCGATCAGCTCCGTCTCGCCGGCGACGTTGAGAAACGTCTCCTGCTGGCCCGCGAACGAGGCGGTCGGCAGGTCTTCGGCGGTCGCGGAGCTTCTGACGGCGACTTCCGGATCGTCGACCTCGAGTTCGCTCCCCAGTTCGTCGTACTGCTCGACGATCGTCGACTTCAGATCCGGCGGCATCGCCGCCTCGGAGATCGCGCGTCGAATTCGTTCCCCTCGCTTCTGGAGGTCCGAGACGTCGTCGACGTCCAGTCCCTCGAGTTCCGACCCGATCGTCTCCCGTATCCCAGTCCGGTCGACGTAGTCGTCGTACGCCGCAGCGGTCGTGGTAAACCCCGGCAGGACGGGCACGTCGAGGTCGGCGAGTTCGCCGAGGTTCGCGCTCTTGCCCCCGACAGTCCCCGCGTCGTCGCCGTCGAGCTCGTCTAACCACCGGACGAACGTGTTCGCCGTCATCGATCTGCCACTCCGGACCACGCGCACGACAATAAGTCGGGAGGTGGTCACGGGAAGGCAGCCTCGAGCACGCACAGCGTTAACCCGCTGGGTCCGGAACGAATCCGTGTCATGGGGAACGCCCGCACGCAGCTCCAGTCCGACGTCGACGCGCTGGACGGGTTGCCGGTGTTCGTCGCCTACAACGCGAACGTCGACGCGATCGTCCGGGTCGACGAGGACCTCGAGTCGTACCTCGACCGACCGCCGGGACCGGGAGAGCGCCCGCCGCCGAGTCCGCTGACGTCGAAACGAGACCTCGCGACGGCGATCACGCGAACGATGGCGACCGGGACGGGAGACGAAGTCGCGATGATGGACGACTTCGCCGCGACGCTCGAGTCGGAGCTTCCCCCCGACAGCCAGCAGATGGGCGGGCAGGCGGGGATCATGACCAACCTCTGTACCGCGCTGGGCACGGCACCGATCACGTACACGTACCTGCTGTCGGACAGACAGCTCTCGATGTTCGACCGTCCCGACGCGGTTCGGTATCCGATCGTCGAGGACGACCAGGTGCGGTACGTTCCCTTACGCGAGGCCGTCGACGCGGAGCGAACGAAGATCAACTGGGTATTCGAGTTCAGGAGGGGAGACGAACTCTTCGACGTGCACGCGAGCGAAGATACCCGGTTCATCGCCGCCTCGAGGCCGCCGGAGTTCGACCTGACCGCCGGCGACCTCGACGAGACGATCGACCAGGTCGGTGCCGACGTCGACGGTGCGTTGCTGGCGGGGTATCACAACCTCACGCCAGATCACGTCGAGGAGGGGTACGAGGAGGTACACCGCCACGCGGGCGAGGTCATCCGCCGGCTTCGATCCGGCGGCGACCTCGACGTCCACGTCGAGTACGCCGTGACACACGACGACGACCTCAGGGCGAGCATCTACGAGTGGATCCTGCCGGAAGCGAACGTCGTCGGCACGGACACACACGAACTCACCATGCTCCACGAGGACGCAGGTCTCGACGTCGTGGCGACGGAACCGACGGAGGAGACGCCGTTCGACCCGAACGAGATACTCTCCCACTACCGAATGCTCACCGCGTTGCGCGAGGAACTCGGCGTCGACTGTCTCCAGTTACACGCGATGGAGTATCACCTCGCCGTGATGGCGTCACGTCACGATCCAGACGCGGTCCGGCGGGGTCTGGAGTTCGCCGCCGTAAACGCCGCAACCAAGGCAGCCCGTGGAGAGATCACGGCACCCGGCGACCTCGAGACGGGACTCGAGTACGAACCGTCGACGCGCGGTCGCGAGGCGATCGAACTCCTGGCGGATCGCGTCGACGCGACGGCCGACGACGGCGTCCTCTGTACGCCGACGGTCGTCGCCTGCCCCAACCGCGTCGTCGACGAGCCGGCGGGGACGGTCGGTATCGGTGACATCGTCTCCGCCTCGAGTTTCCTCCTCGAGCTAGCGATCGCGACCGACCGCGATCAGTCGGCGACGTAGCCCTCGATCACCCCAGTCCGATCCGCTCCCACCCGGAGGTCACCTGCACGTAGGCGACGACGCCCAGAAGCACCAGCCCGTAGAACTGTACGCGAGAGAGTCCGGTCGAGAGGGCGACCAGGGTCACCAGGACGACCCAGAGACCGACGACGACGAGGTCGAGGAGGAGTCGCAACGAGTTTCGGGCGGCGACTCGCCAGGGGCTCGCGCGACTCGATTCCCGGTCTGTCTCGCGGTCGTCAGTCATTCGTCGGCGGTCTCTCGGGTCGACGGTCGGTCGTCTTCGGTCTGTTCACGGTCAGAAGTGATAGCCGTACTGCTCGGTTAGCTGGTAGGCGGCGGTTCCCCAGATGTAGCTCTGGCCCGGCCACCACGTTCGTGCGTTGTTCAGTCCGGCGACGAGGACGCCCTCCTCCGGCGCGTCGGGGTCCGGGTGGTAGCTCACGGAGCCGCTGTCGCCGTCTGCCATGTCCTCTTCGTCGCCCCAGCGAAGCTGTCCGCGACGGCAGACGTCGCCCGTGAGACAGGTGATCGCGTCGATCCCTTCGATGTCGCCGGTCGTGTGGCCCGTCAGTGCGGATACCTTCTGGAGCGGTTCGTCTCTCGCGGCGAGGTCGGCCAGACCAAAGCGCGTGAACTGTCCCCGGACGCGCTCGGAGACCGACCCCTCGATCGCGCTGTCTGGGAGGTATTCACCCGTGGGTTCGACGGCGACTACGTCTTCGACGGGGTGGCCGTGGCGGACGCGACCGAGGTCGACTTGCGTCCCGTCCTCGAACGGGAGTGCGAGTTGCTCACCCCGGACGTCGTCACTCTCTCCGTAGGCGTGGTGAGCCGTCGCGAAGTACGCCCGCCCCTCTCGTGGACGGTAGAGCGTGGGCGTGAGCGTCGCCATCCCGATCTCTGCCTGGCAGCCGACGCCGCCGGGGACGCGGTAGTCGTCGATCTCGTCGACGTCGCCGACGAACGTCGGATCGATCCGTTCTCTGTCCTCGTCTAGCTCGTCGATCTCTTCGATCGGTTCGACGTTGTAGGCGACGTCACCGAGGATACGCTCGAGGACCGCCCTCGTTCGGCCGAGGTCTTCCACGGAGACGTTGACGGAGATAGTCGCCTCGCCGGACCGATGGTCGCCGGGGACGACGGCGCTCCCGAGGTAGCCGGTGATCGACGCCCGGGCGATCGCGTCGTGGAGCTCGAACGCTTTCGAGACCGTGGCGTACCACTCGGCGGGGACGGTCGTCGTTCGCTCCTCGATCGACTGCGGATCGTCGGGATCCGACCTGACGAGGGCGGTCACGATGGGAACCGACCCGTCGTCGACCGCGAGGAAGTCGTCGACGCCGAGAAGCCGTGCCATCCCGAACGCGTAGCCGGCGTTGACGGTCGTCCGGAGGAACTCGCGGCGATCCATCCCGGTCTCCAGCCGCTCACGAAGCGTCGCGAGTCGCTGAACGATCGATTCCTTTCCTGACATTCTACTCGAGTGATCAGATTGCGGTCGTCGACGCTGCGTCGCCGTCGAACGAACGAAGTGCCGACTTCTCGGGGGACCAACCGGTCAGGCGAGTCGGCGGCGTTCGCCCGACGCTGCTGGTCCGGTCTGCTGGGTTCGGTCGAGTCGTCCGTGTAGACTGCGTCGGTGTGAAAGATAGTTGTGCCTGCATTCAACGCCCTTGATAAACGCACCTCGCTGCAGGCGGCCCGCCTCGCTAGCGCGCCGTCCTGTTCGGGTCGAAGACTGTTACGGATACCGTACGATCGGCCGTTTCGGGGGCTGTCCTGGCCGTTTCACTCGAGTCCACCCGTAGTTTTTTTCGGACTGCCGGCGTACGCGTTATCGGTAGCCATGACTCCCGCATTCACCGGGCAGGAAAAAGAGCTGAGTCGCGAGGAGTGTGACGAGCACCTCCGCGAACAGGGGACCGGTGTGCTTTCGCTCGCGAGCGACGACGAGGCGTACTCGGTGCCGATCTCGTTCGGCTACGCGGACGACGTCGTCTACTTCGTCTTCCTCGGGTACGCGGCCGACAGCGAGAAAGGCCGGTTCGCCGAGACGACCGATCGGGCGTGCCTGGTGAGCTACGACGTCTCCGGGAAGTTCGGCTGGGAGAGCGTCGTCGTCAGAGGGCCGCTCCGCGAGGTCGACGACGACGAGTGGGACGACCTCGTCGACGCCATCGAGGACAACGCCTGGTACCCGAGCCTGTTCTCGGAGGCCGATCCGCAGAGCCAGATACGGGGGTTCGCACTCTCGACCGAAGACGTAAGCGGCCTCGCCGACCAGCGCGGGACCTGACGACTGCACATGTGAACCCGAACGCTTGTGTCTCGGTGCTCCGAACGACTCCTGTCTCCGTGCTGGTGACCACGGAGGCGCGAATTCGCTCCCGACACGCAATTCGCCGTCTCTCCCCTTTCCTCTGTCTCTGTGCCTCGAGTGTCCGCTCACACCCACTCGAATCTGAAAATTGACCGTCTCGCTCGGCCCCGAAACCCGACTGCGGCGGGCAGACAGCCGCCGGGAAACGACCGGTTCTCGCCGGTAGGGACGGCCTGTACGCCACGTCGCCGAAGGTACGTCGACCGTACGAGCGCACTCGAGTCACTACGCGTGACATAACAATATCGGTACTGCCGGTAGCCTGTCGCACTCCTCGCGCTGGGCCGGACCGGTTCGACTCCGGTCGGGAGCGTATGAGCGTCGACGGCACGCACTGGCATCGACAGCTGAATCGCGGACTCGACGAGATGGGTGGCCTCGAGCGGGCGCTCTGGGCTGCCGTCGCGTTCTCGCTGGTCGGTGACGTGGCGACCACGTTCCTCGGACTGCACCTCGGGTTGGCCGAGTCGAACCCGCTCGCTCGAAGTGCGATCGACGGGTGGGGACTGCTGGGGATGCTCGCGCTGAAGGCGTTCGCTGTCGGCGTCGGCCTCGTGTGCTTGCAGTTCTTGCCCAGAGAGGCGCGACCGATCGTCCCCGCAGCGCTCGCCGTCCCCTGGCTGGTCGCCGTCGGGATCAACCTCTACGCCATCGTGACGCTGACCTGAACGTCTGCGTCCGCGTACGCGTCGTGCGTGATCGCGTACCTGACGGCGTCGACCGGGTCACCGGCCGCCGTGAGCAGTTCGTTTCGGCACACGCAGTCGCGGCTCCCGCCGAACCGATCGACGTAGCGCTCGACGGCACGGAGCGACCGGTCGTTGTCGACCCGGACGAACACGACGATACACTCGAGGTCGAGTCGTTCGAACGCCAGTTCCAGGAGCGCCGCGGCGCGTTCGCCCGAGTACCCCCGGCCCCAGAACCGCCTGCGTAGCCAGACGCCGATCTCACCCCGCTGTCGCTCCCAGTCGATCTCGAGACCGCACGCGCCCGCGATTTCGCCGCCTCCTGACTCGCTCTCCCGCGGGCGAATCACGTACTCCGCCGCCGTCGCCTCCGTCCACGCGGTCTCTCGCGACTCGAGGAACTCGAGTGTCTCCTTGGGCGTCTCGTGTGGGTCCCACGGCAGGTACGTCGTGACCTCGTCGACGCCCGGATCGGCCGAACAGATCTCGTAGTACTCGAGGGGGTCGACGGCGTCGTGGATCGCCTCGAGTCGCAGTCGATCCGTCTCGATCGTTTCGGGGAACAGATCGCTCATGGCAGCGACGACGGACGACTCACCTAAATCGTTCCCCCTGCTGTGACACCAGTTACCATTCGATTCGAATTCGATAGTAAATAGATACAGATTCTGTACTATGTCATCGACCGCCCTCGACGCGCTCTCGCCACCCCCGAACCTCCGCGAGCACTGCCTCCCACTGCTCGACTGTCCCCGGAACCGTCCCGTCCCGAGCGCGGTCGACGTGTTCGTCGATCAGTGCTCGGACGGTCTGTGGGTTCTCCACGTTCCAGAACCGGAGTTCCTCGCCGTCGCCGCCTGCGGTATCGACGGTGATCGTTCCGTAGCCGACGAGCCGTCCCAGGGCGTGCTGTTCGAACGAACTGTTCTGGACACGCTCGAGTGTGGCGGTCGTCACGCGCGTTCCGAGGACGCCGCTTCGCACGTACATCGACTCCGTGGTGACGACGAACGCGGTCCGGGCGACGCTGAGATACCCCCAGCCAGCGGGGACGAGTGCGATCGGCCCGATCGCGGCGACGACGATCGGGACGCCGTCTATCCCGATCGCGAGTCCCGCCACGACGATACCGAGGACGCCGATCGCGAGCCAGGGGTACGACGACTGGATTCGCGGGCTCCCGTACCAGCGGATCGCCTCGCCGTCGCCGAGTGTGAGCCACACCGGCGTCTCGGCGGTCGACTCGAGCGCCGCGTCGTCGGTTACGGACGATCGATCGGTCATCGTCGGCGTGGCTCGTCGTCCACTCGCGGCTCCGCTTTCGCCGGCCGTTCGTCGGCGACGGCCGCACGGATCGCCCGCAACTCCGTCAGAATCTCCTCGAGGACGTCGTCTTTCGTCCGCTCTTCGTCTCCCTCCCGTCGCTCCCGTTTGGTCCGCTCGCTGATGAGCTGCTGGACGTCCTGTGGGTCGGGGACCGACTTGAACGCCATCTCGACGCCGGAGCCGCCCGCCGTGCTGATCTCGACGGTGCCGTACCCGAACTGGTTGCCAAGCGCGGTCTGGGCGTAGGAGATGTTCTGGACCTTCCCGAAGTCGATGCGTTTGACGTCCCTCGAGAGCACGCCCGACTTTCGGTAGAGCGCGCGGTTCGTGACGACGTAGTTGGTGTTCGTGACCCGGAGGTACTCGCCGACGATGATGAAGATCCCGACCAGCACGATCGAGAGGGGGATGCCGATCGCGAACGCCGGGATGAGCGTCCGCCGGTCGGGACCGCTGGCCCAGAGCAGTTCCTCGTCGTCGTCGAGCGAGAGCCACTCGAGGTCCATCTCTGCTGGCTCTCCGGCAGGTTCGTCCGTCGCGGTCACGGGTCGACCACCCGGTCGTCCTCGAGCGGGAACGTCCCATCCGCCTCGCCGTCGATATCGCTATCGCTCATGTGGCAGGATGGACGCGAGAGTACAAAAACACGGCCGGTTCCGACGGATTCGTACTGCCGGACGAGACGGGGCAGCCGTCGATGGCACTCGAGACGCCCTCGAGGACGTACTGACCGGTTTCCGGCAGCACCAGATCTGTGACGGCTACTCGACCAGTCCGTCGTCCGCGCCGGCACCGTGCTGGACCCAGATGGTCTTCGCGTTCACGAACTCTCGGATGCCGTGGCGGGCGAGTTCCCGACCGTAGCCCGACTCTTCGACGCCGCCGAAAGGCAGCCGCGGGTCGGACTTGACCATCTCGTTGACGAAACAACAGCCGGCCTCGAATCCGCGGGCGAACGCCTCGCCGCGCTCGAGGTCCTCGGTCCAGACGCTCGCGCCCAGCCCGAAGCGGGTGTCGTTTGCCTTCTCGAGTGCCTCGTCTTCGTCGGCGACGCGGAAGACCGAGGCGACGGGGCCGAACAGTTCCTCCGTGTCGGCCGGCGACCCCTCCGGAATCTCGGTCAGCACCGTCGGCGGGTAGAACGCACCCTCGCGGTCTATCGGCTCGCCGCCGAGTTCGACCTCGGCTCCCTGCTCGACCGTCTCGTCGACCTGCGCCGCGAGGTCTTCCATCAGGTCCTCGCGCGCCTGCGGGCCGATCCCGGTCTCCTCGTCGGTCGGATCGCCCACGGTCCAGGTATTCAGTTCTTCGACGAACCGTTCGACGAACTCGTCGTAGACGTCCTCGACCACGACGAAGCGCTTTGCGGCGATACAGGACTGCCCGGAGTTGAGCAGGCGAGCCTGCGCCGCCTTCTCGACCGTCCGCTCCATCGGCGCGTCCTCGAGGACGACGAAGGGGTCGCTGCCGCCCAGTTCGAGGACGGTCTTTTTCAGTTCGCTTCCCGCAGTCTGTGCGACCGACCGACCCGCACCGCTGCTGCCGGTGAGCGTGACGGCGGTGACCCGCTCGTCTTCGATGACCTCGGCGACCTCGCTCGAGCCGACGAGCAGGCTCGTAAACGTCCCCTCCGGGAAGCCCGCCTCCGCGAAGACGTCCTCGATGGCCCGCGCACAGCCGGGGACGTTCGAGGCGTGTTTCAGCAACCCGACGTTTCCCGCCGCGAGGTTCGGCGCGGCGAAGCGAAACACCTGCCAGAACGGGAAGTTCCAGGGCATGATCGCGAGCACGGGACCCAGCGGCTGGTAGGCGACCACCGTCCGGGCGTCGGGTTCGCCGGCGACGACCTCGTCCGCGAGGAACTCGGGGGCGTGTTCGGCGTAGTACGAACAGACCCACGCGCACTTCTCTACCTCCGAGCGGCTCTGTGCGATCGGCTTGCCCATCTCCGCGGTCATCAACTCGGCGTACTCGTCGACGTTCTCCCGGAGCACGTCGGCTGCGTTCTCGAGCAGTCGGCATCGCTCGACGACGTCGACGTCGCGCCACTCCGCGAACGTCTCGCTCGCCCGCTCGAGCAGGTCGTCCCGTTCGACCGCCGACGTCTCCTCGTAGGTGTCGAGGACCTCCCCAGTCGCTGGATCGACGCTTTCGATCGGCATAGCCCGTCCCACCACGACCACGCGCATAAACTCGATGGCGGTCGTCTCCGGCACGCCGATACGAGTCCGTCGCCACGGGCCGTGCAAGTTTTGCACGAACTCGAAGATAGTAGCAAGGGTTAATAAGATCGGAGGGAAACTTCGACCAGATGCGCCGGCGATCCCTCGATCGACGAGACGGTGACCGTCGGCGTCTTCTCGCCAGTGACTGTGTGGGACGTTCGCACAGTCGTGGCGTTCGAACGATTCACTATGGCATCTACTGAACCCGCTCACGAGCCGGAAGAGGAGACCGCAGTCGAGACAGCCCGTCGCCAGCTCGAGCGTGCGGCAGCCCACCTCGACGTCGACGAGGGCGTCATCGAACGGCTGCGTCACCCGACGTCCGTCTACCAGATCACGATCCCGCTCGAGCGCGACGACGGAACGCGCGAGATGTACACGGGGTATCGCGCCCACCACGACAACGTCCGCGGGCCGTACAAGGGCGGCATTCGCTACCACCCCGACGTTACCAAAGAGGAGTGCGTCGGCCTCTCGATGTGGATGACCTGGAAGTGCGCCGTGATGGACATTCCCTTCGGGGGTGGGAAAGGCGGCGTCGTGGTCGACCCGAAAGACCTGAGCCAGACGGAGAAAGAGCGACTCACCCGCCGAATGGCCGAAGAGCTGCGCCCCGTGATCGGCCCGATGACGGACATCCCCGCGCCCGACATGGGGACGGACCCGCAGACGATGGCGTGGTTCATGGACGCCTACTCGATGCAGGAAGGTGAGACCCAGCCGGGCGTCGTCACCGGCAAGCCGCCGGTCATCGGCGGCAGCTACGGTCGCGAGGAGGCACCCGGACGGAGCGTCGGGATCATCACGCGCGAGATCCTCGAGTACTACGACCGCGACGTCACCGAGACGACCGTCGCCGTCCAGGGATTCGGGAGCGTCGGCGCGAACGCCGCACGCTACCTCGACGACCTCGGTGCCGACGTCGTCGCCGTCTCGGACGTCGACGGTGCCATCTACGACCCCGACGGCCTCGACACGAACGACGTCGAGGGCCACGACGAGCGACCGGGAATGGTTTCGGGGTACGACGCACCCGAGACGCTCACGAACGAGGAGCTACTCACCCTGGACGTCGACGTGGTCATCCCGGCCGCGATCGGCAACGTCCTGACCGTCGAGAACGCCCGCGACGTCCAGGCCGACATCATCGTCGAGGGCGCGAACGGGCCGACGACCTCGACGGCAGATCAGATCTTCGAGGAGCGTGGCATCCCCGTCGTCCCGGACATCGTCGCCAACGCCGGCGGCGTCACCGTCTCGTACTTCGAGTGGCTCCAGGACATCAACCGCCGCAAGTGGACCCTGGAGCGAGTCAACGAGGAACTCGAGACGGAGATGCTGCGGGCCTGGGACGCCATCCGCGCCGAGTACGAGTCGCGGGACGTCACCTGGCGTGACGCCGCGTACATCGTCGCGCTCTCGCGGATCGCCGAGGCTCACGACGTGCGCGGTCTCTGGCCCTAGCGCGGACCGTCGCAGTTCGATCGACTGCCGATATCTCGTACCGTTCTCGGTTCTTTGACTCTCGCTTCAGTTTATCGCCCGACGAGACGGCCCTCGGAGCCGCCTGATATAACTTGGTCGCCCTCGAGGGTGTGCGTATGGTTCGCAGAAGCGTCATGTTCACGCCCGGCGATCGTCCGGAGATGCTGCAGAAAGCGCCCGACGCAGGCGCCGACGTCGTGGTCTTCGACCTCGAGGACGCCGTCTCTCCGGGACAGAAGTCGAACGCGCGAGAGACCGTCCGCGAGGTGCTCGCCGATCCCTCGTTCGACCCCGACTGTGAGGTCTGTCTGCGGGTCAACCCGGTCGGTCTCGGGGCCGAGGACGACCTCGAGGCCGTCCTCGGCGAGAGCGACGGTCGCCTCGACAGCGTCATGCTGCCGAAAGCGGAGTCCGCCGCCGACGTCGACCGTCTCGTGAGCCACCTGTCCGGGTACGACGTCACGCTCCCCGTCCTCGCGCTCGTCGAGAGCGCTCGCGGCGTCCTCGAGGCCGACGCGATCGCAGCCGTCGACGCGACCGACGCGCTCGTCTTCGGGGCCGAAGACCTGGCCGCAGACGTCGGCGCGACGCGAACCCGGGACGGACTCGAGGTCCTCTACGGTCGCGAGCGGGTCGTCACTGCAGCCGCCGCCAACGACTGTGCGGCGATCGACACCGTCTTCACCGACTTCGGTGACGAGGAGGGGCTGATCGAGGCGACGGAGTTCGCGATCCAGCTCGGCTACGACGGCAAGATGGCGATCCACCCCGACCAGGTCGCGCCGATCAACGAGGCGTTTACGCCCGATCCCGAGGAACTCGAGTGGGCACGGACCGTCCTCGAGGGGAAACGCGAGGCGGACGCCGAAGGCCGGGGCGTCTTCGAAGTCGACGGCGAGATGATCGACGCGCCGCTGATCGCACAGGCCGAGCGGATCGTCGAACGCGCCGACGCAGCCGACCGAATATAAGGTTATAGGTAGATCATGGTGTGATCTGAGCGAGTTTTCGTTCTGCCGTGGTGCCGTTGCCCGCACCTTACAACCTGAAACCCGGATCTGGGGCCGTTAACGGCCGTTCGAGTCTGACTCCGCCGTCGAGACGATATTTCTCGTCCCGCGTGCTGCTGTTCTTACGGAAATTCCTCGGATCGAGTGCGAACCCAAACCTCGGCCGAGCGAGGAAACTGGACAGGCGACCGCTTCACGTCGGTTTTCGACGCGAAAACTGCCTGGATTTTGGTATAAATCGCCTGGTACTGTTTTGGGACAATATATGATATTATATGTCATACCTTCGGCGTTATTCGACACGCTTATTTTGGGTTCGACGGAAGTCGGGCGTAATGTCCGAGGAAGCGAACCCCTTCGAGAGTTTGCAGTCGCAGATCGACGCCGCTGCCGAACACGTCGACGTCGACGAGGACGTCATCGAGCGGCTCAAACACCCCGAGCGCGTGCTCGAGACGAACCTCACCGTCGAGATGGACGACGGCTCGCTCGAGCGCTTTACGGCCTTCCGCTCGCAGTTCAACGGCGATCGCGGGCCGTACAAGGGCGGCATCCGCTATCACCCGAACGTCACCCGCGACGAAGTCAAGGCGCTGTCGGGCTGGATGACCTACAAGACCGCCATCGTCGACATCCCCCTCGGTGGCGGCAAGGGCGGCATCGTCATCGATCCCGCCGAGTACTCCGAGAGCGAACTCGAGCGGATCACCCGTTCGTTCGCGAGAGAGCTGACGCCCATGATCGGCGTCGACCGGGACGTCCCCGCGCCGGACGTCAACACCGGCCAGCGGGAGATGAACTGGATCAAAGACACCTACGAGACGCTCGAGAACACGACCGAACCCGGCGTCATCACGGGGAAGGCGATCGACAGCGGCGGCAGTGAGGGCCGCGTCGAGGCGACCGGGCGCTCGACCGTGATCGCCGCTCGCGAGGCGTTCGACTACCTCGGCGAGGACATCGCCGACGCGACCGTCGCCGTCCAGGGCTACGGCAACGCCGGCTGGATCGCCGCGAAACTCGTCGAGGACCTCGGCGCGACCGTCGTCGCCGTCTCCGACTCGAGCGGCGGCATCTACAGCGAGGACGGCCTCGACGCCCGCGAGGTCAAGGCGTTCAAAAACGAGACCGGCTCGATCACGGGCTACAGCGAGGCCGACGAGGAGATCACCAACGACGACCTGCTCACCCTCGACGTCGACCTGCTGATTCCCGCGGCACTCGAGAACGCGATCGACGCCGACCTCGCCGAGAACGTCCAGGCCGACGTGATCTCCGAGGCCGCGAACGGCCCGATCACGCCCGCCGCCGACGAGGTGCTGGCCGAGAAGGACGTCGTCGTCATCCCGGACATCCTCGCCAACGCCGGCGGCGTCACCGTGAGCTACTTCGAGTGGGTCCAGAACCGCCAGCGCTTCTACTGGTCCGAACAGCGGGTCAACGAGGAACTCGAGTGGATCATCGTCGACTCCTTCGACGCGCTCACCGACGCCTACGAGGAGTGCGACCTCGAGAACTTCCGCACTGCCGCCTACGTCGTCTCCGTCCAGCGCGTCGCCGACGCCTTCGAGCAGGCAGGCACCTTCCCCTGAACTTCGCCTTTCTCGCTTCTGTCAGACGATCGCGACGCCGTAGACGATCAGGACGAATCCGACGATCGTCAGGAGGACGGCGATTCCGCGCGTGACCTGGATTCGTTCGTCGTCGCCGATCTCCTCTCCCTCGAGCGGAGCCATGCCCCGCTCGCGCTGGACGGCGACGATTCGAGGTGCGTACCGAACGCCGACGACGCCGAGCAGCGTCAGTATCGCACCGACGAGAACGTACATCGTTACGACCGCGGTTCTCGAGTCGCCGTCGGTTCGTGGCGGTCCAGCGGTTGGGCGGGCGCTCGGCTCACCCGGTCGTCGAGCAGATCGCGGTTCATGTGCACACCTTGCCGACGCGTCAAATAAGCGCACTGAAACGAGACGACGTGTCGACGGGAGTCGGCGACTCGAGTCCGGTCACTCCCACCCGTTTCGGTCGTCGTCGGACTGGTCGTCTCGCTCGTCCGATTCGCCCCACTCGTCGTCGGACTGGTCGTCTCGCTCGTCCGATTCGCCCCACTCGTCGTCGGACTGCTCGTCCCACTCGCCGCCGTCGCTTCGGACGGCCGCCCGCTGGTCGGGGATCAGATCGAGTTCCTCGTTCGTATCGCCCAGGAGCAAGAGGGCGTAGTATCGCAGGTACGAGTAGACGGGCACCTGGAGCAGCGCCACGAGGAACAAAAAGACGACGAGGGCGACGAGGCCGACGCCGACCGCGAGCGCGACGCCGACCGGTCCGAGCGCGAGCAAGACGACGATCAGGATGCCAAACGGGATCGCCAGTGCGATGCCACCGAACGCCGCGAGAAACGCGACCGCGAAGCCGAGCGCGAACTGGACGATCCAGGCGAGCACCAGGTAGACGCCGTACTCCTTCCAGTTCGCGGTGAACGTCGGCCAGAACCGTCGCCACGCCGCGACGATGCCCCGATCCTCGAGTAACATGACCGGGGCGACGAAGACGGTCGTAAAGCTCGTGACGATGGCGTACGCGATCGAGAGCGGGATCGCAGCCAGCGCGATCAGCAGAAGCAGGCCGATCGAGACCGATCCCAGCGACTCCGCCGAGAGAATCACGGCGAGCGCTGGGACGCCGACGAGGACGAAGACGACGAGCGTGGCGACGACCCGGAAGAGAAACAGCTGTACGGCGTGGCCGAGGTTCGCGCTCGCGTACCGCCTGACGTGGACCGTAGACGCCCGGAGCGATTCGATGAAGACGAACTCCATGATCGAGCCGACGAGCGCGAACACGAGCCATATCGTGATCGCGACCGCGGCGATCACGGCGACGAACGCGAGGACGTCACCCGTCGGGAGCGCCGGTTCGACCGCGTCGGGCGTCGGCCCGTCGACGGTGGGACCGACGTCTCCCGTCGGGGTCGTCGGCGTACTCAGCCCGGGACCGCCGACGAAGAAGACGACGATCGCGAGTTTGAGCCACGTCCCTGGCCGGATCGGCGTCAGGAACTCTCGAGTTACGTCGATCGCGTCGCTCAAATCGTCGACAGCGTACATTCGTACCGGTATTGTATCCCGATGAACAAAATCCTACTGATACGTTCGGTCGATCGTCCGTTCGAGCGGCCGGACTCGCGACTCCGAGATGCATTTATGGCCAGCTTTCCTTTGGCCGACGTATGGACCTCCGCCAGCTCGCACGAGGGACCGTCGACTGGAGCCGCCTCGAGCGCGTCTTCCGAACGCTGGCGGAACGGTACGACCGGGAGGTCGTCCGCGTCGAGTTCCTCGAGACCGACAACTGGCTGTCGACGCCGTGTGTCATCGACGACGAGTGGTTCGTCAAGATCGTCACGCGCCAGAACGCGCTCGTCCACGCGCTGCTCACGACGGGACGAAACGTCGGCGCGTTCTCCTCGGGCACGGAGGGGTTTTTCGACCGGTTCGACACGCCACGGGAGATGGTCGAACACGAGTACGAGGCGACCAAGCGCATGCGCGAGATCGGTCTCAACGCGCCGCGTCCGATCGAGGCCTTCGAGGTCAACGGACTCGGCGTTCTCGTCTTGGAGTACCTTCCGTCGTTCGAGACGCTCGGCGACCTCGCCGACGAGGCGGTACGCGACCTCGCGCCGGACCTCTTCGAGATGCTGGCGACGCTACACGAGCACGGACTGGCACACGGCGACCTTCGCGCGGAGAACATCCTCTATCGCGAGGGCGAACTCTACTTCATCGACGCCACCCGGGTGCGAGACGACCGCGTCTCGGAGACGAGCGCCTACGACCTCGCGTGTGCGATGGCGGTCCTCGAGCCACGGATCGGCGCTCGAGCGACCGTCCGCACGGCGGCGACGGCGTACGACCCGTCGCGTCTCCTCTCGGCGCGAGAGTTCCTCGACTTCGTTCGGCTTCGACCCGACCACGACTTCGATTCGACACAGTTACGAAGCGAAGTCGAGAAGGTCGCCGACCTCGACTCCGGGCGATAACCCGGTCGACCCACCCGTGCCGTCTCGCGCCGACACCGGGAAGCGGTTCCAGCCGGCGTCGTGAGTTCTCGACGGCCGGACAGGTGCGTCGCGTCTGGGTGATGGCGAGTTTCCATCCGGATATATAGCAGGCTTTTTGCTTTTGGCCGGTGAAAATATTGCCTGGTATGGGCCAGCAAACCTCAGGACAGGTCCACGGTCACTACGTCGGTGGCGAGTGGATCGACGGCGAGGGCTCGGAGACGTTCGAGAGCACGAACCCGGCGACTGGCGAGCCACTCGCGGAGTTCCATCGTGCCACAGAGTCGGACGTCGACGCCGCACTCGAGGCGGCCGAGGCGGCCTTCGACGAGTGGCGGTCGCTGTCGTACGTCGATCGCGCGGAGTACCTCTGGGACATCTACCACGAACTGCGCGAACGAACCGACGAACTGGGCGAGATCGTTACCAGAGAGTGTGGCAAGGAGATCTCCGAGGGGAAAGCGGACGTCGTCGAGGCGGCGCACATGGTCGAGTGGGCGGCCGGAAACGCCCGCCACCCCCACGGCGACGTGGTCCCGAGCGAGATCCCGAGCAAGGACTCGTACATGCGCCGCAAGCCACGCGGCGTGATCGGCTGTATCACCCCGTGGAACTTCCCGGTCGCCATCCCGTTCTGGCACATGGCGATCGCGCTGGTCGAGGGCAACACCGTCGTCTGGAAGCCCGCCGAACAGACGCCGTGGTGTGGCCAGGTCGTCGCCGAGATGATGGCAGACGCCGGC
This sequence comes from Natribaculum breve, assembly GCF_023008585.1. Lineage (GTDB taxonomy): Archaea > Halobacteriota > Halobacteria > Halobacteriales > Natrialbaceae > Natribaculum > Natribaculum breve. The sequence goes on along the minus strand of NZ_CP095390.1, from coordinate 1,245,969 downwards.
GTCCCCGAGGGCGTGTTCAACATGGTCCAGGGCTACGGCGACGCCGGTGCCGCCATCGTCGACGACCCTCGAGTCGACACCGTCCTCTTTACCGGCTCGGCGGAAGTCGGCCACGAGATCGCCGGCAAGGTCGGCGGCGAACCCGGCAAACTCGCCGCCTGCGAGATGGGCGGCAAAAACGGCATCGTCGTCACGGAGCACGCGGACCTCGACGTCGCCGTCCACTCGGCGATCATGTCCTCGTTCAAGACGACCGGCCAGCGCTGTGTCTCCTCCGAACGGCTGATCGTCCACGAGGACGTCTACGACGAGTTCAAAGCCCGGTTCGTCGACCTCGCCGAGAGCGTCGCCGTCGGCGACCCACTCTCTGCGGACACGTTCATGGGCCCCGCCATCGAGCCGGCACACCTCGAGAAGATCCGCAAACACAACGAACTCGCCGAGAAGGAAGGCGGGGAGGTACTCGTCGACCGGTACGAACTCGACGACGAGGAGATTCCCGAGGGCAACGAGGAGGGGGCGGCTACTGCCGCCGGTGGTGAGCGTAGCGGTAGCTACGCGAACGGCTACTGGGTGGGGCCGTTCGTCTACGAGATCGACTACGACCCGGACCTGCGGTGTATCAAAGAGGAATGTTTCGGCCCCCACGTCGCCCTGATGAAGTACTCCGGTGGCATCGAACGAGCGGTCGAGATCCACAACGACACGCCGTACGGTCTCGCCGGCGCGATCATCTCGGAGGACTACCGCCAGATCAACTACTTCCGCGACTACGCCGACCTCGGACTGGCCTACGCCAACCTCCCGTGTATCGGTGCGGAGGTGCAGTTGCCCTTCGGCGGCGTCAAGAAGTCCGGCAACGGCTACCCCTCCGCTCGAGAGGCCATCGAGGCCGTCACCGAGCGAACCGCCTGGACGATGAACAACTCGAAAGAGATCGAGATGGCCCAGGGGCTGTCGGCGGACATCAAGACCGCAGACGACGAGTAGACCGCGATCCCGTCGTCTCGAGTGGCGGATCGACCGACGTGCAAACTGCAGTTCTCGAGGGGAACCGGAGCCGATAGCGAAAGGCGTGGACGAGGAGGCGAGAGGCGCGGACGAGGTGGCGAAAGGTGCGGACGAGACGTGGATCTGCTCTCCCGGGAGACGAGCAGCGGCGGGCCAGCGGTCCGGTGTGCCGGTCGGCGACGTGAAAAGCGCCGTCTTCCGGCGTATAAGCGTTGGTCCCGAACAACTAAAATCCAGCGGGTCCGGAACGCGTGGCCGCTAGTGTCGTCTCGAGTCTGACACGACTGGACAGTATGAACTGCAGAGTCGAATCCGGCGGTGCGGGTCGATTCGACCGTGCAGTCGACGCGGATGGGGGTACTGGTTGGCGAGGCCAGCGACGAACTTACAGCCGTCGGTCCCGGAGAGCGGGGAACTCCTCGCGGACCGACGTTACTCGCTGCGGGTCGATCTCGGCGGTCACGATCGTCGGTTCGTCGCCACTCGAGGCCACGGCCACGCCCCACGGATCGTGGACGGTCGACCGGCCGAGCAACGTCGCGTCCGCGAACGACCCCGATCCGTTGATCGTCGCGACGTAACACTGGTTCTCGATCGCGCGGGCTCGCGAGAGCGTGTTCCAGTGTTCGATCCGGGGGTAGGGCCACGCGCTCGGGACGCAGACGAGATCGACGCCGGCGTCGACCAGGTTCCGGTAGAGTTTCGGGAACCGGAGGTCGTAACAGGTCGTTACTCCGACGGTGAAGCCGCCGATCTCGGCCGTCTCGAGCCGTTCACCGGGGACGAGCAGTTCGTTCTCGGCGGAGTCGTACCCGAAGAGGTGGTGTTTGCGATAGACGAGTTCGAGGTCGCCACTCGAGTCGAACAGCGCGGCCGTGTTCGCCAGGCCCTCGGCGGCCGGGGTCTCGACCGACTCGGTCGCCGCGAGATCCTCGACGATGGTTCCCGCGAGGACGGCGACGTCGTGGTCGGCCGCCGCCTCCCGCAGGCGCGTGAACGTCTCCCCCTCGATCGGCTCCGCGTACCGCTCGTAGAGGTCGAACGCGAAGTAGCCGACGGTGAACAGTTCGGGGAGGGCGACGAGGTCCGCGCCACGGTCTGCGGCCCTCGAGACGGCCTCGAGCGCTCGCTCGGCGTTGCCGTCGACGTCTCCCGCTTCGATCTCGAGCTGGGCGAGTGCGATCGTCGTCTCGGTCATCCTGAGGCCTCGAGGTTGCGACGCAGGTTCTCGAGTTCGTCGTCGAGGTTTCGTTCGAAGAACGTCTCGACGCCGGGGACCTTGCCCTCGACGACGAACTCGTTTACGAGCCGGCTGCCGCCGTCTCTCGGTTCGATCTCGTGTTCGCCAGTGACGTTCATCACCTTCGATCGGCCGACGAACTTCACGTACTCCGGTGGCCGTCGGGTAACGTCTTCTGTCTCGACGGTGATCGTCCGTCGCACGAGCGGGATCGGTAACTCCACGTGCCAGGTTACGTGCGTCGCGTCTGCGTCGTTGACGGTGTATTCACCGACGACGCTGATCGATCGGGCGCGGTTCCCGGGATCGGAGATGAACTCCCACACCTGATCGGGCGGAATCGCGAGTTCGAACGTACGCTGGACCCGAACGGTCATGTCGATACGTCCGTGTCACGCGGGTAAAAAGACGGTGAAAGCAGCCACGCTCGTCGTTCAACTGAGCGTCACTTTCCACGTCGTCGAGCGCGCGCGTCCCCACTTTTCGATGTCGACGTCGTCGGATTTCTCTGCGAGGTGCGGCAGACGCGCACCGACCTGTTTCGAAGAGAGTCCGATCGCTTCCGCGATGTTCTTCGCCCGGAAGTATTGCTCGCCACGGGCGGCACTCTCGCGGAGGTACGAGAGGATTCGCTGCTCTTCGTCGGAGTAGTCGGTCATCGTCGTCACCTAGGCCTAGGCCGTCTGGCGTCTTAACTGTTGGTAGACTCCTTCAATTACGTACGGGAAATCGACGACCGTCGGTAATTCGCCGTTGTCCTCGAGAAGGACGGCAGTTACTGCCGTTTGAGCGTCGTTTCTGGCGTCGCGGTGACGCGCCGCTTAGCCCCAGTAGGCGTGGATCGCCGCGACTGCGAGCCCGCCGAAGAGAACGGCAGCGGCGAATCCCCAGGCGGCTTCGATGTTCGGTGCACCGGCGAACATCGCGAACGCGCCGAGTACCGCGACGACGGCGAACGCGATCGCGAGTCCGATGCCTTTGTCCGTCGTTTCCGTTGATGCAGCCATGTGGCACCGTTTGTAGTGGGGGTCTCTTAATTGCACTCATTCGTCGACAGAGTCGCGTCGTCTCGAGGGCGATCCGACCGTTTCGAAGTACGAGATTGTACTGCCGGACGTAAGTCGTGAAAGATTCTCGCCGTCCCGGGGTCGCGAGAATCTTCACACAGTTACGTCCGATAGTATATACTGCCGGACAAAACGGTTCTGACATCGATCGCACTCGAGACGCGATCGAGTCTTCACTGACTTTTGTCCGGCAGTATACCACCTCCAGACTCATACCACTCGCCGTGGTGGAACGCGATCGAACGTGGAATCGATCGTGATCGCGACTCCGACGTCGATCCTCTTTGGCAGCAAGCTCCGTGCCGCAGTGACGATCGCTCTCTCGCTGGTCGTCGTCATCGCGGGTGCGTTCGTCGTCGGACTCGTCGGCGTTCCCACCGTCGAGCGCGTCGACGGCGAGTTCGGGGCGGTCAACGACTCGCAGACGGAGGTTCGAGCCACGCTGACCGTCGACAATCCGAACCCGATCGGCACGCGGGCAGTCGACGTCACCGCCGACTACGTCGTCAGGGCGAACGGCGTCGAACTGGCGCGGGGTCGCGACGATGGCGTCGCCGTCGCACCCGGAACGTCGACCGAGACCGTCACCGCGTGGATGGACAACGCGGTGATCCCTCGGTGGTGGGCGTCACACGTTCGAAACGGGGAGCGAACCACCGTCGACGTCGACGCGCGGGTGACGATCGGCGTCCTCGGATACAGTACGGACGTTACGCGGTCCCGTACCGTCGAGACGGACCTCCTCTCGTCGTTCGAGTCGACCGAGTCCAGGCCGATCGACGCGGACGTCCCGTTCGCCGCGGACCCGGTCCTGTACCTCAACGAGACCCGGGCGTCCTGGGGAGACGTCGACGCGAACCGGACCGAACTCGAGCTGGCAGCCGACGCGTACAACCCCGGCGAGTACGACGTGCCGGTGGCACGGATCGGGTACACGATCACGATGAACGACGTCGTCGTCGGCGAGGGCGAGACCGCCAGCGGGACGGTCCTCGAGTCCGGCGAGGAGACGACGATCACCGCGACGACGGCGATCGAGCACGACCGCCTCGACGAGTGGTGGGTCACCCACCTCGAGAACGACCAGCGCTCGGAACTGCGAGTCGAATTCGAGGGTCGGATCGAACTGCCGACCGGGTCGACGGTCACCGTACCGCTCGAGGCGCTCACCTACGAGGAGACGGTCGAGACCGATCTGTTAGGCGAGGGCGACTCGAGTCGGAGGTCCCGATACTGTTTTGTCGCTGGCACCTGTACGACCGTCCATGACGCGGAGTGAACCCGCTCCTGATCGCGTTCTTCTCGAGCAGTGACGACGCTCCAGCCGTCTCCGTCGACGACGACGGCACGCTCTTCCTGACGATCGACGGAACGTCCCGGAAACTGTCCAGACGCGACGCCAGGGCGCTCCAGGAGGCGATCGACGACGCGCTGACCGAGCGCCGCGAGTTCGTCTACACGGCCTGTACCCACCGGGAGGACGGCTCGTACGTCGTCTCGAGGCGGGGATCGTCCTCGACCGGCAACGCCAAGGTCTTCGAGTCGTTCGAGGCCGTTCGACGACTCTTCGACCGACTGCCGGAGCGATTCGACGCGCAAGCGGTGGGTCGAACCGGGATCACCGGGTCGAGACGCCACCTGCTGGTCAGACACTTCGCCGAACATCCGGCGTTTTCCTGTCGGCTCACGTGTCGGAGTCCGCTAACGGTCGAGAAGCGTCTCGAGTCGACCACCGACGCGTCCTCGGCTGGCGACGGAGTGTGACCGAGGTCGGCGTGTTACTCGAGGTCGGGGCTGGATGACGCTTCGTGAACGTGGACGTGGACGGCCTCGCTCCGTCGTTCGTCCGGGCCGATCTCGTACGTGAATCGGGCGACGACGTCGGTCCATCGTGGTCGAATCCGCCGTCGGGTATCGGGCTCCTGGTCTGGTCAGGGTTCGAACGGGAGGCCGCTCGTGAAATCGTCGCTCTGGTAATCGAGGTGGTCGAGTCGAGGTCCCAGCAGTTCGCGGACGAGTACGACCAGAGGGTTGACGGCTCCCTCGCCGATCATCGCCGTCTCGCTTCTGGTGCCGTCGTCGCCCGGTTCGTCCCAGAGGGCGACCATGACTTTGTCGCGATCGGCGACGATGAGTCGCCCGACTCGCGGATACCTCGACGGCTCGTTCATCCAGTCGCCCTGTGGTTCCCAGATGGTCGCCGTCGGGAGGTACTCGCGAAAGTACTCGCGGACGGCCGGATTCTTCGATCCGGCGTAGATGTCCACGCCGCGTTCGATCGCTCGTCTCGCGTGTGGGAGACAGTCCTGATCGAGCAAGTCGTCGGAGGCGTAGACGAGAAACAACTCGTCTTCGGCCTTGTCTGCCAGTTCCCGGCTGTACTCGTACACGTCCGTCTGCCCTTCGATCACGCCGATCGCGTCGCCGTCGCTGCGGCTGCCGGTCTGGAACCGCGATAGCAACTCGTCGATGAGCTCGAGCTCCATCCACTCGGCGTCGACCGCCGCGTAATCGCGGTAGACGGCGACGTTCTCCTCGTGATCGTACGCGATCAGTCCTGCGTCGTCGAGCTGGGGGAGGTGTCTGTGGTGGAGTGCAACGAGCACTCGATCGAACTCGGTCTCGTAGTCGGACGACCGGAGTACGCCGGCGTCGCGAGAAACGAGGCGGTCGGCCAGTTCGGTCACAGGAAGCGGTCGAGCAGCGTCGTTGAGAATCGACAGCACCGCCCGGTTGTACGTGTTCGCGATGAGCCGGATGATTCGCTCCTCCTGTGACCCCATACCGCCATATTCTTCGCTGTAATTAAAAATAGGGTGGTAGTTTCGAACGTGGGCAGCGTCGTCGACGACGCCGATTCCGATCGGTGAGCGTCCGTCGCCGTCGGGGATCGGTCACCGAATGCTCGTGTGTTCGGACTCCTCGTTGAGCGCGAGGTTCGCCGCGATCTCGGCGTTTCGCATGGCGTACTGGGCGGTCTGCTGGAGACTGACCAGCACCTCGCGCACCTGCAGGAGGTCGTCGTTGGACATCTCCGGCAGGCCGTCGAGAATGTCGCGTTCGGTCTCGTCGATCTCCTGGAACAGTTTCCGCACTTCGATCGTCAGGTCGTAGTCCCGGTAGACCGCGGCTTCGACCGCGACCGACGTGATCTCGTCGACCAGGTCGGTCAGTTCGCGAATCTGGCGCATCGTCGCGCTCTCGACGTTGAGCGCGTGTCCGTCGGCTTCCATCACGATGTCGGCGATGTCCTCTGCGTTGTCCGCGGTCAACTCGAGGTTCTTCGCGATCGAGCGGTAGCCGATGAGCGGGAAGCCGCTGTCGAGTCCCACGGCACGAGCGAGGTTCGGGTTCTGGTAGGCGGTGAAGATCAGCCGAAGCAAGAGGACGAAGATCTTGTTGGCCTGGCGCTCGCGGTTGAGCGCGCGCTGGGCCAGGTCGGGGTTGCCGTGGGCCAGGGACTTGATCGCTTCGCCGCGCATCGTCCGCCCCGTTCGCTCGAGGCGCTCGAGGAGGTTGTCGAGCGTGAAGTCTTCGGGATCGACCGAACAGCGAATCGAGATGCTTTCGGGCGTCTCCTCGATGACGCCCAGACCCATCAGCTGTGTTTCGGCCTGGTAGACGGCGTTGATGTGTGCGGAGTCGAGGGCACCCTCCTCGCGTTCGATTCGAATGACTCGCCGACCGAGGACGTACTGGGCGACGATTGCCCGTTCGACGGCCTGGGCGTCCAGGTCGTCGGCACGGATGATCGCCTCCGTGTCTTCGGAGCTGACGGATTCTGGCATCACCGTCAACGTTCCCTTCCCGCCGGTCCGGAGAGACACTTCGTCTCCTTTTTCGACGCCGTGTTCGGACGCCCACTCCGCGGGCAACGTCATCGCCAGCGTCGACGGACCGAGTCGCTGCACTTTCCGCGTTTCCATGTCTCCGGGTAGGCCGCTGCCGACCTTAGTCTTGACTATATACTCATTATACGACCGACGTTATGGGTAATAAGACTAGGCCGGATGGTTGACGAGAGGTATCATTATACAACTTTCACGAGACGTGTCGTAAACCGACCAGTTCGAACCTGGAGCCAACCCCGAAGGGACTCGTCGACGTCTTCGTCGTCGGTGTCGACGCACAACGCGTCTAGATCGTCGAGTTTCTCGCCCGAGGCGACGACCTCGATATCGTCGGCACGGTCGATTACCGTCGGCGAAATCTGGTGGTTGCCCCGCCCGAAGATGAATCCCTGTCCACCGATCGGCGAGACGACGATGGTGGCTGGATTCTCGAGGACCTCGAGGATCTCCGACTCGGCGGCGTCTCGGGCGAGCACCTCCCCGTCGCGCCAGACGTCGACCCCGAGCGGCGAGGGGTCGACGCCGAGTTCCTCCTCGATCGCACCCACCGTGCTGCCGGGACCGAAGACGTACGTCGTCCCCTCCTCGACCTCGCGAGCGAAGCCCTCGGCCAGCGCGTCGACGCTGCCACTCGAGAGCTGTTTGCCCGCCTGCAGGTTCGGTGCGACCGGGACGGGAACGATAGCTTTCAGGTCGGCCCGGACCTCGCCCTCGCGGTAGGCCTCCTCGTCGATGTCGTTTACCTCCCGGTTTTCGACCCGGTCCGCCTCGGCGGCGATCCGCCCGGTATCGGCCGGCGTAACGCCGAAGACGGAAGAGTAGACTTTCACGCCCGCGGGAACGCCCAGCATCGGTGTCTCAGCGTCCGTCTCCTCGAGGACGTCCGCGACGTCGACGGCCGTGCCGTCGCCGCCGACGAACAGGAGCAGATCGACGTCCCGCTCGAGAAATGCCCGAACTGCGGCTTTCGTGTCCGTCGCGCTCGTTTCGTCGGCGTCTGGCTCGTAGACGACCGTCGGGTCGTAGCCTGCCGCGTGCGCCTCCTCGGCACCCATCTCGCCGGCCGCAGTGTAGACGGTGAGGTCCGGTTCGCGACGGGAGAGGGCCTCGAGTGCAGCGACGGCGCGATCGGGCGCACGCGGCTCGGCCCCCAGTCGGCGCGCCTCCTCGACTTTCCCGTCGGTTCCCTTCAGTCCGACCCGACCACCCATGCCGGCGATCGGATTGACGACGACGCCGATGCTATCCATACGCCAGCGTACGGCGGTCCGCTGCAAAAGCAGTGTGGCTTCTCGATCGGCCGACCGCCCGCGAAGCGATACTGGTGGAAAGCGGCCAGGACGTCCTCGATCGCGTCTCGACGGCTGTCGCCGCTTGCGAGGGCGTCTCGCGTGTGATCGCGTGTGACCCAGGGAAGTTTCGTTGCGTCCAGCGGTATCTCAGGTCGATCGAACGACGTCGACCACCGTCGCGTCCGCCATCCGCGCCAGGACGACCCGTGGAACGTCTGCCTGCTCGAGGATCGCGGCCGCGATCTCGCGGGCCGTCTCCTCGTCGTCGGCGTCGTCGACCTTGTTGAGAAGCGGGATCGCCGTCGCGTCCGCCGGGATCCCCTTCAGCCCGCCCGCGTCGCTCGAGACGACCGTCGCGACCGCCGCTGGCGTGATCCGATCGCCGACTTCGAGGTCGGTGATCGCGGCGACGCGCTCGGGGCGGTGGACGTACTCCTCGGTGAGCGGCCTCCCGACGGCGTGGACGCTCGCGATGGGGACGGCCACGTCGGTCGTCGACGGCAACTGGGGTTCGCGCTCGCCGGGGGCCTTGAACTCGCGCGTCCGCGCCCCGTCCGCCTTCACGAGGACGGGGCCGTCGTGGACGCTCGCGATGGCGTCGACCGTCTCGGGGTCGTACCCGCGATACCGGTCGTCGTCCTCGCGTGCAGGGACGAGTCCGAGCGGGAACGCCGTCGCGTCCTCGAGTGCCGCCCGCGGTGCGTCCGTCACCTGTACTGCTGGGACGTGCTGGTCGAAGATCGGAATCCGCACCGTCGCCGTGAGGACCGCCCGCTCGAGGCGATCGGCGAGTGCGTACAGCGTCGATTTCTTGCCACCCGCTCCGACAACACAGAGCGTCCCCCTGTCGGCGTCCAGCGCGGCGACGACGTTCATGGGCTCCGAATACGCATTCGACGCCTAAAAATTCGATCGTCAGACCGACACGTAGACCACTCCCAGCCGGACTACAGGTAGCCTTCCTCGGCCAGTCGCTCGATCCCCTCGCGGAGGCGCTCCTCGCTCGCGGCGTAGGAGATTCGCGCGTAGCCGGGGGTGCCGAAGGCGCTCCCCGGGACGGTGGCGACGTGGGCGTCCTCGAGTGCACCCTCACACCAGGCCTGGTCGTCCGAGTCGACGGGCAACATCATGTAGAACGCGCCGTCCGGAACCGCGACGTCGACGCCTTCCGCCTCGAGCAGGTCGACGACCAGGTCGCGTCGCTCCTCGAAGGCGGCGACCATCTCCTCGACCGCCTCGTCGGTGTTCTGCAGGGCCTCGATGCCCGCGTGCTGGACGAAGTTGACGGCCGACGACACGGAGTGGCTGTGGAGTTTGCCGGCCTGATCGACCAGTTCCTCGGGGCCGGCGAAGTAGCCCAGCCGCCAGCCGGTCATCGAGTAGGCCTTCGAGAAGCCGTTGACCGTCACGGTGCGGTCTGCCATCCCCTCGAGCGTGCCCAGGCTGGTCGGCTCGACGCCGTAGGTGATCTCCTTGTAGATCTCGTCGGAGATGACGGTGACGTCGTGTTCGACGGCCAGGTCGCGCACACCCTCGAGTGCTGCGTCGGAGTAGACCGCGCCGGTGGGGTTCGACGGCGAGTTGACGATCAGCAGCTCCGTCTCGTCCGTGACGACGCTCTCGAGGTCGTCGAGTGCGGGCTCGAGCTGGAAGTCGAAGGCAGAGAGGTCGACGCGGGTGAGCGAGCCGCCGGCCATCTTGACCATCGCCTCGTAGGAGACCCACGCGGGGTCGAGCAGGACGACCTCGTCGCCGTCTTCGACGAGCGCGCTGACGATCTCGTACAGCGCCTGCTTCGCGCCGGGCGTGACGATGATCTCCTCGGGGCCGTGCTCTAGGCCGTCGTCGGCCAGCTTCTCCGCGATGGCCTCGCGGAGCTCGAGGATGCCGGCGGAGGTGGTGTAGCCGGTGTGGCCGGCGTCCATCGCCGCCTTGCCGGCTTCGACGACGTTCTCGGGCGTCGGGAAGTCGGGTTCGCCGACGGAGAGGTCGACGACGTCTACGCCCTCGGCCTCGAGTTCGGTGGCGAGCGCGGAGATTGCAAGCGTTGCGGACGGTTCGACTCGGGTTACGCGGTCTGCGAAGTCCATGGTCATGGTTCTGGAAGTTCCTCGACGAGATCGATCGCACCCTCGACGGCTTTCGCCGCGTTCTCGACGCGTTCGCGGGCCTCCGCGGCGGACATCCCGGGGCCCGTCACGCCGAGGGTGACTGGCGTGTCACGCTCGAGACTCACGTCGGAGAGACGCTGGGCCGTCGCGTCGGTGATCACCTGGTCGTGGTCGGTGTCACCGGTGATGACCGCACCGACGACGGCGACGGCGTCGACGTCCTCCATCCGAGCGAGGCGGTCTGCGGCCAGCGGTGCGTCGTACGCACCCGGGACGTGGACCGTCTCGTAGACGTCGACGCCGGCGGCGGCGGCGGCCTCTCGGGCCTGCGTTTCCATCTGCTCGGTGATCGGGCGGTTGAATTGCGCGACCACCAGGCCGAGCGTGGGCATATCAGTGCGGTTGGGTGGCTGGGTAAAAGAGGTACCGTTCTACGGTGGCCGCGTGCCGACGATCGCCGGCCGACCCACCGCTCGACGGCGCCCGACTCTCGCGCTCTTGCCGGACGAGAATCGCTACGACGCGTCGGTGTTTCGAAGCGTCACGTTGCCGTTGGTCGTCTCGATGCGGATGCGGCGGGTCCCGTCACCCAGCGTCGTCTCGAGTGAGCCGTCGCTCGAGGCGTTCGAATCGCCGAAGCCGTCGACCGATACGTCGCCGTTGGTCGTCGAGACACTGATCGTCGCATCGAGCGACGCGGACGCTCGGACCGCGATTTCGCCGTTGGTACTCCCCGCGGTCAGGTCGCCGTCGCCGTCCGCAAGCGAGACGTCGATATCCCCGTTCGTCGTGTCCGCATCGACGTCACCGCTGACGTCAGCGGTGTCGATATCTCCGTTGGTGGTCTCGGCGTTCAGCCCGCCGTCGACGCCCTCGACGTCGACCTGGCCGTTCGTCGTCCCGACGACCAGTTCGCCGGTCGTGTTCCGGATTTCGACGTCGCCGTTCGTCGTCTTCGCCCGCGCGAGCCGGATCCCCGCCGGGACCGTCACCTCGAGATCGATTCTGGGATTGGAACTGAATAGAAACGGTAGCGTGTCGTCGTTCGTCTCGAGCCTCAGGGTTCCCTCGCTCCGGCTGGAGTCGAGGGTTACCGACTCCAGGGCGTCTTCGGTCGGTGCCGCTTTGTGAGCCCGGACCTCGATCGCATCGCCCTGGTTGCCGTCGACGGTGATCCAGCCGTTGGTCGCCTCGAGCGAGAGCGAACCGAGATCGGTGGTCTCGTAGGTTTTCGTCACGGTTTCCGTTACGCCCCCGCCGATCGCGAGGCAGCCGGCGAGCGCGCCGAGTGCACCGAGACTTCCCCCACCGAGCAACTGGCGTCGCGAAATGTCCCTTCGCATACTCGTACCCGTGTGTTCCTATCGACATATGTACTATCGATCAGTTTCCGACGCAGGTGTTCGCCACGAAGGTTTTTATAGGATCGTGGCGGGTTCGCCCGAAGTCGTCACCTCGCAGAGCCGCCAGTTCCGTTCGATCGGACGCCTCGGAGATCGCGTTTCGGGAGAGAGCGATCGCGCCTCGAGCGTGCCGTTTGAGAATCCTTAAGCGCTGGCGACGTAAACGGTCGCCCGATGACGACGCTCGAGACGCCGGGACCGACCCTCGGCGTAGTCGGTGGTGGACAGCTCGGGCGGATGCTCGCCGAGGCGGCCGGGCCACTCGGCGTCGAGGTGGTCGTCCTCGACCCGACGCCCGACTGTCCGGCGGCACCGCTCGCCCACGATCAGATCGTCGCCGACTTCGACGACGAGGACGGGATCCGAGAGCTCGCCGAACGCGCGGACGTCCTCACGTTCGAGATCGAACTCGCCGACCAGGACGTCATGGGCCGTATCGGCGAGGAGACCGGGACGCCGGTCCACCCGAAGCCGTCGACGCTCGAGACGATCCACGACAAACTCGTCCAGAAACGCGAACTCGCCGAGGCCGGCGTTCCGGTGCCGCCGTTCCGCGAGGTCGAGGACGCCGACGACGTCCGCGAGGCGATCGACGACTACGGCGCGCCGGTGATGCTCAAAGCCCGCACCGGCGGCTACGACGGCCGCGGCAACGTCCCCGTCGAATCCAAAGCCGACGCCGAGGACGCCCTCGAGTCGGTCGCCGGGCCCGCGATGGTCGAGTCGTTCGTCGACTTCGAACGCGAGGTGTCGGTCATCGCCGTCAAGGGCGAGGACGAGGTCGCGACCTTCCCGCTGGGCGAGAACGTCCACGAAGACGAGATCCTCCGTGAGACGATCGTCCCCGCACGCTCGAGCGAGGCCGTCACCGAGCGTGCGTACGACGTCGCACGGGACGTCCTCGAGGTGATGGACGGCCGTGGCGTCTACGGGATCGAACTGTTCGAGACGAGCGAGACGCGTGGCACCTCGGAAACCTCGAGCGGACAGAGCCCGCGAGAGAGCGGGGGCGAGATCCTGCTCAACGAGATCGCACCGCGGCCACACAACTCCGGCCACTGGACGATCGAGGGAACCCAGACCTCGCAGTTCGAACAGCACGTCAGGGCCGTCCTGGGCTGGCCGCTCGGCTCGACGGCACTGCGTTCGCCGACCGTGATGACGAATCTTCTCGGCGACGTCGAGGAACAGCGTCCCGCCCAGCTCGAGGATATCGACGAGATCCTCGAGACGCCCGGCGCGTCCCTCCACTGGTACGGCAAACGGCAGGCCCGACCGCTGCGCAAGATGGGCCACGTGACGCTGTCGGCACACGACGAGGGGACGTCGGTCGACGACCTGCTCGAGACGGCGCGCGACCTCGAGGCCGCCGTGACGTTCCGGTCGTAATCGCCCGACTGTACTCGATTCTGCTGCCGTCTCGTTTACCACCGTTTGAAGTCACTCGAACGACCATCACCGCCTATGAGCGACAGCGTTAGCGACGTGATCGACCGACTCCACGACGAAGCCGAGCAGGACCGCCCGGCAGCGGAGACGCCCGACGTCGGAATCGTGATGGGCAGCGACTCCGACCTCGAGACCATGATGACCGGCGGTCGCCGCCGGGGGGCTTACGACGCGTTCGTCGACGAACTCGGATTCGAGGAACAGACCGACTTCGAGGAACCGCCCGAGTCCCGGTTTACGTTCGAGACGTACGTCACCTCGGCACACCGCACGCCCGAACTGATGTACGCCTACGCCGAGACGGCGGAGGCACGCGGCATCGAGGTCATCATCGCGGGCGCGGGCGGGAAGTCCGCGGATCTGCCGAACATGACCGCTTCGATCGCCTATCCGCTTCCCGTCATCGGGGTGCCGGTCCAGGAGAAGTCCGTCGACTCGGTGATCGGCATGCCGACTGGCGCGCCGATCGTCGCCGTCGACGCGGGCAAGTCGTTCAACGCCGCGCTGTCGGCAGCACAGATCCTCGCGCGCCAGCACGACCCCGTCCGCGAGCGACTCGTCGCGTACCACGAACGGCTGCAAGGCGAGGTCGGCGACGTCTCCCGCGAACTCCACGACCGGGGGACACTCGAGTTTACGTCCGAGCGATCGCTGGACGAGTAGCTCGAGTTACAGTAATTCGCCATTGTCGATTCGCGCGACGTCGAACGCGAGTGCGACCGCGCTCTCGGCAGGACGTTCGGCGTCTCGATACCACGAATGTTGTCGATTCCTGACGCACTCTTCTGGCGGTAGCTGACGGTTCTCCCGCGATTTTCTCTTCATCTTCACCGACTATTCGAGAGTGGATCTGCGTCCAGAACAGTCGACGGTCGCGAAATCGGGCGAAAAGCAAAGAATCAACCCTTATATGGGTGCGTTTCCAACGGCCGAACGTTACGGAGATGAATGAATGGATAGCCATCGGGGCGCTGGCGCTCGTGGGGATACTGATTCCGCTCGGCATGATGTCGGTGTCGTATCTCCTGCGTCCGAGTGTACCCGAAACGAGTAAACGTGCCACCTACGAGAGTGGCGAGGTGCCGACAGGCGGGACGCGCATCCGGTTCAACATCCAGTACTACATGGTTGCGCTTCTTTTCGTCGTCTTCGACATCGAGACCGTCCTGCTGTTTCCGTGGGCGGTCGTATACCGGGACGCGCTCGAGTCGGGAGAGGTGACGTTGATGCAGGCGCTCGGTCCGATGTTGCTCTTCGTCGCCATCCTCGTCGTCGGACTCGCGTGGGCGTGGCGCAACGGCGCAGTGCAGTGGGCAAAGAGCCCCCGTCAGGTCGAACTGGAGGCCAATCGACCATGAGTAACGAACCACGCCAACAGATCTACGACAGTACTGCCCCATCGACCGACACGCGGGAATCCCGCATGGGAGAGGGCGTCGACGACCGCTTCAACTCGAAGCTTCGAGAGGCGTTCGGTGCGTCGCCCTTTATTCTCACCAAGTTCGACAACTTCATGAACTGGGTCCGCGGGTCGTCGATGTTCATGCTGCAGTTCGGGATCGCCTGCTGCAGTATCGAAATGATTCACTCGTACGCGATCAAACACGACCTCGACCGCTTCGGGGCCGGCGTTCCGCGTGCGTCACCGCGACAGGCAGACGTCATGATCGTCCCCGGGACGATCGTCTCGAAGTTCGGGCCGCGCATGAAGCGCGTCTACGACCAGATGCCCGAACCGAAGTTCGTCGTCGGCATGGGATCGTGTACGATCTCCGGCGGCCCGTTCCAGCAGGGGTACAACGTCGTCAAGGGTGCCGAAGAGATCATCCCGGTCGACATTCACGTCCCCGGGTGCCCGCCGCGACCGGAGGCGCTCATCTACGGCGTCGCCAAACTCCAGGAACGGATCGCAAACGGCGAATCGTCACCCGTCGTCGTCAAGCCGTACGAACTCGAGGAGTTCGGCGACCTGCCGCGAGACGAACTGGTACAGAAACTGGCCGATCAGATCGACGAAGACGACCTCGTCATGCGCTACAACTGGGCTGATTCGCCATGAGTACGGAACTCGAGCGAGCGGTAACGGAGACGGTAACCGAAGAGGAGCTCGAGGCACTGATCGGCGATCGCGCGCTCGCGCGTGACGACCACAAGAACGCGCCTGGCTTCGTCGTCCGTCCCGACGACGTCCAGGACGTCCTCCTGGACCTGCGCGAGGAGGCGGGCTTCGATCACCTCTCGTGTGTGACGGCCCAGCAGTACGAGGATCGGTACGAGTCGATCTACCACTTAAAGAAGTACGCCGATCCGACCCAGGAAGTGAGCGTCGTCGTCCCCACGTCGGTCGACGATCCCGTCAGCCAGACGGCAGAGCCGGTCTTCCGGTCGGCCGACTGGGCCGAACGCGAGGCGTTCGACCTCGTCGGGATCGACTACGAGGGCCACCCCGACCCGCGTCGGATCCTGTTGCCGGAGACGTGGCAGGGCCACCCCCTCAGCCTCGACTACGACCAGGAGAAACCCCAGATCGTCACGCTCACCGAACACGCGAATCCGATTCAGCCGGACCACCGGGACGAGGAGTCGGACACGATGTTCCTCAACATCGGTCCACACCACCCGGCGACTCACGGCGTGCTCCACGTCAAGACGGTGCTGGACGGCGAGACCGTCGCCGACGTCGACCCCGACATCGGCTACCTGCACCGCAGCGAGGAGCAGATGTGCCAGCAGGGCACCTACCGTCACCAGATCATGCCCTACCCGGACCGGTGGGACTACGTCTCGGCCGGCATCCTAAACGAGTGGGCCTACGCTCGCACCGCCGAGGATCTGGCCGACCTCGAGGTGCCCGAGTACGCACAGGTCATCCGGACGATGAGCGCGGAACTGTCCCGGATCGCCTCGCACATGCTGGCGCTCGGGACGTTCGCACTCGACGTCTACGGCGACTTCACGGCGATCTTCCAGTACACGTTCCGCGACCGGGAGATCGTCCAGGACATCTTAGAGGACCTCACCGGCCAGCGGCTGATGTTCAACTACTTCCGACTGGGCGGGGTCGCGTGGGACCTGCCCGAACCCCGCGAGGAGTTCTTCGCGAAGGTCCGGGACTTCCTCGACGACCTCCCGGCGAAGGTCGCGGAGTACAACGACCTCGTCACGTCGAACGAGATCTTCCAGATTCGGTGTGTCGACACCGGGATCTTAGAGCCCGAGGTCGCGAAACAGTACGGCTGTACCGGCCCCGTCGCTCGCGGTTCGGGGATCGACTACGACCTCCGGCGGGACGACCCCTACGGCTACTACCCGAACCTCGAGTGGAACGTCGTCACCGAGGACGGCTGTGACAACTACAGCCGCGTTCTCGTCCGGATGCAGGAAGTCGAGGAGTCCGCGAAGATCATCGAGCAGTGTATCGACTTACTCGAGGAGTGGCCCGAGGACGAACGCAATATCCAGAGCAACGTCCCACGGACGCTCAAGCCGGACGCGGACACCGAGACCTACCGCGCCGTCGAGGCCGCGAAGGGCGAACTCGGCATCTACATCCGGTCTGACGGAACGGACAAACCGGGTCGGTTCAAGATCCGCAGTCCGAGCTTCCACAACCTCTCGGCGCTCGAGGAGATGACGAAAGGCGAGTACATCCCTGACCTGGTCGCGTCGCTTGGCAGCCTCGACATCGTTCTCGGGGAGGTGGATCGGTGATGCTGGCACCGCTGCAAAACGGCGACACGTACCTGTTTCCCGAACGGATCGCCGACCTCACCGGGTTGAGCGAGTACGGCACTGCCGGCGACCTGGTCGCGGCGTTCATCGCCGCGTTCATCGTCGGCAACCTGATGCTGGCGATGACCGGGGTCGCCGGGCCGTGGGCGAAACGGAAGATCACTGCCGCGTTCACCGACCGAATCGCCGTCAACCGCATCGGTCCGTTCGGTCTGCTGATCATCGTGGCAGACGCCGTGCGCCTGCTCTCGAAGGAGAACATCATCCCCGAGAACGCAGACCGGCCGGCCTACGACCTCGCGCCGATCGTCGTCGCGGGCTCGGCGATGCTCGGTTTCGCCGTCATCCCGATGGGTTCGGGCGTGCAACTCGCCGATCCGGAAGTCGGCCTGGCGTACGTCTTCGCCGTTTCCGGCATCGCGAGCATCGGCCTGGTGATGGCCGGCTACGCCTCGGCGAACAAGTACTCGCTGCTCGGCGGCCTCCGGGCGGTCGCACAGAACGTCGCCTACGAGATCCCGCTCGTCGTGACCGGGATGTCCGTGGTCATCTTCGCGGGATCGCTCCAGATGAGTACCATCGTCGAGGCGCAGGCCGAACCGCTGCTTACCGTCGCCGGCGTCGCCATCCCGTCGTGGTACGCGCTCATAAACCCGTTCGCGTTCGTGCTGTTCATCATGGCCAACCTCGCCGAGGTCGGCCGGAACCCGTTCGACATCCCCGAAGCACCGACCGAGATCGTCGCCGGGTATCAGACGGAGTACTCGAGCGTCTACTTCGTCCTGATCTACCTCGGTGAGTTCCTGCACATCTTCCTCGGTGGGGCGCTCATCGCGACGATCTTCCTCGGTGGACCCGCCGGACCGGTGTTGCCGGGCATCGTCTGGTTCATCATCAAGATCTGGGCGGTGTTCTTGCTCACCCAGTGGTTCCGCTCTGCGGTGCCGCGGGTGCGGATCGACCAACTCATCGAGATCGGCTGGAAGGGGATGCTCGTCCTCGCCTTTGCGAACTTCGTGCTCACCGCAATCATCGTGGGGCTGATAGCATGATCGGAATACTCAAATCGATGGCAACGACGATGAAACACGCGCTGGACGGCAACACGTTCACCGTCGAGTACCCGGAGACGACGCCGGACGTCTCGCCGCGGTTCCGCGGCGTCCACAAGTTCAGCCAGGAGCGGTGTATCTGGTGTCGCCAGTGTGAGAACGTGTGCCCGAACGACACGATCCAGATCGTCACCGACGACCAGCGACAGGGCGAACAGTACAACCTCCACATCGGACAGTGCATCTACTGTCGGCTCTGTGAGGAAGTCTGCCCCGTCGACGCCATCCTGCTCACCCAGAACTTCGAGTTCACGGCTGACACGAAACACGACTTCGTGTACAACAAAGAGCAGTTGAAGGCAGTACCGTGGTACAAGGACATCGACCCGCTCGAGTCGCGCGAACCCGACAGGGGTGCGTGGATCGGTGAGGGCGAAGGAGAGGTCGATTACCAGTAAATCGGGCTGCCCGTCCCGTCTCGAAATCTACAAAGGGCATACCCAACCAGATCAAACCAATGACATACGAGCTGATCGCGTTCGCGCTGTTCGCGGTGGTGACGCTGGGCAGTGCGATCGGCGTCGTGCTCATGCAGGATCCGTGGCACTCCGCGCTCCTGCTGGGTGTGGCGCTTTTGAGCGTCGCGGTCTACTACGTGATGCTGGCGGCTGAGTTCGTCGCCGTCATGCAGGTCCTCGTCTACGTGGGCGGGGTCCTCGTTCTCATCGCGTTCGCCGTGATGCTCACGCAACGAAACGAACCCGAAGAGGTGGCACAGACATGACGACAGGACCCAGGTTGCGACTCGGCAAGACGCTGGTTCCCGGCGTGCTCGCCGTGGCACTGTTCGCGGTGATGGCGGCGATCGTCCTGAACACGCCGTTCGAATCGACGATGGCGGGTTATCCAGGCGACGTGAGCATCATATCGGAGATCGGATACGCGATGTTCGACATGACGGCGCTGCAGTCGACCGAGGGAGCGATCGGCGAGACCGAACCGTTCCTCGCCGCGTTCCTGCTGGCCGCGATCGTCCTCGACGCCGCACTCGACGCCTCGCTCGTGCTCGCAAAGCGCGAGGAGGAAGGCGAAACGGTCACGGCGCTGACGAGCACCGAGTCCTCGAGTGGCGCGACCGAGGCAAGCGGCGTCGCGGCAGACGGGGGTGAGAGGCAGTGAGCGTCCCCGTCGATTACTACGTGCTGTTGTCGATGGCCCTCTTCTGCATCGGGCTGTTCGGCATCCTGACGCGGCGTAACGCACTGATGTTCCTGATGTCCGTCGAGATCATGCTGAACGCGGCGAACGTCAACCTGATCGCGTTCGCGTTCTATCACGGCAACCTCACCGGCCAGGTGTTCGCGCTGTTTACGATGGCGCTGGCCGCCGCCGAGGTCGCCGTGGGGCTCGGGATCATCCTGGTGCTGTACCGTAACTTCCGCGACGTCGACGTGACAGTGCCGTCGGCAATGAGGTGGTAAATAGATGGCAACCGCATTCGAATTCGCACCGGCGATCGCGTTGTTCCCGCTCGCGGCGTTCGTCATCGCGCTGGTCTTCGGCGACTACATGCCGAAGAAGGGCGCGTTCGCAGGCATCTTCGCGACGGCAGGGTCGTTACTGCTCTCGCTGTGGGTGTTAGCGACCGTCGCGGGTGGTGAACCGTACAACGAACAGCTCTACCAGTGGGCGATCGGCGACCAGATCGGGTTCCACTTCGGCATCCTGCTCGATCCGCTGTCGGCGCTGATGCTCGTGATCGTCTCGCTGATCGCGTTGCTCGTCCACATCTTCAGCCTCGGGTACATGAACGCCGAAGGCGAGACCGGCCTGCGGCGATACTACGCCGAACTCGGGCTGTTCACCTTCAGCATGCTCGCGTTCGTCTTCGCGGACAACCTGCTGATGGCGTTTATGTTCTTCGAGCTCGTGGGGCTGTGTTCGTACCTGCTGATCGGCTTCTGGTTCCGCACGGAATCGGCTCCCTCGGCCGCGAAGAAGGCGTTCCTGGTCACCCGCTTCGGTGACTACTTCTTCCTCGTCGGCGTCGTCGCCATCGCGGCGACGTTCGGGACGCTCTCGTTCGCCGGAACCGAGTCGTTCCCCACGGCGGCCGAGGCCGCGATCGACAACGGCGAAACGCTGTTCGGCTTCGACGCCGAGACCTGGGTGACGATCACCGGCCTGCTCGTCCTCGGTGGCGTCATCGGCAAGTCCGCGCAGTTCCCGCTGCACACCTGGCTGCCCGACGCGATGGAGGGCCCGACCACCGTCTCCGCGCTCATCCACGCGGCGACGATGGTCGCAGCCGGTGTCTACCTGGTCGCCCGGATGTTCGGCTTCTACGCCCAGTCGCCGACGGCGCTGTCGATCATCGCCTTCGTCGGCGGCTTCACGGCGCTGTTTGCCGCGACGATGGGCGTCGTCAAAGACGACATCAAGCAGGTGCTCGCGTACTCGACGATCAGCCAGTACGGCTACATGATGCTTGGGCTGGGCGTCGGCGGCTACGTCGCCGGCGTCTTCCACCTCATGAACCACGCCTTCTTCAAGGCGCTCCTGTTCCTCGGTGCCGGTGCCGTCATCATCCTGATGCACCACGAGCAGGACATGTGGAAGATGGGCGGCCTGAAAGACAAGGCTCCCGTCGCCTACTACACGTTCCTCTCGGGTGCGCTCGCGCTCGCGGGAATCGTCCCGTTCTCGGGCTTCTGGTCCAAAGACGAGGTGCTGTTCGACGCGCTCATCGTCGGCCTCGAGCAGCCGCTCTTCCTCGCGGCCTACGCGATGGGGCTGATCGGCGTGTTCTTCACCGGCTTCTACACCTTCCGGATGGTGTTTCTCACCTTCCACGGCGAACCGCGAACCGACGCCGCCAGAGATCCACACCCGATCGGCTGGAGCGTCAAGGTACCGCTGATCGTCCTCGGCGTCCTCGCGCTGGTCGCGGGCGTCGTGAACCTCGCGCCGATCGGCAAACTCACCGGTGCCGAGATCACCTTCCTCGAGTTCTGGCTCGACGGCGAGTACGGCGCGATCGAGGGGCTGACCTACCACGCCTACCACGAGGCGGTGCCGTTCGCCGAGGGCTACATCGGCACCGAGACGGTGACGATGCTCGTCGGCGCGGGACTGTCGCTCGGACTGGCGCTCGCCGGTGCCGGACTCGCGTACTCGCTTTACAACGTCCCGGAGCCGGTTCCCCACACGGAGAAGCTGGGATCGGTCCGGACGCTCCTGCGTAGTAACTACTACCAGGACGAGTACCAGGTCTGGCTCGCCGAAGGACTCACGCTGCCGCTGGCTCGAGCCGCAGACCGGTTCGACCAGGGAGTCATCGACGGCGTCGTCAACGGCGTCTCGAGCGTGAGCCTGTTCGGAAGTGGCTGGATCAAACGGATCCAGACCGGCGTCGTGACGAACTACGCGGCGCTGCTGGTGCTCGGATTCATCGCATTACTCGTAGTTCTCGGTCTCCACGGAGGGTGGTTCGCATGATGATCGAAACGCTCATCGCGGTCGCACTGGTCGGTGCGCTGGTCACGTTCGTCGCGCCGAACAAGGTCGCAGGTAAACTCGCGTTCGCCATCAGTCTGATTCCGGCGGCGCTGTCCCTGTGGATGTTCACCGCGTTCGACGGCAGTGGTAACGCCTTGCTCGACGGCCAACTCGCCTTCGAGTCCCGGATGGAGTGGATCCAGCTGGGAGAGTACTCGATTAGCTGGTTCGTCGGTCTCGACGGGATCAGCCTCCCGCTCGTCGTCCTGACGACGGTGCTGATCACGCTCGCGATCGTGAGCTCCTGGACGCCGATCGACGACCGGCAGTCCCAGTTCTACGGGCTCTTGTTGTTCATCGAGGCGAACCTGATCGGCGTCTTCGCGGCGCTCGATTTCTTCCTCTGGTTCGTCTTCTGGGAGGCCGTCCTCATCCCGATGTACCTGCTGATCGGCGTCTGGGGCGGCCCGCGCCGGAAGTACGCCGCGATCAAGTTCTTCGTCTACACGAACGTGGCGTCGCTCGTGATGTTCGTCGCGTTCATCTCGCTCGTGTTCGGACTCGGCGACTCGGTGACGAGTTTCGCCCTGCCCGAGATCGCATCGGCGATGCTCGAGGGCGGCCCCGGTTCGTTCGCCGGTATCGCGGGCAGTACGCTCGCCGCTGCCGTCTTCGTCGCGATGTTCCTCGGATTCGCGGTGAAGGTTCCAGTCGTTCCGTTCCACACCTGGCTGCCGGACGCACACGTCGAGGCACCGACCCCCGCGTCGGTGCTGCTGGCCGGCGTCCTGCTGAAGATGGGGACCTACGCCCTGCTCCGGTTCAACTTCACGATGTTCCCGGACCAGGTCGAGGCGTTCGCGATCCCCATCGCCGCACTCGCCGTCGTCAGCGTCATCTACGGCGCGATGCTGGCGCTCGCACAGACCGACCTCAAACGGATCGTCGCCTACTCGTCGGTCTCGTCGATGGGCTACGTCATCCTCGGTCTCGTCGCCTACACCCAGTTCGGCGTCGGTGGCGCGACGTTCCAGATGGTCTCCCACGGGCTCATCTCGGGACTGATGTTCATGGCCGTCGGCGTCATCTACAACGCCACGCACACCCGGATGGTGACGGACATGTCCGGGATGGCAGACCGGATGCCGATCGCCGTCGGCGTTCTCATCGCCGGCGCGTTCGGCTACATGGGCCTGCCGCTGATGTCCGGCTTCGCGGCGGAGTACTTCATCTTCTTCGGAGCCTTCGGTTCCGAGATGCTCGAGTACGCCCCCGCGTTCACCGCGCTTGCGATGTTCGGCATCGTCATCGTCGCTGGCTACCTGCTGTTTGCGATGCAGCGGACGCTGTTCGGCCCGTATCGCCTCGAAACCGACTACGACGTGGGCCGTGCACCGCTTCACGACGTCGCACCGATGTTCGTGTTGCTGGCGCTGATCATCGCGCTTGGCGTGGCTCCCGAACTGATCTTCGACATGATTAAAGACGCAGTGGATCCGATCCTCGCGCTCGGAGGTGGTGCGTGATGGCACCACTGATCGAACTCCATAGCTGGTCTGCCCTCGCGCCGACGCTGATCCTGGCGCTGACCGGACTGGTGTTGTTCGTCTTCGACAGCATCGATCCGCGATCGACGAACAGGTCGGCCCTCGCCGGCATCTCGACGGCCGGAGCGCTCGCTTCGCTGGGCGTTGCCGTCTGGTACATCGTCGCCGGCGTCGGCGACCCCACTCGCCGGGGTACGTTCGACCTCTTCGGCGGCCAGTTGATCGTCGACCAGATGGCGCTGTTCTTCATGGTCGTCGTCGCGGTCGTCACCGCGATGGTCTCGATCGCGAGTTACGACTACTTCCTCGAGCACGCCTACCAGGCCGAGTACTACTCGCTGATGTTGCTGGCTGCGACCGGCATGTCGACCATGGCGGCCGCAAACAGCCTCGTGACGGTCTTCATCGCGCTCGAGCTGGCCAGCCTGCCGTCGTTCGCGCTGGTTGCGATCCTCAAGACCAACCGCGGGAGCGTCGAGGCCGGTCTGAAGTACTTCCTGATCGGCGCGCTCTCGTCGGCGATCTTCGTCTACGGGATCAGCCTCGTCTACGGGGCGACCGGCTACATGCAACTCGAGGCGATCGCCCAGAACCTCGAGGGTGCCGAGGGCTTCTCCGGCCTGCTCGGACTCGGGGTGGTGATGCTGATCGGCGGGTTCGCCTACAAGACCGCGAGCGTCCCCTTCCACTTCTGGGCGCCGGAGGCCTACGAGGGTGCGCCCGCGCCGATCTCGGCGTTCCTCTCGTCGGCGTCGAAAGCCGCCGGGTTCGTGATCGCGTTCCGCGTGTTCGCGACGGCGTTCCCGATCGAGACGATGGCCGACATCGGCATCGACTGGACGCTCGCGTTCGTGATCCTCGCGATCGTCACGATGACGATCGGGAACTTCGCGGCCGCGACCCAGGAGAACGTAAAGCGGATGCTCGCGTACTCGTCGGTCGGTCACGCCGGCTACGCGCTGATCGGCCTCGCCGGACTGACCGGGACCGGGAGCAACGACGTCGTCCTCGGTGCGGCGATGATGCACCTGCTGGTCTACGGCTTCATGAACACGGGCGCGTTCCTGTTCATCGCCCTCGCGGAGTACTGGGGCGTCGGCCGGACCTTCGAGGACTACAACGGTCTCGCCAAGCAGGCACCGATGGCCTCCGCCGCGATGACGATCTTCATGTTCAGTCTCGCCGGCATCCCGCCGTTCGGTGGCTTCTTCAGCAAGTACTTCCTGCTGACGGGCGCGATCGACGCCGGCTTGCTCGTCGTCGCCGTCGCGCTCGTGGTCAACAGCGCACTGTCGCTGTACTACTACTCGCGGCTGGTCAAGGCGCTGTGGATCGAAGAACCGGTCGTAGAGCGCGACTCGCTCACTCAGCCGACCGGTCTCTACGTGGCGATCATCTTCGCCGCCGTGATGACCGTCGTCATCCTGCCCGGCTTCGGACCGGTCGCAGACACCGCGATCGAGGCGGC
Organism: Natribaculum breve; assembly: GCF_023008585.1. Taxonomy (GTDB): domain Archaea; phylum Halobacteriota; class Halobacteria; order Halobacteriales; family Natrialbaceae; genus Natribaculum; species Natribaculum breve. The sequence continues at coordinate 1,221,248 of NZ_CP095390.1, read as the reverse complement.
CGCAGCGGTCGTCCCCTGATACGGTCTGCTGTACCGTTCTCGGCGCACCCGCGTGGCAGGTCGCGGGTGCACCGAAAACTGACCGACCGGTGTTCGTATAAGCCGGTAGTTTTTAACCTTCTCAGTTGCAATCCGCGATATGATTTCCCGGCTCGTACTCGGGTGCGGGACTATCGGACAACGGATCGTCGAACGACTCACCGAGTACGACGGTCACCTCCTCGTTATCACCGACGACCCGGACGTCGTCGAGACGCTTCGAGACGAGAACGTCCGGGCACGACACAGCGACCCGACCGACTCGGACGTGCTCGCCGCACTCGAGACACCGGACGCCGTCTTCGTCGCTGAAGACCGGACCGATCGGAACCGCCGCATCCTCGAGCTCGCGGCCGACCGGTTCCCGGAGGCCGCGTTAGTGGCACACCTCGGCGGGAATCCGGACGGCGAGGACGGACAGGTCATCAGGTCGGTCGCCGATCGCGTCGTCGATCCGAGTCGAGAGCTCGCCGAGTGGGTACTCGACCGGACGACGAGTCCGTCGGCGGAGAACGCGCTGGCGTTGCGCCGGAAACTCTCGACGATCGACGGGCGACTCGCCGTCGTGATGCACGACAATCCGGACCCGGACGCCATCGCGAGTGCAGTCGCGCTCTGTGACATCGCGGCGACAGTCGGCGTCGACGCGGACGCGTGTTACTTCGGCGAGATCTCACACCAGGAGAACCGGGCGATGGTGAACCTGCTCGAGCTCGACCTGCGAAACCTCGAGCCGGAGGCGTCACTCGAGGAGTACGCCGCGTTCGCACTGGTCGATCACTCGCGGCCGGGCGTCAACGACCAGTTGCCCGAGGAGCTACACGTCGACGTCGCCATCGACCACCATCCACCGCGCGGTCCGGTTCCGGCCGAGTTCTACGACCTGCGCGAGGACGTCGGTGCGACGAGTACGGTCCTCACCGAGTATCTCGAGCGGTTCGGACTCGACTTCGACCGGCGGACGGCGACGGCGTTGCTGTACGGCATTCGAGTCGACACGAACGACTTCACGCGAGAGGTCTCCTCGAGTGACTTCCGTGCGGCGGCGACTCTGTTGCCTGCCGTCGACGCCAACGTGTTACGACAGGTCGAGGCACCGACGGTCGAAGGGGAGACGTTCGACACGATCGCCAGGGCGATCAAGAACCGGACCCGGCGCGGGTCGGTCGTCGTCGCGAGCGCCGGACGGATCTCCAGTCGCGACGCACTCCCGCAGGCGGCCGATCAGCTTCTCACCATGGAGGGCGTGGACACGACGCTCGTCTTTGGCTTCATAGACGAGATGGTGTTTCTCTCGGCGCGGTCGCGAGCCGGCGAGATCGATCTTGGTGCGACCCTGCGGGACGCGTTCGACCCGATCGGAAGCGCCGGAGGGCACGCCGACATGGCTGGTGCACAGCTCGAGATTGGCGTTCTGGGTGGGGTAGACGACGAAGAGCAGGTCGACTCGATCAAAAGTGTCGTCGAAGAAGTGATCACGCACCGATTCTTCGAGGCGATCCGAACGCGTCCGGGAACGCCCGTGGGCGCGTACAGCCAGACGAGCGAGTGGTTGTTCGCCCCCGACGAAGGAGCGAGCGAGAACGCTTGACGTCCTCCGCACGGCGAACGCCGTGGGATTCCTCCGTGGGTATCACGGCCCGCAGACGCGGGCTCCACCCCGGCTGTGAACTTGCGGGTTCACTGACGCGCCTTCAGCCCTCACACGGAGGGTCGTGGTGGTCTTGGGTATCTGCTCGGCGTAGCCCGCCCGAGGAGGGAGTGGCTCCCAGCGGCGTCCAGCGCACTGGGCAGTGGGCCGCGCCATCGGCCTGCCCCTCGATTCCAACCACGAGTGAGGGTCGTCGAGTGGCATGCCAACCACACTGCTGGTTGGGCTGCGAAGGGTGTGTTTGTGTGTAGTCGTGTGATAGTGATTAGTTCGAATCTTTACCGGTAAGATACGGCCAAATGCTGGGTTCGCTGATTGTTTTTACACCTCGTGAGATGTAGTCTTTCAGCGACGAGAGATCAGGGACGAGTCGATACTTGAACCACTCTTGCAGCTGGTCCCAACACCCTTCGACGGCGTTCAATTCGGGGAGTTTTGACGGGAAGTACCAGACTTCGAGATCGTCTCCGCGCACGCACGAGACCGAACTGTCTCCGACAGTTTCGGTCTCGCGCTCACCACTCACGTGCTCCCAGAGATCCCTCGCATAGAAGTAGCCCGCTCGATCCAGAAACACCACTAACTCCTCACCGAACCGCTCGGTTAACGCCTCTAACAGCCGAATCCCATGGTTCCGTGTGAGATTCTCTTCTGTCCAGCAGAAGAAGCTGTCACCGTCGTCGGTGACAGCGCCCAGCACGGTCACTGAATCCCACGACGTTGCAACCTCTATTGTCGGATTTGAGCCAATCGGGTAGAAGCCACGTCGTTGGACAGTTCCGACGTGTTTGGTGAACTGATCGACAACAACGACGGTTTTGTCGGTTAGTTCGGGTCGTTTTTTTTCGACTGTTTCTTGGAACTCGGCTTTCTCTTCAGGGTCGGCTTCATGATGTTGAGGCCGTGCTGTCCGCAAGGACAGCCCGGCCTCTTTCAGCAAGTCGTACGCGTAGGTTTCGTGGTATTCGACGCCGTATTCCTCTTTGGCGTGATGAAGCAACAGTTTCGCTGACCACGCTTGCTGGTCGTAGCCGAGTTCGGTCGGCGGCTGTTGCAGTTGTTCGAACAGTTGCTCACGGTCTTCGCCCTCGATTTTTGCTGGACCTCCTGGTCGAGGAGCGTCGTACGGTGCCTGCTCGATCGGTTCTTCCTCGAACCGATCGAGCCAGTTGCGAATCGTTTTCTCGACAACACCGTGGCGATCAGCTAGTGTCTCCAGTTGATCGCCCTGCTTACGCCCAATCGCCGCGAGAACACGTTCTCGCGGCTTCCCTTTGTCGATCTGGTCCTTTAGATCATAGAGTTCTTCGAGCGTGATGTCGTCGAGCCGATCCATTACCAATACCAGTGTCTCTATAGGTAAAACATTTCCCTAGACACTATGAGACCTACTCGTAGCCACGTTGAGCGTGAGCGGGTTCCCCGCAGCAGCATGCCGCATGCCTCTGTCGAATAACGTGGAGATTCGTCTTAAACCGTTCAGGTTGCGTGGGTGATGCGGGGGAGTCGTGTCGCGTGGTTTGATGCAGTAGTGACGGCTTTATCCCACGAGTAAACTCATGGGCTTTCGCCTGTATATCGTGTAAGGGAGGTTTTTTCGCCGTCGTCACACTACAGTAGCACATGGTGTACGCGTCGGACGACAGCAAGCCGCGGGTAAACGAGTACATGACGCGGGACGTGGTGACCGTGTCACCCGACGCGACGGTCGGTGACGTCGCGAAACGCATCGCCGAGAGCGACGAGCACAGCGGATTTCCCGTCACGGACCGACGTCGCGTCGAGGGGTTCGTCAGCGCACGCGACTTGCTGTTGGCCGACGACGAGGAGCCGATCTTCAAGGTGATGACGACGGACCTGATCGTGGCTCATCCGGACATGAAAGTCGACGACGCTGCCCGGGTGATCCTCCGGTCTGGCATCCAGAAACTCCCCGTCGTCGACGACGCCGGAAACCTGGTGGGGATCATCTCGAACGCCGACGTCATCCGCAGTCAGATCGAGCGGGCGACGCCGGAGAAGGTCGTGAAACTGATGCAGACCCTCGAGAACATCCACTCGATCGAGCTTCGACAGGTGCGTCGGACGATCCCGCTTCGCGAACTCGTCCCGACGCAGGGTCGGGTCTACGCCGACGAACTCGAGGGACGACGATACGAACTCGAACACGGACTGGCAGAGCCGCTCGTGGTCATCGACAACGGCGGGACGTTACTCCTGGCCGACGGTCACCACCGCGTGCTCGCGGCGGATCGACTGGGGATCGACGAGATGGACGCGTACGTGATCGTCATCGACCAGGAGATCGACCTGGGGATGGCCAGGACTGCCGAGAAAGAGGACCTCGAGAGCCTCGAGGACATCGACGTCGTCGACTACGCACGGCATCCGCTCGTGGAGACGACAGAGCGGCTACAATCCGAGGAGTAGTCACCTGTCACTCTCGTCGAGTTCGTCGCTGACCTGGCGGGCCCTGACGATCACGTACAGCAGGACGACGCCGGTTCCGACGGCCGCGACGAACTGCCCGACGACCGCGAGCAGTAACGAAATGCCGCTCCCGCCAAAAATCGACGCTAGCAGGAAAGACAGGGCGACTACCGCGCCGAAGAGCAACACGAGTTTGGCGATCGGTACCGCTTCCTCGAGAATCCAGTCGACGTCGACCTCTTCGGTTTCCGGGTCGAAAAACGGGCGATCGGGCGGCATCGATCGGCTGTTACGATCGGCGGTTGTTGAATCTTTGGAGTTTCCGACCGACCGACTCGATCCGATCGGTGACGGCGATGGACGTGCGGTGGGGAACGTCACGTCGGGCGACGGGTGGAGAGTGTTATGTCGTCACGCGGGGTAGGCCGCCCCATGGCTTCGACACACGAACGCGTGCTCATCGCGGGGGCGAGCGGGGACACCGGACAGGAGGTACTCTCCGTCCTCCGTCCGACGGACCTGACCGTCCGGGCGACGACGCGGTCACACGCCAACGTAGACATGCTCGAGCGACTCGGCGCGGACGAGGTCGCCGTCGTCGACTTCTTCGAGTCGGCCGACGCCGTCCGGGCCGTCGAGGACTGTGACGTCGTCCTGTGTACGCTCGGAGCGCCACCTGGCATCCGTCACACGATCGGCGGGAGGCTCGTCGACCGGACCGGCGTGATCAACCTCGTGACCGCGGCGGTAGGCGCCGACGTCTCGCATTTCGTCCTCGAGAGCGCGATCGGCGTCGGCAGTTCGAAAGCAAGGATGCCCATCCCCGGGCGACTCCTCTTGCGGGGCTCGCTTCGGGCCAAACGGGACGCGGAGACGGCGCTCCGACGGTCCGGACTCGGTTACACGGTGATTCGTCCCGGCAGGCTCACGAACGATCCGCCGAGCGGCGAGGTGCTCGTCGGTGAAGGCGGCGACACCGTCTCGGGATCGATCCCCCGTGCGGACGTCGCACGCGTGATGGCTGTGGCTCCGTTCACTCCGGAGGCGCGCAATCGCACGTTCGAGGTCGTCAGCCGCGACGGACTCCGCGGATCGCCGAAGAACCTCGTCACCATCGACTGGGAGTACGAACGGCTCGGAATCGAGGTCGAACACGGGCGGGTACAGTCGTGACGCTGCGATCGGTCGAGACCGTCGCCGAACGGTTCTCCGGGAGCGTGGCCGTCCGCACTGCGTTCGGCGAACCGATCGACGTCGGCGACCGGACGATCGTCCCGGTGGCTCGGGCGGCCTGTGGGTTCGGCGGCGGATCCGGCGAGGAACGACTCGAAGCGGACGAGGCGGCGACGGTTCCGTCGAATTGCGACGCTGGCGGCTACGGCGGTGGGTTCGTCGTCCGACCGCTGGGCGTGATCGAGATTACGGACGACGGGACGCGATTCGTCCGCGTCGACGATCGACGCCGCCTGTTCGCCACGTTACTCGTGGGATATCTCCTCGGCTGGGCGATCGGTCGTCGATGAGAGGGAACCAGCTACGAGAGCGACGTGACCGGCTCGAGCGGGGCTCGCATCGTCACTCGTCGCAGCACCCGTATTTCCCGGAATCCTTAATGGACTATCCGTCAAATAACAGATTATGTACGACGACGACGATCTAGCGGACATTCGGGAGGCAAAATCCGAGTGGGAGACCGAAACCCTCGAACCGGTCCTCGAGCGACACGGCGAACGCCAGGATCGGTTCGCGACGGTCTCGAACCACGAGGTCGATCGTCTCTACACACCGGCGGACGTCGCCGACCTCGACTACCTCGAGGATCTGGGCTTTCCCGGCGAGGAGCCGTACACTCGCGGACCGTACCCGACGATGTACCGCGGTCGGACCTGGACGATGCGCCAGTTCGCCGGGTTCGGAACGGCAGAGGAGACCAACGACCGCTTTCACTACCTGATCGAGCAGGGCCAGACGGGGCTGTCGACGGCGTTCGACATGCCGACGCTGATGGGGATCGACTCGGACGATCCGATGAGCGAGGGCGAAGTCGGCAAGGAGGGCGTCGCCGTCGACACCCTGCGAGACATGGAGATCCTCTTCGAGGGCATCGACGTCGGAGAGGTCTCGACCTCGTTTACGATCAACCCCTCCGCGCCGGTCATCTACGCGATGTACGTCGCCCTCGCCGACCAGCAGGGCGTCCCGCGCGAGCAGATCCGGGGAACCCTCCAGAACGACATGTTCAAGGAGTTCATCGCCCAGAAGGAGTGGGTCATCCCGCCGGAGCCCTCGCTCGACCTCGTCACCGACGTCGTCGAGTTCAGCACCGAAGAGACCCCGAAGTTCCACCCGATCTCGGTGTCGGGCTATCACATCCGCGAGGCGGGCTCGACGGCGGTCCAGGAACTCGCCTTCACGCTCGCGGACGGCTTTGGCTACGTCGAAGACGCGATGGATCGGGGGCTGGACGTCGACGACTTCGCCCCGCGACTCTCCTTTTTCTTCAACTGTCACAACTCCTTTTTCGAGGAGATCGCGAAGTACCGCGCCGCTCGGCGAATCTACGCCCGCGTGATGGACGAGTGGTACGACGCCGAGCGCGCGGAGTCCAAACGGCTGAAGTTCCACACGCAGACGGCCGGCCAGTCGCTGACCGCCCAGCAGCCGCTCAACAACGTCGTCAGGGTGACGATCCAGGCGCTCGCGGGCGTCCTCGGCGGCACCCAGAGCCTGCACACCAACAGCTTCGACGAGGCGCTCGCCCTGCCGGGCGAGAAGGCAGTACGGGTCGCCCTGCGCACCCAGCAGATCATCGCCGAGGAGTCCGGCGCGGCCGACATCGTCGACCCGCTCGGCGGTTCGTTCGCGGTCGAAGCGCTCACCGACGAGATCGAAGCGCAGACGATGGAGTACATCGAGCACATACGCGAGATGGGCGACGGCTCCGTCCGCGACGGCATCCTGCAGGGCATCGACGACGGCTACTTCCTCCGGGAGATCCAGGAAGCCTCCTACGAGTACCAGGAGCGCGTCGAAGCTGGTGAGGAGGTCGTCGTCGGCGTCAACGAGTACACGATCGAGGAGGACACCAGCCCCGAGATCCTTCAGGTCGACGAGACCGCACAGGAGCGCCAGCTCGAGCGCCTCGAGGAGACCAAAGCGGAACGCGACGACGACGCAGTCGAGGAGTCCCTGACGGCGCTGCGCGAGGCGATCGACCGCGGCGAAAACACGATGCCGTACATCGTCGACGCCGTCAAGGCGTACGCGACGATGGGCGAGATCATGCAGATCTTCGAAGAACAGTACGGGGCGTACTCCGAACGGATCGGGCTCGCCTAGACCTGTCCCGTCCGTTCTCGAATTCTCGATCGTCTCCCGTCTCGAGGTGTCGCCGCGTAGACGCGCGTGTCACCTCGTCGCGTCGCAATCACCGTACTGAAAGTGAAAATCGCCAGACGTCGCCGACTGCTATGGGAACACTTATCCCGTTTATGATCGATGTTTCCGGTGACCATGGCAGAGGAAATCGAAGAGCCGGAGGTCGAACTCGAGGCGCGCCTCGAAGACCAGGAGACGTTCGAGCCGCCGGAATCGTTCGTCGAGCAGGCGAACGTGACGGACGAGTCGATCTACGAGGAGTTCGAAGAGGAGTGGCCACAGTGCTGGGAGCAGGCCGCCGACCTCCTCACGTGGGACGAGCCGTACGACACCGTCCTCGAGGACGGGAACGCGCCGTTTTACGAGTGGTTCACCGGCGGGAACCTCAACGCCTCGTACAACTGTCTGGACCGTCACGTCGAAGACGGCGCGAAAAATCGCGCGGCGATCAAGTGGGAGGGCGAACTGGGCGAGACCCGGACGTACACGTACGGCGACCTGCTGAACGAGGTCGAGGCGTTCGCGGCGGCGCTCCGTGACCTCGGCGTCGAGGAAGACGACGTGGTGACGCTGTACATGCCGATGATCCCGGAGCTACCGATCGCGATGCTCGCGTGCGCTCGCATCGGTGCACCCCACAGCGTCGTTTTCGCCGGCTTCTCCGCAGAGGCGCTTGCGACCCGGATGAACTCGGCCGACAGCGAGTACCTCGTCACCTGCGACGGCTACTACCGCCGTGGCGACGCCCTGAACCACAAGGAGAAAACCGACAAAGGACTCCGGCAGGTCGACCACGACGTCACGTCGATCGTCGTCGACAGACTCGGTGACGAACTCACGCACTTCCTCGGCGAGAACGCGTACGACTACGACGAACTCGTCACGGAACACGAGGGCGCGTCGGTCGAGCCGGTCTCGCGAGACGCCGAGGACATGCTGTTTCTGATGTACACCTCGGGAACGACGGGCAAACCGAAGGGCGTCAAACACACGACCGGCGGCTACCTCTCGTATGCGGCCTGGACCTCACACGCCGTGTTGGACGTCGAGCCGGAGGACACCTACTGGTGTTCGGCGGACATCGGCTGGATCACGGGCCACTCCTACATCGTCTACGGACCCCTCGCGCTCGGGACGACCACCGTCATGTACGAGGGAACGCCCGACTATCCCGACCGAGATCGCTTCTGGGAGATCGTCGAGAACCACCGCGTGGACATCTTCTACACTGCACCGACGGCGATCCGGGCGTTCATGAAGTGGGGTGCGGAGTACCCCGGGCGACACGACCTCTCGTCGCTGCGCCTGCTTGGCACCGTCGGCGAGCCGATCAACCCGCGAGCCTGGAAGTGGTACTACAAGTACATCGGGAACGAGGAGTGTCCGATCGTCGACACCTGGTGGCAGACCGAGACCGGCGGCATGATGGTCACCACCCTGCCGGGCGTCTGTACGATGAAACCCGGTTCCGCCGGACCGCCGCTGCCCGGCGTCGACGCCCGGATCGTCGACGCCGCCGGCGAGGAGGTCGAACCGGGCGAAGCAGGCTACCTCACGGTCCAGAAGCCGTGGCCGGGGATGCTCCGGACGCTGTACGACAACGACGAGCGGTTCATCTCCGAGTACTGGCAGGAGTACTCCGACGAAGAGGCCGACGAGTGGATCTACTTCCCCGAGGACGGCGCGAAGATCGACGACGACGGCTACGTCACCGTCCTCGGTCGGGTCGACGACGTCATCAACGTCTCCGGCCACAGGCTGGGCACGATGGAAGTCGAGTCGGCCATCGTCGGCGTCTCCGGCGTCGCCGAAGCCGCCGTCGTCGGCGGCGACCACGACCTCAAAGGCGAGGCCGTCTACGCCTACGTGATCCTCGAGGACGGCCAGGAACCGACCGACGCCATGCGCGAGCGCATCGTCGACGGCGTCGTCGACGCCATCGGGCCGATCGCCCGCCCCGAGGAGGTCGTCTTCACGCCCGAACTGCCCAAGACGCGCTCGGGCAAGATCATGCGCCGGCTGCTCGAGGACATCGCCAGCGGCAACGAACTCGGCAACACCTCGACGCTTCGCAACCCCGAGATCGTCGACGAGATCGCACAGCGCGTCGGCGACGACTGATCGTCGCCGTCGTCACGCGCGCTCGTCGAACCGCGCGGCCACCGCGACGACGACGAGGGCGACGCCGAGTCCAGCGCCGACGCTCACCGCGCCGTACAGCGCGAACGAAAGCGGCGTGATCGGGAGCGAACGCGAGAACAGGGTCGTCTCCTCGAGCCCGGTTCGCGCTGGAACGGCGTAGCCGAGGACCGCACCCAGGAGGCCGGTGACGACGACGAGGCCGACGAAGAACCCGAGGACGACGGCTCGTCCGGATCGATCGATCACGCACGCCGGTTCGACCGATCGAGAGTAGACTTTTGCGCTTGCACGGTGTGGCACCTGCCATGAGCGAAAAGGAGTGGCTTCTGGTCGTTCTCGTCGGGATCGCCGTCCTGATGGCGGTGACCGGCTTCGTTCTCGTGATCAACTGAACCGCTCGTCTATCCTTCGATCGCCCTCGCCACGTAGTAGGTAGTGATCGCGAGCGCGACGACCATCGACCCGAGGATGGCAAACTGCAACAGCGACTGCAACGGGTCGATCCCCCACGGATTGAACGCCGCGAACACGACGACGAAAAACAGGATGATCGACAGCGGAAAGAGGTTGACGGCGACGTCGAGGGCCGTCTCGGTGTCGACGAACTCCAGGTCCATAGCGATCCTACCACGGGGGCGCTAAAGGCCGTTGGGAGCCGTCGGAGTTCTGTCACGCGGCCGTTCGATACCGTCCCGCAACTGCGCCGAGCACCGTCACTACGCCCGCGACCGCGATCGCGAAGCCGCGACTCGAGAGCCCGTATCGGTCGGCGACGGAGACGCCGGCCAGTCCGTCACCGGTGCTCGCTCCGTACAGGACGACGCCAGAGAGCGTGAGGAGCGCGCCGAACGCCGCGAGCGTCGGCCACGGACTCGAGACGTAGCCCGACTCCCTGAGGATGCCGGCGACGCTGGCCGAGAGCAACAGCAGGCCACCGACGGCGATCGGGACGACGTCGACGACGATTCCGGTCTCCGAGAGGACGACCCCGAGCGCGACGAAGATCGGCCACGGACTCGAGGAGCCGACTCGATCCGCGCGTTCGGTCCGGTCGGTCATACGCGTGGTACGACGGCACGGAAGGAAGAACTTCGCCCCGTCTGGGTAGCGGGTGCGCGTTCACACGTCCCGTTCGACGACGAACTCGGTAAACTCCTCGAGTTTCGCCGTCGATTCGGGGTCGAAATCGACCGCTCTGACGTGCTCGCGGGCCTGCGCGGCGAGGTCGAGCGCCCGATCGCGGGCGTACTCGATGCTCCCCGTCTCCTCGAGGATCGACAGCGCTTCGCGGATCTCCTCGTCGGTGTTCTCGTCGGCCTCGAGGATCTCCTCGAGTCGGCGAGCGTCGGCGGGGTCGCTCTCCGCGATGGCGTTGATGACCAGCAGCGTCTTCTTTCCCTCGCGGACGTCGTTGCCGAACTCCTTGCCGAACTCACCGGCGCGACCCAGGGAGTTTTCGACGTCCAGGATGTCGTCGCCGATCTGGAAGGCGATCGAGGTCAGTTCGGCGTACCTGGCGACGTGCGACTCGACGTCTGCGGACTGGTCGGTGAGGATCGCTGCGAGGCGGGCGACGATACGGCCGAGACAGCCGGTCTTGCAGGCGGACATCTCGAGGTACTGTTCGTGGCCCACCCTGACTTCACGTTCGTTGTGCCAGCAGATGTCCATCCCCTGGCCGAGGTGGGTCCGGTTGAGTTCGTAGGTGAGCATCTCGTAGGCGGCGAGACGCGTCTCCGGCGAGAGACGTCCCGACTCGTGCGTGAGAATCTTGAAGGGCAGAAAGTACATCGCGTTCCCGGCGTTGAGCGCGACGTCTTTGCCGTAGACGTGGTGTAACGCCGGTTCGCCGCGACGCATCGTCGCTTCGTCTTCGACGTCGTCGACGATGATCGTCCCGTTGTGGAGAATCTCCGGGATGCACGCGTACGGAAGGTACGCCTCCGGGTCTTCGCCGAAGGCTTCGACGAACACGAGAAAGAGTACGGCTCGCCAGCGTTTCCCGCCGCGGTCGAGAAGGTCCCAGATGGGATCTGCGAGTGCGCGCTGGATGCCGACCGGATCGTACTCGTAGGTCGGCTCGCCGAAGAACGACTGGAGGTAGTCGGCGTCGACGTCTCGAGGAAGGAAGTCGGCGATCGCATCGTCTATCATCGGCCGCCACTCGGCAAGCGTCTCCCGCATACCTATCACCGTGACGGAGCGCCGTGAAAAACTTTCAGTTCCGATTCTGAAACGGTCAATCAGTTTAGCGTTGTTCCAGAACGCTTAACTCTCTCGGTCGGTCAGAGGAGACCATGGCCGACGAAGACGAACTCCGCGAGCAGTTGATCGAAGCGTTCGAAGGCGCAGATTACCCCGTGCAAAGCCAGATGGACCTCGTCCCCGCCCTCCCCGACGGGCCGGGGACGACGTTCGAGTCCGGCGACGTCAGTTTCACCGCGATGGAACTGGGCACCAGACTCTCGAGCCACCAGGAGTTCCCCTACGACGACGTCGACTCGCTGGTCGACGACGTGATCGAGGGACTGAAAGCCGAAGGCGAACTGTAGACGGTCGGTTCGACGATCGCGTACAGTCTCGCCGGAACTCGTTCTCGCAGTTGGATCGTACCGGATAGCAGCCTCGCCGCCCACAGCCGCCCTCGACCCAGAACAGTTAGGCCACGTCGCCGCCACCGTCGAGACATGAGCAACTGGATCGGTGAGACGTTCACCAGCGACGTTGGCTGGACTCACTTGGAGACGCTCGTCGACGTCGGCAACCGGATGGCCGGAAGCGAGGGCGAACGCGTCGCCGCCGAAGCGACCCGCGACGCACTCGCCGACGTCGGCGCGCGCGACGCGCGCCTCGAGACGTTCGAGATACAGGGCTGGACGCGCGGCGAGAGTTCGCTCTCGGCCGGCGACGAGCACCTCGAGTGTATCGCACTTCCGCGAAGTCCGTCCGAGAGCGCCACCGCGCCGCTCGTCGACCTCGGCTACGGCCTCCCCGAGGACTTCGACGAGGCCGACCTCGAGGGGCGCGTCGTCATGGTCAGAAGCGACGTTCCGTCGTACGCGGACCGCTACGTCCACCGCCGCGAGAAGTACTACCACGCAGTCGAGGGCGGTGCCGTCGCGTTCGTCTACCGCAATCACGTCGAGGGTTGCCTCCCGCCGACCGGCAGCGTCGGCACCGAGGAGGACCCGATCGGCACGATCCCGGCCGTCGGCGTCTCGAGCGAGGTCGGTTCGCGCCTCGCCCGGCGATTCGAGGGCGACGACGTCGAGGTGGCCGTCGAGGCCGACGCGTCCGGCCCGGCGGAGAGCCAGAACGTCCACGCGGAACTCGGCCCGGACACCGACGAGCGCGTGCTCGTCACCAGCCACGTCGACGCCCACGACGTCGCCGAAGGCGCACTGGACAACGGTGCCGGCACCGCGATGGTCGTCGAAATCGCGAACGCCCTCGCCAGCCGCGAGGACGAACTCGACACTCGCGTCGAGTTCGTCGTCTACGGCGCGGAGGAAGTCGGACTCGTCGGCTCGAGTCACCACGCCGCGGTCGCCGACCACGACGAGATCAAGGCGATCGTCAACAACGACGGCGTCGTCCGCGATCGGACCCTCTCGGTTCACACCCACGGGTTCGACGACCTCGAGGATGCCGTCGAGGGGGTCGCCGACCGGTACGGGCACCCCATCGAGACGATCCCACGACTCAGTCCCCACAGCGACCACTGGCCGTTCGTCCAGTGGGGCGTCCCCGGAACCCACGTGATGAGCACCTCCGACGACGTCGGTCGCGACTGGGGCCACACCGCCGCAGACACCCTGGACAAACTCGAGAAACGCGACCTCCGCGAGAGTGCGATCCTCCTGACCGACCTCGTCGTCGCACTCGCCGGCGACGACGTCCAGATCGACCACAAAGAGCCGACGGAGATCGCCGACGCCCTCGAGGCCGAAGATCTGGCCAGAGGCATGCAGATCACGGGCGACTGGCCCTACGACGAGTAGACATCCGCACGCTTTTGGTCGGTGCCCGGGAAGTGAGCGACATGACCTCCGCCGAGTGGACGCCGGACGACGACCCGCTCGTCGGCATCGTCGACGAGGAGGGAAGCGGTGCTTCGCGCAAGCGTGACGACCTGGTGGCCGACCTCGAGACGGTCGTCGACGCCGCCGGCGGGGACGTCGTTCGTGGACCGATCGACCGGCTCACGGACCGAGAGCCGTCCGTACTCGTCGCCGTCGGCGAACCGGCACTCCTCGCGGCCGTCCGGGCAGAGGCGACCGTCCCCGTTCTCCCCGTCGACGCCGGTCGCGGCGTCCGGTCGGTTCCATCGACGCGACTCGCTGCGGCGGTCCGGACCGTCCTCGACGGCGAGAGCCACCGTCGACGGCGGCCGGTGCTGGGCGTCACCGTCGACGGCGACGATCGATACCGGGCACTGTTCGACGTCACGCTCGTCACCGACGAACCCGCACGCATCTCGGAGTTCGGCGTCCGAAGTCGCGACCGGCGGGTCGCACAGTTCCGGGCCGACGGCGTCGTGGTCGCCACGCCCGCCGGTAGCCACGGGTACGCGGACGCCGCAGGCGGTCCCCTGCTCTCGCCCGCGGTCGACGGCGTCGCCGTCGTCCCTATCAGCCCGTTCGTCACGCAAACGCGGCGCTGGGTCCTGCCGGACGACGACCTCCGACTCTCGGTCGAACGCGAGGAAGGCCCCGTCGCGCTCTGTATCGACGACGACGCGGTCGCGACGATCACTCCCGACTCGACGGTCGCGATCGCCACAGAGGGGTCACTTTCGACGCTCGTCGTTCCAGACGGTCGTGACGACTCCGGACTGGACGACGCTACGTGACGTGAGTCGGCCCGACCGTCTCCCGACACCGGTCCATCGCTCGCCGTCATTGGAAAAACTCTAATGGTCGAACGACCGACGTTGAACTATGATCACAGCTTCGCTGCTCGGTCCAGTCGACATCCTCGCACAGGAGGTGGTCTCCGGCGTCGCGATCATCGAGTTCGTCCTGCTCGGACTCGTGATAGTCAACCTCGCCGCACGCATGATCGCACATCGCGGCTACGTCAACGCCGCACGCGAAGACGGTGCAGACGGCCTCTCTCGAAACCTCTTCCTCGAGGTGACCGACGTGCTGACCGTCCTCGGTGGGTTCTACTACGCCACCGTCCACCTCCACGGCGGCGTCGTCTTCGCGACGCTCGCGGTCGGTATGTTCATCACGGACTTCTTCGAGTTCGAGGCTCGCCTCGTCGAGGCCCGCAAGGACGCCCCGCTCGAGCGGCCGAAAGCTGCGCTCTTTGCGTCCGCGCTCGTCTTCCTGTACATCGCGTACCAGTCGGTTTTCTTCATCGTCAAGCCGCTCTGGGAAGCAGTCGTCTAGCCGGCTCCCAGCCGGCCAGCCGTCGCCCGACGATCCGACCAGAGCCGATGGCACCGACCGCTCCGGCACGGGGTCGGTGCAGCCGAGTACGGCCCGGAGCAACCGTCTCACCGTTCTCACCGTTCCGACCGGGACTTCTGACGAGACGTCTACCGTGTTCGTTCTCCCGTCCCGTAACTCGAGTCCGACGTGACGACGGCCCCATTTCGACCGGTCGTAGTCGTCGACCTCGGCAGTCCGACGTGACGTGGCTGTCAGTTGCGACGGGTCGGAACGTACCTGCCTCGAACCGATCGTGACCGAGGTGTGGTTGGCGGGCGTCGCTATCGAACGACCGTGACCGAGGTGTGGTTGGCGGGCGTCGCTATCGAACGACCGTCACTACTGGACGACGGCCGGTGAATACTCGATCGCATCTCGAGTGTGTGCCACTGGCGAGCATCCTCCACCGAAGCGGTCGAAATCGGCAACTTCCTGTCGGTGTCGACCGCCGTCTCACGAGAAAGGTGATCGTCGGCAGGGTCGGCCGCGTCCGACACGCGAGTCGCCGCGGACGTCGGCCGACGCGGGTGACAGCACAGCGACCCCTGCTCGAGGGGGAGAAAAACGGGAAAATCGGCGCGGCAGTCGGTCGACGATTCAGTTCGAACTCGCGTAGTACTCCCGGGCGCGTCGGCTCGCCGGGATGACGACCCAGAAGGTCGTCGCGCCGAGCAGCGCGAAGTAAAGCGCCGCCTCCTTGACGAGGAGCGCCATGGACACGTACGTGCCAGGATCTTCCGGATTCGCACCGATCAACTGGGTTCCGTAGAAGTCCGGGGTGTTGTACCACGCCGCGAACGTCATCCACACCAGGAGCCCGCCGGTGAGAATGGCGAACCCTTTGATGAATTCGTCAGCCATTGTCTGAATGTTCGTCGGTGTCGTCTTTAGCGTTTCCCATTCCAGCGGTCTGGAACCTCGTCGAAAACGCGTACGTCAGCGCGCCGAACGCGATCATTCCGATTCCGAGAAGCGAAAAGCCGATGCTCACGTCGGAGACGTCCGCCTGCGCGCTGTCGGTCGCGACGTCGAGGACGATGAAGCCGCCGAGGATACCTGCGACGGCGATGAGCGTCGAGAAAACGGTGATCGTCTTGTAGAGTCGCAGTGGAACGACGACTTCCCGTCGTTCCGACGCACCCGCCCCTTCGTCGCTGCCGGGTTCGTCGGGTGCGTCGTGTTGCGACATCAGCTATCGCGGTGGCCGAAGCCGGTAGTACCGGCGGTTGAGGTCGTACATGTAGCCTTCGCGCATCGTCTTCAAGACGGCGTAGGAGATCGCCGCGGCCACGAACGGCAGCAGGAAGGTCAGATCGAACAGCAGGTTCGGTTCGATCGGGACCAGGTTCTTGACTGCCAGTGCGCTGATCGTGAACGCGAAGACGACGCCGCCGACGCCGATCGCCGCCCAGAAGGGCTGTTCGACCGGCCGACGGGCGCTCCCCTTGTTCAGGAAGGGGACGATCGCGATCGCACCGACGACGACCACGTTCGCGAGGACGCCGTACAGCGGGTCAGACAGCAGCTTGTTCCCGCCGAGGATCGACAGCTCGGGGTTGAGCGGACCGAGCTTCAGGAGGCCGAACGACCAGTAGAGATACCAGTCGGGCAGGATGACCTCCGGCGTCTGTGCCGGATTCGCCGGGTCGCCGAGGTGTGGCGGCAACATCGACGACAGGAACAGGATCATCCCCGTGAAGAAACTCGCGAGCGAGAGGTTGCGAATCGTCTCGTGGGGCCACGCCGGGAAGCCGAGCACGTCGCGTTCGACGTAGCTCGACTCCTGGCGGAGGTCCTGATCCTCGCGACGAGCGCGCTCGAAGTACTCGTAGGTGAGCCTCGAGAGGCCCGTGGTTCGCTCTTTCCGTTCACGCCAGCTCGGAACCTCGTCGTCTGGCGCGACGATACCTGGACCGCTTCCGTCGGTTTGGGGTTCGTTGTCGCTCATTGTACTAGTGTGGTTCCGCGATGCCCTGCATCCAGACGATCGCGATGTGGATGGCGATCAGTGCCGTCACCACGAACGGGAGGACGAACACGTGCAGGATGTACATCCGTTGTAACGTCGGCTGACCGAGGCTGAAGCCACCGAACAGTAACTGGGCACCCCACTCGCCGACGATCGGGACGGCGAGTGCCATCTCGACGCCGATCTGTCCCGCCCAGAACGCGAGCTGGTTCCACGGGAGCAGGTAGCCGGTGTACCCGAACACCATCGTCAGCGACAGCAGGATGATGCCGATGATCCAGTTGACCTCGCGGGGTTCCTTGTACGCGCCCGTGAAGTAGACGCGGAGCATGTGCAGGAACACCGCCGCCGTCATCACCTGTGCGGACCAGCGGTGGATACTCCTGAGCATGAACCCGAAGTTGAGGTCTTTGATGATGGCGACGAGTTGGGCGTACGCCTGTGGGTCGCCCTGTCCGGCCGTCGACGGCGCGTAGTAGAACCCGAGGAGGGCTCCCGTAAGCGCCGCGACGATGTACGCGATGACCGAGAACGATCCGAGCGCGTACAGCGGATACCAGTACCAGAACTTGTTGTCGAGGTTGTACTGCTCCGTGTGGCTCTTTGGCATCTGGAGGTTGACCTTGTAGTACATGTCCTCCATGAGTTCCAGATAGTCGACGATCCGGAACCGCTTGTCGAGCCACATCAGCGACTTGAGGTACGTCGTCTCGACCGCCGAGAGGTCTTTCTCCTCGAGCCACGCGCCGTGGTCGTATTCGTCTTTTCGCTCGAGACTCATTCTTCGTCGTCCTCCGGTTCTGGTCGGGGTAGCGACACGAAACGGTCCTCGATGACCGTGAACGGATCGTACACCGACTGGTGGCAGTTACAGTAGATCTTGTTCTCGGCGTTGTAGCTCGCGGACTCGCTCAGGCGCTTGTATCCCGGCACGCAACAGAAGTGCGTACACTTGTTGATGTAGGCGATGAAGCCGTCGGGACACGTCGCGCTCAACCACTCGTCGTCCTGGGCGGCCTCCTCGATCTGTGTACTTCGCAGGATCACGACCGGAATCGTCTCTTCCGGCGGGACGTCCTGGGATCGCCAGGT
This sequence comes from Natribaculum breve, assembly GCF_023008585.1. Lineage (GTDB taxonomy): Archaea > Halobacteriota > Halobacteria > Halobacteriales > Natrialbaceae > Natribaculum > Natribaculum breve. The sequence continues at coordinate 1,203,109 of NZ_CP095390.1, read as the reverse complement.
GCCGGTCGCCGGCTTGCCGACGCCGGAGTCGCCGACGTCGTTGCCCCAGTTTTCGTAGTCCGCGAAGTCGTCGACGTGGATCTTGTTGCCGCCTTCGACTTCCTCCATCCAGGGGTAGTCGCTCGTCGGCGGCGCCTGCGGATACCGGAGGTACTGGTCCTGACCGTCTGCGTCGGGTCTGATCCCTTCGAACGTCTGGAGCCCGCAGTACTGGAACCACTCGGTGGAGTACTCGACGCCGGCGATTTCGGTTCTCGCGACGGCAACTTCGGCCCCACCCTCGGTGACCGTTTCGGATTCGGGCCAGACGCCCATGAGGTAGCCTTCGTCGTCGATTTCGAGCGGGATCTGTGGCAGTCCACGCGGTGCGGGACCGGATTCGCGCACTGCGCCACGGTACTGCATCAGACCACCGCCACCACCGGATGGCGTAGTCGCCATGGATACGCTCCCAGCGCCGACGGTGAGCACGCCCGAGAGGGCGGCACCGCCGACGACTCCTTTGACGAAGCGACGTCGATCCGATTCGACCGGGTATTTGTCGTCGTTTGCCATGATTATCGTTTGTAGTAGGGGTAAACCGCTCGTTTGACTGTGTCCCAGAAGCCGCTGGTTCCGTCGGCCAGTGACGCTCCGTCGGCGTCCTCCTCACGGACGTAGAGGTCTTCCCACTTCCGACGGCGCTTCTTGACGATCATGACGTCCGGCAGGAACTCCTTGCGGTACAGCAGGAGGATGAACCCGAGGTTGACGAAGATCGCCGTGAGGAGGAAGCCGAGGACCGTGTTCCCGGTACCGCCGTCGGTACCGGCGATTCCCCAGTTCTCCGACAGTCCGTAGACGAACATGGCGACGAAGACGATCTGGACGAACGTCAGCAAGACGATCGCGATCGCCGCCGCCGTACTTTCTCTGGGCGGTTCGTATCGGTGAATGTCTCCGTAGGTACTTCCTGACGAGGACATGTATTATCGCCTCCCTGGACTGCTCGTGTGTGCGGATTCGCCGTACTTCAACAGGTAGAACGTGAAGACCAGCGACATGAAGATGGCGAAAATCGCTGCGATTCCGAGCCAGTGTTTCTGGAGCGGGACGCCGAGGTCGTGAATGTCGACGTCGGCCGCCGCAGCGCCGCCACCGCCGCCACCACCTGCGTCTTCGGTGACCTCGATCGTTCCCGTCATTCCGAGCCCGACGTGGGGCGTGCAGTGGAACTCGTAGGTCCCCTCGGTCTCGAAGGTGTGTTCGTACTCGAACGGCGCGTTCTCGATCGCCTCGTGGCCCTCCCAGCTGGAACCATCGGGCGTGCTGTCGACGGCGATGTTGTGGTTGTCCGTCTCCCAGACGAACTTCACCGTCGTCCCCGGCTGGATCTGCATCGGGCTCTCGGTGGCGGGCTCGAAAGCGTAGTTGACGAGCGTGACCGTCTCGGTCGGACCGCCACCACCGCCACCACCGCCACCGCCGTCAGTGGCGTTCTCTGCACCACCACCGTCGCTCTCGTTGGCCGTCGCGTTGCCACCGGAGTCGCCGTCGGACCCCTCCTCCTGGGCCACGACGGGTGTCGATGCCGCAGCGGTCGCGGCTGCGGCACCCCCGGCAACACCGCTTGCCGCTACCATAAACTCCCGCCTATTCATACAGTGTAGACTGAGGAACGAGTTTGCTTAAACCCACCGATGCAAGTGCTGTGAACAACTCCAGAAACGGGAGAGTTCATACGGTCTGCTGTAACTGTGTCCCGTCTGCGCACCTGGGAAACCGCGAGCCGTCTTGCGGTTGTGCCGGTACTGACTTACGGCGGTCAGTATCAGGAATCGTCGGCGACCGACTCCTCCGCGTTCGGCGCGGTCTCGAAGGCGTCGTCGTCGATGGGGACGAACTCCGGGCGTTCGCCCGACTCGACCCCGATCGATCGGAGGCGGTCGCGGTACTCCTCGACTCTGAACTTGTCCGAGAGCCGTGCGTTCGCGACGATCGTAAACAGGAAGAGCCCGATCAGCACGAACCCCAGTCCCGTCGCGAGGAGCACGAGGTTCTCTCGCCAGCCCGAGGCGATCCAGGCGACCAGCGCCCCGAGGCCGACGAGAATCTGCACGCCAGCGAGCAGCTGTAACATCCAGTTGCCGAGCTCGCTTCCCGACTCTGGGATCTCGCTGGGGCGGGGCAATCCCCAGTCCTCCGGCGGGTCGTCGACCTCGTAGCTCTCGATCGAACAGAGCGCGACGGTCGGTTTGACGTCGCGAACGACTGTCCCGATCCCTTCGACGCTCCCGTCGGGATACACGATGGCGTAATCCGTATCCGAATACGCGACGAGACTCCGCTTTCCGTCGACCTCCGCGTACTCGAGCATCGCGAAGACGTCTCGTTCTGCGACCCGGCTCTTCAGTTCCGCCTCGACGCGCGCGAGCAGTTCGTCGCCGGTGATCCAGGTGTCCTCGTCGAAGGCGACGTCCCACTCCTCGGGCGTCATCTCGGCCATGTCCCGGGGGCCGAAGTTCTCGAAGTCGTACTTCTCTTCGACCTGTCGCAGGAGTTCCGCTTCCGTCGGGTCGGCCGCCTCGGCGTCGACGGGGGTACCACCGGCCGCCCCGTCGTCTTCGGACGACGTCGGTTCCGTCTCCGAACGGCCACCGTCTGACTCGGCGACCCGGCTGTCGGAGTCGTTCTCACCGGGGTCTCGAGGATCGGCCATTACCGACCCTTGGTGGTGAGTGCTGAAAACCCTTTTCGACTCTCCGTCGCCGACCGAGTGTCTCGCCTTTCGCTTCGTTTATTCGTCGTCCGCTCAGAGTTCCGGTCATGGTGTCGGAACTGACGATCGCGACGATCGTCACGCTGCTCGTGACGGCCAGCTTTCCGTTCTATCTCTACGGTGCCTGGATCATGATCGACGCGGAGGCCGTCACGTGGTCGGTTCTCGTCCACCATCTCGAGTACATCGTCCCCGGCCTGTTGCTCAACACGATTCCGGTCGTCTTCTGGATGATTCCGCGAACGGTCGACCAGGTCAGCGGTCTGCTCGTCGTCCACGCGTTTTTCGGCCTGCAGGCGTACGCGATGCTCGTCGTCGCACTCACCGGGATCGTCCGGATCTTCCAGGTCA